>NZ_SJCY01000027.1 GCF_004354365.1 Pedobacter changchengzhani
TGGGAAACAAAAACAAAAACGCTGGTGTGGCGGATGTCACCGGAGCGAACAAAACAAGATTGAAACGGGAAGAAACAAAGTAGAGACGAACAAGACTTTACCAGACTGGAACCCGAAGATATATATAGACCGGCCGTGAGGCTCACCAGGTCGCCAAGTTCTTAAAAGAGATGTCAAGTAGCGCAGCGGGTATAACGAAGTACGCATTCAAGTACAGAGTGACCAGCTGAATTTTAAAGTCAGTGACTGACAGACAATACAAAAAAAAGAAGACTAATTTTAACGTTAGTTAAAACTGGTCAGCATCTTACAACACATTTTACAATGGAGAGTTTGATCCTGGCTCAGGATGAACGCTAGCGGCAGGCCTAATACATGCAAGTCGAGGGGTAGAAGGGGCTTGCTCCTTTGAGACCGGCGCACGGGTGCGTAACGCGTATGCAACCTACCTCAATCTGGGGGATAGCCCGAAGAAATTCGGATTAACACCGCATAAAATCACAGTACGGCATTGTACAATGATCAAATATTTATAGGATTGAGATGGGCATGCGTGTCATTAGCTAGTTGGCGGGGTAACGGCCCACCAAGGCGACGATGACTAGGGGATCTGAGAGGATGACCCCCCACACTGGTACTGAGACACGGACCAGACTCCTACGGGAGGCAGCAGTAAGGAATATTGGTCAATGGGGGCAACCCTGAACCAGCCATGCCGCGTGCAGGAAGACTGCCCTATGGGTTGTAAACTGCTTTTATCCGGGAATAAACCTCATTACGTGTAATGAGCTGAACGTACCGGAAGAATAAGGATCGGCTAACTCCGTGCCAGCAGCCGCGGTAATACGGAGGATCCAAGCGTTATCCGGATTTATTGGGTTTAAAGGGTGCGTAGGCGGCCTGTTAAGTCAGAGGTGAAAGACGGTAGCTCAACTATCGCAGTGCCTTTGATACTGACCGGCTTGAATGAACTAGAGGTAGGCGGAATGAGACAAGTAGCGGTGAAATGCATAGATATGTCTCAGAACACCGATTGCGAAGGCAGCTTACTATGGTTCTATTGACGCTGAGGCACGAAAGCGTGGGGATCAAACAGGATTAGATACCCTGGTAGTCCACGCCCTAAACGATGAACACTCGCTGTTGGCGGTACACAGTCAGCGGCTAAGCGAAAGCGTTAAGTGTTCCACCTGGGGAGTACGGTCGCAAGATTGAAACTCAAAGGAATTGACGGGGGCCCGCACAAGCGGAGGAGCATGTGGTTTAATTCGATGATACGCGAGGAACCTTACCCGGGCTTGAAAGTTAGTGAAGAACTTAGAGATAGGTTCGTCCGCAAGGACACGAAACTAGGTGCTGCATGGCTGTCGTCAGCTCGTGCCGTGAGGTGTTGGGTTAAGTCCCGCAACGAGCGCAACCCCTATGTTTAGTTGCCAGCACGTAATGGTGGGGACTCTAAACAGACTGCCTGTGCAAACAGAGAGGAAGGAGGGGACGACGTCAAGTCATCATGGCCCTTACGTCCGGGGCTACACACGTGCTACAATGGACGGTACAGAGGGCAGCTACATAGCAATATGGTGCGAATCTCACAAAGCCGTTCACAGTTCGGATTGGGGTCTGCAACTCGACCCCATGAAGTTGGATTCGCTAGTAATCGCGTATCAGCAATGACGCGGTGAATACGTTCCCGGGCCTTGTACACACCGCCCGTCAAGCCATGGAAGTTGGGGGTACCTAAAGTATGTAACCGCAAGGAGCGTCCTAGGGTAAAACCGATAACTGGGGCTAAGTCGTAACAAGGTAGCCGTACCGGAAGGTGCGGCTGGAATACCTCCTTTCTGGAGCAGCACTGGCTGCCCGATGCGCTATAAGATATTTCTAATAACAAGAAACAAAAGAAACACCCAAGAGATTGACCACATCAGTGGCCTAAAAAGTCTCTGAGCGGTGGGATTGAAATTGAATTACGGTTTGAGATCGACGAATTACGACTGAATCTGCAAAGAAAAGAAATTGTAACTCTGAAACCATCAATCTAAGATCAACCTAGTCCCGTAGCTCAGCCTGGTTAGAGCACTACACTGATAATGTAGGGGTCTCCAGTTCAAATCTGGACGGGACTACTATTGAGGTACGGGTTTTGAGATATGAGTGATGAGTGGAAAGCCAGAAGCTTTAAACTTTTAACACATAGCTTTCAGCCAAAATCTTACGGGGGATTAGCTCAGCTGGCTAGAGCGCCTGCCTTGCACGCAGGAGGTCAACGGTTCGACTCCGTTATTCTCCACAG
>NZ_SJCY01000028.1 GCF_004354365.1 Pedobacter changchengzhani
TCCTACCGTGAGCTGATACGCTCCCTTTACCCCTTTTTGGTACGTGGGTGCAAACGTAAAACCCAGTATGGTAAAATTTACGGGTTTTACTATTCCGCTCTTCGCTACGTTTACTTTCAGCTTTAGGCGTCTTACCAAGTACTTGGTGATTGCTTTGCTTATCAGTTTCGCATCAGAGGGAAGCCTGCAATAGATACTGAAATCATCGGCATAGCGTACAAATTTTAGCTTTCTGCTTTCCAGTTCTTTATCCAGCTCGTTGAGCAGGATATTGGAAAGTAAGGGGCTTAAAGGACTGCCCTGCGGTACTCCTTTTCTTCGTTTTACTAATCTACCTTTGACCTGTATCGGCGCACGCAACGATTTACGGATTAACCGTAGGGTAACGGGACATTTAACCTTTTGGTAAATCAGGTTTAGCAGGAGGCAATGGTCTACCTCATCGAAAAATGTTTCAAGGTCGATGGCCACGATGTGGCTATAACCCTCATGAATATTGCTCAGTGCTTCCCCTACCGCTGTTCTAGCGTTCTTGTAGGGTCGAAAACCATAGCTGTTTTCATGGAAATCATATTCGAATTTTGGCGTCAGAACTTGCAATACGGCTTGTTGCAGAAATCGGTCTACAACCGTAGGGATGCCCAGTAAGCGAAGTTTCCCTCCGCCTTTGGGTATTTCTACACCTAAAATTGATTGTGGCAGATAGTTATTTCCCTTTACCGTTGCCAGTAGTGCTTGCTTATGGTTGTGTACATAGGCTTTTAGTTCGGTGGTTTTTAAGCAATCGATACCTGCACTCCCTTTGTTGGCGATTACTTGTTGTAGTGCCTTTTGGAGGTTTTGGGGACGTAATACCTGTTCAATCAATTCTTTCAAGCTTTTGTTTTACATTTTGTTCTTCCTGTTCCGCTTTTACAGGGCTATGGCCTGCGCCATTCCGTTGTAAATTAAGAACCAGTTTACGTTCGGTCCTTCCTTGTTTGTGAGACCATGTATCGTTTGCTGATACCTCGTTGCTCCAAGTAATATGACCTCTGCTGACTTCTTTACATAACCAGCTCGTAGTTGTAAAGACCTCCCTCGGTAAGGCAAATACCCTTCAGTCTACGCCTGCTGGATCTACATCGTTGAGCTTTTGTAATCGTAGGACTTCGGTGTGCTGTGCAACCTCATCCCTGCCATTTCTGCATAAATTTTCAAAACGTTATAAGGCATTTTAACCTGACAAATCGCAAAAGAATAAAAATCAAATGTTTCACTTTAGGTAAACTTTATTTATCTTTACTTCGTGGGACAAAATCAAAAGCATAGAAAAATCATCTTTTTCAAGAATTACTTTCAAGACTTTTTCGACAAACAGTCAAAGAAGGTAAAAGCCAAGATTGTTTGGACTTTTGATTTGGTCGAAGATTTACAAAGAGTTCCTGAAACATATTTAAAGCATTTAGAAAACACTAACGGACTTTATGAAATCAGGGTTCAAACAGGAAATGATATTTTTCGCATTTTTTGTTTTTTCGACAAAGGACAATTAGTTGTTCTCGCTAATGGCTTTCAAAAGAAAACTCAGAAAACACCAAAGAAAGAAATCGAACAGGCACTTAGAATAAAAGCTGAATATGAAAACAGAAAATAATGACTTGATAACTCTTGAAGAGTTTAAAGAAAAAAATTATGGTAAACGTGGAACGACCAAACGTGATGAACTTGAGGCTGGATATGAAAACTTTAAAATCGGCGTTTTAATTCATGACACAAGAATTGAAATGGGAATGACACAAGAACAACTTGCAGAAAAAGTTGGAACGACCAAATCTTATATTTCTAAAATTGAGAATGACATAAAAGAGGCTCGTATCTCTACACTTCAAAAAATCGTCAAACTTGGTTTTGGTGGACAATTAGAACTTTCAATAAAGCTTTAAAAAAAGAAAATCGAGTAGGTAAAGGGGAATTTCACCCCTAAACCTCTCACAGAACCGTACGTGATACTCTCGCATCATACGGCTCTTCATAATTCAAGTCTTTTAAGGTCTGAAGCCTTCGTAATGCCA
>NZ_SJCY01000029.1 GCF_004354365.1 Pedobacter changchengzhani
AAAATCGAGTAGGTAAAGGGGAATTTCACCCCTAAACCTCTCACAGAACCGTACGTGATACTCTCGCATCATACGGCTCTTCATAATTCAAGTCTTTTAAGGTCTGAAGCCTTCGTAATGCCAATGTTCGAAGAGATTTGGATAGTCTTTTGATAATTTTTGTAGGTATTTATAACCTACATACCAAGGTTTCTTCCTAAATCGATGGTATTTGTTGCGTATCCATTTGGTTAAGCGTGTATGCAGAACTCGAAAAAGTTTGCGCATTTCGCTCATTCGGAATTTGCCATAGTAATTTATCCAACCTCGGATTTTGAGCTTCAACAGTTCCGCAATTTTATTTAACGGGAATTGAACCCAACGATGAAAATTCATCTTATTGAGTTCTTTGGCTATCCTACTCCTACTCTTTTGGCTCATGGCGGGTGAAAAACCTAATCTGATTTTCCCTCGCTCTTTGATAATTCTTGGCTTAAAGGTGTAGCCCAAAAAGTCGAACTTTTGATACCTTACTTTGAAGGGGGGTTGACGTTTTTGATTATTGCGACAATAAACGATTTTCGACTTCTCTTGGTTTAATTCCAATTTACAGTCTCTCAATCGTTGTTTTATCTTTTCTAAAAATCGCAACGCTTCCCTGATGTTCTTGCAATGAATTACAATATCATCGGCATACCTTTCAAATGGTGTATCAGAACTTTCTTTGGCTATCCATTTATCAAACACAATGTCCATAAAAATATTGGCTAATACAGGACTGATTACTCCGCCCTGTGGTGTGCCTTTACCCTCTGGGTGTTTGATTGTTCCGTCTGCCAACTGCACTGGTGCATTCAACCATCGGTTTACATACAGTAGAATATGTTTCTCCTGCGTATAATGACTTACTGCTTTGAGCAATAGTTCATGGTCGATGTTGTCGAAAAAGCCTCTGATGTCTAGATCGATTGCCCAACTGTATTTCATACAATTGATACGGCATTGTTCTAAAGCATCATGTGCGGATCTGTTTGGTCGGTAACCATAACTATCTGCACTAAAATGCTGTTCTACAACCTGCTCCAGTTCGGTAGCAATTACCTGTTGGGCAACCCTATCTACTATGGTAGGAATACCCAATGGACGCATTTTTCCATCCCCTTTGGGAATTAGGACTTGCCTAACCGCTTTGGCCTGGTAGCTTCCACTTGCCATTCTGTTCCACAATGGGTACAGATATTTGCGTGGGTTTTTCGCTACTTCCTCCACAGTTAACCCATCTATCCCCATGGCTCCTTTGTTGGCTCTTACGCGTTTAAAAGCTTCATTTACCTGCAACCTACTTATCGGTTGCGACCTCTGCTGTTCATTAAAAATCATACTTAAATTTCTTTAAGGTGTTATACAATAAATCAACTAATTATGTGAAGTCCTTCGCTTGTCCCGATTTTCATCGTGACTCTCTTGGGTATGTTCGCTACTACGACTTCATCTGTCCCAAAATCAGGCTTTGCTACTCTTTGCCTTTTCCGCTCTGGGATTTTCGGCGTTCTCGCTTTACATCCTGATTTTGGTTCTCCTGTTCCTTGTTAGCGCCTAATGGTAGCTCTTGCCCTCTTTATGCCGTGTGCCGTGTAGCCGGTAATCAGGTTTTCCGCTACACTCTGTCTCGCTGGGTCGCTGACCCCATTGATTTTGACACAGTAAAGGTTATTTTCGACACCTCAATAAGGGTTTACTTGCGTTCAACTTCTACCATCACACCATACAATCACTCATCCTACAAATGATGATGAACTTGCTTTGACCTTGACGCTCAATACCGATCCTCTTAAAATCAGCACCTCAGGGCGGTTTAGACACAACTCCTGAAAGTCCTATCTGATAGTCCAATTCTTTGACTTCCTTTTTCTGTGAGACCTCCAATTATCTAATATTGGCTCGTTTCTAAAGTCGGTTAAAGCCTATCATCTCTAACAAAGTTTTGTTACCATTTCAAAGAACTTTTATATCTTGTACCC
>NZ_SJCY01000003.1 GCF_004354365.1 Pedobacter changchengzhani
ATCGTCAGCAAATGATGGTGTTTTTATCAATTTCATAACACTAAAATAATCATTAACCAGCTAGTAATCAAATAATTATAAAATTATTTATACACATTTTGAAGAAATCTGCCTTGCAACGGTCTTAAATTGTGGGCTAAACAAATTGTTTAGCTTCTTGAATGTTGTTATCAGGTTTTTTAGAAAGAAGTCAAGTTTTAAAAACTTGACTTCTTTAAAAGTAGAGAGCTAAGAAACTTTGTTACGCATGATTTTAGGCTACGCGCTAAATTGTGGGCTAAACAAATTATTTAGCTTCTTGAATGTTGTTATCAGGTTTTTTAGAAAGAAGTTAAGTTTTAAAAACTTGACTTCTTTAATAGCGAAGAGCTAAAAAACTCTGCTATGTTTGAGTTTAGGCTACGCGCCACATTGTGGGCTAAGCAAATTGTTTAGCTTCTTGAATGTTGTTGTCAGGTTTTTTCCAAAAGAAGTCAAGTTTTAAAAACTTGACTTCTTTAATAGCGAAGAGCTAAAAAACTCTGCGATGTTTGAGTTTAGGATACGCGCCAAATTGTGGGCTAAGCAAATTGTTTAGCTTCTTGAATGTTGTTGTCAGGTTTTTTAGAAAGAAGTCAAGTTTTAAAAACTTGACTTCTTTAATAGCGAAGAGCTAAAGAACTCTGCTATGTTTGAGTTTAGGCTACGCGCTAAATTGTGCGCTAAACAAATTGTTGAGCTTCTTGAATGTTGTTGTCAGGTTTTTTTCAAAAGAAGTCAAGTTTTAAAAACTTGACTTCTTTAAAAGGAGAGAGCTAAGAAACTTTGTTACGCATGATTTTAGGTGATGCGCTAAATTGTGGGCTAAACAAATTGTTTAGCTTCTTGAATGTTGTTATCAGGTTTTTTAGAAAGAAGTCAAGTTTTAAAAACTTGACTTCTTTAAAAGTAGAGAGCTAAGAAACTTTGTTACGCATGATTTTAGGTGATGCGCTAAATTGTAGGCTAAACAAATTGTTTAGCTTCTTGAATGTTGTTATCAGGTTTTTTAGAAAGAAGTCAAGTTTTAAAAACTTGACTTCTTTAAAAGTAGAGAGCTAAGAAACTTTGTTACGCATGATTTTAGGCTACGCGCTAAATTGTGCGCTAAACAAATTGTTGAGCTTCTTGAATGTTGTTGTCAGGTTTTTTAGAAAGAAGTCAAGTTTTTAAAACTTGACTTCTTTAAGAATCACTTTCCAAAGCTTTAATACTTTCGTAAAAAAAAAGCATGTAAAAGTTATGAAATGCCATTACGCTAATCAATCTCAAAAGAGTTTAAATAGAAATAATCAATTTGCGTTTTGTGCATGGCTATAAAGTTATCTCTGCCTCCGAAATATTCCATCAACTCTTCTCTCTTCAGCTTAGTTTTCTTAATAGATAATAGTGGTTTATAAGACGACCACTCAACATCTTCTATGTTTTTGCATAATCCATGTTTTATGGCATTTGCATGGATATAAATTATCGTTTGTTGTAAGTGTAAATCGTTTTGTATTCTAATTCTTCTAAATGGATTAATAAACAACGAACCGGATCGGCTAGTCTCTTTATTAAAAGCCATAGCATAGGATATAAAGAAATCCTTCATTTGAAATTCCAAAGCCTCGCTAAAAGATATTTCTTTATCAAGATATTTTTTTTGGTGTGTTTTCAGGTGATCTGTGCCGATTGATTTTAGGTTGAGCGTAAGAGAATGCTCGCTTACACATTTTACTAAAAGGTGAACATGGTTTTGGATCAATATATAGCAGTATGTATCCATGTAGCCAAAACTATATTGAGCATATTTTTTAAGGAAATATGACTTGTTATGATCGTTTTGGAAAAGTAGGCTACCGGTAACTGATTTGCAAATAATATGCATAAACTCATTCTCAGCAAAATCTTGAATATATTTTTCGTTAACAGGCATAAAGTAATTTATGTCAATTTTAATGAAAATACAAGTTATGCCAAAAAATAGAGCTGTTGTAAATGAGTCAACTTTTTAAAAACTTAATCCATTTACAACAGTTAAACTAACCCAAAATTTCCAATTCCTTAATAATTGCAGTTTCTAAGTTTGATGAGGCTTTAATAAGAGGCAATCTAACCGAATCGCCACAAATGCCTATGTGTTTTACTGCTGCTTTAACCCCAGCTGGATTACCTTCTGCAAAAGCTAAACGTGTAAATTCAATTAAACTTAAATGTATTTTCGCCGCCGCTTTAAAATCTCCATCGGCACATAACTTTACCATATCAGATAATTGTTTTGGTAGCGCATTCCCGATTACAGAAATGATACCAGCAGCGCCCATTGCCATCATAGGTAACGTAACAGGATCATCGCCAGAAATTAATAAAAACTCCTCAGGCTTATCGCGTAAAATTTGATTAAACTGATCGAAGTTTCCACAAGCATCTTTAATACCGATGATGTTTTTAAAATCATTGGCCAATCTGCATGTTGTTTCTGGAGAAATATTACTGGCAGTTCGCCCCGGCACGTTATATAAAAATAAATCTAGCGGAGAAACTTCAGCTAAGTATTTGTAATGCTGGTAAATGCCTTCTTGCGTAGGCTTATTGTAATACGGACTTACAGATAAAATTGCACTGTATCCATCTGTGTCAAAAGTTTTAATATCCTCAGCTACTGCCAAAGTATTGTTGCCACCAATACCGGCTACTAATGGTAACCGTTTATTATTAATTTCAGCAGTATAGGCCCACACCTGTTTTTTCTCGTCTTTAGTCATTGTGGCTGTTTCGCCGGTTGTACCTAAAGAGACAAGGTAATCTATACCTCCATCTATCAAATGATTAATCAAGTTTTTTAAACCTGTATAATCAACTGATCCATCTGTGTTAAAAGGTGTAATTAGCGCTACACCAGTTCCCTGAAATTTGTTCATTATATTTATTGTTGTTTTTTACCATGAAGCCACGAAGGCACCAAGGGTTTTCTTTTTTATTATAGAACTTAGTCTTTTTTATTTTTGGTTAAACAATTTTTTATTCTAGCATCTTCAAAAGCTCAGCATCGCTAATCATTTCGATGTTTAATTTTGTTGCTTTCTCTAATTTTGATGGCCCCATATTATCACCGGCAACCAAGTAATTTAGCTTACTCGAAATACTGCTTAATATTTTGCCTCCATTGGCTTCAATTAAATCTTTTAATTGCTCACGACTAAAAGTCTCAAAAACGCCCGAAATTACGAATGTTTTTCCAATAAGTTTATCACTTGCCAACTCAATTGCCTTTTCTTCAATTTCGAACGCTAATCCTGCTAATTTTAATAATTCTAACTGCTTTAAATGCTCATTATTTCCAAAATACTCAATAATGCTTTCCGCTATTCTTTGCCCAATTTCGTCAATGGCAATTAAATCTTCGATAGTAGCTACGGCCAAACGCTCAATATTTTTAACACCGGCCGCTAATTTCTTGGCAACAGTTTCGCCAACATATCTAATGCCTAAGCCAAAAAGGACCTTTTCGAATGGCATTTCTTTAGATTTTTCGATTCCAACGAGCATATTTTCGATTGACCGTTCTCCAAATCGATCTAACGTTTTTAACTCATCAGATTTTTGATACAAAGAGTATAAATCACTAATGTGCAATACCAAGCCATTTTTGTAAAACGTTTCAATCGTTTCATCGCCCAAACCATCAATATTCATCGCTTTGCGAGAAATAAAATGCTGAATTTTGCCTACAATTTGTGGCGGACAGCCTTCATCATTAGGGCAATAATGAACTGCTTCACCTTCTTTTCGAACAAGTTCTGTTCCGCACTCGGGGCAGTTGTGTAAGTAATTTATTTTGGGCGAGTTGGGTACTCGTTTATCTAAGTTTACCTTTATAATTTTTGGGATAATTTCTCCACCTTTTTCTACAAAAACAGTATCGTGGACATGCAAATCCAATCGCTCCATTTCATTTGCATTGTGCAAAGTAGCTCGTTTTACAGTTGTGCCCGCAAGTAAAACAGGTTTCAAGTTTGCAACAGGTGTAACTGCTCCGGTTCTGCCCACTTGGTAAGTCACTTTTTCTAAAATAGTTTCAACCTCTGCTGCTTTAAATTTATAAGAAATAGCCCAACGTGGCGATTTCGCTGTAAAGCCTAATTCTTCCTGTTGGGCAAAACTGTTTACCTTAATCACAATTCCATCAATGTCGTAACTAAGTTTAAATCGTTCATCCTCCCAGTGGTGAATAAAAGCTAAAACTGCATCTATATTTGCAACCAATTTATTGTGTTCACAAACGTGAAAGCCCCAATTTTTAACTGCATTTAAGCTTTCCCAATGTGTTTTAAATTCGTTATTATTGGTATATAAAAAGTAGATAAAACCATCTAAAGGTCGTTTGGCAACCTCGTTGCTATCTTGCATTTTAATGGTACCCGAAGCAAAATTACGTGGGTTTGCATAAGGTATTTCTCCAAGTTCTTCTCTCGAAGCATTAAGTTTTAGAAAAGCCGCTTTATGCATGAAAATTTCACCTCTAATTTCGAAATGATCGGGGGCAGCAGTCGTTTTTAATTGGTGGGGAATGGTTCTAATCGTTTTTACGTTATTCGTTACTTCATCACCTTTTGTACCATCTCCACGGGTAACCGCGCGAAGTAATTTGCCATTCTCGTACGTTAAACTGATCGATAAGCCATCAAATTTAAGTTCACAAACATATTCAAAGTTATCGCCTATGGCTTTGCGTATGCGTTCGTCAAAATCTCTTAAATCTTGTTCATTATAGGTGTTGCCCAACGAAAGCATTGGGTATTTATGTTTAACCGTAACAAAGTTTTTCGTTACCTCGCCACCCACGTGCTGTGTGGGCGAATTTGGATCGGCAAATTGAGGGTTTGCTTGTTCCAATTCATGCAATCGAGCCAGTTTCTGATCGAAATCAAAATCGGCAATAGTTGGCATGGCCAGTACGTAATAATTATAATTATGTTGATTAAGTTCTTTAATTAAAGCTTCTATTTCTTTTTTTATGGCAAATAACGACATAACGCAAATATAATTGATTTTAGGGTTTGGAAAACAAAAGGCAGTATTTTATCGGTTAATTCTGCCCTTTTTTCGCTAAATCTTTTTAAATGCCTTCGCATTAAAAAAGTATACCGCTACAATAAGGTTTATTAACTCAATCCTGCAAAATAAACTTGCGTTTCCTTTTTTAGTCTTCTAAACTAATTTCCCCTCAATCTCTTCAAAAATATTCATAAAATCTTTCTTCAAAATGGGTTTAAAAATAGCAAGCTGATTAGTTAAAGCGTCCAATTGACTTTGATTTAAACTTTCGGGCCACAAGCGCATGCAAATTCTATTTAAGGCATAGCTGATGTTTTCTAGCTTTTGATAGCTCAATAAATATTTACTGCTAATAAATTTCTCTAAAAAGCTAAAAAAAACTTCATTCTCTTTGAGATTGCTGTGCGTTAGGAAATCATTAAGAGATTCATTATTTACTGCCGACAACTTTTCGTAAAAATTTTTCACATTAATTAAATTTTGCTCAACCAACAAATGATCTAACAAAAGTTCTAAGCCAATGTGCGCTAAAAAAGAGGGTCTAATTGCCGTATTTTCAACAATCGGTTTAATTAGTATTTTTAGTTCTGCAGTTTTGGTAAAGAAAAACGAAGATGAATGGAAGAATAAATCAACTGCTAAATGTCTTTTCCATCCGTAAAGTAAATTCTCTTCTGCTAAGTTCCCCTTAAACAGAAATTCATTTTTTTGTGGGTATAAGTTGGCATCTTTTGATGCATTCTTAATTAAATCGGGCAAAACCGTACCCATCACCACATTGGCATCGCTGTTAAATCGATCGAAGTAGAAATGAGAAAGGAAGTTCATTGAGTAAAGGTAAGAAGAAAGTCGGGAAAGACCGAAAGTACGTAAGTCGGAAAAGTCGGGAAGTCCGAAGACCGAAGTCTGGGTATTCGAAAAAGTCGGGAAGATGGGAAAGTTCGAAAGGCCGAAGTTTGAACGGCTAAAGATAGTTGTAAAGTAACCCTTATGCATTGCGGTGTGGTCTTTGTCCCCTGCTCTTTCATCCTCTTCGCTTTACTCTTTCAGCTTTGCGCTTTCAGCTTAATAACTATCTTTGCGCAATTAAATTTATACCATGACAAATTTTGTTGAAGAGTTACGTTGGAGAGGCATGTTGCACGATATTATGCCGAATACTGAGGAAAAATTAAATGAAGGTATGACTTCGGGTTATATCGGCTTTGATCCAACTGCAGATTCGTTACATGTTGGCCACTTAACGCAGATCATGACGCTTATTCACTTCCAACGTGCTGGTCATAAACCGTTTGCTTTGGTTGGTGGAGCAACAGGTATGGTTGGCGATCCTTCTGGAAAATCAGATGAACGGAATCTTCAAACCCCAGAAATGGTTGAACATAATTTGGCTGGAATGAAACAACAGTTGGCTAAATTTTTAACTTTTGAAGACGCTGGCAACGGCGCAGTAATGGTTAACAATGCCGATTGGTTTAAAAACATGAACTTTTTAGACTTTATCCGTGATGTAGGTAAACACATTACTGTGAACTATATGATGGCGAAAGATAGCGTAAAAAAGCGTTTGGAAGGCGATACAGGCATGTCGTTTACCGAATTTTGTTACCAGCTGGTACAAGGCTATGATTTTTACTATCTATGGAAAAATCACAATTGCATGGTGCAAATGGGTGGTTCCGATCAATGGGGTAATATTGTTACGGGTACTGAGTTAATTAGAAGAAAAGATCAGGGTACGGCTTACGCAATAACTACGCAGTTAATTAAAAAAGCCGACGGAACTAAATTTGGCAAAACCGAAAGTGGCGCCATTTGGTTAGATGCGGAGAAAACTTCCCCTTATAAATTCTATCAGTTTTGGTTAAACGCATCTGATGATGACGTTAAAAAATGGATCAGAATTTTTACACTGAAAACAAAAGATGAGATAGAAGCCTTAGAAGCCCAACATGATACCGCGCCACATACTCGAATTTTGCAAAAAGCATTGGCCGAAGATATTACAGTGAAAACCCACTCTGAAGAAGCACTTGAAACTGCAATAAAAACTTCAGAGTTTTTATTCGGTAATGGTTCTTTGGAGTTTTTGAAAAGCTTGACGGCAGCACAGGTTTTAGAAATGTTTGAAGGCATACCTCAGTTTGAAATCTCTAAAACAGAGTTGGAAAATGGGATTGATGCGACAACTTTATTGGCCGAGAAATCAACCGTAGCTTCATCAAAAGGAGAAGCAAAAAAATTAATACAAGGCGGCGGAGTTTCTGTAAATAAAGAGAAAATAGCTGAAATAGGGCAATTATTTAATTCATCGAATTTGATTAATAATCAATTTATTGTAGTTCAAAAAGGTAAAAAGAATTATTTTTTAATTGTTGCTAAATAAGGTTTTATAATCTGAGGTCTGTAATTCAATATTAATTTCGAGAATCTAAATGCCGTTTTGGGTTGGCGCGATCGTCACCCTGAATTCAGTTCAGGGTCTTTGTAGCAGGATAGATGCTGAAATAAATTCAGCATGACGATGAACCTAAGTGTAATCCCAATGAAGGATGATTTTCAATAAAACAGTTATCGAACTCACGTTGGTAATTTAACACACAAAAACTTTTACTGCACCAATAAATTACAGCCTCTAATATCGGCGTTATCAAAACGGCCTAAAACTTCGAAGCTTCCATCTGTATAAATTTTCCCTAAATCTTGTGTAGCAATAAACGAGCATGAATTTGTATTGGCCAAATCGATAACATTAATGCCACCAGCTTTCCCCTCTGGAATTAAACTTAAAGGATCATTCGTATCGCGAATAAAAACTTTCATCCAATTTGGGCATTTGAAAATTCCATCTCCGAGCGAGTACGCCTGAGAAAGTAATTCCGTCATGCCGTATTCGCTATGGATTTTTTTTACGCCAAAACCTTGCGTTAACTGCGCGTGCAATTCTTCGCGAATCATTTCCTTCCGCTTACCCTTCATCCCTCCGGTTTCCATTACAATTAAATTTGGGAAATTGATTTCATTTTGCTCGATAAAATCCAACAGTGCATAGGTAACACCAATTAAAACCGTTTTTTGATTTTTTGATTTTAAAACATTTAAGGTTTGCAAAAGTTCATCATGGTTATATAAAAAGTAGCCACTTAACGGGTTTTTGCTTTTCTCAATCAAATCGTTAACCATGTAAATTAGAGATGAACCCGAGCGTTGTTGGTACGAAGGAAGAAGCGCTAAAAAGCAATAGGTTTCTACATCGCCATAAAATTGAGCAAATGCTTTTAAATAACTTTTTTCATACAGCTTTACATCGGTTACATGGTGATTGCTTTGACTCATACCTGTGGTACCAGAGCTGCTAAAAGTAATTTCAGTAGGGTTTTTATTGCTTAATATCGTGTGGTTTTTGAAAAAGCCTATAGGTAAAAAAGGAATTTTTTCAACCGAAGTAATGTATTCAATTTTTATACCTAAATGACGAATATACTGCGCGTAAATCTCACAATGTAACGCTTGAAAGGTAAATACATCAAGCGCTAGCTTATTAAATTGTTCAACTGTATTAATAGAAAATAAATCTTTATTAAAATTCACGTTGTTAAGGTAAAAGCGACTAACTAATTTTTAGTTTTTTATTATTTAACATGGATATACGAAATTGGTAACCGCAGTAGCCACTAATTCCAGCTACTAAACCACTTAACAAGCCCGTAACTAAAAGTAAAACCCACCATAATTTTACGCCCGTCATTATCGCAATTCTCGAAGCCAATAAATTATCATTTGGTAAACTTTTAAAAAGCGAATATCCAATCCAAAGCAAACCAACCGCAAAAAATGATTGCCAGAATGCAATTTTACCTGTTTTGCCAATAATGCCACAAGTGGCAAAAGAAATTACAATAATAATCCACCATGGCAGAAACAATTGAAGTAAAAAGCAAATAATTAGTATAACGATGAAAACCATTTTATTTAGATATTTTTAAACGTGAGATAATTTTGCCCGAAGCATCGGTAGGCGATTGCATAAAAAATAAATCGTACAGTTTACCTTGTGCCCAAGTATCAACCATGTTATCATAAAATTTACTTCCTGGATTTCCAGATTGGCCACCTGGGTAAACGCCATGGCCTTTGGGTGTTTTACCCAATTCGATTACCATACGCCATGATGGGCCATTGGTTTCGCTAATGGCATTAATGGTGCTTTTTGCGCCACCAATTAACAATACTTTTGAGCCTAAACCTGGTATCTTTGCTAAATGTGGTACATGGGTTTGCTTTACATTTGCCCAGTTCCAATCGCTATTAATTGGGCCGAACCTACGCTCTAAACTATCGCAACTGTATTTAAAAGCTTCGTTAACCAAATCTGATAAAGTTTCTATTTTACTGGTTTTAGTGTTGTCGTACCATTTCGATTTTGGTTCATTAATAATCATTTCTACCGTTCTATCTCTCGATGGGTAGCGCATTGGTATTCCGGCAACTTCAAAATCATCACTCCAAATATCATCACTTAACCTTTTCGTCCAAATTTCGAACACACTTGCTGCAATTTCATTTGCATCGTAGCGTTTGTTCCATTTAGTTAAGTAAGAAAGTGCCTCTTTTTGGGTTGCATTCAGGTGGTCTTTGTTAACCAATGGCATTATTGCAGGCATTAAATTTTGCGCCATCACGCTATAATTGTCGGTTTGCATTAATCTAATGCTATCTAAAGTTGCTTTAGTCATTGCGGTAAGCCGATCATTAATATGTTTTCCACGCTCGTAAGGTGCAAATTCCCAATTAATATAATATGGATAAGTTTGATCTGTTGAAGATTGATTTGCCGAACTAACAAAACCACGCGGTGGATTTTTAACCGTTGGGTTTTGCGATGCTGGGATCCACCCTTGCCAATCGTTAGCAGGGTCTGAACCATCTAAAATGTATTTTCCTTGCTCTTTCCATTTTAATGGAAATTTCCCATTTGGGGTGATGGAAATATCATTATCAACACTGGCAAACACAAAATTTTGAGCCGGTGCGGTATAAAAAGTTAAGGCTTTGCGGTAATCGTCGTAATTTTTGCCTCGGTTAAGGAAATAAAAAGTTAGGAGTTCGTTAGATTGATCGTGGGCAATCCAACGCAGTGCATTTCCAACAGGCACATTATTCGCTTTGTTAAATTTTGGTTTCTGCAGGTAAACCACCGGACCTTGATGGGTATAATAAACCGTATCGATAATGTCTTTATCGCCACGAACTTTAATTGTTTCTATTCTTTTACTGGTTTTTGTCCACTTATTATTGTACCAATATTCGTTGTGCGTGCTGTCTTTAAATTTTATTTGATAAAAATCGAGCACATCTGCAGCAACATTGGTTACGCCCCAAGCTATTTTTTGATTGAAACCAATTATTACGCCAGGCGCACCAGGCAATGAAACACCATAAGTATTTACACCGGGCGCATTTAACTGAATTTGGTACCAAATAGAAGGTAGTGAAAGATCCAAATGTGGGTCATTTGCTAAAATTGGATAACCTGAGGCCGTTTTTGAGCCGGATAACGCCCAATTGTTACTTCCAATCCCCTCAATTTTCTGTTTTGTTTTAACATCGCCAGTAACTGCATCTGTAAAAGCTTTCGGTGTTGCGGGGATAGGAAGCGGTTTAAAATCCCATTTTGTACCTACCGGGATAATTGGATCTTCCCTGTAAGGATAATCAGGAAACAGATTTTTGGTAATCTCAGGGCCGAACTTTTTTAAAATGTTGGTCATGTAAAATTCATCAGAACCCATGGCCAATACTGCCGACATCTGTTTAAGCAATAATGCACATTTTAAAGGCGTCCATTCTTCAGGCTTAAAATCTAAAATTTTATATTCTAATGGATATTTAGCTTTCGAAAGGGTTTTGATATACGCATTTATTCCTTCGGTGTAAGCCAATACCATTTCTTTTGATTTTGGGTCGGCCATCATTCCTTTCAGCGAATTTTCGGCGCCGTAAACCATGCCCATTCTGCGCTGGTAGCGATCACTTTCTCTTGCAGGTTGAGAAGTAACCACTTCGCTTATTCGCCCTGCAGCAAAACGGGTTTGAAAATCCATTTGCCAAAGGCGATGCATGGCTGTAACATAACCTTGCGCTAAATAAAGATCGTGGTCGTTTTGCGCAAAAATATGGGGAATCATGCGGTCGTCAAAAACGATTTCAATTTTATCGATTGCACCTTTAATTTTTACACTATGATTGAACATGAAATGATTGTTCTCTGCATTTTGCCAAAAACCCATAAAAGGATTTAAAAATTTTAGCAATGGTGGAGTCGTATTGATTTTGGTATTTAGCAAAAAAGCCAATCCTAGCGGGATTAAAATACAAAAAAGCGCTTTAAGTTTATTCATTTTGGTTATTTCGTAAAAATCAATACAAAATCATTAACTGAAATTTAGATTAATCATGCAAATTACAACAAAGTATAGCCTTATCAAAATTATAATTTGCAAAGAAAATTATTATGCAAACATAACTTGTTAAATTGAAAAAAAGAGTTTAAGTTTATATTAGTAATTAAATAACTAACCGGATAAATTACGAATTATGAGAAAAATTTTTACTCACATTACATGTGTGCTGTTGCTCATGTGTATCAGTACTATTTATTTACAGGCGCAAACAACATCTTTAAGTGGCACTGTAAAAGATAAGCAGACCAAAGAACCATTAGTTGGTGTAAGTATTAAGGTTAAAGGTCATTCAGGCGGCGCTGCAACAAATGCCTCGGGCGCGTTTACTTTTACCACTACCGCAAAGTTGCCCTTTACATTGGTGGCAAGTTATGTAGGTTATGGATCGGTAGAGCAAACTATAACCGAAAAAAGTGCTAATATTTCTTTAGAATTAGAAACCGCCATAATGCTAGGTGGCGATGTTGTGGTTTCGGCATCGAGAACGCCAGAGCGGATTTTAGAATCGCCTGTTTCTATCGAGCGCCTTAGTGCATCATCCATTAAAGAACTCCCAGCGCCATCTTTTTACGATGCATTAAATAATATGAAAGGCGTAGAGAGCAGCAATCAAAGTTTAACTTTCAAATCCATCAATGCACGTGGATTTAACACCAACGGCAATACACGTTTCAATCAATTTATTGATGGAATGGACAATCAGGCGCCAGGTTTAAACTTCTCGGTTGGTAACATTGTGGGTTTAAATGAGCTGGATGTAGATAATGTTGAGCTTTTACCCGGTGCTTCATCGGCTTTATATGGCGCAGGTGGTATAAATGGTACATTGTTAATGACTTCTAAAGATCCTTTTAAATATCAAGGTGCAAGCTATCAATACAAAACAGGGTTAAATCATATTAACGATAACAGCAGTTCTCCGCAACCATATAATCAATTAGATGTTCGTGTGGCAAAATCATGGAATAATAAATTTGGTGTAAAAGCATCTTTCTCGTTTTTGCAAGCTAAAGATTGGCAAGCCAATAATTATTCAAACTTTGATCGCATTGCTAATAGTCCGAAAGCGGGTAACCGACAGTCAGATCCAAACTACGACGGTGTAAATGTTTATGGTGATGAAGTAAACGCTAATCTACAGTTTGTATCGAGAAGCATTCAAGCAAACCCAGCTTTAGCGGGTGCAGTTGGGGGCTTTAACAGTTTAATTGGTGCAAATTTGAATTATGCACAAATTGTTGGTGCAGTAAATGCACCTAATTCGCCTTATGCTGGTTTAAAGCCTGCTTTGCCTTATTTGGGTGTGGTGTATGGCCTTAATAAAGGATTAATTTCTAATCAATCTGTTTCTCGTACAGGTTATAATGAAGAAGATTTGGTTGATTATGGTGCAAAATCACTAAAAACATCAGGTGGTTTATACTACAATATCACTAAAACTATACAATTAAATGCAATTGCAAACTGGGGTACAGGAACTTCAGTTTATACAGGTTCTGATCGTTATTCGTTGCGTAATTTTAGCATAGGTCAATATAAATTAGAATTAAAAGGTGACGATTTCTTTTTACGAGGCTATACCACTCAAGAGCGGTCGGGTGATTCATACATTTCTTCAATTTTAGGAAGTTATATCAATGAAAAAACTAGCCGATCAAAAGATTCGTGGTTCCCAACCTATGCTGCGGCTTATGGAACAGCAGTTTCTCAAGGGTTAAATGACCAAGCTGCGCAGACTGTAGCAAGAAATGCAGCCGATGCTAATCGGGTTTTACCTGGCTCGGCCGGTTATGAAACGCTGAAACAAAATATTAAAACCACAACAATTAGCTCAACAAATATCAATGCCGATCCAACAAAAAGTGTTTATGGTGCTAAGTTTGATGATAAAACAAACCTTTACCACTATGAAGGAATGTACAATTTTACCAATGCTTTTAATAATGTAGTCGAGTTTCAGGTTGGCGCTTCTTCACGCTTGTATCAATTAAGATCTGCAGGAACTATTTTTGATGATTTAAACCGTAAAATAGATATTAATGAATATGGTGCTTTTGCGCAATTAGGCAAAAAATTTGGCGATGTTTTTAAAGTAACTGTTGCTGGCCGTTATGATAAAAGCTCGAATTTTGAAGGTAGATTTACACCGAGAATTACTGGTGTTTATACCGTAGCTAAAAACAATAACATCCGTTTATCTTACCAAACAGGTTATAGAAACCCAACTACACAAAACCAATATATCGATTTATCAGTTGGTGGCGGTGTACAACGTTTAATTGGTGGCTTAAATGAGAGCCTAAGTAAATATGGTTTAAATGTAGAAGCTACTAAAGGTTACACCGAAAGTAGCTACAGAAGTTTTCAAGCTGCGCAGGCATTAGGTGCGCCAACTACCGGTATTTTACAAAAATATACTTTTGATGCTAGAGGCGTTAGACCAGAAAGCGTGCAGGCTTACGAATTGGGCTACAAAGGTTTATTGGGCAATAAATTACTGGTAGATGCTTACGGGTATTATAACATGTATAAAGATTTTATTACCGCAGTAAATGTGTACCAACAAGTAGGTGCAACAACCGATTACACAAAATTTGGCGTTCCTGTTAATGCAGCAGGTAAAGTAACTTCTTACGGTGGCGCCTTAGGTTTAGATTATGTAATGGGTAAATATAATTTGAGTGGAAATGTTTCTTACAACCAAATAGGTGATTTGCCTGCAAACTATATTAACGATTTTAACACGCCAAAAGTGCGTTATAACTTAGGTTTTGGTAATCGCGAAATTATTAAAAATGTTGGTTTCAACCTATCTTACCGTTGGCAAGATAAGTTTTACTGGAACTCAACTTTCGCAGCAGGAAATGTACCCGCTTTTAGCACTTTTGATGCGCAGGTGAATTACAAAATCCCTTCAGTCAACTCGGTAATTAAACTAGGAGGATCAAATATTTTAAATAAATATTACATCACATCTTACGGTAATCCTGCCTCGGGTGCAATTTATTATTTATCATATACGTTTAACCCGTAACTATTTAAATGTTCTTTTAAACCCTCGTTATTTTATAGCGAGGGTTTTTTATTTTATTCAAATAATTGATAAATAGTTGTTTATTTGTTTTGAAATTATCATTGCAAACTGAAAATTAAATGAAGAGCGTTTTCGCAACTTTAAGTACACGATGTATTGAGTTGATGAAATTTAGAATGTAAATATGAACCAACAAAATAAATAATCTGGCTGTAGCTTAGTTAGCGATTTTATTCTCTTTTTGGGATTTACTTAGCGGACAATAGCCATTTATGGTTAAATAGTTTTTACCTATACTGCTATAGAAAAAAGCAGTTTGACTAAGCAATTTTGGTTTGTTAACTTAGATGAAATTAATCTTATTTCGATTAACTATAAAACCTATAAAATGGAAGATAATTCTAATGACAGCAGTAAATGCCCATTTCTTAATGGAGATTTAAAAGAGAACATAGCAAATGGAGGTACAAAAAACCGCGACTGGTGGCCAAATCAGTTAAAACTGAATATACTTCGCCAACATTCATCGCTATCTAATCCATTGGGAGAAAATTTCGATTATGCAAAAGCTTTTAATAGCTTAGATTATAATGCATTAAAAAAAGATTTAAATGATTTAATGACAGATTCGCAAGATTGGTGGCCAGCAGATTTCGGTCATTATGGTGGCTTATTTGTCCGTATGGCTTGGCATAGTTCTGGCACTTATAGAATTGGAGATGGTAGAGGCGGAGCCGGACAAGGACAGCAACGATTTGCTCCCTTAAATAGTTGGCCAGATAATGTTAGCTTAGATAAGGCACGTAGATTGCTTTGGCCCATCAAGCAAAAATATGGCAACAAAATATCATGGGCAGATTTGATGATTTTAACTGGCAATGTGGCATTAGAATCTATGGGTTTTAAAACGCTTGGATTTGCTGGTGGCCGAAAAGATGTTTGGGAAGCGAGCGAAGAAATATATTGGGGTGCAGAAAAAACTTGGTTGGGTAACGACGAACGTTATTCTAGAGGTTCTGAAGGTGTAGATGGTCACGGTGTTTTAGTAGCTGATGAGAATGCAAATGGAGGTAAACACTCAAACGATTTAGAAAATCCACTTGCAGCGGCGCACATGGGTTTAATCTATGTTAATCCAGAAGGGCCAGATGGCAATCCAGATCCAATTGCAGCGGCAAGAGACATTCGCGAAACTTTTAAGCGCATGGCTATGGATGATAAAGAAACTGTCGCACTTATTGCTGGTGGCCACACTTTTGGCAAAGCACATGGTGCAGCATCATCAGATTATGTAGGGAAAGAGCCGGAAGCTGAAGGTATGGAAAACCAAGGCTTTGGATGGAACAATAAATACAATACGGGCAAAGGTCGAGATACAATTACCAGTGGTTTAGAGGTAACTTGGACTACAGACCCAACCAAATGGGATAATAATTTCTTCGAAAATCTTTTTGGCTTTGAATGGGAATTAACTAAAAGTCCGGCTGGTGCACACCAATGGGTTGCTAAGGATGCAACTGAAATTATTCCTGATGCTTTTGATGCGTCTAAAAAACATAAGCCAACCATGCTTACCACAGATCTATCTTTAAGATTAGACCCAGCTTATGAAAAAATATCTCGACACTTTTTAGAAAATCCAGATGATTTTGCTGATGCTTTTGGTAAGGCTTGGTTTAAATTAACACATCGTGATATGGGCCCAAGTGCACGTTACTTAGGTACAGAAGTACCTAAAGAAGAATTTATTTGGCAAGATCCTATTCCTACATCAAATCACGCGTTGATTAATGATGAAGATGTTAAAAATTTAAAAAATCAAATTCTTAACACTGGTTTAAGTGTCGCTCAATTAGTGGGCACAGCTTGGTCTTCGGCTTCAACTTTCCGTAATTCGGATAAAAGAGGTGGTGCAAATGGTGCTCGAATTAGGTTGGCTCCTCAAAAATATTGGCAAGTAAATAACATAGCGCAAGTTGATAAAGTTATTAATGCTTTAGAAAAAATTCAGCAAAGTTTTAATACTGATGGCAAAAATGTTTCCATTGCAGATTTAATTGTGTTAGCTGGTAATGTGGCCATAGAAAAATCGACAGGCAATGCTGTTAAAGTGCCATTTACCGGAGGTAGAACGGATGCTTCACAAGCGCAAACTGATGTTGAATCTTTTGCAGTATTGGAGCCGGCAGCTGATGGTTTCCGAAATTATACTAAGGGTAAGTATAGTGTTTCTACAGAAGAGCTTTTGATAGACAAAGCACAATTGTTAACTTTAACTAGCCCAGAGTTAACGGTGCTTGTTGGTGGTATGCGCGCACTAAATACAAATTTCGATAATTCTAAACATGGCATTTTGACCAAAAATCCTGAAGTTTTAAGCAATGATTTTTTTGTGAATTTACTTGATATGAATACTGCATGGAAGGCGAAATCTGAACACAAAGAGATTTTTGAAGGTTTTGACCGTGCAACTAACGAATTAAAATGGACTGCTACTCGTGCTGACCTTGTTTTTGGTTCGAATGCAGAATTGAGGGCAATTGCAGAAGTTTATGCAAGTGCGGATGCAAATGAGAAATTTATAAATGATTTTGTTACCGTTTGGAATAAGGTAATGAACTTAGATAGATTTGATTTAGTATAAGCTATCAATTTACGATGTTAAAAATCCAGGCTAAAGTTTTTAGTCTGGATTTTTTTGTTTACACAAATTTATTAGGCATCAAATTATTTTGATTTGAAATTTCAGCAATCCACCAATGGCAGTAATATAACGGCAGTGCTTTGACATAATCCTCCGTTTTGGCATTAACGCTTGATTTTTGCGCACAACATAGCCCATGGCTTCAGCCATGCGCCTTTTATGCAATATAAAACAGGCTTTAGCCAAAAATTAAACAACATATTGCAATGCGATAACTTTAAAATCTTTTGCCCTGTTTACTACTTTACCTAGTGGTGGTTTGAAGGTTAATATTCTATTTTACAATCTGAATTCTATAATTAAACCCTTGATTTAAAACTTTTTAATTGGCAATTAGGTCTAAAATGGTCAACTTGATTTAGCTTCTCCAATAATGCGGGAAAGTTCTGGTATTTGCGCCACTTGCGTCATTCCCGCGTAGGCGGGAATCTTAAAACAATAAATAGGCTTTTCTTTCGCATTAGGATTCCCGCCTACGCGGGAAGGACGAGAAGCCTAAGTATAACGCCAATAAAGCATTGTTTTTAATAAAACAAATTATCGAACTCAGGTTTAGAACAATAAATAGGCTTTTCTTTCGCATTAGGATTCCCGCCTACGCGGGAAGGACGAGAAGCCTAAGCAAAATGCCAATGAAATATGGTTTTTAATAAAACAAATTATCGAACTCAGGTTTAGAACAATAAATAGGCTTTTCTTTCGCATTAGGATTCCCGCCTACGCGGGAAGGACGAGAAGCCTAAGTATAACGCCAATAAAGCATTGTTTTCAATAAAACAAATTATCGAACTCAGGTTTAGAACAATAAATAGGCTTTTCTTTCGCATTAGGATTCCCGCCTACGCTTGAATGAGGAAAAGCCTAAGTATAACGCCAATGAAGCATGGTTTTCAATAAAACAAATTATCGAACTCAGGTTTAAAACAATAAATAGGCTTTTCTTTCGCATTAGGATTCCCGTTTTCACGTTACGTACGAGAAGCCTAAGTATAACGCCAATAAAGCATTGTTTTCAATAAAACAAATTATCGAACTCAGGCTTATCGGCTTTTCGCCCTTTACCCTCATTTCTTGTACAAAAATAACTGCTTTAAACGCGATAGAATGGAAAACACGGATTGCATTTTTTTCAATGCAAACGGCTTTGGAAGGATAGCGGGACTAACTTTAATAGTAGCACAGCCTTAGCTTTACCAATTATTTTTAAGTTTCTATTTCAATTTGTGCTGATTTATTTTTACCACCTAACTTTATTTTACAGCAACTTAAATGCGCTTTTTAAACCATAATATTTTTTTATAGCGACCGTTTTTCATTTTAATACTAAACCTTTTATAATAAATTTGTATTATAGTACTTTATTAAGTCTTTGGGCTTTTTTTTAAGGATGAATTAAATTTTGAATGTTAAGAATGGAAGAGCAAGAAGACCCAATAATTGATAAGGCAGAGATGATGGACGAGACAGAGGATGTTCAACAACATTTGAATAACCCGGTAGATGTTTCGGTAAAGCCAATTATTAAGCAATATTTAGGTGCAGTTAAAAAGGTAAAAAAAGAAGGAAATAGGTTCTATTTTTCTGACGGAGATGCGCGGGTTGAGGTTAGAATTGTAAGCGATGAAATTATTCGGGTAAGATTAGCGCCTCACGGTGTTTTTTTAGATGATTTTAGTTATGCAGTACCGGAAGTAGATCAAAAAGTTTCGGTTTTTAAAATGGTTGAGCTAGATGATTGCTACACCATATCTACCAGTACAGTAACTTGTAGAGTTGAAAAAGCCACTTTCCACATCTCGTTTATTGATATTGTAACCAGCGTGGTGATGGTTGATGAACCAAACTCGATGCACTGGGAAGAGAATGTTGATTTTGGTGGATACTACATTTATGCCACTAAAAAATGTCAGGATGAAGAGAATTTCTTCGGGTTAGGTGATAAATCTGGAAACTTTAATCTGCGTGGAAGAAGGTTCGAAAACTGGAATACGGATGCATATTCTTTTGGCTGGAACCAGGATCCATTGTACCGCACAATTCCGTTTTATATTGGCATACACGACAAAGCCGCTTACGGTATATTTTTCGATAACACTTTTAAGTCTTACTTCGATTTTGGTGAAGAAGATGTGCACAAAACTAGCTTTTGGGCTGATGGTGGCGAATTGCAATATTACTATATCCACGGGCCACACATGATGGATGTGGTAAAACGTTATGCAAGTTTAACGGGAACGCACCCAATGCCACCAAAATGGACTTT
Source organism: Pedobacter changchengzhani (assembly GCF_004354365.1). Classification (GTDB taxonomy): domain Bacteria; phylum Bacteroidota; class Bacteroidia; order Sphingobacteriales; family Sphingobacteriaceae; genus Pedobacter; species Pedobacter changchengzhani. The sequence continues at coordinate 19,524 of NZ_SJCY01000003.1, forward strand.
AGGTTATCAACAGTGCCGTTGGAGTTATTACCCAGAAGCAAAAGTTAAAGATATAGCCAAACAATTTAGAGATCGTAAAATTCCATGCGATGCCATTTATTTGGATATCGACTACATGGACGGCTACCGTTGCTTTACTTGGAACAAAAAGTACTTTCCAGACCCAAGGCGGATGATTAAGGAGTTGGCGGATGATGGTTTTAAAACCGTTGTAATGATTGACCCGGGAATTAAAGTGGATGATGATTATTGGGTTTTTAAAGAAGGTAAAGACAATAAATACTTTTGTAGGCGAAGCGACGATTATTTTATGGAAGGCCATGTTTGGCCCGGTCGTTGCCAGTTTCCCGATTTTACAAGTCCGAAAGTAAGAAAATGGTGGGGTAAATTGTACGAGGAACTTGTAGATATGGGCGTTGCCGGTTTTTGGAACGACATGAACGAACCGGCAGTTTTTGGTTCGGGTACTTTCCCTAACGATGTTCGCCATAATTACGACGGCTACCGTGGTTCGCACCGTAAAGCGCACAACGTTTATGGCATGCAAATGGTGCGTGCAACTTACGAAGGACTGAAGAAACTTATGCGCAATAAGCGCCCTTTTACTATTACTAGGGCAGGTTATTCGGGTATGCAGCGGTATGCGAGTGTGTGGACAGGCGATAACGTAGCAACGTGGGAACATTTAAAAATTGGTAATATTCAATGTCAGCGTTTATCAGTTTCTGGGGTACCGTTTTGCGGGACAGATATTGGTGGATTTAGTGGCGAGCCAGATGGAGAATTATTTTCGAGGTGGATACAACTTGGTGTTTTCTCGCCGTTTATGCGGGCACATTCGGCCGGAGATACGGCAGAACGCGAACCTTGGAGTTTCGGCGATTTTTATGAAGATATCAATAGAAAATTTATTGAGCTCCGTTACAGGTTAATGCCTTATTTATATTCTGTTTTTTGGGAACACCACCGTTACGGTTTCCCAATTTTGAGGCCGTTAATAATGCTTGAGCAAGAAAATGTTGGCAATAATTTCCGCCAGGATGAATTTTGCTACGGCGATAAATTATTGATTTGCCCAGTTTTGGAGCAAGGTGCAGTTTCTAGAAAAGTTTATTTGCCTAAAGGCACATGGTATAATTTCTGGACACATGAAGTTTTAGTAGGGGAGAGTGAGCACGAAGTAGAAGCGCAAATTGACAGTATGCCAATTTTTGTACGTGCAGGATCGGTACTGCCCGAATATCCGGTGATGCAATATGTTGATGAAAAGGCCATTACAGAAGTTTTCTTAAATATATACCATAGCGATTATGAAGTAAACTCTTTTATGTACGAAGATCATGGCGATACTTTTGCCTATGAGCAGGATATTTATTTAGAAAAGAAATTTACTGTAAAAGGGGATGAAGCGCACCTTAAAATTAACCAAAACGTAGCAGGTTTATACACGCCGAATTATGAATTGTATGATTGTAACGTAATTGGCGTTAAGTTTAAGGTTAATAAAGTGTTAATTGATAGTAAAGAAATAACCGATTTCTCTATCGATGAAAGAGGAAGACTAAGGTTTAAGTGCAATAAAAATTTCTTCGAAATACAGATTTCGTAATTTGTGTTTTCAATGCCCCAAATGTTACATTGCATTTGGGGTTTTTTTAATACTGCCTAATTTAATTAACTATGCCCGAAACGAAGAAAGTTTCTGTAAAAGCGACTTCTAAAAGTAAAAAGAACGAAATTTCAACAAAAATAGACCAAAGCCAACCGGTTTGGCCGCATAGTTTATTTACTGATTATGATGTAGATTTATTTTTGGTTGGAAAGCATTTCCGGCTTTACGATAAATTTGGATCTCACCTTACAGTACTTGAAAAAGTTAATGGCGTGTATTTTGCAGTTTGGGCACCTAATGCCATAAATGTAGGTGTAGTTGGCGATTTTAACGGTTGGAACCGCGAGGCGCATGCTTTAAATAAGAGGTGGGATAAATCGGGTATATGGGAAGGGTTTATCCCTAATGTTGCAAAGGGCGATGTATATAAATATTTTGTAAAAGGTTTTGATGAGTCTGAGCACGAAAAAGGCGATCCTTATGCAAGGCGATGGGAACATCCACCACAAACGGCCTCTATTGTTTGGGATACCGATTACACTTGGAAAGATAAATCGTGGTTAGCGAAACGAGCAAAACTAAATCCGTTGAACCAGGCAATTTCTGTTTACGAAATTCATTTGGGGTCGTGGCAGCGCGATCCTGAGAACCCTAAAAGGGTGTTAAATTGTAGAGAAATTGCAAAAACGCTCGTTCCGTACGTGGTAGAAATGGGCTTTACGCATGTAGAATTGATGCCAGTAATGGAATATCCATACTTTCCGAGTTGGGGTTATCAAATTACAGGTTATTTCGGGGCAAGTTCTAGATATGGTTCTCCACAGGATTTAATGTATTTAATTGAAGAACTGCACAATGCCAACATTGCGGTTATTTTAGATTGGGTACCATCGCATTTTCCTGGTGATAGACATGGATTGTACGAATTTGACGGTACGCATTTATACGAACATGCAGATATGCGCAAGGGGTTTCATCCCGATTGGAAATCGTATATTTTTAATTACGACCGTCCAGAAGTTCGTTCGTTTTTAATAAGTAATGCTACTTTTTGGATTGATCAATACCATGCAGATGGTTTAAGGGTTGATGCCGTGGCTTCTATGTTATACTTTAATTTCTCTAGAGAAGATGCAGACGCTGCTACAAATGAATACGGTGGGAGTGAGAATTTAGGTGCAATTAAATTTCTGCAAGATTTAAACGAAACCCTTTACGGGAACTTTAAAGGCGTGCAAACCATAGCAGAAGAAAGCAGTACTTTCGATGGCGTAACTAGACCAGTTTACGATGGTGGATTAGGTTTTGGTATGAAGTGGATGATGGGCTGGATGAATGATACGCTTAAATATTTTAAAGTAGATCCCTTAGGTAGGAAGCACCACCACAATTCGTTGAGTTTTAGCATGAGCTACGCTTTTAGCGAAAACTTTATGTTGCCTTTTTCGCACGATGAAGTGGTGCATGGCAAATCGCCAATGCTATATAAAATGCCTGGCGACGATTGGCAGAAGTTTGCCAACTTAAGAGCGCTGTACGGCTATATGTTTACTCACCCCGGCACAAAATTATTGTTTATGGGAAATGAGTTTGCCGATACAAATGAGTGGAACTTTAAACAGTCTTTAGATTGGCATTTATTGCAATACGCGCCACATAAAGGGATGCAAGAAACAGTAAAGGCATTAAACTTTTTATACCGAAACGAACCTGCTTTGCACGATTTTAATTTCAGTTACGAAGGTTTTGAATGGCTAGATGCCGACAATGCCAATGAATCGGTTTTTGTATATATGCGTAAAGGTACCAAGGCAAAAGACACTTTGGTTATCGCATTAAATTTTACACCTGTGGTAAGGGAAAACTACAAAATTGGGGTTCCTTTTGATAAAAAATGGGTCGAGATTTTTAATTCGGACGATATTGTTTACTACGGAAGTGGCATTAACAATAAAGGGAATTTAGACACTTACCATGAGGGATTTAACAATCAGAAATTTTCTATTAATGTGACCTTGCCTCCTTTGGGAATGTCGGTGTTTAAAAGTAAATAATCATCTTTTTTCTGCCAGTTGGCAGATGAACATTGGAATGTTTAAAGGCTACATTGGTTAAAATATTAAACAAAATGGGGAGGTTAAGTTGCTTAATCTCCCCATTTTTATTTGAAGCTTAAAGCTTAAACTTTACACCTCCATTAAATGTCCTGCCCTCTGTATGGTTCCAAATATCATCAAATGTTGGGTTTAAATGCGAACCATTAACAACATTTTTATACCTGCTTTGGCGAGCATCTGTAAAATTTTCTGCATTTATAAAAATAGAAAATTTGCCAAATGCTTTTTCGGCCATAAAGCCAAATTCCCAATAAGAATTGGTTTGGAATAAATTATATAGGTATTGTCTATCTGTAAAATACCCCTCCAAACCCAGCTTAATATCGTCATGTTTCTCGTAAAGCAAGGCAAGGTTTAATTTACTTTTTGGCATTAACCGAATATCTTGAATAACTGGAAGGTATGCTGCTTTTGCATCGGTGTAGGTATAGCCAGCAAAGAGTTTGAAATCTTCTTTAAAAATAAATTTGGCATTGGTTTCAAATCCTCTACTCTTGACGGCTTTTGTGGTATTATCAAAATAAAAATTGCCTAAACCGTTCTGTAGTAGTATTGTTGAATTGGTAATTTGGGTGTAAAAGAACATTTGATTAATACTTATTAGCCAATCATCGCCAATTGTTGTTTTATAATTAACATCTGCTGTTCCACCGTAACTTCTTTCTGCTTTAACATTGTTTAAAGGCAATAAATTTTGATACTGGAATGTTTCAGTTTCTTCGGTAAATAAGGTTGGTGTTTTGTAACCTAAACCGCCTCCAATTCTCGAGCTCCAATGGTCGTTAAACCTGTAAAGTGCAGAAATTCTTGGTAAGATGAAAAATTCAGTTTTGTTGTAATTTGCATTGTAATAGTTTACTAAATCTCCGCGTAAACCGGTTTCCAGTTTAAATTTTTCCGAAATATCTAAAGTTTGCTGTGCATATAAACCACCAGTTTTGCTAATAAAGTTTTTTGCTAGCGATGGGGTTTGGTTCTGTTCGGTAAATTTATCAAATACCAAATTAGCGCCAAAAATCAAACTCTGGTTTTTTAAGGTTTTTAAATAACTCGCATCGGTATAAACGTTGTAATTTGTGCCGTTAAATTGATAACTCGGAATGGCAACATCTCGCTTAAAATAGTTAAAACTTGTTTTCAGCTTCAATAAATCCTGCTCACCTGTTTTATAATCCACATCTAATGTAGAAGTATTTCTAGCAGTTTTGTTTTGTTCGAAATATTGATGATTTGCATCAGCTCCATTCTTTATTACAAAAGTATCGCCACCTATTCTTTTCCCTTTTGTAAACGCATTTCCTATAATTATAGTTGTTTTCTCGTTAGGATAAACAAATAATTTTGGGTGAATGGTAAAATCTGTTGATTTTGGGAGTTCTGTAAAATCATCTTGATCTACATCATAAGCTTTTTGCAAATTTCCTGTGGCCAGTAAACTATAACCAATTTTGGCATTTCTTTGCATTGAAAAAATACCTAAATTAGTTTGGCCTACGTCTGATTGATTGATGATTAAATTCAAATCTGCTTTTTCTTTAGGCGTACGTGAGATAAAATTTACCACCCCTGCAATTGCACCGGCACCGTAAAGTGTAGAGGATGGGCCTTTAATAATCTCAACCTGACTTAAATCTAAAGGGGGGATTTCTAAAATGCTCAATCCGCTGGCAAAGTTGCCAAAACTTGCATATCCATCTTTTAGCAATTGCGTATATCTACCATCCAAACCCTGTATCCTGATACTCGCATTTCCACTAGTTGCAGATGTTTGTTGCACGGCAATACCGGTACTTTCATGCAAAATCATCGAAACATTTGAAGGACGCATATTTGCTTTCTCCTCAATCTCTTCCAATTCGATGGTTTCTACACGCGTTGGTGTATTTTTGATCGATCTGCTCGTTCTGGTAGAGGAAACAATCACTTCATCCAATCCTTCTTCTGCTTCTTCGATGAGAATTTCTACGGGCTGATTACCTTCAATTGGTAAAGTCAAATTTAAGGTTTGTTCTTCAAAACCTACATTCCTAACAATTAAGGTTTGGTTCCCATTAGGAACATTATTAATAACAGCTAAACCCTTTTCGTTGGTTTTTGCTATAATTTTGGTGTTTTTAATAAGGATAGTTACGCCCGATAACGGCGTTAAATTTTCTTTATTTTTTACTAAAATGGAGATATTATTTTGTGCATAAACACCTGTTACGCATAACATTGTGCACAGCAATACAATTAATTTTTGCATGTATTTTTTAATTAAAATTGAATAAAAAATCAGTTTAAACTGATTTGCGAAATTTTGGTTTTTAACCGATAAGGTTATTCAACTTCGGCGGTTGCCATATTTTTTGGATGTAATAAGAAGTAAAGCTGTTTTTGTAAACAAAACTCTTCTTTGTAATCGCATTTACTTTTACTAAAGGTTGTGAGCTTACCGATTTCAAATTTAAAACGGGTTGACCGCAACAATTACAGATACACAAAGGTGTGCAGTTGTCGGTAGCATTCTCAGTACAAGGTTTGGAAATATTTACTGATGCATCTACGCTATTGCTTAATTTTTCGAACACGGGCAAATCTTCGCATGTAATGCAAGACAAAAACAGAATACCCAGACTTAAAATTAAGCTTATAAATTTCATTATGTGTTGCAAAAGTACCATTCATAACGATAATTATAAAGTCATTTATTCTTATTGAATCTTTTTCGATTTAAAAACCAAATTATCGAACAACCTAATATTGAAATAGCAACTAAAATACCGTTGATCAGCTTCCAATTTGTTGATGCTTTTAAATTGATATTTTGATCCAAACCCATGTAAATTAAACTGTCCCAATAATAAGGTAGGTACATTGCATCGGTGCTTTTAGGTTGGTTTAACCAATCTTTCTTAGCTAAATTTAATGCTTCGCTACCACTTTTATCGTTTAATAAAAACTTATAAAAGTTGGCGGTTATTATTGATGCGGCGTGATCATTTACATTCCACAAACCCGCAATTGTGGCTGGTGTGCCAATAGCATTAAATCCCCTCGATAAACTGATTACGCCTTCGCCATTCGCCAATGCCCCATCGGCAGTTCTACATGCACTTAAAACAACCAAAGATGGTGCTGTTTTTTGAGATGAAAGTTCGAATAAGTATATTTTTTCTTTCTCGAAATCGAGTGTAGGTTCGGCATTTTCGCCAGATAAATAGGCGTGTGTGCCGATGTGAAGCACCTTACTGTTTTCAAATGCATTAATAAAACTGTTGTGGTTTACCTCATCGTTAAATAAAAAATTGCCTCCAACAATTTGTTTTATTTTATCGGCTTCTTCCTGCACAGCAAGCAATGGTTGGTTGTTTAATTTTTGGTGGGTAATGAATAATCCTGCAAAGTTATTGCTCTTTGAGCTCGCTTTATTCGATACCAATGTTTTTAACGAGAAGGCGTAGCTGATGATGTTGCTTTTAATTAAAAAAGGCCAGCTAGAAATGTTTGCTGTGTATTTCGAGTTCGTAATTAATCCATCAAAAGAGATAAACGCTAAAACACCATCAGGCACGATGATTATTTTTTCATTTGGCGTAAAAAGGATATTTCCTAAAAGTGTTTTGTAAACGTGGTTAGAAGCTTCGAAAAACAACTTTGGATCGTTCATCATCGCATTTGGCCCATGTTGGAAATAGGTATTGCTAAAATTTTCTACGCTTAATTTTATATCAGTGGCGTGTGCTAACTTTTCCACCTGAAGAATCTTTTTATTTTTAATATTGAGGATGTATATCGCTTCCTTACCAAAAAAATACGTTATAAATCTAGTATTTGGGAGTTTATCAATTTCTTCAGCAATAGGTTTGGAATAAGTAGACGTATTAAATTGCCTGTACTTTTCTTTAATTTGTTTGTTGATTAAGGCAAGGTCGAATTTTAAAGCATCCATTTTTTTGCTGGTGGTTCGGCGCTCAATTTCTTGTCGCTCGTTAAAAATAATAGCCCTTTCTAATGCTTGTTTTTTTATAAAAAGAGAATCTTTATTGGTAATGGCCAATAATTTTTGGTTGCGTTGAATTTGATCGAGCAACGTTCTGCTTTTACTCTGTTCGGATAAATTAAGAATATCAATTAAATACTTTTGTTGTTTGGTTTTAAGGTATTGGTTGTAAGAAATCTCAATGCCTCGCTCTGCAATACTTTTTGTATCGGCTTGTAAGCGTTGTTTGGTTTTATCATCATCAAACTCACTTCTAATTTTATCGGCCGTAATTAGCGCCAATTGAATGTTCTTGAAAGCTTCGTCGGGTTGCTGCAATGCGAGCTGAACAGTTGCTATTTGTTCAAAAACTTCCATTATTTTATTTTCGCCGTATATTTTACTCGCATCAATTTGGTTGTTGTTGCCAATTATTTTTAAAGTTTTTAAACTCGATTGGAAGTGATTAAGCGCCAACAATGGTTTTTGCTGTAGGAATTTTATTTTACCAAGTTGGGTGAAGATATTTGCTTTTTCTCTTATCCGTAAACCCTTAAAGTACTTATTTAAAGTGCTAAGCGATAGGTTAAACTGTTTTTCTGCTGTTGCATAATTACCCAATTTAAGTTCGATATTTCCAGCAGTTGCGTAAGCGCTCATTACCCAATAGGCATTTTCGGGATTAATGTTTTTATGCTTTGAAATATTTTGGTCAATCAGTTTTTTTGCTTCTGCAAATTTATTTTGATCGAATAAAACATCAGCATAAATATTATTAAGCAGTAGGATGGAGGGGTTAATCGCGGAAGCAATTTTTAATGCACTTAAAATACTTTTTTCCGCTTCTGGCAAATTTCCCATCGAGCGGTAAGATATGGCCATGTTGCCAAAAATAGCGGGTAATTCTTGGTTTCGCCCAGCTTTGGTTAAAATATCAACAGATTTTTTCTGCAAATATAAAGCACTTTCATAATCGCCCAAGCGCGTGTAGCTATTGCTTAGTGGCTTTAATGTGTACTCAATAATTTCGTAGTTTTTTAAGGCTTCTATATTTTTTTCATAATAACTAAGGGCCACTTCGTAGCTGTTAATGGCTTCTAAAATATTTCCTTCTTGCAGTTCGTAATAACCACACGTATTTAAGTAATCTAGCCATGCTTGTTTCTCTAAACTACTTAAGGGCTTTCGCCAAGCATCTTTAGGCGTAGATTGAAGCAAAATGCTTTGCTGCGGGTTTTGAGAAACATAATCCAATCTTTCATAAATCCATTCCGATAAATTATTGGCAGATTTTAAGGCTTCTTGTTTGCGATTAAATGCTTCATCCTGTGCAAAAAGAAGATTTGCAAAACAAATTAGAGTGATAAATAATCGAAAAGCTAAAGAAAGACGCATAAACTAAAAGCATTTCAGCTAAAGTAAAGAAAAAGTTTTTATCATCGTTATTGAAGAGCGCCTAGACCAACTAAGAACCCTCAAATAAATTTTCGATATTCCGTGTATTCTGTGTTTCCGTGGCAAAAATTTCGATCTTTAAGAACCCTTAAATTAATTTTTCGATATTCCGTGTATTCTGTGTTTCCGTGGCAAAAATTTCAATCTCTAAGAACCCTTAAATTAATTTTTCAATATTCCGTGTATTCTGTGCTTCCGTGGCAAAAATTTCGATCTCTAAAAACCCTCAAATTAATTTTTCAATATTCCGTGTATGTTGTGTTTCCGTGGCAAAAATTTCGATCTCTAAGAACCCTTAAATTAATTTTTCAATTTTTCCGTGTATGTTGTGATTCCGTGGCAAAAATTTCGATCTCTAAGAACCCTCAAATTAATTTTTCAATATTCCGTGTATGTTGTGTTTCCGTGGCAAAAATTTCGATCTCTAAAAACCCTCAAATTAATTTTTCAATATTCCGTGTATTCTGTGTTTCCGTGGCAAAAATTTCGATCTCTAAAAACTCTCAAATTAATTTTTCGATATTCCGTGTATTCTGTGTTTCCGTGGCAAAAATTTCGATTTCTAAGAACCCTTAAATTAATTTTTCAATATTCCGTGTATTCTGTGTTTCCGTGGCAAAAATTTCGATCTCTAAGAGCCCTCAAATTAATTTTTCAATATTCCGTGTATTCTGTGTTTCCGTGGCAAAAATTTCGATCTCTAAGAACCCTCAAATTAATTTTTCGATATTCCGTGTATTCTGTGTTTCCGTGGCAAACCGTCAATTCCTAAAACTTCCAAGTTATATACGTCGCCATTCTGTTGTTGTTGGTTTTAGGATCGAACATATATCTAAACCCGATGGATGGGCCAACTCTGACCATACCCAATTGAACATCAGCAAAAAATGAAACTCGGGCATCGGCAAATTGTGTCTTCATTTCGTTGGCCAAAACCTCTAAATTTAATTTAGATTGATCGGTAAATGCTGTTAAATCATAATTTAAAATATCTTTGGTTCTATTATATAAATCTAACGATACCAACGTGCCCACACCCGCACCGATGTATTTGTTAATGTTATATCTAAACTGCAACGGAACAGCATTGATGGTCGCTACTTTTGTGGTTTTAAAATAGTCTTTTTTATTAATTAAATATCCAATCTTATTAACTAAGGTGTCCTTTTGTTGCGGCGCGGTCGAACTTATTAAGTAAGTGTTTTCTTTAAAAGTGTTTAAATATAATTCTACCTGCCAATAATATTTATTTGGTGCGTAAGGCGCTAAACTGGCGCCAATAACTAGGTTTTTGCTGTTTAAATAATTGCTGTTATCGGTTGCAAACGGGAAACCATAACCTAAAATTATACCGGGCGATAAACCCATTTTAAACTTACCAACTGCCCTGTTAGTGTAAATAGGCTCATTTTTATCAAAAACAATTGCTGCACCACTTCTTATAGGCAGTTTTTCGGGCTTCTCTTTAAACTTGATTTTGTATTCTACGAAGCCCATTGTCGAGTCGGCATCGTTTACGCCTTTTTGCTGTAAGCCGGGCAAGTAAATATTGCTAAAAACAAAGTGTACGCTATCTCCCTGTAAAACTTTTTTAATACAACTTTGGCCAGTGTAAGCAGAATCGCAACTCGCAACCTCGGGTTTGGTTTTAATAATTTTTATTGATGATTGATCAAAAACCTCGGCTATATTTACGCCAACATCTACTTTTTTGGCAGGGCCTTTTCCGGTATTTTGAAAACGTATTTTATAAGTAAGTTCTCGATTTTTTCCAGTAAAACGATAATTCATTCTGCTTTTTTTCAAGCCCATTTTATTTGGATCGTGCGAAGCCACAATTTGAAGTTCCATATCAAAAAACTCAGTTTCTACTAGCGGATTATCCGGAATAAAAACTGCCGAAAGCCTCACGGTGGCATTTGTATCCTTAAGCATTTCGGGCGTTGTTTTAAAATGCATAAAAATAAAGCGCTCTTCATTCCGCTTTAAGTTTTCAAATTTAAAACTTTCCTCACTTTTAAAATCTTTCACTTTATCTTTTAAAAGTATTTTGCCTTCGGCGGATAAAGGGATAATTTCTGAATTTAATGAAGCGTAAAAAACAGGTTCTTTATTTGTTTTAATGGGTGCGTAAGCAAAGTTTAACTGCGTTTTTAAGTTCGATTTTTTTTCGTTGTGGTACGTTCTGGTTTCTGATAAATCAAAATTATTGTTTGTAAATTCTGTGTCGTTATATAAAATGGCGATGGTTCCGTTTAGGTTTTGCAGGCCATTTTCGGCTTTGTTGCGGTAACCGAAAACCAGCATCATATCATCGCCAGGTTTAGGCATACAATTGCTTTTTAGTTCGACACTGCCATTCATTTTAAAAAAAGCAGGCTCATTTGTATTAGAAGCCATCATTTGTGAAGAACCTTTTTCAGTAATTTTTATTGGTCTTGGTCGGGTAGGTGGTTTTTTCCCATCATCGTAGTTATTCGTTGCAAAAAGCCGAACGTTTACGGTTGAGGTATCTTTATAAACATGAAAAGGATCTTTTTCGAAGCTAAAACCACCATCGCCGAATTCCCAAAAGTAGGTGTAAAAAGGCGCAGGTGCACCGGCAATTTGGCGTAGCGGACGTAAATCTGCACTAAACTTAGTTCCTCCATTTTCTTTAGTGTAATTAATTTTTGCGGGGATGGTATCCGAAGGTAAAATTTGAGCCATTAAAGCCAACGAAAACTGAGTAATAAAGATAGTGAGTAGCAGTTTTTTCATAAATAAATTTATGTAATTTATCGGGAATAAAAAACTAAAAAGAAGATGAAGCCATTATAGCTTCATCTTCGATTGTATGTTTGGGATGGAAAATTGATTAATATCCGTCTAAACTATTTATTGCATTTTGTACCTGCGCTTCGGTTGTTTCGGTCAAATTTAAGCTAATGCTTTGGTCGGCTACAATTGTAGTTTCAAGTTCTGCGTAGTAATATTTTCCATCCTTAATAGAGAATGAAATATATTTTCCTTGAATCCCGATTGGCATCATATTGTCGTAGCTTTTAACTTTATTTGCGCCATCAAGGGTGTAAAGTTGAGCGGCTACGTTACTTCCCTTTGCACAGAAGAATACAAAAGTTTCGCCAGTAAAAGCTCTAAAGCTTGCCAAATTACCTGGGTTGTTAACTAATTGCACACGAACGGTGGTTTTAGGGTTGGCGTAACTATAAAAAACATCGCAGTTAATCCAGCCTAATTTACCCATATCGAATGTAAAGTTAGCTGCTACAGCATCTATTTCTGCTTTAATTTGCACACCATTTGCGTTAGGAACTGGCGCTTGCCATGCCAACTGATTATCGGCGCCTACTTTTTCTACACCTTCCCAAATTTGGGTAGAACCTGTTCTATTTGTTGGGATGGAGATGCGAATGGCTTTGGTTAAAACTTGATCAACCGCTGTACCACCTGCTGTGGCATTTAGGTAAATAAAGCCATCGCTTTTTAAAGGCGCACCACTAATGTGATTGGTATTTGTGCCACTAAATACAACGGCACTTCGCGTTAACATTTCTAAAGCACTTACCACAACCTCGCCGTTAACAGCTGTGCCACCAACTTTAAATGTTCCGGCTGGGATGGTAATTTTTGTGCCTCCTTTTAGTGTGAAGGTGTTTTCTACATTGCCATTAAATTTGAACGATTGATTTTGTGCGCCAAAAATTGAAGCGAAATCTTTTGCATTTTTAGCTTGGTTACTTTGTAAGGTGTCGTCTTTTCTGCAAGCCGATGATAATAATATAATCAGCGCAAATACTAATGTGGTTAAGTTTAGCTTTTTCATCTTTTTAAATTTTAAGTTTTTATGCTTACTCTTTAGGCTTTTCAGCAAACGCCAATTGTATGTTTTGCTGGTATATCAACCAAATGAAAAAAATGTTACCCCCCCACAACAATATTTTTTTTCTGTAATAGATAAGAAACATTAAATTAGAGCGGAAATTAGTTTTTAGTTATCAATATTCAATTAACAATTAGCAATGACCAAATATCAATTATCAATAACCAAGTATCAATAACCAAGTAGCAATGTTCAATTATCAATAACCAAGTATCAATGTTCAATTATCAATTATCAATTAACAACTAACCAATCAACCACTAACCAACCAACTAATAATGTCTAAATCTCCACATCCCGATCAACGGTATTTAATTGCACTGGTAAACAACGATGCCGGAGTAATTAATGAGATTTATAAAAAATGTGCGGGTAAGGTTAAGTCGTTCATTCTGTTTAATAATGGTTCTGCCGATGATGCCGAAGATATTTTTCAAGAGTCGCTGGTGGATGTATATAATCAAGCCAAATACAAAAAATTAGAACTAACCTGCCCTTTCGAGCCTTTCTTATTATTGGTGTGTAAACGGAAATGGTTAAACGAAATAAAAAAAAGATCCATTTTACCGGTAACAAAATCCGATGATAGTTTATTACATGTCGGTGAAGATACATTTGAACAGGCGGAATTGCTGGAAAAACAGCAAGAACAAACTGAAACTTTCTTAAAAGCATTCGAAAAATTGGGCGACCGCTGCAAAGAGATTATTACTTGGAGTATGAAAGGTGAGGCACAAGAAAAAGTTGCCGAAACTTTAGGCGTAACTTATGGTTATTTAAGAAAGAAAAAATCTGAATGTATGGCTAGTCTAATTAAAATGGTACAAAATAAATTATAGCGTAATGACAGACGATAAGATTTTACTAACAGCCCGGTATGTGGAGGGCGATATGGATGCCATAGAGCGTGCAGGCTATGAAACACAAATGGAAAACGATGCAGATTTACAGCAACATTTGATCGATTATAACTACATACACGAAAGTTTAAAAATGAAATTGGCACCAGATGATGCAGATTTACTTTTTAGAGATACACTTTCTAAATTTAATAGCGAATACTTTCATCCTCAGCAGGTTGCCAAAACCATTTCATTAAAACCTTACGTAAAGTGGTTAAGTGGTATTGCTGCGGTTTTATTTTTAGGACTTTTAATTTGGGCGCCTTGGCGGATGAGCCTTTACGAAAGCTTTGCCGGAAACAACCAAATGACCGTTGCCGAAAGAGGGGCAGAAAAGGAAACCAATTTAGATAAAGCAGCAGCCTTTTACAATGTTAAAGATTATAAAAGTGCTAAAATATTATTGGAAAAAGAACACGTTGCGCAACCAGAAAACGCAATGGTTAACTATTATTACGGCAAAACTTTATTAGAGACCCAACAAATTGGAGAAGGTAGAGTAATGCTGAATGGTGTTTATAACGGACAATCGGTATTTAAGTATGATGCCGCTTATGCAGTTGCGATGAGTTATTTAAAGGCCGATAATAAGGATGCTTGTAGAATCTGGCTTCAAAAAATCCCCGCTGGAACCGCACATTTTGAGCAAGCAAAGGCGCTACTTGAGAAGTTATAAAAAATATTTCCAATAGTTGTCAATTAATGTGGCTTGCTCAAAACAATACGTTGTGTTTGATGTTAAGTTAAGTGTTAATAATTATAAATGTCAATTATAGAAGGTCTTCAAGAAAATGAAAAACCAGTTTTAAACGCTTGGTTAACAGATGATGAGCTTTTTTTTAAAAAATTGAAGTCGCACGATTTACATGCGTTTAAATCACTTTATAAATTTTATGCGTCGCCGTTACTTGGTTCTATACGCCGAGCAGTAAATGACGAAAAGAAATCAGAATTAATTCTAGAAAAAACATTTATCGAAGTTTGGAATACCATTTCCGTTTTCGACGAATCTAAATATAAGCTTTTTACCTGGATGAATCAGATTGCTAGAAAGCTGATCTCACAAAATACCATACACGTTACTTCTTAGTTTTTAATAGTTTTTTAAAGTTGAGCGCTGCTGCTGCATATTTTTAAAACACCCTAAAGTTCAGCATAATTACAGTGCATTGTTTTTTTAATTCCGTTAAAAAATCAGTAAATTGATCTTGATTTTAAGCTGAGTTCGATTGTTAATATTCATTTTTAAATGGGTTAAAAAACCTTTTGGTCAGCTTGGGCGACACCCTGTCCCGATGCATCGAGATCAGGGTCTTTATTGGAGGAAAGATGCTGATCCCAAAAATTCGAAACTGCATGATGATGAGCCGTAGAATAAAGCTAATAAATACTACATTTCTATAAAATAATAATCGAACTCAAGTTAATAAGCTGTAATTATCTTTTTTGATGAAAATCGTTACGTTGTCCCGACTTTTCAGGATTACGATCCTTCATAATGCCTCAAATTGAGTAGCTAAGTATTTCAAAATAAGTTTATTGCGAAAGTATTCTACAATCTATCAACAACCCTTGTTTTTGCTAATATTTTTAGTAATTTTGATGTATTAAGCATCAACTTTATGACAAGAGAATTAGCCCTACCTACGAATAATTTATTGGATACATTAGATAATCCCGGGCGGGTTTCTGGTTTTATATCGCCTTCGGCAGATTACAAACAGCGCACACTACACATTGCGCATAAAATGGTAAGTGATCCATCAAATACTTTTTATTTCGAAGCCGATGATGACCAAATGCGATATTTCGGCATAAAGAAAGGCAGTATTATTATCGTTGATAAATCTATAAAAGCATCATCAGGTATGTTAATTGTTTGCTGTGTAAATGATGAATGGCTCACGCGGAAGCTTTGCGTTAAAGGCGAAAATACCTATCTGTGCATTAACGATACCATGGATGCTTGCTTGAATATAACAGGCCGCAACATTACCATTTTCGGCGCCGTAACTTGGACTTGCTTACCTCATTCAAACTTTAATCCTATTCGCACTGGTGGATTATAATTGGTTTTTTATCAATTTAAACCGAAGTATAAAATTTAATAACATGAAAGAATTACTAGCATTAATTAAAAGCTACTTGCTTAAAGAAGCAGAAACTTTAAACCAGATTACTGATAAACCCGAAACTAAAAAGAAAAAGTAGGTTTGCTTATCGGTAAGTATTTTATTTATAATGTAGTAGAGCTTTATAAGTTGCTTGTCGTATGAATGATCGATTGATTGTATAATGGTAGAATCTTCTATAAAGTGAAGATTTTGAATCATCGGATTGATCGTGATGGAGTCAAGTAACTTGCTCATAACACTAACGAAAACACTTTTTACTAATCGTCTTTTCCGCGTAGGCGGAAATCTTTTCGATGAATAAAGTAAAACCTTTAGTCATAATATTTGCTACTAAATACGGAAAGACGAGGAGCGTAACCTAGCAATTTGCTCATAACACTAACCAAAACATTTTTTACTTATCGTCTTTTCAGGATAGGCCGGAATCGTAATGAAGCAAACGAATTTCAGCTACTTTCAACGTATAAAATATTATTTAATTGTTCTTGAGCCACCAAACAAGCAGTTAGAAGGCTTTTTCTATATTAATTTCAATAGCCTACGGTTTCCCGTAATTTATTTTATTTTTTTCTTTATACATTAGTGGAGAAAATTAATCACGATGCTTAATGATGTTTTTCTATTTTAAGAGTATGTGGGTCAACAAACATTCATTACTCACACTTTTGTTTTTTCTCTATTTGCAACATTTTTTATTCAATGTTGCAAAATCGGGATTGACACATTTAACTTAATGCTCATTCAAACAATAATATACATCTATTTTTAGCTCATTATATTGAATCAGCATAAAAACAAGATTATTTTTACGTATTTTGAAAAACTTAACAACATCATTTAAACAATGCCGAAAATTTACGACAATATCGATAACCACCTAACTAAAGGGTTAAATGATACGCTTGAATCTTCCCTTAGGGCAGATTTTTGTGTGGGTTATTTTAATTTAAGAGGTTGGAAGCAGGTTGCTGAAACAATCGACAATCTTGAAGGCAAGTTGGTTATGGAAGGTAAAGATGATGTCCATCGAATTTGTAGACTTCTAGTTGGTATGCAAAAGATGCCTATTGATATTTTGCGTGATTATTTTTCACATTTCGAAGACAATATAATCGACCAAAAAGAAGCATTGGTATTAAAAAAACGATTAGCACAAGAATTTAAAGATCAACTGACTATTGGAACACCAACTGATCAAGACGAGAGAGCATTACGCAAGTTGAGCCAACAAATGAAGGACAGAAAAGTTGTCGTTAAACTTCATTTACGTTATACACTTCACGCTAAATTATATCTGGCTTATAGCGACGACAAACGTGTTCCTGTCGTAGGCTTTTTAGGCAGCAGTAACTTAACGCTTGCAGGATTGGCAAAGCAAGGCGAATTGAACATTGATGTAATGGACCAAGATGCAGCCAATAAATTAGCACTTTGGTTCGATGACCGATGGAAAGACCGTTGGTGTTTAGACATTACGGAAGAATTAATTGAAATAATTGACACGTCGTGGGCTGCAGATAAACTTAATTCCCCTTATCATATTTATCTAAAAATAGCCTATCATCTATCAAGAGAAGCTAGAGCAGGTATTAATGAATTTAAACTTCCCAAGATTTTTCAAAAAGAGTTATTGGAGTTTCAGCAAAAAGCTGTTTTAGTCGCTGCGCATCACTTACATAAGCGAGGCGGTGTTTTAATTGGTGACGTGGTTGGCTTGGGGAAAACCATTACCGCAACTGCACTAGCAAAATTATTTGAGGATGATTTCTTTGTAGAAACCCTAATCATTTGTCCAAAAAACTTAGTGGAAATGTGGGAAGATTATGCTCACAAATATCAATTAAGAGCAAAAGTTATTCCTCAAAGCCAAGTTCAAACAAAACTGCCCAACCTGAGACGTTACCGCCTTGTGATTGTTGACGAAAGTCACAACTTGCGTAACGATCAAGGAAGCAGATACAGAGCCATCAAATCATACTTAGAGGAAAATGACAGCAAAGTAATTTTACTTTCTGCTACACCTTACAACAAAACGTATTTAGACCTTTCAAATCAACTTCGGTTGTTTATTTCAGACGACAAAGATCTGGGAATTAGTCCAGAGGAATATATAAAACATATTGGCGGTCAAGTCCAGTTTAGTTCTCAACATACAGAAACATTCATTAGAAGTATAAAGGCTTTTGAAAAAAGTCCTTTTGCGGATGACTGGCGTGAGTTAATGAGGTTGTACTTAGTTCGTAGAACAAGAAGCTTTATTAAAAACAATTACGCAGAAACCGACCCAATTAATAACAGGAAGTTTTTAACTTTTTCAGACGGATCAAAATCTTATTTTCCTGATAGAATCCCGCAACGGGTACTTTATGAGTTCGATCCAAATAATAAAAGCGATATCTATGCAAATCTATATTCAACAAGTGTGGTTGAGACAATAAATGGTTTAGAGTTACCCAGATATGGTTTGCAAGCTTATTTGATCTCAAAACCTCTTTTAAAGGCAACTAAAGAGGAAGAAATGTTAATGCAAAATTTAAGTCGTGCAGGTCGGCGATTAATGGGGTTTGCCAGAACTAATCTCTTTAAACGTTTGGAGAGTAGTGGTTATTCTTTTTTGCTTTCATTAAGTCGTCACATTCTAAGAAACTATCTTTTTGTATATGCTGTACAAAATCATTTGCCAATTCCTATTGGTAAAAATATTTCGCAAAACTTAGACGAGTATTTAGAAGATAGTGATACCGACAACGATGGTGAAGGTTCAAATCTTTTAAACCTCATTTTGAAAGAAGAAACTTATTTGAAAAAGGCAGAAGAATTATATAAATTATTTACAAGCGAAAATTTCAAAAAGCGCTTTGAATGGATTAGGAGCGAATTTTTTTCAAATACTTTATCTGTTAACTTAATTAACGATAGTAAGGAAATTATTAAAATACTAAGCCTTGGCAAAGACTGGAACCCTGATCAAGATAAACAGTTAAATGCTTTATATGACTTGCTAACTATTACACACGGCAAAGAAAAAGTATTGGTGTTTACACAATTTGCCGATACAGCTTACTACTTAACTGAGCAATTAAAGAAACGAGGAATAAAGAAACTAGAAAGTGTTACTGGCGCCGATGAAAATCCTACAGGGTTGGCTCAACGGTTTAGTCCTTTTAGCAATAATAAGGCAGACTTAATCAAGGAAGGGCAAGAACTAAGGGTGTTAATTACCACCGATGTTTTGAGTGAGGGACAAAATTTACAAGATGCACACATTATTTTAAATTACGATTTGCCTTGGGCAATTATTCGTTTAATACAGCGAGCAGGACGTGTTGACCGTATCGGACAAAAAGCAGAAAAAATTATTTGCTATTCGTTTTTGCCTGAAGATGGAATTGAAGCAATTATAAATCTTCGCAGGCGATTAACTCAACGTATTGAGGAAAATGCTAATGTGGTAGGAAGCGATGAAACATTTTTTGATGGAGATCCTATTAACCTAACTGACCTCTACAACGAAAAATCAGGAATATTAGACGGCGAAGATGATGATACCGAAGTGGATTTAGCTTCATTAGCTTATCAGATTTGGAAAAACGCAACCGATGCAGATCCCGAGTTAAACAAAATAATTCCCGATTTGCCGAATGTAATTTATGCGACTAAACACAATGAAGATGCACCTGAAAAAGAAGGCGTAATTGTTTACACCAGAACATCAGAAGAAAACGATGTATTGGCTTGGATGAACAACAAAGGTGAAATTATTACCCAATCACAACATACCATTTTAAAAGTGGCACAATGCACACCCGACACCGAACCGAAATATAAATTAGAAAACCACCACGAATTGGTTAAAAAAGGAATTGACTTTATTCGTGATGAAGAAAAAAATACTGGCGGTTCTTTAGGTAAAAAAACTGGCGTGAAGTATCGCGTATATATGCGCCTTGACCGCTATTGCAAAGAATACGAAGGAACATTGTTTGTAAACGAACAACTAAAAAAGGCAGTTGACGATATTTACAAATATCCATTGAAAGAATTTGCAAGAGAAACCTTAAACCGTCAATTAAAATCGGGAATTGCAGACGATCAATTAGGTGCTTTAGTTATTTCATTGCGTGAAGAAGATAAGTTGGCAATTGTAAACGAAGATGAACAACCCAACAGAGAACCGCAGATTATTTGCTCAATGGGCTTAAAAAATTCTTAAACTTATGGCAAAGAGCAAAACAATTAATGTAAAAGGAACCGAAATAATTATTCTCTCAGATGGGAATAAATATGAATTTATTTCCTTAACAGGAATTGCTCGTCATTGGGATGCGGAAAGAAGTGATTATATATTGCAGAATTGGCTGAGAAACCGTAGTACAATAGAGTTTGTTGGGCTTTGGGAGCAGTTCAATAACCCGAATTTTAATTCCATCGAATTCGATGGAATTTAAAGACAAGCTTCCTCTAAAGAGATTAAATTACTATTACACAAATGAAATCGCTTGTTGCCAATCAACAACTAAAGAAATTGAAATAATATGAGCCTTACCAAACAAGAATTTTCCAACTACATCAAGCGGTTTAACTTTCGCGAGATGTTTAATGATATGGGCTGGAACAATGATAAAACAAAACAGCCAATTGTGGTAGATAGCCTTACCTTCTCTTTAGAAGCTGTTGGAGAAAAAAGCGGTTTCAAAATTCTGTTGTGCAACCCACAAGCCGATGGATTAATTCCCGATTACAACACCCGAAAAAAGATTGAAACCAAAGTAACCAAACTGTTTCAAGAGCATTTGATCATTTTCTTCGACACAAAAAAATCAGAACAAGTTTGGCAACTGGTAGTAAGGCAAAGTGGTAAACCTACAAAAGTAACCGAAACACGCTGGCACGTTAATCAAGACCCCGAGCTCCTTTATCAACGTGCAGCAGGTATATTCTTTGAATTAGACGAAGAAGACCACATCACCATTATAGACGTTACCAAACGCATTGCCGACAACTTCCATCAAAATAACGAGAAAGTTACCAAGCAGTTTTACGACAAGTTTAAAAAAGAGCATACTTCCTTCCTCGCCTTTATTAAAGGTATTGACGAGCAAAGCAACCAAGAATGGTATGCTTCCTTAATGCTTAATCGTTTAATGTTCTGTTACTTTATTCAAAAAAAAGGTTTTTTAGATAAGAACAAAAATTATCTACGTGACAAATTAAACGCCTGCAATGAGAAAAAAGGAAAAGTAAAATTCTATTCTTTTTATCGCGATTTTTTACTGGTGTTGTTTCATAAAGGGTTGAATGAGCCGTTGCAAAACCAAGACGTAAAAATTGAAATTGGAAAAATCCCATATTTAAACGGTGGATTGTTTGACGAACATGAGTTAGAAAAGAGCAATTCCAATATCGAAATCGACGATAAAGCCTTTGAACGTCTTTTTGACTTTTTTGACCAATACGAATGGCATTTAGATACCCGAACAGCTGCCACCGGTAAAGATATTAACCCCGATGTAATTGGGTATATTTTTGAAAAATATATCAACGACCGGGCAAATATGGGGGCATATTATACCAAGGAGGATATTACCGATTACATTAGTAAAAATTGCATTCTTCCTTATTTATTTGACGAAACCAAGCGCCAATACGCCAAGGTTTTTGCCGCCGATGCTGAGTTATGGACGATGGTAAAAACTAGTGGCAACGCCTACATTTACGATGCTGTAAAAAAAGGTGTAGAATTTACTTTGCCTGAAGAAATAGCGCAAGGTATAAATGAAGTGAGCAAACGAACCGAATGGAACAAGCCTGCTACTACAAATTACGCTTTACCAACCGAAATTTGGCGTGAAGTAGTTGACCGTAGAAACCGATATAATGAGGTAAAAACAAAAATTGACAATGGCGAAATTACCGCCATAAACGACTTTATCACCTATAATCTGAACATCCGCCAATTTGCGCAGGATAGCATAGAGAACACAAACGACCCTGAATTTTTAAAACACTTTTACAAAGCACTTAACAGCATAACCATTATTGACCCAACTTGTGGTTCGGGCGCATTTCTGTTTGCCGCAATGAATATTTTAGAACCGCTTTATGAAAGTTGTTTAATGCGGATGCGTGGTTTTGTAGAAGACGAGGACCGAGAAAATGCAACTAATAACAAAACTTTTGGACACAAATACAAATTCTTTAGAGATAAGTTAAATGAAGTACAAAACGACCAGCATCCAAACCTGCAATATTTCATTTATAAAAGCATTATTCTCCGCAACCTATATGGCGTAGACATAATGAAAGAAGCGGTTGAAATTGCCAAACTCCGCCTGTTTCTAAAATTGGTAGCATGTGTAGAGGTAGATTACCGTAAACCTAACCTTGGGTTAGAGCCTTTACCAGATATTGATTTTAATATACGAGCAGGAAATACATTAGTAGGATTTGCTACCGAAGCAGAATTAAAAAAAGGTTTAGATTATACGTTTGATGGTGCAATTGCAAAACCAATTATAGAAGAAAAATGCGATATAGTTGCAAAAGCTTTTAAACGCTACAAAGAAATACAACTAACTTATGGCGAAGACTTTAACGAATTTAAAAAAGCGAAAGAAGAACTCAACAATCGTTTAAAAGCATTAAATCACGAGCTTAATGAACTTTTACATAAGCAAGCTAATATCTATAAATATGTTGATTGGCTAAAATCACATCAGCCTTTCCATTGGTTTGCTGAGTTTTATGAAATTATACAAGGGAAAGGAGGTTTCAATGTTGTAATTGGAAACCCTCCATATGTCGAATATTCAAAAGTAAGAGATATTTATACAATTAAAAGTTTTGAAACAGAAAAATGTGGCAATTTATATCCTTATGTTATAGAACAAGCATATAAATTTCTACACTCAAATGGCTGTATTGGTTTTATTATTCCTTTAAGCGGCTTTTGCACTCAGAGAATGAAACCCCTTGTTCAACTATATAAAAAGAAAAATGGATTTACTTGGGTTAGTCATTTTGGTTGGCGGCCAGCAACCCTTTTCGAAGGAGTCAATATTCCCTTATCCATTGTTATTTCAAATTCTCATACGATAAAATCCAAAGGGAAAATATTCGTAACGGAATTTAATAAATGGTACCAAGATAAGCGTGAGCATATAGCAAACCTTTTAGATTACAATGAAGCAAATGAATTATTACTTCATGACTTTGTTTTTCCAAAAATAGGAAATCGATACAATTCTATATTTAAAAAGATGCTTACAATAAAATCAAATATTGGGCAATACGTTAGAAATACCAATAACACGATTTTTTACAGAAATACAGGTGGTCTTTACTGGAGGATAATGATTGATTTCGAACCTAAATTTATCTTAAATGGAAAAATTAGCTTGTCTAGCACTCTGACAAAATTAACAATTGAAAATGAAGCAAAGAAAAATGTGTGTACTGCTCTACTAAATAGTAATTTATTTTGGCTATACTATGTTGCATATTCAAGCTTTCATCATGTAAATCCAATTGATTTAACTTCATTCCCTGTATCATTTGAAAATATGAAACCTGAAATTGAGGAGTCCTTAATTAAACTTTCGAAAGAATTAATGACAGATATGAAATTTAATAGTGTATTGCAAACAAGAATACACAAAGGCGGAAACAATAGTCAGTCTCAAACATTTTACCCTTCGCTTTCAAAACCAATTGTTGATCAAATTGACATGGTTTTAGCAAAATACTTCAATTTTACGGATGAGGAATTAGATAATATTATTAATTACGACATTAAATTTAGATTACAAAATGAAAGCGGAAACGAAAACTAGAATTGCAGAGGGCGAATTAATTCTCCCTTCTTTATTAGTACTTTCTAACTCTAAATCAGGTCGGATTTCAACATCATTATTAATTGATAGACTCAGAGATCTCCTTCGACCTACTGGTGAAGACACAAAGTTACTTATTCGCAGACAGGATGATAAATTCTCCCAAAAAGTAAGAAATCTTGTTTCACATAAAACACTTGAAAGAGACAATTATGCCATACACAAAGATGGTGTTTTTCAAGTCACAACCAATGGAAGAAAATATTTAAAGGAGAAGTATGATGTTGTTCGCTATTTGATTACAAATGATTTTGATTGGACTGATTTGAAAAAAGGATTTAATGAGGTTGAGAAGAATAAAAAAAGAAAGATTGAAATATTTGACGAGAACGTAATTATAAACGAAGGGTTTAAAAAAACAATTTCAATTAATGTGTATGAAAGATCAACAAAGTTGAGACAAGCTGCAATTAGTGCTTTTACTTTAAAGGGACATATTAGTTGTGACTGTTGCAAATTTAATTTTGCTTCCTTTTATGGTAGCAATATCGGTTCGGGTTACATTGAGATACATCATGTTAAACCCATTTTTAAATACGAGGGAGATGAAATTAATAAGTTTATAAATGATGCATTAAAAAATTTAGTCCCTGTTTGTTCTAACTGCCATCGTATGATACATAGAGTTTGGAAGAACCCTTTAGAAATTCAAACTCTTCAAGCAAGTATTAAGAAAAACGGTAAGTTTTCTATTGATGTAACTAGAAAAGGATGATTAATTCATGCCTTAGAGATATCGAACTTTTAAAAATGCACAAAGACATCGTGCTACGATAAAAGAATTAGATTTAATCCGTGATAATGGAGAAGATGCTAATTCTCCTAATTATAAATATGTTATAAATGAATAAGATAATGGAGTTGGACAAAAGCTTGGACAACTTGTCCAAGTTAGCAATGTCAAAGTTGCTATTAAGGCCATACTCGGACAATAAGTTGGACATAGTGTCCGAGTAGAACGAACTAATAGAAGAAGTTAATGTTACTGGAAGTAAAGGAACACATAGGGAACTTAGAGTTGCTAAAGCGGGAGAAAATTGCATTCCTATGCAGTCGTAAAATTCCAGCCAGTGCAGTACTTAAATGTTACGATTGGGCAATTGCACAGCGGGAGGCAGGCAATTGTGTCATTAGTGGCTTTCATAGCCAAATAGAAAAAGATGTCTTCCATTATTTGCTTAAAGGCAAGCAACCAATCATCATCACCTTGGCAAGAGGTTTAAAGGAAAAATTAGAACCCGTATTGCAAAAACCATTAGATGAAGGAAGATTATTAATCATAACGCCATTCGAAAAAGCTGTAAAAAGGGTAACTGAACAAACAGCCGCAATACGAAATAAACTAATGATAGAAATAGCGGATAGCATCACAGTAGGATTTAAAAGTGAAGGCGGAAATTTAGCAGACCTATTAAAAGAAGTCGAAAAACAGATAATCGAAATCAAATAATGATCGTTATTTGGTTATAATCAATTATACGTTAGCAACTTGCCAAACCGCCCGATATTCACCCAACCCCCATTTAAACAAGAAAGAGACAATCTATCCAGACTTGTCTCTTTTTTTCTAACCAAATATAAACCTGTATGAGCCAGGCTTTGTCTTTAATTTTCTAGTTAAAAACCGAAGTTTTTTGTAGAAAATGATTTATCTTTTTATATCGAATAAACATCGCTCCGTTTATTACTCTACAAATATAAACAAAATTCTTAGTGTAGATAGTACACTATGAAAATAATCGTATTTTTTTTGTCATTTTTTATTTTACGTATGTTTTTCGGGTAATTATCGTCAAAAAAATGATAAAATATGATACATGGTATAGTATTTTAGGTGAAATCATGTTTTTAGTTAATTTTATGGTAATTTTTTATTCAAAAAATTAAATTAAAATGCATTTAATATGTTTTTAATGTTAATTAATTGTTAAAATGCCCATTTTAAATTTATTTTAACACTTTTGTTACCTTATTATTTAATAATATGGTATTATTAAATAAAAAAATAGAGTTATTTATATAAAAAACAAAAAAAGGAATGAGTTTGTGACCCATTCCTTTTTCAAATTGATATGAAAATCTGATTAATTCAGGTTTTCTATTTCAAACTTGCGTAATATTCTACAAATTTTGCCAATGCAGAAGAATATCCCCATTCGTTATCGTACCATGACACTACTTTAACAAAGTTATCGTTTAAAGAAATACCGGCATTTGCATCAAAAATCGAAGCATGATCGTCGCCAATAAAATCTGTTGATACAACATCTTCATCTGTATAACCTAAAACGCCTTTCAATTCGCCTTCAGAAGCTTCTTTCATGGCTGCTTTAATATCTTCGTAAGTTGCAGATTTTTCTAAACGTACAGTTAAATCTACTACAGAAACATCAGCTACAGGAACGCGGAAAGACATACCTGTTAATTTACCTTTCAATTCTGGTAAAACCATGCCTACAGCTTTAGCTGCGCCTGTTGATGAAGGGATAATGTTTGAGAAACCACCACGGCCACCTCTCCAATCTTTAGCTGATGGACTATCAACTGTTTTTTGAGTTGCAGTTACGGCGTGGATTGTGCTCATTAATCCTTCTACAATACCAAATTTATCGTTTAATACTTTAGCAATTGGTGCCAAGCAGTTTGTAGTACAAGATGCATTTGAAACGATAGTTTGATCGGCAGTTAATTTATGGTGGTTAACGCCCATAACATAAGTAGGGATATCGCCATCTTTTGCTGGCGCAGAGAAAACTACTTTTTTAGCACCTGCAGCAATGTGCTTTTCAGCATCTGCACGGGTTAAAAATAAACCTGTCGATTCGATTACCACTTCAACACCTGCTTCATTCCATTTTAAATTTGCTGGGTCTCTTTCTGCAGTAACGCGGATGGTTTTGCCATTTACAACTAAATGTCCGTTTACAACTTCAATTGTACCATCGAATTTGCCGTGTGTCGAATCGTATTTTAACATGTAAGCCATATAATCTGGCTCAATTAAATCGTTAATGGCTACAATATCTAAACCTCTTTTTAAGGCAGCTCTGAAAACCAGTCTACCAATACGGCCAAAGCCGTTTATTCCAATTTTGCTCATTGTTTTGTTAATTAGTGTAATGTTTTAATAATTTAAGTATTGGGTCTTTAGTAATCGTTCTGATTTCTAAATCGTATTTATTTGCGGTATGGTGTAATCTATCTTTAAACTCGCTAGCAACTGCGCCAACAAAATGCAGGTCGGTATCTGGGTGTTTGGCCACCATTGGTAATATATAGGTATTAAAATGCTGGTCAAATCCTTCATCTATTAAATTAAGGATGTAGCCGTGCGTTTTGTTTTGAATGTAAAAATCGAAAAACGAAGAAAGAAAAATATTTGCCTGAGGTTTTCTGTACACCCTTTCTAATATTTGCGCGCGTTCTAAGTCGTAAGTATTAATAAATTTTGTGCGTAAATCATTCGGAAGTTTATGTGTTAAAAATTTCTTTAACAAAATTTTACCTAAATAATTTGATGAGCCTTCGTCGCCCAAAATATAACCTAAGCCGAAGTTATTTTTTACAGGCTTTTTGCCATCAAAAAAAGCGCAGTTTGCACCACTTCCCAATACGCCAACTATTCCGGTGGTTGTGTTGCAGGCCGCTTTAGTTGCACCAAAAAGATCATCTTCAACAATAACTTTGCTGTACCTAAAAAACGAAGAGAGTGTTTTTGCCAATTCATCTTTACGCTCAGTTGAAGATGCACCGGCCGCAAAAAAATAAATTTTCTTAATGTTTTCGGCGTTGTTAATCAGTACAATTTTTTTATTTAAAATTTGCAGTATCGATTTTTCATCAACAAAGCAAGGGTTAATGCCCGTTGTATTGCAGTGTGCTACTACTTCGCCGTTTTCTGTCAGCTTCCAAAATGCTGTTCTCGATCCACTGTAAACAACTGCTACCATATTTTATATCGATAATACTTTAGTCATCTCCATTAAATCATCTTCCAGTTTATAAGAGTGTTTGGTTAGCGCTTCATTTAGCGAGGTTAATGCAATATCATTACCTTTTAAGCCAACCATTTTACCGCTTTCGCCAGCAACCAATGCATTTACAGCAGCGAAGCCCAAACGGCTACCAAGTATTCTATCAAAACTACTCGGACTGCCGCCACGTTGTAAATGACCTAAAATAGTTACTTTGGTATCGTAATGATTAAAGGTTTCTTTCACTCTTTTAGCTACATCAAAAGCACCACCTTGTTTATGACCTTCGGCAACTATAACAATGCTCGATGATTTTTTTGTAGATGCACCGAGCTTTAGTTTTTGAATTAAATCTTCAATACTTGTTTCCTTTTCGGGTAGTAAAACAGCTTCTGCACCAGATGCGATGGCGCTTCTAAGTGCAATACAGCCAGAACCTCTACCCATCACTTCTACAAAAAATAGCCGATCA
Source organism: Pedobacter changchengzhani (assembly GCF_004354365.1). GTDB lineage: Bacteria > Bacteroidota > Bacteroidia > Sphingobacteriales > Sphingobacteriaceae > Pedobacter > Pedobacter changchengzhani. The sequence continues at coordinate 47,927 of NZ_SJCY01000003.1, forward strand.
TGTGCATCGGCGGTATCTCTAATCTTATCAACAGCTTCAATTACAGTATTTATGGCTGTGTCATAACCTAGCGTAAAATCAGATCCTGCTAAATCGTTATCTATCGTGCCCGGTACGCCAATTACTTTTACATTATATTTCTCCGAAAATAGTTTGGCGCCAGTAAAAGTTCCATCGCCACCAATAACAACTAAACCGTTAATGTCGTTTTTTTGTAAATTATCGTAAGCAATCTGCATGCCTTCGGGTGTTTTAAAATCTAAACACCTAGCAGTTTTTAAAATGGTTCCGCCCAGTTGTAAAATATTACATACCGAGTAAGAATCCATCGGTTTTATATTGTTGTTGATTAAACCTTGGTAACCTTGCATTACACCAAACATGTTAATGCCATGGTAAATTCCTGTCCTAATTACGGCTCTAATACACGCATTCATGCCAGGAGCATCTCCACCTGATGTTAATACAGCTATGTTTTTAATATTTGGATTCATTTCTTAAGTACGAATATACTGTGTATTTATTACACTAAGTAATTTTTTTTACTATTTTTACTTAAAATTGAAAGTCATACCTTTATCACCACAAAATAAATTAAATAACTTGGAACAAATTTTACCTCATTTAGATTCAGTATTCTCCATCGACTGTGTGTTGTTTGGCTTTGATGGAAAGGAATTAAAAATATTATTAATTGAGCGGAATGAAGAGCCTTTTAAAGATTGGTGGGCTTTGCCCGGTAATATAGTACGGCCTGACGAGAGTTTGGATCAGTCGGCTTCTAGAATTTTATATGAGCTTACCGGTTTGCGTGGTATTTATATGGAGCAGTACTATGCCTTCGGTGATCCAGATCGCCACCCGCAGGGTAGAGTAATTACTTTAGCCTATTATGCTTTAATTCGTTTAAGTGATGATAAGGATTTAAAACCCGTTAGTGATTATGCAAAAGGTGCCAGTTGGTTACCTATTTCTGATTTGCCAAAACTCGCTTTCGATCACCAAAAAATTTACGATAAAGGTTTAGAGAAGATAAAAAGAAGAATTAAACATCAGCCAATCGCTTTTGAACTTTTATCAGAAAAATTTACTTTAACACAACTGCAAAGTGTGTACGAATTAATTTTGGGCAAAAAATTGGATAAAAGGAATTTTAGAAAAAAAATAACGAGTTACGGTGTTTTGAAAGAACTTGATGAAAAACAAAAGGGCGTTTCATACCGTGCTGCATCGCTTTATAAGTTTGATAAGCGTAAATACGCAAAGCTTTTTGGAAAAGAAATATCTTTTTAGGTTGGGAAGATTAGGGTCTAGTTAGGGGGTTAGGGTTTAGAGGTTAGGGTTTAGCAGGGCAATAAGAAATAGGGAATAAGGAAATACAAAAATGGGCAAAATTTGAAATTTTCCAAAGTTTAGTCCAGTAGGATGGTTATAGAATCTAAAATAAATAAAAAGACCCGCTTTTTAAAAACGGGTCTTTTCTCTTTATATAATTATCAACTCATCACTCATAATTCATCACTCAAAACTCATCACTTAAAACTATTTCCCTGCAATCTCTAAATGATAATGAACAAGATCATCTATTGGCGAGCGTACAATTTTACCAACTCCCATTTCATATCGGTCGGCAACAATGCTTAAAATATCTCTAAAGCTATATCCAACTGAACCTATACAATTTAATTGATGGTCTTTATAGTTTGGATAATGTGTAACTAAATTATCAAAAAATGCAGTAAAAGCATACTCTACGTTACTAAAAACATAGTCTTCATACTGATCTTTATAATCATAAAGAAATTTACTAAAACCTGCACAAAAACGATTAGGAAGTGGTTTGTTGTAAATATTTTCAAAAATGTCTTCATTTGTTAAGGCATAATTATCAAAAAATATTTCACGCAAACCTTTAGGCATATAGCCTTTCATGTAATCGCTCAAAATGCGCTTACCTATAAAAGATCCACTACCTTCATCGCCCAAGAAATAACCTAACGAATCAATATTGAGCGTAATTTCTTTGCCATCGTACAAACATGTATTGGTTCCTGTACCCAAAATTGCAGCAAAACCAGGCTGGTCGCCAAGTAGTGCTCTACATGCTGCAAGTAAATCATGACCAACATAAATTTCAGCATTTGTAAAAACCTGTTTCATTGCATCTGCAACAATTTTCACATTGGCCTCTGTAGAGCAACCCGCGCCGTAATAGTAAACACCAGTGAGTTTTTCTCTTTCCAAGTGGTCTGGTAAAGTTTCGTTCAGCGATTTTACTATGTATTCTTCTTTTGAAAAATATGGATTATAACCCTCCGTGTTGAAGTAGATTTTTCTCCCAGCTTCGTTAATCAAACACCAGTTGGTTTTGGTTGATCCGCCGTCTGCAATTACTATCATTTTTTATTTATTTTTGGTTTCGGAAAGATAAAAGTATAAAAATTCTTATACCATGTATGTTTTTTCTTAATAAATTTTTAACAATTTGGTAAACTCAAAAAACAAGTGTGTAAAAAATACACTATATATAGTGTTTAGGACGGTAAAAAAGCCTCATTATTTAGGTTGATAAGGCTTTTGTACCTTTTCTTTTACGAATTAAAAATATTTTAAATTTTATAAAATGAATAACGATTTTTTGGATTTTCGGAGTGATACCGTTACGCGGCCAACTGCAGGTATGCTCGATGCGATGCTGCATGCAAAAGTGGGCGATGATGTTTTTGGTGAGGATGAAACTGTTAGTGCGCTAGAAAAAAAACTGGCTAAAATGTTTAATATGGAAGCGGGTTTGTTTTGCCCATCGGGCACCATGACCAATCAAATTGCCATAAAATGTTTTACGCAACCCATGGATGAAGTGATTTGCGATCAAGCCTCGCATGTTTACCGTTATGAGGGTGGCGGCATTGCCTATCATTCTGGTGCTTCGGTACGTTTACTTCACGGCGAGAGAGGGATTTTAACACCCCAACTCATCGAGCCAGAAATTAACGAATACAACATTCATTACCCAAATTCTAGTTTGGTTGTTTTGGAAAATACAGTAAATAAAGGTGGCGGAAGTTGCTATCATCTTGCTCAAATTGAACCCATCCATCAGCTTTGTAAAGCAAAGGGTTTAAAGTTGCATTTGGATGGTGCTCGTATTTTTAACGCGTTGCAAGCCACTGGCGATGAAGCAACAAGCTACGGAAACCATTTCGATGGCATATCTGTTTGTTTATCAAAAGGTTTAGGCGCACCAGTTGGTTCCGTTTTGTTATCAGATAAAGAAACGATTAAAAAAGCAACGAAAATTAGAAAGGCTTTCGGTGGCGGTATGAGGCAAGCAGGTTTTTTGGCTGCAGCAGGTATTTATGCATTGGATCATCATATTAAAAGACTGAAAGATGACCACAATCATGCAGCCGCTTTAGCCGACGCTTTATCAAAAGCACATTATGTAAAATCGGTTATGCCTGTGGAAACCAATATTGTTATTTTTGAAGTAGAAGCGGATCAAGCCAACCAAATTGTGAACCAATTTAAAGCCAAAGGTTTGCTCTGCGGTACAACCAGTGCTAAAACGATAAGATTGGTTACGCATTTAGACTTAAGTGCTGACATGATTGATCGAGCGATTGAAATAATATTACATTTGCAGGGTTGAGGTTGAGATCGAGGTTGAGATTGAGGTTGAGATTGAAATTGAGGTTGAGATTGAGGTTGAGGTTGAGGATGAGATCGAGGTTGAGATCGAGACCAAGATTGAGGCTAATATTTAGGTTGAGCAAAAAAACTTAAAACTTAACACTTAAAACCTATAACTTTACAGTTGATGAACAAAATTCTAATTGCCAATCGTGGGGAAATTGCTTTGCGCATTATGCGTTCGGCAAAAGAAATGGGCATTAAAACGGTTGCCGTTTTTTCTGAAGCAGATCGGAATGCTTTGCACGTTCGCTATGCAGATGAGGCAGTTTGCATCGGACCCGCACCATCCAGCCAAAGTTATTTAGCAGGCAGTAAAATTATTGATGCTTGCAAATTAACCGGCGCCGAAGGTATTCATCCCGGTTATGGTTTTTTATCTGAAAATGCTGTTTTTGCGCAACAAGTTGCCGATGCTGGCTTAATTTTAATAGGTCCTTCGCCAAAAGCGATGGAGGTTATGGGTAATAAACTATCGGCAAAAGCCGCTGCTTTAAAATACAATATACCTATGGTTCCCGGAACGGAAGAAGCCATTGAAAATGTTGAAGAAGCAAAGTTACGTGCTATTGAAGTTGGTTTTCCCATCTTAATTAAAGCAGCAGCCGGTGGCGGTGGTAAAGGCATGCGAATTGTAGAAAATGTTGCCGATTTTGAAGAGCAAATGCAACTTGCGGTAAGTGAGGCCACATCTGCTTTCGGCGATGGCGCTGTTTTTATAGAAAGATACGTAACGTCTCCACGGCATATAGAGATTCAGGTTTTAGGCGACCAACATGGTAATATTGTCCATCTTTTCGAAAGAGACTGCTCGGTACAGCGACGCCATCAAAAAGTAATTGAAGAGGCGCCTTCGTTTATATTAACTGAAGAAATTAGGGCGAAGATGGGTAAATGTGCCGTTGATGTTGCCCGATCTGTTAATTATACTGGCGCTGGAACGGTAGAATTTATCTTAGATGAAAATCTTGATTTCTTTTTTTTAGAAATGAATACCCGTTTACAGGTGGAGCATCCGGTTACCGAATTTATTACGGGTATAGACCTGGTTAAGGAACAAATTAAAATCGCCCGTGGCGAAAAATTGAGTTTTAAGCAAGAGGATTTAAAAATTAACGGTCATGCTGTTGAGTTAAGGGTTTACGCAGAAGATCCTAACAATAATTTTTTGCCAGATATTGGCAAACTACAAACTTACAAAACGCCAAAGGGAATTGGTGTGCGGGTTGATGATGGTTTCGAAGAGGGTATGGAAATTCCCATTTATTACGACCCAATGATTGCTAAATTAATCACCTACGGAAAAGATAGGAGCGAGGCAATTGAAAGGATGATTAGAGCAATTGATGAATATGAGATTACCGGGATACAAACTACGTTAAGCTTTGGTAAATTTGTGATGCAACATAAAGCTTTTATTTCTGGAAATTTTAATACACATTTTGTAAATCTGCATTTCAATGCAGAAAGTTTAGTCGTAGAAGAAGAACCAGAAGCCTTAATCGCTGCGGTAATTGCAGCAAGGTTGTTTGAAAAGGGTGGCGATGCTGTGGTTTTAGAGCCTTCGATTGCGAATAATTCTAATTGGAAAAAGAATAGATTAAAGTATTAAAACAAATTTGTAATTCTGAGGGATAATTTATTTCATCAAAATCAAAATAAATGAGGCTTGAGTATTTGAATTACAAAGCCACAAAAGAAACAATGTAAAAGCCAGCCGAAGGCTAGAAAAAAGCTTTGTCATTCCGACTTTGGAGCAATCTATAAGTTTGCAAGTGGTTGATTTAATTGTATAATTCGTAAAGTTTACTTAAGAGTTGTTTTTTATTCTTTTGTAAATCAGTATATCAACAAATAACGTCAACGGCGACTCTTCTTAGGAGAATCCCAATTCGAGTTGCCAAATTAAAGTTAATAATAAAAATGTTTACAGGAATTATAGAAACACTTGGCGAAGTTACAGCCATAAAAACCGATCATACCAATGTTCATTTTACTATTTCATCGGCAATTAGCCACGAACTTAAAATAGACCAAAGCGTTGCCCATAATGGCGTATGTTTAACGGTGGTAGCATTGGGCAATTCAACGCATACGGTTACAGCCATTGATGAAACTTTGGGTAAAACCAATTTAGGCCATTTAAAAGTAGGTAATAAAGTAAACTTAGAGCGCTGTATGCAAATGAATGGTCGTTTAGACGGCCACATTGTTCAAGGTCATGTAGATCAAACTGCCACTTGCATAAAACGCGAAGCACTCAACGGAAGTTGGGAATACCGTTTTAAATATGATTCCACTGCCGGAAATGTAACTGTAGAAAAAGGATCGGCCTGTGTAAATGGTATTAGCTTAACGGTTGTAAACTCGCAAAGCGATGAGTTTTCTGTCTTTATCATTCCATACACTTACGAGCACACTAATTTGCACGAGGTAAATGTTGGTGATACCGTAAATTTAGAGTTTGATATTATTGGCAAATATGTAGCAAGGCTGATGGGAAAGTAGGTTTTTCCGTTATTTAGTTATTTAGTTGTTTAATTTTTTGGTTGGTTGGATGGTTCCCAATTTCATCTTAACATACCTAAAAACAGTTTTTATCTGTGTTAATCCTTTTTTATCTGTGGTTAATTAAAACTACTATGTTAAATTTTCTATCAGCTTCTTATCCTTGCTCCTCCAATTAATCAAAAAAAAATGTTCAGTAAAGAAGAAACAGCCCGCTTGAGGCAACAATTTTGGATTAGTTTTGGGCAGTATATGAAGCCAGTTCCATCTGTTGAGGGTTTACGGATTAATTGGATAAACTATAAAACGGGCGTCAAAAACATTTATTTTAAAATGGATGCTGATGCGAGATCTGCGAGAATTTCCATTCAACTTACACACAGTGATGCCGGGATTAGACATTTAATTTTTGAACAACTTGAAGAATTTAAGGTGATGTTTAGCAGTGAAATGAACGAGAACTGGGTTTGGGAGAAAAACTTTGCTGATGAATTTGGCAAAGAAATAAGCTTGGTTTATTTTACTTTGGAGAATAAAAGTATTTTAAACGCTCAACATTGGCCAGATTTAATCTCTTTTTTTAAACCTAGGATAATCCTGTTAGATGAATTTTGGAATGATGTTAAGCCAGTATTTGAAACTTTGCTTTAACTATTTCGGTAACCTATTTCCAAATCTATAAATACGCTGATTGAAGAAAATTGAAACAATATCCGTTTTTTCTGGTTGGTATTGATAGTTGTTATTTAAAACATAAAACTTATGAATACTTTAAAGAAATTTGAATTGATGGAAAAGATTGTACGTGAATTGGAAGATTTACAGAACTCTCAACAAGCTATTATTCAAAAAATAGGAAAAATAGAAGTTGATAATATCGAATTAAGTGATAAACGCTTAGAAAAAGATTTACCAGATATGCACCAACGTGTAGCCGATAATTTAGATACGATTACCGGTATTTTGGAATATTTCGCAACTAAAACCGATACATTTGCAGACAAAAACAATATTGATGCATTAAAAGAGCAAGATGCAATCGATCAGGTAACGCACTAAGATTATTGGTTTATAAATAATATTGAAAAGGTTAGGATTTTATTCTAACCTTTTTTTGTTTTCAATTAAGATGTAAACTAGCCAAGGTAGTCTGCATTTACGCACTAAACGCAACAATTATTTTAATCGAAAAAAATCGTCAAATGTTTAAAACAAAAGTAGTTGAAAATAGCTTATAGGAATAGTTGTAATTTCTAACCTAAAATCCTACTGTCATGAACCTAAAAGAATTATTGCTTAAAGGACAAAATTTTATCGCTCTCCTAAATCAATTTAGAATTGATGCCAAAGATTTAATTATTAAGGATGAGAATTTGATTTTCTTAGGTCAAGAGCGCGGTAAAAATGATATCGTTAAAGAATCAGTTTGTATCGAAGGTAGAAATAATGAAGGTCTCATCAGTCTATTTGGTACGCTACACTACAATTTATTAAGTAAACTGGCTGTTTTCGAAATGCAAAGTGCTGAAAAGATGAGCTTACCAAATTAAAGTATTTAGTAGTTTAAAATATTCGAAACCTGAGTTATAAATGTAACTGAGGTTTTTTTTATGGCAATAATACCGTAAAATCACCTCCTAATGGTTCAAAGTTTTCAATACATGATGAAAGAAAGTCTTCCCCATAATTTACATACATGGGTGCAAGGTTCGAAATTCGTTCTTGCAATACTCCGTTCGGGAACAAACGCTTTTTAACATTCTCTATTTGTACTAAAGCCGTTTTATGTTTGCGTTTCTCTGCCCTAAAAAGCTTCTTCTCTAAATTAGCCAGTAGATGATTGGTTTTCTGCTTGGCTGTATCTGTAGAAACAGAAAGTGTTTTATCTATTTTATAAGCATTTAATTTTATCTGATCGAAAATACTGTTTATTGCCCTAGTTTCATCAGCTAAACTCAGTTGTGCAGTCGAATTGTTTGTTACCCATAGTTTTTTCAAATCTTCAACTGGTAAAAAAATATCTTCTATCGAGAAGCCCAACCTATAAAGGTTTTCGGCGCTGCGTTTATCAATAAGTAATGCAGAATTTCGTAACAATAAAACAGGAAAATCGACACCATAATAATCAAAATTTGCTTTCAGTTGCATCCAATAAGCCACTTCTGCACCACCGCCTATGTAGGCAATATTGGGTAAAATTACTTCTTGGTACATGGGGCGCATTACCACATTCGGACTAAAACGTTCTGGGTGGTTGTTAATCTCTGTTTTTAACTCATCTGCCGTAAAATGGATATCGGTATTATTAACCTTAAATGTTTGGTTATCGAAAATTAAACGTTCTCGTAGATTATCTTTTAAATAAAAAAAGTTTATATCTCTACCGTTAACTTGTGTTTTAAAGCCAAGGTTTTCTAAATTTATCGAGCTGTCGTTAATATTTTTCGCGCTATTTTTCTCTAAAATATCGGCAGTTACAATGCTTGCAAATTGCTTTTTAAGTTGCACATCATCTGCATCTACAATAACTAATCCGTATTTCTCAAACAAATTGTTAACTAAATATCGAGTGGCATCGGCTAAGTTTTCGTGTTCGAGGTATGCTTTTTCGACCAATTTTGCTAAATGTTTTCCGTTTTTCGAAATCCCCAAATAACCTTTATATGCCGTGACTGCTGCGGCTACAGTTTTTGTGCTTAACCTGCCCGTTGCACCGTTGGTATTTTGAATCCAACTAATGTGTTTTTCATCAACATTAACGTGGTTTATTTCTTCAAAGTCGTGGTCTTCAGTCGCCATCCAGTAAACAGGTACAAAATTTTTATCAGGATGCGCCATTTTAAGTTCCAGCGCTAGGTTAATTGCGGTTATAATTTTATAAATAAAATAAAGCGGACCGGTAAAAAGGTTTAATTGGTGGCCTGTTGTAACGGTAAAGGTGTTTTCCAACCCTAAAAGTTCTATATTTTTACAAACTGATTTATTTGGTGTTATATTTTTATATTGGCTTTGCAAAACTTCAACCAACGTTTTTCTGTCCCCTAAAAAATTCCTTTTTTCTATTGCTTCGGCTAACCCGTCCATATCGGGGCGATAACTGTAAAAAGGTTGAAGCTTGGCCTCATTATTAATATAATCTAAAACCAGTTTAGAAAAGGAGCCAGTTTCTTGATAAGAAATATATTTTGCCTGCATAATTAGCGAAAGTAGTGCATTTTAAAGATAAACATAAAGCTGAATAACTATTTTACAATTGTTAAAGAAAAAAGCTTTTACAGGATGATGAATGTGATTGGATAAATCCATCAAATTATGAGGCTGTTTCATAATCAGTTTTGAGATCTCATTGGCAGAATAATATTTTTGTAAAACCGTCATTCGCGCTTGCCTACTGCAAACAGATGAAAATGGGAATCTTACTATTATGAAAAGATTAAGAAATCTCTCCCTACTAAAGTAATAGGATGCCCTTCCGATAGCTATCGGAATAAACTGAGCATGACGATAAAGCCAAATTTAATTCTCTTATATTTTCTCAACTTGTTACTTTGAGACAGCCTCATAAAAAAGCCGTCCCGATAAAATCGGAACGGCTTATAAAATATTTGGATTTTATTAAATTACCATTTTTTTCTGCTGCGTTCGCCACCTTCTCTACTTCCACCTTCTCTACGTCCGCTGCCACCAGTGCTTCCACCTTTTTCATCACGGCTACGTCCAGAGAAATCTCTGAAACCGCCACCGCCACTTCCACCTTCTCTGCTTCCACCTTCACGTCTGCCGCTACCGCCAGAACTTCTTCTGTCACCACCGCCGCTTCCGCCACGGTATCCACCGCCACCGCCAGAACTTCTTCTCTCGCCACCGCCGCCAAAACCACCGCTACGTCTTTCACCGCCACCTCGTCTTTCGCCATCTCCACCTTCACGTCCGCCGTCTCCGCTTTTTTCAATTCTTACGCTACGTCCGTTAAATTCAACCGATTTGAAACCTTCAAATACTTTGTCGGCAACATCATCTTCTACTTCAAAGAAAGAGAAAACACCTTTTAAATCGATTTTACCAACGCTTTTGCCACCAATTTTACCATTGTTACAGATAAAAGATAACATATCGCCACGTGTAAAGTCATCTACCGAACCTAAGTTGATGAACAAACGCGTATAACCTTCGCTACCACGTCCGCGTCCACTTCTTTCGCCTCTCTCACTTCTTTCGCCACGATCATCGCCAACAGCTGCATTCAAATCAGGTGCTTTAGAATAGTATTCTAAGAAACGGTTAAACTCCAATGAAGCAAAACGTTTAATTATATCTTCTTTTGATAACGCAGCAAATTCGTCCATAATACGAGGAATATACTGGTCAATCTGCTCATCGTTCACTTCTACATTATTCACTTTGTGAACTAGAGAGAAAAGTTGTTTTTCGCAAACATCAAAACCAGTTGGCAATTCTGCTTTGGTAAATTGTTTACCAATAATACGCTCCAACTGACGGATTTTACCAACTTCTTTAGAATTGATGATACAAATAGAAATACCATTTTTACCTGCACGACCAGTACGGCCAGAACGGTGGGTATAACTTTCAATCTCATCAGGTAAAGCATAGTTAATTACGTGTGTAACGTCTTTAACATCAATACCACGCGCTGCAACATCAGTAGCAATTAACAACTGCATGTTACGTTCGCGGAAACGTTGCATTACCTTATCACGTTGTTGTTGCGATAAATCGCCGTGTAAAGAATCTGCGTTGTAGCCATCTTTAATTAAATGCTCAGCAACATCTTGTGTATCCAATTTGGTTTTACAAAATACAACTGCAAAAATTTCAGGGTTAAAATCTACAATACGCTTTAAAGCAGCATATTTATCACGCGCTTTAACGATGTAATATTCGTGTTCTACATTAACACTACCTGCATTTTTTGTACCCATTGTTAATTCTACAGGGTCCGTCATGTATTTTTTAGCAATACGGCGAACTTCTGATGGCATAGTAGCCGAGAATAACCAAGTCTTTTTATCATCCGGTGTGGTTGATAAAATTTCGTTGATGTCTTCTTGGAAACCCATGTTTAACATTTCGTCGGCTTCATCAAGCACAACAAATTTAACGCTAGAAAAATCAATGGCTTTACGGCCAATAATATCCAACATACGGCCGGGCGTGGCCACTACAATTTGTACGCCATTGCGTATTTCACGTAGTTGAGGCATAATGCTTGCGCCACCGTAAACGGCAACAACATGGGCATTTTGCGTGTTTTTAGAGAAATTTTTGATGTCGTTCGTAATCTGTAGACATAGCTCACGCGTTGGGCACAAAATTAGTGCTTGCGGCTTATTGCTTTTAAAGTCTATTAATTCTAACAGCGGCAAACCAAATGCGGCTGTTTTTCCTGTTCCTGTTTGGGCCAAACCAACAAAATCATTAGTGCCTTCTAACAGTACAGGAATAGATTGCTCCTGAATAGGCGTAGGATTTTCGAATCCTAGCTCTTTTACGGCATTAACAACGTCATCACTTATCCCCAATTTACTAAATGGGTTTATCATTATAACATTTTTTTATTAAGCCGCAAAGGTAGAATTAATTATTCGTATTTTATTGATTGTTAAGTAAATAGTTTGGTCTAAAATATATTAGCGGAATTTATTGATTGACAGGAAGTTGAAAAAAATACATTCAGTGTGCTCAAATCTATTTTTAGACTGAATTTAATTATTCTATAAATTTTTTGAAGTTATCTGCTTTTTTTAGGTATTTGATAATTTTATATGCTTTCATAATATTGATTGCAACCTGTTTTCAGTTTGGTTTTAAACTAGAGGTTATGTTAACGTATAAGTTATCTTTATTTTGAAATGTTTTAAAATTATTCTTTATCTGCGGTAGCAAATACCCAAAATACCCACATAAAAAATGTTAGCCCTAATGCAATTGAAGGCGAATAAAATGCGATTAATGTTGCCAGGCCATAAATTGCTATTGCCATAAATTGCCCTTTAAGCATTCCTTTCAACCAAGGTAAGTCCTTATTAGCATCTACCAAAAACTTAGGGTTTTTTATTAAAGTAATATTTAGCAATAGCATGGCTATAACAATACAGCCTGTAAATGCCGCATAAAATGCAACAGCTGTATTAACCGCAGGTGTACCAATAAATGTGCCTACTGTTTTTGTAGGAAAAGGGAATAATACAACTAACAAAAGCACTATACCGTTTGCTAGTATTACCCAGTGATTCGCAATTTTTAAATGTTTCAGCATTTTATGGTGGCCCATCCAAATTAAGAGAACGGTTGCAAACGAATTGAAGTACGTAAAATATTCGGGCCATCTTTCTAATATATTGTGCCATAAGTTTAAATTATTAGCGCTAGGATATTCCTTTATTCCAATTTCAATTGCCAATAAAGTAATGGCCACTCCGAAAATGCCATCGCTAAAAGCCTCCAATCTGCCTGTATTGTTTTCCATCTTATTTATTTGATAGTGAATAATATTGGCCGAATTTTGTCGGGTGTTCTGCTTGCTTTACTAAAAAGTCTGCCACATCTGCTCTATTAATTCCTCCAATATCAATACCTTTAAAAAGTTTTGACTCAACTCTATATTTTCCTGTAAACGGTTTATCTTTTAAAGCACCTGGTCTCACAATTTCCCAGTTTAGATTAGCGTTAGCAATAATTTCTTCCATTTTAGTCTTATCATCATAAACCTTTTTTAGAATAAATTTGAAAATTAATTTTAAGAAAAAAGAATTATAATCTGCACTTTCTCCTGCACCAAAGCCAGTAAGAATTATAAAAGGTATTTTCTGCTGTGTTTCTTGCTGAATATCGACCAATAACTTTGCAAAGTCAGAATAAAGCGTAGTTGCTTTAGTGCTGGCGCCGGTTCCTAAGGTAACAATAACTGCATCTGCATCAATTATGGCCTCTTTCAATTTTTTTTTATCGGTTGCACTTCCGTGTACCTGCACTAAATTTTTAGAATCGGCAAGCGCAATATTGGATCGCGAAAGTGTTGTTACGATATGATTGCGTGCTATTGCACATTTTGTGGTTTCTAAACCTACGCCTGCTGAGGCACCAACGATTGTTATTTTCATCAATTTAACTTAAGCGGTAAATATACTATCATGAGAAAAGACTATTTTTGTTTTATAGAAAATACCACTATCTTTTAGGATACTATAATGCTAAAACATGAAAAACAAAGAAAAACACGTTAATGTTAGAGATGTTCAGGATGTTTTGGATCTTATTGGAGGAAGGTGGAAAAGTGCTATTTTAGCCAGTTTATGTGATAAAGAGAAACGTTTTAACGAATTGAAAAGAGATTTGGGTACAATTACGCCAAAAATTTTAATAAAAGAGCTTAAATTTTTAGAGATGAATAAGTTGATCCACAAAGCGGATTCATTAGCCGTTTCATCATTCCAGATTTACCACTTAACTGCACACGGAAGATCTTTGGAGCCCTTAATTGTTAGCATTGTGATGTGGGGTAAAAAGCACAGAGAAATGCTCAACTACAGTTAGTTCTCCTTTACCAAAAGAATTTTTTAATGCTTTGCTTCAAAATAATTTAGCTTTTCAAGCTAAGAACGCTAATATCCACTAATAGCTTAAGTAATTTTCTTTCTACAAATCTGATGCTAAGTTAACTTAATTTAGCAGATGTACTTAAACCGTTTTTCTAAAACTTGCACAAATCAATACTAATATTTAAAGTATCGAACATATTGTACTTAAACGATGTTTATCTGATAAGTATTTAAATTGGTTCAATAAATTTTCTAATGAATAAACGTGGTTTAGTTTGGTTTAAGAATGATCTGCGCCTGCATGATAACGAGGCTTTAAATAGCGCGAAAAAAGAATGTGATGAACTTATTTTTTGCTATTGCATCGAAAAAACAAATTTCGAACATCTGGCTCTTGGGTTTCCAAAGGCAGATGTTGTTCGATTCAGGTTTTTGGAACAGGCTGTTCTTGATTTGAAAATGAACTTGAAAAAGCTGGATTGTAATTTAATTATTGGAGGAAGTTCGGCTATTGAAACGCTACCCAAGTTAATTGAACAATATGGTATAACTGATGTTTACGCAGAGGAGGAATATGCAAGTGAGGAATTGAATTTAATTGCTGAGGTTAAACAAAAGCTACCAAAAACTAATTTTCATTTTTATTGGGGCAAAACGCTTTATCATAAAGATGATATCCCTTTCGAGATTGCTAAAATACCACTTACAAGTAAAGCGTACAGAATTCCAACAGGACAAAAAACTTCACCACGGAAAACTTTCGATTATCCCACACAATTAAATGAAGTTGCACCTATTGAATCAAATGATTTTCCATCTTACAAAGTTTATGGGTTTAGTAAAACTGAATACGACCGCGCGAAGCCTTTGCTTCAAGGTGGCGAAACCGAGGCACTAGCAAGGTTAGATTATTATACATTTAAATCTGAACTTTTAACGGGTTACCGATGGAATAGAAACCGATCGGATGGTTTGGATTACAGCTCTAAATTTTCTCCTTATTTAGCTTTAGGCTGTATTTCTCCACGCGAAATTTATGAAAAGGTTAAGGAGTACGAAGAAAAAGTAAAAAAGAATCAAAGTACATGGTGGCTGGTTTTTGAACTCGTGTGGCGGGATTATTTCACTTTTAAAGCGATGCGATTTGGCAATGCGATTTTTAAAACTAACGGTTATAAAAATAAGGCAATAGAGTGGGGAAATGATCTGGTAAAATTTGAAAAATGGTGTGCAGGTAAAACGGGTATTCCTTTTATAGATGCCCACATGCGCCAATTAAATGAAACTGGATATATGAGCAACCGCGGCAGGGTAAATTGTGCGAGTTATTTTGTGCATGATTTAAAGATAAACTGGACTTGGGGCGCCATTTATTTTGAGAGCAAATTGATAGATTATGATGTAACCTCTAACTGGATGAACTGGCACATGCAGGCATTCGAAATTTGGTACACCAACCCGGTGCATCAATCTAATAAATATAAATCTCAGGATTACATTAGAAAATGGATTCCCGAATTGAGGGATAAAAACGATGTGGAAGTTTTAATACCTTGGGAATTTGACATCTCCTATTATCCAAAGCCAATTGAAGTGTACAAAAAATGGACTAGAGCAATAAATTTGATACAACAAATAGCGCCTTAGTGATCAAAATTTTAAGTGAATGATATCATAACAAAGGCGAAAATAATCTTGCTATCTTTTCTGAAAATGTTTTCCATTTCGAGCGCTCATTCCATTCTTTTTCGTTGATTTTAATACTGTCGAGCAAATCATTTTCAAATGCTTTGCGCATTTCTTTTGCAAAATTGTTATCGTAAATTACTGCGTTCACTTCAAAATTTAATTCAAAACTTCTAATGTCCATATTTGCGGTACCCACCATCGCAATTGCCTCATCAATTACCAAAGTTTTAGCATGAATAAATCCTTTTGTGTATAAATATATTTCCACTCCAGCGTCGATGAGTTCGCTATAAAACGAACATGCAGCTGCGTTAACTAAGAAAGAATCGCCCTTTTTTGGTACAATAAGTTTTATGCTTACACCACTTAATGCTGCAATTTTAATAATGTTTATTAAGCTTTCATCTGGAATAAAATAGGGTGTGGTAATAAGAACTTCGTGTTTTGCTTTTGAAATGGCTTGTATAATCGAGTATAAAATTGTGGGCGAATCAGAATCAGGTCCGCTAGCTGCAATTTGTAACGGGACTTTGGCTTCGGTTGGTAAATCGGTTCGAAAAAAAGATTCATTTATAGCAATTTGATTGCCGGTGCAAAAATTCCAATCGCACAAAAATATGTATTGAAGGTTTGCCGTGCCAGATCCTTTTATTTTAATGTGTGTATCTCTCCAATATAACTGATACGGATTTGGGTTGCTATACCTCTCGCTTATATTTATGCCACCAACGAAAGCCGTTTCGCCATCAATTACAATAATTTTACGGTGGTTTCTGTAATTAATTCTATTGGCTAGCGAAATAAAATTGATCTTATAAAAACGGTACACTTCTACACCATTATCTTTTAGTTCTTTTACTATTCTTTTTCGGATGGATCTGCTTCCAAAATCATCATAAATAAACCGTACGCTAATACCTTGTTTGGCTTTTTCGATTAAAACATCTTTAATTTTACAACCTATTTTATCATCCTCAAAAATATAATATTCTATATGAATGTGGTTTTGTGCAGCCTTTAAAGCACGTATTATCTCCGGGAAAGTTTCTTCTCCATTTAAAAGCAGTTTAACTTCATTATTTTTGGTAATAGGACTTTTATCGTGTAATAATAAGTATGCTAATTGTGGGTTATCCTTAAGATAAGAGGGTTTTCCATCCTTAATTATGGCAATAGAAGATTGGTTAATATGGTGCCTAACCCGACTGAATAAATCATTATTTCTTGTTAATTTTTTACTGTACAGTTTATTTTTTCGGTAGTTATTGCCCATGGCAAAATAAACAACCATGCCAATGATGGGTAAAAAAATGACGACCAATAAATAAGAATATATTTTGGAAATGGTATCTACTTCGTAAATAATGCGCAAGCAAACAAACAACAGAATAATTGCATAAAAAATTTCGATGTAGAGTTGAATGTTCATTCAAAAGCGTGTGAAGGGTAAAACGCTAAAGTACAATAAAATTGAAGTATAAAAATAGATATGTATTGAGTTACAATATCGTAGAAAACAATTTATCTAAAAGTTTGTGGTTTTCTTGAATAGCTACAGAAAAAACGGACGCACACAGCTAAAAACTTTCCTGATCCGTGAAAATCTGTGGTTAACGTTTTAACTATCGTAACCTTTCGGCCGAGCGGATTAAATTTTCATCTTTATTAATACCAATAATAGCTAACACACAAAATAATATTGCAATTGCAGGAAAATAAGCGCCGATTCCGAAATTAGCGCCTTCCATGCCACCAGGCAACCTTTTAGCGAAAATACTGCACCAAAATGCAAAACCTCCAATGGCAATAATTGTAAAAATAACAACACGCTTTTGCGCACTTCGTTTTTTGAAGTTAAAAATATTAACGAAACACATTATCGCCACAACAACATTTGTAATTAACAGCGGTAAAAAAGTTTGAATTTTTATATCTGTCGCTTTATTTGCAACCTCAGTTTGATAGAGCCCGTTTGTATAAACTGCCGTTTCATTATTTGCGATGTCTTTCGTTGCAACTGGTAAAAAGAACATTAAAACTAAAGCAAATGTTGCCAATAATAACCAAATTGTTTGTATTCTCTGAATCATGTAGTCGAATTTTAAATGGCAAAATTAACTTTTTTTTGATAAAAGCATATAAAATGTTTAGCGCATCTCGTTTCTCTTTATTTGATGCCTTTAACAAACAACCAATATTGAACGGTGTTTCTTTGATCTTTAATCCTTGCTCTTTGTTCCTTACATAAAAACTGTACTTTTGCAACGCTTTGAGTAAAAATAGATATTTCATACAAATTGCTTACGATGGCACTTTATACCATGGCTGGCAAACACAACCCAATGCGATAACAGTGCAAGAGTTGTTAGATAAAGCTTTAACAATAGTTTACAGGCAACCTATCGAAACTTTAGGTTGCGGTAGAACCGATGCTGGTGTACATGCAAAAGATTTTTATGCGCACTTTGATATTGAGGATTTAGATGAAGACAAAGTACTTAATTCGCTCGCCAGCGTAAATGCGCTTTTGCCCTATCAAATCTGCGCTAAAAGAATTATTCCAGTTCACGATGAGGCACATGCGCGTTTTGATGCAACCGCCCGGGCTTATAAATATTATCTCCATTTTGCAAAAGATCCGTTTAAGTTTAACCGTTCGTGGTTACTAAAAGATAAGCTTGATATTGAAATGATGAACAAAGCAGCGAATATTTTGTTAAGCTATATTGATTTTTCGTGTTTCAGTAAATCAAATACCCAAACCTTTACCAATAATTGTAAAATTACAGAGGCTTTTTTTGAAGAGGTTGACGATAGTTTGATTTTTACCATAAAAGCCGATCGTTTTTTAAGAAATATGGTGCGGGCAATTATGGGAACATTGGTCAGAATTGGTAAGCATGAAATTAATTTAGATGATTTTAAAGCAATTATCGAAAGTAAAAACCGAAGCAACGCCGGTCAATCGGTACCTGCTTGTGGTTTGTATTTAGTGAAAGTAGAATATGCTTTTTTGAGTGCTAAGTGTTAAGTTATGAGTTATGAGATATGAGTTGCCGGTTGGAAATTACACACTTAAAGGGATACTGTCAAAAAAAGAAAATAAAAAACATGTACAATTAAACCATTATTCAAAACAACTTCTAAACTCATCACTAATAACTCATAACTAAAAAACATGTACAATTAAACCATTATTCAAAATAACTTCTAAACTCATCACTCATCACTCATCACTAATAACTCATCACTAAAAAACATGTACAATTAAACCATTATTCAAAATAACTTCTAAACTCATCACTAAAAACTCATCACTAAAAAAAATGTCAGTATCAGGCGAAGTATATAACACAGGATTGCTGAGGCGTATTTTTCAATACGTTAAGCCTTACCGTGCGATATTTGTTTGGTCGGTAATCCTCACCATTTTACTGGCGCTCATTTCTCCAGTGCGTCCGTTTTTAATAAAATATACATTAGATAATTACATTCTTACTGGTAAATATAGTGGGTTGGTAAATATGACCATCATCATGATTTTGATGCTGATTTTACAAACATTTATTCAGTATAGCCACACGCTTTTAACCAATACTTTGGGTCAGTCGGTTATTAGAGATTTGCGGATTAACGTTTTTAACCACATCACAAAACTTAAGCTTAAATTTTTCGATAAAACGCCAATCGGTCAATTAATCACGCGTACCGTTTCCGATTTAGAAACGATTGCCGATATTTTTTCTGAAGGTTTAATCTCGATGATTGGCGATACGTTGCAGGTTGTGGTAATTATTGGCGTAATGTTCTACACCGATGTAGAACTCAGTTTTGTGGTTTTATTGCCAATTCCGCTGTTAATTATGGCAACTCGGAAATTCCAAAAAGCAATTAAAGCATCGTTTCAAGAAATTAGGAATGAAGTTTCTAACCTCAATACTTTTTTGCAGGAACACATTACGGGCATTTCCATTATCCAATATTTTGCTCGAGAAAAACAAGAATACAATAAATTTTATGCCATAAATAAGCGTTACCGCGATGCGAATATCCGTTCTAATTGGTACTACTCTATTTTCTTTCCCATTGTAGAATTAATTTCGGCAATGTCGTTGGGTTTACTAATTTGGTATGGCTCAAAAAGCGTATTAACTTTAAACATTACGCCGGGTACAATAACGCAGTTTATAATGTATTTGGGTATGGTTTATACGCCAATTCGCCAACTGGCGGATAAGTTTAACACCCTGCAAATGGGCATGGTGGGCGCCGATCGTGTTTTTAAGGTATTAGATACTGATGAATCTACACTAGATTTAGGGAAATTACAGCCCGATAAATTGGAAGGTAACATCGTTTTTAAAAATGTTTGGTTCGCTTATAACGAAGATAACTATGTACTTAAAGATTTATCGTTCGAAGTTAAAGCTGGCGAAACCGTTGCATTGGTTGGTGCTACAGGTGCAGGAAAATCATCTACCATTAATATACTTAACCGTTTTTACGAAATTGGTAAAGGTGAGGTTACCATCGATGGAATTAATATTGAAGATTTTGATTTAGACTATCTGAGAAGTAATATTGCAACTGTTTTGCAAGATGTATTTCTATTTTCGGATACTATTTTTAACAACATCACATTAAACAACCCATCAATTACGATTGAGGAAGTTATTGAAGCATCAAAAAAAGTGGGTGCGCATGATTTTATAGAGCGATTACCAGGTGGTTATCAATATAATGTAATGGAACGAGGTGCAACGCTTTCTGCAGGCCAAGCACAGCTAATCTCGTTTATTAGGGCTTTAGTTTATAAACCTGCAATATTGGTTTTAGATGAGGCAACTTCATCGGTAGATACCGAAACTGAACTCTTAATTCAAAATGCAATTGATAATTTGATGGAAGATCGAACTTCGATCGTGATTGCCCACCGTTTATCAACCATTCAGAAAGCCGACCAAATTGTGGTTTTGGATAAAGGCGAGATTAAGGAAAAAGGGACGCATCAAGAACTGCTACGGTTAAACGGTTATTACAAAAAGCTTTACGATTTGCAATTCTCTTCGGTTGGGATAAGTAAATAGAATAAAAAATGTTTATGTTTGGTTTTAGGAACATAAGCAAATCTTTGGAACGTATAGAATATAGTGAGACCGGCAATGAACTTTTTGACTTATTAAGGCAAGGAGATCATCGTGCGTTTGCTAAAATTTACAAATTATTTTGGCCTCAGCTTTACAATGCAGCTTACAAACGGCTTCCCGAGCGTGAAAAATGCCAAGACATCATTCAGAATGTTTTTACCGATTTATGGAACAGAAGAGCAACGTTAGACTTGAAAAATCCAACCGCTTATTTACATACCGCCGTGCGTTTCCAAGTTTTAAAGCAGATTAGTAGATCACCAAAAAGTCGTTTTTTTGTTCAAGCGTTTGATACCGAACTCATTTCGCCATTGCAAACAGATGCACACCTGTTAGCGCGTGAAGCCAAGAGTGTGATTGATCTTTTTATAAAAGCGTTACCACGAAAGCGCAAAGAAATATTTTTACTTCATTATTTCGATGGACTTAACACCGCAAAAATTTCTGTTCAGTTAAATGTATCTCAAAAAACAGTACAAAATCAGCTTACAACCGCCTCACATGCGTTGAGGTTAAGATTAACGCAGTTGTTTGTATTGCTCATTGTGGTGTTTTTATCGTTTTTGTAGACGGTCAATTACACTTTTCTATCAATTTTAATTTTCTTCATTTCTTTTTTGGGAGATTTCCATTTTTCGGGTACATATATACAAAAGGCAGTGTGTAATGAACCCAGATCACCACAAAAAAGATCTTCAAAAAATAATTAAACGTTACGTTGCAGGTAATGCAAGCGAAGAGGAAATTGTTTTTATAGAACGTTATTATCATTATTTAGATAAAGTTGAACAACAATCAATTGAAAATGATGATCAAAAACTTGCATTTGAGGAGGAAAATTTCAACGTCATTCTAAACAATATTTCTTCAGCCAAAGCCCCTAAAAAACTTTTTATTTATCGTTATACGGCAGCTGCAGTCGTCTTGCTATCCCTAATTGGGGTGAGTCTGTATTTAATTTTAAATCCTTCAGCAGAAAAAGTCGAAATCCAATCTGCTAAAAATAAACCTTTAGATGTTTTACCTGGAACAAATAAAGCCGTATTAACCTTGGGCAATGGGTCTAAAGTTGTTTTAGATGGAAAAACAGCATCGAATCTTAGCGATAGGGATGGATTGAAAATTTCGAAAACGAACAATGGTCAACTGGTTTATACCATAACCGAGGCCAAGCAAGTTCAAAATAAAGTTATTGCTTCTAATACCATACAAACTCCAAGAGGTGGCCAATACCAAGTTGTTTTACCAGATGGATCCAAAGTTTGGTTAAACGCGGCCTCTTCTTTAACCTATCCAGAAATATTTGTTGGAAAAGAACGCAAAGTTAAGTTAACTGGCGAAGCTTATTTTGAAGTAGCAAAGAACAAGAATATGCCCTTTATTGTAAATACTCAATCTCAAAATGTTGAGGTGTTAGGTACGCATTTCAATATCAACAGTTATATGGATGAGCAAACCATAAAAACTACGTTGTTGGAAGGAAGTGTTAAAGTAAGCAACAATCAATTTATTCAAATCTTGAAACCAGGCGATCAATCTATTGCTGGCGCCAATGGTAACGCTGCAATTAAATTGGTTCATAATGTAGATACCGACGATGAAACTGCATGGAAAAACGGCCAATTTAGTTTTAACAACGCAAGTTTGAAAACGATTTTGAACCAGTTAGAAAGATGGTACGATGTAAAAATAGACTACAGTGCCATTCCGCAGAAAAGATACAATGGTATGGTGCCAAAAAAGGCAAATCTATCGCAAGTATTAAATATGCTAGAACTTACAGGAAATATAAAGTTTCAAATTGAAGAAGGAAGAAAATTAAAAGTTATCGAAAATTAAACGTCTCATAATCCGTTTCCAACGGAACTAAATTTTATAATAAACACCAATCAATTAATCATTATTTACTTAAACCAAACTGAATGTATGAACTTTTACACTCGAAGTAATATCGCCCCAACCACAAAGGATGCGGGTTTTATTGCAAATCATTTTAACCAACAAATATTTAGGGCTATGAAACTTTTTGTTATCCTAATGACTGTCCTATGCGTGCAGGTTAGCGCATCTGCATTTTCGCAACGCGTAAATATTAGTCAGAAAAACGTGCCTTTAGAGCAAGTTTTAAAAGAAATTAAACGCCAAACAGGCTATTTTTTCTTGTACGATTTAGATTTGATTCAGCAACAATCTAAACCAGTAACCATCAATCTAAAAAATGCTGAAATTTCTACCGTTTTAACGCAAGCCTTAAAATCTCAGCCTTTTAGTTGGGAAATTAAAGAAAACACAATTCTAATTACACCAATGGCGAGCCAAGCAACAAATGTTGCAAAGGCAATTGATGTAACAGGTAAAATTGTTGATGAAAAAGGCAATCCAATGCCGGGCGCAACTGTGCGTGTTAAGGGAAAAAGCGGAACAGTAACCGATTCCAATGGAAACTTTACCTTAAAAGGTGTTGCTGAGAATGCAGTATTGGTTATTTCTTATTTAGGTTATACCGATAAAGAAGTTACCGCAAAATTAAATTTAGGTACTATTCGCTTAGTAGAATCTGCAGGTAAACTTGCAGAAGTTGTAGTTACGGGTTATACCAATTATACAAAGGCACAATCTGCTGCAGCAGCTACTTTAGTAAGTGCCGAAAAAATTAATGAGGTGGCTGGATTAACCTTGGATCAAATTTTGCAAGGCCGTGTACCGGGAATGAGCGTAATCTCTACTTCTGGACAACCAGGTCAGAGTGCATCGACCATAATTCGGGGAATTGGAAGTATTAATGGCGCAAGAGGACCGCTTATTGTTTTAGATGGTGTACCAATTGAATCTGGTTATTTCCAAACCATCAATCCAGAAGATATTGAGTCTGCAACCGTTCTAAAGGATGCTTCGGCAACTGCTTTGTATGGTTCTAGAGGTGCTAACGGAGTAATCGTTTACACCACAAAGAAAGGTAAGGTTGGTAAAGTGCAAGTAAATTATAATACTCAATTTGGTTTTTCGAATCTGAGCAGACCTAATTTTCAGATGATGAATACTGAACAACGCTTACGTTTTGAGGAGGAGGTTGGTTTAACTGGTCGGAACATCGGTCCGGGTTGGGTTTATTCACCAAAAAATCCATCATATATAGCCGGTAATGCAACATTACGTGCACGTAACGACTTCGTGTTAGACAGTTTGAGAGGTATTAATACAGATTGGAGAGATATTTTCTTTCAAAAAGGAAAATTTCAAGAGCAGCAGGTTAGTATCAGTGGCGGAACCGAGAAATTCCGTTTTTATAATTCCTTAAATTATTACAAACAAGAGGGTGTGGCAAAAACCACCGGTCTTGATCGATATGCACTAAGAAGTAATTTAGATTTTAAGGATGATAAATTTAGCGGAGGTGTTAACTTATCACTAGGTTATTCAGAATCTAGCTTTATAGATGGCGAGGGTACCACATCTGCAGGTACAGCCATGGCAGCAGTGTATTATGCTTTACCCTACGAATATCCGTACGCATCTGATGGAACATTGGTGCATCCAGGCATTAAAAATCAAGCAAGATTTAATATTTTAGACCAGCGTGAAGGCTCTGAAGCTTTGGAGAGACAGCAAAATTCTTCGAATAGATCAGATCAATTTAAAACAATAATGGGTGTTAATTTTGGCTACCAGATTTTGCCAGAGTTGAAAGCCACTACCAGGTTAGGTGTAGATTATAGAAATTCATCCGATGAAGCGTTTGTTAATCCTGATTCTTATTATGGATCTACCATTACGCCAGGCGGAAAAGGCAGGTTGGACGAAGGGAGTAGAAGAAATTTTAACCTTGTTACTACTTCTGGCTTAACTTATGCCAAAACGTTCAACCAGAAACATGATGTGGAAGTAACTGCATTGTATGAATATTTGTACAACAACTATAAGTCATTTAATTATAGAGGTTTTGGTATCGATGGCAGATTGCCAAATACTCCAGCAGGAATTAATGTAAGTACCACTTTTCTACCAAGTTTGGGTGGCGGAAAAACCAGAAGTGCTTTGTCTTCATTTATTAGCATCGGTAGATATACTTATGATGGTAAATACTCATTAAATGCGAGTTATAGATATGATGCTTCATCTACCGTGGTGGCAAAAAACCGATCGCATGGTTTCTACTCCATCGGTGCAAGCTGGGATGCGAAGAAAGAAGATTTCTTAATGAAACAAGATTTAATTTCTAGCTTAAAGTTAAGAGCCAGTTATGGCCTTGCAGCATCGCCATTTTCGGGAGATTTTAATTATTATGCAACCTACGGGAACACGACTTATGGCGGTAATACAGGGATACGTGCTGGTGCTGCAGGTAATGTAGATTACGATTGGGAATATGTTAAAGAAAGTAACGTAGGGTTTGATTTGTCGTTGTTTAAGAGCAGCAGAGTTCGCTTGGCTGTTGATTTCTACAATAAAATAACCAACAACATGTACATTGATCAACCACCATCTGCCACTGCAGGTTATAGCTCATTACCTTTAAGTTCTGGTAAAATGAGAAATAGGGGTGTAGAATTTGACGTGAGTGGTGATGTAATCAAAACAAATGATTTCACTTGGACGGTTGGAGCAAATGCTGGTTACAACAAAAATAAAATACTTAGTGTAAGCGATGTTACAGATTTCTTCCCCGATGGTGATTCACGGATCATTAAAGTTGGTTTACCTTACGGAACATATCTTGCCCCAGATTGGGCAGGTGTTAATCCACAAACTGGAGATGCGCAGTATTACAATTTAGATGGTTCTATTACCACTAGTTACAATTCAAACGCGCAGCAAACCACCAATTCGGGTAGTCTATATCCAACTTTTACTGGAGGTATCACTACATCGTTAAGCTACAAAGGTTTAACCGCATCGGCATTATTGTCCTTCGTATCTAATGTTATGCGTTGGAATAATGAGGATTTTTATAACGAAAATCAACGATATGCAACCAGTAACCAAACGGTGAGGATGTTAGAGAACAGATGGAAGCAGCCGGGAGATTCTGGCGATAATGCTATTCTTCAACGTTTCGATGTTCCTAGAAACTTTACGTCGAAAGATATTCAAGATGCATCTTTCTTGAGATTGAGAAATGTTACGATTGGATATGCACTGCCAAAAAAGGTTTTAGACAGAACCAAATTTATAAAAGGCGTTAAAATATTTGTTCAAGGACAGAACTTATACACTTGGACAAGTTGGAGAGGTTTAGACCCGGAAAATAACGATGTCTTTGGTCGTTTCCAATATCCTAACACTAGAACTTACACTGCAGGTCTCAACGTTAACTTTTAATAACTACAGTTATGATTAACAAAATATTTCAAAAATACACCTTGCTGGTGGCAATAGTGTTGTTTTCAGCCTCATGTACAAAATTAGATTTTAAGCCTACTGATTCTATTTTGCCCGAAGTAGCCTTTAGAAACATCAGCGATATCAATTTAGGTGTAATTGGTGCGTATGCGCCAATCGACTATTCTACATTGAGTTACAGCTCCATCGTTTCTGATGAAGCCACTTATCCAGCGGAAAATTCAGTTGGTAATAGCGATGCATTTAGATGGTTGTATACAGGCTCAAGTGGTTCCGTTACTGGTTTGTATTACACAAACTATCAAGCTATTGATCGCGTAAACCGCGTTTTAGAAGCCATGGATAATTTAACTTTTACCGGCAGTGAAGTTGCACTTTCAAATCAATATCGCGGAGAATTGCTTGGCTTACGTGCCTATTTGCATTTCGAATTGCTAAGGGCTTATGCAGCATCTTACAATACTGGCGCATTAGGCATAACTTACATGGTCAAATCTGCTGTAATTTATCCAGCTAGAGAAAACTTCGAAGTTGTAATCGCTAAGGCTAAAACAGACCTAGTTGCGGCAAAAGGCTTGATTCCAACTGGTTTTAATGATAAAACCAGAATTACTAAAATTGCGATTTCTGCAATTCAGGCTAGAGTTGCGCTTTACGAAAAAAACTGGGTAGACGCAATTACGTATTCTACTGAGGTGATAAACGCAGTTCCATTGGCAACCAAAGCGCAGTTTCCTGGAATATGGACTGACGCAAATGACAGTGAAGTGCTTTGGAAATTAAAGCGCGTTGGCGCAGATTCTAGAACTGGAGATTTCTTTTTTAGACAGCGAGGAACCTACGTTCTTTATGCACCATCATCTAAATTGATTGCAACCTTTGATCAAGTTAATGATATCCGTTACCCAGCTTACATCAAATTTGATAATAGCCGCACGGGTATACGTTCTAAATTTTTGGTAAATAAGTATATCGGTTCAGCTTCTGCACCAGGCTTAACCGATGTTAAACAGTTTAGAACAGGCGAGATGTATTTGATTAGAGCTGAAGCTAGAGCAGAATCTTCAGGAGATGCAGCTGGCGACATCAATTTCTTGAGGGCAGCTCGTATAAATGGCTATGTAAATGCAACCTTTGCGGATAAGGCTGCATTGATCTCTGCCATTTACAATGATAGATTTAAAGAACTGGCTTTTGAAGGTCATCGTTTCTTCGATTTAAAAAGGAGAAACCTGAATATTGAAAGAACCCCTGCAGATGTGGCCGGTAATGGAAGCCCATTAATCTTAACTCCACTACAAGCTCAATATGATTTGCCGATACCAGCTACAGAAATTTCTGTAAATAAAAATATCGTACAAAATCCATTTTACTAAAATCTCTTCTGGCGGACAGTTCATCCGCCAGAATATTTTAAAGACATTTTCATATGAGAAATATAATATTTGGTTTATTAATTGGCTTCTGGATTTCAGCATTAGGCTGCAGCAAATCCACCAATCCTATCCCAACGCCTCCTTCTAGTGGCGTCACAACTCCTCCAACAAGTCAAACAGCCAAAAGGCGTCCTGCTTCTATTGGAATTGTTGGTGATACTGCCAACGTAATTAAAACGGTAAATGGTGGAATGGTTTTAATGGGAGGAGGTGCTGAAGTTGATGCGGCCTTGCAATGGATGATTGCAAAGAGTGGGGGAGGCGATATAGTTATTCTTCGTGCAACAGGTGATGCCAAGTTAAGTGAATACGTTAATACTTTAGGCATAGTCAATTCCTGTGAAACTTTGTTAATCAATTCTAGAGAGTTGGCCAATAATGATACCGTTGCCAATATTATTCGCAATGCAGAAATGGTTTTTATTGCCGGTGGCGATCAATCTGATTATATGAAATATTGGAAAGGAACAAAAACCGAGGTAGCTTTAAATTATGTTTTGAACACGAAAAAAGCACCAGTTGGTGGAACCAGCGCCGGATGCGCCATAATGGGCGGTTTTTATTATAGTGGTGAGAATGGCAGTGTCACATCTCAAGATGCCCTAAAAAATCCATTCGATAGCAGAATTACCCTTTACAATAACGATTTCTTGAAAGCGCCTTTCTTACAAAGTGTGATCACCGATCAGCATTATTTAACTCGCGCACGTAGAGGAAGATCAATGGTTTTTTTAGGAAGAATTCTTACTGAATTTAATGTGGCAGCCAAAGGCATTGCTGTAGATGAGCGTACTGCGGTTTGTATCGATGGTGCAGGCATTGCAAAGGTTTACGGAGATCTTTCAAAAAATGCAACGTTTAGCACAGCGTATTTTTTATCAACTGATTTAAATAAAAAACCTGAACAGTTTTCTGCAGGAAATAAAGTAATCTGGAGCAATAACAAAAGTGCAGTCGCCGTTTATAGCATCATATCCTCGGTTGAGGGTGCAGGGAGTTTTAATGTTTCTAACTTCGCAATGAGCGAGGCAACTGGCGGAACTTCTGAAACCTGGTATATCGAGAATGGTGTTTTATCACCCGAAGAAATATATAAACCTTAATAAACAATATGAAAACATTAAAAATATTTGCATTTCTGCTAGCTTCAATATTCGCACTAAATGCATCAGCTCAGAAAAAGAAAGTTCAACAAAAAAAATACATCATGGTTATTCATGGTGGTGCGGGTACGATTCTTAAAAAGAACATGACGCCGGAAAAAGAAGCAGCTTATGTTGCTGCGCTAACAAAAGCTTTAGAGGCGGGCTATGCAGCGCTTAAAGCAGGTAAAACAAGTTTAGATGCGGTACAGTTTACCATTAATGTTTTAGAAAACGATCCACATTTTAATGCTGGGAAAGGTGCTGTTTTTACGCATGACGGTCGTAATGAAATGGATGCCTCAATTATGGATGGTAAAACCTTAATGGCTGGTGCGGTTGCGGGCGTAACCACTGTAAAAAACCCCATCAACGCAGCAAGAGCAGTTATGGAAAAGTCGGAACATGTGATGATGTTTGGCGATGGTGCAGATAAATTTGCCAAAGAAGTAGGTCTCGAAATAGTCAATCCAAAATATTTCTATACTCAAGAACGTTGGGATGGCCTTCAAGACGCGATTAAAGAAGATTCTACCAAGGCCGTTTTGGATCATGGCAGTAAAAAATCATCGCTTTTAGGCGCAATTAATCACGATTATAAATTCGGGACAGTTGGTTGTGTGGCTTTAGATAAAGCTGGCAATTTAGCTGCGGGAACATCAACCGGCGGTATGACCAATAAAAAATACGGTCGTGTTGGCGATTCGCCAATTATTGGTGCTGGAACGTATTGTAATAACGAAACCGCTGGTATTTCTTGTACAGGTTGGGGCGAATATTACATCCGTAATGTAGTGGCTAAAACCATTTCTGATTTAATGGAATATAAAAATCTATCTATCGGCGATGCTTCTAAAATTGTGTTGGATAAGGTAGGGAAAATGGGTGGTGATGGTGGCCTTATTGGTTTAGATAGAAAAGGGAATGTAACCATGACTTTTAATACCGAAGGCATGTACAGAGGAACCGTTTCTGCTGATGGTAAAATTGAAGTTAAAATTTATAAATAATGAAACGCAGCCTACTTCTCATTATAGGTATTGCCTTTTCCTTATCGGCATTTGCTCAAAGTTATGCTAAGGGAAACCTCTTTATTATTGGTGGTGGCAATAGATCAGACGCTTTAATTAAGCAGTTGGTAAGCACCGCTAATTTAAAAGCAAAGGATTATATTATCATTTTGCCAATGGCAAGTGAAATTCCTGATACTGGTTTTAAATATATTTCTGCGCAACTTAAAACGCAAACCAACGCGACCATTAAAAATTTTAACTTCAGCAAACACGATGTTAATGATAAAAATTGGGTTGATTCTTTAGCAGGAGCGAAGTTGATTTACATTTTAGGTGGCGATCAAAATCGTTTTATGAAATCTGTTTTAAACACGCCAGTTTATACAGCAATACATAAGGCATTTAAAAATGGCGCAACCATTGCCGGAACAAGTGCAGGTGCTGCGGTGATGAGCAAGTATATGATTACAGGTAAACAACTTTTAGATAGCGTTTACAAAGAAACTTTTAATAAACTTTGGGATAAAAACGTAGAATTTACAGAAGGTATGGGCTTGTTGGAAAATACCATAGTCGATCAACATTTTTTAAAACGCAACCGTTACAACAGATTAATTTCTGCAATTGCAGCTCATCCTGATTTGGTTGGTGTAGGTGTTGATGAAAGTACTGCAATCATCGTACATGGAAATAAAGCAACTGTTGCTGGCGATAGTCAGGTGATCAGAATTGCAAATCCAAAAAATATTAAAATAACCAGTAAAGGATTGATCAAATTCAGTCAGTTAGAATTCGGTATTTTCACCGCTGGAGATGTGATTGATATTAAGCCTTAATTAACAAGTAATTCTTGACAAATTCTTGCCTAGTTGCAAGAATTTGTCAAAATTATTTTCTCGAAAATTTCTCTTTTCAATTAAAAAAGCAGTTAAATTCTTATAATAACTGTGCCGTCAACTTCAAATATTCTTGCTCCAAAAGAAATTGAACCAATCTCACTCTTAATTTTTTCGTTTTCATTTCAACTAAATTCTTACGCCCTAGAAGCATCGAATAACTCGATGGGTCAAACCCCACACTTGCCATCAATCCAGAAAAAATTTTCAATTGATTAAACCTTTATTCGAATGAACTTCCAATCTCATAACTCAAAAAAAATTACGTATCTTTGCGTCAGAAACATGCACACAGCTTGTTTAAATAAATTCTACTACTTTGACTCAAAAAGAAAATAATCGCTCAGAAAAAAGCGAGTTACACGGCCGTAATAAACACCGTTCACGCTATAATTTCAAACAACTTACTGCAAACTCCAAAGAATTAAAACGTTTTGTTTTTAAAAATGAGCATAACGAAGATTCAATAGATTTTGGCGATCAAGAAGCTGTAAAAGCACTAAATAGAGCACTGCTAAAAAACTTTTACAACATCTCTCAATGGGATATTCCTCAAGATTACTTATGTCCGCCTATTCCTGGTCGGGCCGATTACATACATTATATTGCCGATCTTTTAGGCGCCAGCAACAAAGGTAAAGTGCCCAAAGGCAACAATATTAATGTTTTGGATATTGGCGTTGGTGCAAATTGTATTTATCCAATCATAGGCCATCAAGAATACGGGTGGAAATTTGTAGGTTCGGAAATCGATCCGCTTTCGGTAGATTCTGCCAAACGCATTATCGAAGCCAATAAACCTTTGCAAGGCGCAATAGAAATTCGTCAGCAATCGTCTAAAATGGGTATTTTTAGAGGTGTAGTTGGTGGTAAAGAAATGTTCGATGCCGTAGTTTGTAATCCACCGTTTCATTCATCTTTAAAAGAAGCAGAACAAGGTACAAGGCAAAAATGGCGTAATTTGGGCGGTAATGAAAAGGAAGTTAAGCATGTATTAAACTTCGGTGGAAATAAAGCCGAGCTTTGGTGCCCAGGAGGCGAACGCGCTTTTGTAGAACAAATGATTATCCAAAGCGAGCAGATCAAAAATCAATGTTTGTGGTTTACGTCATTGGTTTCTAAAAGTGCAAATTTAAGAAGTATTTATGGCGCGCTTGTAAAAGCCAATGCTTTCGAAGTAAGAACGGTGCAAATGTCGCAAGGACAAAAAATAAGCAGATTTGTTGCTTGGACTTTTCAAGATGAGGAAGCACAAACTGAATGGGCAAAAAAATGGAAGTAAGTTTAGTAATTAAACTTAATATTTCATGAAAATCTCCATTATTACGGTAGTTTTTAACGCAGAGCGATATTTAGAAGATTGTATTAAATCGGTTCTCGCACAAACCTATGGTGATATAGAATACATTGTTATTGATGGAGGATCGACAGACGGTACCTTAACCATTCTCGAAAAATATCAGTCTAAAATTCACAAACTGGTTTCCGAAAAAGATAATGGACTTTATGATGCGATAAATAAAGGTATAAGATTAGCAACGGGCGCGATAATAGGTTTGTTAAATGCCGATGATATGCTCGCAGATTGTGCGGTTATTGAAAAAGTTGCCCAAAGTTTTATTCGCGAACCGAAAGTTGACGGTGTGTATGGTGATTTAAATTACATCCATCCCGAGACTAAAAAGATCATTAGAGCGTGGCGATCCAAATCTGCCACGTATTTAGATATCAGTAAAGGTTGGATGCCCGCGCACCCAACCTTATACTTAAGAAGAAGTTTATTTAATCAATTTGGCTACTATGCGCTCGATTTAGGTACAGTTGCGGATTACGATTTAATTATTCGATATTTCTTCACTCATAAAATTAAAACTTTTTACCTACCGATCTTAATGGTAAACATGAGGTCTGGCGGGGCGAGTAACCATTCTATCTCAGCGAGGTGGATGGCACTAATACAGGATTATCATGCGCTTAAAAGAAACGATGTAAAATTTCCGTTATATGTTTTATTTCGCAAAAAATTTGATAAATTAGCACAATTAAGAATTAAGTAAGTTTGATAAATTCTTTATTTGAGAGTTGATCTTGTTGCTTTTAATAATCCCTATTATTTTGATTCAAGAAATACTTCATAGTGATCGTATATTATACGTGGCCATTTTTATGATCGCTTTTTCGATCGTTATTTTTAGCATACCATCTGTTATATATTCTGCATTAAAATATAAATTGTTCGATAGCAGTGATTTAGATAGGAAAACGCATGGCAAAAATATTTCGAGGTTAGGGGGAATTCCTATATTTGTCAGCTTTACTATAAGTGTTTTACTTTTTTCTACGCTGAGTGATTTTAAAGAAGCTAATTTTTTGATTATTGCTTGTATTATCCTCTCCGCACTTGGCTTAAAAGATGATATGTACGGCACGAATATCACTACTAAGTTCATTTTACAACTTACCGTTGCCATAATACTTGTGTTTTTTGGCGATTTTAGATTGAGCAGTTTTTATGGCGTACTCAATATTGGAGAGTTGAATTATATTGGTGGAAGCTTATTCTCCATCATATTAATTATATTTTTAAATAACGCCTTCAATTTGATCGATGGCGTTGATGGTTTAGCCGCTTCGATAGGCATTTTATCTAGTTTATGCTTCGGTTTTCTATTTGCTTCTATGCATGAAGCTACTTATGCGTGTATTGCTTTTGCTTTGGTAGGTGCTTTAGTGGGGTTTATAAAATACAATTGGTGGCCAGCAAAAATATTTATGGGCGATACAGGGGCGCTTACCATTGGACTTATATGTGCAACTTTAGCTATAAAATTTATTGAGCTTAATAAACTTGTACCAACAGGAAATCCTGATTTCCAATCTTCGCCAGCCATTGCCGTGGCGATACTAATTGTGCCAATATTCGATTCCATTCGTGTTTTTTGTGTCCGAATTTTAAATAAAAAGTCGCCTTTTCGAGGTGATAGAAATCACATCCATCATCGGCTTGAACGACTTGGACTTTCTTCGAGAAAATTGGTTCTGTTAACCGTTTTTCTAAACATAAGTATCATCGCTTTTACTGTATTATTTAGATCATTGGGTAATTTTAACTTAATCGTAATCATCATGAGCATCTGCATAATATTTAATATGTATCTAAGTTGGAGATTAAGGGTGAAAGAGAATCAAACCTGCGATAAAAAGATTTCAGACAGAAATAGTTTAAACTATCATGCTAAAAAGGTTAATTTTGGCTTCAAATTGATAGAAAATGAAGCTCGCAATTAATGGATTCGGTAGAATAGGTAGAACATTTTTACGTTTAGCAATTGCTGAAGGATTTGATGTTGTAGCTATTAATGATCTGGCTGATGCCAAAACGATGGCACATCTTTTTAAGTATGATTCTGTGCATGGCGTTTTTAATGGGCTTGTATATGCAGCCGAGGATGAGATTATTATTAATAATAAACGAATTCCAGTTTACGCCATTAAAGATGCAACTGAATTGCCTTGGGCTGGGCTTCGAGTTGATTTAGTTATTGAATGTACGGGTAAAAATTTGACCTATAAAAATGCCGAAAAGCATCTTAAAGCGGGTGCGAAGCAAGTTTTGCTCTCGGCGCCAGGGGCGGATGATATCCCAATGGTGGTACTGGGCGTAAACGATGGCGATGTGGATTTAAACAGCAAAATTTTATCTAATGCATCGTGTACTACGAACAACATTGCGCCGATGATTAAAATTTTAAATGATAAATGGGGGGTTGAAGAAGGTTATATCACGACCATCCACTCCATGACAGGCGATCAAAATCTTCACGATAGTAACCATAAAGATTTGAGAAGAGCAAGGGCTGCTTCTGCTTCTATTATTCCAACAAGTACCGGCGCCGCTAAAGCTATTACTAGAATTTTCCCTGAGTTAGACGGTAAATTAGGTGGTGCTGGAATTAGAGTGCCAGTTTTGAACGGTTCTTTAACGGATTTTACGTGTTTGCTAAAACAAAAAACTACT
Source organism: Pedobacter changchengzhani (assembly GCF_004354365.1). GTDB lineage: Bacteria > Bacteroidota > Bacteroidia > Sphingobacteriales > Sphingobacteriaceae > Pedobacter > Pedobacter changchengzhani. The sequence continues at coordinate 82,371 of NZ_SJCY01000003.1, forward strand.
ATAAACGAAATAAATGCAGCTTTTAAATATGCTGCAGATCACGAATACGCACAAATTTTAGAATATACCGAAGATCCAATCGTATCGATCGATGTTGTTAATAACCCACATTCATGTGTGTTCGACGCGCAACTTACTTCCATTGTAGGCGATATGGTAAAAATTGTTGGTTGGTATGATAATGAGTATGGTTACAGCAGTAGATTGATTGATTTCGTTAAGAAAATAACTGATAAACACTCGAAATCCGAATAAACATGAAAAAATATTTGATAATAATTTACTTAGTCGGGCTTTCTGTTCTCGCACAAGGTCAAATTATCCCTTCGTTAACAAATGATATTGCAGAGAAATTGGCTAAAATGCCACTCAGTTGTATCGGCCAAGAGTTTCCCAATAAAACCTCACATGTTGCTAATTCGGCAATTGATGGTCGGCTACTGCCTAGCGAACTGCACCCGGCTTTTTATGGTTGTTTAGATTGGCACAGCTCAGTTCATGGCCATTGGATGCTTATTCGTTTGTTAAAAACGATGCCTCAATTAAATAATAAAGCAGAAATTATTGCGCAGTTAAATAAAACATTCACAACCGAAAATATGCTTGCAGAGGCTGCATATTTTACAAAATATTATGTTGCCGATGGTTATGAACGCACTTATGGCTGGGCGTGGTTGCTAAAATTAGATCAAGAACTTTATACTTGGGATAATCCCGATGCCCGAAAATGGCACCTTGCTTTACAGCCACTTACGCAACAGATTTTAAAACTTTGGAAAGTATATTTACCTAAGCAAACTTATCCAAATAGAAGTGGCGTGCATCCAAACACTGCTTTTGGATTGGTGTTTGCTTTAGATTGGGCAAAGACTTTTAAAGACGGTGCGTTTGAAAAAATGATTGACGAAAAGGCAAAACTTTTTTATTTAGATAATGTAGCCACGCCGGCCTATTTAGAACCCGATGGATCGGATTTTTTCTCTCCAAGTTTAGAAGTTGCCGATTTAATGAGAAGAGTTTTGCCGAAAGATAAATTTGTACGTTGGTTAAACAAATTTTATGAAGCGCGGAGCATAAAACGCATTACAGATTTGCCAGTAATTAGTGATATAAGTGACTACCAAGGCGTGCATTTGGTGGGTTTATCATTTACAAGGGCATGGTGTATGAAGGGGATTGCGAATGATTTACCTAAAAACCATAAGTTAAAAAAAGTATTTAACGATGCCGCTAATAAATTTTTAGTCAATGCGCTGCCGTTAGTATTCGCTGGTAATTATGGTGGCGATCATTGGTTGGCATCTTTTGCGGTTTATGCTTTAGAGTAAGCATTTAGTCATTGCGAGGCACGAAGCAATCTGTTCGGTATTGGGACTGTTTTGTGCTTCGCAATGACGGTCAACTGAGTGATTAAATCTAAAAATTTATAAACTTCTCTATCTGTTCATTTGTAAACTTAATTGTATCTTCTTTTATCAGGTTTCCATCTTCACCTAACTCTTCTTTAATATTTGGAATGTGAATGCGAAGTGGTAAAACATTTAAATGAATATAATGGCAAACACCCGTAAAATGATCAATTCCACGGATGTTTCCGTATTTGCCAGAGGCAATTCCAACTAGTGCCGCCTTTTTATCGTAAAAACTCTCCGGAAAATTACAAGCATCAATAAGTACTTTTAAAACACCCGGAAAACTTCCATTGTACTCAGGTATCACAAATATAAATTTATCTGTCGCAGAAATTACATCTTGAATTTTTTGAAATTCGCTGCTTCTTTTGCCAAACATATCGGTGTTTAAAATATCGGCAGGCAACTGCTCCAAATTGATTAAGTTTGATTCTAAACCCTTAGTGATAAATTGTTTTTGATAATATTTTGCAACTTTTAAGGTGTTGCTATTTGGTCTATTTGTGGCGGCTATAATAGTAATCATGGTTATGGATGTTAATAAGATGTTTAAAACGCGATTCCTTCAAATGCTAAATCTGCCATATAGTTTGTATCTTAGCAAACTGTGAAAAAGGTCGTAAATTGTACAAAAATAGAACTTTTTGTGGCCAATAACACAAAATAAGATACCTAAATAAACGTTAAGTAATTTTCCAACAAATAGATGAGTAAAATTATTGCATTAGCAAATCAAAAAGGTGGTGTTGGTAAAACAACTTCGTCTATTAATTTAGCGGCGAGTTTGGCCGTTTTAGAATATAAAACCTTGTTAGTAGATGCCGATCCTCAGGCAAATTCTACATCAGGAATTGGCTTCGACCCTAGAAATATTAAAGATAGCATTTACGAGTGCATTATTAATGATATTGATCCGGCTCAAGCCATACAAAAGACTGATACGCCAAATTTAGATTTATTACCAGCCCATATCGATTTGGTAGGAGCGGAGATAGAGATGATAAACCTCAATAATCGCGAGTATAAAATGAAAGCGGTGTTGGAGAAAATTAAAGATCAATATGATTTTATTATTATTGATTGTTCTCCATCGTTGGGCTTAATTACCATAAATGCATTAACGGCTGCCGATTCGGTAATTATTCCTGTTCAATGCGAATATTTTGCCTTGGAGGGTTTAGGCAAGTTGTTAAATACGATAAAAATTGTGCAAAACCGGTTAAATCCTCAGCTCGAAATTGAAGGAATTTTGCTTACCATGTATGATGTTCGCTTGCGGTTATCAAATCAAGTGGTAGAAGAAGTGCGTACGCACTTTCATGATTTAGTTTTTGATACCATTATTCAAAGAAATACCCGCTTGAGCGAAGCACCAAGTTACGGGGTTTCGGTAATTATGCACGATGCCAACTGCAAAGGCGCTATTAATTACTTAAATTTAGCACGAGAAATTGTGAAAAATAACGGTTTATCAAAAGAAGTAGAGAATATAGGAACGGCTACAATATAAATTATAAATGACATCTTTTCAGCGAAAAACAGGTTTAGGTAGAGGATTAAGTGCGCTTTTGGATGATAGCGATGCTACACATCCCCAAAAACAAAGTGTAAATCCGGTAACAGAATCTACGCAGATTGGCAACATTAGTCATGTTAATTTAACTGATATTGAAACCAATCCTTTCCAACCAAGAACCGAATTTGATCAGGTTGCACTAAATGAGTTGGCAGATTCGATAAAAATTCAAGGCTTAATCCAGCCTGTTACCGTACGGAAAACAGCCAACAACAAGTATCAACTAATCTCGGGCGAACGTAGGTTTAGAGCTTCTAAACTTGCGGGTTTAACTCAAATTCCGGCATATATTCGCAGTGCTAATGATCAGCAGATGCTGGAAATGGCGCTTATCGAGAACATTCAAAGAGAAAATTTGAATGCCATTGAGGTTGCTTTGAGTTTTCAACGTATGATTGATGAAGTTGGCCTAAAGCAGGAACAACTTGGCGAACGCGTTGGCAAAAATAGAACTACCGTAACCAATTATTTAAGGTTGCTAAAACTGCCTCCAGCAATTCAGGCTTCTATTCGCGATCATAAAATATCTATGGGTCACGCTCGTGCTTTAATCAGCGTAGATGGTGTAGATAAACAACTCTTCATTCACCAAGAAATTTTGGATAAAAATCTTTCTGTGCGCAAGGTGGAGGAATTGGTGCGCAATCTGCAACATGCTCCTAAAACTGAAGTGCCGAAAGAAAAGGCAGTTTCCTTCCAATACAAAAAATTACAGGATGATTTAGGATCTAAGTTTGCAACTAGAGTTAAATTAAAAGTTAGTCAAAATGGCAAAGGCTCGATAGAAATACCATTTGTTAGTGATGACGATCTAAATAGAATATTAGAGTTATTAGATTGGTAATGGGAAAGTTTAAGTTTTTAACCGTTTTTAATTTCCTCATATTCTTTTTTGTAAGTCTGACAGTTGCACAGGTTAAAGACGCTGGCGTGAAAAAATCAGCCGATACTTTGAAAGCTAAGGTGGTAAAAATACCTAATAAACAAGCTGAAAAATCAACAGACACTTCAAAACCAAAATACATTAATCCCGGTAAAATTGCTGGCCATAAAGCCATGATTAAGTCTTTTATTATTCCCGGTTGGGGGCAATTGTACAATAACCAAATATTGGTTAGAGATTATAAGGCTAAAGGCGAAAATGGAGGTCATTTTTGGCAAAAAACATATACTTTGGGTAAAATTGGTGTAATTTATACGGGTTTTACTTTGCTTACCATGTCGTACATTGATAATTCTAAAGGTTACAAAACGTTTTTAAAAGAAGCACAATATAGGCAGCTCAATCCCGGTATGACCGAAAATCCCACTTTGGTTAGGTATTCAGATGAGGGTGTTAAAGCGAATAAAGATGTTTTTAAGAGGAATAAACAGGTTGTAATATTTTCATTAGCTGCAGTTTATTTAGTTAATGTTGCCGATGCTTACGTAGCAGCTCGATTGCATTACTTTAATATAGATGATAATTTAAGCTTTAAAGTTACGCCATCCCTCATAAATTCTGCACCTGCAATGTATGGGTTTAATCCTGTTCCGGCATTAAAAATTTCGCTAAACTTGTAAAGCTTTTGGTGTTAAATTATTAGTAATATGATAAATTATTATACCTTCACAGCAAATAAAAAATAAAAATATACAAATGAAAATAGCACTGTTAGGCTATGGCAAAATGGGGCAAATTATCGAAAAATTTGCAGTAGAAAGAGGTCATGAAATTGTGTTAAAAATATCGATTGATAATACAGAGGATTTGACGTTACAAAACCTAAAATCAGCCGATGTTGCCATCGATTTTAGTACGCCAGATTCGGTAATGAATAATATAAACATTTGTTTCGATGCCGGCTTACCTATTGTTGTAGGCACAACAGGTTGGTATGGTAAATTACAAGAAGTAAAAAATGCCTGCAACATCAGTAACAATACGCTATTGTATGGCTCTAACTTTAGTATAGGCGTAAATTTATTTTTTAAATTAAACCAACAATTGGCAAAGCTGATGAATAATTACCCTGCCTATGAGGTTCAGGTTGAAGAAATTCATCATACACAAAAACTTGATGCCCCAAGCGGAACAGCGATAACCTTGGCAGAAGGGATTGTTGAACATTTAGATAGAAAGCAAGAATGGCTGAACGAAGTGATTGGAACCGATGTAGAATTATTTCCTAAAGCAGATCAACTTCTGATAGAGTCGCATAGGATTGAAAATATCCCTGGTACGCATACTGTAATTTACAGTAGTGAAGTTGATGAAATTGAAATTAAGCACACTGCACACAGTAGAGCTGGTTTTGCCCTTGGTGCTGTAGTTGCTGCAGAGTGGCTAAAAGATAAAAAAGGATTCTTTAATATTACTGATATATTTGAGTAAAAAGAATAAGAATTAGCGCAAAAAAATTGTTATTGATAGCCAAATGAAGAATGGTTACTTACAACCACTTAACTGTTTAAAGGAATAACTATTAACCTAGATATAAAAAACATGAATTATAAATTTTGGCAGAAAAACCCGAATGCCAGTGTCAAAAAAAAATCTAAAACGCGCGAGTGGACTGACGCAATTATCTTTGCTGTTGTTGCAGCAACAATAATTCGCGTATTTTTTATAGAAGCATATACAATTCCTTCTGCCTCGATGGAAAAATCGTTACTAATTGGCGATTTTCTTTTTGTAAGTAAGGTAAATTATGGTGCTCGAATACCCATGACACCAATTGCGTTTCCTTTTGCGCACCACACTATGCCAATTACCGGAACCAAAGCATATTGGGACGGCGTACAGTGGAAATATCACCGTTTGCCAGGATTATCTGATATTAAAAGAAACGATGTAGTTGTATTCAATTTTCCAGAGGGAGATACTGTTGCCTTAGAAAATCAAGGTCCAAGTTATTATGATTTGGTACGTGGTTCTGATTGGAAAGCGGTTAATACGCAATATACAGTTACAAGCAGGCCGGTTGATAAGCGAGAAAATTACATTAAACGATGTATTGGTATTGCCGGCGATGTAATTAGCATGAAAAATGGTGTGGCGAATGTAAATGGTAAAGATGAGCCATTAAAAAATACTGGTCAAATGCCCTATAAAATTCAGTTCAAATCTAGCGACGTTAACTTGCAGGTATTTCAAGATTTAGGTTTCTCGATGGGTGAGATGCAACAAGTATCTGCCGATACTTATATTGCAAATGCGTCGCCCGAAATGATCGAAGAAGTTAAAAAATTAGATTTCGTAAAGTCGGCGGAAATGAGCCCAGATCCTAACAATGGGCAAGATGGTGGGCTTTTTCCTCATGATCCAAAACGTGTTTGGAGTAGAGATAATTTTGGCCCCATTAAAATCCCAGCTAAAGGCTGGACGGTTCAGCTTGATAGCGTAACCATGCCGTTATATTACCGTGCAATTAGAACTTACGAAGGTAATAAGGTAGAAAAAGTTGGTGCAGATTGGCTGATTAATGGTCAAAAAGTGACTTCATATACATTTAAAATGAATTATTATTGGATGATGGGCGATAACCGCCATAATTCTGCCGATTCTCGCTACTGGGGTTTTGTGCCAGAAGATCACGTAGTTGGTAAAGCTTTATTCATTTGGATGAGCTGGAATACCGAAGGTTCTTTTTTGCATAAAATCCGTTGGAGCCGATTGTTTCACGGCATACACTAGAGAGATTAAACGTCATTTATCTAACAAAGGCTCGCAATTTATTTTGCGAACCTTTGTTGTAAATTACTTAACCGTCTTCTCGACCGTTAAAATAGGCAATTTCATAAAACAAATTTTAAGTTTATTTATCTCCATAATGAAATCGGCACTGAATGACGGAACATTTCTGATCTGTTCCTTTAGTTCCAGAAATTTGATAAACCAACCTATGTTCTCCATTAATTCTTCTCGACCAAAAACCTTTAAGGCTATGCTTAAGCGCTTCTGGCTTTCCAATGCCTTGAAATGGCGTTCTTGTAATTTCTTTTAGGAGTTCTCTAATTTTCTTTTCAGTGTTCTCGTCATTATCAATCCAGTACTCAAAATCTTCCCACGCTTCTGGAGTAAATTCTATTTTCATATTTATGAACGCGCAACTTTTTCTCCATCCAGAGAAAATGACTTAGACTTGCCAGTTTTTAAACTTTGAATCGAGCGCTCAAGTCTTAATCTATTTGCTTCACTTGATAAAAGATGTGATGTTTCGGTGAGTGAATTATATTCTTTTATAGAAATTACAACAACTGCATCATCTTCATTATTATTTCGGGGAACAATGAGAACATCTTCAGTTAAACTTACTTCATCAAAATAGGTTTTCATATTATTTCTTAGAGATGAAATCGTTACAGCTTTCATTTGAATGATTTATTTGTACATTCAAAAGTACGTATATTTGTACAATAAATCAAATATTATAGCTTTAACTCAATTTTGGTTAATCAATTTCTCAACTCCTAATTTCTCGGCCAATACATTTAAATCATTCACCACTACATCAATAATAGGGATTCCGTTAATTTTTCTTTCTCGTTCAAATGCATATTCTGGTTCGCCTGGAATAATAACTTTTTTATCTGGATCAATGGTTTCGGCGTTTTTAAAACGCGTTATCCAAATATCTAAGTTATCTTTAAAATCTTGCGTTGGTCGAAATCCATCTACCCGCATCGCGCCCAAAAAATGACCAATACCTTCGCCAACTGGATCGGTTGGTGGTTCTAAAAACGCCACAAAAGGTGGCACCCAAGGTCCAAAATTTGCCCCACTCAAAACTGCCGACAAAATATCAACAGTTGCACTTAATCCATATCCTTTGTGGCTTCCGTGGTCTTTGTCGCTACCAAGCGGTAATAAAGAGCCACCACTTTTCAACTCGTTGGGGTTGTTAGAATTTTCTCCATTTCTATTCTGTACCCATCCACTAGGTATGTTTTCATTGGCGCGTTGTGCAATTTCTAACTTTCCATTTGCAGCAGCTGCGGTTGCCATATCTACTACCACTGGTGGGTATTTCCCTGCCGGGAATGCATAACACATCGGGTTTGTTCCCAATAACCTTTCACTCGAAAATGTTGGCGCAACTAAAGGGCTAGCGTTCGTCATGCTTATGCCGATCATGTCTTTTTCTACCGCCATCAAGGCATGGTAACCTGCTATGCCAAAATGATTTGAGTTTTTAACAGAAACCCAGCCGGAGCCATATTTTTCTGCTTTTTCGATTGCTATTTTCATCGCAAATGGCGCAACAACCAAACCTAATCCTGCGTCTCCATCAACCGTTGCAGTTGTTGGTGTCTCGTGTACAATTTTAACGTTCGGCGTAGGATTAATTCTTTTTTTCTCCCATAAACGAACGTAGCCACTTAAACGGGCAACGCCATGAGAATCAATACCTCTTAAATCTGACTTAATTAAAACATCAGTTGCTAAAGTCGCATGCTCATCAGAACAACCCATCCTTTTGAAAATGGAATAGGTAAAGGTTCTAAGTTTTTGCTCAGTTATGTTTATGAAATTCATTTGCTTTGTAAGTTTTGTTGTTCAGCGTCAACTTTTGTAAGTTCGTAACTAAATGAACCATTTTTGGGTACAATTGGCGAATCGATAGTTACACTTAATGCTTTTATAAAAGATGAGCCGAAGTAAAATATTAACGAAGAGTAAAATACAAATAACATGATTACCACAATTGAGCCTGATGCGCCGTAAATGTTGCCAATATTGCTCAATGGAAGCAATATGCGTAAAATATATTTACCAATTGTGAATAGGCAACCCGTAAGTAAACCACCCGATAAGGCCACTTTCCAAGTGGGCCGACCGTTGGTTAGATATCTAAATAACACCGTAAACCAAGTGGTTACTATAAAAACAAAAACAATTTGATTGATGATTGAAGTTACGATTAGGCCGGCAGAAGGAGAACTGTTGTTGAGCAAAGACCCAATAATTGCCTGAATACTATCTAAAAGTAAACCGATAAAAAATAAAATTCCAACTAGTAAGATGATGACCATAGACCGGCCTCTAAGCTTTAAATTAAACCATAAACCAGGACGATCTTTTGTACCGATGCCCCAAATTTGGTGAAGAGAATTTTTAATTACATTAAATAACGTAGTAGCTACAAATAGAAAAAAAAAGAAGCTAATTAGCGTAATGTACCACTTTTGGTCATTACCTCTAATGTTCTTCAAAGTCATCCGTATTTGTTGGATACTTTTATCATCCAATATGTTTCCAAGGCGATTAAAAATATCGGCAACAAATTGCTTTTTATCTGTAAATACACCAAAAAGCCTAATTAAAATGATTAAGATTGGCGGTATTGCAAAATTTGCGAAAAATGCTGTAGCCCCTGCTAAACGTAAGGGGTCATTTTTTTGGAAGATGTTGAAAGCATTCTTTATCGTTAAAAAGAAGAACTTTAATTTTTCGGGTAAAGATTTTAACATTTTACAACTTGGTTAACCCTCAAAATTACTAAAAATAGATTTATTGAAACCATTAAGTGTTTATTCTGTTGCTTTGGATTTTGAAAAAATCAACAAAACTTTCTTATCATTTAGCAACTGTAGTTTTCCATCTTCCATTGTTGCATTATTTACTTGGTTTATGGCATTTAAATACGCTGTTTCTGCCTGCGCAGTTTCTTGACAGTACATTTTGGTAGAGAATACATTTTTAACTGAGATTTTATTTTCTAAAACTTCAAATTTGCCACCGTAGCTATTGCAAAATGCTTTTCCGCTGATGGTTAAATCATCACTAAAATTTAGCGTTGCTTCATCTCCTGTTGGTAATTTGTTGCCCGGCATTTCGGTAAGGATCCATTTGGTGTTTTTAATCTTTTCGGTATCCATTTTTTCTAAGCATGAACTGAATAGTATTGTGAAGAAGCTAAGTAAGATTAATTTTTTCATAATTTCTCATTTTTTCAATACTAACAATGCGTACTGAAGAATGTTTGTATTAATTGATTTTGCATTTTTTGATGAGAATTTGGCTAAAGATTTTACATTTGCGGTAAGTTTAAAAAAAACATGAAAAATATAAATTTAGTCCTTCTACTTACTATCTTCTTATGCGCTTGTAAAGAAAGTAAAATGGAGCATATTTTAATACCTCGAGCACTGCAAACTGGCGAGAGCTTTAATGAGTTTCCGAAATCAAAAGTCGAAATTTTTAATTTTGCTGTTGTAAAGCCTAATGCAAATGAGCTATTAAGTGAGTATCAAATTACTTTTAAAGACACGGTTTTGATAGTTGATAAACAACCGAAACCACAGGTAACCAAATTTTTAAATCCAACTTATCTTAACTCTCAAAAAACGGCCATTGTTGCTCAGGTAGCTGATGGAACTGGCTTAGTATCGCCGTTTTACATATTTTGTTATAAAAACAATAAGCTAGAAGCTGTAGCGTTAAACAAAACTTCTAACGGAAAGAATGATGCAAAAGTAACTAAGGGATTAGAAAAATTGAGCAGAGCAAGTATTTTAATTGATAATGATTATTTGCTTACTACCGTAAATGGGAAAGTTTTTCCTATAAAAAGACAAGAACCTAACGAGCGTATTCAAGGTAAAATATTTATGGTTTCTAGAGATGCTTCAACACTAATATTTCTTACAGCAAATTCGCTCTATCAAGTAAACTATTTAAGTAATGAAAGTTTTAATCTTCCCCTAGATTCCAAAATGCTGAACGATGAAAGTCAATTATATAACAAGGTGCAGCAAAATTACAGTTGGTTTAAAAATGCTAACGGTACGCTGTTTTTAAAGGGTAACCTTGATGATAACCGAATTGTTGATATTAAAGAATTCAAAAAATAAGGCATCTTAGATTACCATTGTTCTAAAAGTTAAATTAATTCTTGGGGTACTTACTTTTGTTGTTGTTGGTAAACGATGTAGCCAATTAATTTGGGTACTGTCTTTCATCACCAATAAACTACCATGCTCTAAAAATGTGGTAATGGTTTCTTTAGTTTTCTTATTCTTAAAAAGAAATCGGCGTTCGGCGCCAAGACTTAAAGATGCGATAGAAGATTTTCCTTGCAATGGTTTTTCATCGTCGCTGTGGTAAGCCATGCCTTCATTGCCATTGTGGTATAAATTGAGCAAACACGAATTGAAAATTTCTCCTGTTTTGGCTTCAACTAAATTTTTAAGCTTTAATAATTCTGGCGTCCAAATGATGGCGTGCTTGGTTGTTTTAGAATACGTGTAAGCGTAATTTTCATTTGCGTACCAAGCTACTTTTCGTTTTGTAATGATGTGTTTTCCTAAAATAAAGGCTTCATCGTTTCTCCATGCTATGTTGTTCATTAATTCGTCAAAATAGTGGTCGGCCTCATTTTGCAGGATAATTTTGCCAAAATAATTTACAACTCCATCGTAAGGGAGCAAGTTTTTGGTGGTATCTATCTCTTGATTGAATAAGTCCATAATACCAAAGTTAGTGGATATAGCTTACAAATAAAATTTCTATTGTATCCCCGAACCCCAAAGGGGCTTTGAAGAGCATAATGGCTTGCTTTTGGCTTTTAGCCTCAGTCTCAACCTCATCCTTAATCGCAGCATAAACTTAAGTCATCCGATGAATATTAGCAATGTGCCTTTTATTCATCGGATGATTGATACGAGTTGCAACCTAAATTATTTGTACAATCTTAAGTTATCTAAACCCGATAGGAGCGAGCACGAAAGCCGTTTTTCTCGGGTGAGTAAAGCGAAGAGCGGGACTGTTGTATCGAAACAGTTGCTGACATTCGTTTTCACATTCTCTATAAATTAAACTTTTTTTATCCCCAAACCCCAAAGGGGCTTTGAATAGCACATTGGCTTGATTGTAACTTTTAGTTTGCCTCGGTCTCAACCTCGGCCTCGGTCTCAACCTCGGTCTAAACCTTAGTCTCAGCCTCAACCTCGGCCTCGGCCTCAGTCTCAACCTTAATCTCAACCTCAGCCGCTCTCTTCTGTCATGCTGTCAGTATCAAATAACGATTTTTTTTACATTTTAACAGTTTTTTGCGACTATTTTCTGCCAAAAACCAATTGGCACAAGCATTGTTTAATAGGTAGAAATTACAATACTTTAAAAAGAAAGAAAATACAAAATACAATGGGAAAAATTATTGGAATAGATTTAGGAACAACAAACTCTTGTGTGAGCGTAATGGAAGGCAATGAGCCTGTAGTTATTGCAAATAGTGAGGGCAAACGTACTACACCATCTATTGTTGCTTTTGCAGAAAACGGCGAACGTAAAGTTGGTGACTCAGCTAAACGTCAGGCTATAACCAACCCAACAAAAACGATTTATTCGATTAAACGCTTTATGGGTAACAGCTACGACGAATGTGCGAAAGAAGCTGGACGCGTACCTTACAAAGTAGTTAAAGGCGATAACAACACACCACGTGTTGAAATCGACGACAGAAAATACACTCCACAGGAAATTTCTGCAATGATTTTGCAGAAAATGAAAAAAACTGCTGAAGATTTCTTGGGTCAGGAAGTTACTGAAGCGGTTATTACTGTACCAGCTTATTTTAACGATGCACAACGTCAGGCTACTAAAGAAGCTGGCGAAATTGCTGGTTTAACCGTAAAACGTATCATTAACGAACCAACTGCAGCTGCTTTAGCTTATGGTTTAGACAAGGCACACAAAGACATGAAAATTGTTGTTTTTGATTGTGGTGGTGGTACGCATGATGTTTCTGTTTTAGAATTAGGTGATGGTGTTTTTGAAGTAAAATCTACTGATGGTGATACGCACTTAGGTGGTGATGACTTTGACCACGTTATTATTGATTGGTTGGCAGACGAGTTTAAAGCTGAAAACAGCATGGACTTAGCTAAAGACCCAATGGCTTTACAACGTTTAAAAGAAGCTGCCGAGAAAGCTAAAATTGAATTATCGAGCACAACTTCTACTGAAATTAACTTACCATACATTACTGCTGATGCTAGCGGCCCGAAACACTTAGTGCGTACATTAAGTCGTGCTAAATTTGAGCAATTAGCTGATAGTTTAATTAAACGTACAATTGATCCTTGTAAATCGGCTTTGAAAAACGCAGGTTTAAGCGTAGGCGATATTGACGAAATTATTTTAGTTGGTGGTTCTACCCGTATGCCAGCAATCCAAGAAGCTGTAAAAGCTTTCTTCGGTAAAGAGCCAAGTAAAGGTGTAAATCCTGATGAGGTTGTGGCAATTGGTGCTGCTATTCAAGGTGGTGTTTTAACAGGTGATGTTAAAGATGTATTGTTGTTAGACGTTACGCCTTTATCATTAGGTATCGAAACTATGGGTGGTGTAATGACTAAATTAATCGAGTCTAACACAACAATTCCAACTAAAAAATCTGAAACTTTCTCAACTGCAGCTGATAATCAGCCATCAGTAGAAATTCACATTTTACAAGGAGAGCGCCCAATGGCTGGTCAAAACCGTACAATTGGCCGTTTCATTTTAGATGGTATTCCACCATCGCCACGTGGTGTACCACAAGTAGAAGTAGCTTTTGATATTGATGCTAACGGTATTTTACACGTAAGTGCGAAAGATAAAGCAACTGGTAAAGAGCAAAAAATCCGTATCGAAGCTTCTTCAGGTTTAACTGATGCTGAGATTAAGAAAATGAAAGAAGAAGCTGAAGCGAACGCAACTGAAGATGCTAAGCAGAAAGAAGAAGCTGACAAAATTAACGGAGCAGATGCTTTAATTTTCTCTACAGAGAAACAATTGAAAGAGTTTGGTGAAAAATTATCAGCTGATAAGAAAGCGCCAATCGAAGCTGGTTTAGAGAAATTAAAAGCAGCACATGGTTCTCGTAACTTTGCAGATATCGATGCAGCACAAGCAGAATTACAAGCAGCTTGGAATGTAGCTTCAGAAGAAATGTACAAAGATGGCGGACAGCCTCAAGGTGATGGTCAACCACAAGCAGATGGACAACCAGAAGCAGGTGCTGATAACGTTACTGATGTTGATTTTGAAGAAGTGAAAGAAGAAAAATAGTTTTTAGTCAGAAAGACGGGAAGACCGAAAAGTCAGAAAGTTTGAAGATTATTAATAGAAAAAGCGTTGCTGATTAAGTTCAGTAACGCTTTTTTTTGTTCGTTAGTCGGTATTGCCAGAAGGCTTTTTCAGCCCACGAAGCAATCTTATTATTTCAGCTTTTAAGTTAAACAGGTTATTAGCTTTTGCACATTAATAGAAGTGTAAATAATTTTTTTTTTGAAAACGTAAGGTTCGGCGCTTTTCGGCAAATTCAGTCCCGCCATTTGCTATAGCCAAGCAGAAAAAGCTTGGGCTACCGCTACTGTCGGGTTTAGAAACAATACATTGTGCATTTAGTAAGCATCTACATATCTACCTCGTATTTAAATTTATTCTTATACTTGCAATAGATAATTTAGGAAAACGAAGTGTGTTAGGATTTTTATTCATAAAAGACTATTAGACTGTAAGTTAGTTAACTAATATGCCAATAAAACAATGAAATTTTTAAAGTTATTCTTCGATGCAGCTAAAAAAATCCAATCGCTCGGTGTATTGGTGATGTTCGTACTTACGATTACATCAATCATTTATAAACAAACTACAGTTTTCTACATCATTTATTTATTTTGGTTTTCAGAGGTATTGCGCACAATTATAGATTTAATACTTTCTAAAAAGGCGAGCGCCGAAACCGAAGCCACACCTGAAGCCAAATTGGGTATTTCGCCTCGGTTTTTTTTACTTGGAATTTATTGGGTGTTTATTGTTGTATTTTTTGGGTTGATTGCCAATTGGAGCAATGATGCTGCTATGAAAATTAACTTTCAAGTTGTTTTATTTCAAAATATCTTTTTTAACCTCAACTTAATGTTCATTGTAATCGAAAGAATTATCTACCATAGAATGAACAGCGGCCTCGAGCCCAGCTACGATGCATTTACCGCAAATATGATCGTGTTGCATGTTTCTATAGTTTTGGGTGGCATGTTAATATTTTTCTTGGTATTAAAATATGAGCAGACCTTTAGTCCCGAAAATTTGTGGGGTTCGGTATTGATTATCTCTCCTTTTTTATTGTTGCGTATGCTTGTTAAAGGTGATGGTTAGCGACTGTATAGTACTAACAAACTCATCCAAGTTAAATCATCGCAAAGCAAACTATTGCGCACAAAAAAAGAGCTTATCAATTAAAATAAGCTCTGATGCATTTGGTTAGTTGATTAAATTTTCTTCGATAATATCTTGCAATATTTTTTCATTTTCGAAGACTTCGCTTAGCAACTTAAACTGATTTTTAGTTCTATCTAAGTTTTGTGTGGTATAATCCGTAGGGTAGTAAACGCTTCCATTTAAAAAATCTGTTAAAAAACGCAAGGCTTGCATATAAATGATGTATTTACCCGAAAATAGAATAAGTTCTTTTTCAGTTTCAGTTAAGCTATTTTTCATTTCAGATAAATAGCCTTTAATCATCGCCTCGAAGTAAGGAATTCGAATCTTAATTTTTGATAAATCTACTTCATTTTCCGAAAAAGCACACAGGTAGGTTCTCATCATATCGCCCAAATCAGAAATAAACTTCCCAGGCATTATGGTATCTAAATCAATTACGCAAATACCGATAAAGCTTTTGTTATCTAAAAGAACATTACTGATTTTCGTATCGTGGTGTATTACGCGATTTGGAAAATCACTTCTCTTGGCGTAAGATTTAAAATAATCTAAAATATATTTGTGTTCTAAAGCATCCTCAATCTGCGCTTTTGCTTGCTGTTTTAAATCATTCGATGTATCTAGCAATGCTTTAGAAAATTGATCAAAACGTAAACCTAAATCGTGAAATCCAGGGATTGTTGGCTCTAACATAGCTGCATCAAAATTATTTAGCAACATACTTAGTTTGCCAAATTGCTTTGCTGCTTCATAAGCTTGTTCCGGTTCACTCAATACATCAAGAGAAACGGTGTCGCTTACAAATGGCAACATTCTCCAATATTCATCATTTACCACAGCCATTTCCAAACCACTTAAAGTTTTTATTGGCTTGATGAAATAATAGCTTGGGAATTCTTTTGCTAAATAATCAGAAATCGCTTCAATATTATTTGCAATAGCCCACGGGTTTTTAAATACATTGGTATTTATTTGCTGAAGGATAAATTTTTTATCTCCACTTTTTGGTTGAATTAAGTAGGTGTGATTAATTAATCCTGAACCTACTTTAGCAATTGATGTGTTATCCTTTGAAAATCCGTAAGCAGCTAAAACCTCATTGCTAGAATTTAATTCCATAAAGATTCTGGATAGGTGCCGTCTTTTACTAATTGATTAATACAATCTTGAACATAAGGTTTATCTTCTTTGTAAGTTACGCCAAACCATTTGTTAGAAGTAGGAATTACTTTAAAATCGGCTGTTTTAGATTTTACCAAGTTTTCACCAATTAACGGAATAAAAAACTCTGCTTTCGGCTTATCTTTATTTGCCATTGCAAACGCTTTAAACAAGTTTTCAGTAATTTTAAAAACCGCAGGTGTAAAGCCCCAAAAATTCATCGATACTGGCGTTTCAAAAGCTAATGGATATTCTTTATCATCTTCTTCGTAAACAATTGCATCACCTTTTGGGTAAATTTTTGTACGCTCAACAATTTCTTCCAAATTTCCATTTTCATCCACTTTACAAACACCGCGAGAAACTGCGCCAAACTCAGAAAGTGTTTTGCCCAACTCGTAACCTATAATGGAATATTGACTATCTGTAGCTTCGTTTTCTAAAAAATCTACCATTTTCTTAAATGCATCAAAGCCATAATAATCATCGGCATTAATCACACAAAATGGTTCCTTTATGGCGTTTCTACCTGATAATATTGCGTGTGCAGTACCCCAAGGTTTTTCTCTGTATATTTCTTCTTCAATACCAAATTGCTTTAGGTCGAAGTTTTGGAAAACGTAATCAGTTTCTATCTTTCCTGCTAATTTAGGTTCGAAAATAGCTTTAAAGTTTTCTACAAATTCTTCTTTAATAATGAATACAACTTTACCAAATCCGGCTTTTATTGCGTCATAAATAGAGTAGTCGATAATGGTTTCACCATTAGGGCCAAATCCGTCAATTTGTTTCATACTGCCGTAACGGCTCGCCATCCCAGCTGCTAATATTAATAAAGTAGGTTTCATATTGCGAAAATAGTAATTTTAAAAGAAATTAAAGTTTAATTCTACACTGGAAGTGTTTATTTGATGAGGTTTTATTAAGTTTTATATCTTTTTGTTCTTAAAACCCGAATAAGCCACCACCTCTTGGTTTTTTGCCAGTTAACATACCGAAAATACCACGTACAATTTCTTTACCAATTTGGCGTGTAATTGTGGCGCCCATAACTTGCTCTACGATGGTTTTCTCGCCGGGCTTTGGCTTACTGGCCACTTCGGCTTGTTTCTGCGCTTCTGCTGCCGCTTTCACCTCATTTTCTTCCGCTAATTTTTGGTTAACTCTATCGGTTAGCATCTCAAAAGCACTTACAGGATCTATCGTTTTTTGATATTTTGAAAACAACGGACTTGCTTGCATTAGTTTTTCGCAATCTATTGCTGCCATTGGCCCCATTACTGCACGTGGTGGAGTAAGCATTGTTGCTGCAACTTCCGTAGGGATTCCTTTTTCATTTAAAACCGTTACCAGTGCTTGCCCAGTACCCAACGAGGTTAACATTTTATCTATTTGATAGAAATCTGATTTTGGATACGTGTTGACTGTTTTCTTAAGTGCATCAACATCATTTGGCGTAAATGCCCTAAGCGCATGTTGTACACGGTTTCCCAATTGCGCCAAAACTGTTTCTGGAATATCCATTGGCGATTGCGTGCAGAAAAATACACCAATTCCTTTAGAGCGAATTAAACGAATGATGGTGTTAACTTGATCTAAAAAGGCTTTCGGTGCATCATTAAATAGGAGGTGGGCTTCATCAAAAAAGAAAACAAGTTTAGGTTTATCTAAATCTCCCGATTCCGGCATTGATTGATAAATTTCTGCCAATAGGCTCAATAAAAAGGTAGAATACAATACCGGCTGGTTTTGTACATCGGCAATATTTAATAAACTAATTACACCTTTGCCATCAATTTTATTAAATAAATCTGCAATATCGTAAGATGTTTCGCCAAACATGCCGGCTAAGCCCTGTTGCTCTATGGCAACAATTTTTCGAAGTACGGTACTAGATGTTGCGGTAGAAATTGAGCCGTAACTACCTTTAATTTCGGCAGCGCCATCTCCTTCAGATAAATAACTTAATAATTTTTTTAAGTCGTTCAAGTCAACAATTGGCATTTTATTATCATCTGCATATTTAAATATTACAGCTAAAACACCTGTTTGTGTATCGTTTAATTCTAATATTTTTGCAAGTAATACAGGTCCAAATTCTGTAACTGTAGCGCGCATTTGTGCCCCCGATTTGCCACTTAGCGAATATAGTTCTATTGGGAAACCGCTTGGAGAAAATGGTTTGTTTAATTGTTTTGCTCTATCTTCAATTTTAGGATTGGAACTTCCGGGCTGGTTTAAGCCAGACAAATCGCCCTTTACATCGAGCATAAAAACCGGCACACCTGCATCAGAAAGTTGTTCGGCAAGTAACTGTAATGTTCTTGTTTTTCCTGTACCGGTGGCACCAGCAATTAAGCCGTGTCTATTCATCATTTTTAACGATAAATTTACTTCGGCCTCACTGTACACTTCTCCATCTAACATTCCTGCACCCAAGTAAATGTATGAACCTGTTGGTGCGTATGCTGATTTAATTTTTTCGATGAATTTTCTTGAAGAATCGCTCATTTATATTAATTTAAGCTTGCAATTTAATAAACTAATCTTAAAAATAGAATCATTTTAAGCTACAAGTTGATCAATTGCGAATCAATTTTTTTATTGAATTTGTTTGTAATAGTTAAGCTCATTTTTTAAGCTTAGCATTTCAACTTCCATTTTGTACAACTGATCTAACAGATGCGAAACGGCGTGTATACCTTCTAAATTGATGCTCAGATCTTGCGATAGTCTCAAGAATTTTTCAAGCTTTGATAAGTCATCGGTATTTATAAAAACATTTTTTTCTATCGTTTTAGTATGTACGAGGCCATAATCTGCTAACGATTGTATAAAAGTAATTTCTACTTTATGGTGGATGCAGAAATCAATTACCGGAATAAGGGTATTTTCCATAATGCTTAAAGTTTGGAAAGTTTTTCAAATAATTCTTTTTGTTCTTCTGTTAGTGAGGTTGGTAGTTTAACCTGCCATTTTATGTATAAATCGCCAAACTGATTTTCTTTTTTATATACAGGAAAGCCTTTTCCTTTTAGTCTTAATGTAGAATCTGGTTGGGTAGGAGCCGGTATATTTAATTTAACTTTTCCACTCGGCGTTTCTATAATTTTTTCTCCACCTAATACGGCTGTGTACAAATCTAAATCTTCTTGGATGTGAAGATCATTTCCCTTACGCTTAAATTTTGGATGATCTGCAATGGAAAAACTGATGTACAAATCTCCCGGAGGGCCATTATTTGCCCCTGGCGCGCCATAACCTGGCAGTTTAATTTTTTGTCCATTTTCTACACCTGCCGGAATGGTAATTCTAACCTGCTTTCCGTTTACGGTTAAGGTTTGTTTATGTGTGGTGTAAACATCCAGTAAGTTAAGTTTTATATCTGATGTGTAATCTTGCCCTCTAAATGGTGAGCGTTGGTTGCTTCTACCACCTCCGCCGCCAAACATAGACGAGAAGAAATCAGAAAAATCGCCACCTTCAAATCCACCACCACCACCGCCAAATGGGTTGCCACCTTGCGATTGGTATTGTCTTTGTTGTTTCTGTTGCGCATCTAGCTGATCGGCATGTTGCCAATCCTTACCGTATTTATCGTATTTCTTTCTCTTATCAGGATCACTTAAAACCTCATTGGCCTCATTAATTTGCTGGAATTTTTTGTTGGCCTCTTCGTTATTTGGATTTAAATCGGGATGGTGTTTTCGAGCGAACTTTCGATAAGCTTTTTTAATTTCATCGGCAGAAGCGCTTTTTTTTAAATCTAAGATTTTATAATAATCTATGTAGTCCATAATGTTTAAACAAGTGGGAATTAATAATGTTCCAGTTTTGTGAGTAAAGTTAATTTAAAATAAGGTAAATTAGATAATGACCAATTTTTTTAAATATGAACTCGTGGGCACAGGTTGGGCGAAATTTGAAATAGCTAATGATCGAAATAAAAGTTTGGATTTTATATTTTCATATTTAGCTGATCCGTTACCCATTCTGCTTAACAGCCTAAACAAGTTTCTCAAAAAAGAAAGCTGTTTCGAGCGGATTAACTTTGCACAAGAACCTTGCGAAATTTCTCTTTTTTTTAAAAATTTGGATAACGATCTGACTATTGAATTTTATGATGATGTTTTGCTAGACGATGATTATGAAGCGATAGCAATAGATTCGACAAAAGTATATTTTCAAGATGATAAATTATTGGATTTTTCAAAACTGGTTTATAAGGAAATAAATAATTTGCTGATAGAATATAGTGAAAGCGGTTATCACGAGAAATGGGCAAGGGATTTTCCAATTGCGGAGATGAACGCGTTAGGTAAACTGTTAAATGAAGATGGTCGAAATTAAATTTTATTGAACAAAAAAAGGTCTGAGAAATTAACCTCAGACCCAATCTTTGTTCCTTAATCCTTGCGCTTTATTCCTTACTTAAACTCTCTAAAATCCTGATCGGCTTTAATGTTTAGCAAACTTTCGTAAATTAAGGTAATTACATTATCAACATCTTCTTTGTGCACCATTTCTACGGTGGTGTGCATATAGCGTAGAGGCAACGATATTAATGCCGATGGAACGCCACCGTTTGAGTATGCAAAAGCATCGGTATCGGTTCCGGTAGAACGGGATGAAGCCTGACGTTGGAAAGGAATGTCGTTCTTCTCGGCAGTTTTAATTAGTAATTTATTCAAATTGGTTTGCACAGCTGGTGCATAAGAAACCACCGGACCTTTACCTGCCGATAAATCGCCCTGAATGTTTTTGTTAATCATTGGCGTTGTGGTGTCATGCGTTACATCGGTTATAATAGCCACGTTAGGTTTAATCCGTTGTGCAATCATCTCGGCACCGCGTAAACCAATTTCTTCCTGTACCGAGTTAACAATGTATAACCCAAAAGGCAGTTTTTTCTTATTTTCTTTTAATAAGCGGGCAACTTCGGCAATCATAAAACCACCAACACGGTTATCTAAAGCACGACCAACGTAGTAGCGATCGTTCAAAATCATAAACTCATCTTCGTAAGTAATTACGCAACCTACGTGGATACCCAATTTTTCTACTTCTTCTTTAGTGATGCAACCGCAATCGAGAAAAATATTTTTTAATTCTGGTGCTTGTTCTTTTTCGCCATGGCGGGTATGTATTGCTGGCCAACCAAAAACAGCTTTAACCATTCCTTTTTCGGTGTGGATATTTACACGTTTTGAAGGCGCAATTTGATGATCTGATCCGCCATTGCGGATAACGTAAATTAAACCATCGCTGGTAATGTAATTTACATACCAAGATATCTCATCAGCATGTGCTTCAATTACTACTTTATAGGGCGCTTTAGGGTTTATCACACCAACTGCAGTTCCGTAATTATCTATAAAATGCTCATCAATATATGGTTTTAAGTAGTTTAACCATATTTTTTGCCCTTCCCACTCGTAACCGGTTGGCGCAGGATTATTGATGTATTCTTCTAAAAACTGAAGCGATTTTTTGGTCACTACAGCAACGTGTTTTTTCTTTTCGTCTTCTTTTTTCTTTGCCATGTGTATTTTAGATTTTAGGTTTACGATGTTAGAATTGCAAATGCTAAACTAAATCATAAACCCTTTGTGTTGTTTTCTTATTTTTTGCCATTTGTAAGTTATAATACTTGACCCAATGACGCTTAAAATTGCAATTCCATAATTAAATAATGAATCTCATTTTTTGTAAAAGTTTGATTCATCTCGCTAAAATCAAATTTAGCATAAAATTCTTTTGCATTTACTCTTGCGTTGCACCAAATGCTTGTGGCGTTCTGAATTTTACAAAAATTTAATATATAGTTGAGCAATGCTGTACCAAACCCTTTGCCTTGTTGGTGTGGCAAAATTGCAAGTTTCCTAAATTGATAGTTGTGTTCGTTTTGAAATAATGAAACTACGCCTGTTAAATGATGATTTACATACAACCCAAAATGAATGCCATCAAAATCATCTTCAAGTTTTACAAAATCGAGCGATTGATCGGGATACATGGTTTCCTGCCTAATTCGCCAAGTTAATGAAGGGTAAATTTGCTCTATTTGAACCATATTACAACAAATAACTGAATCCAAATTTTGCAAGGGCTGATACACGGCTTTTTGTAAAATCTGTTTGGAACGATGGACCAATAACGAGTTCTAAATTTAAGTTTTTTGATAAATTATTTTGAAAACCCCAAACTGGAGAGATTGAATTTACAAAATTTGAGGTGTAGCGTTTATGAATTAAAATCGGTGCAATTAAACTGTACTCTAAACCAACAAAACTTGCGCTGTTATTTTTGGTAGCTTTACCTTTTTTTGTTCTTGATAGCAGGTTGTAATAATTTCTAAAGCCTAAATATACTAAAGGCGAAAAATTTATGCTGTAGTCTATCATCAATGCATCGCTTGCGCCAAAAGGTTGCATTGGGAAAAAAGGTACAACACTTTCTATAGCACCACCGAAATAAATAATGGATTGATTGCCAACTTTCTGCTCGCGTTCGATGCCTATACCAATAAGATATGCTTTAATTTTAGTTAACGAGTTGATGGTAGTTGTTTGATGATTTTTTGTACTGTCTTGTGCATTTACTTTAATTGCAAATGCGAATACAATTAAACTAATGCAGAGCGTTTTGATTGCGTACTTAGATTTCATGAGTTTGATTTAATTCGTAAATATTTTTTTGCCGTAAATTTTGTAAATAAGCATGTTAAGCATCGTAATTCCTGTCATGCCGTAGCAGAATAATGCCCAACCGCCCATGCTCCAAAGCCATAAACCCAAGGCAGAACCCGTACTTGCACCAATAAAACTCACCGACATAAATACCGTGTTTAATCGATTTCGAGCTTCGGGAACTAAGGTGTAAATTCTGGTTTGATTGGTAACGTGTATGGCCTGCTGACCAATATCGATTAGGATAATCCCGATTACAAATAGATAAATATGACTACCTGTAAAATAAAATAACAACAAACTTAAAAGTTGCATGATAAATCCAATCATTAAATTTTGACGTGGATTGCTGCCACCACTAAGTTTACCCACTAAAGGTGCGGCTAAAGCACCTGCGGCGCCCGCTATTCCGAATAAACCAATTTCTAAAGTTTGATAATTAAAAGGAGGGTTTGCGAGAAAAAGCACCATGGTTGTCCAGAAACCACTTAATAGCGCAAATGCCAAAAAATTTACGATAGACGCTTCTCTTAAAACAGGTTGGGTTTTAATATAGCCAAACATGGAGCTAATGAGTTGTTTGTATGTGCCTTTAAACGAAGGTAAACTGACTGGAAAACGCTTAGCCATTAAAGCGATTAGCAAAATGCCCATCCCAGCGGCGATAAAATACATTGCCCGCCAGCCAAGCCAAAAGCCAATACTGCCACTTATTGCCCGCGAAGCTAAAATGCCCACCAATAAGCCACTCATTACAATACCAATGTTGTGACCTCGATTTTCATCGGTGCTTAAATTTGCGGTTAAGGGTAAAATAAGTTGAGGTACGATTGATGTTGCACCGATTAACACGCTAGCGATTTCTAAAAGCAAAAAACTTTTGGAAAATGCAGCCAATAATAAAGACAAAACAGCAAAGGCAGAAATAATAAGAATCTGCTTTTTACGCTCGAACATATCGCCAAGTGGCACCAAAAGAAACAGGCCAATGGCATAGCCTATTTGAGTGAGGTAAGTTATTCGCCCTGCATAGGTTTCGCTAATGTGAAATTCTTTTGCCACCAAAATAACTAAAGGTTGGCAGTAATAAATATTTGCAACAATTATGGCGGTACAAAATGCCATAAGCAAAATGTCGGCTCTTTTTAAAATCATTTCGTTTTTTGGTTTGTTCGTTTTTGGTTGGTTAGGGTTTAGGTGTTAAGAGGTTAGCGTATAAAGATTAACGGGCTTTATTCTATCTCGCACTTTTCTAAATGGAAAGCCTCTGCCAAAGCTTCTACCTCATAACCATCTACCTTTCATCCCTACAAAGGTATGTTTCCGTGTTTTTTTCTTGGATTATTAACCACTTTATTCTCGAGCATTTTAAAAGCCTTTATTAATTTAGCCCTAGTTTGTGCAGGTTCAATCACTTCATCAATAAAACCTCTTTCGGCAGCGCGGTAAGGATTTGCGAATATATCTGAATACTGCTTTTCCTTTTCTAACCATTTTTCTTGGGGGTTTTCTGCTGTGGCTATTTCTCGTTTAAAAATAATTTCGGCAGCACCTTTCGCACCCATAACGGCAATTTCGGCACTTGGCCATGCATAGTTCATATCGGCACCAATGTGCTTGCTATTCATTACATCGTAAGCACCACCATAAGCTTTGCGGGTAATTACGGTAATACGTGGAACGGTTGCTTCGCTGAAAGCAAAAAGCAATTTAGCACCATTGGTAATAATACCATTCCACTCTTGATCCGTTCCGGGTAAAAAGCCTGGTACATCCTCCAATACCAACAATGGGATATTGAAACAATCGCAAAACCTGACAAAACGTGCTGCTTTTATGGCCGAATTACTATCTAAAACCCCAGCAAGATAAGCAGGTTGATTGGCTACAATTCCAATGCTTCTTCCCGCTAAACGGGCGAAACCAACTACAATGTTTTCTGCAAAATCTTTGTGTACTTCTAAAAAACTATCTCCATCAGCAATTGCTGAAATGATTTCTCTTACATCATAAGGGTGTGCTACATTTTCTGGTAAAAAAGTATTTAGCGATGGTCTGCTTTCGTCCGTTTTTTGATAAGGTAAATTTTCGGCCACTTCCTCGCAATTTTGAGGCATATAGCTCAATAACTTTTTAACATGGTTGATTGCCTCAATTTCGTTGGCGCAAGCAAAATGAGTAACACCCGATTTTGTTGCATGTGTATTTGCACCGCCTAATTCTTCTGAAGTAACTTCCTCATGTGTAACCGTTTTAACCACGTTTGGCCCAGTAACAAACATATAAGATGTGTTTTCTACCATTAAAATAAAATCGGTTATGGCAGGAGAATATACCGCACCGCCCGCACACGGACCCATTATTGCCGATAATTGTGGGATAACACCCGACGCTTGTACGTTGCGATAAAAAATATCGGCATAGCCACCTAAAGAAACTACACCTTCTTGAATCCGTGCGCCACCGCTATCGTTTAAACCAATTAGCGGCGCGCCGTTTTTCATAGCCATTTCCATCAGTTTGCATATCTTTTCGGCATGGGTTTCTGATAAAGACCCTCCAAATACGGTAAAGTCTTGCGAGAAAATATAGGCTAATCTTCCGTTTACGTTACCGTAACCAGTAATTACCCCGTCGCCTAAATATTTTTCGGTTTCCATACCAAAATCTGTACTCCGGTGCGTAACCATCATGCCAATTTCTTCAAAAGTACCTTCATCAACCAAAAAATGAATTCTTTCTCTAGCCGTTAGTTTTCCTTTTTTATGCTGACTATCTATCCTGTTTTGTCCACCTCCTAATTTCGCTTCAGCAATTTTAGCTTGAAGATTCGCTATTTTCCTTTTCATATTAATTGGATAAAAATTGGGGATTTTAAATTACCATCTATACTGTAAACGTGCGGTAAATACATCATCTCTAATGTCATTTGGCACTTCTTTAAGCAATGTACTTTCATTTTTTACATTTTCGTTGTACACTGTAAATTTTATACGGTCGTTCACTTGGTAGGTTAATCCATAGCCTAAGGTACTATATTTAACATCACCAGCGGTAGTAAATGTATTGGCTTTGCCAATGTCACTGCCTTTAACGGCCGTGTTTGGGTCGTAAACATCGTAACTGATTAAAGCTTCGAGTTTGGTTTTAAAAATTTGTTGCGTAACCCAAAAATAATAACCCGAAAAATTACGTGCATAAAGGTTTGTTAAAGGTTGTACAGAAAAACTCTGACTTGCATACGGTCCTTTTAGCGAATTTGAACTGGCAACACCGGGTTGTTTACCCGCAACATATTCAGTTTTAAAAGTTGTTGCACCAAAAGTATTGTCGTACGCTAATTGAAGGTTTGCACCATAGTAGTTACGTTCTAAAAACTTCCCCTTAATATCATCATTTGTATTTTCTATAAATCCACCAGGTGTTGAAGAGTAGTAGGTTTTTGTATCATTTTTAAGCGTTCCTTTATAAACTGAACCTCCAAAATTTAAGTGAAATTTATTGTGGGCTAAACTATCAAACTTGATAGCAATGTTGCCTATAAAGTCTTTTTTCGAATCAAAATCTTTTGATGTTAAACCACTTCCATTTATAACAGCAAATTCTAAAGTTAAAAATTTAAGTTGATTATGCGGTCTATATCCAGCAAGTACGCCAATATCTCTTTCTCTTGGCATAATGGTTTGGAAAACTCTAGGGCGTTCAGGGAAATCTCTATATCCAGAAGAATACACAATATTATACCCGAATGGGCGATTAAATAAACCGGCGGTTAAGCTCAGGCTTTTTAATTTAGGTTCTCTTAATTGAATGAAAGCATCTACCAACTGAACGCCATTTTGTGTGCCATCTAATTGAAAAACGATGCTCGAATATTTATCAACTCGATCTATTTTTAATCTTCCCCGCCTGATGATGAATCTATTATCAGAATTTTCTGCGAAATCGCCCCCAGAAAAAGAGGTAATTCCTGGCGATTGTGCGGTTTGGAATTGAGTTTGTAGGTAGCCTGTTATTTTAATATCGTGAACATCATAACTAGACGGTGCATTGTTATTATTTTGTGCCGAAGCTGTTAAAAAAGCGAAAGAAAGGATTGAAAGCAGCAGTTTTTTCATAAATGCAAAACTAAAATTTAATTTGCACAATTATTTCATTTGCGCTGAAAGTTAAATTACATTCTTGTTGAAGAAAACAAGTTCATTTAGTCGATAACAAGTGGGTGTAAGTCATCAACATTTAGGTTTTTTCCAGTTTGTTGTAAACGTTCATCTATTTTTTTATTTTTTTTAGCATTTTACTTTCCAACAATGACTTCATTTGCGTAATGGCAACTTTATTAAGCTCCATCAATCGTTCACTTTGCGATATTTTTTTACGGATTAAAAGTGCATTAATACTTTCCATATTGCTTAATACAACCAATTGTTCGATGGTCGCTTCATCACGGATATTCCCTTTGTTGCTAGGATTTTTCTCTCGCCACTCTTTAGCACTCATGCCAAAAAGTGCCACGTTTAATAAATCTGCTTCGTTGGCATATACAAAAATAGCTTGCTGGTTTGTAATTTCTTTTGGAATCAAATTCTCTTTTATTGCATCAGTATGAATGCGGTAATTGATTTTTGAAATGGTTCGTTGCAAATTCCAACCTAATTTATCCTGATTGTTCTCTTCTTCTTTTAAACGTTGAAATTCCTTTATTACGTAGAGCTTAAATTCTATAGAAATCCACGAAGCAAATTCTAAAGCAATGTCCTTATGAGCAAAAGTCCCTCCATATCTTCCTGCTTTTGAAACAATACCGATGGCATTGGTAGTTTCAATCCATCGTTTGGGTGTCATTACAAAACTGTTTAGTCCGGCTTGTTTTCTAAACCCCTCGAATTCGAGGGGTTTAAAATCAGTATTATACATAGTTTCCCAAAAACCCAACAGCTCTATGGTGTTTCGGTTACGCATCCAATTTTGGATAATACTATCAGTGTGTTCAGCATCTTTGTATCTTGCAATATCCGTCAAAGAAATATAATCCTCCTTATTGTCTTCATACAAAACAATATCAATTTGTTGAACTGTAATTTTCTTATTCTTTGCCATAGTATTTGGTTTTTGTTATGGTAAAATTAATAATTTTTATCCCACCAAAACAGAATCATTTCCGCTTGGTTTTTCTTCATTTACTAATAAATTTATTCGGTCGATAATAATAGTATGTAAGTCCTCTGTAGTTGGATTTTCTCCAATTTGTTGTAAACCTTCGTTTAACAATTGCGTTGCTGTGTTGCTATTTTTCCAATTGGTTAAGCAACTAATTAACAACTTGAGTTGAACGGTCGTTTCCTCACTCTTTATTATATTTTTCTTTAAATCTAAACCGGACATTTTATCTGGCTTATTTTTAACTTCTGTTTATGCTTTATTTCTGGACAAAATTACAGTAATTCT
Source organism: Pedobacter changchengzhani (assembly GCF_004354365.1). GTDB lineage: Bacteria > Bacteroidota > Bacteroidia > Sphingobacteriales > Sphingobacteriaceae > Pedobacter > Pedobacter changchengzhani. The sequence goes on from NZ_SJCY01000003.1 coordinate 110,847, forward strand.
AATCCCTTAAAATCAAAACAGAAATTCATTTGTAATTATTCATTTTATATACCTTTGTAGTATGGCTAAAACTAGATCCCAACAGAAATCAAGACATCCATTTCTGAAAAAAATTACCAATATCGCATCGAAGGTTTTGGTATATTTTCTTTTGGTTTCTATAGTGTGGGTAATTGCACTGCGGTTTATCAACCCACCGATTACACTTTTAATGGTTTTAAGAAATATTGAACGAAAAAGCGCTGGTAAATCTTTTAAAACTGAAAAAAAGTGGGTAAATTTTGATGAAATTAGCGATAACATGAAACGTGCTGCGGTATCTGCAGAAGATCAGCTTTTTTTAAAGCATGTAGGCTTCGATGTAAATGCAATTGAAAAAGCGATTGCGAGTAATGCGAAGGGCAAAAAGATAAAAGGAGGGAGCACCATATCTCAACAAACTGCAAAAAATGTATTCTTATGGCCAGGAAGATCATATATTAGAAAAGGCTTTGAGGCCTATTTTACTTTATTGATCGAGATTTTTTGGAGTAAAGAGCGTATTTTAGAAGTTTATCTTAATGTGATAGAAATGGGTGATGGAATTTACGGTGCCGAAGCTGCTTCAAAAGCATATTACGGTAAATCGTGCAATACATTGACTAAAAGCGAAGCTGCGTTAATTGTGGCATGCTTTCCAAATCCATTGCGTTGGACACCTGCAAGACCAACGGCTTATATTCGCCACCGCCAAAATTTAATTATGAGGAATATGAGGCGATTAGGACCGTTGGATTTTTAACTCGGTTATCAGTTAACAGTTGTGAGTTACCGGTTATTAGTTCCGACTTAAAACCTATAACTTACAACTCATAACTCATAACTCTTTTTCCTAATCATGGTCTTTATTCCATCTAATTTTTATACCGCCTTTGTCATCATCAACTGCTTTTAAGTGCAAAACTATACCCTTCATTCGGATAAATTTCCTATCGGTTTTATCTAAATCTACATCTTTTTTAGGGTTGCGAAGCGGAATATCCATTGCAATATCTGTTCCTGAATTAATGCCATAAGTGCCTTGAATGTTAAAATTAAGCACACTCGAATTTACGCGCATTACCGGGTCGATGATGATTTTATCACCCTTAATATTTAGCGTACCATCTAAATTATTAATTTTTACATCGGCTAAATTTCTGTTCGAAAATGCAAAGCGGCCGATTTTAACTAATGGCTCGAAATTTAATAACGCAGCATTGTTTAAATTAAATATTACTTTGCCATTTATAGATCTCGGTAAAATGGTTCCACTCGGCGAAATTATGCCGTTAATTTTAGCCAATGCCGATAAATTACCCTGAAGGTTTTTATTGGTAATAGTTTTTTGTCCGAAATTATCAAATGAGTAAAAGAAATCTTTCACATTAACTTTGCTAATTTTAGAATCAATTGCGTACTTGTTATAGTTTTTTTCTTGTTGAATATTGCCGGTTAAGTTTAATGTTCCGCCAGCATTTCTAACGTTTATTTTATTAAAATAAATCCCCTCATTCTTTATGGAGATGTTGGCCATAAGGTTTTTTGCTACAAATTTGTTGTAAATTACTCGCTCAACCTTTAAATTAACGTTCATTTTCGAAAGTGCTAATACATTACTTAATTGATCCATTGTAGCTTTTGATGAATTTGCAGTTTTTTTAACGTCAGTGCGATTCCTTGGTGCAAGTAGCGGTAAAAATTCATTCAAATATAGTTGCGGACTATGCATTTGAAGGTTAACCAAAATCTTTTCGGGATTGGTGTAATACAAGTTTAAAAAATTATTGATCTCACAATTCAAATTTAAAACGCTTTTACCAATCTGAATGTGGCCATTGCTTATTGTTAAGTCATTTTTATTGAAGTTAACATCCAACGAACTGTTTAGTAATTGCAACTTACGTGGCAAATACATAATATCTGCATTAACTATTTGCACCCTTCCAGATACATCGGGCTTTGTAAATTTAAAATTATCTATATCTGCTTTACAATATAATTTTACTATTGCTTTGCCACCTTTAAAAGTAAAATTCTCATTCCCTAATGAATTATTTAGATCGGATATTTGAAAATCAGAAGTTACCAGCCCTGTGGCAATTGGTCTTGATAAATTGTTAACTAAAAGCGTGTCTATTTTAAAAGGTGCATTAAAATATTTTGCGGTTAATTTATAAAACTTGATGGTCGAATTTTCATCACCAATTATGCCTCCAACGGTATCTCTATTGGTAAAATAGCCATCAAAATTGCAGTCTGTTAACGTTGCATCGGGTATAGAAACTACATTATTTCTTACCGCCATAGAAACTTTAACCAACGGATCGCCATATTTGCCACTTCCGTCATCCACAATAGTTCCCCTAATATTTATTGGTTTTGCAAGATTAAATTTTAATAATTTTGATGAGATATTGGGTGATAGCAACAACGAAATATCTTTATAAAAAATGTTTTTGATATCAATGCTAATGGCGAATGCGGTGGCTTTTTCTGCTAATTTAATTTTTGCACCAACTGTAAAAGGGTAGCCTGCAATATTAAGTTGTTTTGGCGCTACGTTAATTTGATTGAGCTCCTTATTGTAGTTAAAAGCCAATGTGCCTTCTATTAAGCTATTTTTTAAAAAACTTCCTTTATCGGTATTAAAAGCAAAACTTTTTACCAAAGTTTTTAACTTTAAGGTTCCCACCCAGCCAGAATCGGGGAAATTAAATCGCCCGTTAACTTCATTAATATCAAAACTAAAAAGTTTATGCCGTTGTTGGTTATCAATAATTAAGCTAACATTTTTTAAATCGACTTTTTTAATTTGTAAAGCAACGCTAGAGGTTTGCTTTTCATCGCTAGCTTTAATTTTTTGCTTAAAAATATTAGTGTTGCTATACCCGTTACTATCGGTAAAAAGATATACCGAGGCATTACTTATCACGATCTTATTTATTCGGATATTTCCAGAAATTACGGAAGCAATATCAAGCGAAACATTTATATCGCCTGCTTGAAGTAGATTGTGTTTATGTTTGATTGCTAAACTATCGCTCAAAAGCACATTTTTTATGGATACGGAAATATCAGGCAAACCGCTCAAAAGTGTTGGCTCCATATTAGTGGCAGTAATTTTACCACTAATATTTTTATTTATTTGAGATAGTATTGAAGCAAGAATTCTTTCTTTATTTTTATTGATGTAGAGTGTGCCTCCAACCCAAATTAAAATAATTAAACCAATAAAAACTAAAAGAATTTTGAGCGATAATTTAAGCCAACGAGCCATATAGGAAATTTATATACAGCAATATAAGCTTTTAATGGCATTTTTGTTTTGCAAAGAATGCGTTTTATAAAATTTGACTAATTTAACTTTATAATAAGTGCGCAAATACTGTTGAATGCCAACTGTTTTTAAACGGAACTTCCCATTTGGTTTCTAAATCGTGCAAGGTTTGCACCATATTATTAAATACGATTGTTGCTGGCGTAATTTGTTTAATGTTTACGAGCGTTTCGAAATCCTCTTTATTGCAAACTTTAACTTCGTCATTCAATAGGTAAGAAATATTAAAACGATTAAAAAGATCTACGCCGTATTTTTGTTCGATATCTTTTATTAACCGCACCGAACTATCGATAGAGCAACCTGTAACATTTGCCTGCTGTTCATCCACAGTGAGAATAATGAAAAAACCGTAACGGATTTCGGCTTTCGCCAACAATTCATTTCCGTGTGCTTTCCATTGTTCGGTAAAGGATTTTAACTTTTGAAGAATCTCATTTTCTTCGATAGCTGTAAATTTTCTGTCGCTTTGGTAAACCCAAACTTTTGATTGTGGAGAAAAACTCATGTACAAATTTATTAAAATAATTAACTTGGTTAGCTTAAAACTTCCCTGCTATGAAAAAGTTGACATTTATCTTGAAATTGGGCTTTTTTCCTCTTTTAATATTGATTTTAAGTGCTTTTTCGAATATCAATTCTGTAGAAGAAGGTGTGAGTTACCTGCAAAAATCGTTTGCCAGTCATTATGATTTGGGGCAAGAAAGTGATCAAATTAAGCGTTACGAACTTAATGTTACCAACAATGGATTCTGTAGATATAAACGTTTTTATATCAACGGAAAAACAGAATATTTTGCTTTTAAACTATCTAAGTTTAAGGATTTGGATTATTTTGGTTCTACAGAAACGGGCAAGCTTTATTTGCATACCAAAGGTGAAGACGTTATTGTACAAACTTACAGAGATAGGGGCGGCGATGTGGACTCTATGGCTACTCAAATTATTATCCCCATAAAAAATATCCAACCCGAAGACCTTAACTTAATTAAGGAAAACTTGAGGGAATTGAGTAGTAAGTTTTGAAGTTGAAGGTGGGAAGTTTAAAGTCGAAAGTTGAAAGTGAAAAGTGAAAAGTGAAAAGTGAAAAGTGAAAAGTTGAAAAGTTGTCCTTCGACGGGCTTAAGATGAAATTACTCACTGAAACAACTCATCCCTTTAAACTCATATCTAATAATTATCTCCGAGTAAAAAGTTTCCCCTGCAAACTCATCACTCATCACTCAAAACTCATCACTAAAGTATAGCTCATCACTCCTAACTCAGCCCATTTGCCCTTGCTGTAATTTCTGCAATATCTAAAACCTTAACTTCTTGTTCTTTATCTTTCATTTTAATGCCATCACTAAGCATGGTCATGCAAAAAGGACAACCAGCAGCAATAATTTGCGGTTGTGTTTCTAAGGCTTCTTCTATACGTTCGATGTTGATGTCTTTATTGCCTTTTTCGGGTTCTTTAAACATCTGCGCACCACCTGCACCACAGCAAAGTCCGTTAGATTTACAGCGTTTCATTTCCACCAAGTCAGCATCCAAAACTTCCAAGGCTTTTCTAGGCGCTTCATAAACGCCATTTGCACGACCTAAATAGCAAGGGTCGTGATAAGTTATTTTTTTGCCCTTAAAGCTTTCTCCACCTTCGGCTTTAAGTTTTCCTTCGGCAATTAAATCTTGTATAAGTTGGGTGTGGTGGATAACTTCATAAGTACCGCCCAAACCTGGATATTCATTTTTTATGGTGTTGAAACAATGCGGACAGCCAGTTACTATTTTTTTAATATTGTAGCCGTTAAGCACTTCAATATTTGTCATGGCTTGCATCTGAAACAAAAATTCATTTCCTGCACGCTTAGCCGGATCTCCGGTACAACTTTCTTCAGTGCCTAAAACGGCATATTTAATGCCCACGTGGTGCAGGATTTTGCAAATATCTCTTGTAATTTTTTGAGCCCTTTCATCATAACTTCCAGCGCATCCAACCCAAAATAAAATTTCTGGTTCTTCGCCCGAGGCCACCATTTCGGCCATTGTTGGTACTTTAAATTCCATTTTTTGTAGTGTAAAGTATTTAGTGTAGAGTTTTTAGTATCAAGTATCAAGACTTGAGTGTTATGTTTTTTATCCCCAAACCCCAAAGGGGCCTTTAATTGTACGATAGATATCTTTACGCTTTGTTCCTTGTTCTTTGCTCCTCAATCCCTATTCCTCCTTAGCCCAATTTAAACGATCGGCAGGAGAGTATTTCCAAGGCGCTTGATTGTTTTCTATATTGCCCAACATGGCATTAATGCTTGCCGGTGCTTGCGATTCTTCCATAACGGCATATTGGCGCAATTCCATAATAATTTGTAGCGGATCTATATTTACCGGACAAGCTTCTACGCAAGCATTACAAGTTGTACAGGCCCAAATTTCTTCTCGTGTAATGTAATCGTCCAATAAAGATTTACCATCTACATGATTTGCACCATGTTTTTCTAAATTTTTTCCCACTTCCGTAATTCTGTCGCGGGTATCCATCATTATTTTTCGGGGTGATAAAAGTTTACCCGTAATATTGGCAGGACAAACAGATGTGCATCTTCCACACTCGGTACATGTATAAGCATTCATCAAATTTACCCAATTCAAATCAGTTACATCTTTCGCCCCAAACTTACTCGGTGCAAGTTCTAAAGGGATAAAAGTAGGGTCGAGCATCGCTTTTACTTCATTCGTAACCGATGCCATATTGTTAAACTCGCCTTTGGGTTCTAAATTTGAAAAGTAGGTATTCGGAAATGCGAAAATAATATGGAAGTGTTTTGAATATGGTAGGTAGTTTAAAAATGCAAATATCCCAACGATGTGAAACCACCAACATCCGCGTTCTATCGCAATTAGTGCACCCTCTGAATTTGGTAATAAGTTTTGTAAATATTGACTTACAGGAAACGTACCTGCAGAAATATAATGGCCCGAGCCTAAAGCTTGTAGCTTTGCATCGGCAGCATTCATCAGTAAAAATGCCGACATCAATAAAATTTCGACAATTAAGATGTAGTTGGCATCCGATTTTGGCCAAGTAGTCATTTCTACGCCACTAAACCTTTTAATTTTTATAATATTTCTACGCACCAAAAATATGGCACAGGCAACCCAAACGGTAAAAGCAAGTATTTCGAACGAACCAATTAAGAAATTATATGTACCGCCCAACCCGCTAAATATGCGGTGTGTACCAAAAAGACCATCAATTACAATTTCTAAAACTTCGATGTTGATGATAACAAAACCGATGTAAACAAAAAAGTGCAAAAAAGCGGGTATAGGGCGAACAACCATCTTCGATTGACCAAAAGCAACTCGCATCATTGTTAGTAATCTTTTTTTAGGTTGATCTTTACGGTTGATGTCTTTACCTAAACGGATATTACGGATAATTTTGCGCAGGTTAATTGTGAACAGTGCAACTGCTGCGATGGTTAATACCAGAAACAAAATTTGAGCAATCATGTAATTTTGATTTTAAGTAGGCTAAATTATGATTTTTATTGAAATAAATTATTATGCATGCATAAAGAAATTAATAATTTTGTTTTCAGTTCTTTATTTTGAGACGTTTAAGAAGGTGTAGTTTTCGGTTTTAAAAATTAATTAATTGATAATCAGCAATCCACCAATTATTTTAAAAAAAAGTTTCGCATATTGAAAAAGAAAGCTACATTTGCATTCCCAAACGAATGGTGCCATAGCTCAGTCGGTAGAGCAAAGGACTGAAAATCCTTGTGTCCCTGGTTCGAATCCAGGTGGCACCACTTCAAAAAGCTTCAGAGAAATCTGGAGCTTTTTTGGTTTAAAGGAGTTTTTGAGTGTTTTTTTTTTATAACGATGCCGTTAAATAAATTACTAACAAAACTGAAAGTAAGTTATAGAGAATTTAATATTTTTACCGAAGTCGATAATTGGGTTTAAGATACTCGATGATAATGATGAAAAAATTAACATAAACCACCCCATTAAAATTATAAGGTATTAACAATCTACTTTACTTAAAACATCGTATATTTATTTCTAAATGCGTTTGAGATAAATGTTTGATGCATCAAAATACTAATTACGCACTCAATTTTTTTGAATAATTTACTCATTAAAACATTAGGTTTGCTTAGTTAAATATAGCGATGAATTATACTAAATTGAAAGATTCCCTTACAACAGCTATTGCTGTATTATTTGTTGGGCTTACGGTTGTTTCCTGTAAAAAAAGCGATCCTGTAGTCGAGGCTCCTATTGTAACCACTACACCGCCCGTAACGGTTGCATCTGGTACACGCAATGAACTGACCAAAGATTCTATTTTCTTGTATTCGAAAGAATTATATTACTGGTACAGTTCTTTACCAACTGCTAGTGCATTTGGTGCCCGGAGTTTCACATCCAACGAGACAGAACTTTATGCGCTAACACAATATTCAAACAACCCAACAACAGGTAAACCTTATGAGTATGTAGCAAGCTCTACTACGCATCCAAAGTATTCATATATTGATTATTTATCTAACGCTGGTAAAACTGCGTCTTTAAAGGCCGATTTGAACGGAACAGCAAATGATTACGGTTTTTCGGCAATGTACAATACCACTACTGATCTTCGGGTAAAATATGTGTATCCAAATTCGCCTGCTGCTTTGCAAGGTTTAACGCGAGGTTGTAGAGTTACCGTTGTAAATGGGAATAGCAATTTGGCTTACCCTGCTGCGGTCGATTTTTTAAATGCTGCCATATTTGGCACCAATCCGTATATAGCTTTAACATTTATCGATTTGGCCGGTAATACTAAATCCGTAACGATTAACAGCACTACCTATAACTTAAATCCGATCTTATTTACAAAGGTATATACAGTTGGCACAAAAAAGGTTGGGTATATTGTTTTTAATAGCTTTACAAATAACGTTTCATCATCGTTAAATGCAGTATTTGCCGATTTTGCAAATCAAAGTGTAACTGAAGTTATTGTAGATTTACGTTACAACGGCGGTGGTTATGTTTCAACTTCTGCCCAAATTGCGAATGTTTTGGCGCCTGCAAGTCAAACTGGCAATACCATGTTTACCACTTATTATAATGATTACCTTCAAAATCTTAGCGTCATCCAGCGGAAAACATCAGTTTTAGCAAATCAACCATTATTGAATACAGATGGAAAGCTGCAGGCCTTTACCACAGGTGCAAATGGTAAATATTATAGTTATGCAGATTTAGATTATAAGCCTACAAATGCCGAGAATATCGAAAAGTTCAATAAAATTGGTGCGTTAAATTTAAATCGGGTGTATTTTATCGTCACCGATAGAACAGCATCAGCAAGTGAGCTTACCATAAACTCGTTAAGGCCTGTAGTGGATGTAAAGCTTATTGGCTCAACTACCTATGGTAAGCCAGTTGGGTTTTTCCCAATTAGAATTGATAAATTCGATTTATATATTCCTGAATTTGAAACGAAAAATCAGGTTGGAACAGGAGGTTATTATGCTGGCTTAACAGTTGATCAAGAAGCAACAGAAGATTTAACTAAAGCTTGGGGCGATGAAACAGAAACGCTACTTTCTTACGCGCTGAGCTACGCTAAAAATGGAAATTTTGTAACCACGCAACCAAAAATAGCAAGTTTAGATGCTAAAACGGGCAACGTTGTTACAAAACTTTCTTTAGAAAAGGTAAAGGAAATTGGCGCAAAATTGGATCAAAACAATTTTAAAGGTATGATTATGACGCCCTCACATAACCGATAATTTTAAAATAAAATTTTACTGCTAATATCTTTGTTAATGGTAATGTAGCCTGGATACTTCACTAAAGTGCCACCAATCATTATCGAAGGTTTGATTTTTAATGTCAATACACCGATTTTATCATTTGCGGTACCAGTTTTTGTTGCTTTCATTATATCGTTTAATAAATTTCCGCCAGCCAATAAGCCATAAATATTTGTGCTCATTTGTACTGGTACGTTAACCGTTTGACCTTGTGCAACATTAACGTTTTGATTAATGATACCTTCGGTTAGCTCTGTGTTGTTAACAAGTATTTTGTACTCAAATTGATTTATTGCAGCAAGTTGCGCGGTTGGATTGGTAATTTCTAAATTTAAGTTTGCCCGTAACGGAATATCTTTTCGTAATAAACCCAAGGCAATTCCTGGTAAACTGCTCAAACTTAAATCTTGTTGATTCAATAGTTTTTGCACATCCGTGCCTGCTAAAGATACTTGTTGCAACTTGGTTAGTCTATAAGTACAACTTTCTAATGCGGCAACTTGTTGGGCTTGTTTGGCTATATCACAGCCTGCAAATAGAAGGATGATGATGCACAGCGATAGTATTTGTTTCATGTATTTCATAACGGCAAATTACAAAAACTATTTCGTGTGCAATTAAGGATTGTTAACTTTAAACAAAAAAATAAATGGCGGTTACTTTTAGGAAATTAACAAAAGCAGACAATGTTGACATAGCATCCCTAATCCGTAAGGTATTTGATGAGTTTGCAATACCTAAACAAGGCACCGTTTATACCGATCCTACTACTGATAAACTCTTCGAACTCTTTCAGCAATATGGGTCAGATTACTGGTTGGCTGAAGAAGATGGTATGTTATTGGGCGGTTGCGGTATTTTTCCTACCGATGGTTTGCCAGATGGTTGTGTGGAATTGGTCAAACTGTATGTATCGAAATCATCAAGAGATAAAGGAATAGGCAAAGCTTTGCTCCAAAAAAGTATCGAGTCGGCGCAACATTTTGGTTATAATGAGGTTTATTTAGAATCTTTCCCCGAGTTGGAGAAAGCGATTAGCATGTATGAGAATTTTGGGTTTAAATTACTTGAAAAGCCGTTGGGTAATTCGGGCCATTTTGCTTGTAACGTTTGGATGTTGTTGGTGCTTTAATTAGGATTGAATATTTCCATACTAAGCAATTTCGTTTATACGCTACACCAGTTTTGCCTCGGTACATTTGAGGTTTAAAGGATAGATACTTTTTTCATTAAAGAAAAAAGTATCTAAAACCGAGTTTAATTTCTATGCATTTGTTCAATTACAAATGGTTGCATTAATTCTTAATCCTATTTTCTTCATCTCCCGTTCCGGTTCTTCTATTGCGTGCGGTTTTAATTTTCATATTACCGAATTTGTAGCTGAAACTTAAAGAAACTTTTCTGCTTTCCCATTCATTTTGCCAAAAGGTATTTATATTGTTGTACTGCAAGTTCGCCCTAAATTTGCTGGTATTAAAAACGTCGTTCATTTTTAGCGCAACCGTAGCGTTCTTTTTCCAAAAGGTTTTTTTCGCACCAATGTTTACTTGATAGTTTTCTAAACTTTTAAACAAACCCATTACCGCTGGCGATGAATAGTAAGCATCTAAAGAAATACTATAACTGTTAGGTAAAGTGAAGGTATTGCCAAAACTTGCCGCCCAACTCCATGATGATGCGCTAAAACCGTTTCCCTGCACCAAAGATTGTGTTTTATTGTAAGCCAATGCAATTTCCGAATTGTTGTTCCACCATTTTGTAACGTCAAAAGGACTTCCAGTAGCGACGTAAAAGCTAATGTCTTTATTCAAATTTTCGGGTCTGCTAATGCTCTCTTTTGTTAAGTTATTTTGATAAATCACATCATTTATCGATTCGGTACCAACAGAATAACTTAGCGTAAGTAGTCTATAATTTTTAAACGAATAATTAAATTCGAAGCTGTTAGAATAAGATGGTTGCAAAAGTGGGTTTCCCTGTATCGCCGTATAAGGATCGGTATAAAAAGTAAAGGGATTTAAACTGCTGTATGCTGGGCGATTAATACTTTTTCTATATGCTCCAGTTACCAAATTATTCGAATCTAATTTAAGTGAGGCAAAAACGCTTGGAAAAAGTTTCCAATACTTTCGTGCAATTAGGGTATTGGTTTGCGATGAGTTGCCATTACCTATTGTTTGCTCAGCGCGTACACCTGCTTTTAAATCGAAGTTTTTAAAATTTTTACTCATCGATAAGTAACCTGCATTTATGTTTTCGCTGTAATTAAATTGGTTTGTTCTACGGATATCGTTAATCCATCCCGCAGTTTTTAACGAATCAAAACGCACATCACTTGCCGATTTTACCCAGCTACTTTTTAATCCAGTTTCCATTTTCACCGATTTTGAAAAGTTTACTGTGTAATCTGCTTTGATCGAATAAATTGAAACACTTCCCATACCTGCATTTCTTAAATCAATCGGGTTACCAATTAACGCATTATTTGCATCTAAATAAGTATTTGTAAAGGTTTCATTTTTGCTGTTATTATAGCGTACATAATCTGCATCAACACCTATTTCGCCACCAAGCGTATCTGTTTTTAGTCGGTAATTTAAATTAAATGCGTGGTTGTTGTTTTCGTTGGTTTGGGGGTTGTACATTTCGGTTGCTCCGGTTTTCGATCCTGTACCATTATAACTTACCGAGTTGCTGTTAACTTTTGTGTTAAATGGCGAATTATCACCTTTTATCATTACGCCAATGGTATGTTTATCGTTAATAAAGTAATCTGCCCCGGTAGAAAAACTTAGGCTGTTGGTTATTGGGTGCCAAAAATTAACTTGGTTGTACTGGTCATCGCCTATAGTCCTATTTAAAGTTAAACGGTTGTAAGAGTTGTAATGACCCGCATTTAAACGTACATAAGTGCTCAATTTACCAACATTATAATTCAAATTTACGCCACCGTAAACTTTTTCATATTTGCCATAGCCACCGCCTAAATTTGTATTGCCGTTAAAGCCCTGTATTTTATTTCTTTTAAACTTAATGTTGATAATGCCCGCTGTACCTGCTGCATCAAATGAGGATGGTGGGTTAGAGATTAACTCTATTTTACTCACTACTGAAGCGGGTAAAGATTTTAAATAGGTAGTTAATTCCATGCCACTCATGTAACTCATTTTGCCGTCAATAAGTACATTTATGCCTTTTTTACCCTTTAAAATGATGTTTTCATCTTTATCTAACGTTACACCAGGTGCTCTGCTCAAAACCTCAAGCGCATTATCTCCCGTGGTATTCATTTGTTCAACATTTAAAATTACGCGGTCGGCTTTTTGATCGATCAATGGCATTTTCGAAATAATATTAACGGTTTGTAAATTCTCAGAGCGATCGGTTAAAATAATTGTTGGCACTTTAACGCTCGCTTCTTTTACCTCAAAAATGATCGATTGATTTCTATCATAACCCATCATTAAGGCTTTAATTAAATATTTACCAGGTTTTACAGCGTTAAACTCATAAATGCCTTTTTCATTAGTTGCTTGTAAGGCTTGCGATACCGAATCGGGCAGGTGAATTAATGCAACCGATGCATAATCTAAAGGTTGGTTGCTTTTGCTAAGTATGTTGCCACTTACTTTTTGGGTTTGTGCATTTACTTGGTTAAAGCATAAGGCAAATAAAATTGCGAAGAAAAATTTTGGGTATGTGTTCATCTTAATAAGTGTTTGTAATTGATGTTTCAAAGATGCACATGTTGTAAAAGCTAATAAATTTAATAATCCCAACCCTTTAAATTATTATCCCAATGCTAATTAATGCTAAAAAAATGGTTAATCCTTCAAAAACGGGTGTTGGGATAATTTTTTTTGGGCTTGGGATAAGAAATGCTGCAGTTAAAAATGTTTTGCATAGTTTTAGCTTATGAAAAATACAAAAATATTCCTAATTCATATTTTATGCTGGGCGCTTATTCTCGCTTATCAATACAGTGGATATTTTATACAGTCGGCAAATTTCGTTACAGTAGCGCTGGGTATTTCTATGTCGGTAGTTAAACTTGTAGAATTTTATGTCTGCTATTTATTTGTTTATCCAAATTTTTTAAAAAAAGGGAAAGTGCCACAGCTTATTTTGGGCGTGTTATTTAGTGTGGCTATTTTCATCGCATTGCGATATATTATTGAAGAAGTGCTTTACCTAAAATGGTTTGGTTTCCACAATTATTCTGAAGGAACAACGGCTTGGTTTTACATTGTCGATAACATTTATTACGGTACATCTTATATTGTAATAGCAGCTGCCGTTTATGGTGTGCAACAAAGCTTCGAGATTGAGCGAGACAACAGAAAACTGAAGGACGAAGTAATCAAGGCAGAATTATCCTTCTTAAAATCTCAAATTAACCCGCACTTTTTATACAATACGCTTAACTACGTTTATTCTTTGGCCATTCCCGTATCGGATAAGTTGGCGAATGCTGTACTTCGATTATCAGATTTAATGCGATATACTTTAAATGAGCATGTGGATGGAAAAGTGAGTTTGGATAAAGAAGTGGATTATTTAAAGAGTTATATTGAGCTTTTTAAAATGCGTTTTGAACCAAATTTTTATGTCGATTTTACAACAGATGGCGTGGCCGATCAAAAAATCGCAGCTTTGGTGTTAATTCCTTTCGTAGAAAATGCTTTTAAGCATGGTGTGGTTAGTTTTGAGGCACAGCCGATTAGAATAAAACTGAAGGTTGTTGGTAAACGACTAACGTTTGAAGTGAGCAACAAAATAAGCCATGCACAAAAAGACATTTCTAGCGGCGTGGGTTTGGTAAATATTAACCGCAGATTGGATTTAATTTATCCTGATAAACATGAATTACTAATTTCGAACAATGGAAATACCTACAAAACTACCTTAGTTTTGAATTTGTAAATGAAATAAAAGATTTTTTTAAACCTTAACCTTGAATAACAAAATATGATCCGTTGCCTTGCTGTTGATGACGAAGCGTATGCATCCGATGTAGTTGCTGCCTTTATTAAAAAAACGCCTTTTTTAGAGTTGATCGGCACTACAACAAGTCCATTTGAAGCCTTAAATTTAGTGCAGGCTGGAGCAGTTGACCTGGTTTTTTTGGATATTCAAATGCCCGAGTTAACAGGTATTCAATTTTTAAAAATATGTGGCGATAAATGCAAAGTGATTTTAACTACTGCATATTCTGAGTTTGCTTTAGCCGGTTTCGATCTCGACGTGGTGGATTATCTTTTGAAACCTATTTCGTACGAACGTTTTTATAAAGCCGCTTCAAAAGCGAAGCAGATTTTGCAACCAGTGTTGTCTCTACAAAATGAAAAACCAGTACAAGCAATTGTTCAGCAAGAAAATGATTTCATGTTTATTAAAGGCGATACTAAAAACAAGTTTCTTAAAGTAAATTACAACGATATTTTATACATTGAGGGGCTAAAAAATTATGTTTCGGTATATACCGAAACGCAACGGCTTATCACTTACCAACCTTTGCGAGAGCTTGAAGTTGAACTGCCAAAGCCTCCATTTTACCGCGTACATAAATCATATATCGTTTCTTTAGAAAAAATAAAGATGATTGATGGGAATACGCTTTTCATCAACGATCAATCCATCCCGGTAGGAGAAACTTATAAAGAAGAATTTTTTAAAATGATTAGAGAAGGGAAAAAAGGTTAATGCTAAAGCTAGACTTTCATTTAAAATATTTCTTGGTTAGTATTATTGCGTGTGTGTATAATTTTCGGTAATTAATTCGTTCGGATTTTTTATGTTTGCGAAACAAAGATTAAACACATTATAAGTTATGCAAGAATCTAATTCATTAAATCAAGTAGCAGAATTTCACAGCACTTTTCAGCACCCAATTCAGCCAAATCCTATAATTCCGGCGAAACAACGTGCAAATTTACGCGTTTCTTTATTGGCAGAAGAGTTGAAAGAATTACAAGAAGCGATTGATAATGATGATTTAATTGAAGTTGCAGATGCACTTTGCGATTTGCAATATGTGCTTGCGGGCGCTATTTTGGAGTTTGGTATGGGCCAAAAGTTTAAAGGTTTATTTGATGAAGTGCATCGCTCTAACATGAGTAAAGCATGTAAAACAGTAGCAGAAGCTGAAAAGACTATTCAGTTTTATTTAGCTAAAGACGGAACTGAAGCTTACTATAAAGAAATAGATGGTTTGTTTTTGGTATTCCGCAAAGCGGATGATAAAACCCTAAAATCGATAAATTATTCACCTGCCGATATTAAAGCGTTTTTATAAAATATTAAGTGAGGCTGTCTCAAAATTAATTTTGAAATTTTGTAGGCAGAATTATATTTTGCAAGGCCGTTATTCCCGTGAAAACGGGAATCGTAATGCGACAGAAATGCTGCGAAATTAGTTCTTACAAAAATATTAAGATGCCCTTCCGATAGCTATCGGAACAAGATGTGTATGACGACAGCGACAAATTTAATTCTTTTACAATTTCTTAACTTATTGTTTTTAGACAGCTTCATGTGTAATATATTTCTTTGCTTAAGTCAGCTTTATTTACATCAAACGATGTGGATAAAATTGATTTTTTAGCAACTGCTATTCCACCATTAAATTCTTACTTTTATTGCCTTAATTGGGTTTAAATGAGAGACGAAAAAGCGCATAGTCACACTGAGCATGAAAACCCTTATGATTACGTTTTTAAAGATTTTAATCTCTCTCAATTATCTAATTTAGTAATTCTAAAACACCTAAACGCCCAAGTTGATACTGGCGTTAAAAGCTTTTATGATTTAATTCCTGAGCAAATAGAAATTGATTTTGGTGCGTTTAGTCTGCCAAATTCATCCATCCACTTTCCTATTGTTCAGGTACAGCAAAGCGATAATAAGGTAAAGCTTTCCTGCAGATGCAACGAGCCGAAAAACCGACTTTGCACGCACCAAGCACAGTTATTATATAATATTTTAAAACGGCCTGCGCTCCGTATTTTCTTCGATATTAATTTAAGGAAAACCGAATTTAGAAAGGTAGCCATTGCTTATGGTTTAGAAAACGAACCAAAAATTGAGGATCTTTTTAAGGTTGATTACCAAAATGATAACGTTGAAATTAAGCCGAAAATGGAGTTTTTACAGGCGTTTAATGTAGAGGCAAAACAAAATTTAGCGCGCTTATTATTACCAACAAAAGGGCGAAAATTAGTAGAATCGGTAAAAGCAACTACCGAGAAACAGTTTATTGTATTTGCACAACACCGTTATTACGGCAATTTAACAATCGATTTATTCGAAGCTG
Source organism: Pedobacter changchengzhani (assembly GCF_004354365.1). Classification (GTDB taxonomy): domain Bacteria; phylum Bacteroidota; class Bacteroidia; order Sphingobacteriales; family Sphingobacteriaceae; genus Pedobacter; species Pedobacter changchengzhani. The sequence goes on from NZ_SJCY01000003.1 coordinate 127,318, forward strand.
AAACCACTAAAACTGGTAAAGTTAAAAACCCATTTACAGCCATTAATGCTGCCGAAGTTTTATTTAAAACCGAAGGAGAGGATGTGCTTAAATTTTATGGTGGATTTACAACTTTTAAACAAAATTATGATAACGATGATAACGACGTAGAATTAGCGGCCTTAAAAGCCATCGTTAAAAATCCATTGGGTTTACGCTTTTATCAACACAACGCTAAGCTTTCGCCGGGTATTCAGTCATCTTCTATTATTTCTATCTCGGTGCATATTTTGGAGGTAGATTTAAGACTTTCGGTTAACCAACGAGATGATTTTTATGAAATTACAGGTCGGTTAATTATTGATGAAAAATCTTACGATTTAGATAATTTGGTATTGTGTTACCAATATTTTATTCAACTCAAAAACGATTTTTATTTAATTGCTCGGATGGATTTATTGAGCGTGATCGGTTTTTTTAAAAAACAAAGTAACCGTTTAATTCTTCATAAATCAAAATATCCTGAATTTCAGAAATCAATTTTAATTCAGCTAGAAGGTAATATTAAGGTTGATTATACATACTTAAAACCTGCAACCAATCTTCAAATTGAAGAGAAAGGTTTCGATTTGGAGAATGAAAAATTGATTTACTTATCCGAATCGGAAGATTTTATTTTGATTACGCCAGTAATGCGTTATGGAAGTATCGAAATTCCGGTTTTATCCAAAAGGCAAATTCAATCTCAAGATAAATATGGGAATGTTTTTACCGTAAATAGAGATGACAATGAAGAATTGCAATTTATTTCGAACATCTTAAAACAGCATCCGTTCTTTTACGAACAAGAAACCAATGATTCATTTTACCTGCATAGAAAGCGGTTTTTAGAAGAGGCTTGGTTTTTAGAAACTTTTGATGTTTGGAGAAAAAAAGACATTCATATTTTAGGGTTCAATCAATTAAAAAACAATAAGTTAAACGAATTTAAACCCGAAATTAATATCGAGGTGTTAAGCGGAACGGATTGGTTTGAAACAAAAGTTAAAGTGAAATTTGGTAAACAAAATGTCTCCCTTAAACATTTACATAAATCCATTAGGAATAAGAGTAAATTTATTACACTTGATGATGGTAAGCAAGGTATTTTGCCCGAACATTGGTTGCAAAAATTTACAACTTATTTTAATGCTGGCGAAATTGTGGATGATAAAATCTTAACCCATAAAATAAAATATGCATCGATAAATAATTTGTACGAAGATGCATTATTAGATGGAGAGGTAAAAAATGAAATAAAGCTTTTTAAAGAAAAGTTTGATGGTTTGGATCAAATTCACGCTGTTGCGGTTCCTAAAACTTTAAACGCAACTTTGCGCCCTTACCAAAAAGATGGTTTAAATTGGCTCAATTTTTTAGATGATTTTAATTTTGGTGGTTGTTTGGCCGATGATATGGGTTTGGGGAAAACCATTCAGGTTTTGGCATTTATTCTATCTCAACGAGAAAAAGTAAAGCATAATACCAATCTTATTGTGGTTCCGGCTTCGTTAATTTTTAATTGGAAAGCTGAAGTACAAAAATTTGCGCCATCTATAAAAGTTAAAACCATTTATGGCAACGATAGAACGAAAACTACCGATGTATTTGATGGTTATGAAATTGTGTTAACCTCGTATGGTACATTACTTTCCGACATTCGATATTTAAAAGATTATCGTTTTAATTATATCTTTTTGGATGAATCGCAGCATATCAAAAATCCCGAATCACAGCGGTATAAAACTGTCCGGATGCTTCAGTCGCGTAATAAAATCGCACTAACTGGTACGCCAATAGAAAACAACACGTTCGATTTGTATGGTCAGCTTTCGTTTGCCTGCCCCGGTTTGTTTGGTACTAAACAGCAATTTGCCGATGTTTATTCTACACCGATTGATCAGTTCAAAGATAATCGCAGGGCGGAAGAATTACAGCGAAAGATTAAACCTTTTATTTTACGGCGCACAAAAGAGGAGGTGGCGAAAGAATTACCTGATAAAACTGAAATTGTGTTGTACTGCGAAATGGGTGCGGAGCAGAGAGATGTTTATGAAGCCAATAAAAAGGAAATTCAAGACTATATTTTAGGTAAAACTGAAGATGAATTGCCTAAAAGTGCCATGCATGTTTTAAAAAGTATTACCCGTTTAAGGCAAATTTGCAACGGTGCGGCATTGTTGGCCGATGGCAAATCTTATCTTCAGGCATCGTCAAAAATTGATGCTTTATTGGAGCAGATAGAAAGTAAATCGAAAAATCATAAAATTTTGGTATTTTCTCAATTCGTTTCGATGCTGGATTTGATTAAAAAACAGCTCGAAATTCGTGGGATTAAATATGAATATTTAACAGGTAAAACCAAAAAAAGGGGAGAAGTGGTGCAGTCTTTTCAAACCAATGCTGCTATTCCTGTTTTCTTAATTAGTTTAAAAGCCGGCGGAATTGGATTAAATTTAACAGAAGCGGATTACGTGTACTTAGTCGATCCATGGTGGAATCCAGCAGTCGAAAATCAGGCGATTGATCGGGCTTATCGTATTGGTCAGCATAAAAATGTAATGGCGGTGCGGTTAATTTGCCCGGATACGATTGAAGAAAAGATTATGAAATTGCAGGCGACGAAAAAAGATTTAGTAAATAATTTAATCCAATCTGATGGTGGAATATTTAAGAATTTAACGAAGAAAGAATTGCTTGGGTTATTGAGTTAAAACCATCTCCTTCATTGCGAAGCACGAATCGTTTTATTGAAAATCATGCTTAATTGGTATTACACTTAGGCTTATCGTCCTTCCCGCGTAGGCGGGAATCCTAATGCGAAAGAAAAACCTATTTATTGCTTTAAGATTCCCGCCTACGCGGGAATGACGCAAGTAACAGAACTTTTCCACACGTATAAGCTAGATGGATCCCTAATTTAGAGCCAATTAAACGTTTTAAATCAGGTATTTAATTATCGAATTGAGGTTATGAGAGTCTTAGTTTTGCTCGTATCCGAAAGCTATCTTATGGCAAAGTTGAATTTTAGGCTTTACACTTTCCAGCAGATTTTCGCAGATAAGGATCGCAGATTTAAGGGGATGAAATGTATGCGAATTTTTTAAGATCCGCGCTAATCTGCTTTTTTTTCATTTTAAATCTGCGGGCAATTTTTTTATAACTCAACCTCAAATTCGTACCCTAAATACTTCGGCACATTAATGCTTTCCACAATTTTCCATGCTGTTTTCTCACTAATAAAACTCGGCTCAATTAAGTCAGCATCTTTTGCTGCGGTAGTATAAAAATCTTGCTTCGTAGGATGATTTGGATTGCATGCATTATAAATAAAACCAAATGCTTGCTTTTCTAAAATTGCGCAAGCTATACCCACAGCATCCGTTTGGTGAATCAAATTAACTGGCGTTAACCCGTTTGGAATATCTTTTTTCCCTGCAAAAAACCTGCCTGGATTACGTTCTGGTCCAATTAATCCCGCAAAGCGGATAATGGTAAAATTTTCGGGATTTAAATTTTTAAATAAATGCTCCGCTTCTAAAACCAATTTGCCAGAATCAGTTTCTGGATGCGTACCGCTATATTCAGTAACAGCTTTATTTTCATCACCATAAACGCTTGTAGAGCTTATTAAAATAATATTCTTGGTTTTGCCTTTAGCCAAATCCAATATCATTTTAATTTTATTCGGATAATCTTTAAGTTCAGGTGAACTGCGTTTTGGTGGAATACAAATGAATAATACATCTGCATCAAAGAAAGAATCCTCACAAACTACTTCGTCTGCAGTAAAATTGATTAAGTAGGGCTGTATTTTACTTTCGTTAAGCGCCGGTAATTTATCTGACGTAGTTGTAGAACCTTTTACCGTATAATGTAAGCCGATAAGTCTTTTTGCTAACGCAAATCCAAACCACCCACAACCTAAAATTGATATTGTTTCTTTATTGAAATTTTCCATCTAAGCAACTAACCATCTAACCATCTAACCAACCAAACAACTAACCAACTAATCCCCTAAAAACTAACCAACCAACCCAACGTGGTAACAAGCCCTACACCTGGGTTCGTAGCTTTCCTTTTCGCCAATTAATACTTTGGCATCGTTTTTAACTGTTCTATAGCTGTAAAGTGCAGGGTTTCCACAGCAAACGCAAACAGCATTAACTTTGGTTACGTGTTCGGCGATGGCCATTAAAGCTGGCATCGGGCCAAATGGTTTTCCGCTAAAATCCATATCTAAACCTGCCACAATTACCCGAATCCCTTTTACCGCTAATTTGTTGCAAACATCAGGTAATTCATCATCAAAAAATTGCGCTTCATCTATCCCAACTACCTGTGTATTTGCACCTAACAATAAAATTGCTGATGCACTTTCAACCGGAGTTGATGAAATGGAATTCAAATCGTGAGATACCACGGCGCTTTCGTGATACCGATTGTCGGTACGAGGTTTAAAAATTTCTACATTTAGCTTGGCAATTTGGGCACGCTTTAATCGTCGAATTAATTCTTCGGTTTTACCAGAAAACATGGAGCCACAAACCACTTCAATACTCCCAGAAAACTCGCCTCTTCTCCTAAAATTTTGCTCGCTAAATAACATGCTCGATTTTTTATTTCTGAATGTCTGTTCTATAATTTTTAAACTGAACAAATATGAGAATTAAGTGTTATTTTTGGATACATAGTTACCAACATAAAACACCAAAAAATTCGTTAACATCTATGATGAAGCAACAAGATATTTTTAAAAAGGTAGGCAACATTTTAACTGAGCTAAACGAACAGTATCAATATTTAGCGCAAAACCCACAACAATTAAATGATTTAGAAGTAGAGCTTTTTTTAGCAAATGCACATTTTCTTACCGATCACGTAGAAATAGTGAAAAAATTAAACGCGCTCCATCCAGAGGTTAAAAATGATTTTTCAAATATTGTTATTGAACCTACTGAAGAAAAATTGCTTATTGAGGAATTAGAACCTACAGTTGAATTTGAGCTTGATGAACCCGCTGATTTAGAGGAGATTGCCCAAGCTGAAGAAGCGGAGCAACGTGTAGATATTGTGCATGAACAAGAGGTTGTTGACGAAGAAAAAATTCATGTTGAAACTGCAGAAAAAGTTTTGGAATATGATTTTTTTAAACCCGATAATGACGAGAATACTTTTACTTTTGATTTAGGGAAAAGCTTAAATACTGAGGTTGACAAATTTGATTATGAAGAGAAACCTGTTGAGGAAATCTTCGATCGCCAATTTACGAACGAGGAAGAAGATATTTTGGCAAAGAAAAAAAATGCTTTAAATCAAACTACAGCTATTGAAGCAATTACCGAAAAACCTGAACCGTTTATTGAAGATGAAATTGGTCCGGAGCCTTTTTTAATCCATACCGAAGAGCCTGAGGTTTTGGCTAAAGAAGAAAAAATAGTCCACGAGCCGGTAGTGGTGGCTAGCCACAATCCAAAATACGATGATGATATAATTTCTCCACCTGTTCGAGAAGAAGTGCCCATATTTATTCCAAATGCTGTACCCGTTAAACCAGTTGTAGAAAGCCATACTGCATCAGTATCGCCAAGTTTTAATGATTTACTTGCCAGAAGTAATGCTCAACCAAGTGATGTAAAGCCAACAATTGGTGATTTAAAACAAGGCATTAATTTAAACGAAAAGCTTTTGTTTATTAAGGATTTATTTGGAGGCTATAATTTAGCGTATTCAGAGGCGATTGATTTAATTAACAAAATGACAGATTTTGAAACTGCCGATAATTTTTTGCAATCTAATTATGCTGTAAAAAATAACTGGGCAAATAAGCAGGCCACTGTAGACCAGTTTTATGAACTGTTAAATAGGAGATTTAGGAATTAGTTATGAGATATGAGTTATGAGTTTGCAGGTGTGTTAGCACAGTGGCAAACTTTTTCTAATCGCTATTAGCTTGTTTTTAGATAAATACCCATCGCTCATCGTTAGATAAACTACTAGGTTTTATTTTACGGATGCATACCCATCACTCAAAACTCATCTCTAAAAAAGAACTCATCTCTAAACAAACTATTAGGTTTTATTTTACGGATGCAGACTCATCACTCATAACTCAAAACTCATCTATAAAAAAGGAACTCATCTCTAAAAAGAACTCATCACTAAACAAATTACTTGGTTTTATTTTACGGATGCAGACTCATCTCTCATCACTCAAAACTCATAACTATATAAATTATTTGGTTTTATTTTACGGATGCAGACTCATCACTCATCACTCAAAACTCATCACTAAAAAAACTACTAGGTTTTATTGTACGGATGCAGACTCATCACTCATCACTCATCACTCAAAACTCATCACTAAATAAACCCCATTCGGTTTGAATCTAGTTTTAAAAAAATAAAGATTAATATGGTAAAACTCCAAAGCGATGAACCTCCATAGCTAATTAACGGAAGTGGAATACCAATTACCGGAATAATTCCAATCGTCATACCGATATTGATAAAGATGTGAAAAAACAAGATACAGGCTACACAATAACCGTAAACTCTACTAAAAGTAGATCTTTGCCGCTCAGCTAAATTAATTAACCGCAAAAGTAAAAATATATAAAGGCCGATGACAACTGCGCAACCTGCAAAGCCCCATTCTTCGCCAATAGTACTAAAAATAAAATCGGTGCTTTGTTCGGGTACATAGCCATATTTCGTTTGTGTACCTTGTAAAAATCCTCGTCCCAATCCCTGGCCAGAACCTATGGCAATTTGCGATTGAATAACATTGTAACCTGCGCCTTTGTTATCGGTTCTCAGCCCCAACATCAATTCTATTCTGGTGCGCTGATGTGGTTCTAAAACTTTTGTATAGGCAACTTTAACTAAAAATAAATAGCCTACAGCAATTAAAGTGACTAAAATTGTAGAAAAAACTACTTTCTGTTTTCGCTTATTCGCAAAAATAAATAGGCCGCCTAGGGTAGAAATAATAATGACCAAAATATAAGTGGGCACTAAAAAATCGGCTACGAAAAGGACAATCATCCCCAAGAAAATGAGCAAGAAGTAACCTGACAAACCTTCTCGATAGAGCGGGAACATGAAGGCTAAAAATACTAGAGCAGAACCTGTATCAGGCTGTAACATAATAAGTAAAAGGGGTGCTGCAACAATCAATCCTGCAAAGAAGATTGATTTAAAATCTCTAAATTTTGGATTAAACGTGCTCACGTAGCGAGCCAATAGTAGTGCTGTTCCAAATTTTGCAAACTCCGAGGGTTGAAGCCGGAAAGAGCCAAGCGGTATCCATGCCTGATTACCAGCTACTTTACGGCCAATAACCAAAACCACCACCAGCAAAATTAAAGTTGCTCCATAAATAAACGGAGAAAAAACGTTGAAAAGGCGGCCATCGAAAAGCAGAATCGATAATCCTAAAACTAAACCTGTAATAACGTAAATAAGCTGTTTGCCATAGTTTGTGGTAAAATCAATACCTATTACTTTATCAGGGTTATAAATGGAAGCAAAAATATTAATTACGCCAATTGTGCAAAGTAAAATGTAAATAAGAACCGTAATCCAATCTACATTAAAAAAGAAGCGATTTCCTTGTTGGTGTATCATCTTTTGTTGCCTTGTACTTTTGTTGAGTTTTTATTTTCTTGACTTAAAACCTTGGTTTTATCCAACTTAACTGCATTGGCAGATTTAACCTTAGCGCTGTCTTTTAATTTTTTTAAAGAATCTGTTTTCTTCAAATTTAAACTATCTACCTTAAAAACTTTAGGTTTTTTAATCTTTGTAATGAGGTCTGGTAAAAGATTTTGATTCTTCATCCACTCTACTTCGGCCATTCTTCCGTTTTTAACAGAATCTGTTAAATATTTCTCTACCATGTAACTTGCAATAGGTGCAGCATAAGTACTTCCATAGCCAGCATTTTCTACAATTACGGCTATTGCAATTTTAGGATTATCCATGGGGGCAAAACCGATAAAAACAGAGTGGTTTTTGCCATGTGGATTTTGTACCGTTCCTGTTTTACCGCACATTAATATATTTGGAATACGCGACAGCGTTGCCGTACCCCAAGGGCTATTCACAGCATCTCTCATGCCTTCAATTACTGGCTGGAAATATTCTGCATCAATGCCGACTGAGTTTTTAATGGTATATTCTTTTTTTACAGTGTGATTATCTCCAATTCCCTTGATTAGGTGTGGCTTAATATAATAGCCTCTATTGGCAATGGCTGCCATAACATTTGCCATTTGTAAAGGTGTAGATGTTATTTCGCCCTGGCCAATTGCTTGAGATATTACAGTAGTATAACCCCAACGGTTTCCATATAGCTTGTTATAATAATCGGCGGTATAAAATTTGCCTTTCTTTTCATAAGGCATATCAATATCTAATTTCTGCCCGAAACCAAATTTGCTAATCTGTTCGTGCCACTTTGAATAGGTATTGCGTTGGTTTTTTATGCCATTTTGCGTCATGATATTTTGAAATACATGGCAAAAATAAGTATTACAACTTCTAGCAATTCCCCGTTGCAGGTTTATGGTTCCATCAACGTGTTCGCACTTCACTTTGTGGTTTCCGGCAACATAATAACCCGGACAGAAAAATGTAGTTGTGGGATTAATTGCGCCATTTTGCAGTGCAACCAAGGCATCAACGGGTTTAAATGATGACCCAGGGGGATAATAACCTTGTATGGGGCGTACAATTTGTGGGCGATATGGGTTACGAATTAAATCCATATAACTGTTGCCCCAATTTTTTCCAACAAATTTGTTAGGGTTAAACGTAGGGCTACTCACAAATGCTAATATTTCTCCTGTTGAAGGTTCTATAGCTACTATTGCACCAACCTTGTTTTGCATTAACTCTTCGCCAAGTTTTTGTATCCTAATATCCAACGATGAAATTAACCGATCGCCCGATACAGCATTTACATCATATTTTCCCTGTGCGTAACTTCCTTGTGCAACGTTGCGGGCATCGTACAAAGTATTTATTACACCGCGCTCGCCACGTAAATAGTTTTCGTAAGATCGCTCCAATCCACTTTTGCCAATAAAATCGCCGGGACGGTAATAGCCATCAGAATTATCAATATCATCTTGACTAACCTCTTTAACCCAACCAAAAATTTGTCCTCCAATACTATCGGGATAATGTCTAATAGTTCTGTCCTGTGTTCTGAAACCAGGAAAACGATACATGATTTCTTGTAATCGGGCGTAACTTTCTACTGAAATTTGTCGCTCGAAAAATGTAGATTGATAGTTGGATTGTATCTTCGACTTTCTTAATTTCTTTCCAATATCTTCAAAAGATAATCCCAACGCATCTGCTAAAGCTAACGTATCAAACGGCTTTACTTCATTTGGGATAACCATTAAATCATAAACGGGTTCATTTTGAACGATAACTTTCATGTTACGGTCTAAAATGGCACCACGAGCCGGATATTTGTATATTTTTCGGAGTACGTTACTTTCGGCAGAAACAAACGCTTTATCGCTAACAATTTGAATATAAAAAAGCTTGCCCAAAAGTATTATCGCAATAACGATAAATAAACCTTGTACAACATATTTTCGATTAAACAATTGATCCATTAGCGGGATGTTCTTTTATAGAAGATAAATTCTATCAGTAGAATCAGTAACACCGTAAATATAACACTTAAACCACACCTTATCAAGGTATAGCCGATTTCTGATAATTTAAAGGCTTCTAAAAAGAATAATACTAAATGATGTGCAATGATGCAGAGCAATGAATAGAGTGCAAACCACTGAAAACCCATGTAACTTAATGATGGTTCTGGATCATCGTGCGCATCTTTATTTAAACTTATTGCAATAAAAGATATTCTTACAAAGGCCAAAACTACACATGCTGTAGCGTGTACGCCCATTGTGTCGTAAAACGCATCTAAAGTTAATCCTGTACCAAAAGCAATTATATAGAGGAGGATATTTGGGATGTTAAAAGGTAAAAGCAGCAGAAAAAGCACATAAATAAAGGGCGTAGAAAGGTCATAAAAACCCATATTTTTGAGCAAAAACACTTGCACAAAAAGGAGCAACACCCACCTTACAATATTTATAATTATAGTTCTACTATTCATTTGGTTTCACAATACTTTCTAAGGCCTTTTGTTCATCGGCCTTTTTGTCTTTTACCACATACACATACTGCAAGGTGCTAAAATCATTAAATAAATTCAATTCTGCCGATAAGAAATTATCATTTGTGGTTACATTAGTTTTGCTCACCCTACCTACTAAAATATTTGCAGGAAACGAGGCATAGCCAGAAGTTACAATGGTATCGCCAACGTTTATCTTAATGTGATTTGGAACTTCTTTAATAAATGCTTTTCTAATATCGAAATTTCCATCTCCCCAAACTAACGATCCCAATGCATGATTTTTTTTAACTATTACGCTTATCTTGGTGTCTTTATGCAAGAGAGATTGTATGGTTGCCAAATGCTCAGAAACATCTCTAATAAAACCTACAACACCTTTTTGAGGAGAAATTACTGCCATTCCAGGTTTTATACCATCAATAGCACCTTTATTAATCGTCATTACATTATTGCGCAAGGTAACCGAGTTTTTAACCACCTTAGCAGCTAAATAAGTATATTGTTGGTTGGTAACGGTATCAATAACTTTAACATCTTTTGCAGAATCTACCGTAGTTAATTGTAAAAGTTGGGTTTTAAGTTTCGCATTTTCAGTAGAAAGACTATCATTTACAGATCCTAAATTTAAATACCTTTTAAAAATATTCAAACGTTCATATGCCGTTCCAACTACTTCATTGGTAGAATTTAAAGTAACACTACGCTGATAAGCATTATTTTTAACAGTAAGTATTAAGCCTACGGTAGAAAATATAATAAACAAAAAGAATGCGTTATATCTACTTATGAAAATCCAAAGGTTACGCATTGTTTAAAAGATATGAGATATGAGATATGAGATATGAGTTTTGCTTTTAGTCTCAAATCTCATATCTAATGTCTCAAATCTAGATTATTGCATTAAAAATTTATAATTACCAATGTTTTTAAGGGCAATTCCTGTTCCGCGAACCACGGCACGAAGTGGATCTTCGGCGACGTGAACTGGCAGTTTAGTTTTTGCGGCAACGCGTTTATCCAAACCTCTTAACAATGCACCACCGCCAGTTAAATAAATACCTGTTTGGTAAATATCTGCCGAAAGTTCTGGTGGCGTAATCTCCAAAGCTTTCAAAATCGCTTCTTCAATTTTTGAGATCGATTTATCCAAACAATGAGCAATTTCTGTATAAGAAACAGTAATCTGCTTTGGTACACCAGTCATTAAATCACGTCCTTGAACTGCAAAATCTGCAGGTGCATCCTGTAACTCAGGTAACGCAGCGCCCACTTCAATTTTAATTTTTTCAGCAGTACGATCACCAATCATAATATTATGCTGGCGACGGATATAATTTACAATATCCGAGTCGAAGTTATCTCCCGCAACGCGGATAGATTGATCGCAAACAATACCCGATAATGCAATAACCGCAATTTCTGTCGTGCCACCACCTATATCAATAATCATGTTGCCCATTGGTTCTTCCACATCAATTCCAATACCTACCGCTGCAGCCATTGGTTCGTGTATAAGGTAAACCTCTTTCGCTCCAGCAATCTCTGCCGAATCGCGTACAGCACGTTTTTCTACCTCAGTAATGCCCGAAGGAATACAAATTACCATTCTTAACGAAGGGAACATCCAGCCTTTACCGCCGTTCAGCATACGAATCATGCCCTTTATCATCGCTTCTGCGGCGTTAAAATCAGCAATTACGCCATCCTTTAAAGGGCGAACAGTTTTAATGTTATCGTGGGTTTTTCCTTCCATCTGCATGGCCTGTTTGCCAATAGCGATAACTTTGTTCGTGGTACGATCGAAAGCAACGATAGATGGTTCATCTACCACAACCTTGTCGTTATGTATAATTAGGGTATTCGCAGTGCCTAAATCAATGGCAACTTCTTGCGTAAACCAGTTAAATAATCCCATGTAGGTTTTTTTATTTTATTTTAACAAATCTATACTATTCCTAATGCAAAATTAGGGTTTTTATTATATTTAGTTTCAACTTTAAGTTCTTCGGTCCCGCTTTTCGTTTTACTTCGTGGCAGCCACAAGGGCAGGCCACTTCGTGTTCACTACAATCGGGTTTAAAAATTAAATTCTGTGCAATAAACCAAGGTTGCAGGGTTTGTTAAACCACCCCGCCCGTTGGGTACCCCTCAAGAGAGGAATTGCTATGCGCTTTAGTCTTTTATGCCCAAACTCCAAAGAGCTTTGAATACCATATTGGCTTTTTTGTGCCCTCAATCTTTGCTCTTTCAGCTTTTAGCTTTTAGCTTTCAGCTTTGCGCTTTATTCTTTACTTCTTGCTCCCTGATATTCAAGTCCCCTTTAGGGGATTCAGGGGTTTAATGTTTAAAATGCCTAACTCCGGTTGTAACCATCGCAATGCCTTTTTCATTTGCTTTATTTACCGAGTCAGCATCTTTTATAGAGCCACCTGGTTGTAAAACAGCAGTAATTCCAGCCTCAGCAGCAATTTCTACACAATCAGGAAAAGGGAAGAATGCATCAGATGCCATTGAAGCACCTTTTATGCTAAAACCAAAAGATGTAGCTTTCTCAATCGCTTGTTTTAATGCGTCAACTCGAGATGTTTGACCAACACCACTAGCAATTAAAACATCATCCTTAACCAAAACAATCGTGTTCGATTTGGTATGTTTTACAATTTTGTTAGCGAAAAATAAATCTTTTAATTCTTGTTCAGTTGGTGCTTTGTCGGTTACCGTTGTCATTTGTTCCGGACCTTCGATAATTAAATCTTTATCCTGCTCAATAACACCATTAAGTAAAGTTTTAAACTGTTTTTTACTCAATTCAACTTCATTACGTTTTAAAATAACTCTATTTTTCTTTTTGGTAAATAATTCTACAGCTTCTGGTTGATAAGAAGGCGCAATTAAAACTTCGAAAAATAAGTTGTTAATTTCTTGTGCGGTTTCTAAATCAACTTCAACATTGGTAATTAATACACCACCGAAAGCCGATACAGGATCGCAAGCCAAAGCATCTAACCAAGCTTGCTTAACGGTTTTGCGAGATGCAATGCCACAAGCATTAGTGTGTTTTAAAATTGCGAAAGTTGGTTCCTCAAATTCATCCATCAATGCAACTGCTGCATCAACATCAACCAAATTATTGTAAGAAAGTTCTTTGCCGTTAAGTTTGGTAAACATTCCATCTAAATCGCCGTAAAATTTACCGCCTTGATGTGGGTTTTCACCATAACGTAAAGTTTTAGATTCAGTTAAACTTTGTTTAAAAACATCAAGAGGTTCTTCCTGATTAAAATAATTAAAAATTGCGGTGTCGTAATGAGAAGATGTATGGAAAGCAGTTTTAGCAAACGATTTACGCTGCGATAAAGTAGTTTCGCCGTTTTGAGCTTCTAGCTGAGCATGCAAAGTTGGATAATCATTTTTTGATGCAATAATAACCACATCATTAAAGTTTTTTGCTGCTGCGCGGATTAGTGAAATTCCACCAATGTCAATCTTCTCAATAATTTCTTCTGCAGTGCCTCCAGCTTTTAAAGTTTCTTCAAAAGGATACAAATCCACAATTACCAAATCAATTTCTGGAATTTCATACTCTGCAATTTGACTCTGATCTCCAGCTAAATTTCTGCGGTTTAATATTCCGCCGAAAACTTTTGGATGTAACGTTTTAACGCGTCCACCAAGTATAGATGGATAGCCAGTTAAATCTTCAACGGCTGTTACTGGAATATTTAAATCTTTTATAAACTGTTCGGTGCCTCCGGTAGAGAATAATTGAACGCCTTGAGCGGCCAATAATTTTACTAATGGCGCTAAACCATCCTTGTAATAAACTGAAATTAAAGCATTTTTGATCTTGATAGACTGGGTCATTCTGCGGAATATTTTGAGCCGCAAAATTATGATTTTTTAAGCGATAAATTAAATCAATTTGAATTTATTTAATTACTTTTTAATCTTTTTTAATAAACCCTCAATAATACGTGGATAATGCTGATGCTCCAACTGTTGACCCTTAAATTTTACCATTTCCAAATTATCCGTTTTATCGATTTTGTACTTTGCTTGGTAAATGTATTCGCCCTCGTCGTAATTTTCATCCACATAATGAATTGTTATGCCTCCTTCAGCTTCCTCTGCTGCCATTACCGCTAAATGAACATAATCTCCGTACATGCCCTTGCCACCAAATTTAGGTAAAATAGCTGGGTGAATGTTTACGATTCTACCAGGATAAGCCAACAGTAAATTCTGCGGAATTAGCCATAAAAAACCTGCTAGTACAATAAAATCGATGTCTAAATTTTTTAATAAATCGATAATGTTATCGGTCTTATAAAATTCATGTTTATCAAAAACATGACTCGGAATTTCGAAATTGTCGGCTCTCTGCAAAACATACGCGTCGGCATTGTTTGTTAAAACAAGCGCAACTTCAATGTCATTACTACGTTTAAAGTGCTCCATCAGCTTTTGGGCATTAGAGCCCGAGCCAGAAGCAAATATGGCGATTCGTTTTTTCACTCAGATTCTTTTTGTCCAAAAATAGCATTTTTAACTAGCTAACCTAAAATATAACAGTTTTTTCTGACGATGATTTTTCATTTTGCAATAAAATTAGAAAATTGAAAAAAAGGAAAGCATTTTAAAAACCATTTTGTAATAAGTACGTTAATCTCTAAATCAATAAAATAAAATGATAAAAAGCTATCCGTTTTACGTAAAGGCGCCAATAATTTTGTTGGGTATTGTGATACTCGTGTTTATGTTAAGTGTGTTGCAAGATGTGCTTGTTCCCTTAGCATTTGCATGTTTAATTGGTATTTTGTTAAATCCGCTTACTAACTTCTTTCAACGGAAGCTACCAAAAGTAGTATCAATTTTTCTATCAATGTTGATCGCACTCTGTGGCTTAATATTGCTTATTTATTTTCTGTCCTCTCAAATTTCCCATTTCTTCGAGAATTTAGATGGTATGAAAACTAAATTGCAAGAACTTGTGCACCATATTCAAGGATGGTTACAGCAGCAATTCGGTATCTCTACTAAGAAGCAGGCGCAAATGGTAAACGAAGCTGCGAATAGTAGTAAAGGTATGATTGGACAAACGTTAACCGGTTTTATGGGTGTGCTATCTGTGGTGTTTTTAATACCTGTATATGTATTTTTAATGTTGTTTTATAAAACACTTATTTTAAATTTTTTATATGAAGTGTTCTCCGAAGAAAACCAAAAAAAAGTTGGAGAAATTTTGGGGGAAACTAAAACGGCTATACAAAGTTATATTGTAGGTCTGCTTATCGAAACCTGTATTGTTGCTGTGCTTAATTCGGCCGCATTGCTAATTTTAGGGGTAGAAAACGCAATTTTAATAGGTGTAATCGGCGCTATCTTAAATTTGCTTCCATATATTGGCGGTATCGTTGCAATCGCTCTACCAATTTTAATGGTTACGCTAACTAAGGATGGATTTACAACGCAATTGCTGATTATTGGTGCTTACGCAATCATTCAATTTATTGATAACAATATTTTAGTACCACGAATTGTTTCTTCTAAAGTTGAAATTAATGCGCTTATATCTATTGTAATTGTACTTTTAGGTGCGGCATTGTGGGGTATCTCGGGTATGTTTTTATCGATACCTTTTATAGCGGTTTTAAAAATTATATTCGATAGGATAGATGGATTGAAACCTTGGGGCAAATTATTGGGCGATACCGTACCGACACAGCACATGGGGCAATTAAAAAGATTTAGGAAAAAGAAGGCAGTCGCAACCTCGTAAAAAGCGATAACAATTTTTATCTAATAAAAATATTAAAAGTGTTTTGTTATTTAAAAACATTAATCCTATATTTGCATCCCGAATTACAGGGAAAGAAACAGAAAAATAAAAGGCTAAATAAAAAATGGCAAATCATAAAT
Source organism: Pedobacter changchengzhani (assembly GCF_004354365.1). Taxonomy (GTDB): domain Bacteria; phylum Bacteroidota; class Bacteroidia; order Sphingobacteriales; family Sphingobacteriaceae; genus Pedobacter; species Pedobacter changchengzhani. The sequence goes on from NZ_SJCY01000003.1 coordinate 143,429, forward strand.
CCTCATTAAAAAGAATTAGAGCAAACGCTACTAAACGTTTACGTAACAGATATCAGGCAAAAACTACCCGTACTTTCATAAAGAGATTGCGTGCAGCCGAAGATAGAAAAACTGGTGCTGAGTTATTACCTAAAGTAATTTCTATGTTGGATCGTTTGGCTAAGAAAAGTATCATCCACAAAAACAAAGCAGCTAACAATAAATCGAAATTAACGAAATTCGTTAACGCTTTAAAATAAGCCTAGTTTTATAAAATATTAAAACGGTATTGCTATATGCGGTACCGTTTTTTGTTGTTTAAATTTTATCGATATTAAATTTTATTCGATATTTTTACGATATTCGTAAAAGGCATCCCAACCAAAAAGTTAGGGATGCTTTTTTTTTGTCTTAAAAAATGGAAAACTACGAACAAAAATTAGGTATTAAGCTTTGGGCTGAAGAAGACCGACCGAGAGAAAAACTTTTATTGCACGGTAGAAGGCATTTAACAGATGCCGAGCTAATTGCGATTTTAATTGGTTCGGGCAACAGAACGGAAACTGCAGTAGATTTAAGCAAGCGGATATTGGCTTTTTATGGCAACAGCTTAACTAAACTTGGTCGGGCATCTATTCAAGAACTATCAAAATTTAAAGGTATTGGCGACGCGAAAGCGATTTCGATTATTGCCGCACTCGAGCTTGGCCTAAGGCGCAAAGAAACGATAGAAGGTGATATTGTTAAAGTTACTGCATCAACCGATGTATGGAATTATATGAGACAAAGCTTTTCTGATCTTAACCATGAGGAATTTTGGATTCTGTTGCTAAACCGCGCCAACCATATTTTAAGTAAGCATTTAATTAGTAAAGGCGGACAAGCAGGGACAGTAGCAGACCCTAAAATTATTTTTAAAGTAGCCTTAGAGAATAACGCAGCTAATATTGTGTTGATGCACAATCATCCATCGGGTAATTTAAAACCCAGCAGTAGCGATATAAAACTGACCAAAGATATGGTTGAAGCTGGAAAATTGTTGACGCTATTTATAGCAGACCATTTAATATTTGCCAACAATAACTATTTTAGCTTTAAGGATGAAGGTTTGGTTTTTTAAAGAGGTTTTGTATGCTTCTTGTTAAATCGTCGAAAAATTTACCGCTAAAGCTAGCATTTCGGTTGCTCGTTATTGGTGTTATTATGATCGTTATTGGCGTTGGCGCATGCGCAGCCATGTTAAGCGGTTTAGGTGGAATCCATTAATTGGTCTCCAAATTTAATTATCAGTCTTAAATGTCATGCTTTTAGTGTACTAATTTATCTTTTAGCTTTCCGCTTTAAATAATATCTTTGCGTTTTAATTTTTAAGTATCGATTTAAGCGTCGTCTTGATACTCGATACTCAATACTTGATACTCCCACATGAAAATATCATATAACTGGTTAAAGCAATTTGTACAAATAGACCAACCTACCGCACAGGCGGGTAAAACACCTCAAGAAATTTCGCTCATCTTAACTGATATTGGTTTAGAAGTAGAAAGTGTAGAAAAGGTACAGCCTGTTTTAGGTGGCTTAGAAGGTTTGGTAATTGGCGAAGTATTAACTTGTGTACAACATCCAAATGCCGATCGATTACGCGTAACTACAGTAAATGTTGGTGGTGCCGAAAATTTACAAATTGTTTGTGGTGCACCAAACGTTGCTGCGGGCCAAAAGGTTGTAGTAGCCACGGTTGGTACAACTGTTTATCCATTAGCAGGCGAACCTTTTAAAATTAAAGAATCAAAAATTAGAGGCGAAGTTTCGCAAGGCATGATTTGTGCCGAAGATGAAATTGGTTTAGGCAAATCGCATGATGGGATTTTGATTTTGGCTAATGATACTACAATTGGTATTGAGGCTAAAAACCATTTTAAATTAGAGGATGATTTTGTTTTCGAAATTGGATTAACACCAAACCGTGCCGATGCGGCTTCGCATTTGGGGGTGGCAAGAGATTTAGCGGCTTTTTTTAGAAGTGAATATGAAATGCCAGATATTTCTGCTTTTAAAATTGACAATGAAAATTTAGTAATTCCAGTTGTAGTTGAAGACTTAAATGCTTGTCCGCGTTACAGCAGCTTAACTATTTCTGGCGTTACGGTAAGCGAATCTCCAGATTGGCTTAAAGATAAATTAAAAATTATTGGGCTTCGTCCAATTAATAATATAGTTGATGTTACAAATTATGTATTGCATGGTTTAGGGCAACCTTTGCATGCTTTTGACGCAGATAAAATTTTAGGTGCTAAAGTAATCGTTAAAAAAGTTGCAGAAAACACCAAATTTGAAACACTTGATGGTGCTACACGCAATTTAAGTGTAGAAGATTTAATGATTTGTAATACAGAAGCACCAATGTGTATTGCCGGGGTTTTTGGCGGTAAAACATCTGGGGTGGAAATGGAAACCAAAAATATCTTTTTAGAAAGTGCTTATTTTAATTCCGTTTCGGTACGAAAAACTGCTAAAAGACATGCGTTAAAAACAGACTCATCTTTCCGTTTCGAACGGGGTACGGATCCAGAAATGACGGTTACAGCTTTAAAGTACGCTGCTTTATTGATTAAGGAATTGGCAGGAGGAGAAATTTCTTCATCAGTTTCTGATATTTACCCAAATCCCATTCGTCCGTTCGAATTTGAAGTGAGTTATAAAAATATCAATAAATTAATAGGTGCTGAAATTCCTCCAGCAGAAATTAAACACATTATTACAGCTTTAGGTATTACGGCAACCAGCACATCAGACGATACTTTGGCCTTGCGGGTGCCTACTTTTAAAGTAGATGTTACGCGCGAATGTGATATTACTGAAGAAGTGTTGCGAATTTATGGCTACAATAACATTGCAATACCATCGAAAGTTAATGCGTCACTTTCGTATAGTACAAAGCCAGAAAAAGAAAATACGCAAAATGTGATTGCTGATATGCTTACCTCAAACGGTTTTGCAGAGATTTGGTGCAACTCTTTAACTAAGTTAGCGTACTCAAAAAATACAGCTGAAGCTGTGCACATTTTAAATCCGCTTAGCAGCGATTTAAGTGTAATGCGACAAGGGTTATTGATGCCCGCTTTGGAAAGTGTGGTTTACAACCAAAACCGAAAAAACGCCGATGTGAAATTTTACGAGTTTGGAAAAACATACCATTTAATTAACGAGAAATATGTAGAACGTGCACGTTTACTATTGCTTATTGCTGGCGCAAAGGAAAGCGAGCAATGGAACCAAATTATTAAGCCTGCAACATTCTACAACTTAAAAGCTGCGGTTGATGCCGTTTTTACTCGGTTAGGAATTGCAGGCTATCAAACGGATACGGTTGCTGATGATAATTTTGCTTATGGCATTAAGTATTTCCGTGGCGATAAAACCTTGGTTAGTTTTGGTGCGGTTACAAAAAGTGATAGAAAGATAGCTGATGTGAATGCTGAAGTTTTTTATGCTGATTTTGATTGGACAGCATTGAATGATATCATCAAGAAAAATAAAATTGTGCATAAAGATGTTTCTAAATATCCTATGGTGCGGAGAGATCTTTCTTTATTAATTGATCAAAACATCACTTTTGATTTGCTTAAAGGCATTGCTTTTAAAACAGATAAGAAATTGATTAAAGACGTTGGCGTTTTTGATGTGTATGTTGGAGACAAATTACCAGAAGGTAAAAAATCTTATGCATTAAATTTTATGTTGCAAGATGAGGAACAAACCCTTACCGAAAAGCAAATTGAGCAAACCATGCAAAAGCTAATCAATAATTTAACGCAACAAGCTGGCGCCGAAATTAGGAAATAGAATATAAATTCGTATTTTTAGAAATAAATTCATGGCTTCTGTTGCAGATCAATTAGATAAGGTACTACAAAAAACCGCACGAGTAATCGAGCTGGTTGATGCGTTACAAGAAGAAAATGATTTATTAAAGCTTGAAAATCAATCGTTAAAGGTTGCGTTAGATGCTTCAAAAGTAAAAGGTTTAGATCTTGAAGAGAAATTAAAAGTTACTAAACTGGCAAAAAGTATTGAAGGTACGAGTGAAAAATCGCTTGATATTAAACAAAAAATTAACGATTTTGTGCGGGAGATTGACAAAAGTATTGCCTTGTTAAAAAAATAACAAGACAAAAAACAGAAACTAAAGCTAAAAATGGGAGAAATCTCGATTAAAATAACCATTTCCGACCGTATTTACCCGTTAAAAGTAAATACAGAAGAGGAAGAAATTGTTCGACGGGCATCGAAAATGATCAACGAACGCATAAAAGACTATCAAGAAAATTATGCAGTTAGAGATAAACAAGATTTACTTAGTATGGCTGTGCTACATTACGCCACAGCAGTATTAAGAACGGAAAATAAGGTGCAAAGCCAAGATACAACCGTTGCCGATAAAGTTGACCAATTGGATGTTTTATTAGATAATTTCTTTTCAAAATAAGGATCGTTCTTTATATTTTTTGTTATTAGGAACTTATTTCAGATCGTAAACATTGAAATAAACCGAGTAATGATTAAATTAATTAGTATAAAAACATAGCCGCAGCTAGTTTTTGAGTTTCAAATTTTATAAAACTTAACACTTCAATATCTATAGGATTAAGAGGGCGTATTTCATCTGCTTTTAGCACCTGAAAATGGCTTAAATCCTAATAATGCTTAGTTGGGGTTTAAAATGTATGAGACTTAAAGATTTAGTTGCGGTTTTTTTATTTAAAAACAAAAAATGGAGATTGTAGAAATATTAGGATATGTATTTGCCTTAATTGCCGGGGTAGGAATTGGCGTTGTAATTGGAAGGTTCTTGTTGCGCACTTTGCTTAAAAAGCAAGAAGTTATCGCTCAAACTAAAGTTAAAAAGATTTTAAAAGACGCAGAAAATAACGCAGAAATTTTAAAAAAGAACAAACTTTTGGAGGCAAAAGAAAAATTCTTACAGTTAAAAACAGAGCACGAACAAGAGGTTAATGCTAAAAACAATACCATAAACCAACGCGAAAATACCATGAAGCAGAAAGAGCAATCGGTAAACCAGCGCATGGAGAACTTCAATAAAAAGGAAAGCGAGCTAGATAAACAAAAAGTTAATTTAGAAAAGCAAACCGAGCTTGCTGTTAAGAAGCAGGAGGAAGTTGAGGTTTTGAAAAATCAGCATTTAACGCAGTTAGAAACTATTGCAGGTTTATCTGCAGATGAAGCCAAAGAACAGTTGGTAGAGAATTTGAAAGATGTTGCACGTACCCAAGCAATGATTCAGATTAAAGATATTGTTGACGAAGCAAAACTAACGGCGAGTAAAGAAGCGAAAAAAGTAGTTATTCAAACCATTCAACGTACGGCAACTGAGGCTGCGATCGAAAACTCGGTTTCTATTTTTCACATCGAAAGCGATGAGATTAAAGGTAGAGTAATTGGTAGAGAAGGTAGAAATATTCGTGCTTTAGAAGCTGCAACTGGTATCGAAATAATTGTTGATGATACACCAGAAGCAATTATTTTGTCGGGTTTTGATCCAGTTAGAAGAGAAATTGCAAGGTTGGCTTTACACCGTTTGGTAACCGACGGACGTATTCACCCAGCGCGTATTGAAGAGGTTGTTGCCAAAACAAAAAAACAAATTGAAGATGAAATTGTAGAAATTGGCGAACGTACAGTGATCGACTTGGGTATTCACGGTTTGCACCCAGAGTTAATACGTATGGTTGGGCGTATGCGTTACCGTTCATCTTACGGGCAAAATCTTTTACATCACTCTCGTGAGGTTGCAAATTTTTGCGCAACTATGGCTGCAGAGTTAGGATTAAATGCGAAAATGGCCAAACGTGCTGGTTTACTACACGATATCGGTAAAGTGCCTGATGATAATCCGGAATTGCCACACGCAATTTTAGGTATGCAATTGGCCGAAAAATATAAAGAACACCCAGAAATTTGTAATGCAATTGGTGCTCACCACGATGAAATTGAGATGACATCGATGATCTCGCCAATTATCCAAGCTTGTGATGCCATTTCTGGTGCCCGTCCTGGTGCTAGACGAGAAGTGGTAGAGAGTTACATTAAGCGCCTAAAAGATTTAGAAGAGTTAGCACTTTCTTACCCAGGCGTAGAAAAAACTTTCGCAATTCAAGCAGGTAGAGAATTACGTGTAATTGTGGAAAGCGAACGCATTACCGATGCTCAAGCAGAATTATTAGCTGCAGATATTTCAACTCGTATTCAAACCGAAATGACTTATCCAGGGCAGATTAAGGTTACCGTAATTAGAGAAACGAGATCGGTTGCTTTTGCAAAGTAATTAGCTTTATCGCTCAATTTTTGTTCCGATTTTTATCTTAACCGAACGACGAATCTACATCAAGTCATCGGATGAATATCGCAACTTTGTAGATATTCATCCGATTACTAATAAACAAATACAAAAGCGATGATCATTATCATCGCTTTTTTTTTAAATTTATATCATGAGCAAGAAAGTAAATACATCAGAACCCAAACGCCCTGTTGATGTTTTATTTGATAAATATCAAGAAAGTCACAATAATCAAACGAATGAATTAATCCATTGGATTTGTGTACCACTTATCGTTTTCAGCTTATTGGGCTTGGTTTGGCAAATTCCTTTCCCGCATTTAGATTTTATGGGTAAGTACAATGGATTTTTCAATTGGGCATCTATTCTTATCGCCTTTGCCTTATATTATTATTTTACGCTTTCGCCGGTGCTGTTTTTTTTAATGATTTGGGTAATCGGTTTATTTAGTTTCCTAATTGTTAAAATAGAACTTATTGTAGGTTTAGGGAGCAGTACTGCATATTTAATTTATGCATCCATATTTGTTGTTGCGTGGATCGGTCAATTTATTGGGCATAAAATAGAGGGAAAAAAGCCATCTTTTTTAGATGATGTGAAGTTTTTGTTGATTGGGCCAATTTGGTTGTTGCACTTTATTTGCAAGAAAGTTGGGGTAAAGTATTAAAACCTTAGTTGTTATTAATTTGATGTTAAATCTTTGTTGCTTCAGTTAACAAATTTGGTTCAAACAATAACATTAAGTTAATTTTGAATTAATACAGCTTGTTCATTTTTGTGAAAAATAAAATCACTAAAAATGAAACAACGTTTACTCTATTTATTTGGCTTTTTAGCACTGTTGCTAAATGTAGCAAATGCACAAGTTACCACTTCGGGTGTTAACGGTAAAATTAAAGATGATAAGGGAATTATTCCCGGCGCAACTATCGTAATTTTACACGTACCAACCGGTACTACCGCTAAAGCTTCATCCAACGAACTTGGTATTTATCGCATTGGCAATTTAAACCCCGGCGGGCCATATAAAATTACGGTAACCTATGTGGGTTACAATCCTATTGTAAAAGAAAATATTTATTTAACGCTTGGTGCTGATCAAAAAATTGATTTGAGCTTAATCGAGCAAGGTAACCAGTTAACGGATGTTGTAATTAAAGGGAAAAAGGGTGGAACTAAATCTGGAGCAGGTACAAATATCGGCGAAGGACAGATTAAAACGTTACCTACAATGAACCGCAGTTTGCAAGATGTAACCCGCGTTACCCCACAAGGAAGTAAAGACAACACTTTTGGAGGTACAAATTTTAGATATAATAACGTAACAATTGATGGTGCGATAAATAATGATGCCATTGGTTTTAGCCCTTCGTTAGGTGGCCAAAGTGGAAGTTCTGGCATGCCCGGAAGCAGTACACGTACCAACCCTGTATCGTTAGATGCAATACAAGACGTTACCGTTTTACTTGCGCCTTATGATGTTAAAGTTGGGAACTTTTTAGGTGGAAGTATAAATGCCGTAACCCGCGGTGGTACAAATGATGTTGTGGGCTCTGTGTATGGTTATGGTAGAAATGCTAGCCTTATCGGAAGAAATAAGATTGGAGATAATGCTAAAGAACCAACCGCTTTTCACGATTATCAAACAGGCTTTCGCGTTGGTTTTCCAATTATAAAAAATAAATTATTCTTTTTTACAAACGAAGAGATTACACGCCGCCAAGACCCAATCATTTTAGGTGCTGGTTCTGCTGATATGAAGCTATTAACCTTAGCAGAGGCCAAACAAATAAGTGATTATACAAAATCTGCTTACGGTATTGATGCTGGGAGCTATGATAATTACAATATCTACTCCCAATCAAACAAGTTTTTTAACCGGTTAGATTGGAATATTAATGAAAACAACCAGTTAACAGTTCGTAACAACACCATCATTTCTAAAGCTACAAATTTAGAGCGCGATCAATCTAATTTTAGATTTGGCGGTATAGATTTTAAACAGAATAACAATCAAACATCAACAGTTGCAGAGTTAAAATCTCGCTTTAATAATGCAACCACTAACGATTTGATTTTAGGTTATTCTACAGTACACGATTTTCGAAATCCACTTTCTAACCCCGCTGTTCCACAAATAGAAATTTCATCGGGTGGAGGAACTTTGTTTTTGGGTAGCGACCGTGAAGCGAGTATCTTTAATATGAAACAGAATACTTTCGAAATTACTGATAACTATACTTTTAGTAAAGGCATTAATACCTTTACGGTTGGTACACATAACGAATTTTATAGCATTAATTATGGTTTTGTAAATGCATGGAATGGTCGTGTGGGTTACGCATCGGTAAATGATTTTTTAAATAACAGGCCAAACAGGGTACGCGCTAGTTACAATTATGATGATAATAGTCGCGATAACATTATAAATAATCCAACGGCACAGTTTGAGGTGAATATGTATAGTGTTTACGGGCAAGATGAAATTCGAGTTAACGACTGTTTAAAATTAACACCGGGCTTGCGTTTCGATATGGCTAACCTCCCCAATATGCCTACTTTAAGTTCTAAAACTACAAATTCTCCAGTTGATGCAAATTATGGTACAACTTATACTTACACACAACCATCTGCGATAAATAATAAGTTTTTAAATAAAATACAAATTTCACCACGTTTGGGTTTCAATTTTGATGCGTTAGGAGATCAAAGCTTAATTATACGTGGCGGAACAGGCTTGTTTACTAGTCGTATTCCATTTGCATGGATTGGTTATGCATATTACAATAATGGCGTAAACTATGGCGCATTTGATAAAAGTTACGCTTACACAGGTTTAACACCGGTAACGCCTGCCCCAGGCTCTGACCCGATAAAAGATGCTTTATCAGGTAAAGGCGAAGCTGGGTTTGTGGCTAATCAGGGTGTAAATGTGAAAGATGCTTCTGGTGCAACGCAGGTAGATTTAGTTGATAATAATTTTAAGATGCCTAAAGCTTGGAGAAGTAATTTAGCGTTTGATTACAAAACAAATGATGGATGGAAATTTACTTTAGAAAGTATTTTTAGTCAGGTAATTAAAGATGTTCAATTTCAACAGATTAATTATGTAGATAATCCTACTTATAAAGTGTACGATACACAAAAGCAACAGCCGATTTATTCTGGTGCAAAAATTAACCCATTATACACCAACGCATTTTTATTATCTAATACAGACAAAGGGTATAAATATAGCTTAACAGGCCAAACTAGCAAATCATTTCCTTTTGGTTTAGATATAATGGTGGCTTATACTTATGGCAAATCGAAAGACATTTCTAATGGTATCCGTAATTCAATGGAATCTAACTGGCAGTTAAATCAATCACTAAGTCCTAATAATCCTGGTTTAGCTTATTCTAATTTCGACATCAGAAATAGAATTATCTCTACCATAAATTATAAGTTAGATTGGAATAAAAATGGTAAGTATGTATCTAATTTCTCGTTATTTTTTAGCGCACAATCTGGCGCACCATATTCTTTAGGTTTAGTAAATACCAGAATTAATGGCACCGGCCAAACGGTTAGTTTATTATACATTCCAACTGAGGCTGAAACAAGCAAGTTTTTTCCAAATACCGTGGCTGGCGCAGCACAATCAGCAGCATTTAGTAGTTACATAAATGGCGATAAATATTTAAGTACCAGACGTGGAGATTTTACCGAACGTAATGGTGCACGCACGCCGTGGAATGCTCAAGCAGATTTTCGATTCTCTCAAGATATTCAAGTGTCTAAAGGCAAAAATCCACACGTACTTACCTTCACTTACGATATTATAAACCTTACAAATTTAGTTAATAAGAATTGGGGTGTACAATATTTCTCTCCAAATACATACAATTCTATGGCAAGCGTTGGTATTAAAGTAGCTACTCCTGCAACGCCAACTGCCTATCCAGTTTATACATTCGATCAAGCAAATACATCGTCGTATGCAAAAGATTTCTTCGGCTCTCGCTATCAAATGCAATTGGGTTTAAGGTATAGTTTTTAACTTCCGAATAATTTAAAAATGCAAAAAAAAACTCCTCTGTCGGTAGATAGAGGAGTTTTTTTTCGTGCTAAATTAATTGTTTCCCAAATTGTATAAACCCTTCCGTAAAAAACTTAATAGCGATACATTACAATCTCTATTCGGAATTTCATTCAATAATATCGGTTTTCCTATTCTGATGTGAAGCTTATGCCCTTTTTTATTAAATAACTCCGAAATTAATTTAGCAGTTTGTAATGAAGGATGAATCATCTTTAAAATGCTAAAAAACATACCATTATTACCATGAAAATAAACAGGCAAAATGGGTACGTTGGCTTTAGATATAATTTTTCCAACTACCGGATGCCATTCATTATCGGTTATTTGTTTTTTCTTAATATGATATGAAGATACTTCGCCCGCGGGAAATATGGTAACCGGTGTACCACTACTTAAGGCCTTTAAAGTAATTTTTAAACCGCTGATGCTTGAAGCGTCTTGTATTTTTTCGAATGGATTTACGGCAATAATGCATTTCTCAAGATTGGGGATTTTTTTCAATAAGAAATTTCCCATAAACATGGTATCTGCTCTAACCTCGCCGAGTGTACTTAATATTGCCAAAGATTCTATGCCACCATACGGGTGATTGGCAATGGCAATGAAAGCACCGTTTTTTGGTATATTTTTAAGGTCGTCTGGATGTATTTCAACTTCGATACCCAATGTTTTAAGCAAATGATCTGCAAAAGGTGCGCCTTCCAAACCATTTGATTCGTTGATGATGTTATTAAACTTGTCAATCTTCATCAATTTCATTATTGCCGAAGCGAGCCCAGGAATTGGTATATATGAAAGACCGGTAGCCTTCGAAAAATTTTCTTTAGATATGAGATCCATAATTTGGCGTTTAAAAAAGCGTATTGCTGTATTTTCACCCAAATTAATGAATGTGTAATTTATAAATACGATAAAAAGAAGTAGAAAGTTTGTTTGGCTTAACTACAACTTATAAAGCGTTAATAAAGGTAACAGATTAATTCAATTGATTGACCTTTAGTTATAGATTAACAAACTATTTTCAAATTATTTTATTTTCTCAAAACAATTTGAAATTTTTATTGTCATGTATATAGTTTGTTTGGTTTAGTTTTATTGGTGGATGCCTGTAAAACATAAATATTAGCCTCATAGAAATATGGGGCTTTCTCATTTTTTTTCAGAATTAAAATTTTCTTCATCAAATCTTAATAAATAAAGGGTATCATTGTAGTGTAAGGGGTGAGAGCCTTACATCAATCAATTGATTGAGAGCGTTAATTTAGATTGAGGAGTACAACTTTGTTGTGCTCCTTTTTTTTATGCATGTATTTTAGATAACAAAATATTAACGTACAAGTAACAGGGTGATATTATTTTTGTTGTGTAGATATTGGTAGTATTTATACAGTTTAGTTAGTTGATAATAAAAAACCCAGATGGATGTCTGGGTTTTTTAATAAGTAATTTACAAATTCTTGCCAATTTTTTCAATCATCCCTGGTGGGATATTGTGTGTATCCACCACCAAGAATCCATCTAAACAATCAGAAAATTTAGGATCGATATTAAACGAAATGATTTTAGCATTTAGATTCATGTACTGCCTTAAAAGCACAGGAACTTTCATGTGCGAGTTTTCAATGTCTCCAATAATACTATCTAAATCTTTAAAAGATTCACTGCTATCTACCAACGTATCTGTCGAAATGGGAAGTAAATCTGCCTTAAATTTATTTCTAGGCTTTACGTACGTAGCCATTTCATAATCAAAATGATTTTTTGTAATATAATCAACAATTAAAGCTTTACTGAATTTAGAAAAATTATTACTAATACTTACCGGGCCGAAAAGATAACGGTATTGAGGATTATCGATAAGGTATTTTAAAATGCCTTTCCACAATAGAAATAAAGGAAGGGGTTTGCCTTGGTACTCTTTTCTAATCCACGATCTTCCCAATTCAATTCCCTGCCTCAAAACGGGATAAAACTGATCTTTAATTTTGAAAAGCTCAGATAAATAAAATCCTCTCCGACCCATTTTCTCTAAAATTTCGTCGCCTTTGCCAATTCTATAAGCTCCAACAATATTTTCTAGTTCATTATCCCAAATAAATAAATGATTATAATAAATGTCATAGTTATCTAAATCTATCTTCTTATTGGTTCCTTCGCCCACCTCGCGAAAGGTGATTTCGCGCAACCGACCAATTTCTCTTAAAATATTGGGTATTTGTAAAGTCGGCGCAATAAAGACTTCATAATTTTTTTCTGTCCAGATTTTAAACGCCTCTAAAGTTTCAATTTCGGTTTTAAGTAAATTACGGGGTGTTTCCTCTATTATTGGAGTAGGTGTTTTTTTAATTTTAAAAAGTTTTAATGGGTTAAAAATCGTCTTTTCTTTATCCAAACCAATCCCTAAAGCATAAGTCCTTGCCCTTAAAAATTCCATTAACTTATTGCTTTTGTTCATATTCGATATTTCATCGATAGCAATGGGTTTGCCTACACGAACTTTAATGATACGGCCGTGTTTATTTAAAAATTCTGACGGTAGCTTTGCGGTACGAAGCGTGGGGTGAATAAAACTTAAAATATTAAATAACACACCATTATTGCCATGAAAATATATAGGTACTACCGGCACTTTAGCTTTAGCTATCAATTTCCCAACAACCGGATGCCACATTCTATCGGTTACTTGTTGCGCATCTAATTTGAATGTAGAAACTTCACCCGCCGGGAAAATGCCAATAGGTGTACCGCTTCTTAATAAATCGAAAGTTAATTTTAAACCACTAATACTGGAAGAGTGCTGTACGTTTTCAAAAGGGTTAACGGCAACAAAAAATTCATCTAAATTTGGTATCTTTTTTAAAATGAAGTTTACCATCACTTTCGCATCTGGCCTTACGGTACATAATAACTTAACAAGTGCCAAGCCTTCAATGCCTCCATACGGATGGTTTGCAATAGCGATAAATGGACCGGTTTTAGGGATATTTTTTAAGTCATCTTCATCAAAATCAATCGAAACACCTACCGTTTCTAAAATTTTATCCACAAACTCTAATCCATTAAAGTGTTGATTTTGAGAAAAAACATCATTAATCTCATTAAGCTTCATAAGTTCCATCATCAAGCCAGCTAAGCCAGGTACGCCAAGTTTATCAATTTTAGTAGCCTTGGCAAATTCTGAGGTCGTAATGATTTTCATCGATATATTTTCTTTTAATGGTTATTGCGCATACCAGATGGAATTTTAATACCGCTAGGCTTTAAAATATAACGTTCGCGCCACTTATTTTTTAAGTGCAAACTTTAATCTGGTTATTTAGTAAAGATGATCTAATTTTTAGAATATCACACCAATTTGCAATCCCAAAAATATGATTTATATTTATAATTAATACGTCATAAACGCACTCAAAAATGAAAGCTGGATTTAATAAGCATTTTGGTTTTAGCAAAGGCGAGTTTAACGGGCTTTTGGTTCTGATTTTTTTGATCATTGGACTTAGATTAACGCCAATAATTTACAGTCATTTTGAAACCAATGATGGAGATGATGCCGCCACAATGGCTACAATCCAAAGGATAGCGCTCATTTCAATAGAAAAGGATAACTACACAAGAGATCGGATTGAGGCTTCAGAATCAAAAATACCCGCTAAACTTTTTTCTTTCGATCCAAATACTATTGATGCATCGGGCTGGCAAAGTTTAGGGCTTTCTGTTAAGCAAGCACAATCTATCGTAAATTATCGAAACAAGGGCGGAAAATTTTACAAAGCAGAAGATTTACAAAAAATGTACACCATTTCTCCGCAAATGTATCAGAAGCTTTTGCCCTATGTACAGATAGATGATAAGGTTACAAATGGTTATACAAAAAAAGACTTCCAGTACGAGAAAAAAGAATACACCAAAAAAGCGTTGGTTATTGTTGAAATTAATCAAGCAGACTCTGCCCAACTCGACGAAATAAAAGGTATTGGTGGCGCATTCGCAATGCGGATTTTAAAATACCGAGAAAGAATTGGTGGGTTTTATAAAAAAGAACAATTAAAAGAGGTTTTCGGATTAGACTCTGTTAAATATGAAGAAATTAAGGCACAGATAACTATAAATGCTGATGCCGTAAAGAAGATTAACATCAATACCGCAACTTTTAACGATTTAAAATCTTCTCCGTATCTCAGTTACAAACAAATGAATGCCATCATCCAATATAGAAAGCAACATGGTAATTTTGCCAGTGTTGCAGATTTACAACGAGTAGCTATTCTTACACCACAGGTGATAGAGAAGATTTCTCCTTATCTTTTATATTGATAAAAAAAACGCCGCTAGTGACATGAAAGAAAACTTCTTTAGCTAATAACCTGCATTAAGCCAAGATTTATTTTACTTTAACATGTAGCATGAATAAAAATCGCTTTTAATTTAAATTTACAGCTTAGTATTGTATAACCAAAGGTATTGAACCGAATACCATTTCATTCTATATTTTGCAGAATATTACATGGTAATCAACTATAAAATAATTGGTTATACTTGCTAAAATTCATAAAAATAATTAATGACAGATTCATATAATTTCTTAGAGACAGAAACGCAAAGAAGCGTAACCGCTATGGTAAAAGATTTTGCCGAAAAGCATATTCGCTCAAAAGTAATGGAGTGGGATGAGGCGCAAACATTTCCAGTAGAATTGTTTAAGCAGTTGGGCAATTTAGGTTTAATGGGCGTTTTAGTGCCCGAAAATTATGGCGGTTCGGGTTTAGGTTATCAAGAATATGTAGACGTAATTGTGGGCATATCTAGCGTGTGTGGTTCAATTGGTTTATCGCTAGCTGCACATAATTCTCTATGTACAGGTCATATTTTAGCCTTCGGTAATGAAGAACAAAAGCAAAAATGGTTACCAAAATTAGCATCAGCCGAATGGATTGGCGCTTGGGGATTAACAGAAGCAAATACTGGTTCTGACGCTTTACGCATGATGACCACGGCAGTAGAAGATGGAGATGACTATATCATAAATGGATCGAAAAATTGGATTACGCACGGCAAAAGTGGAGATATTGCGGTGGTAATGATCCGTACAGGAGAGAGTGGAAGCTCAAAAGGTATTTCGGCGATTGTTGTAGAACGTGGTACACCTGGTTTTTCTGCCGGTAAGAAAGAAAACAAATTAGGTATGCGCGCATCAGAAACCACAGAAATGATTTTCGATAATTGCCGTGTACCAAAAGCAAATTTACTTGGTAATGTAGGTGAAGGTTTTAAGCAGGCTATGAAAGTTTTAGATGGTGGAAGAATTTCGATCGCTGCTTTAGCTTTAGGGATAGCAAAAGGTGCTTTCGATGCTGCGGTTGCCTACTCAAAACAACGCCAGCAATTTGGGCAACCAATTTCTAGTTTTCAGGCCATAAGCTTTAAACTAGCAGATATGGCTACGGAAATCGAAGCTGCAGAATTATTGATTCGACAGGCTGCTGATTTGAAAAATAGGCATTTACCAATGACTAAGGAATCGGCAATGGCGAAATATTTTGCTTCAGAAGTTGCAGTTAAAGTTGCAACCGAAGCGGTTCAAATATTTGGAGGTTATGGCTACACGAAAGATTTTCCGGTAGAAAAATTTTATCGGGATAGTAAGCTTTGTACGATAGGAGAGGGCACTTCAGAAATTCAGAAAATTGTAATTGCGAGGGAGATATTACGGTAGAGAGGTTGAGGACTGGGCCGAGGTTGGTAATAAGATCGAGGTTAAGGTTGAGGTTGAGAATGCAGGTTTAGCCTTAATCTCAACCTTAACCTATATAATTACCTTACAACTGCGGTTCTTTAACGCTTATTATACTATCTACCACATAAACGCTAAAGCCACGCCATGGAAGCGTATTTTTGTACTCTTTATAATGCAACTCGTAAAATTTGCCGCCGTTACTCATCATTTTCTCTGCAATTTGTTTGCTATTGATAGAGAATTCGAATTCGTTATTTTGCAAAGTACCCGTTTGCTTTGATTTTATACCGCTTTGAATTAACTTCCCTTCGTAGGTTTTAAATACATAACCCTTCTTAACTACATAGTTTAACTCGCCAGCTTTTACGCCTTCGCCAAAAACAAAAAAGTATCTGTAATATAATAGAGCGCCCAAAATTACCACGATAATTATCGTTATAATTGAAATTATTTTTTTTCCAGTTGTCATATCTTTCGTTTAAAATTTAAATGTAGGAAAAGAAAATTCAATATGATTAATTTTTATTGGGTGTATTTAAAATTATGAAATAAAAAAATGATAAACAGTTTCTCATTTTCAATATTTTACCTACATTTGCATCCCCTGATAGAAAGGGAAATTTAAAAACCACGAGAGGAGGTATTTCAGCGTTATGATTATTATTAACATTAAAGACGGCGAATCACTAGATAAAGCCCTAAAACGTTTCAAGAAAAAGTTTGAAAAAACTGGTGTATTGAGAGAGCTTCGTAGCCGTCAGGCATACGAGAAAAAGTCTGTTGCTCGTCGTACTGAAATTAAACATGCTGTTTATATTCAAAACATGAACTTAGATACAACTGTATAGGTTGTTTACTATATACATTATTAAAATTAAATGCCCTTAGAAATTTTTTCTAAGGGCATTTTGTTTTTCTACAAACCACTAGCCAGGCAATCAATCTATAAACATCCCTTTGAGAAAAACTAATTAACTTATTATTTCCTTATCCAAAAACTATTCGTAACTTCAATTTAATTCCTGATTAAATTATTGTGAATGTTGATAAACAGTTTTCTAACCTATTTAGCTCACGAGAAACGTTACTCTCCTTTAACTGTAAAATCTTATCGAACAGATTTACTTCAATTTCAGGCTTATGCCAAAAGTGCATTTGAATTGGATTTTTTAGAAATTAAACATACTCACATACGAAGTTTTGTTGTAGCGTTGATGGACGATGGGATTAACGAAAGTACCATTGGCAGGAAAATATCTACCCTACGAAGTTTTTATAAATTTTTAGTGCGAGAAGGAAAAACAAATATTAATCCTGCCTCACTTATAAAAACTCCCAAGGTTGCAAAACGATTACCTGTTTTTATCGAGTCGCAAAAAATTGATCAACTTTTAGATCAATCTGAATATTTTGGCGATGAGTTTTCTTCTATTCGCGACCATTTGGTAATAGAATTGCTCTTTGGTAGTGGTATGCGCCTTGCAGAATTGATCCAACTTAACGATGCTGATATTAATTTGTACGAAGGAAGTATAAAGGTTTTGGGGAAAAGAAATAAAGAAAGAATTATTCCTGTAAATAAACAGCTTATCAATCAGATACATGACTACATTGAGCTAAAAAAGTTGCAAAACTTTAATAACAATTTCACTACCTTAATCGTTACAAATGTAGGATCAGTTGCTTATCCGAAGTTAATTTATAGAATTGTAACCAATTATTTAAAATTTATATCAACACATGATAAAAGGAGTCCGCACGTTTTGCGCCATAGTTATGCCACAAGCTTACTTAATGCCGGTGCAGACCTAAATGCAATTAAAGAACTTTTAGGCCATGCGAGTTTAGCAGCAACACAGGTTTACACACACAATTCAATCGAAAGATTAAAAACAATTTATAAACAAGCCCATCCAAAGGCATAAAAAAAGGAGGAAAAATGAAAATTAGAGTTCAATCAATCCACTTCACAGCAGACAGTAAGTTGTTAGATTTTATACAGAAGAAGGTAGACAAACTTGATCAATTTTTTGATCAGATTATTAGTGGGGAAGTGTATTTAAAGTTAGAAAACGTAGATAGTGAAGCAAACAAAATTAGCGAGATTAAGCTGAACGTTCCGGGTGATGTTTTGTTCGCCAAAGAGCAGTGCAAATCTTTCGAAGAAGCTACGGATTTAGCCATTGAATCGTTAAGAAAACAAATTACTAAACATAAAGATAAAACGAGAGCTAAGGCGAGTGAGCATAAAGCTATATTAAGCGAAAGCGAAACAGAAGATTTTTAGAATTAGAAATTTTGATAAACTATATTGGCAGCGCATTAAAAAATGTGCTGCCTTTTTATTTTAATAGCTTGCTTAGTAGTTGCACCGATATTTATTGATAAGGGTGAATGTAGCGGTAGCAAATTCTTTTCTTAGATTAATAATCAATTTTTTGGTAAATTAAATGGAAGTATTGCATCCAAACGCTTATTAATTTTTTTTTGTTTTTTATAGCTAGATAGTCCCATCCATCATCAAGATTTTTCTACATTAAAATTTTTAAGTTGTTTTTGCCTTATTACCTAATTTTTGTCGATGATAAATTAATTATAAGTGTTGTACATTAAAAATATAAATAAATATTAAAGCTGATGTTAATTTTAAATAACTGATTATTAACCCACTATTTTACAAAAAGATTAAGCTTTAAAAATTACGCTTATTTTTTTTCAAATATATTTTGAATAGAGATATAAATGTGTAGATTTGCATTCCATTTGAGAGAGGGCATTGTTTCAATAACCAAGTGGACTGTTCTGTAAAAGTATAAAAAAATAAAAGCCTCCTTAGCTCAGCTGGTAAAGTCCCGAAACTTCGGGATAAACAGTAAGGTCATTGGTTCGTAGGAATACATGAGAGGTTAAATTGAAAAGAGAATAAAAGCCTCCTTAGCTCAGCTGGTAGAGCAACTGACTTGTAATCAGTAGGTCATTGGTTCGATTCCGATAGGAGGCTCTTTTTATTTACATGTCTGTAAATAAAACAGTGGGGGGGATTCCAGAGCGGCCAAATGGGACAGACTGTAACTCTGTTATCGCAAGATTTCGAAGGTTCGAATCCTTCTCCCCCCACCATTAATTAGCTAATTGCTCAATTTGCAAATTAGCTAATTTACAAGCGGAAGTAGCTCAGTTGGTAGAGCGATAGCCTTCCAAGCTATAGGTCGCGAGTTCGAACCTCGTCTTCCGCTCTAATAAAGTGAGCGGTTTACAGTTGACAGTTTGAACTGCAAACTTTTAATTGGAAACTGGGGATTATAAAAGCCGACTTAGCTCAGCGGTAGAGCACTTCCTTGGTAAGGAAGAGGTCATGGGTTCAATTCCCATAGTTGGCTCAGGATATAAAGCTTTGTTAAATCTGTTTTTATACAGAATGGACAAGGTTTTTTGTGTTGTATTATATCAAAATAATAAATAAAATAATAAAAAGTTAACCTACTAATTAGTTATAAATAAAATGGCAAAAGAAAAATTTGACCGTAGTAAACCGCATTTAAACATCGGTACAATCGGTCACGTCGATCACGGTAAAACAACTTTAACAGCAGCTATTACAAAATGTTTAGCTGATGCAGGTTTATCTGAGGCACGTTCATTCGAATCTATTGACTCAGCTCCTGAGGAAAAAGAAAGAGGTATTACTATTAATACTGCGCACGTTGAATATTCAACTGCAAATCGTCACTATGCTCACGTTGACTGTCCAGGTCACGCGGATTATGTGAAAAACATGGTAACAGGTGCTGCTCAGATGGATGGTGCAATTATCGTTGTTGCTGCTACTGATGGTCCTATGCCACAAACTCGCGAGCACATCTTATTGGCTCGTCAGGTTGGTGTTCCTTCATTGGTTGTATTCATGAACAAAGTGGATATGGTTGATGATCCAGAATTATTAGAATTAGTTGAAATGGAAGTTCGTGAATTATTATCATTCTACGATTTCCCTGGAGATGACATTCCTGTAATTCAAGGTTCGGCTTTGGGTGGTTTAAACGGTGATCCAAAATGGGTTCCAAAAATTATGGAACTTATGGAAGCTGTAGATAACTACATTCCAATTCCACCACGTTTAACAGAACTTCCATTCTTAATGCCTGTTGAAGATGTATTCTCGATCACTGGTCGTGGTACTGTGGCAACTGGTCGTATTGAGCGTGGTGTAATCAACTCTGGTGATCCAGTTGAAATCTTAGGTATGGGTGCTGAGAACTTAAAATCTACAGTAACTGGTGTTGAGATGTTCCGCAAAATCCTTGATTATGGTGAAGCTGGTGATAACGTAGGTTTATTGTTACGTGGTATTGAGAAAACTGATATCCGTCGTGGTATGGTAATTTGTAAGCCAGGTTCGGTAACACCTCACGCTGATTTCAAAGCTGAAATCTATGTATTATCGAAAGCTGAAGGTGGTCGTCACACGCCATTCTTTAACAAATACCGCCCACAATTCTATTTCCGTACCACAGATGTAACTGGAGAAATCTCGTTAGCTGAAGGAACTGAAATGGTAATGCCAGGTGATAACGTTACAATTTCTGTTAAATTGATTTCGCCAATCGCAATGGAAAAAGGTCTACGTTTCGCAATCCGTGAGGGTGGTAGAACAGTAGGTGCTGGTCAGGTAACTGAAATTACAAAATAGATCCTCAAATCCCAATTTATTGGGACTTAAGGAAAAATAAAAATCATTGGCTAATTAGCAAATCTTGCTAATTAGCCAATTGATTCTACGGGAATAGTTCAACGGTAGAATAGAGGTCTCCAAAACCTTTGATCAGGGTTCGAATCCTTGTTCCCGTGCTTGAAAAGTGATGATTGGATTATTGAGTTATTGAATTTAGAATATTTAGCTATTCTTGTTCTCTCATTCTTTCCTTCTTTCATTCAATTATTTATTTGAATATGGCTAAAGTAGTTGAGTTTTTAAAAGAATCGTATGTAGAAATGACCCAAAAGGTTACATGGCCGACATGGGGAGAGTTGCAAAGCTCTGCAATTCTAGTACTTGTTTCTTCTTTGATTATTGCATTATGTATTTTTGCAATGGATAAGGGCTCCGTTTTTGTTTTAGATACTTTTTACAAATCACTGTCTAACTAATTAAAAATGAGCGATCTTTTAAAGTGGTATGTAGTAAGAGCTGTAAGCGGTAAAGAAAAAAAGGTTAAGCAGTACGTTGATGCAGAAATTAGCCGTTTAGGTTTTTCTCATTTGGTTCCTCAGGTGTTAATACCAATGGAAAAGTATTACCAAATGAAAGATGGAAAAAAAATTGCCAAGGAACGCAATTTTTATCCCGGTTATGTTTTGGTAGAAGCACAATTAGACGGAGAACTAGAGCATATAATAAAAGGAATCAATAGCGTAATTGGATTTTTAGGCGATAAAGCTGGCAACCCAATCCCGATGCGCCAGGCAGAAGTTAACCGTATTTTAGGTAAGGTTGATGAAATGAGCGAGCAGGGCGAAATGATGAGTGTTTCATTTTTCGTGGGCGAAAACATCAAAGTTATGGATGGACCATTCAATGGCTTTACCGGCGTAATTGAAGAAGTAAACGAAGAAAAGAAAAAATTAAAAGTTATGGTTAAGATTTTCGGTCGTAAAACACCGTTGGAACTTAATTATATGCAAGTAGAAAAGGAGTAATCTAAATTACGATTGTAGATTTTTTTAGAATATTTTAAAAGCTTTCCTCAAAAGGGAGAGCTTTTTGAGTTAAAATGAATTTTTGTGGTATTAATTTATTTTTAGCGCTACGCTTATGATATAGACTATGAAGTTTTTTATTTATTTTGCTTAGGTTAGGTGGTGGTATTGTATTATGTATAGTCACAAGCGGGACGCTTGCGCCAGATTGGGGTATTTAATGCAGACATAACCCTTAGTTTAGATTATTTTTCTGGCTCTTCGAAGGAAAGCGTCATTGCAAATTTAATTCATGAAGTTTTACACTCTTATTTAGCTTATACAGGTGACAATACATTAAATAGTTTTCAGCATAAAATAATTTCTGAAAAATATGTAAATCCGATGGCGATCTACTTAAAAACTTATTTTAGTATGGATATAAAAGATGCTTACGCCTTAGCTTGGAGTGGCCTTTCTGATTCTAATGCGTACAATAACAATACACCCAATGATACAGAATACTTGATGAGTAATGGGGAACATATAACTGCCGGGGAAATAGCAACAATTGCCGGATTGTATAATTTATCGACAAACGATCCTCAAAATAATGGGTATACGAAAGGCACCAAGATTTGTAACTGAATTTATGAAAAAGGAAGTATTATTAAGTCTGATTATTCTCTCTTTGGCTTTTGTAAAACCTGTTTACGGACAAAAGACAAGAAATGATGTACCCCTGTTTAAATTTCTTCAACAAAATGCAGATAGCACTTTAGCATTTGAATATGTAAACAATTGGATACAAAAACCTGATATTATGATTTTAAGTAAAAAAGCTGATACGGTTTCTGTTTACCGATATGAAGATAACAGGAAATTTGACCAAAGTGGTGCAATGCCAAAAAACATCAGAGATTCAGTATATTCAAAAAATAGGATGAATATTTTTTTAACACCTATAACTGTTAATATTTATTTTAACTCGATATTTCTACATACGGATAGCATTCATGATTTTTGGAACAAAGCCAACTCAATGTCTCCATGGCAATTGTTAGATGACAAAATGGATAACGGAGAAGGATGCCCTATAACAAAAAAAGAAAAATCTAATAAACAATATATTTATGATGGGGGAGGGATTACCCTTTATTTAATAACCAAAAAGGAAATTAGACCACTTTATTTTTATGCACCGGATTATTTCGAACAAAAAGAGATGTGCCGGGGTAATTATAATAGGCAGACAATATTAAAAATTGCAGAACTATTTTCGCATTATTTTAGAATGTAGCAGAACTTCAGCGTTTATTTTTCAGTAATATTGTAAAACGGTACTGCGGATATTGGTGTAAAAATTTGTAATTAATATGAAAATATTTTTTTTCTTCTCGTTGCTTATTCTCGTAAGTATAAAAAGCATCGCCCCAATCTGTCCCCAATCTGGCGCAAGGACAGGTTTTCGGCTTCTTTAGCGCAAGCGTGCCGCTTTTGATATAAACTAATTTTAATGCGGTCTTTTAATAAATTTGATAAAGTCAAAGTATGAAGTGGATTTTTTAAGTCACAAGCGAGACACTAACGCTAGATTAGGGGATGTAAGAACGATTTAGCCAACATTAAAACTGTAAACAAATCTTTCGCAAACTATTGTAGTTCTGCATTATAGTTTGTATCTTTGCAGTCCTTTAAGTTTTATGCAGGAGGTATATGTGGTTCAAAGAGGCGTTAGTCTCATTTCTTACATCTGACTTCTCATATCTCATCGGATACAAAATGTTACATGCTTCCAATATTTAACATTGAGTTTTAAATAAACAAAAAACACAAAATGGCAAAAGAAGTCAGTGCAATGATCAAATTACAGATCAAAGGCGGAGCTGCAAATCCATCGCCACCAGTAGGCCCAGCATTGGGTGCTAAAGGTGTTAACATTATGGAGTTTTGCAAACAATACAACGCTCGTACCCAAGATAAAGCAGGTAAAGTATTGCCAGTTGTAATTACTGTTTATGCTGATAAGTCATTCGATTTCATCATCAAAACCCCTCCTGTAGCTATCCAGTTAAAAGATGCTACTAAATTAACGAGTGGTTCTGCTGAGCCTAACCGTAAAAAAGTTGGATCGGTGACCTGGGACCAGATTAAAGTTATTGCTGAAGATAAAATGCCTGATTTAAATGCATTTACAATCGAATCTGCAATGAGTATGGTTGCCGGTACAGCACGCAGTATGGGAATCACCGTTTCTGGTGACGCACCCTGGACAAATTAATTTAAAAACAGTTTACAACAGTGGCGAAATTAACTAAAAATCAAAAAAAGGCACATGCTAAAATAGAAGCCGGTAAGGCTTATACTTTGAAGGATGCTGCTGCTTTGGTAAAAGAAATCACTACCACTAAGTTCGATGCATCAGTTGATATTGATGTTTCCTTAGGTGTAGATCCGCGTAAAGCCAATCAAATGGTACGTGGTATTGCTACTTTACCACACGGAACAGGTAAAACTGTACGTGTTTTAGCTTTGGTAACTCCTGATAAGGAAGAAGAAGCAAGAGCAGCTGGTGCAGACTTCGTTGGTTTAGACGAATATGTGGCCAAAATTGAAGGTGGTTGGACCGATGTAGACATTATTATCACTACACCAGCTTGTATGGCTAAGGTAGGTAAGTTAGGCCGTGTTTTAGGCCCAAGAAACTTAATGCCAAATCCAAAATCTGGAACAGTAACCAACGATGTTGGTAAAGCTGTTACAGAAGTAAAAGCAGGTAAGATTGATTTTAAAGTTGACAAAACGGGTATTATACACGCTTCAATAGGGAAAGTATCATTCCCGGCAGATAAAATTTATGAAAATGCGATGGAGATCATCCAAGTAATTGCTAAATTAAAACCATCTGCTGCAAAAGGAACTTATTTTAAGAGCATTCACGTGTCCTCTACAATGAGTCCTGGAATTGCAATTGAAACAAAATCAGTAGCGGGGATCTAATCATGAACAGAGAAGAAAAAAACGAAGTAGTTTTACAACTACAAGGACAAATGCAAGAGTATGGCAATTTTTATATTGCTGATACTTCTAGCCTTTCTGTTGAGCAGGTTAATAACATCCGCCGTAAATGTTACGAGAGTGATATCATCATGAAAGTTGCTAAAAACTCTTTAATCCGCAAAGCGATTGAAGGTTTAGATGGCGATGCATCAGAGATATACGAAGCACTTAAAGGTTCATCATCATTATTATTCTCAAAAACAGCTAATGCTCCGGCTAAGTTGATTAAAGCTTTGAGAAGAACATCTGATAAGCCATTGCTTAAAGGTGCATTTATAGATTCATCAGTTTATGTTGGCGATGACCAATTAAATACTTTGGTAAGCTTAAAATCGAGAGAAGAGCTTGTTGGAGAAATTATTGGATTATTACAGTCACCAGCTAAAAACGTTATCTCTGCGCTTAAATCAAGCGGAGGGAAAATTGCAGGAATTGTTAAAACGCTACAAGAAAGAGAAGGTTAACGAACACCTTAAGTTCGCAATTAAACAAAATTATTTTTACGTAAATTTTTAAAATCTTAATAAAATGGCAGATTTAAAATCGTTTGCTGAGCAATTAGTAAACTTAACAGTTAAAGAAGTTAACGAATTAGCTCAAATCTTGAAAGACGAGTATGGTATTGAGCCTGCAGCTGCTGCTGTAGTTGCTGGTCCTGCTGCTGGTGGTGATGCACCTGCTGCTGCTGCAGAAAAAACATCTTTTGATGTTATTTTGAAAGAAGCTGGTGGCGCTAAATTAGCGGTAGTTAAATTGGTAAAAGATTTAACTGGCTTAGGCTTGAAAGAAGCTAAAGACTTAGTTGACGGAGCACCAAAAGAATTAAAAGCTGGTGTTACTAAAGACGAAGCAGAAGCTTTGAAAAAACAATTAGAAGAAGCTGGAGCGGTTGTTGAAATTAAGTAACCAACACGTTTAGCTTAGCTAAAAAAGTATAGACACCGACTGAAAATGTTGGTGTCTTTACCTGTTTATAAACATCTCATTTTGCTTGGTTGATGAGAATGCTTAGAACCAAAACCAAACAAATAGTTTATTCTTAAACTAAAATCTTTTAGTCCATTGGCAAAGACAGTCGAACAAAGAGTAAATTTTGCAACGAGTAAGCACATTATAGACTATCCGGATTTTCTGGATGTGCAATTGCAATCATTCAGAGAGTTTTTCCAGATAGATACCACTTCAGACGATCGCTCGAGCGAAGGTTTGTTTAAAGTGTTTGCTGAGAACTTTCCAATAACAGATTCAAGAAATATCTTTGTATTAGAGTTTCTTGATTATTTTGTTGATCCGCCACGTTATGATATACATGAGTGTATTGAGCGTGGGTTAACCTACAATGTTCCATTAAAAGCAAAGCTGAAGCTTTCTTGTAATGATGTAGAACATGAAGATTTTGAAACCATTATTCAGGATGTGTACTTAGGTACAATCCCGTATATGACGCCAAAAGGTACATTTGTTATTAACGGCGCAGAACGTGTTATCGTTTCGCAATTACACCGTTCTCCAGGAGTGTTCTTCGGCCAAAGCCGTCACACAAACGGAACCAAATTGTATTCTGCACGTGTAATTCCTTTCAAAGGTTCGTGGATCGAATTTGCTACAGACGTTAATAACGTGATGTATGCATATATCGATCGTAAGAAAAAATTCCCAGTTACTACACTATTACGGGCTATTGGTTACGATTCTGATAAAGACATTTTAGAACTTTTTGATCTTGCTGATGAAGTAAAGGTTAGTAAATCAGGTCTGAAAAAATATATCGGTCGTAAATTAGCCGCAAGAGTATTGCGTACATGGATCGAGGATTTTGTTGATGAGGATACAGGTGAAGTAGTATCGATTCCACGTAATGAAGTAATTCTAGAGAGGGAAACTGTTTTAGAAGAAGATCATATCGATATGGTGATCGAATCTGGCGTTAAAAGCATTATCTTATCAAAAGAAGATGGCGCTAGTCAGGCAGATTATACCATTATTTATAATACATTACAAAAAGATACCTCAAACTCCGAAAAAGAGGCTGTAGAAAACATCTATCGTGCTTTGCGTAACGCAGAACCACCTGATGAGGAAACTGCAAGAGGTATTATTGATCGTTTATTCTTTTCGGATAAGCGTTATGATTTAGGAGATGTTGGTCGTTACCGCATCAACCGTAAATTAAAAATGAATACCCCTGATGAGGTTAAAGTTTTAACAAAAGCAGATATTATTGCAATTGTTAAATACTTGATCAAGTTGATCAACTCAAAAGAAGAAGTGGATGATATTGATCACTTATCAAACCGTCGTGTACGTACTGTTGGTGAGCAATTATATGCGCAATTTGGTGTTGGTTTAGCGCGTATGGCTAGAACAATCCGCGAGCGTATGAACATTCGTGATAATGAGGTGTTTACGCCAACCGATTTAATTAATGCCCGTACTTTATCGTCGGTTATTAATTCATTCTTTGGTACAAACCAATTGTCTCAGTTTATGGATCAAACCAATCCATTGGCAGAGATTACGCACAAACGTCGTTTATCAGCTTTAGGCCCAGGTGGTCTATCTCGTGAGAGAGCAGGTTTCGAGGTTCGTGATGTTCACTATACGCACTACGGTCGTTTGTGTACAATTGAAACGCCAGAGGGACCAAACATTGGTTTGATTTCATCACTTTGTGTACATGCAAAAATTAACAGCTTAGGTTTCATCGAAACACCTTACAAACGTGTTGAAGATGGTAAAGTAGTTGTTGATTCTGATGTTATTTATTTATCTGCAGAAGATGAAGATGGTAAAACCATCGCGCAAGCAAATGCAGAGTATGATGACAAAGGCGTATTTACTACACCACGTGTTAAAGCACGTTATGAGGGTGACTTCCCGATTATTGAGCCTGAGAAATTAGACTTGATGGATGTTGCTCCTAATCAGATTACATCAATCGCTGCTTCGTTAATTCCGTTCTTAGAACATGATGATGCGAATAGAGCGTTGATGGGATCGAACATGCAACGTCAGGCAGTACCATTATTACGCCCTGAGGCTCCAATTGTTGGTACAGGTTTAGAAGGTCGCGTTGCACGTGACTCAAGAACGTTGATCAATGCTGAAGGTAATGGTGTAGTAGAATATGTAGATGCAAATGAAATTACCATTAAATATGAACGTAACGAAGATGATCGTTTAGTTTCTTTTGAAGGTGATAGCAAAACTTATCGTTTAATAAAATTCAAAAAAACCAACCAGAATACTTGTATCAACTTAAAACCGATCGTAAGAAAGGGACAAAAAGTGACTAAAGGACAAGTACTTTGCGAAGGTTATGCAACTCAAAATGGCGAATTGGCCTTAGGTAGAAACTTAAAAGTGGCTTTTATGCCTTGGCAAGGTTTTAACTTTGAGGATGCGATTGTGATTAACGAGCGTATTGTTCGTGATGACGTTTTCACTTCATTGCATATTGAAGAATTTGAATTAGAAGTGCGTGATACTAAACGTGGCGAAGAGGAGTTAACTCCAGATATTCCTAACGTTTCTGAAGAAGCAACTAAAGATTTAGATGAAAACGGTATTATCCGTGTTGGTGCTGACGTAAAAGAAGGTGATATTTTAATTGGTAAGATTACACCAAAAGGCGAGTCTGACCCTTCACCTGAAGAGAAGTTACTACGTGCAATTTTTGGAGATAAAGCTGGTGATGTTAAAGATGCTTCTTTAAAAACACCGCCTTCAATTAAAGGTGTGGTAATTGATACTAAATTATTCAGCCGTGCTAAGAAAACTACAAAAGCTGAAGAAAAAGCAGCAATTGAGAAGTTAGACAAAGGATATACAAATATTACTGAAAAATTAAAAGCAACGTTAGTTGATAAATTATTCACGATTGTAAACGGAAAAACATCTCAAGGTGTATTTAACATTTACAAAGAATTATTAGTTGCTAAGGGTGCAAAGTTTACGCAGAAAATTTTAGCAGATCTTGAATTTACACACATTAGCCCAAACAAATGGACTACTGATGATGATAAAAATGAGATGATTAAATTATTGCTTCACAACTACAGTATCCGTGTTAACGAAGAACTTGGATCATACAAGCGCGAGAAATTTGCGATTAGTGTTGGTGATGAGCTTCCATCGGGTATTGTACAAATGGCAAAAGTTTATGTTGCTAAAAAACGTAAATTAAAAGTAGGTGATAAAATGGCGGGTCGCCATGGTAATAAAGGTATTGTTGCACGTATTGTACGTGATGAAGATATGCCTTTCTTAGAAGATGGAACCCCGGTTGATATTGTGTTGAACCCACTGGGTGTACCATCACGTATGAACTTAGGCCAAATTTATGAAACTATTTTAGCTTGGGCTGGCGATGAATTAGGTGTGAAATTTGCTACGCCTATTTTCGATGGTGCTACTCATGATGAGGTAGAAGAGTGGATTGCTAAAGCAGGTGTTCCTGCTTCAGGTAAAACTTACTTATACAACGGTTTAACAGGCGAGCGTTTCGATCAAACGACTACAGTAGGTATTATGTACATGCTTAAATTAGGTCACATGGTTGATGATAAGATGCACGCACGTTCTATCGGGCCATACTCATTAATTACACAACAGCCGTTGGGTGGTAAAGCTCAATTTGGTGGTCAGCGTTTTGGTGAGATGGAGGTTTGGGCATTAGAGGCATTTGGTGCAGCTAATATTCTTCAAGAGATAT
Source organism: Pedobacter changchengzhani (assembly GCF_004354365.1). Lineage (GTDB taxonomy): Bacteria > Bacteroidota > Bacteroidia > Sphingobacteriales > Sphingobacteriaceae > Pedobacter > Pedobacter changchengzhani. The sequence goes on from NZ_SJCY01000003.1 coordinate 173,040, forward strand.
TAACCGTTAAATCGGATGATGTGATCGGAAGAGCAAAAACTTACGAAGCTATTGTTAAAGGTGAAAACTTACCAACTCCTGGTGTACCAGAATCGTTCAACGTATTGGTGCATGAGTTACGCGGTTTAGGTTTAGATATTACGTTAGATTAACTAAGGTAGAAGGTAGAAGGTAGAAGGTTGAGGGTTTATACCCCCAATCCTTCTGCCTTTCCGCCCTTAGCCTTTAACCTTATTAAAGAGATATGTCTTACAAAAAGGATAATAAATTAAAAAGCAATTTCACGTCCATCACGATTAGCTTATCGTCTCCAGAAATTATTTTGGAAAGATCGAGCGGTGAGGTGTTGAAACCCGAAACGATTAACTATCGTACTTACAAGCCTGAACGTGATGGTTTGTTTTGCGAACGTATTTTCGGTCCGGTAAAAGATTACGAATGTCATTGCGGTAAATACAAACGTATCCGTTATAAAGGTATTGTTTGTGATCGTTGCGGTGTCGAGGTTACGGAGAAAAAAGTACGTAGAGAGCGTATGGGGCACATCGCTTTGGTGGTTCCTGTTGCGCATATCTGGTATTTCCGTTCTTTGCCAAACAAAATCGGTTATTTATTAGGTTTACCTACTAAAAAATTAGATTTAATTATCTATTACGAACGTTATGCAGTTATTCAGGCTGGTATAATGGAAGAGGAAGGTATCAAGTATATGGATTTCTTAACAGAAGAAGAATACTTAGATATTTTAGATAAATTACCTAAAGAAAATCAATATTTGGATGATAAAGATCCTAATAAATTCATCGCCAAAATGGGTGCTGAAGCATTAGAAGATCTTTTGAAGCGTATTGATTTAGATCAGTTATCTTACGATTTACGTCACCAAGCAGCTAACGAAACTTCTCAACAACGTAAAAATGAGGCGCTAAAACGTCTTCAGGTTGTTGAAGCTTTCCGTGGTGCTAATACTCGTATTGAGAATCGCCCGGAATGGATGATTATCAAAATCGTTCCAGTTATTCCACCAGAATTGCGTCCGTTAGTGCCACTAGAAGGTGGTCGTTTCGCAACTTCAGATTTGAATGATTTATACCGCCGTGTAATTATCCGTAACAACCGTTTAAAGCGTTTGATCGAGATTAAAGCACCAGAGGTAATTTTACGTAACGAGAAACGTATGTTGCAGGAAGCTGTAGATTCGTTGTTCGATAACTCACGTAAAGTTAACGCGGTTAAAACTGAAGGTAACCGTGCTTTGAAATCACTTTCAGATATTTTGAAAGGTAAGCAAGGTCGTTTCCGTCAGAATTTATTGGGTAAACGTGTGGATTATTCAGCTCGTTCGGTAATTGTTGTTGGGCCTAGCCTTAAATTACACGAGTGCGGTATTCCTAAAGATATGGCTGCTGAGCTTTACAAACCGTTCATTATTCGCAAGATGATTGAGCGTGGTGTGGTAAAAACAGTTAAATCTGCTAAGAAAATCGTAGATAGAAAAGATCCATTGGTTTGGGATATTTTAGAAAATGTATTAAAAGGTCACCCGGTATTGTTAAACCGTGCGCCAACCTTACACAGACTAGGTATTCAGGCTTTCCAGCCAAAATTGATTGAAGGAAAAGCAATCCAATTACACCCATTAGTTTGTACTGCATTTAACGCCGATTTTGATGGTGACCAGATGGCTGTGCATTTACCACTAGGTAATGCTGCAATTTTGGAAGCCCAAGTATTGATGTTGGCAGCGCATAACATTTTAAATCCTGCAAACGGTACGCCAATTACTGTACCATCTCAGGATATGGTTTTGGGTCTTTATTATATTACTAAAGGCCGTAGAACAGATGAAGGAAGAGTTGTAAAAGGCCAAGATTCATCATTTTATTCTCCAGAAGAAGTTATTATAGCTTATAACGAGAAGGAATTAGATCTTCACGCATTTATTAAAGTAAGGGTAAATGTTAAAGAGGCTGATGGTTCGATCGTTAATAAATTAACAGAAACTACTGTTGGTAGAGTGTTATTTAACCAAATGGTTCCGGTAGAAGTTGGTTATATCAACGAATTATTGACTAAAAAATCGTTAAGAGATATTATCGGTGAAGTAGTTAAAATGACTGGTATGGCGCGTGCTTCTCAGTTCTTAGATGATATCAAAGAATTAGGATTCCGCATGGCTTTCCAAGGTGGATTATCGTTTAACTTACAGGATGTAAATATTCCGGTAGAAAAACATACATTATTAGAGCAAGCCGCAGCAGAAGTTGAAGAAGTAAGAAACAACTATAACATGGGTTTCATTACGAACAACGAACGTTACAACCAAATTATCGATATCTGGACCCGTATCAACAACAGGTTAACTACTTTTGTTATGAATCAATTATCTTCGGATAATCAAGGTTTTAACTCAGTTTACATGATGCTTGATTCTGGTGCACGTGGATCTAAAGAGCAGATTCGTCAGCTTTGCGGTATGCGTGGTTTGATGGCGAAACCTCAAAAATCTGGTTCAGGTGGCGATATTATCGAAAACCCGATCTTATCAAACTTTAAAGAAGGTTTATCGGTGTTAGAGTACTTTATCTCTACTCACGGTGCACGTAAAGGTTTGGCAGATACGGCGTTAAAAACTGCTGATGCGGGTTACTTAACTCGTCGTTTGCATGATGTTGCGCAAGACATGATTGTTAATTCAGAAGACTGTGGTACTTTAAGAGGTATGTACACTACTGCGTTGAAAGATCAAGAAGATATTGTTGAACCATTATACGACAGAATTTTAGGGCGTACTTCATTACATGATGTTTACCATCCTTTAGAAAATACATTGTTAGTAGGTGCTGGTGAAGACATTAACGAAGATGTTGCAAAATTAATCGAAGAATCTCCATTAGAAGGTATCGAAATACGTTCGGTATTAACTTGCGAGAACAAGAGAGGTGTTTGCTCATTGTGTTATGGTCGTAATTTAGCTTCTGGTAAACGTGTTCAAAAAGGTGAGGCTGTAGGTGTAATTGCTGCACAGTCAATCGGTGAGCCGGGTACACAGTTAACATTACGTACTTTCCACGTGGGTGGTACTGCATCAAACATTGCTGCAGAATCTAACATCGTTGCTAAGTTTGATGGTGTAATCGAATTCGAAAACATCCGTACGGTTGATACAAAAACTGAAGAAGGTATTGTACAAATTGTATTGGGTCGTTCAGGAGAATTTAAAATTGTTGAGCCAGGAAGCGGTCGCGTTATCGTAACCAATAATATTCCTTATGGTGCTTTCTTGTTCGTAAAAGAAGGAGATAAGTTAGCTAAAGGAGATAAAATTTGTTCATGGGATCCATATAACGCGGTTATTCTTTCAGAATTTGCCGGTAAAGCGCAATTTGATGCAATTATAGAAGGTGTTACCTTCCGTGAAGAATCTGATGAGCAAACTGGTCACCGTGAAAAAGTTATTATCGATACACGTGATAAAACTAAAAATCCTTCAGTTCAAATTGTTGATAAGAAAGGTGAATTTATTAAAGGCTATAACATTCCAGTAGGTGCTCACGTTTCAGTTGATGAAGGTGAAGCTATTCAAACTGGTCAAATTATTGCTAAAATTCCTCGTTCAACTGGTAAAACCCGAGATATTACGGGTGGTTTGCCTCGTGTAACTGAATTGTTTGAAGCTCGTAATCCATCTAACCCAGCTGTAGTAACTGAGATTGATGGTGTGGTAACTTTAGGTGGTGTTAAACGTGGTAATCGCGAAATCACAATCGAATCGAAAGATGGTGAAGTTAAAAAATACTTGGTTCCATTGTCTAAACACATCCTTGTACAGGATAATGATTTTACAAAAGCAGGTATGCCTTTATCAGATGGTTCAATTTCACCAGCAGATATCTTATCAATTAAAGGCCCAGCAGCGGTTCAAGAATACTTAGTAAACGGTATTCAAGAAGTTTACCGTTTGCAAGGTGTAAAAATTAACGATAAGCATTTTGAGGTGATTGTTCACCAAATGATGCAGAAAGTTCATATTGAAGATCCAGGTGATACTATTTTCTTAGAAAACAATGCTGTAGATCGTTGGGATTTTGCTGACGAGAACGATGCAATGTACGACAAGAAAGTTGTTGAAGATGCTGGTGATTCAAACGAGATCAAACCAGGACAAATTATTTCGTTGCGTAGATTAAGAGATGAAAATTCTCAATTGAGACGTAAAGATTTAAAACAAATCACTGTTCGCGATGCGAAACCAGCAACAGCTAGTTCTATCTTACAAGGTATTACAAGAGCATCATTAGGTACTAAATCGTTTATTTCTGCGGCTTCGTTCCAAGAAACTACGAAAGTATTAAATGAGGCAGCAATTGCAGGTAAACGTGATAACATGTTAGGCTTGAAAGAAAACGTAATTGTTGGTCACTTAATTCCTTCAGGAACAGGTGTTCGTGGTTACGAAAGAATCATCGTTGGTTCTCAAGAAGAATACGATAAATTATTGGCTTCGAAACAAGAAGAAGTAGAAGCTTAGAATTTAAATATTTTAAAATTTAGTCCCCCACCAAAAGTGGAGGACTTTTTTGTTTAATAGATTTTTTCATTTTTAACCGTACTTATCTTATTAGATTAATTACTTTTGAATATCATGGAAGAACAACAGAACGACAATCAATTAAATATTGAATTATCAGAAGAAATAGCTGAAGGAATTTTCTCGAACTTAGCCATTATCACCCACTCAAATACAGAATTTGTGTTAGATTTTATCCGCGTAATGCCTGGCGTACCAAAAGCTAAAGTAAAATCTAGAATTATACTTACCCCAGAACACGCGAAAAGATTATTGGCAGCTTTAGCTGATAATATTGAAAAATTTGAAGGCGCTAACGGCAGAATTAAAACACAAGATGAACCAGCTTTCCCTATGGGATTTGGTGGCCCGACTGCCCAAGCATAAAATGTTAAATAAAATCTAAAACAATAGTTTTTTTGTTATGTTTGCATAGTATATTAAGATTTACTATAACCAAATATAATATGAAAAAAATTTTATTGAGTTTTTTGCTATCTGCTCCAATATGGGTTTTTGGGCAGGGTTTCCAGGTAAATTTACAAGGGCAAAAACAAATTGGAATGGCGGGTGCAGGTTCTGCGCTTGCATTAGATGAAGCTTCTGTGTTTTATAATCCGGGCGCTGTGAGTATGCTGGAAAAAAACTCCATTTCAGCAGGTGTTAATCCACTTCTTTTCAAATCGGCTTTTAAGCTTACAGGTTCTAGTAATACAGAATTTGTGAAGGATAAAATTGCGCCACCTTTTGAGTTTTATGCAGTTTGGGGGCCTAAATCCAATAAATTTAAATTAGGTTTAGGGGTTTACACCCCATTTGGTGGTTTGGTAGATTGGGGCGATAACTGGTCTGGTCGTTATTCTTTAACATCCTTAAACTTAAAAGCAATTTATTTCCAGCCTACGTTGAGTGTTAAAATAACTGATGCGATTGGAATAGGAGCAGGGTTTGTTTACAACCATGGTGAGGTTGACTTGCAAAAAGATCTGCCGGTAAATTTTCCTGATGGTTCACCAAGCAAAGTGCAGTTGAAAGGTACTGGTAAAGGCTACGGATGGAATGCAGGTATTTATGTAAAAACTTTAAGCAAAATTTCATTTGGTTTAACTTACCGCAGTAAAGTAATTACTAAATTAGACAATGGAGACGCTAATTTTACGGTTCCTAGTTCTTTGGCGAGCAGTTTCCCTGCCGGTAATCATTTTAATGCCGAGTTACCTTTACCCGCAACCATTACATTGGGTGTTGGTATTCCATTTTCTCCAAGAACAACGCTAGCGTTCGATGCTAGCTTAGTGCAATGGCACATTTATAAAGAATTAGCTTTTGATTATACGATAAATACACCAGCCTTAAGTGATACACATTCTCCAAGAAATTATAGAGATGGCGCCAGTTTTAAAATTGGTATTCAACATAAGGCAACCGATAATTTTACGCTAAGAGCTGGCGCAGGTTATGCTATAACTCCAGTACAAAGTGGTTATGTTACCCCTGAAGCACCAGATGCGAACCGTTATATTTTAAGTGCAGGAGCTGGCTATACTTTTGGTTCTAAATTTGAAGTAAATGCATCATTCTTATTCGAAGATTTACAATCTCGTCAGCAAAAAAATATAGAAAGTGGTTTAGATGGTACATTTAAAACTTTGGTTTACGCACCAGGACTTTCGTTAACTTATAAATGGTAATTTTAGGAGATAAAAATATGAAAAAATATATTTTAAATGGTTTTGTTGCAGTCGCCTTGCTATTTGCTGCCTCTTGTAAACCAGAAATACAAACACCTGCAGGTTCTACAACTGGAGCTGCAAATTTTAGTAAATACATTGCTATTGGTAATTCGTTAACTGCAGGATTTGCTGATGGCGGTTTATATTTGGAAGGTCAAAAAGTTGCCTATCCAAATTTAATAGCTGAAAAGATGCTCGCCGTTGGTGGCGGTTCTTTTACCTCTCCATTTTTTACAGATGCACAATCAAATGGCTCCGGTTATTTATCGCTTACTGCTTTAGTTAATGGTTCGCCAACGTTAACGCCGGTTACAAATAACTTGGCTTATGTGGATCAAGCAGGTCATTTAGCTAAATATACAACCGAAGTTCAAAATTTGGGTGTGCCGGGTATGCGTTTAGATTTGGCTTTTGCCCCAACATTTAGTGCTGCAAATCCTTTTTTGGAGAGATTATTAACGAGCGCACAGGTAGGTGTAACCAGTTACTATCAGTTTATTCAGGGTAGAAACCACACTTTCTTTTCGTTGTGGCTTGGCAATAACGATGTTCTTGGTTATGCAACAAATGGTGCTGTAACAACCGATCCGACCAATTCATTAACGGATAAAGCAACGTTTTCTACTTTATACTCTAATTTAGTAAACGTACTTACAGCGGGCGGACAAAAAGGAGTGGTTGCAACTATACCAGATGTAACTGCAATTCCATATTTTAATACGGTAACGCCAGCCTTGCTATTGGCAAAAGCCCAAGCTATTAATCCGGCTTTTCCAGCAATTTTTATCCAAACTGGAACAGGTAGTGTTAGGGTAGCAACTGCTGCTGATTTAATTCGCTTACCTTTTCAAACTGCAGGATTATTTGCCGTGCCTAATGGATCAGGACAATATTATGGTTTAAGTCCACAAAATCCAATTGCGAATAATTGGGTTTTGGATAAAGACGAGGTAATTAAAATTAAAGATTATGTTACGAGTTATAATGCAGCGATAAAATCTTTAGCCAATGGCAAAGGTTTGGCGATTGCAGATACATACGCTTACTTAAACCAGGTTAAATTAGGTGTAAAAGTTAACGGTGTGGATATCAATTCTGGTTTCATCACTGGTGGTGCTTTCTCATTGGATGGTGTGCACTTAACGCCTCGTGGAAACGCAGTCATCGCCAATGTATTTATAAATGCGATAAATAGTAAATATGGATCAAATATTTCTATTACTGATGTTTCTCAGTATAGAGGTGTTAAATTCCCGAATTAAAACTTTTCATTAAACTCAAAAAGGGCTTTCTAAATTTAGTAAGCCCTTTTTTTATTAAATTTTACGCTCAATCAAAGTTACAATTTCGGTCAGTTCTTCTGGTTCAAACCAAGTTGTTTCTTCATCACGTCTAAACCAAGTCAACTGTCTTTTTGCAAATCTTCTGGTATTTTGCTTAATGCTGTTCACCGCTTCTGGTAACGTTATTTTGTCAGCTAAATAATCGAACAGTTCACTATATCCAACAGTGTTTAGCGCATTTAAATGCTTAAAATTAGAAAGAGATTTTACTTCATCTAATAGGCCAATTTCCATCATTCTGTCCACACGTTCGTTAATTCGGCTATACAACACTGCTCGGTCGGTATTTAAACCAATTTTTATAATATTGAAAGATCTTTCTTTTTTCGATGCAGACAGCATAGAAGAGAGTTTTTTTCCTGTCGATAAAAATACTTCAATGCCACGAATCATTCTTTGAGGATTATTTTGATCAACCTTCTCAAAATATTCAGGGTCTATCTCCTTAAGTTGCTTTTGAATAGGTATGATCCCTTCTTCTTCAAATTTTCTATTTAATTCAGCTCGGATTGATAAGTCGATATCAGGTAATTTGTCTAATCCGTTTATAACAGCATTAATATATAAGCCCGAACCGCCTACCATAATGGCAATCTTGTGTGTTTCAAAAATATGATCAATTATTTTGAGTGCTTCAACTTCAAAGTCGCCGGTACTAAATAATTTTTCAATTGAATGAGAATTAATAAAATGGTGTTTGGCAAGTGCAAGTTCATTTAAACTAGGCTTTGCCGTGCCGATTTCCATTTCTTTAAAAAATTGTCTAGAATCCGCAGATACAATTTCTGTATTAAAGTATTTCGCTAATTTTATAGCTAATTCTGTCTTTCCTATCGCCGTGGGGCCAACAATTACGATGAGCGTTTTGCTTTTGATTTCCGAAACTTCCTCACTTTCCATTTTAATTTATTAAAATAAAAGCTGCCAAATATAAATCTGACAGCTCCTTTGAATTTTTTTAGTTTATTTAAACTTTAGTAATCTTCTTTTCCATTAGTTTCTTCAAAATCTTCATCGTCTGAGAATTCATCTCCAAAACCATCTTCATCTTCCGCTTCGTCCTCAGTATCTCTGTTTTGAGTATTAATGCCCATTTCGCCCATAGCTTCCAATTCATCAGTATCTTCAGGTACAAAATTTAATTCATTTAAAAAATCAAATTCACCGACAGCTTCAGAACCTGCACTAACTTCTGCCTTAGCACTGTTCAAATCCATCACTTTTGGCGCGTCGCCAATACTTCTGGTTAGAAACGGATATTGAATGCTTGGATCAGCATCTAAAATAATTTTAATTAACTCGACATGAAAATCATAAGGTCGATCAAAATTATAGATGTAATAAAATTTTTGGTGCGGGTCTTCAATAAAGCTGCTCAATTTTGAGTTTTCCATTAAAACTACACGATCTTTTTTTCTATCGCTTGGTAAATAGGCTATTTCATCACCTTTAAGCCAATTATCCGTGCTTACATAAAACGATGAAGACTTTTCTGCATTGTATCCTATAGATTTATGCAAAGCTCTATGTAGATCTTCAAATGTTTGATTTGATTTGATGTCGATTTCTCTCACAACATCATCAAAATCTTCAAAAGAAATTTTAAATTTATAAATAGCCATTATTAAAATTTGGAAACGTAAAAATATAGTTAATTTGCATCAACGCAAAGAAGAAATACAAGCAAAATGTATTAAAATTATAGTGCGCCTTGCTTGAGGTAAAAACTAAATTATCTATTAACGGGATTTAAGCCCATTTGTTTTGCAAAATGAAGCATAAAATTAAATGCTTCATCATAATTATTTGAAATCTCACCTTCTAAAATTGCTTCGCGAATGGCGTTTTTTATTAGGCCAACTTCTTTGCCTGCAAGTATGTTAAAGGTTTGCATAATATTATCGCCAGTTATTGGCGGTTGCCAATTGCGCAATTGGTCACGTTCTTCAACATCTTTTAACTTTTGTTTTACGAGTTCGAAGTTGTTGCGGTATTTAGTTTTTTTATATTCGTTTTTGGTCGTTACATCTGCATTGCAAAGCAACATTAAGCTCTCTATTTCTTCGCCAGCATCAAACAGTAAGCGCCTAACAGCAGAATCAGTAACGGTATCTTGCGCTAAAACAATAGGCCGAAGATGTAATTGAACAAGTTTTTGCACCAATTTCATCTTCTCGTTCATAGGTAATTTCAGTTCGTTAAAAATTTTTGGCACCATCCTGGCGCCTTTGTCTTCATGCCCGTGAAAAGTCCAGCCATGGCCTTCTTCGAAACGTTTGGTTGCGGGTTTGGCAATATCGTGCAAAATTGAGGCCCAGCGCAACCATAAATCATCCGTGGTTAAACAAATATTATCTAAAACTTCTAAGGTGTGGTAAAAATTATCTTTATGGGCTTTTCCTTTAATAATTTCTACACCAAATAAGTTTGCCATTTGAGGAAAAATAATATGCAGTAAACCCGTATCAAAAAGTAATTTAAAACCAACTGATGGCTTTTTCGATAAAATGATTTTGTTCATCTCATCGGTAATCCTTTCTTTTGAAACGATTTGTATTCGCTCTTTTTGAAGTTTAATTGCCTCAATGGCTTCATTATCAATTTTAAAATTGAGTTGAGAAGCAAAGCGAATTGCCCTCATCATGCGCAAGGGATCGTCAGAAAAAGTTAATTTCGCATCCTGTGGTGTGCGTATAAGTTTATTTTCTAAATCATCTAATCCATTAAAAGGATCAAGTAATTTGCCGTAATCTTGTGCGTTTAAGTTTATGGCTAAAGCATTTATGGTAAAATCTCTCCTAATTTGATCATCCTCCAAAGTACCATCTTCAACAATTGGTTTGCGAGATTCTAATCGATAAGATTCTTTTCTTGCGCCAACAAATTCTATTTCTAAATCTTGGTATTTAACGTTTGCTGTTCCGAAATTTTTAAAAACTGCCACTTTTGCGTTAAGCTTTTTACCTACAGCTTCGGCAAATTCTATTCCACCGCCAATTACCACTACATCGATATCTTTTGACGGGCGTTTTAAAAAAAGATCGCGAACAAAGCCACCGATTACATAAGCTTTGGTATTGTTTTTATCGGCAATTGCCGATAAGGTTTTAAATATTGGGTTTTGTAGGTATTGTTGCATGTTTATATTATCGTCATACTGTCCTGAATTTTCGAGATCAGCACCTTGCTAAAATAAAAGACCCTAAAATAAATTCAGGGTGGCGAATTGATTTTTAAAGGTTTTGCGAAATTACTAAAAACAATTGTAGGTTCTTTAATTAAGTTACCGTTAACCATTTTAGCGTTACTTTCTAATGAATTCAAATTGTCCGCCAGGAGATAATTTCATAATCGTGGATGGTGTTTTAACTGTGCGGCTCTCTTGCTCAAAATCTACCACATAATCAACATTTTCTTTAACTTCCTCGCTTAGATCATCAAAAAGCTTTGGTGAGGATTGGCCACTTAAATTTGCCGATGTAGAAACTATGGGTTTGCGAAAGCGTTGCAAAAGTTGCGTGCAAAAATCGTGTTTAACTATTCTCACGCCAACACTTCCATCGGTATTCATTACATTAGTTGCTAAGTTTTTTGCGCCCGATAAGATAATTGTTAGCGGGTTTTCGGCATATTCCATCAAATCATACGCAATTTCGGGTATTTCGTTAAAGTAACTCTGTAATTTACTATCTGTATCCAGTAAAATAATTAAACTTTTATCAGCTGGTCGGTTTTTAATTTTAAGTAATTTATCAACTGCTTCGGCATTTGTTGCATCACAGCCCAAACCCCAAATGGTATCGGTAGGATAGAGTATTACCCCACCAGATTTTAAAATTTCTAAAGCTTTGTTAATTTCATCTCTAAGCATATTGCAAAGGTAATTTTAATATCTAATAAGTGAAGATGGTTAAAGAAATGTAATAATAGCTAAACGATGAAAATTTTAGCTTTTTTAAACGTTATTGTATTTGGAAGTTTTTAACAGCGAAAAAAAATGAAAACAGCAAATAAATTGATTATGCTTATTACGGTTGTAATGGTATTTTCCGGATGTTCTAGCCTTCGAACTGCATCAGATTTTGATAGCAAAACCAATTTTTCTAATTTTAAAACCTACGATTTTTACGAAAAAGGGATGGCCCGATTAAAGCTTAATGATTTAGATAAGCGGCGAATGGTAAATGCTATCGAAACGGAGATGGCGGCTAAAGGGTTTTCAAAATCGAGTAAACCAGATTTGTTGGTTAATTTGGTTGTTGTTGGGCGAGAAGTGAATGAAATTTATAATAATGCAGCAATGTGGGGTTGGCGTTATCCGTTTTGGGGAGGCAATATGGCAACAGTAAATCAATTTACAGAAGGGACTATAATTATTGATTTTTTAGATCCAATGCAGAAAAAACTAATTTGGCACGGGTTAGGCCAAGGTTTTAATCTCGATAATTTTAATAAACGCGAAGAAAGAATGCAAAAAGGTGTAAATGAAATATTGGCTCAATATCCACCAAAGCAGTAATTTTAGGGGGTTGAATTTTTTAAAAGTTCGATATAGCTCTCCATTAGTTGTTGTGTAACCAATTGGCTATCAAACTTCTTTACGAAATCCAATCCTTTTACTTTCATGTCTTTTTGTAATTCGGTAGATGATAGAATTTTGTTTATGGCTTTTGCGAGTTCGGCTGAATCGGTTGGCGAAACGTATAAACTATCTGGGCCACCGGCTTCTTCTAAACAAGAACCTGTTGCGGCAATAACTGGGATGCCAGAATACAACGCTTCTATTATCGGAATACCAAAACCCTCGTAAAAAGATGGGTAAGCGAAGATGGTGGCCATTTGATAAATCCCTGGTAAATCGGCAAATGGTATGTTTTTAAGAAAGATGATGCTGTCTGCTAAACCAAGTTTGGCTATTTCCTTTTCAACGGTTTTAAAATAACTGGTTTGTTTACCTATTACGACTAATTTATAATTGTTATCTACACTTTTAAGTGCTTGAACAATTAATTTTAGGTTTTTACGCTCCTCAATTGTGCCTACATTTAAAATGTACTTTTTAGGTAGATTATATGTTAATCGAATTTTATTTAATGCAATTTCAGCTAACGGAGTTTTAAAAATTTCATCGCAACTTTGATAAATAACTTCAATTTTATTTGGATTTACGCCGTATAAATCAACAATGTCGCTTTTCGTTTTTTCGCTAATGGCGATAATTTTATCTGCGCGTTTGCAAGCCGATTTACTTTTCCATTCGTATAGTTTTCTATCTATAAATTTAAAATATTGAGGAAATCGCAAGAAGATTAAATCGTGAATGGTAACAATTGATTTAACTTTGGTATGCTGAATCGCAAATGGAATTTCGTGACTTAAACCATGATAAATTTCAACTCGATCGTTAATCAGATCTTTGATAATATTAAAAGAACGCCATAAAAAACTGCCATTTTTTGGGAGCTTAAGCTTAACGTGCTCATTATTAAAAAAGGTATCAATTTGAAAACTAGATTTTACTGTAGGCGTATAAACAAAATAATCATTTTTTGGGTATTTTGTTGCCAACTGCTCAATTAACGACCGACTGTAATTGCCGAGTCCGGTTAAGTTATTTGCAGCACGCTTGCCATCGAAACCTATTTTGAGGTTAAAGCTTAAAGCCGAAAGACCAAAGCTTGATTGATCAAGTTCAGGACTTTCGGCTTTAAGAGTTTGCTTTTCGCTTTCAGCTTTCACCTTTATGCTTTTGGCTTAAACCGCTACATTATTTTCTCTCAATGCATCATTTAGAGAAGTTTTTTTGTCTGTACTTTCTTTACGTTTCCCGATGATTAATGCACAAGGAACTTGATAATCTCCGGCAGGGAATTTTTTAGTATATGTACCGGGTATTACAACTGAACGCGCAGGAACGACACCTTTGTATTCTATTGGAGTAGGGCCAGAAACATCAATAATTTTTGTCGATGCAGTTAAAACTACATTCGCACCCAAAACTGCTTCTCTTTCTACTTTTACACCTTCAACAACAATTACTCTCGAACCTAAAAACGCATCATCTTCGATAATTACCGGTGATGCTTGTACAGGTTCTAAAACCCCGCCAATACCTACGCCACCACTTAAATGCACGCGTTTTCCAATTTGTGCGCATGAACCAACTGTTGCCCAAGTATCAATCATTGTGCCTTCATCAACAAAAGCACCAATATTTACATACGATGGCATCATGATTACGCCTTTTGCCAAAAATGAACCATAACGTGCACTTGCCATAGGCACAACACGCACACCAGTCTCTTGGTAGTCGGTTTTTAGCTCCATTTTATCGTGATAAACAAATGGACCAACTTTAATTTCTTTCATTTGGCGAATTGGGAAATATAAAATTACGGCTTTTTTTACCCATTCATTAATTCCCCAAGAATTTAAAACTGGTTCGGCAACGCGAATTTCTCCCTTATCTAAGCGCATAATAACAGCTTCGATGGCTTCGCAATAGTTGCTGTACTGTAAAAGGGTTCTATCTTCCCAAGCAGCTTCAATTAATTTCTTTAAATCTGAATACATGATGTTGTTAAATTTTACGCAAAATAAATGATTTTTTTCTATTAAAGGGCTTTTTGTTTAAATGAAATGGTTTTAAAGGTGTAATCCATGGATTAAAAGATGCAAAATTTAAAATTCTGTTAAGGAATTTGATTCACGATTATTGAGAACCGTCAAAATTTATTGGATCACTTATAATTTTTATATTAGCGGGATAAAATTTCTTGTAATTATTGAAAAACAGCAAGCTATGCATTTTAAAGCTAATTTAGAGACTCACAAAGTATTTTATCGAGAAAGTAGAAACAAAGTTGCAACCAATAATATGTTAAAAATATTCCAAATTTGGCTTGTGCTCGTTTTTTTATCGATGAATTCTTCTCTGCATGCTCAAGATTGTTATAAAAAAATAGAAATCTTATTGCGTGATTGTAGAGTACCAATTCATACTCTAAATTTTCATCATAAAAGACTAGTAATTGAGACTGATTCTCTTCATTCAATAAATTATTCGAGGATAATTATCGAACCTTTTGACCATATCCTTATGGACTTAGACTACAGCAAAATTGATTCATTGCTTAATAGAAATTACATAGGTGTTGAAATTCTTTCCACTGTTAAGTCAAGCGAAACTTATGGCGCTTTATACAGTTATATGTTTAGCGATCCAGACGGAAATCTATATTTTGATAGATATGTCATTAAGCGTTGTGGTAACATGCCTTTCTTAATAAGGTATAGCTCAATTTTGGGGGGTAATAAAGAGAATTTCGAAAGATTTGAACTTATGCTCAACAGAAAAGATTAAAAAAATTAATGCACGAAAAAGTTTTCAAAGGAATGCAAGTAATGTAGCTATAGTTACGCTATTAGATTTACTAGATAAAAAATGAAAGTAAAACCCCTTTATTATGTTCATTACCAACAGCACCGTAGCCGACGTCCCCGAAATCTTTCGACTATACGATTTAGCTACGGAATACCAAAAACTAACATTTCCCGGAAACCAATGGCCAAAATTTGATCGAAAATTAATAACCAACGAAGTTTTAGAAGACAGACAGTTTAAATTATTAATTGAGGAAAAAGTAGCCTGTATTTGGGCAATAACTTATAGCGATCCGCAAATTTGGGAAGAGAAAGATCAGAATGATGCGATCTATATTCACCGCATTGCGACAAACCCGGAATTTAGAGGCAATAATTTTGTAAAAGCAATTGTAGATTGGGCTAAACCTTTTGCCGAAGAGCAAAATAAAAGATTTGTTAGACTGGATACCTGTGGAAAAAATGACAGGCTAATTAAACACTACGAAAATTGCGGTTTTAATTTCTTGGGTATAAATAAGTTGAAAGATGCTTCGGAGCTTCCTTTGCATTATCAAAATGCTGATGTGTGTTTCTTTGAGATCGAATTATGATAAGGAACGAATGCAAATTAATGTTTTAAAAGAAGGATGTAATTAACTCATGGAAATAACCGTTAGAAAATATATTCCAATAGAAAACCTTCCTAGCGGATCAGGCATTGCGAAAGTTGGCGATAGCTATTATGTAATTGGCGATGATGCACCATTTCTATATCATCTAAATAATGAATTCGAACTCATTTCTAAAATACCTCTTTTAGATTCAGCGCATTTTGATGGAGAAAGAATAATTAAATCTGAAAAGCCAGACTTCGAAACTTTGGAGCTGATTGGAGAAAATGAATTGGTTATTTTTGGTTCAGGCTCTAAATCTCCTCAAAGAGATATTTTTGTCCGCATTTTATTGGGCGAACTAATTATTGAACGATATAATATCTCTGAATTTTACGATAACATTAGAAATTTGCCAATAATGGGCGATTCTGAATTGAACATTGAAGCCACCGCTTATCAAAGTGGTTTAATTTATCTCTTTAACCGTAAAAAGAATCTAATTATAAAAATTCTTTACAAAGATTTACTCGCTTTCATTAAAGGAGAAATTCCTTTCCCAAAACCAGAAATCGCACAATTTTTGTTGCCTAAAATTAACGGTGTAGAAGCTGGCTTTTCTGGCGCCACGACTTTAAAAACTAACACAAAAATCATTTTTACAGCTTCTGTAGAAAATACCCACAATGCTTACGATGATGGAGAAATTTTGGGTAGTTTTATTGGCGTAATTGATATTTCGAATGGCGGGCTCAGCGAAGTTTTTAAGTATTGCGAAATTCCGTATACAGAAATGAACTTGAAAGTAGAATCAGTTACCATTGACGAAGAAATTGCAAATGGAATTACAAAAGTTGTGCTAATTACAGATGATGATAAAGGAAATTCGACAATAATAGAGGCATTGCTTACATATTAGAAATCGATACATTTATGATTAGCCATAATCCATATAATAACTTATTTTTGTTTTGATGAGTGAAATTGAAAAACTTAGAATAGACAAGTATTTGTGGGCAATTAGGTTGTTCAAAACCAGAAGTTTGGCAACAGAAGCTTGTAAAGCGGGACGAATAAAACTAAAGGGACAAAATATTAAGCCATCAGCGATTGTAAAAATCGGAGAGGTTTATTCTGTATCTAAAGGAATTGAAAAAAAGATAATTGAAGTGGTCGCATTTTCTCACAATAGAACCGATTCGCCAACAGCTTTAACAAAATATAAAGATTTAACACCGCTGGAAGAAACCAATGCGTTTAAATCTGTATTCCATGCACCTTCGTTAAAACGTGATCGTGGAGCAGGTAGGCCAACTAAAAAAGATCGAAGAGAAACTGATGAGTTGATTGGTGGATTGTTTGAGGAAGATTAGTTAGAAAGTCGGGAAGTCGGAAAAGTTAGTAAGTTGGGAGAGTCCGAAAACGAAAAAAGAACAACGACAATTCGACTAGCTATGCAAATTTTTCAATGTTTCAAACTGTATCAACCGAAGTCTGTAAGCCATCATAGCAGTTTTGCCAAGTTTTTCAATTAACTTGTAATTTGCCACAGCACCAACCGCAGCGCCAACAAATGGGATCAGCTGCGCTAATTTTGCTAGATCTATATAATCTCGATATTGTTGTTGAAAAGTCAACCAATCAAATTCATCTATATTGGTAGGTAACAAATGTGCGCTTTTATCCCAATTTTGCATTTTTAAAAACACGTTCTTACTTTCCTGCTTGCTCGAGAAAGCCAATTGAAAAATATGTAGAATGAACAACCGTTCGCGATAGTCGTTTACATCGTAACCATAACCCGCAGCAATATCAAAAAGCATTTTCATTTTGATGCCTAGCAATATTGGAAAGTCGGCCAAACTCATTAAAAATCCACCAGCTCCAGTTATGCCACCTTCTGCGGCGCCAGTTTTTTTATAATTTTGTATTTTTTGCTTTATTAATGCTTCTCTATGCATTAAAGTTAAATGTAAAATGGGTTTCGCCGTTGTATATTTCGATCCAAAAAGCACAGCTTTAACCATCTGTTTTATGGTTACGGTTATCGCATTATGTACTTTATCAGGAATGTAACTGTTAATTTTCTTTTGAACTTTATCGGTAACATTCCCAAAAAAAGATTGTTTCTGCAAAATTTTAAATTTCCAAAACTCCAGCTCACTCAAAATTTTTTGTTCGTAAGTCATATTAAGGCTATTTGCATTTAGACTAAGGTACAAGCTGTTTGTTTCAATTAAAGTTATGCATCAACTAATTTTAATCGTTACCAAAGTTTAAATGCCTTCATGGCCTCATCTCTCATTAGCTGTTTAATTGGTAAAGCTCTTTCTGTTAATGGTTTACTTAATTCTTTGTAAATAAATTGGTCATCAAAGCCAGCTTCGGCAGCATCCTCGTTGGCGTTAGCGTAATAAATTGCATCAATTTGCGCCCAATAAATTGCACCCAAGCACATTGGGCAAGGTTCGCAACTGGTGTAAATAACGCAACCACTTAAATCGAAGGAATTTATTTTTTCGCATGACAGACGAATTGCTGAAACCTCGGCATGCGCAGTAGGATCGTTGCTAGACATAACCTTATTTGCCGATGCTGCAATAACTTCTCCGTTTTTAACAATTACCGCTCCAAACGGTCCATTAATGTGTTCTTCAACATTTTTTAACGATAGCTCAATTGCCATCGCCATAAATTCTTCGTGTCTCATATTGTTTATAACAAAAAAATGCCCCAATTGCTTGAGGCATTTATAATATTTTTCAATTAATTAAAATCTATTTTTTTTCTTTGTTATATTCTTCATTCAATCCCTTTAAAACTTCAGAAGTTACGTCTAAACTATCATCAGCATATAATATAGCACTATTGCCTTTAGCGTAGGTTAAAACCATTTTGTAGCCTTTAGTTTTAGCATAACCTTTTAAGTAAACGGCAACTTTATCATAAAGTTTTTCGTTTTCTTTAGCTTGTTCTGTTTGCAAAACACTACCAGCATTTTGTTGGTAAGTTTGCAATTCTTGTTGTTTTCGTGCTAAACGTTCTTCAGTTGTTTTGCGTACATCAGCTGCTAAAGTTTGTGCGGTTTGCTGGTATTGAGCAACTTCACGCTGAAAAGCCTGCGCTTTAGTCTGCATATCCGATTGAGCATTTTTCGATTTGTTCTCAAATTTAACTTTAAGGTCTTTGTAATAACCGTACTTATTTAAAAGAGAATCTGAATTTACAAAAACAATCTTTTCGCTTGCAACTACTGCTGTTGCTGAACTATCTGTTTTCTTTGTCGTTTCAGTTTTTTTTGTGTCCTTATTTTGGCATGCAGAAAATGCTGTAATTAGTGCTGCAGTTGCAAAAAGTCCAAAGGTTTTAAGTGTTCTTTTTTCCATTATTGTTTAGTAAATTTTGGCAAACTTATATAAATTAGTTTTTATATCCAATTTCATATAAATTTTCATTCTAATGGTTGGTTATTGGTGGTATTGTATTTCTTTATTATTTAGCGTTTTCAAAAGCAAAGACAGTAGTTCATTCATTTTAAAGTATGCTCTCGCTAAACGCTTTATTCCAATTAAAAATTTTAATGCCGTTTATATCGCCTGCCGAACCGCAGGCGTTTAGCTAAGTTTTTCTCTGCAAAAAATTAAGGTTGTATGGTGCTAAACTAACTCGAGTGCTTTTAATTTTTTAATTAAATGCGAATTGTTAAAAAGTGATGTCTTTGGCGCAATTTAAAGGGAGGTAACTCTCAATTGAAATAGATTTTTTTGATAAACCCAATCCTTTCGGAGTTTTTTAAACCTTTATTTAGGGATGCACTAGTGGCTTTTTGCTTTAAGCTTTAAGCTTTCTACCTTTGGTCTTAAACTTCTGCAAAGATTAGTATAATTGGCATAATTTCCTTATTTTTGGTACTTATTGTTTTTAATTAAAATATGAGCGAAGAACAGGATTTAAAGTCAAATTATTCGGCAGATAATATACAGGTTTTAGAAGGTTTGGAAGCGGTGCGAAAGCGCCCTTCGATGTATATAGGTGATACTGGAACCAAGGGATTGCACCATTTAGTTTACGAAGTTGTAGATAACTCTATTGATGAAGCTTTAGCGGGTCATGCAGATACCATCGACGTAAGAATTTTAGAAGGAAACTCTATTCGTGTTGAAGATAATGGTCGTGGTATTCCAACAGGCATTAACACAAAAGAAAATAAATCGGCTTTAGAAATCGTAATGACGGTTTTACACGCAGGTGGTAAATTTGATAAGGATACCTACAAAGTTTCGGGCGGTTTACATGGTGTTGGAGTAAGTTGTGTAAATGCGCTATCTACACATTTAAAAGCCGAAGTGCATCGCGAAGGGAAAGTTTGGATGCAGGAATACAACATTGGTAAACCATTGTACGATGTGAAAGAAGTTGGTACGACTGATAAACGCGGTACAATTGTAACTTTTACGCCAGATGAAACCATTTTTACACAAACTACTGAATATAAGTACGATACGTTAGCTTCTCGCTTGCGAGAATTGGCTTTTTTAAATAAAGGCATTAAATTAACCCTAACGGATGAACGCGAAACTTTAGAGGATGGAACATTTTTCTCAGAAGTTTTTCAATCTGAAGGCGGTTTGAAAGAATTTGTGGCCTTTTTGGATGGCACAAGAGCATCTTTCTTACCCGAGCCAATTTACATCGATGGTATTAAAAATGGTGTTCCGGTTGAGTTGGCTTTCCAGTACAATGATAGCTATTCAGAAAACGTACACTCTTACGTAAACAACATTAATACCCACGAAGGCGGGACGCATATTGCGGGTTTCCGTAGAGGTTTAACACGTACTTTAAAAAGTTATGCAGATAAATCGGGCTTGTTAAAAGGCTTGAAAATGGAAATCACCGGTGATGACTTTAGAGAAGGTTTAACCGCTGTAGTTTCAGTTAAAGTTCAAGAGCCACAATTTGAAGGGCAAACCAAAACTAAATTGGGTAATACCGAAGTGATGGGCGCAGTTGATATTGCAGTTGGCGAAGCTTTAGGTGCTTATTTGGAAGAACATCCCAAAGAAGCCAGAATGATAGTGAACAAGGTAGTTTTAGCTGCTACTGCTCGTGCTGCGGCTCGCAAAGCACGCGAAATGGTGCAGCGTAAAAGTGTAATGGGTGGTTCTGGCTTGCCAGGAAAGTTGGCCGATTGCTCTGACAATGATCCTGTTAAATGCGAAATTTACCTGGTAGAGGGAGATTCGGCTGGTGGAACAGCTAAGCAGGGTCGCGATAGAAACATTCAAGCAATTTTGCCTTTAAAAGGTAAAATTTTGAACGTTGAAAAAGCAATGGAGCACAAGATTTACGAAAACGAAGAGATAAAAAATATGTTTACCGCAATTGGTGTAAGCATTGGTACGCCAGAAGATGATAAAGCGTTAAACTTAACAAAACTCCGTTATCATAAAATTGTAATTATGACGGATGCGGATATCGATGGTTCGCACATTACAACCCTTATTTTAACTTTCTTTTACCGTTATATGCGTGCGCTAATAGAAGCAGGTTACGTTTATATTGCCTCGCCACCACTTTATCAAGTTAAAAAAGGCAAAGAGTTTGAATATTGCTGGAATGATGTAGAGCGCGATGCTGCCGTACAACGTTTAAAGGGCGCAGGTAAAGAAGATAGCGTGCACATTCAGCGTTACAAAGGTTTGGGTGAAATGAACGCCGAACAACTTTGGGATACAACTTTAAATCCGGCTACACGTACTTTATTGCAGGCTACTATAGAAAGTGCCGTAGAGTGCGATCATACTTTCTCAATGTTAATGGGCGATGAAGTTGCGCCACGTAGGGCATTTATTGAGCGCAATGCTAAGTATGCGAAGATTGATGCTTAACTCGTCTAACCCCTAAATCCCCTAAAGGGGACTTTAAAAGCGAGGTAGAAAGACTAAAGGTAAAGGCTAACATATGTAAACCCCTCTTCAAATTATTTTTGAAGAGGGGTTTTTTGTTAATTTAGTACTTATCTAAATACTAATATCTAAATACTAACTACTAAATATAACTACTTACAACTTAATGCGTAAATTTGCAACCAATGGGAACACAGGTAGATTTAGGGATTAAAGGTTATAAAAGTTACGGAATACATCTTCGAGAAAAATATAAAGGTCAGCGGGTTTTTAAAGTAATTGTTGATGGAGGCTTTACCTGCCCTAATAGAGATGGAAGTAAAGGTTATGGTGGTTGTACCTATTGCAACGTAGATTCTTTTACGCCAGAGCCCTCGCGTAAGTTGCCAACTATTAAAGCGCAGTTGGAAGAAGGGATGCGCAGAGCAAAAACTTCTTATAAGGCAGATAAATATATCGTTTACTTCCAGCCGAATACCAATACCTATGCGCCAGTGCATTATTTAAAAATGATGTATGATGAAGCACTTTCTATAAATACCGAAGATGTAGTCGGTTTTTCTGTTGGCACTCGGCCAGATTGTATTGATGCTGAAAAAGTTGCTTTGCTCGAAAGCTATGCAGATCGTTTCGATGTTGATTTAGAAATGGGGATGGAATCAATATATGATGAAACCTTAAATCAGATTAATAGAGGTTGCAGTCATGCAGAATTTGTGGCTGCTGTAGAATTACTTAAAGATACCAAATTGGAATTATGTGTGCATACTATTTTCGGCTTTCCGTGGGAGACTAAGGAAATGATGCTAAATTACATTCATGAAATTAATCGTTTTCCGCAGATAAAATTTGTTAAATTTCATCACCTTCATATTGTTGAAGGATCTATTATGGGTGCAAAGTATAAGAAAAACCCTTTTCCATTATTTTCTCTGGAGGAATACACTGATTTATTGTGCGAACTAATTCCGCTACTTCGTCCAGATATTGTGATACAGCGATTATTTGGAATTTCAGACTGGGATTTATTAATTGCTCCGAATTGGGGTTTAAATAAATCTGCCATCCAAACCTACATCGATAAAGAAATAGAACGACGAGAAGTTACTCAAGGTTCTGCGTATATCGCTGTTTAAACTCTAAAAAAATCTTTTCAATTTAAAAACTCATGACTTTTCATGAGTTTTTTTTGTTTAACAAGGGTTTTGCGCTTTTTTATGTCGATTTATCTCTTTTTAAGCTTCGTTTTTAAGCTATAATTTTGTTTTGGCTATATTTTTACATGTATAACCTTCATTATTTCTTATATATTTTGTAATAACATCAAAATTTAACTACTAAATTTTATTTTAATTGCAATTTCATCTTTATTTTTATATTATTTTAATAAAAATTCATCTTTTTAGTAAAAAATATATAATAATTATCACTTAAAAACCGTCAATACATTACTTTTATAAAAAAAACACATCAAGTATTTGATAATTTTAAGTCAATTCATAATTAAACTAAAAAATCATGGCAAAAGTTCTCTTTAAACAGTATGCACCGTTCGTTATCTTGATGGTTTTCGCCGTCTTAGCCTTATTTGTTCCCTTACTTCCAAATTTTGATGAAGGCAAGTACAATGGAGCTGATATTGCATTCATTTTAATATCCTCTGCTTTAGTTTTTTTAATGACACCAGGTTTAGCTTTTTTTTATGGAGGAATGGTTCATCGTAAAAACATCCTTTCTACAATGATTAAAAGTGTGGTAGCTGCCGGCGTTGTAACTGTGTTGTGGATAATCGTAGGTTTTAGTTTAGCCTTTGGCGATTCATTTCATGGGATTATTGGTAACCCGATGACATTCTTGTTTTTCAAAGGTGTTAATTCAGGTGTACCTCAATTGCAAGGTGGCTCTCCGTTAACAATACCACTTTCGCTGTTCGCTGCTTTTCAATTGATGTTTGCGATTATTACGCCAGGTTTAGTTGTTGGCGCAGTTGCTGAACGGATTCGATTTACTTCTTACATTTTGTTTATTGTATTGTTTGCCATATTTGTCTACTCTCCTTTGGCACACTGGACATGGCATCCAAATGGTTTCCTATTAAAAATGGGCGTGCTTGATTTCGCGGGAGGTACAGTCGTACACATCTCTGCAGGTATGGCTGCGCTTGCAGGTGCCTTAGTGTTGAAACGTAGAAAATCCCATTTAGAACATAGAGAAGTACCACCGGCTAATATTCCTTACGTATTAATAGGTACAGGTTTGTTATGGTTTGGTTGGTTTGGCTTCAATGCGGGTTCGGCATTAAGCGCGGGTTCTTTGGCTGTATCTGCTTTTTTAACTACAAATACAGCAGCTGGTGCTGGCGGATTAGCATGGATGTTTTTTGATGTTGCAAGAGGCAAAAAACCTTCTGTTTTAGGTTTTTGCATTGGTGCGGTAGTTGGTTTAGTAGCCATTACACCTGGTGCTGGTTTCGTGAGTATTCCATCAAGTATTTTTATTGGTGCCATTGCAGCAGTAATTTCCAACTTAGTTGTTTCTTGGAAACATACTACCAGTCTTGATGATACCCTTGATGTATTCCCTTGCCACGGCGTTGGCGGTATAGTGGGTATGCTTTTAACAGGCGTTTTTGCAACAAAGACAGTAAACGCTGCGGGTGCAGATGGTTTATTCTACGGTAATCCTGCATTTTTCTTCACACAGCTAAAAGGAGCCCTAATCGTAATTGTTTTCAGCTTTGTGATGTCATTTTTGATTTTCAAACTCATCAATTTAGTTCAACCTATTCGTGTAACTGCCGAAGAAGAAGAAGAAGGTTTAGATGCAAGTCAGCATGATGAGAAATACAGTCAAGGTACTTTAATTCTTGCCACAACTGGCGAAGAGTTAGTGAATACACATTAATCGTAAAGTGCACGTAAACTTTAAAACCAAACAAACTATTTACTCCCAACCAAACTATTTATGAAATTAAAATTATTGCTCAGTATTTCTTCTCTAACTTTCGGTTCAGCTGTAATTGCTCAAACCACCACGCAAACTACTCCATTAGAAATTTCCGGGTCTGTGGATACTTATTTCAAATACGATTTTGCAAATCAGCCAAATAATATTAAAACCTATTTCGATTCTGACCACAATTCCGTTTCACTGGGAATGATTGATGTTTTGCTGAAAAAGAAAACAGGTAAAGCATCTTTTGTAGGGGAGTTGTCTTTCGGTCCGCGTGGACAAACGCAATCTATCCCCGATGCAGCTGCTGGAGGATCATCTTTTCACATTCAGAATTTATATGTCAATTATGATTTTTCCGATAAATTTTCAATGACAGCAGGTTACATGGGCACATTTGTAGGTTACGAAGTGATCTCGCCTGTGGCTAATTTTAATTATTCTACCTCATATTTATTTGGTGCAGGGCCTTTTCAAAATGCTGGAATTAAAGCGACTTACAAGTTCTCTGATAAAGTAAGTTTAATGGCGGGTTTGTTTAACGATTGGAACTTATATAAAGCAACAAAAGGTGTTTCGAGTGTGGGCGCCCAACTGATGGTCGCTCCTTTGGAAGGCTGGACGGCTTATTTAAACGTACTTTCTGGTGCTGATCCTTATGGTTATGGTACGATTGAAGATTTGACGACTTCTTACCAAATTACAAAGGCATTTAAATTAGGATTAAATGCAGCTAATTATGATGTAAAAGGATCAGACGCAGGATATGCAGGTGTGGCATTATATCCGCAGGTTGCAATAAACGATGTTGTTTCTTTAGGTTTAAGAGCAGAATATTTTAAAAACAAAGATGTTGGCGGGGTTATTGGGGATAAATATACAGCCGCAACGTTATCAGCCAATATCAAATCAGGTGGATTAACGCTAATTCCGGAGGTTAGGTTAGACCACAGCGGAACGAAGCCATTTTTAAATAGAGGGAGTTCGGCAGTTCCAAACGCTGGTCAGTTTTCGATTGCAGCTGTGTACGCTTTTTAAATTCAATTTATATAATTTTAAACCGTCAGTCAAATTAGTCTGACGGTTTTTTATTTTAATTCAATGCCAATATGAAATACTTCGCTGTTCTTTTTTTATTCTTTTTTAGTTTAAAGCTTTGTGCCCAACAAAAACAATTCTCGTTAAATGAAGACGGAAAATATGTTTTTTACGAAGTTGTTGATGTTAAAACCATTTCTAAAGATATTTTGATGGCGAGAGCAAAAGTTTTCATCAATAAATTGGATAAAGAAGTAGTCAAAAATCATGTCTTAACAGATACATCAATTTTTGCCAAAGGGAAATTTGTTATTGATAAAACAGTTTTGATTGCTGGCCACCCGAGTGGCGAAGTAAGCTACAATTTAACTTTCGAAGCTCGAAACGGAAAATATAGGTTCTGGCTAACCGATTTTGAGTATATTCCCTATCAACGCAATCGTTACGGAAATTATGTGGCAACCACAAAAATCGGCACGCCGTTAGAGAAGTCGACGAGTAAATTAAATATGGGCGAATGGAAAGCAAACGTTTCTGCAGCCTATAACAAAGTTGAAAAACTAAGTGCCGACTTTAAAGAATTTTTGAGCAGAAACCCGATCGTTAATCCACTCGAAAACAACAAAACTAAAGTAAACGACAAGTGGTAAGTTGTTTGCTTGCTTAAAATTTCCCGAAAAGTTCTTCTACTTTTTTAAATCTAAAATCGAAAATGCCGTCAATTTTGCTTTTTACCACAAGTGCATTCGCTATAGATCCGAAAATTCCCCAACCCACACCATAGTGTAGAATGTCGTGCATCAAAACACCACCTTCAATGGCTTCGAAATGATGGTTGTGGTGCCAAAAAGCAAAAGGGCCAAAACGCTGTTCGTCAATAAAATATTCGTTGTCTTTTACGTGCGTAATTTCCGTCATCCAGTTTAATTTAATACCCAATAAAGGTGAAACCTTGTAGGTAATAATCATTCCGGGATACATTTTGGTATGCTCTAAATTTGGAGTAGTCACTTCAAAAGTCATATCATCAGGCGTTATTTTGGTTAAATTGCTTGGTGATGAAAAGAAATCCCATGCGGTATTCATGTCGATCGGCACTTTTTGAGTAAATTCTATACGGTATGTTTTCAATTGGCGTTAATTTAAAGACTTGATTATAAAAGTAATTTCCCAGAGTGAGTAATTTAAAGGCTAATTTAGAAGTTAAACACGTATTAAGGGTGTTTAAAAAGTCATTTTATTTTTGAGTGATTTGGAAGATATTTTGTTGACAATCTTATAAATCCAAAACGATTCGAAGGTCTATAACGATCAAACCAAAATCATAGCACTTAACCTTCATTTTTATCAATTATCTTCTCAAATTTCCGTAAAACGTCCATAGCTTCTGAACTGGTTAAAGCAGATTCTTTGATAATGCTTTTCTTCAATAACCGTCGTTTGCGCATTCGATTATCATTGTAAAATCTTCGTCGTTTAATAATGTCGATGATTTTTTAGTCATTTTCGATGGCTCTATTTAAAAAATTAACCAATGGTTTTGCTATTTGAAAACTGGAAATAATTTTTGTAAATGTATCATTTGACGTTAGTTCTTCATCACTTAATTTTTCGGAAGTATAAAAGCCTTTCATTTTTAAAAATTCTACGGCCTCATTGTCAGCATCAAAATCTTTTGGCGGTCTACTTAAAACGCCAGAATGATTAATGCCACTTGGAAAGACTTTCGTGAAAGATTCATTATTAATTATCTCTTTCCATTCGCTGAAAGCATAATCAATTTCCTGTCTTATTTTTTTTAAGTGATCGGGTTGAGGATTATAAACGCCACCGCCAACAAAGCAGTTTTTGGGTTCAATATGTAAATAATAAAATGCGGAAGGGCTATTTTTACCATTTTTGTTCAGCACAATATAATAGTCGGTTTTATAGGGTGTTTTATCTTTGGCAAAACGTAAATCTCTATTTAATCTGGTAATACACTTTTTTGGATCGAGATGAGCGCTTGAAATGGAACTTTCTAAATTAGAAAAAGCATCAATTAATTCTCCAGTGAAAGTTAAAATATTTTCTTTAGCCTGTTCATATATTTTTCTATGCCCATCCAACCAATCTTTTGAGTTGTTTAATTTTAAATCTTTTAAAAATTCAAACGTACTTCTATCTATCATTTTGTGCTAATCTTAAATAAATTTCGTCTAAATTAATACTAATGCACCATTTTATCGGCGCATGTAGAACTTGCGAAAGCTTCAGGCTTTGCCTTAAAAATAAAACCCATACTTAAAATGTACCCCATTGCATCGTTTAATGCTTTGTTCGATTTAAAAGATGGATTGGTGTTAATATCTGCGTGAACTTCTAAGGCTACATCATAAAGATCAAGCAAATCGCAAATGGAATAAGCGGTTTCTATTGATTTTTGTACTTCCATTAGCATTCTTTCTTTAATGCTGACTTGTTGTATAGATTTATCTTGATGGATGTACATAAATCCGCCATGATGCTCGCGCACCAATACAATAACCGTGGCAAAATCAGTATGTGTGCCTTTTACCTGAGAATCGGTACCAATGCATACTTTAAGTTTATACCCTTTTTCGGTTTCTCTTAATATTGCATTTTCAATTTCGTCGATTATGGAGGATTGAATGGTTTCTCCATTAAATTTTTTCCAAGTGATGCTCATAGCAAATAATTAATCAGCTGAATGGCTTATGTAAATTTAAACTCTTTATTACAAAAAATGGCTAATTTTTTTAATTTATTTTTAACAATTAGTTTGTTGTCAATAGGTTAGGTTTATTTTGCTTTAGCACATTACTATCCTAGCGTGATAAATGTTTACATTTGCCTTAAATGATAGAGAAAGTACTTGCCAAATTAAACATCGAAGCTTTAAATGAGATGCAGTTGGCGGCATTAAAATCGGCAAAAAAGAACAACGATTTAATATTGGTAGCGCCAACAGGTTCTGGCAAAACCTTGGCTTTTTTGTTACCGGTTTTAAATAATTTAAAATTTGATATTAAAGGCGTTCAAGCGTTGGTTTTAGTTCCGTCGCGCGAACTTGCACTACAAATTGAGCAGGTTTTTAAGCAAATGGGCACTACTTTCAAAGTAAATTGCTGCTACGGCGGTCATGCTGTGCGTATAGAGAAGAATAATTTAGCGCATCCGCCATCAGTTTTAATTGGTACGCCGGGCAGAATTGCTTATCATTTAGAACATCAAAACTTTGATGAATTTTTTATAGAAACTTTGGTGTTAGATGAATTTGATAAGTCGCTAGAATTTGGTTTTAAAGAGGATATGTCGTACATCATCAAATCATTGTTATCCTTAAAACAGCGAATATTAACTTCGGCCACAAAAATGGAAGAGATTCCCGATTTTGTAAAATTGAAGAATGCTGAAGAGATAGATTTTTCGAGCAATCAAGCTGCAAAACCTGATTTAAAACTTAAAAAAGTAACTACTACAGCACCTGATAAATCAGATACTTTATTCAAATTGTTAAACAAAATTGGATCTAAAAACACGCTTGTTTTTTGTAATCATAGAGAAACTGTTGATCGCATTAGTGATTTACTTTTTGAAAACGGTTTAGAACATGATGTTTTTCATGGTGGTATGGAACAAATTGAACGTGAAAAATCACTTTTGAAATTCAGGAATGGTAGTCATAAAATATTAATTACGACAGATTTGGCTGCTCGTGGATTGGATATCCCTGAAGTGGAGCACATTGTACACTATCAATTGCCTTACGTAGAAGATGCGTACATCCACCGGAATGGACGAACAGCACGCATGCATGCTAAAGGAACCGCTTATGTTATTTTAACAGAAGATGAACATTATAAATATTTGCCAGAAAATATTCAAGAAGAAGAATTAAATGCCTCATACAAAAAACCTAAAGCAAGCGAATGGGTAACTTTATATTTGGCAAATGGAAGGAAGGATAAAATCAATAAAATTGATATTGTTGGCTTGTTTTTGCAAAAAGGTGGTTTGGCTAAAGATGATTTGGGCTTAATTGAAGTGAAAGATACCGCCAGTTACATCGCCGTAAAAAGAGAAAAAGTTGATTTGCTTTTTAAAGCTTTGGCGGGTGAGAAAATAAAAGGAAAAAAACTTAAATTGGAAGTAGCGAGCTAAGCGTGATGAGTGATGAGTGATGAGTGATGAGTGATGAAAAATTGGATAGTCAAGTTAGTTATTCTATCTGCCATTCGCTAATTGAAAATTTACTAATTAAAAAATATGAGCAATAACGATATATTAAAAAAGCTGCGGGTGGCTTTATCATTACGAACAGAAGACATCATTTCTATCTGTGATTTAGTAGGTTTTAAAGTTACTAAGGCAGAAATGGGAGATATTTTTAGGAATGAAGACCATGAAAATTTTAAGCCATGTGGCGACCAAATTCTTCGTAATTTTTTAAACGGTTTGGTAATTTATAAACGCGGACCGAGAGAAGAGAAAAAGTAGTTGCTTTTTGTGAATTTGTCATTCAGAGCGTAGCGAAGAATCTATTCTGTAACATTCCTCGTTATAGATTTTCTGCCTGTCAGGTGGTGAAGATAAAACGATAAATGATCTGATGGTTTTATAAAAAAATATTAGATAAAAACAAAAGAGGCTGTGTCATAATCAATTTTTGGGATCTCATTCACCGAATAATATTTCGCAAAACCGTCATTCCCGTGAAAACGGGAATCGTAATGCTATGGAAAGACTACTAAATAGCATCTTAATAAAGCATTAGGATGCCCAGTCAAGCTGAGCATGACGATAACGCCAAATTTAATTCTGTTACACTTTCTCGATTTGTTGTTTTGAGACAGCCTCTTTTTTAATTAAACTATCTTTTTATATTTAATTCGTTTCGGTGCAACATCACCCAAGCGTTTTTTACGATTTTCCTCGTAATCAGAATAATTTCCTTCAAAAGAATAAACCTCGGAGTTACCCTCAAAAGCCAAAATGTGTGTGCAAATACGGTCTAAAAACCACCTATCGTGACTAATCACCACGGCACAACCACCAAAGTTTTCTAAACCTTCTTCTAACGCACGTAGTGTATTTACATCGATATCATTCGTAGGCTCATCCAGTAATAAAACATTAGCGCCTTTTTTTAAGGTAATGGCTAAGTGAACACGGTTTCTTTCTCCACCCGATAAAATACCCACTTTTTTCTGCTGGTCGCCACCGTTAAAGTTAAACTTAGAAACATAAGCCCGACCGTTTACCGCTTTATTACCCAATTGAATGTTTTCTAAACCATCGGTAATATTTTCGTAAACGGTTTTATCTGGTGCTAAATCGTTATGCATTTGATCTACATAACCCAATTCTACCGTTTCACCAACTCTAAAAGTACCTTTGTCGGGTTGCTCTTGCCCTGTAATTAAGCGGAATAAAGTTGTTTTACCAGCACCATTTGGACCGATAATCCCAACAATACCTGCAGGAGGGAGCGAGAAGTTTAAGTTTTCGAATAAAATTTTATCGCCATAACTTTTTGTTACATCTGTTGCTTCAATCACTACATTACCTAAACGCGGACCGGCAGGAATAAACAATTCTAACTTGTCTTCTCTCTCTTTTCCATCTTCCGAAGCTAATTTATCGTAATTGGCTAAACGTGTTTTAGATTTTGCATGACGCGCTTTTGGTGCCATTCGCACCCATTCCAATTCACGCTCTAAAGCTTTTTGGCGTTTACTTTCTGTTTTATCTTCTTGTGCTAAACGTTTCGATTTTTGATCCAACCAAGAAGAATAATTTCCTTTCCACGGAATACCTTCACCACGATCTAATTCCAAAATCCAGCCTGCAACATTATCTAAGAAATACCTATCGTGGGTAACAGCAATTACAGTTCCTTTGTAGTTTTGTAAAAATTGCTCTAGCCAGTCAATACTTTCAGCATCCAAGTGGTTGGTAGGCTCATCCAATAATAAAACATCGGGTTCTTGCAGCAATAAACGACACATAGCAACTCTACGGCGCTCACCACCAGAAAGTACACCAATTAAAGTATCGGGCTCCGGACAACGTAAAGCATCCATCGCTCTTTCTAATTTGGTATCTAATTCCCAAGCATTAACGGCATCAATTTTATCTTGCAACTCACCTTGGCGGGCCATTAATTTATCCATTTTATCGGCATCAGAATAATTTTCTTCCAACCCGAATGCTTCATTAACCTCTTCGTATTCTTTTAAAATAGCGGTCACTTCTGCAACACCTTCTTCTACTACTTCTCTAACGGTTTTGGTATCGTCTAAAATCGGCTCTTGCGCTAAATAGCCTACAGAAAAACCTGGAGAGAAAACCACTTCGCCTTGGAAAGATTTATCCAACCCGGCAATAATTTTTAGTAATGATGATTTACCCGAACCATTTAAACCCACAACGCCGATTTTAGCGCCGTAAAAGAAGGATAAGTAAATATTTTTTAGAACCTGTTTTTGTGGTGGATAGATTTTACTCACTCCAGCCATTGAAAAAATGATCTTCTCGTCTGCCATAATGTAATATATAACTGTGTTTCTGCAAATATGCCTTTTAAAGTTGTAAGTTAAAAGTTTAAGATTGAAAGTTGTGATAACTTTACATACTGCGGGGTTGGTTGTTATTATCGTATCCTTAAATTCATGATAATGTTAGAGAAACGATTGGTGATACTACCAATTAGAGGCAAAAATTTTTTAATCTGTTATTCAATATCTGTTTTAATTTCAGCGTTTCTTTTTATTCCACCTACCATATTAAGTATGGTAGTTTCTGTGCCTTCCAAACATAATGGCAAATAAATAACCCACTGTCGAAAAAAATTGCTGTGAAGAAACTCATTTTTAAGCTTTATCGTTCCTGCACACAAACCTTTAACTCATCACTCATATCTCAAAACTCATCACTATCAAAAAGCCTGTCAATACTACTTGTAATTAAAACTTCCATAGCAATATGTCAGTATTTTAAATGTAAGCGAATACTTACAAAAAAAGGACAATCAGCTTTTCTAAAACTTTTATAAGATCTAATGCGCTATTAAAAACCTTTAAACCTGTAAATTCGTAAATAGTTATGTTTATATTTAACCATGCATTTGCACATTTTTATAAATATATTGGAGGTGTAGAATGTTCAAATTGCCTGTTATTCACCTATATGGCGCAATTGTTGATAAATTAACGAAATTGGTACTGTCTCTTTTTATAATTAATTTTATAGTTTAGGGGCGTAGCTGTTAAGAAAGGTATTTATGGAAGCAAAATTTTCACCGCAGGTTAAAGATGTAATCTCATTTAGTAGGGAAGAAGCGTTGCGTTTAGGGCACGATTACATTGGAACCGAGCATTTATTATTGGGCCTCATCCGCGAAGGCGATGGTATGGCGATAAAAATTTTACGATCGTTGGGGGTTGATACGAGCAAATTACGCCGTTCTATTGAAGATGCTGTTCGTGGTACTTCAAGCGTTACGGTTAATTTGGGCAACATCCCTTTGACAAAACAGGCCGAAAAAGTTTTAAAAATCACTTATTTAGAGGCCAAAATTTTTAAGAGCGATTTAATAGGCACTGAGCATTTATTGCTTTCTGTTTTAAGAGATGATGACAATATTGCATCACAAATATTATTGCAGTATGGCGTGGCTTACGATGTTTTTAAGCAAGAAGTTGAAGTAAACAAAAACGGTTTTAGAGATGATATTTCGAATAGCGCATCTACCGGAGACGACGATTATCGCGAAGAAGAAGCATTTAGTACGCCTAAAAAGGTTTCTGATATAAAATCGAAAACGCCAGTACTTGATAATTTCGGTCGCGATTTAACAAAGGCTGCAGAAGAAGGTAAATTAGATCCAATTGTTGGTCGTGAGAAAGAAATTGAGCGTGTATCGCAAATTCTATCACGTAGAAAAAAGAACAATCCGATTTTGATTGGTGAGCCAGGTGTTGGTAAATCGGCAATTGCAGAAGGTTTAGCCCTGCGTATTGTGCAACGTAAAGTTTCGCGTGTGCTTTTTGGCAAACGTGTAGTTACTTTAGATTTAGCTTCGTTGGTTGCAGGTACAAAATACCGTGGTCAGTTTGAAGAAAGAATGAAAGCCGTAATGAACGAGCTTGAGAAATCGACTGATGTAATTTTATTTATTGATGAAATTCATACCATTGTAGGTGCAGGTGGCGCATCGGGTTCGCTTGATGCTTCGAATATGTTTAAACCAGCTTTGGCAAGAGGAGAAATTCAATGTATTGGTGCAACTACGTTGGATGAATACCGTCAGTATATTGAGAAAGACGGTGCTTTAGATCGTCGTTTCCAAAAAGTGATGGTTGAACCAGCTACGCCAGATGAAACTGTTGAGATTTTAACACGCATTAAAGATAAGTATGAAGAACACCATGGTGTAACTTATACTGATGAAGCAATTGTGGCGTGTGTAACTTTAACATCGAGGTACATTTCTGATCGTTTCTTGCCTGATAAAGCAATTGATGCTTTAGACGAGGCGGGTTCGAGGGTGCATTTAACCAACATTCATGTGCCAGAAAATATTATCGATATTGAAGCTAAAATTGAAGATATTAAGGTAGAGAAAAATAAGGTTGTTCGCAGTCAGAAATATGAAGAAGCAGCAAAACTTCGCGATACGGAGAAAAATTTAATTGAAGAATTAGATAAAGCCAAAGCAGAATGGGAAGCAGAAACTAAGACCAAAAGATACGAGGTTACCGAAGATAATGTTGCCGAGGTAGTTGCAATGATGACTGGAATTCCTGTTCAACGTGTTGGACAAGGAGATAGCGTTAAGCTTTTGAATATGTACGATAAGGTGGCTGAGAAAATTATCGGTCAGGATGAAGCGATTAAGAAATTAACCAAAGCCATCCAACGTACAAGAGCAGGCTTAAAAGACCCTAAAAAGCCAATTGGTTCATTTATTTTCTTAGGCCCAACGGGTGTTGGTAAAACAGAATTAGCGAAAGAGTTGGCTCGTTTCATGTTTGATAGTGATGATTCACTGATTCAGATTGACATGAGTGAGTACATGGAGAAATTTGCAGTTTCACGTTTAGTAGGAGCGCCTCCGGGCTATGTGGGTTATGAAGAAGGTGGACAGTTAACTGAAAAAGTTAGAAGAAAACCTTATGCAGTAATTTTGTTAGATGAAATTGAAAAAGCGCATCCAGATGTGTTCAACATATTATTACAAGTTTTAGATGAAGGACAATTAACGGATAGTTTAGGTCGTAAAGTTGATTTTAGAAATACAATCATCATCATGACTTCCAATATCGGTGCGCGTCAGCTTAAAGATTTCGGTCAAGGTGTTGGCTTCTCTACTGCAGCTAAAACCACGCAAGTAGATTCTCACAGTCGTGGTGTAATTGAAAGTGCTTTAAAGCGTGCTTTCGCACCTGAGTTTTTAAACCGTGTGGATGATGTTGTGGTATTTAATAGCCTTGGTAAAGAGGAGATTTTCAAAATTATTGATATCGAATTGAAAGCATTATTTGGGCGCGTTCATAGTTTAGGTTATCAGGTTAACTTAACTGAAAATGCTAAGCAATATATTGCAGATAAAGGTTTCGATACTGCGTTTGGTGCTCGTCCGTTAAAAAGAGCTATTCAGAAATATTTGGAAGATCCAATTGCTGAAGAGATTTTAAAAGGTGAATTAACCGAAGGCGATGTTTTGGAAATCGATTATGATAAAGAAGCAGATTTAATTTCAGTTAATCATGTAAAAGGCGAAAAGAAAAAAGAAGAGCCTCAGCAAGAAGAGGATTCGTCGGCTAAATAAAAAAAACTCCCGATGAAAATCGGGAGTTTTTTTGTGATAAGACTTTTAAGTTTTGCTTTATTTTTAAACTACACCTTGTTCTAGCATGGCATCGGCAACTTTTACAAATCCAGCAATATTTGCGCCTTTAACATAATCAATGTAGCCATCTTCACCAGTACCATATTTGATGCAAGATTTATGTATTTCATTTACAATTACTTTTAACCGCTCATCTACTTTTTCTCTTGTCCAGTTATAGCGTTGTGCATTTTGCGACATTTCTAAACCCGATGCTGCCACACCGCCAGCATTGGATGCTTTGCCAACACCTAATAACATCTTTGCATTTTGGAATGCAGTAACTGCTCCAGGTGTACACGGCATATTTGCACCCTCACTTACACAGATACAACCATTTCCAATTAACGCTTGGGCATCGCTCTCATTCAATTCATTTTCAGTTGCGCAGGGCAATGCGATATGGCCCTTTACATTCCAAGGGCGCATACCTTCAAAATACTTCGCATTTGGATATTGCTTTACGTATTCGCTAATTCTACCACGCTTTACGTTTTTTAGCTGCATAATGTACGCTAATTTCTCTTCGTCAATACCTTCATCATCTAATATAAAACCAGTAGAGTCTGACATTGTAATAACTTTGGCGCCCAATTGCCTAGCTTTTTCTGCTGCATATTGCGCCACATTACCAGAACCAGAAATCAAAATAGTTTTACCGCTAAAGCTATCATCGCGGGTTTTTAGCATGTTCTGCGCAAAATATACATTGCCATAGCCCGTAGCTTCTGGTCGAATTAATGAACCGCCATAAGACATGCCTTTGCCAGTTAAGACACTAGTAAATTCATTTTTGAGTTTTTTGTACATACCGTACATGTAACCAATTTCTCTGCTGCCCACGCCAATATCACCAGCAGGGATATCAGTATTTTCGCCCAAATGGCGAAACAATTCTGACATGAAAGACTGGCAAAAGCTCATTACTTCTCTGTCAGATTTTCCTTTTGGATCGAAATCTGCGCCACCTTTACCGCCACCCATTGGCAACGTTGTAAGTGAATTTTTAAAAACTTGTTCGAAGCCCAAAAACTTTAAAACGCTCAAATTTACAGATGGATGAAAACGTAATCCACCTTTATATGGTCCGATGGCGGAATTCATTTCCACTCTAAAACCTCTATTTACTTGTATTTCTCCATTGTCGTCAAACCAGGGCACTCTAAACATGATTGTGCGTTCAGGCTCAATCATTCTTTCTAGTAATTTTTTCCCTTGATACTTGGGGTTTTCTTCAATAAATGGAATAATAACTTCTGCCACTTCACGAACAGCTTGTAAAAATTCTGGTTCGTTAGCATTGCGCACCTTAACGTACTCCATAAAGGTCGTTATCTTATCTTCCATTGGTTGTTGTTTTAGATTTAGTTACTTTTATCGATGTCAAAAGTAGTCAAAATCCATTTTTTATTAATATAAATTTAATGGATTTTCATTTTTTTGGATGTATTTATGAATATTTCAATAAACCGATGATTTTTTTGTATGCTTTTCTGTGTTTTA
The DNA here is from genome assembly GCF_004354365.1 of Pedobacter changchengzhani. GTDB lineage: Bacteria > Bacteroidota > Bacteroidia > Sphingobacteriales > Sphingobacteriaceae > Pedobacter > Pedobacter changchengzhani. Next base: position 209,959 of record NZ_SJCY01000003.1, read on the forward strand.
AGGCAGACATAAGCATTTGTTGAGAAAATGATTATTTTTCAGGTACGCACATGAGTTTTTAAATCGAATGGATGATGTTTTAGTATTTAATAGCGTTACAAAAGGAGAGATATTCAGAATCACTGATAGAGGATTTAAGGCTTTATTTCGTCGCGCTCATAATTTTTATTTCTTCAAAGGCACATAATCCATAGGCACCATATCAGCCACTTTTTCATAAGCCCAAAAACCTTCATATAAAAGCGATTTAGAATCATAAATACCACCGTTCTCGTAGAAACGAACACCTGGTTGCATTAAATTCACTACGGAGATTTCATAATCTGGAATATCCAGCGGTCGAAAAATCCAATAGCCACTGTTCGAGTATGCCAACGATTCATGCTCTTTTGTGTATTGTACGCAAAGCGCATCTGTATAACTTAAATACCGCAAATTTTTATTTAGGTAATGTACTAACGTATCTGCAATAACTTCTGCGCGACTAAATTTATCAATAAACTTAGGCATCTCTAACTGTTTCGTCCAAAAGGCAACCAATCCTGTGTCAATTTTTCCAGCTACTTTTCTTATACCTGTTTTCTCTCTTAAAGTTTTAAGTTGAGTTAAATTTTGATTGATTTGGTAATCTGGATATCGATTTGGATTGGGTATTTTTACAATTTTACCAATAATAAAACCCTCCTCTTTAGTTGTACCTTGAAATAGCGATTTAAAAAAATGCTGAGACGAACCATAATAAGCTATTTCACGATTGGCAATATATTTTTTTCGTTTATTGGCGCCATTTTTCAGTTCTTCGAAAGTGGGGTGGCCCGAATAATAAATGGTTCTCGTTCTACTGTTAAATTCAAAATAATCAAGCATGTATCTAATCCGATAGCCCAGCGCCTTATTCTCGATTATTAAAAATTCGTTAGTTTTAACGGTTAATAAACTTTTTGTGGGGTCGTAATCAACAATAAGCACATTTGGGTTTTTGATTTTTGTTTGTGCCGAATTCGGAGTTTTACCAATAAACATTTCTATAAATTGAGCAACATACTTAGCTCGATTGGGATCTGCTCGTATCACAACCTCATCTAACTGTACTGCATTTTCTTTTAAAACCAAATTAACCTGTACAGATTTATCTGAAATGATAACATTTTTAGAGAAAGGTAAATAACCCACCATTTGAACGAGTAAATCGTAATTGCCGGGTTTTAGATTATTGATTCTAAATTTTCCATCATTATCGGCCACTGTTGCAATTTTGTATCCGCTAAGGTAAACTCCAGCACCCGGTAAGCCGTCTTTTTGGTCGCGAACTATTCCACTTATCGAAAAGGTATTTTGAGCATTTGCTTGTACACCTAAAAATAAAAAAACGAGGGAAACGAGCAACTTTTTAACCATGGGTGCGAGTGTAATACAGAAGTTTTTTAGCTGCATTTGATACCAATTTTAACATTTTAAAAAAAGGTAATGATTTTTTAAGGCATATAATCAAGCGGTAAACTATCTGCAATTTTTTCCCAAGCCCAATAACCCGAATGACGCGAACTTCTTGGATTAAATATGCCCCCATTTTCGTAAAAATAAATTGGAGCTACTAACATCTTTAACAATGAAATTTGCACATTACGAAGGCTGGGAGGCCGTAGAAACGGATTAACTATCATTTTTTTATACTGTTTGCTTTCTAGTTCTTTAGTGTAAATGATGTATAAAATATTGGTAAAATCGATTTTCTTGGCTTGATTACTATAAACATGTACTAACGTATCAGGTAAAACCTCAGCTAGATCTAACACACCATTACCTTCACTACCTTTAAATATTGTGTTAGGTGGGGTTGCATTTCCAAGTAAATTGGATTTTTTTGCGCCTGGATAGATTAATTTAGGAGAAGTTAAAAGACCTAAATTAGTATCTGCTAAGCTATCAATTTGATCTTCAATTGTTTGGTTTAAAATCAGTTTGTTAATAATAAATCCTTCTTCTTTTGAGGTATTATTAAAAAGTGATCGATAAAAATGTTGTGGAGAACCTCTGAAGGCTTTTAATCTTTTTGCAGCCCATCTTCTCTTTTGATTGTCTGATCCTGACATATCTTCGTAGTAAGGGTATCCCTCATAGTAAACCACTTTCGTTATATCATTGTATTGAAATAGTTTGATTAGGTATTTAATTTTATAGCCTAACGCTTTATTATTAATTACTAGAAAGTCATCATCTGTTTTAACTGTAAGAATGCCACTATCCCTATCAAAATCAACCCTCAAAATATTAGGGTTCATTATTTTACAGTCCTTAGCGTTTTCAGTTAAACCAATAAAATAAGCTTTAAATACTCTAATATACCTTTCTCTATTTGGATCAGCGCGTATTACCACTTCATTAAGCCGAACAACATTTTCTTTTAAAACCAAAGTAACCTCGACCGATTTATCTGAAATGACTACATTTTTAGAGAAAGGCAAATAGCCAACCATTTGAACGAGCAAATCGTAATTACCTGGTCTTAAATTATTGATTATAAATTTACCGCCATTATCGGCAACTGTTGCAATTTTGTACCCGCTGAGGTAAATTGCAGCGCCGGGTAAGTTGCCTTTTTTATCGCGGACTATTCCACTAATAGAGAAAGTGTTTTGAGCGTGCGCCTGAACACCTAAAAATAAGACGACGAGGACAATGAGCCAGTTTTTAGTCATGGGTGCTAATGTAATAAATGCGTAGCTTTTAAATTATAGTTTTGGTGTTTTTAAGCTTTTTTAACATTTAAGGGTTTTGTAGATTCTGGTTTAGTACATCACAAAAATTGGAATGCTTTTTTCAACCACAAAAGGTACAAAAAAGAGCGAATAAAAACACATAACAGCTACAATCTCCATGCTTATCCAATTCTTTAAACCGCAAAACTTCTGTGTTCTTGGTGCTTTTTGTGGTTTAATTTTTTTCAGGTGCTAAGAGATTTATATTAGTATTTACCCCAACAACTCCTTCGCATTTTCTATTGCAGATAGTCCTGGGTTTTTGCCACTCAACATTTCTGCAATAATACCAATTCTTTCTTCTTGCTTAAGTTTTTTAATACCAGTGGTTGTTTTGCCTCCATCTTCATTTTTATATACAAAATAATGCGATTCTCCTTTTGCTGCAATTTGCGGTAAGTGCGTAATAGAAATTACTTGCATATTTTTACCAAGTTTGGCAATTACCTCGCCAACTTTAAGTGCAGTTTCGCCAGATATTCCGGTGTCTATTTCATCGAAAATTATTGTAGGTAATGAAGTATGTTTTGCCAGTAGCGTTTTAATAGCTAACATTAATCTTGATAATTCTCCTCCTGATGCTACCTTATTAACTGGTGCAGGTGTTTGCCCGGCGTTGGCGGTAAACAACAAGGTAATTTCATCTAAGCCATTTTTATCTAATTCTTGCCCTACCTTTTGAGAAAGTACTAATTTTGCACTCGGCATCCCTACTTTTTTTAAAGTATCGGCAGTTTGTTCCTCTACAACTTTTATTGCTTTTTTACGGTTTAAGCTTAATTCATTTGCTTGCTTTGTAAGTGATGCCCTAAGTTTTTCGATGTCTTTTTGCAACCTTTCTATACTTTCATCGCTACTCAGAAGTTTGTTTAAATTGTTTTCTAATTGTTCTTTCAGTTCAATTAAACCTGTGTTGTTTGCAACTCTATGTTTTTGTTGTAAAGAATATAACAGATCCAAACGTTGGTTAGTAGCCTCTAAACGTTCGGCGCTATGTAAAGTATCGGCTTCTATTGTCGAAACTTCGGCAGCAACATCATTAATCTCGATGATTGAAGAGCGTAGCCTTTCAAAAAGTGTATTAATTGCGGGGTCGAATCTTTCAATTGCCTGTAACTGTAGTTGTGCTTCTTTTAGCATTTGTATGGCAGAAGGTTCGCTATCTAACAATAATCCTGATGCCGTTAATAATGCCCGTTTTATTGTTTCTGCGTGTGTTAACCGCTCGAGTTCTTGCTCCAAATCTTCCTGCTCATGCGCTGTTAAATGCGCTTGCTCTAACTCATTAAATAAAAATTGTTCATAATCTTGCTTGCTTCTCGCTTCATTTGCATCCTCAATTAATTTCTTCAGTTTGCTGCTCTCTTGTTTAAGCTTTTTGAAACCGTTGCGGTAGGTAGAAAGAAGTGTAGTATGATTGGCTAAAGAATCTACAATTAACAGTTGAAATTCTGTATCGTTAATCTCCTGTGTGGCGTGTTGAGAATGAATATCAATTAATTTTTCCCCAATTTGTTTTAGTATTGATAAATTTACAGGGGTATCATTAATAAACGATCTTGTTTTTCCATCACTAGAAATTTCGCGCCGAAGCGTACTTTCGTTTAAAAAGTCAACATCATTTTCTTCAAAAAAAGTTTTCAAACGATCATCAAGTAACAAAAACGAACCTTCGATTACACATTTTTTATCTTGGTTAAAGAAATATTTACTTTCTGCCCGTTGCCCTAAAATTAGCGATAATGCACCCAGAATGATCGATTTTCCAGCACCAGTTTCGCCAGTGATGATATTTAAACCTTTATCAAATTCAATATCAAGACTATCGATTAGGGCGTAATTGCGTATAGAAAGTTTTTGTAGCATAGAAGACGCTAAAATACTAAAAAGTTAATTCATCAAGATGCTGTTCATTGTCAGCATTTAAGAAAATAGCAAAGAAAATGAAAACAAAGGATTAATTTTTCTTTAAGCCTTCATATTTCCCAATATTTGCAGGATCAATTTCGGTAAGCATGTTGTATGCTTTAATTTTTTCTTGAGGATTCAATTTCGAAAGGATATTGGTCACTTCATCTGCCTTAGAGGCGAAATATACATTTGGAAATATTGAGCCTAACTTTTGCTTATCCATCTGTTCTAATGCGGGCAAAGCGGCTACAATTTTGCTCAATCCTTTATTGTTATCAGTAAGTTGATCCAAGCCGTTTTTATGGTATTCATAAATGAATTTTCTCAACTCAACAAATGATGGATTTAAAACATTTTCGTTAAACCAAAAACGGTTTCTCAATCCGTCTGCAGCTTTCCAACCAGCATTGGAAGATGTTTGCGCTAAATTTATAATGTTTTTTGCTTTTTTAAAATAAGCAGTTCCACCCAAATTGCTAAAGCTATCTTTGTCTAAGCCAATAATGGTGTAAGCATAATAGGTAAGCAATGCACTTATATTGGATACATAATTTTGTTCAGAATAATCGATCGTAGAACCATCATTATAACTAAAATCGAAGTTTTTATCGGTCGTATTAATCATCGTACTGTTGTACGAACTATTAAATACGGGTCTGCTACTTTGAATTTGTGCATCTGCAACATAGCCCGAGCCACCATCCCAATTATTTATGGTAATGATGAAATTGCAATCAATACGTTCTTGTGGTTGATAGCTTTCTGTAGTGAATTTATTGTTATTTAAAAAATCGCGGATCGTTTTCTGCAAAGCTTCTATCGAAGATTTATTTAGGTTAGAAACCTGTGGCGCCAAAACTTGAACCCTTGCATTTAATTCTTGGGCATTTAACTGCACAAAAGCAAAGCATAACAACAATAAACACGCAATTTTTTTTATCATTTTAAGAGTTTTAAAATAGCATTACAAATATCTTTTGCCACTTCGGTTTTATTTTTCACCTCAAAAGTAGTGCTTTCAAATGCTTTGTTAAAAATAGTAATTTTGTTGGTGTCTGATTTAAAACCAGCACCTTCGTCATTTAAAGAATTTAGCACTATTAAATCAAGATTCTTCTTTTGTAGCTTACTTTTGGCATAATGCGCTTCATCATTGGTTTCTAACGCAAAGCCTACCAAAATTTGACTTTTATTTTTGCGTTGCCCCAATGTAGCCAAAATATCGATTGTTTTTTCTAATTCGATGTTGAAGTTTGCATCCTGTTTTTTTATTTTTTGGGTGGCAACTATTTTGGGTTTATAATCGGCAACAGCAGCACACATTACTGTAATGTCTGCAACTGTAAAAACTTTACTGCATGCATTAAACATCTCTTCTGCGCTGGTTACATCAATTCTTTGCAACTGCGATTGTGCTTTTTGATACGATGGACCTGCAACAAGTGTTACTTCTGCGCCCAAATTTGCTAGCTCATCTGCAACGGCGAAACCCATTTTTCCAGAAGAATGGTTGCCTATAAAACGTACAGGATCAATTGCTTCGTAGGTTGGCCCAGCTGTAACCAATGCTTTTTTGCCAAAAAGTGGTGCATTCCGTTTCAAGGTTTCATCAAGAAAGCTAATAATTTCTTCGGGTTCAGCCATACGGCCTTCGCCAAATAGGCCACTCGCTAGCTCGCCACTTGTCGGCGAAATTACTGCATTACCAAAACTGGTAATTTTTGTAATGTTTGTTTGTGTGCTTTCATGTTTCCACATGTCTAAATCCATCGCTGGCGCTACATAAACGGGACACTTAGCCGAAAGATAAACTGCGGTTAAAAGATTATCGCAAATACCGCTAGCTAATTTTGCCAATGTATTTGCGCTAATTGGTGCAATAATAATTAAATCAGCCCATAGGCCTAATTCAACGTGATTACTCCATACGCCAGTTTCTGCCTCAAAATATTGTGTAAAAACAGGGTTTTTAGAAAGTGTCGCAAGGGTTAATGGTGTAATGAAATTTGCACCATCGGGGGTAAGTATAACCTTAACGTTTGCACCAGCTTTCACTAAAAGTCTAACCAAAAAGGCCGATTTATAAGCTGCGATACTGCCGCAAACGCCAAGGATAATGTTTTTATTTTTAAGCATAGCTCAGTTACTAAAGTTTTTTGAGCAAGAGAATAAATTTGGCCAAAGCCAAATAGTTCATTTTAAGCTTTTTGTTCTTTAGCTGGATTTCTGTGATAAATTTTGTCATTCAAAAATTCATCAATTGCTACTAAAACTGGCTTAGGCATGCGCTCATAGTGCTTGCTTATTTCAATCTGCTCGCGATTTTCGAAAATCTCTTCTAAATTATCGTTACTCGAAGCAAATTCTGCAAGTTTACCGTGCAATTCCTCTTTCAGGTTATTCGAAATCTGATTTGCCCGTTTTGCAATAACCACTAAAGATTCATATAAGTTATCAGTAGTTCTATCTAAATCGTGTACGTTTCTTGTAATCGTTGTATTAGGTACAGCAGGTTTGTTAGTATTCATGTGTTAATTGTTTTATTTCAGTGTTTGAACTGTAGTATCTTTAGTTTTAGAGTCGCTTTTTAGCATCTCTTTGTATTTAGCTTCTTGCATGGCGTAATCTGCTAACTCTTTTTTAGTTATGATTAGGCCATTATCAATATCCTGCTTTAACTGTTTCGCATCTTTCATAAATTTGCTTTCAGGATGATTTTCGGTAAACTCCGCATAAAGTGCACTCGCTTCATTGTAACGATCTTCTTGACGAACAATATAACTATTTTTTGCGTACAAATATTGCGCTTTAATCATTAAATAGTCCATTTCCTCGGCATATTTAATATCTGGATAATCACGTTGTGCATTTTTAAGTGCAATAACTGCCGATCGGTAATTATCAACATTACTTGGTCCGGTGGTTAAATAAAGTTTTGCATTTTCAAATGCTTTATCTTCCAATTTTCCCCTTAAATCGGCAATGTATTTACTTGCCGAAGTTGCGCGCTCGCTAGTAGGATATAAGTTGATGAACAGTTGCAAGGCATCAATCGCCTTATAGGTATTTTCTTGATCTAATGAGAAAATTGGAGAATCTAAATAATAGCAATAAGCGCCCATATATCTAGCTTCCTCTGCATTTCTACTCGCAGGATAAGTATCGGCGAAGCTTTTAAATTGATATCTTGCAGTGGTATAATCGCCTAAACGATAAAGGGTATATGCGTAATAATAGTTCAAATCTTCAGCCTCTGCACGGCCACGGTATTTTTGAGAAAGATCTTCAAAAAGCACTAATGCCTTGCTATAATCTTTTTTGTTGTACAAACGAAGGGCTTCTTGATATTTTTTAGCAACATCATTACTGGCTCTAAGTTTTTCGAACCGACTTTTACAAGCGGTTAAACCCAAAGTGGCAATAAATACTAAAATAATTAAGTGTTTAACTTTAAACATGCTGCAAAGATAATTAATAATACGATAACATCAATAATAAAACAATTGGGCGCTAAGCTATGCAAAGCATTTCAGTCCCATCAAGCCGTTAACAATTTTTAACATAATTTTTTATAAGCTTTATATATAGGTTAAAGCAGGCGAGGAGACCGACAATTAGCTTTCCATTTTATTTAAAGGTTAGTGTAATCAACAAGCTTTAAAAATTATTTTTTTGGCTAATTAGTGTAGCCGACCGAGTCATTCTTAAAATTATAACATAGTTTAATGTTTTGGCGTGTACAATTAACCAAATTAATCTATTTTTGGAAGATGAAATTTTTGGTAATATTATTTTGTTCTATTATGCTGTTCTTCTCATCGTGTAAGCGCGATGTAAAAGTTCATCATTATATAAATTTCGAATCAGTTAATCAACTGCAAAGTTTTTTAAACTGGTCGCCAGAAAAGCGTTATCCATTATTTAGTGCGCACAGGGGAGGACCAATGCCAGGTTTTCCTGAAAATTGTATCGAAACTTTTCAAAATGCAACTACCTTTCAGCCGGTTGTAATAGAATTTGATATTGCATTTAGCAAGGATTCGGTAATGGTTATTATGCACGATGATAATTTAGATCGCACATCCACTGGCAAAGGTCCGATAGGAAATTACACTTATCAAGAGTTGCAAAAATTTAATTTGAAAGATAACGATGGGAAGGAAACCAATTTTAAAATTCCGACGTTAGATAGTGTGTTAAGTTGGGCAAAAGGAAAGGTTTTGTTAACAATCGATTTAAAAAAGGGCGTTCCGTATAGTAAAGTAATTGAAAAAGTAAGGCAATATAATGTAGAGAATTGCTCAATTATAATTACCTATACTGCCAATCAAGCGCAAGAAGTTTACAGGCTTGCACCAGATTTAATGATTTCTGCCTCGGTACAAAAGAAAGCAGAACTAAAAAGATTGAATGATTTGGGTATCCCGAATAATAGAATTGTAGCTTTTGTTGGCGTTAGCGCACCAAACAAAGAATTTTATAAGTTTTTGCATGATAAAGGAATTACCACCATTTTAGGTACAATGGGTAATATTGATAAAAGCTCAAAAGCCAACCCTGATAAAAGAGTGTATTACAATTTAGTAAATGATGGCGCTGATATTTTATCGGGTGATAATTTAAAACAAACTACTGATCAATTAAATAAATTTAGGTATAATAAGGGTTTGGTATTGAAGGAAGTCAGTAAGTCTGAGAGTCAGTAAGTCAGAAAGACCGAAAGTTGGAAAGGTACCGAAGACAGAAAGTCGAGAAGTTGACCAACAAACTAACCACCCAACAACTAAAAACCCAACCAAACAACAAAAATGAGTATTTCGGTCAAAAATTTGTCTAAACATTTCGATAAGCAGAAGGCGGTTGACCTTATAAGTTTTGAGGCGAAGCCGGGCAGGATTTTAGGTTTTTTAGGACCAAATGGTGCAGGTAAATCTACAACAATGCGAATGCTTACCGGATTTTTAGCACCTACTGCCGGGGAAATTTCAATCTGTAATGAAAACATACTTTCTAATCCCGTTACGACAAAGCAAAAAATTGGCTATTTGCCAGAAAACACCCCTTTATATACAGATATGTATGTTAAAGAATTTTTAGAATTTGTGGGTGAGACTTACGGATTAAAAAATTTAGTTAATACCATAAATGATGTGGTTAAGCGCGTTGGTTTAACGCCACAGCAACATAAAAAAATCAGCATGCTAAGTAAAGGCTATCGGCAAAGAGTAGGTTTAGCGCAGGCCATTATCCATAATCCGCAGGTTTTGATATTGGATGAACCGACATCTGGATTAGATCCTAACCAATTGGTTGATATTAGAGCGCTTATAAAATCGCTCGGGAAAGAAAAAACAGTGGTGCTTTCTACCCATATTATGCAAGAAGTTGAGGCTATTTGCGACGATATTATCATCATTAACAATGGGAAGTTGGTTGCAAACACTTCGTTAGAAGATTTAAAAGAAACGCATTATCCTTTATCATTAGAAGAAATTTTTAAAAAACTGACTTTAGATTAAATACATGAAAGCAAAATTTTTGATTCTCCTATTTTTAGTATTTGGTTTTAAAGCTTACTCGCAACATAAAAATATCAGCGTTGGGCCAGAAATTAATATTCCATCAGGTAACGCATCAAACATCGTAATTATTGGTTTTGGAGGATATGTTAAGGGCGAGCTGGGCTTATCGCAAAAGTTTTCCATCACAGCTACCGGAAGTTTAACTAACTTTTTGGGCAAGAAATTTTTGGGTATTAGATCGCAAAATTTAACATATTTGCCCGTGCGTTTGGGCGTAAAGTATCATCCGAGCGAAAATTCTTATTTCGAAGGGCAAGTTGGTACCTCATTTCCAGTAAGTGGCGATTCCAAAACAGCTTTTGCTTGGTCGCCTGGTTTAGGTACGTTTTTAACAACACAGAGTGGCAATAAACTCGATTTTAGTTTAAGGTACGAAGCACAAACTACAACGGTGCAAAATACTCAACTGAATAAAAGTTATTCAAGTTTCGGTTATATTGGATTGAGGTTTGGATATGTTTTTGGAAACTAACTTTTACGCATACCTTATTCATATTTTAATAGCACATGTACGCAGTTTTTAAGAGAGAATTATTTAGTTTTTTAAACTCAATGGTAGCCTACATTACCATTGGCGTTTTTTTACTGGTTTCAAGTTTGCTGTTGTGGTTTTTTCCCGATACTTCCGTTTTAGAATACGGTTACGCCGAATTGAGCGGTTTTTTCAACTTAGCGCCTTATCTTTTTATGTTTTTAATACCTGCAATAACCATGCGTTTATTTGCCGAAGAACGCAAAGAAGGCACTTTTGAATTGCTAATTACTAAACCCGTAACACTTTGGCAAATTATCGGCGCCAAATATTTGGCCAGTTTAGTCATTGTACTTTTCTCATTAATTCCCACTTTGGTGTATTTTTACTCGGTTTATCAATTGGGCTATCCTACCGGGAATATAGATTCTGGTGCAGTAATTGGTTCTTATTTAGGATTATTTTTGTTGGGAAGTGCTTTTACTGCAATCGGTATTTTTGCTTCATCGCTTACTAAAAACCAAGTTATTGCATTTGCAGTAGCTGTGTTTTTAAGTTTCTTCGCTTTCAGCGGATTTGATTCCATCAGCAAAATTATTTCACTACAAAGTTTTGAAAGCACCATTGTAAATTTAGGTATTAACGAACATTACTTATCCATTAGCAGAGGCGTTTTAGATACCAGAGATTTAATCTACTTCATCAGCTTTGCTGCATTCTTTTTATTATTAACCAAGCTAACCATGGGAGGACGCAAATAATGTTGAAGAGTAAAAAGTGGCTAGGCGCTATTGCCGTGATCATTGGTTTAATTGTTTTGAATGTAGTTGGTCAGTATTTTTACCACCGTTTCGATTTTACTAAAGATAAACGATTTACGCTGACGCAGAAAACTAAAGATTTATTGCTTAAAAATAAAAAGCCAATTTTAATAACTGTTTTTTTGAATGGCGAATTGCCACCAGCTTTTAAGCGTTTGCAAGCCAGTGTAAAAGATTTGCTTGCAGATTATAAGGCATATTCTAGTGTCGAAATAAAAGTAGTTTTTGTAGATCCACTTGCAGATTTAAATGGTGCACAGCAAGATACCGTGGTTAATAATCTTTATCAAAATGGTATCGAAGCCACAAATTTAAGTGTTAAAACAGATAATGGTTTAACTCAAAAACTGGTTTTTCCTATGGCAATGATAGAGAGTGATGGGAAACAAATACCAGTAAAACTGTTTCAAAATTTACAAGCAGGCGGTAATTATGAAGAAAACATTAATCGCTCCATCGAAAATTTAGAATATACTTTTACATCGAGCATAAAGAAAGTAATTAATGGAAGTAATCCGCGGATTGGTTTTACAGAATCAAACGGCGAACTTTCTGATTTACAACTTTATGATGCCATGCACACCCTTTCTAATAGTTATGAGGTTGGTAGAATAAACTTAAAAACAATCGATAAAGCTGGTTTAGATAAACTGAAATTAATGATTATTGCTAAGCCTACAATTCCTTTTACCGAAACTGAAAAATATAAAATTAATTATTTTGTGTTAAATGGTGGACGAGTAGTTTTTAGCTTAGACCAAGTAAGCGCCGATTTAGATAGTTTGCGTGGCAATAGCGACCAAATGGTTTTTAACAATAAGCTCAATTTAGACGATATGCTATTTATGTACGGCGCACGGATAAATTATAATGTTATTGCCGATGCAAACTGTGCCGAAATTCCGGTTGCTACGGGTGGCGGAGCCGGACAAATTCAACTTGCACCTTGGTTGTACTACCCTATTTTACAGGCCGATACGATAAGCACATTAGTTAAAAATTTAGATGGTATTAAAGCCGAGTTTGCCAGTACAGTAGATACAATTGGCGCTAAAAACGTTGTAAAAACATATATTTTGAAAACTTCGAGCTTTAATAAAGTATTTAATGTGCCAAAATTGTTTAGCTTGCAAATGGTAGCCGAACAACCTGATCCAAAATCATTTTTAAATAAGCCACAAAACGCTGCAGTTTTGTTAGAAGGAAACTTTGTTTCTGTATTTGAGGGTAGGCCATTGCCAGCAGGAATTGATCAGCCATATACCAACAAAAGCATTAGCGACACTACAAAATTGCTGGTTATTGGAGATGGCGATATTTTTAAAAACCAGGTAGTAGCTAAAGATGGCTCGCCATTGCCCTTGGGATTTGATCGTTACACACAAAAAACTTTTGGAAATAAGGCTTTTTTGTTAAATATTGCCGATTATTTTACGGATGCCGATAATTTAATCGCACTGCGAAATAAAGAGGTTAAAATAAGGCTATTAGATAGGGCCAAAGTAAAGTTAGAAAAAACAAAATGGCAATTTGTAAATATAGTAGCGCCTTTGCTATTGTTAATATTGTTTGCAATTTTTCAACATTATCGCCGTAAGTACAAGTACGCCAGATAATTTTTATATTTTTGAAGATAAACTGATAACATGAGATTTATAGTATCCACATCAACGCTATTAAAACACTTACTAACTGTAAATGGTGCATCGAGCAGCAGTACAGTTTTACCTATATTGGAAAATTTTTTATTCGAAATAAAAGATGGAAACCTAACTATTTCTGCTACGGATTTACAAACGAGCATGACTACTGCTTTGGCTGTAGAATCAAAGGAAGAAGGAAAAGTTGCCGTACCATCAAAAATATTATTGGATACTTTGAAAACACTTCCCGATCAACCTATTGCTTTTAATATTGATGACACTACGTTCGCAATTGAGATTAGTGCCGGAGATGGTAAATACAAATTGAGTGGCGAAAACGGAGATGATTTTCCAAAAATACCTGTTGTAGAAAATGCTTCATCGGTTAATTTGCCGGCATCGGTTTTAACAGAGGCAATTACAAAAACAATTTTTGCAGTAAGTAACGATGAGTTGCGCCCAGCAATGACTGGCGTTTTCTGTCAGCTTTCGCCAGAGCACATTACTTTTGTGGCAACAGATGCACATAAATTGGTTCGTTACCGCCGTATGGATAGCAAGGCTGATAAGGCAACTTCGTTCATTTTGCCAAAAAAAGCTTTAACGCTTTTAAAGGCCGCTTTACCATCAACTGATATTAATGTTTCAGTAGATTATAATGCTACCAGTGCTTTCTTTAAGTTCGAAAACATCAATTTAGTTTGTCGTTTGATAGATGAGCGCTATCCTGATTATGAGGCCGTTATTCCTACAAATAATCCAAATAAATTGGTTATTGATCGCAGTTTGTTTTTAAATACGTTGCGCAGGGTGGTTATTTTTGCTAATAAAACCACACACCAAGTTAGACTTAAAATTAATGGCAGCGAGCTAAATATTTCATCAGAAGATTTAGATTTTGCTAACGAGGCACACGAACGTTTAAGCTGTCAATATGATGGCGAGGACTTAGAAATTGGGTTTAACGCCCGTTTTTTAATAGAGATGCTTGGTAACATTAGTGGCGATGAAGTAACACTCGAACTTTCTACACCAAATAGAGCGGGTTTGTTAATCCCTCAAACAAACGATGAAAACGAAGATGTTTTAATGTTGGTTATGCCAGTAATGCTGAATAATAGCTATTAGTGCTACAAATTACGAGTTGTGGGTTTTGAGTTTACTCATATAGCCTATAACTTTTAAAAATAACTTAAATTTAAAATGGCTTGGTTTTAACTAAGCCATTTTTTTTGAATATTTATAGCAATCAATTTTAAAGATTAGCGTTTGATTGCAAACTTCGAGCCCATATAAATGGTGTTTTACTTTTTTAAAGGTTAATCCATTTTTTAATTAACGCCTAATTAAAGGTTTTTACCATTACCTTTGTAAAAGGAAATTTGATTTTTTATGCGCAAACCTAATCGTCTATATTTAAAACTACTGTTCATAATTGGCTGTATTTTATTGCTTAGCTCGTGTTTTAAAAATAAAAACTTAATTGAGGGAGACGCTAAAATAAGGTTTTTTAATAACGTGATTGGTTCTTCACCCCAAATATTTTCTATAAATGGCAGTTTAACTACCGATGGCAACAATGCTTATGTAGATAAATTTGGCGTACGGTACGGTGCAAATACGCAGTATTTAATTGCACCGGGTAACCAAACTTTTAAAGTTTTTGTAAAGGATGTAAACGCAAACGACCCACACACTACGGGCGATTTGTCGGTAGAAATTGGAAAAAACTATTCTGTATTTTACACTAAAACGAATGTAAATGATTCTTCGTTATTTGTTATAAAGGAGGATTTAACGATTGATACGGCTAAAACCAAACTACTGTTTGTAAACTTGGGTTATACCTTAAAATCGAGAGTTGTTGTTCGCGACAGCTTAAAAACTTTTACTAAAACTTTGGGGTATGGCGAAAAATCAGATTATCTGTTTTTAAACTTTGCCGTCAAAAATAAATTGTATTTAAATTTAGTCGATTCTGTTGGTGTAGTTGACTCCATTAGTGCATCTAATTTTAGTAAAGGTAAAATTTTCACCATTTTAATAGATGGCACCAATATTGGCAAACTTAAAGAACGCTTAATTTCTAATAATTAAGTCACGAAGGGAAGTTTGCACCCATAATCCTAATTATATTTATACTTTTATTAATCAAACTACATACACTTTGGAATTTTTCGATTTATTATTACAACTTCTTACCAATACTAAAGCTACTTTAGAGCAGATTATGCAGGATTATAAAACCTGGACTTACTTAATCTTGTTTATTATCATTTTTGCCGAGACTGGCTTTGTGGTTACACCTTTTTTGCCTGGCGATTCGATGTTATTTGCTGTTGGTGCATTAGTTGCAGGCGAAGGCACTGGGTTAAATATTTGGGTAATGTTGGTTTTGCTGATTATAGCGGCAATTACCGGTAATTCGCTTAATTATCATTTAGGAAAGTACTTTGGAATAAAAGTTTTTAAAGAGGATAATAAAATTCTGAAATTAAAATATTACCATCAATCTCACGAATATTTTGAAAAACATGGTGCTAAAGCGATTGTTTTTAGTCGTTTTTTACCTATTGTGAGAACGATTGCACCATTTGTAGCAGGCGCTGCCAGAATGTCGTTCGGTAAGTTTACCTATTATAATGTAGTTGGTGGTATTGCATGGATTACCAGTTTATTATTTGCTGGCTATTTGTTAGGCAAAATCCCTTTTGTAGAGAAGAATTTTGAAATATTAGTATTGGTTATTGCGATAGGGACTTTTCTTCCAGTAGTTTATGCAGCTTTAAAATCGATGTTTACTAAAAAACCGATTGAAAAGCAGATTGAAGCTGAAACAAAAAAGGATTAATTTTACGCACATTACTTATTTATTGGATGAGTATATAGTTGAGTGTGCTAATCAACCTAAAACTGAACCGCTAAATTTCCCTACCGATAACTTTTCCTTTTATAAATTTATTTTCAATCTCAAGATTTTCTTTCCGCTCTTCGGGATCAAGGTCTGTTTTAACCAAGTTTTTTAAAACAGGTTGACCAGCATCTACCCAAGCCGAGAACCAAAAACAGCCAATTTTGAGTATTGAAGAACGCATTTGCCTTTCTACCATGCTATCCATTTTATCGTGGTATGCCTTTGAATAGGCTAAAGAGTATTGTTTTAGCACCACATTGTTCCTTTCAGAGAAACTATATTTTTGATCTGAAGGAAATGAAGCGTTAAGGTTGGCTTCGAAATTTAAAACAGTATCTACCAATGTGTTTGTATGTTTTACAATTTTCCAAGCTTCTTTTAGCGGGTTTTCTATGTAAGTTGCTCTGCCAACAATGTAATTGTAATTATTGGAGAATAATTCGGGTAAACGACTTTCCCAGAAAGCATGTATGCCAACCTGATTGGTTAGTTGACCATTGTGATTACTCGTGGTGTGCAGTGGAACGTGAGCATCTGCAATGTAATGGCCAAGCTCTGCAGATATTTTCAATATACGCAACGAATCGTGCGTTTTAAAAGCTTTTACTAAGGCAAAATAACTGCGCTGAATTTGCCAAGGTACAATTCCGTTTTCGCTTAGTTTCTTTTGACCGTATTTTTTTAAAGCATTATCCCATTTTTCGGGTATCGAATCTATATTTTTTTCGTAATTTTCTACATCTAAATAATGTCGTGGTGCTTCTAATGTGTCGGCGTACCTTCGTTTATCGGGATCAACGGCATGTTCAGTTATGTACTTGACGTTCTTTTTATAGAAACCAATCATGCCATTGGGTAAGGTAAACACGGCTAAGTGATTAATCCGCTGATGCGCAAAAAAGCCCCAAGACGTACAGAAAATGGTAGGGATGATCAACGCAGTTATAATCGTTAATCTTTTCATAATTGAAGATAGGGAAAGCTTTGGTTAATCTGGTATTTATTTTTAGAAAATATCCGATTTAATGGGTTTTTAAAATTTTCAACTTATTAACAGCCAGATAGTAGGGTGCTCGAATCAGATAGCTATCGGATACTTTAAATTAAAATAAAATTACAAATTAAACTATTGGGTTTTCAAAGTAGGGAAGCAATCTTCTTTCATTAAATTAGTTTAATGAAAGGAACTTTACAGGTTAAAATGATTATGTATTTTGATAAATGTTAGTTTTGGATAAATCTATTAAATGACTGCCAATATTTATCCTTGTAGATTTTGTAAGCTATTTCTAAAGCTGATGACTTTTTTATTTCGCTCATTAATTTCGATGGTTTTCTGAAATCTTTGCATGCGAAAAAGATTTCTCTAATTCCTTCTGCGGTTTCCCTTCCAATGTTAAGGTAACCTTCCGAATCTTTTAATGACAGTAAAATTTTATCTTCCAAATCATTTAACAATTGATAATTCTTTTTATCAGGCAGGCCATTTTCGTCGGCACTATATTTAACCTCAATGCATAAAATCCAAGGATGTGATGCTTTCGAATCCCATTTTAGTAAGTCGGAATTTACAAGCGCTAAAAGTGGGTTTCCATTTTCTAAAGTTCCCTCCAACATATTATGGCTGTCATTTTCAGTATGGTGTTTAATGCCGATATATTTTTCGACAAATTCCTTTTCACGCCAAATTAAAAAATCTTTTAGTTTCTCAATCGGTATTAGTTCTTTCTGGACTTTATCTTTACCAATAACTTCCAAATTATCAATTGTAGAAGCAAAATTGAGTTCTCCTAAATAGTTATCAAGAAAAATATAAGTCCCGTTTGTGACTATGTCTCTATTTTGTTCGTTAAAATTATCGTTTACAATGGATAAATTAATTTCGTCTGGATATTCTGAATCTTCGGCGTAATAAAAGCTTAAGTTTTCTTTATTAAATTCATATCCAGCCATTATAATGTTAACGTTTTCGATATCTAACGCAGGTTTTAGCGCTGTAAATATCCAGCCATCTAATTTTGGCGCTGATGCAACAAGTTCCTCTACAAAAACAAAATTAGCTATTGCGCCATCGGCAGTAAACACTAATTCTGCGGTGTTATCGTTCACCATGCCGGTGAGAAAAAAATATCCAGCCCTTAATTCTGCTAATTTAGGAGATAATTTACTAAAGAATTTTTTTTCAAAATCGCCACGTTCTTTAACCACTTTAAAGAAAGTTTTTTCGTTCTTAACGAACCAACTCCAGAAATCTTGATTGGTTTCGATTGGCTCATCATTTGTCTCAAATAATTTATTTAGCATACCCATTGTTAATCCCTCAGCATTTTAAAAGAGAACCATCCTAAAACAAAGATTATTATTCCCATTAAAGCCCAAAGCCAACTTTTATTCTCAAATAGTGGTTTTTCTATTACGATAGAATACGACGGATTTTTTTCTTCTTTTCCTATATTTATTTGCGTTAAATTACTAGGAATTTTATTTTCGAAATTAGTTATTTCATAGTTGGGGTTATCTGCATTTGGGTTATCGTAATACAAGGCGTATTTTGAATCTAAATCATCAAAACGGGCAATTATTTCATAACTGCTGCCAAAAAGTTCAACACCTTTAAAGCGTAAGGGTTTGTTGTCATTGTTCTGAATATCTATTCTTAGAAACTTTACAATCGTATTCGGGAAGTTAAACTGTGTTTTCTCTAAAGAACTTAAAGTACCCTCATAAAGTGGCATGAAATTATATTGAGTGCCTTTCTCAGATTCGAAACTTTCAGTAGCATATCTAATTTTTATATTTCGGTAAAAATCGAAATCACTTTCTACATTTAACTTTAAACTGGAAATAGGAGATGCGTTTTTCAATGCAATCTCAATGGAACTTCTTTGAGCGGCAACATCGTTAAATAAATTATAAGAAGTATAATTAATCTTCTCGGCATTGCCGCTCACCGTATCCATTTTAGAAATTTTAGCCTCTAAATTTTCAGGTTTTAAATCGCTTTTAATGGCAATTCTAAAGTATTGGTATTTAGAATCGGGGAATGATAATTTAGAAAATTTATAATCCGTATCGTTGTTTTTAATGCCTAAAATGCGGTAATTTTTCAAAATGGAAAACCAGTTTGTATTGTCATTACTACCTTCTAGCATTACCCGCCAATCGAAATTAATTTGGTTAAAATCTAAATCAATCTGATTAATAATACTCGCTTCTTTTAATTGAAAGGTATAAAAATAACCAGTGCTATTTTCGCTTTGATTAATCTGTTTAAAATCAATGGATTTATTGGTGATTTTATCTTTTCCCTGCTTTAAAATATAAGGTACTTCGGTTGTATCCTTTCCTTTTATGCCGAAGATTCTTAAATCTGCAAAATCAGCACTTTGGTGTTTATACAAGTCGTCGGGCAGTTTCATGGTATGCCAAACTGACTGAACGCCAGTTATTTCTCGTTTAAATTTATAAGATTTTGTTTGCGCTTGAACACCCACAAATCCGATTATTAATAGGGAGAGGAGTCTAATCTTCAGCATCTGCATTTTCGATAATTAAATGTTTGTATTTGTTGTATAAGAAAGAAATGAAAAGTAGCAATACGCCTAAAAATATAAATAACGCAGTTTTAGCAATCGTATCTAAATAGGAAACATCGTAAATAAATAATTTAATTAGCGTTATGGCGAACAAAATTATTGCACCAATACGCAAGTGTTTCTTGTTCTTCCATAATCCAATGCAGATTAGGAATAAAGAAAATGCACCCCATAAAACACTGAGTCCTAATTTATAGCTTCCCTCTAAATAGCTCAGCGAAACTACGTTTACCAGCTCACTGCTTAAAATCCATAATAAAGTGATATAGAAAATATAATCGAAAGCTGTTTTTGGCCATTTTTTTAATAAATCTGATTTGGAAAGCTTGTAAAAACTCCAAACTAACAGACCAAGAAAGGCAATGGAAATATACCTGATGTAAATGTTAATTGCACCATTTTTAAAATATACAACTTCTTTATAACCCGATTGATTTAAGGATAACGAGCTATCTGCATATTTATATGCGTCTCTCAATTCGCTTAAATTCCATAATCCGAATGTTAAAAACGCAACAATAACCAATAAGTTTAATGCAACATTTGCTAAAGCAAGTTCGTTATTTCTTAATTTTTTGAGGTTTAAAATGGTTAAAGCGGACACGAAAAACAGTGTGTAAATAAAAATCAAAGCAGTTTTTAACTTTTCATAATTGTAGTTATAGACAAAGTTTGCAAATTCGGCTTTCGCATTTGGCGTTGTATTAATTTTAGTGAGTTCGAAAAGGTTGTTAAAATGTTTCGCAATTTCTATACTAAAGGTAATGTAGGTTACAAACACTAAAATAGATGGAATTGCGTAAGTTAAAATTTGTCTGATCCAAATCCATTCAGCAGGTTTTTCTGTTTCTTTACTACTGATTTTCAACATCCAAATAAATGATGCAATAAATATACAGCCGGTTAAAAAACCGACATTTAAAATGGGTTTTACAATCGGAACGTTGCCGTAATAGTCGGCATAGCTTAACCAATCTTGTGCTAAACTGAAGAAAGCTAAAAAGATGAGCGGGAAAGAAAGCTTTTCGTAAATGGCGATATTTTTAACCCGCGCCAAATAGAATAATACGGCAGCCTCAACTGTCCAGAAAATAGTTACCCAACCGCCATCTAATTGTACCGGTACTGCCATGGTTATAAAAGTAATCACCATTGCCAAAATCAAATAAAATAGGTTTCTATCTGCAAGTTTGCGCTTATAAATAATTACAGCCACTACAAAATGGACCACCGCATTGGCTAGGGTAAATAATCCTAAAAGTTCAACGCTATGTTTGTTATCGGCTAAAATGAAATAGCCAATGCCGTAATAAATGAATGAATTTAAGAGTAGTAACACAACATCACTTAAGCCAAAAACCTCTTTTTTAGATACTTTGTAAGCTAAATTTGTGATGTAGAAAATAAAGAAAAATAGTGTTGAGAAAAGTAAAGAGAGACTGAAGAAATTGTTATCGGATGGTAAATCTAATCGCCACGCTAAAAAAATGATCCACGTCAAACCAAAAGAAGCATAGAATAACGGTTTCCAATATTTTTTAAAGCTTAAAATTAAAATGCCAATGTTAATAATCGCTATGTACGTAAACAGTACGCCGGCCTGTCCAGACCCATTGCTTAATAGAAAGGGTACTGCGTAAGCACCAACTAAGCCAATGTGTGCAATAACCTGTTTATTGTATTTAATGGCGGCGACAATTGTAAATGATGTAAAAATTACCATGAGCGTAAAAGCCATGGCCTGCGGAATTAACTTGTAAAAATCGAACGCCGCATAGGTAATAAAATACATTATGGCAATTGCACCGCTCAATAAAACTGCAGAA
Source organism: Pedobacter changchengzhani (assembly GCF_004354365.1). Classification (GTDB taxonomy): domain Bacteria; phylum Bacteroidota; class Bacteroidia; order Sphingobacteriales; family Sphingobacteriaceae; genus Pedobacter; species Pedobacter changchengzhani. The sequence continues at coordinate 231,483 of NZ_SJCY01000003.1, forward strand.
AAACTTTCGTATTTTGCTTTAAGTTTTATTGCAAAACCCATTAAGCCAGCACCAACTAGGTAACCAAGTATAATTCTAGTAAGCGGACTAACCATTCCGTTTTCAATGGCATAATTGGCGCCAATTGCTACGCCGATAATCAAAATTAAGATACCAATTTTGTTGATTAGGTTTTCGCCAATAAACTTTTCGAAGCTAGACTTTCCTAAGTTTTCTCTCTTAAACTGATTTGTAAAAGTTGGCTGTTGTGCAGGTTGAGCGAAAGTAGGAGGTGCAATAACTGGCGGAGGCGTATTTTGATTTGCAAAGCTAGGTGGTGTATTCCGCTCAGGAAAAACAACCAATGGCTTTTGTTCTATGGGCTTTTGTACTGCCGGAATGGGCGCACCGCCAGATTGTAATTGGCGGACTTGATTTCTTAATGTTTCAATTTCAGATTCGAAACCTTGTTGCCTAAGTAATAAATTCTCTAACTTAATTAAAAGCAAGTTCAATTGTTCAGAATTATTCATTCAGTATTTTTAGTTGTTTGTTGTATCCTTTTCTAATATACACAAAAAGTGTACCCAGTAATAAATATAGGAATGAAATTTTGTAAAGCAGTTAAGGTTAGTTAATTTAATTGATTAGATTATGAAAAGTTGTTGAAATTGCCTTCCTAAATTCGCTTAATCTTATTGTTGATACTTTTTCTTTAATTTTCTAATTTACCCAAATTTTTACAGATCACTTCAAGATCATCATTAGTATAATCAAAGTTTGTTACATTGATTTTGAAATAATTTCCATTTTTCAAAGTAATCAATAAGAGTTTAGGCTTGTACCTACTATAAATGGAGATAGCTTTAACACTTTCGATTTCAGCCCATTTATGAGTGCCCTTTTTTATGAATGTGATTTCAGTTTCGTCTGCAATTATAGCATAAACATCTTCTTGAGATTTTATGTGCTTTAAAATGAATACCATATAAATGGCAAATAGAAAAATCATAATTATAGAAGAGACTAAATAACTAACCTTAAAAACTCCTGCTATGCCGAAAAATATTAAGGGAAATATGCAAAATGGAACGATGATGAAACTAAGATTTTTGTTATCCTTTACTTTTAGTTTACTAAGCATTGGAAAGAATTAAAAAATATGAATTGCCAAATTGTTTGAAGATAACATTTTTTTGAATGGAATTACCTAAATGCAACCCAAGTTTATTAAGATTTGCCAGAGTAAAATAAACCCGATTGCAGTGGAAACCAAAAGCTTTTTCTACTTTTGTTGGAACAAAAAGCGGGACTGCTATAACTAAAATGCTTCTGTACTTGGTTTTCTAAATATTATGAAAAAAGCTTGTTTTCACCGATTATCGCCATCTTCAACTTGCCAATTTATTCTATCTTCTTTCCCTTCATGGCGGTAGAAATTGCTGCATCCATCACACGCTCGGCAAACGGACGCGTAAATTCGTTCAATTCATCATTTTTCTTAAGAATGGTATCTTTATCCGCAGTTGCTAAAGCATCGCTCAAAGCATTTATATAAACTTTAGTTTGGGTAATCTCCTCTTCGGTTAAATGTTCTACATGTTTTTCGATGAAACGTTCTGCAGTATAACGCAACTGCTCGCCTTCGCTTCTGGCTTCGATTAACATACGTTGTTCTACATCGCTTTTGGCATAGGTGATGCTGTCGATAAGCATTTTTTCAACCGTGTCATCGCTCAAACCGTAGCTTGGCGTGATTTCAATTTCTTGTTTTACGCCCGAACGCAACTCGATGGCTTGAACGGTTAAAATTCCATCGGCATTTAGCAAAAAGTTAATATCTACTTTCGGTAAACCTGCGGGCATGGCCGGAATGCCTCTTAAATCGAACTCCGCAAGTTTGCGGTTTTCTTTAATTAAATCGCGTTCGCCTTGGTAAACGGAGATTTTCATATTCACTTGCCCATCAATAGAAGTGGTATATTGGCGACCGGCTTTTGTGGGGATTTTACTGTTGCGAGCAATAATTACATCCATTAAACCGCCCATTGTTTCGATACCTAAAGATAGTGGAGTTACATCCAACAACAAAATATCCGATCGGTTTCCAGCCAAAACATCAGCCTGAATGGCCGCACCAAGTGCCACAACTTCATCGGGATTGATGTTATCTTGAGGGGTTTTGCCAAAGAATTTTTCGACCTGTTGTTTTACAAAAGGCGTACGTGTAGAACCGCCAACTAGAATCACTTCGTCGATATCGTTTGCAGATAAGTTAGCATCTTTTAATGCGTTTTTACAAGCGGTAATGGTTTCTTCAACCTGCGCAGCTATCAATTGCTCGAACGTTTGCTTATCTAAGGTGCACCAAATTTCGCCAACTTTTTCGTTGTAGAGATTTTGAGAAGACAATGCTTTCTTTGCCGATTCGGCCTGTAAGCGCAAGGTTTGCATCAAAATATTATCTTCGGCAATTATCTTAATATCTAAGTTATTTTTTTCAATCCAATGGTTTAAAATGGCCCTATCAAAATCATCGCCACCTAAATATGTATTTCCATTTGTGGCCAAAACCTCAAAAATTCCGTTCTGGATTTGAAGAATAGATACATCAAAAGTACCACCACCTAAATCGTAAACGGCAATGGTTTTTTGTTGCGATGGATCTAAGCCAATTCCGTACGCTAAACTTGCTGCGGTTGGTTCGTTTACAATACGCATTACATCTAAACCGGCAAGTTTGCCTGCATCGCGTGTGGCTTGGCGTTGACTATCGTTAAAGTATGCCGGAACGGTAATTACCGCTCTATTTACTGGCGTTTTAAGTGCATGTTCGGCCCGGGTTTTAAGTTCTTTTAAAATCTCTGCTGATAATTCAATCGGGGTGTAAAAGCGATTTCCGGCTTTAATTTTGACCAACGCATCGGTATCATCATCAATTATTTTGTAAGAAAAAATGGTAGAATGGTCGGCAACATCGTTATACGAACGCCCTAATAATCTTTTAACCGAAAAAATGGTATTTGCAGGATCGGTTGTTAAAAATTCTTTGGCCTCGTTACCAACAATGGCTTCGTTTTGACTGTTGAAATGCACCACAGATGGTACCAATAAGCCTTTGCCCATGTCGTTTATTACCTGTGGATTTTTATCGGGATTGATGAAAGCCACCAAACTATTGGTTGTACCTAAATCGATACCGACTATAATTTCTTCCTTTTGAAACGAACCTGTAGCAAGGTTAATTGATATTTTTGCCATGTGCCAAATTTACAGAGATTGTTGGGATATTTTGATGTTGAAATGTTTTAATGTTGTAAAAAGGTTGGATTGAAGTGAAGGCTTGAGAAATTGAGCATACGTAAAGGAATATCGAAAACCCATTTAGCGGTTCGGTATTTTTAACTCGTTCATCGTTTTTTCATTCTTCGTCGATGTACGTATAAGTGCGGTCTAATTTGTAGCGATATTTTTTTTTGTCGAATTTAAAAACTGTAATTCGAAGTTTTGAAGGATTATAAGCCTCGATTTCTTCGGATGATTCAATAGTCCATAAACCGTTTTTTTCTACTTTAAATTCCATATTTTTCAAATAGTCCATAAAGACTAACTTGTAAAAATTATTGTATTGCTTTAAAAATAAACCGTACATACAACCTCCAGTTCCGCATGCACCCAAATTTACCAATACATCTTTTTTATGGTCTGCATTAAAGTCGCCAAATTTAACGGGTGCTGTTTTTGCTGATTTATCAGGGAATTTAAATCCTGACTTTTTCGATGGCGTAATTTTTACATAATCCCCTTTTGAGTTAAAGTCGAGTTTAAACAAATCTTCTTGTGTTATTATTTGCTTATGTTGTTGAGGATTTGAATTACGCTCAAGAATTTTAGTTTCGGGCTTAGTGTACCAAGAAATAAAATATAGTAGAATAACGGAAATGATAGTTTTCATTTTGTTTGTTTTTACAATTTAAGCAATCCTTTGTTAAGCAGTCCAAATAGGAGTCCTCTAAAATACAATTCTTCAATAAAACCTGCAACGATTGTGCCTGCAATTAAATTTTCAATTTATTGGTTGAATTTAAAAAATAATAAACCGTCTACGAATATTGGTAAAGTGAAAAATACACTTAATAATATTGCAATGAATATTTGCTGAAAGGCCAATACTTTTAAAAATAACTGTTTTACTATCGATCAATGCGGTGCCTATAAATGCGGAATTCCGATTATTGGATACGTCAAAACATAACTAATTAAACCTTGCTGCGTTATTTTATCGAGGCTTACTTTTATAGGTGTAAAATTTGAAAAAAGGAGGTAGTAAAACGCAAAACTTAAGCACACTAAAAGAATTGTTTTTAATGAATTATTCAGTTTCATATATTTTTCAATAGTTGTTTGGTTAGTTTAGATGGTGTGTAACGTTTTGGAAAGAAATGGTATTGCTTGTGGAACTACTTTCGAACCGCAATAAATTAAATAAAAATTACTGATAAATTAATGTAAGCCACAGGCAACCATTTTTGAACAAATTTGCTGTGTGAGGGTGTTTCTATTTTTCTGTTTCCTTCTGTTTTTTCTTGAATGTTAGGACTACGCTGAAAATAAATACAATTAGGTAAAGAAAACCTAATATTTGCTTTCTAAACACAAAATTTTGAAAATCAAATTCTCTCAATAATGCCAAACCTAATGTAAATGCTATAAGAGCAAAACCAATATTGAAACCTATTTTATCTTTCATATTTTATATTAATTCAATTGTTGTTAGCTGGAGTTTTTTTTTATTGGATTGTTAAGTCTTTAGATGTCCTTTTCAGTCTAGCTAAACCAGTTCTGCTTGAATTACATTCGGTTCGCACAATTCGTAAACTAGCTTTGTCCATATGGTATTTTCTGAATTTTTCTGTTAAATTTTCATCTTTAAATATAATATGATTTTGATCGTTTGATGTATATTCAATTAAAACTAAATCAATTGCATTTACTTCCTTAAATCGGTCAACAATTATAGAAAAAGTATTTGGTTGTCTGTGGTCTACTGTTAGTTCGATCCATTTGGACATTAAACCCGTTTCTTGACACTTCACCTGTCCTTTTATAGAATTATCGTCAAAAAATTTTTGTTTGACTTTTCTAATATCTTTATGAATAGCATTTCTGCAAGCAACATTGAACTGTTTTTCGGGAGTATACTTTGCATTATTAATTATCATTAAATATGATATGTATTCGCTTGAACCATCTTTGTAAAAAAGTTCAAAACATTTGGTGTTAAATTGAACTTTCGCAATTTTAATGTCTAGGATAATTAACTCATTTGATGGTGTGTTTGAATATAAAAATTCGCGAAGTTCATCTATATCTTCATCTTCCGTCTCATCAATAAGTTCGTCCTCATTTTCAATAACATAACAAACGTAGTCGTAATCTAATAAGCTCATTAAATCTTTGAAGTCCGTAGTATTCAACGATTGATTAAATTCATAAGAATTAAGTATTTTTCGATAATGAGTAATTGCGTCTTTTTTGAACTTATACTCTTTTTGTCCAATTTTAAGTGGTTTTCTCATTGTTATATTCGGTCCTAAAATAAGTTGATAACTTCCATATATATGCACAATTATCGCACAAAAACAGCTAATATACGTTGTATTGGAGAAGTTTTTTGTATTTCATTATTAAAAAGTAGTTACAGATCTTTACGGTTCGTATAAAATCTCTAAAAAAGTAACCATATTTTTTGGGGTGGATAATGTATTTAATACGCACCCAGATTTGGGTTACGTACAAGGCGCAAAACTATCTGCTTATGATGGCGAAACAGGCGGTGCTTGGGATGCCGTTCAAATGGGTTTTAACGGACGTAAACTTTTCACCAAGTTGGCCCTTAATTTTTAATAATTGCAGCTATTTACTTAAAAAGAAGGCTTTTGATCTCGTATTAGAAGCCTTCTTTAATTTTTTTTAAGAAAGTTTGATTATTAAAGATTTGGAAATAAAGGGTTCGGTAATGCTAAACTTCTGCAGCCCTGCTGTCCCTACAAGCCCGAAAAAAAATCGGGGCTTTTCGTACCATCAGGTTTATAAATAAAGGGAACTGTTGATGTTAGGAAATAAAAAACTAAAATTTAACCTTTTATACTTTTGGTTGATTGAATTGAATTCGTCCAAGATAAATAAACGATTACTTTATATATTTGCATATCTATGAGCACTTTGCAATTAATAGCTGTCTTAATTTTTATAGGAATTGTTATAATCTCCTTCTATAGGTTATGGAAGAATAAGTTACTGAATAAGGTAGAGAAAATCGTTTTGATGGCTATTGTTTGTACGATGCCCTTTATGGGTTTAGTAATTTTATTTCGCTATCAGCATGTTAAATTAATGAGTTATAAAACGAAACCTAACGCTAACTTCTTTTAATCTTGTGACAACTAAAAACTTAAAGGTTAAATCCAGATTGCAATTATTATCACTTTTCTCCCCGAAATATGCGGACGCTTTGGCTTTTCTATGGTCAATGTTAGCTAAATCTTCAAACGGCTTTTTAAAGTTCATCGTATTAGATTTCTGACTTTCAAACCTTGCACTTTCCAACTTATTTCTTATTCTTTTCTTCAATCCAAAGCGACATATATTTAGTACTTTGAGCGGTATGATGATTTAAAATTTGGCCGAAAAAATTAGCTTGGCGATGGTTAATTAACGTTGAAAACAGTTCGTCAACTCTAAGCATGAAATCATTTGCAAATAAACCCCAACTGTAACGCTCATTAATAATTTTACTACCATTTTGTTGCGCATTAGTCCATAAAGCTTTATTAGCATATAATTCTACAGCCTTATCAACAAAAACTTCTAAATCATCTTCGATAAAACCATTCCATTCTAAAGTACCTTTCATGGCTTCTGCACCAATAGAAGTGGTAACAGTTGGCGTACCAACTTGCATAGCATCAATAAATTTTCCTTTAACACCAGCGCCAAATTGAATAGGAGCAAGCAATATTCTATGTTTAGCAATGGTTTCTTGGGCATTCAAAGCCCTGCCTTTAATAACGAATTTTTCATGCTTATTTTCTAATTGCAAAACTTTTTGCGTTGCGTAAGCACCATAAATGTTCATGCTAGCATTTGGTAATTTCTTTCTAAGCAAAGGCCAAATCTTCGTTTTCAGAACTTGTAAAGTGTTCCAGTTAGGTTCGTGCAAAAAATTCCCGATAAATATGAAATCTGCTCTCTCATCAAACGAAATCCAATTGTCAATGTTTTCTGCGGTAATTTCTTTTTCTAAAAATGGCAAGTAATAAAGTAAAGAGGCATCGATTTTAAATTGTTCTTTTAAAATGGCCATTTCTACTTCAGAAATAATTAAAGATACATCACAACGTAAAATAGAGGCAATTTCACGCTTGGTGGTATCAGAAAATAAATCTAAAACTTCTTGCTTTTTTTCGCTTTGCTGTCGCGCATTACGCAAAAAATGTAAATCTTCCGTATCTAAAATTCTGAGTGCATTTGGGCATTCCTGTTGTACACGCCAACCATATTGTTCTTCAACCATAAAACGATCGAACAGTACAGCATCTGGGTTCAAATTTTTTATGAAGTGGTTAAAACTTTCATCATTTAACTTAATCACTTGTTCTGCGACATTCTTATCCGTAAAATCATAGCTAAAATCGCTTTTCGTTGCTGCACAGGCAAAAGTAATTTCATAGTTTCTGCTTAAAAATAAATCAACCAACTGAATCATCCTCGTTCCCGCCGCCGAAGAGGTAGGTTCAGGCCAAACAAATCCAATAATTAATAATTTATTTATGCTCATGATTTTTACAAAATAAAGGTTTTTTATGGTCTAAAGGGAAAATATTTTTCCCTCAGATTTAAAATGATAAGGTTCGCAGAATAACGCTGGTTTTTACGCGAACCTAATGTTTAGAAGCTATATTGATATCTCCGCTTAATCTAATGGGAAATTATCTTAATTTTGTAGTGTTGCTTAGCCTTAACCTCAGCCTTAGGCGCAACCTTAACCTTACCTTCAAAATGCTTGGATTAAAATTATTAACGGACCCTCGTTGGGCAAACATTGCAGAATCAAATTTGGAAGAAATTTTGTCTGATCATGCTTGGTGTGAACAAAAGGCTGCATCGAATGCCATTACTTTAATTACCCAAAATTCAGAATACCAAGATTTGGTTGAGGAGTTAACGGCAATTGCGATCGAAGAAATGCAACATTTTCAGATGGTTATCGACATAATTAAAGAACGCGGTTACACACTCAGCAGAGAGCGAAAAGATGACTATGTTGGTCGTTTGGTTAAATTCAGTAAAAAAGACGGAAGCAGAAACCAAGCTTTTATCGACAGGCTTTTATTTGCTGCAATGATTGAAGCCAGAAGTTGCGAGCGTTTTCGCGTACTTTCTCTAAACATAAAGGATGAGAAATTAGCAAAGTTTTACCATGAATTAATGGTTTCTGAAGCAGGACATTATACCACTTTTTTAAACTTTGCTCGTAAATATAGTGCAGATGTTAACGTGGATAAACGCTGGGCAGAATGGTTAGAATTTGAAGGCGAGTTAATCCAAAGTTTTGGAACGAGAGAGGCGATACATGGGTAGGGTGTTGCCTGTTATCGGTTGCGAGTTGTGGGTCTGGTACCATATAATCATATTTCATTGTTTTTTGGTAATCATCTAAAGAACCCAGCCTTGCAACCCGAAACCCGTAACTCATAACACTAAAATTAAAGGATCCAGCCAGATAACACATAACCCGCAACTCATAACACTTTTAAGTAACTCATAATTCCATCTTATGCGTATTAAATAGCCAAACTACAATATCTTGGTAGCTATCTATCCCTTTTGGCTGATTGTTAAGTTTTAAGAAACTATCAAAGGCAGTATCCAAATAGCCAAACATTTCTCCGTTATATTTTTTCCAAAATTCTTTTTCGGTTTTAAAATCGGCTAAAATTTGTGGCGAGAGCTTATCGTGTAAAATTCTATAATCATCTGGCGATTTAATGCTAACCTCGAACAAAATATACCTAAGCATTTCATAATTGGCAGAATATTGGTAATTCACATCATTGCTATTGTTTGCCGTTAAATAGCCAATAAGATTTGCTTCATCCTCGTAAGCAATACCCAATTGATGCGCAATTTCATGGCAAGAAACATAAGGTTTTACAAAATCGGGTAAGTTCATATTCATGTTGGCTTCGCCAGATAACGGCGCATAATAACCTTCAATGCCAGCCTTGCTAACCAAATAAGGGCTTAAAACAGATTTTAAACATGGATTTGAATACCTGAATAATGGGCTTTTCTGCGCCATTAAATTATATGCCAAAGCCGATTTTGTTTCTAATTCATTAATTGTATAAGCTGGAATTTTACTTTGTTTAAGCTTCAAATCATTCGTTTTTTTAACAAAATAATCGCCTAACAAAACCAATTCTTTAACGCTATACTTCTCATTTCCAATGCCTAATGTTTTGCTTACGCTAGGGCGACTGTAATTTAAGCCCCAAACTATTTTGAAAATAATGTATAGGATTAGAAAGAAATTTAAAACCTGTAGTGGAACCGTAATTCGATGTTGTTTATTTAGTAATTTTCTGCGTTTAAAAAACTTTATGATTTTATAAAGCACAAATGCAATTAGCAACGCATAAATAAAATCGCCAATGGCAAAAGGAAATATAGAAGAAATAAACCTTAACGACGATGAAATATAAGGGTATAAACCCGCGGAATAATATTTTTGAACAGCTGAAGGGGAAAATCCGAGAAGGAAGATAAGGAAAGAAAATGCAAATAAAAATGCAGTTTTTTTTAGTGTGGAACGACTATTCACTATTTGTAATGCCCTTTTAAAGATTGGATTTCTAATATTACAATTCCATCATCATGAATTTCGTAAATAATTCGGTGTTCTTCATTTATACGACGAGACCAAGAACCTGATAATTCATACTTGAGCGGTTCAGGTTTCCCTATTCCCTCGAATGGGTTTTCTTGAATGGCTAAAATTAATTGTTCTATTTTTTTCTGAATAATTTTATTGCCAGACTTTCTCCAGAAATTTAAATGCTCTAGTGCTTTTGGCATAAAAATTACTTCCATAAATCTTCAATAGCAATTTTAACGCCTTTGCCATTTTTAAAGTCTTCCCTTGATTGCAAAATTTCTTTGACAAATTCAGGATTATAAGGGCTTTTTTCAGTTTGAAAATCAATGTTCAAAACTCGCATTACAGCTTTTAACGCAATAAGTTGTTCTTCATTTTTAGGATGAACTATGATTGTTTCCATGATTTCGCCACTTATTGATTTTCTTGTTTCTTCAATTTTCTTAATCTGCTCTTCAGTAAAAACAGGGTCTGCTAATAAAATTTCAGATAATTTAGACTTATATATAACCTCAGGTTCTTCAACTCCTATATTTGCTAAAGATGTTTTGTTTTTCTGTCTAGATTTTTGTTTCAAAAACGCAACAAACTCAGATACTTCCTGCTTTAAGTTTGAAGGAAGAGATGAAATTTCGGAGTATAATTGTAGATCTGTCATCTTTAAATTGTTAGCCTAAAACAAATATAACAAAACTATCTCTCAAAAGTTAATCGCTTTCCAATCTGATCGGTAGTAAATTTCCCTTTAACATAAGCCAAATTGCCTGATACAAAAGTGTGTGTAACACTTGCTTGGAAAGTATTGCCATCAAACGGACTCCAACCGCACTTATAAAAATTGTTAAGTTTTGTAACTTTCCAAGGATCATTTAAATCTACCAAAACCAAATCTGCCCAATAACCTTCGCGAATGAAACCACGTTTTTCAATATTAAAGCAAACCGCAACTGCATGAGCTGTTTTCTCTGCAATTTTCTCTAATGTTATTTTGCCATTCAAATGCATTTCTAAAAGCGCAGGAATAGCGTGCTGTACCAATGGTCCGCCAGCGGGTGCCTGCGAATATGGTTTTTGCTTCTCTTCCATTGTATGTGGTGCATGGTCAGTCGCAATAACATCAATTCTATTCGCTAAAACACCTGCCAAAATCGCTTTTTGGTCGTCCTCGCTTTTTACTGCTGGGTTCCATTTAATAAAATTTCCCTTGGCAGCATAATCTTTATCGTTAAACCAAAGGTGATGAATGCAGGCCTCGGCAGTAATTTTTTTGTCTTTTAAGGCAATTGAATTATCAAACAATTCGATTTCTTTAGCCGTAGAAATATGAAGCACATGTAAACGCGTTTGGTAACGTTTTGCCAATTCTACCGCCAATGATGAAGATTTGTAGCAGGCTTCCACATCACGAATTAATGGGTGCATTTCAATCGTTAAATCTTCTCCGTATTTTGCTTTAAATGTTGCAAGGTTCTTACGGATTGTTGCTTCATCTTCACAATGTGTAGCAACCAAAAGCGGTGCTTTACTAAAAATATTTTCTAAAGTTTTTTCATTATCTACCAACATATTACCTGTTGATGAACCCATAAAAACTTTCAATCCGCAAACATTTTTTGGGTCGGTTTTTAGTATTTCTTCAATATTGTCATTACTCGCACCCATGTAAAAAGAGTAATTAGCAAGCGATGTTTCTGCGGCTATATTGTACTTATCTTGAAGTAAACTTTGTGTTAACGTATTCGGAACTGTATTTGGCATTTCCATAAAAGATGTAATTCCGCCAGCAACGGCAGCCATGCTCTCTGTAAAAATATCGGCTTTATGTGTTAAGCCAGGTTCGCGGAAATGAACTTGATCGTCAATCATGCCTGGCAAAAGATACTGCCCTTCAGCAATAATTTCAGTTGCGCCATTTGCAACTAAATTTTGACCAATCTTGGTAATAAACCCATCTTTAATTAGTACGTCGGTAACAATTTGTTGTCCTTCGTTTACAACTGTAGCGCCTTTTATTAGGTAAGTTTTCATGGTTTCAAAGGTAGTAAATTAGTATCAAGATGTGAGTATCAAGTATCGAGTTTAAGCGGTTGAAAGGAGGGGATTGAGTTTAATGTTGCTGTTTTGGGTTAAATAAACCTGATCGTAGCGAGCACGAAACCCGATTTTTTCGGGTGAGTAAAGCGGAGAGCAGGGCTTACGTAACAGACGAGTTACTGGAATTGCTTTACCCCTAAATTTCCTACACTGAACTTTAAATTTACAATTGGCTTTTCGCTTTCAGCTTTGGTCTTTAAGCTTCCCGCTTAAAAAACCTATCTTTGTGCGCTATGGCAAAATCGTTCGAAGAATTTAAGTTAAACAGGCAAATTTTAAATGCAGTTGCCGATGCAGGTTACACCGTTGCCACGCCGATACAGGAAAAAGCAATTGCCCCGGTATTATCAGGACAAGATATTTTTGGTATTGCTGAAACGGGAACAGGTAAAACTGCAGCTTTTGTGCTGCCAATTTTAATGCAATTAAAGTACGCTCAAGGCGAACACCCAAGAGCGCTGATTTTATCGCCAACACGAGAATTAGCGATGCAAATTGCCGAACAAGTAAAACTTTTTTCTACTTACACGGATTTGCGATCGTTGGTAATTTTTGGTGGAATAGGGCCGAAAACACAAAAGGAGCAAATAGGAAAAGGTATAGATATTCTAATCGCAACACCGGGCAGGTTTTTAGATCTTTATTTAGATGGCACAATCAACACCCAAAGTTTAAAATTTTTGGTGTTGGATGAAGCTGATAAAATGATGGATATGGGTTTCATTGGCTCTATCCACAGGATTTTAGAAATTGTGCCCCGTAAACGACAAAACTTGCTTTTTTCTGCTACGATGAGCGATTTAGTTCAAAAAATTGCTGGTGATTTTTTAAATAACCCACTTGTAATTGAAGCTTCTACGCAGGCAACACCGGCTGCTAATGTTACGCAAGTTTTGTATTATGTGCCAAATTTTAAAACTAAAATTAATCTGCTACAACATTTGTTAAAAGATGATGAAGCTTTTACGCGCCTGATTATTTTTTGTAAAACCAAAACCGTAGCTGATAATATTTTTAATTTTATCGAACGAAGATATGGTGCTCAAAATGTTAGGGTTATCCACGCAAATAAAGGTCAAAATACCCGAATTAACTCTATAAATAGCTTTAAAGAAGGTAAGGTGCGTGTTTTAGTAGCAACCGATGTAGCAAGTAGAGGTATTGACGTGAGTGATGTAAGTCATGTTATAAATTTTGATGTGCCCATAATTATTGAAGATTACGTACATAGAATTGGGCGTACAGGTAGGGCTTTTGCCAAAGGCGATGCCATTACTTTAGCCACAGATGCCGAAAAATATTACATCCGTAAAATTGAAAAGTTAATTCGCCAATATATTCCTGTTGCAGAAATTCCTGAAGGGGTTTTTATTGACGAAACACCTTACGAAGAGCGCCAGTACATTGCAAAGGAAATCGATATGCAAAAAAGGAAAGACGATCCTGATTTTAAGGGTGCTTTCCACGAAAAGAAACATGCAGCTGCGATTGAAAAAACAGCACGAGAAAAGGCAAAGGCGAAAGCGGGTAAGGAAGTGAAATTCTTTAAAAAAGGTAAAAAATTCGATAAGAAAAAGTAAAAAGTTGCGCGATGAAATTCAGAATTACTCCTTTAAATATTATAACATCGCTTGGTGTTGCATTTTTAGTCGTTAGCTTTTTTCATAACAGACCTGCTGGAGGATTGGCAAACATCAATATGGGGCCTTTCTACAAAGTCATGCTGTCAATACTTATTTTAGTGAGTGTTGTTATCGATTTAATTTTCAGATTTATTCTCAAAAACCTAAAGCGAGTTTGGCTAATTGAACTTTTCTTCATCGCTTTTACTGTGATTTCGTTCTTATTATTACATAATTAAAACGTTGTAATTTTATTTTTCTTTACTAAAATCTGCATATTTGCAACTTTAAAAACAATTTATATACCAGCATTAAAGTTAAAATGATTTGCTCTAAAATCATTTTAATCGATGCAATCCTATTTTATAATGAAAACAGCCGAAATAAAAATTACCGTTGAGTTGGATGATAACAACAACCCAGACAATATTCTTTGGGAAAGTACTGATGCAGAAACGACTGATAAAGTTCCCGTTAAAGCAATGATTTTAGCACTTTGGGACCATAATTATAAAAACTCTATGCGCATTGATTTGTGGACAAAAGATATGCCTGTTGATGAAATGAAGCGCTTCTTTTACGAAACTTTGCAAACCATGGGCGATAGCTTTTTAAAAGCCACTAACGAAACTTTAATTGTAGAAGATCTACGCGATTACTGTGCACACTTTGCCGATAAAATGGGTATTGTTGAAGGACAGTAGAGGTTGTAAGTTATAAGTATTAAGTTGTAAGTTGTAAGTTGGTTGCTATGAGTGCTATTATTTTGCTCAATTTCTCAATTGTAATTCGTAATTCTAAAATCGTAAGTCAGTATGTTAATACTAAATAAATTTAGGGCTTGGTTAGGTATTTTATTGTGCCTTATTTCGGGTTTTTGCCCAATGTTAAAAGTGCCAATTAAAGGAAATTGGAATTTATATCAATCTGATGCTCGATTGTTTTTTCTTACCTACACCATCATTTCAATTGCGGTTTTATTCTTGTTTATCAGGAAAGTGGGTGCCTTTCGTTTTATGAGCTTTGTAATGTCTATTTGGTTTGTTTTAGCAGTTGCCGCTGTATATTTTACAGCCAATAATTATACAAAGTATGGCTTTGCGAATAAATTAATTGGTAAAGTTGTTCACTTTCAATGGGGGTGGATTGTGCTTTTAGTTGGTGTTATATTTATGCTTTTCAGTACAAAAAAAGGAGAAAATATAACTGTTTAAATATAATTTTACCATAAAAAAAGATAAACACAGAGAAATTGATGTTTGTGAAGCGCTTAAAAAGTATAAAAGAAAAGCCAGTTCGTATTAACAACCAAAATGGGTTTTTTACAACTTCAATTCCGTTTGCCCTTTTTGCGAAACCTCTATTTCATGTTGAAGCAACCATTTTTTACGCCACAAGCCCCACGCATAGCCAACTAATTTTCCGTTAGTGCCAATTACCCTGTGGCAAGGAAGAACAATGGCTAATTTATTTTTTCCATTCGCTGCAGCAATTGCCCGTATAGCCAACGGTTTATGTGCAGAAAATTTAGCATATGAAATCGTTTCACCGTAATTTATTTTAAGTAAATTATCCCAAACTTCTCTTTGAAATTCTGTTCCGCTTTGGTTGGTAGGAATACTGAATTCTCGTAGCGTTCCTTTGAAATAGGCTTGCAGTTGCCTAACTGCTAATTGGGTGATGGTATTTTCTTTTAAACCATCAATGTTTATTTCAGCAAAAGTTATTTCGGTAACATTAAAATCATCGGCCACGATAAATATATCGCCGATAGGGGAAGGCACAACCGAAGCATAATGATTTTCCATAGCGTGGTTATTTGGGCTATTTAAGTCTGAAATCTTAACTCTAAAATCTAAAATTCGAATGCAATATTACAACTATCCAACAATTTACAGCCGAAAAATTTACGAATAAAAGTATCTTTGCGATTATGCAATTGGCCAAAGAGGTTAAATATCTAATCCACAAGGAAATACTTTTAGAGTGGCGATCGAAATACACTATTAACGGTGTGTTGTTGTACATGGTTTCTACAATATTTACATGCTACTTGTCTTTCGTTAGTCTCGGCGATAAACTCATTTGGAATGCACTTTTTTGGGTGATTATGCTGTTTTCATCTATAAATGGGGTTTCAAAAAGTTTTTTGCAAGAAACTAAAGGCCAGCAACTTTACAGCTATATTTTGGCTAGTCCGGCTGCGGTTTTAATCTCCAAAACATTTTACAATACCTTATTAATGATTCTCCTAACTACCGTGGCGTTGGGGTTTTATGTAATGGTATTTGATACTTTTACACCTCCCGATTTAGTGATGTATTACTTTGCGGTAATTTTGGGTAGCATTAGCTTTTCAACAGTTTTTACAATGGTTTCGGCCATTGCAAGTAAAGCCGGTAATGGTGGTATGTTAATGGCGATTTTGAGCTTTCCAATTATTATTCCCGTTTTAATTTTATTAATTAGACTGGCTAAAAATGCTGTTGATGGTTTACCTTGGGATACCAGTTATGATGAAATAGGTATGTTGGTTATCGTAAACGTAATGACGGTTGCTGCATCTTTAATATTGTTCCCTTACTTATGGAGGGATTAGGTAAATTAGTGAAAATGATAATTCGTGAATTTATAATTTTAGATTAAATAGCGCGCAAATATTCATTCATTTATTAAATGAATACTTTGAGTTAGCAAATTAAAAAAGGATATGAAAAAAACTTGGTGGAAAATTTTAGCTTCATTTTTGGTAGTTTATGCTACCATAGCAGGCTTACTACTTGGAGTGCCTCATTTAGCCATTTTAAATGAAACCATTCGGAATTTATATTTTCACGTACCCATGTGGTTTGCCATGATGGTATTGTTTTCAATCTCCGTATTTTACAGTGTGAGATCATTGAGTACAAAAAGTGAAATAGATGATTTAAAAGCTGTAGAGAGCGTAAATACAGGGATAATTTTCGGGTTTTTAGGCTTAATTACGGGCGCAATATGGGCTAAATTTACTTGGGGCCAGTTTTGGAGTTTTGATCCAAAGCAAAATTTTGCGGCCATCTCAATCTTATTATATTTTGCATACTTAATCCTTCGCAATGCGATAGACGAGGAACAAAAGCGAGCAAAATTGTCGGCTATATATAATATTTTCGCCTTCCCGATGATGGTGGTTTTGCTTTTCGTATTGCCACGTTTGAAAGATTCTTTGCATCCAGGCAATGGCGGCAACCCGGGTTTTAACAGTTACGATTTAGATAGCAGAATGCGCATGGTATTTTATCCGGCGTGTTTAGGGTGGATATTAATTGGCTATTGGGTTTACACCATTCGATTTAGAATACGTACCATCGAAAATAAGGAACAACACATACGAGATTAAGGATTAAGGAACAAAGAGCAAGGAACAAAGACCCACGCTATTTACTGCGTAACAAAAAAGCCCCTTTGGGGTTTGGGGATAAAGAACAAGCATAAAGAAACATCGTTATTTACAGCATAAAAAAAAGCCCCTTTGGGGTTTGGGGATAAAAAAAATGAAAAAAATACTTTTCTCACTAATATTATTGATTTCAACAATGCAATTATTTGCGCAGGACAACGGTGTTGAAATGGCAGATGCATTACGCAGTAACGGTAAAATCTATGTTGTTGTAATTTGCATTGTGGTTATTTTGGTCGGTTTATTGGTCTATCTATTCTCGTTAGATAAAAGATTAAAAAAAATCGAAAAAAGAAATGATGTGTAAAAACAATGTTTAAACAATTTAAACCTCTTTTGTAGCGAGAATTTGGCTAGTGTTTGCGTTACACTAAGTGTTTTTACATTTGGATATATGCATTTATTTTGCCCAATTTTGCACCATACTTATTCATAAAATATTAAATAATGGCTAATCTAGCAGACGAGAACAAATTTTTTGCAGATGTTTGCAAAAACTTTGACAGTGCGGCACAATTTACCAATCATCCAGAAGGTTTATTGAACCAGATTAAAACTTGTAATAGTGTTTATCGCTTCCAATTCCCTATTCGTCGCGGAAACGGTTTCGAAGTTATTGATGCGTGGCGCGTAGAACATTCGCATCACATGAGCCCAACAAAAGGTGGTATTCGTTACAGCGAAATGGTAAATGAGGATGAAGTTATGGCGCTTGCAGCATTAATGACATACAAATGTGCAATCGTAAACGTTCCTTTCGGAGGTGCAAAAGGTGGCATAAAAATCAATACCAAACAGTATAGTGTTGCCGAATTAGAAACCATCACCCGCCGCTACACAACTGAATTAATTAAGAAAAATTTTATCGGTCCCGGTATTGATGTTCCAGCGCCAGATTATGGTTCGGGTGAACGCGAAATGAGCTGGATTGCAGATACTTACATGACTATGAATCCTGGTCAGTTAGATGCTTTGGGTTGCGTAACGGGTAAACCAATTGCGTTGCACGGAATACGTGGGCGTAAAGAAGCAACGGGTCGTGGTGTTGCTTATGCCGTTCGCGAGTGTGTAGATGTTGCCGAAGATATGGCTAAAATTGGTTTCAAGGCTGGTTTGGGCGATAAAAGAGTAATTGTTCAAGGTTTAGGTAATGTAGGCTACCATTCGGCAAAGTTCCTTACCGAATTTGGTGCAACCATTGTAGGCTTATGCGAGTATGAAGGTGCTATTTACAATGCCAATGGCTTAAATGTAGATGAAGTTTTCGCTCACCGTAAAAATACAGGTTCAATTTTGGGCTTTCCTGGTGCAACTGATTTTAAAAACTCAATGGAAGGTTTGGAGCAAGATTGCGATATCCTTGTGCCAGCGGCTTTAGAAAATCAGTTTACAGAACACAACATCCGCAATATTAAAGCAAGAATTATTGCCGAAGGTGCAAACGGACCAACAACGCCAGAAGCTGAGGCTATTTTTACCGAAATGGGAGGTATGATTATTCCAGATATGTATTGTAACGCTGGTGGTGTTACCGTATCTTATTTCGAATGGCTAAAAAACCTTTCTCACGTAGCTTTTGGACGTATGGAAAACCGTTATGCAGCCAATTCAAATGCAAATTTAATTGCAACTTTAGAAAATTTAACCGGAAAAACTATTCTTCCTGAGCACCGCCAAATGATTGTTAAAGGTGCATCGGAAATTGATTTGGTTAATTCTGGTTTGGAAGATACCATGATTCATTCTTACCACGAAATTCGCGAAACGTTAATGAACAAACCGCTAACGCAAACTTTAAGAACTGCAGCGTTTGTTAATTCGATTGATAAAATTGCTGTTTCTTACATGAATTTAGGCGTTTGGCCTTAAGGCATTATCGGCATTACGAATCTCGATTTTTCTTCGAGATGTGGCAATCTATTTAATGTGAAAAGCCTTGCAGAATTTAATCTGCAAGGCTTTTTGGTTTTGAAAATCAGTACGCAGCCTTTCCTCGGTTTCGCTTAGGCCCTTTTAAAAAAAATCGAGAGCTGCTCCAATTCTGCCGGGTATTAAAAATACTATTTATTAAAATAATAAGTGAGGTTTACAGCAAAATTACCTGTATGAAGTTTTACAGCATAATTTGGTTCTAAATTTCTAAGTCCTTGATCGTATTTTAAATGTACGCCAATATTTTTCTGAACAATTACACCCACCACGTAAGTTAAGCCAAAATCCATCGCTTTAAATTCGTCGGCTGTGCCACTCCCAATTGCGAAATCTCTTTTGGTTGTCGTGCCATCAAATTTCTCAGCCTTATTTACAGCGCTAATTAAATATGCGGCATAGGGGCCAAGTCCCATGTCAAATGTTAAATTATCGTCTCCACCAAAATTGGTGTTGTAAATAAACGGACTTCCAAATTCAATGTAGTTTAATTTGTTTTTATACTTCTCTACACCTAAAATATTATTTGCAGGGGGCGTAGATACCGCACCTTTACCAGTAAATACAAGTTCTGGTTGCCACTTAAAATCTTTCGATAATGTAGTTCTGTAAACTAAACCTCCGTTAAATGATGTAAGAGATTTTTTTTCTGAACCATTGTTGTACGTGTACTTAGCGATGTTTAAGCCAGCGGTAACACCAAGCTGAGCGTAAACAGTTACCGAACTTGCGGCAACTAAAAGGGTAATTAAGATTTTTTTCATGTTAATTTATTTTTGTTTATTTAAATAATGTGGAAAACCACAGTTAATTGTAAAATAATGGCGATAGCCAAACAGCACACCCACCGAATGAACCATTTTATTGGAAAGCCGTTATTGATTATTGCCCTATAATAAAGTATGATCATTCCTAACACAGCAATTGCTAAAGCGTATATAAATTGCCAGCCATTGGTTATGCCGAAAAATCCGATGGGATAATAAGTAAGAAGTAATAGGGAGCCAATAAGGCATACAAATCCAATTTCTTTAACAAATTCCCATTTTCGAAATCCGACAAAAATTAGCGCCATAAAAATTTGCAAGCCCCACTTCCCACCGGCAATTGCTCCAGATAACGCCATATTATTAAAACTGCTGTAAAAATCTTTGCCTATGAAAATAAACCAGCCAGTTATTACGGTTGATAAACCGAAATAGATTGCAGATAAGGCGATATTTTTTGTTTGAGCAGTCATTTAATTTTGTGATATGTTAAAATCTATTACAAACATAAATCAACCCTGTATATTGGTATATACCCACAAATGGGTATTTTTTTTAGCGTTATTACTGCGGTGCTCCGATTACTTTGGTGTGTTGAAACTCATTTTTATGTCAATCTTCGGTTAACTATCAGTTTAGTGTCAATATAACTACTAGCATTATCTAAAAGCCTTTGCGATAAACGTATTTTTCTATCTTTGTGATCAGTTTTTATAAGTTCTATATTATGAAAAAAAGCGCGATAGTTGGGTTAATTACCATTGCCATTTGTATTGGTTTTCTAATCAGTTTAAATGCTGATACAAATTCTTATTCCAATTTTAAAGAGGCAACAGCTTCTAATAAAGAAGAGCACGTTATGGGCTACTGGGAGAAATCGAAAGGGACTTATTATGATGCTGCCAAAGATCCTAATCATTTTTCTTTTAACATGAAAGATGATAAAGGCGAAATACGCAAGGTAATTTACAGCGGTACAAAACCACAAGATTTTGAACGTTCAGAAAAATTGGTATTGATCGGAAAGATGAATGACGATACTTTTTATGCTTCGAAAATTTTAATGAAATGCCCTTCGAAGTATAATGATAACCTAGTAGAGGTTAATAAAGATGGTAAGGTTGAAGCAGTTGGTAAATACGGCGAAGAAAAATATAAATAAATTTAATGGATATTCAATTTGTAGGCGAAAACCTATTGCCGGGTAAAATCGGTCAGTTTTTTATTGTTTTGGCCTTTTGTGCTTCAATACTATCAACCGTGGCTTATTTCTTTGCCACTAAGAATAAAAATTTAGAAGATAATTCCTGGCGTAATATCGGTCGTTTGGGTTTTTTAGTTAATTGGGCCAGTATTATTGGTATTGGTGCAACGCTTTTCTATCTAATTTTAAATCACTTTAACGAATACAATTATGTGTATTCACATTCATCAAAAGAACTTCCTGTTTACTATATTGTTTCGGCTTTTTGGGAAGGGCAGGAGGGCAGTTTTTGGCTTTGGGCGTTTTGGCAGTCGCTTTTGGGTGCTATTTTAATTTGGAAAGCTAAAACTTGGGAAGCGCCGGTATTAACGGTAATTGCATTTTCACAGGTTTTTTTAACCTCGATGTTGTTAGGCGTAGAAATTTTTGGCGAACGCATTGGTAGCTCACCATTTATTCTACTTCGCGATGCGGTTGATTTGAAATCAATGGCTCCTGTTGTATTTGCCAATCCAGAAAATTTCAAAAATTACCTTAAATTTATTACCGATGGTAGAGGTTTAAATCCATTATTGCAAAACTACTGGATGGTTATTCATCCGCCAACGCTGTTTTTGGGTTTTGCAAGTATGATTGTTCCTTTTGCTTACGCGATTGCTGGTTTATGGCAAAAACGATATAGAGAATGGATTAAACCTGTAATGCCTTGGGTTTTATTTGCCGTAATGATTTTGGGTACGGGAATAATTATGGGTTCATTTTGGGCTTATGAAGCATTAAACTTCGGAGGTTTTTGGGCTTGGGATCCTGTAGAAAATGCATCTTTAATCCCTTGGTTAACCTTAATTGCAGGCGTACACGTAATTATCGCTTTTAAAAATACTGGGCACGCTTATTTTACTGCCATTGCTTTAGTACTTGTAAGTTTTATTTTGGTATTATATGCTTCATTTTTAACAAGAAGTGGAGTTTTAGGGTCAACATCGGTACACTCATTTACTGATATGGGAATGTTCGGACACCTAGTTTTATACATCGTAGTTTTCTTGGCAATTGCTGTTTTCTTTTTGGTAACAAGATGGAAAGAACTGCCAATAACAACTAAAGATGAAGAAACTTACTCTCGCGAATTTTGGATGTTTATTGGTGCCTTAGTTTTAACAGTTGCTTGTATTCAGGTAATATTTTCAACCTCTGTGCCTGTATTTAATAAAGCATTTGGAACCAACTTTGCGCCACCAATTGATGCTGTAAAATATTATAACCAGTGGCAAGCACCATTTGCAGTGTTAATTACTTTGATTTCTGGTTTCGCTCAATATTTAAAATACAAACGAACCGATCCACGGAAGTTTTATAGTGGTTTAATTTCAGTTATTTTATTTTCTATCGTAATCTCTGCAGGCGTAGCGTATATCACCAAAATATACTCTAACAGTATGTTTATCTTAATTACTTTCAGTTGTGTATTTGCGGTTTTATCAAATGCAAGTGTGTTGTACAGGGTGTTTGGAGGTAAACTGAAATTGGCAGGTTCGGCAATTGCACATATTGGTTTTGCGCTCCTTTTACTTGGTGCTGTGGTGGCTGCTGCAACTACCAAGCCTTTATCTGTTAACGCGAATAATTTCATTCCCGTTAAAGATTTTGAGAAAGTAGAAAAGCCTGGCGAAAATATTATGCTGTATAAAAACGAACCTAAAAAAATGGGCAAGTTTATGGTAACATACATTAGCGATACTACTATTGCTCCTAATACATTTTATCGCATAAACTACAAAGTTTTTGATGAGAAAACTGGTAAATTGAAAGAGGAATTTGAATTAAATCCTCATGTTCAAGACAATGAAAAAATGGGTTTAATCGCTTCGCCAGACACAAAGCATTATTTAACTTACGATATTTATACGCACATAACCAGCGCTGCGATAAAGCAAAAAGACCACGACGACCATGAAGGCCACAGTGACGATGAAAATTATAAAGCACCACGTATTGTTAAAGTGGCAACGGGCGATACCATCCATATTTCTAGCGGTGTAATTAAAGTAATGGCCTTAAACAATAAGCCGACTGCTAAAGATTTAGTGTTAACAAAAGGCGATTTTGCTGCGGGTTTACCTTTAGAAATTAGTGCTGGCGGAAAAGTTTACAACGCTGAACCAATTTTTTTAATAAAAGGAAATAATACTTTCGATTTCGCTAGAAAAATCGATCAGCTGGATTTAAAAGTTCGTTTTTCTAAAGTATTACCCGATGAAAAGAAAGTAGAACTTTTAGTTTATGAAAAACCGCAACAAGCTAAAGATTGGGTTGTTTTTAAAGCGATAGAATTTCCTTACATCAATTTATATTGGATAGGTACTATTATAATGGTTTTCGGGTTTTTAATCTCAATCTTTAGAAGAAAAAGCGAGATCAAATCAGCGTAGATGAAAATCGTTCTAATTGGTTCTGGAAATGTAGCAACACAAATGGGATTGGCACTATATGCCATTGGCGAAGAAATTACACAGGTTTTTAGTCGAGATATTACAAATGCCATTATACTTGCTCAAAAGCTAAACGCAATACCAATTAGTAATTTACAAAATGTAAATGCAGAGGCTGATTTATATATTATAGCGGTTAAAGATGATGCGATTGAAAATGTTGTTCTTCAGCTAAAAGATGTTACAGGTTTAGTGGTACATACTGCTGGTTCTGTAGATATTGCAGTGATATCAAAACATATTAAAAACTCAGGCATATTTTATCCATTACAAACTTTTTCAAAAACAAAGGATGTAAATTTTGAAAATATTCCTTTGTGTATTGAAGCTGATGATGAAAACCAATTATCTGTTTTAAAAAAGTTAGCTAAAAAGCTGAGCAACAAAGTTTACGTATTAAATGGAGAAAAACGAAAAGTTTTGCATTTAGCGGCGGTTTTTGCAGGTAACTTTACCAATCATCTCTACACATTGGCAAATCAGATTTTATCAAATGAAGGGTTGGATTTTGACATCATTCGCCCGTTGATAGCTGAAACAGCACAAAAAATTGAACACAACTTACCCGAAAATGTGCAAACCGGCCCCGCTTTTCGTAAGGACGATTTAACACTAATTAATCATTTAAACGCTTTGGAGAATAACCCAGAGTTGTTCAATATTTATCAAATTTTAAGCAATAGCATTAAATTGGTACACAAATACTAAAATTGCCGATTTGCTTATTACTTTTGCAAGTAATTATGAGTATTTTTAAATTAACAATAAATTTTGAAGAGGCAGATCACGAATCTATTGTGTTGCCTATCGCAGCAGGAGAATCTGTTCTTGATGTTTGCTTAGATAATGGAATAGATTTGCAACATAACTGCGGTGGTGTATGTGGATGCAGTACTTGCCATGTTTACGTAACAAAAGGGATGGATAACATCGAAGAAATATCTGATAAGGAAGAAGATTTTATCGATCGCGCCGTTCGCCCAAGGATTACTTCCCGTTTAGGTTGCCAATGTTTAGTTATAAATGGCGATATTGAAGTTACCATTCCAGATCAATCTGGGTTTATGGGGCATTAAAAGAGTCGGAAAGCTAAAAATTCCGGAAGACAGAAAGTTTATACTGGTAACAAATAGTACAATCTTCAAATTTTAAACATTAAAACAACAAAATGAACAATAATAATTTTGCTTTACCTATTCACTGGAACGACTATGAAGATATAGCGCTTTCTTTATATGAAAAATTTGGAGATGATTTTAGTGAAACTAAGATTTATCGCATTCGCTTTACCGAATTAATTGAATGGGTTTTAAGTTTAGATAACTTTAAAGGCACACGCGAGGAAAGTAGCGAAGGTCATTTAGAGCAAATTCAAACTGCTTGGGTTTACGAGTGGAGAGATAATCAATAACTTTCAGGTTGCCTGTTACCTGTTTTGGGTTACGAGGTTAAAGCCCTATAACACAAAACTCACAACTGATAACCTTTAACTCATTATGGTTTTACAAAAGCTCAAAGAGATTACAACTTTAATATTTGATGTTGATGGTGTATTAACTGATGGTTCTGTGCAATTAACAGAATCGGGAGAGGCGTTGCGCACTTATAATATTAAAGATGGTTATGCACTACAATTAGCTGTTAAAAAAGGGTATAACGTTTGTATAATATCTGGCGGTAATGGGGTTGCAATGGCCAAACGATTTGCAAATTTAGGTATTAAGGATATTTTTTTAGGTGCTGGTAACAAGGTTGATATATTTAATAAATACATAGCTTCTAAAAATATAAAGGCAACTGAAGTGCTTTATATGGGCGATGATATTCCCGATTTAGAAGTGATGAAGTTGGTTGGGCTACCAACTTGCCCTGCTGATGCGGTGGAAGAAATCAAAGCAGTTTCTAAATTTATTTCGCATTATGCTGGTGGTAAAACCGCCGCCCGAAATATCATCGAAAAGGTGATGAAAGTTCAATATAAATGGAGTGATGAACAAGCAATAGCTTCTGATTCGGGTAAATAGTTTATTTTAGGAATATTTAAGTTATTGTAAAACGATCTTTGGGTCGTTTTTTTGCGTTAAATTTAAAGTTTTTTTAAATTCTTTTTTCCGATAATTACGTGGGAAATTAACGCTGATGATATTTTGAAAAATAAGAAAAAAATTCGTGGTTGGCCCCGGCAAATTAAAAAGCTTAATAAGATCGCGACAAAAATGTTGTTGCCCACCTTCGAAGAGTATAATAAATACGGTCAAACCTATAATCGTTTTTTTATCGATCCATGGTATAGGCCGGTTAAAAGAAACCCACCTATTTGGTTCTTTAAATTGATGGTTGGTCATTTTAAAAACGCTTTTGATCGGTGGGAAGAATTCTTTTTTAATTCGGCTCCGCCCTACGATTTACAAATTTGGCTGTTTAACAAAACGTTTATTCGGTCTGAAATATATTGTGCAAAGGTCGATCATTTTGGGCAAACTAGAAATATATTCACACCATCAACTGTACAAAAATCCTTTCCCGAGCAAATATTTGGGGGTAAAATTAAAGCAGAATTAGAATGGGTGCTGTGTGATGATTTTAATTATTTTGATGAGGAAGATTTTTTGGATATTTACGGCAATTTGCCAACCATCTCTAAGAATAAGTTCATCGAGAACTTTCATGCTGATGGCCGTAAATACTACACTTTTAAGATTGGCGATGTTTGGGTTGGAAGACTTAAATGCATTAAATAAGTTTTTATCGGTTGTAACTGTTTTGTTGCTTCTTCGAAATTAAACTATTTAAAAAATGACCAGTCAAATCATTCAAAATTTCAATCAAAAACTAAAATCTTAAACCAATTTAATAGAGGTTTTATCAATTTAAACACAGTAGAAAATATGAAAAAATTAATGATGATTTGCGCACTAGTATTCTCAGTAATGACTTACGCAAACGCACAACAAAAAAATTGGGGCACACCAGAAGAGAGAGCTCAAAAAATGACAGATCGTTTAGTTGAAAAATTAAAGTTGAACGACGATCAAAAAGAAAAGGTTTCAACAATATATATGGATCAGGCAAAAGCCATGACAAAAATAAGGGAAGAAGCCGGAGATGATAAAGTTGCAATGAGAGAAAAAGTGATGAAATTAAGAAGAGATGACAACGATAAAATTGATGCACTTTTAACTAACGATCAAAAAGCAACATATAAAGTGATGCAGGATGAGCAGAAAGAAAGAATGAAAAAGGGTGGCGATCGACAAAAAACCACAAGCGACGTAAAACCTGCAGAAAATATGTAATTCATTTTTTTTTAAAAATAATGAAAGCGACTTATGGTCGCTTTTGCTATTTTTGCCCGAAATGTAAATAAAATATGCTTAAAAATTTGAATATTATACTCGCTTCAAAGTCTCCACGCAGGCAAGAATTGCTAAAATTAATGGGCTTAAATTTTAGTGTGCAATTGAAAGATATTGATGAAAGTTATCCTGAAGGTTTAAGTCCTTCGGCAATTGCAGTATATATTGCAGAGAAAAAAGCAAAGGCCTTTAACGCTTCGGCAAATGAAATTGTGATTACCGCCGATACTATTGTTTCTCTGAACGACGAAATTTTAGGTAAACCTGAAGATAAAGCGCATGCACAAGAGATGTTGGCCACATTATCTGGCAAAAGGCACGAAGTTTATACTGGCGTAACGTTAGTTAAAGGAACAACTATCATTTCATTTTTTGATCAAACCGAGGTTTATTTTAGAACTGTTTCTAAACAAGAAATAGATTTTTATATCGATAATTTTCAGCCTTATGATAAAGCAGGAAGTTATGGCGTACAAGATTGGTGGGGTTTAGCTGTTGTAGAACGTATTGAAGGTTCTTACACCAATGTTATGGGTTTACCTACTGAAAAACTTTATAATGAACTGCAGAAATTGGTTTAGTACCAATAACAATTTGAATTAGCAACTATTTTTATGATTAGTAATGTGGTTAAATTATCGCAATAAAATTCGAAGAGAATTTAATTTCAGCAGGCACAAATTAAACGTTAATCGCAAAACTATTCGGCATTTTCGAAAAAGCTAAAAGACGAATTACCATATTTTCGAGTTTCTGTGTAGCCATTTAGTTTATCCAATTTCATATTACTTTGATGTTCTACAATGAGCAATCCATCGGCTTTTAAAAGCTTTTGTTCGAAAACCAAAATTGGTAGCTGTGGAATGTTGGCCATGTTGTACGGCGGATCTGCAAAAATCAAATCGTACGTGCCACTTAGCTGTTTTAGCAACTTAAAAACATCGCCTTTGCGCACGTCAATCTGATTAAATGAATGCTTCGTGGCTATGCTTTTAACCCAGTTTACGCAGCCATAATCTTGGTCTATGGCTAAAATAGTTTCCGCGTTGCGGGATGCAAACTCAAAAGTTAAATTTCCCGTTCCACAGAATAAATCTAAAACTGTACATGCTTCAAAATCGTAACGGTTGTTTAAAATGTTAAATAACGCTTCTTTTGCCATGTCAGTTGTGGGCCTAACTGGTAAATTTGCTGGCGGTTGCAAGCGTATCCCTTTTAATTTGCCTCCTATTATTCGCATAAACCGATTGCAAGTAAATCACTAAAATAATGTTTCGGCATATCGGCCAATAATTCGTTATCGCTGTTTTTTTGAGGAGTAAAAAAATACAATTGGTTGAAATATTTTAACAAGCAATTATAATGGGCATCGTCTTCATCAATAATACCTTGGATATAAACCGGGATGGAATCGTTTAGATCAAGCGCCTTAATTATAAAAAGTAAAAAGTAATTAAACTCTTCGCCAGTTTCTGCAGAGAAGTGATTTTGGAAATTTAACTTTCCGTCTTTCGTATATAAAACATTGAACGATGATGAAGTAAAATCAATTAGTAGTGCGTGGTTTGGTAATGCATCAATCACCGCAATTAATGATGAAGCTTGCGTAAAAATATTTGCTTCATTAGGTAATTGTTCGGCAATAAAGTCATCAATACAAAAAATTGTATTAAACCCTAATTTGGTTGGTTTCGAATAAATTTTTCCTGATGAGGCTAGGTATTGCGAATAAACAGATAAATCATCTGCATTAAACCATTCGTTGGGTATAAAAATGAAATTCGAAGTATGTGCAGATACCTTTACTGCGCTGTAAGGCTTGGATAAATATAAATCATTTTTAAAAGCCATTTTTAATTCATCTTCAATATTTTCGCAATGTTGCTTGTCAAATATTAAATTAATTTTGCCCGTTTTTTCGTCAACCACCGCATAAGAAAAACTATTATTCGTTATTTTTAACAATAAATGGCAATTGCTCGAAGCATCATTTTTAAAGTTTGGATCGATTAACGAAAGGCTATTGTTGCTCATTAAAACAAAAATAGCGTTTTTTAATAATTAAACCACAGATAATAGGTTAAAAGTGTAAAGTTGAATCGCGTTGCTCCTCATTCGTTTATCGTTTTTCGATCCGTCAAAAGCGAGCGAGTTTAATTTTTTTACGAAAATCAAACTTTAGCATTAATAAAAGAATCAGTTTTTCATGTTAAATTCGACACATGAGTTACAAGCCTACTTACAAGGCTGCAAATACCATTGCGGCAACTATTGAAACACATTTTGTGAAATTGCATGCAAATGCCGTGGCTCAGGGTGAAGTTGATTTGGCTACGCAACCCAATAAAGAAATAATTGAGGTATTAATTGATGTTGCTTTTTGGAGTAGTTTAAGAAAAGAAGAAGGTCATTCGCCAAAAATTTCAATTGCATTTTTGCCACCATCGCAAACTTCTAAGCCTTTAAAATTTGCAAAACCTTTGCCTTTAAACGCCACTACTTTAACAAAAATTGCACCAGGTGTAGAGCGTTCTGGTATTCATGTTGGTGTGTGGGTTATAGATGGAGAACTTTATATTTGGGGTACAACTTTAAATATTCCTAATTTTTGCTTTGTTGTGGATGTATCTGCACCGGGTTTAATTGTGATTAAACACCGTAGAATTTATGGCATTGGAAAATATACCAACGTAGCAGTTTTAAAGGGCGAGCAGATTAGAATTGTAGATGATACGAGTTGCAACAACAGAGATTGTCCGCCGATTTTAAAGGCATTGCTCGATTTAACCGTACTTGCCAGTTGGAACGACCCCATTAATATTTTAATTCAATTTGCTGTATCCATGCGGAGCCACGGTAGGGGTGGTGCATTGCTAATTGTACCGAAAGATGATCAGAAATGGACAGAATCAATTATACATCCTATACAATATTTGGTAGAGCCAGAGTTTTGTGGTTTATCCAATTTAGCGAAGCAAGTTGGCAACCAAAGCGAAATCTTCTCTCAAGGTGCTTTAAGAAAAGAGGTTGAACATTTGGCAGGATTAACGGCCGTTGATGGCGCAACTATTATTAACGATCGATTTGATTTAATTGCTTTTGGAGCAAAAATTGGACGTGGAATTGGTAAGCCTACTGTAGAAAAAATTGCATTCTCCGAACCCATAATTGGTGGCGAAGACAAGATTTTATATCCCGGGCAACTCGGCGGTACACGCCACTTTTCGGTTGCGCAGTTTATAAACGATCAACCTCAAGCCGTGGGATTGGTAGCCTCTCAAGATGGTCATTTCACAATTTTTAGTTGGAGTAAAAGGCAAAATATGGTTATGGCGCATCGTATAGAAACTTTGTTATTGTAAAAGTTGATTTCGATAATTAAAAGCCTTAAATTGATTTTCTATCAATGTTTTTTAGGAATCGCTAGCGTTAACGATTGGAGCGATATCCCTGCCTGTCCGGCAGGCAGGCTTTTTGGCTTTTTCTGCCAAAAAGATAAAGCGGAAAGCGTGTTAAAACGCCCAAATACTTATTTTAAGGATGTTTATTTAATAGTAGAACGTTATATTAGCATTTTTTATGTTGTAATTCGCCTTAAATGATCCTCGATAAAAGCTCACTCATTGCCAACGCTTACCAACATACGCCCACTAAAGAGCAACTACTTTTTTGCGAGCGGATGTCGGTTTTTTTGCAAGAAGAAGATGAACATCGTTGCTTTATTTTAAGAGGTTACGCAGGCACCGGAAAAACCACATCGGTAGCGGCGTTGGTAAAAGTATTGGCAAACTTTAATTTTAGAAGTGAATTGTTAGCGCCCACGGGACGCGCAGCAAAGGTAATGAGCCAATATTCATATCGTAAAGCCTTAACCATACACAAACGAATTTATAGAAAGCGCTCTTCTACTTCGCCCGAACTTCAATTTCAACTCGCTCCAAATTTATCAGAAAACACTGTTTTTATTGTCGATGAAGCTTCGATGATTTCAGATGAATACAACGATACGGGATCATCAATTTTAAAAGATTTATTAGAATTTGTTTACAATGATAAAAACTGCTTACTGCTTTTTGTGGGCGATACAGCACAATTACCTCCCGTTGGAAGTTTGGATAGTCCGGCTTTAAACGATGTACATATAAAGGATAAATTTGCTTTAAAAGTTACTTCCATTGAGCTAAAAGAAGTGGTTCGGCAGGAAAAAAAATCGGGTATTTTAGCGAATGCTACCATGTTGCGGAATCAGATTATAAAAAATCCAGAAAACCCATTGCCAAAATTCCTCACTAAAAATTATAAAGATATTTACAACATGGCAGGCGCCAGATTGGTTGAAGGTTTGGAATATGCGTATAGAAAGTTTGGTATGGAAAATACGCTGGTGGTTTGTCGCTCCAACAAATCGGCCAATATTTACAACGAGCAAATTAGGGCACGGTTGCTATACAGAGAAGAAGAATTAACAGGTGGCGACCAAATTATGGTGGTTAAAAACAATTATTTTTGGTTACCCGAAAATGAAGAAACTGCCTTCATCGCGAATGGCGATATGGCAAAAGTAATTCGCGTTAGGAGTGAAGAGGAACGATATGGATTCCGTTTTGCTGAAGCAACTTTGGAGTTTATGGATTTTCCGGCTGCGGGCCAAATTAGTTGTAAAGTGATGTTAGATACCTTGGCTTTGGAAACCGCAAACTTACCTTACGAAGAAAGTAAAAAGCTTTTTGATGGGTTAAATGAAGATTATTCGCACATTGCAAATAAGCGCCAAAGAATGCTTGCCATTAAGCAAGATCCATTTTATAATGCTCTGCAAATTAAATTTTCTTATGCCGTTACTTGCCATAAAGCACAAGGCGGGCAATGGGATGCAATATTCGCCGATCAAGGGTATTTAACCGAAGAAATGATAGATCTCGATTTTTTAAGGTGGCTATATACCGCGGTAACCCGCGCCAAAAAAGAATTGTATTTAGTTAATTTTGCACCTCAACTTTTTGCAAAAACAGCACAGGAAGATTATTTTTAAAATTGTACCTCACCAATAAAAATTTAGCCACGTAAACACAAAAAAAGCACGGAAAATAAAGTTAATTATCCGTGCTCATCCTTTTTATCTGTGGTTAAAAATAACTTAAAAACTAGCGCTTATTCTGCTTCCTCATCAGTAATCAACCTAATAGAATCATCAGATAACTGTATCAAGCGTTCTTTATATAACGAACCAATCGTTTTTTTAAAAGCACTTTTGCTAATCTGAAAACGATGGTAAATCTCTTCCGGCGAACTTTTATCGCCTAATTCTATCACACCACCACTTTTCTTAAGTGCGCTCAACATCATCTCTTTAGAATCTAGAATATGTCCGTAACCACTTGGCTGTAAAGTTAAATCTATTTTGCCCTCTACACGAATTTTCTTAATCCATCCTTTACGTAAATCGCCGGGTTGGATATTGTCAAAAACCTCGTTGTTATATAATAAACCAATATAAGTGTTGTTAATAATGGCATTAAAACCTAAATCTGTCTCTTCTGTAATTAATAAACTAACCTCATCGCCTTCTTCAAAATCGAAGGTATTTTCCTCAACAAAATCATATAATTTAGACGATGCCAATAACCGGTCGTTACTTTCATCTAAGTGCACATAAACTACATATTTGTAGCCCTTCTGCATTGGCCTTTTCTGCTCTCTTACAGGCACATAAACATCTTTATCAATGCCTAAATCCATGTATGTACCGTCTTCTCCATCAGAAACAACTTTCAAAAAAGCAAAATCACCAACTTCGGCATAGGCTTTTTGCGTGGTTCCCGTTAAGCGACCATCTTTTTGGATGTACACAAACACTTTTACATTGTCGCCAATTTCTAAACCGCTCGGCACATATTGGAAAGGTAATATAACCAATTTATCGCCATCCGTTAAGTTTAAACCTGCTTCAGTTTTGTTTAAAACTCTTAATTCGTTGTATTTTCCTACTTCAATCATAATTTTGGGTTAACCATTTTCTTCAATGGTTTTTACAAAGGTAAGCATTGTTTAATAGCAAATAGATTTTTAATCATTCGAAAAAGTACATCAGTTTTTCATCGGAAGAGGCAGTCGGGCTGTTCGCTAAATCTTTTTGTAATTTGAGTTAACAACTTTCTTGCTATCGTGCTATTAAAGTTGTTAACGTTCAAAAAACAAAAAGTATAACGCTTCCATCCCGTTTATAAATAATGGGCAGTGCAAAACACCTAATAATGCTGTGCAAATCGTATATTGGTTTAATTTATATCCGGCTTCTGCATCCAATTATTTCTTAGTTGGAGCGTTTGCGTTAAATGAACCTACTTTCGCTTATTATTATTCCATTTCTTTTAATTAATTCAATATTACATACAATCCAAATAATTGGATTAAATTTGAGTTTTACAAAATATCATCGATAAAATGTCAAAACCAAAAGAAGCTAAAAAACCAAGTGTTTTTAGTTTACTTGCATCATACAAAGGCTTAATTTTTCTGCTTATTTTCTTTGCACTTTTAAGCAATGGAATAAATTTGTTGCTTCCTAAAATTATAGCCGAAGGAATTGATTCATATACCAATAAAACGTTCCATTTAAACACCATTTTATTTCAGTTTGCACTGGCAATTATATTGGTTTTTATTTTTACCTACCTGCAAAGTATCGTACAAACGTATGCTTCAGAGCGCGTTGCACGAGATTTAAGGACAAAACTTTCTGATCAAATTTCCAGACAGAGTCATGCTTACATCACCAAAGCAAACCCATCAAAGTTATTAACCAACCTCACTTCAGATGCCGATTCGATAAAAATGTTTGTTTCGCAAGCCATAGTTTCTATCGCTTCTTCTATCTTTTTAATTTTTGGGGCGAGTATTTTATTGTTAATCATTAATTGGAAACTGGCACTATGCGTAATCGTAATTGTTCCCATTATTGGTGGCGCATTTTTCTACGTTTTGAAAAAAGTTAAAGTGCTTTTTATAGAAAGTAGAGCGGTTATAGATTGGTTAAACAAAGTAATTAGCGAAAGTATTTTAGGCTCGGCGCTTATTAGAGTAATTAATTCGCAACAATTGGAGTACAATAAGTTTTTAGATGCAAATGCCAAAGCGAGGAATTTGGGCCTATCTATTTTGCGTCTTTTCGCTGCGCTAATTCCTATTATTGTGTTTGTTGCCAATCTTTCCGGATTATCAATTTTGGTGCTAGGTGGCCATTTTGTAATTAACGATACCATGACTTTAGGCGAGTTTGCGGCTTTTAACAGTTACCTATCGCTCATTCTATTTCCAATATTAGTAATTGGCTTTATGAGTAATGTGATTGCACAGGCGTCGGCATCATACCAAAGAATTGAAAGTGTTTTAAATGAGCCCCGAGTACAACACCCAGGTACTTTATTAACTAAATTAGTTGGCGATGTTGAAGTGCAGCATATTTCATTAACTGCCGACCAAAAACCAATTTTAAAGGATATTTCTTTCACTGCAAAAGCGGGTACAAAAACCGCCATCATTGGGCCAACTGCTGCCGGTAAAACGCAGTTGCTTTACATTCTTACAGGTTTGGGCGAACCAACACAAGGTGAAGTACTTTTCGATGGTGAAAAAATAGATCAATACAATCAAGAAAATTTTCATCAGCAAGTAGGATTTGTTTTTCAAGATAGCATTATGTTTAACATGAGTATTCGAGAAAATATTGCTTTTAGCGATATCATTACCGATGAATCATTAGAAAAAGCCATACAAACTGCAGAATTAAAAGATTTTGTAAGTGCATTGCCCGATCAATTAAACACAATAGTTTCTGAACGAGGAAATAGCTTATCGGGCGGGCAAAAACAGCGGATTATGTTGGCTAGGGCATTGGCCATCAATCCTAAAATTTTGATATTGGATGATTTTACAGCTCGCGTTGATACCAATACGGAGAAAAGAATTTTAGAAAATATTCAGAAAAATTATCCTGGTTTAACGCTTTTATCTGTCACCCAAAAAATTGCATCGGTTGCACATTACGATAAGGTAATTCTGCTTATGCAAGGCGAAATTATTGCAGAAGGAACCCATCAAGAATTGCTGAAAACGAGCCCAGAATACATTCAAATTTACAATTCACAACAGAGCACAAGCAATTATGAATTACAATCTTAACGCGCTTTCTAACGAGCAAGAAAAGCAATCTACTTACCAAGCGCTTAAAAGATTACTTAAATTAATCGCTGCTGAACGTAAAACCTTGTGGCTGGCTTTAATTGCTATTATATTAAACTCGGGTTTACTTTTAGTTGGCCCGCTTTTAATTGGTTACACGATAGATAACTACATCAGAACGAAAGATTTTCATGGCGTTTTAATGTTTGGGGGCATTTTATTGTTGGTGTATATAACTGCAATGTTTACAGGCTATACGCAAACCAACTTAATGGGTGGGGTTGGTCAAAGGATGCTTTTTACTTTACGTAATGCTATTTTTAATAAGCTTCAAGAGTTGCCCGTTTCTTTCTTTAACCAAAACAAAGCTGGCGATTTAATTTCGAGGGTAAATAACGATACTGATAAACTGAATCAATTTTTCTCGCAATCTTTAATGCAATTTATTGGTAGTATTATTACCATAATTGGTGCCGGTATTTTCTTGTTGAGCATTAATACTGAACTCGGGGCTGCAACACTTTCTCCAGCCATTTTTATTGTGCTTTTTACAATCGCTTTATCGCCATGGGTGAAAAGGAAAAACGCGAAAAATTTAAAAAGTGTTGGCGGTATGAGTGCCGAAATACAGGAAAGTTTAAATAATTTTAAGGTAATTATCGCTTTCAATCGGAGAGATTATTTTAGGAAACGGTTTAATGAAGTAAATGATATTAATTATAAAACTGCAATAGGTGCGGGTTTGGCAAACAATATTTTCGTGCCAGTTTATGGCTTGCTTTCGAGCATTGCGCAATTAATTGTACTGCTCTTTGGTATTCATTTAATTGTAATTGGTAGCTTCTCTTTAGGTTTATTGGTGAGTTATATTGCTTACGCTACTAATTTTTATAATCCGTTAAGACAATTGGCTGCACTTTGGACAAGTTTTCAGGTAGCAATGGCAAGTTGGGATCGGATTTCTCAAATTCTGTTGCTAAATAACGACTTACAACAAGTTGAAAATGATAAAACAATTCATTCTGATGCTTTATTAGAATTTAAAAATGTTCATTTTTCTTACGATGATGCTAAAGAAATTCTCCATAACATTAACCTAAAATTCGAAAAAGGTAAAACTTATGCACTAATTGGGCCGACTGGTGGTGGGAAAACAACAACAGCTTCGTTAATTTCTCGTTTGTATGACGCAACCAAAGGAAATATTTTACTCGATGGAAAAGACATTCGCTCTTATACGCCAGCGCAGCGCACAAAGAAAATCGGTTTTATTTTGCAAGAACCGTTTCTGTTTACTGGAACGGTGAAAGATAATATACTTTATGGCAATAGCGATTATCAAAATGTTACCGATGAAGAACTGGAAAAAATAATTGAAGATGCTAACCTAAATGCATTATTGGCCATTTTTGATGAAGGCTTAAATACTAAAATTACAGCTGCTTCTGATGATATAAGTTTAGGTCAGAAACAGTTGATTGCTTTTATGAGAGCCGTTTTACGTAACCCAGAATTGCTAATTTTGGATGAAGCAACAGCTAATATTGATACGATTACCGAGCAATTGTTGAGCAGTATTTTAAATAAATTATCGAAAGAAACCACATTGGTTATTATTGCACACCGTTTAAATACCATTGAAAATGCCGATGAAATTTATTTTGTAAACGATGGCGAAGTACAAAAAGCAGGCACATTAAATGAAGCTTTGGAGTTGTTGCTAAAGGGGAAAAGAGTGAGTTAGGTAATCGTGCGTTATTGTGGTCCTCGAATATTTTTAAAAAAGTAATTAATTGATTACATTTGTAGCGGTATGAGAAGAGTAGATTTTACCACAGAGTTTAAGCTATTTTTAGATAATGCAGATGAAAATGTTAAAACTAAAATAGAATATATTTTAGATTTGCTAATTAGCCAACCTGTCATAAATTCTAAAATAGCCAAAAGGCTTGTAAACACCTATTTATACGAAATTAGAATACAGCTAAATAATGAGTACCGAATATTGTGTTTTACTATAGATCACGATAACATTACCCAAGCAAGATACATTATTTTTCTAAGTGTATTTATTAAAAAATCTACAAAAGATTACGAGAAAGAAGTAAAAAAGGCAGTTAAAATTCTTGAGCAATGGACAGACCAAAAATAGATTTAGAAAAGATAGAGCGAGATAGCCATAGCGCTAATAGTTATTTGGATGATAAGTATGGAAAAGAGACAATGCCGAAACGTGAAGAGTTTAGAGCAAAAGCATTAGCTTTTTATTACGGTGAATTTATTAAAGAAAAACGCAAATCGCAACATTTAACCCAGCAGGAGCTAGCTGAGCGGATTGGTGTAAAACGGCCGTACATTGCAAAAGTAGAAAAGGGAGAAACTGATATTCAACTATCTAGCTTTTTGAAAGTTTTACAAGGGTTAGGTTTAAACCTAACTATAAACTGATTATTCAACTAATTAATACGATATATTTCTAAAAAATTAGGCTAAATATCAAGGTGTTTTACTTCGATAAGCTATGTTCACTATTTAGGTAGTTAGTACGAATATAGATAACCTAATAAACGACTAAAATACAACGCAAGTTAATGGGAGAACTAACGCAAGTATTACTTTGCAAATATTAACCTAAAAAATTGAGTAAAATGTTATTGATAGTGAGTCCATAAGACAAGAAGGGAGAAATACTAGTAGCGAAGGTTTGGAGTTGTTGTTAAAGGGGAAAAAGGGTGAGTTAAATAAATTATTTTTATTTTCAATAACTTTTGAAAGTTTAATAATTTATCGTTAGGTTTGATTAAACCAAAATTAATATGATTTCTGAAGAATTTAAATCTAATAAATTGTTAGGGTTTTTAATCCCTAATATAGTAGTATTGGCTATTGTCGGTGTTAATAAAGCACTAAATTCAGATAGTAGTGGTGTTTTAGTGTATTCACAATTTGTAATTTTACCTATTCTGTTAGGAATTATTAGCGCTTGGTTCTGGCGAGATTTAGCTCTTAAAACGAAGACAATACTTGGTTACTCCCTAATTAACAGTTTTATTGCCATTTTATTAAGTTATGTTTTCTTACGTGAAGGTGTAATCTGCTTAATCATTGTATCGCCACTTATATTTGTATTTGTGATTACAGGGGCATTTATTGGTAAAATGATGTTTAAAAAGAAAAACCAAACCTTAAATGTGAGTATTGTTTCACTACTTCTTATTGCGTTCATCAGCGATTCTATTTCTGATCACAATTATGAAAATATGGTGGCTGATGAAATTGTAATCAATGCATCGCCAGCAAAAATTTGGAAAAATGTGGTTGCTTTTGAAAAAATAGAGCAACCAAATAATTATTGGTTATTTAAAATAGGTATGCCAAGTCCGATGGCTACAACGGTTACCGATTATAAACTAGGGGCAGGACGCAAGTGTATTTTTAGTAATGGCTACGTATTTGATGAAAAAATAGTGACTTTTGACGTGAATAAAGATTTGACGTTTGATATTGTTGCTCAACCTCAAGACCCTGAAATTATGGGACATATTGACATTCAGCGAGGGCAGTTTTTATTAAAGGATAATGGAAATGGTACAACAACGCTGACTGGCAATAGCTGGTACAAATTAAAGGTTTTCCCGATCTGGTATTACGATGTTTGGGCTGAAAGCATTACTAGAAATGTGCATTTACGGGTGATGGATCATATTAAAGAGTTGAGCGAAAAATGATATTTTCATTTGTGGTTAAACGTTTGGGTTTTATAAAATCTATCCCTTTAACGGCGCTCATTTTTGATAGTGGTTTAAAGCTGTGGCTGTTTATCTCAAAATCAGAAAAGTTGGATTGGTTTGATGATCTTGAAGAAGAAATATTGAATTGGAATGGCGTAACCATAAGCTTGCACAAATTTGGAGGAACTCAATTCAATTATGGCAAACATGAGATTGGCCACTTGCACAGTAATGGCATTTTAGACATTCTATTCGATAAAAAAACGAAGGCTGAACTTATTGCCACGGGCAAAGCAAAAGCACATCACGTATTTAATAATTCAGGTTGGATTAGTTTTTATATTGAAAAAAAAGATGATTTGCCAGATGCGATAAGTTTGCTTAGAATGAGGTATGATAAGATCGTTAGTAAAACTATGATTACCTCAAAAGCACTTCTGCAGGAATTCCCAATTTTTGATGCAACACTTTAGCAATTTTTAAAGTAAGTGGCTTTTTACCACCTAACAAGGCACACACATATCGCTCACTTCCAGTCCAGCTTATCAAATTTTTACTTTTTAATCCATTCTCGTCCATTTTAATTTTAACTACTTCCAGTGTATTAGGAACTAGAATAGCGTAATTTAAATCTTCGAATTGTTTAATGAGCGAAAGTGCAACTTGTAATTTTTCACCTTTCTTACTTTCTGGATGAACTGCCAAATCAAATTGGATATCAATGCAATTAAATAATTTTTTGTATTCTTTTTCGGTTTTAATAATCTGTAAATCCATAATTATTTTGAATGGAATTGTTTCCACATCAATTTGATCGTAAAATAATCTTATTTAGTAAGTAGATAAATTGTTGTAAAAAGGCCAAATTAATTACTGATGTAAAAAATTGAGGTTAAATTAGAATGGCAAGTTGTCTTCTTCATTATTTAGTTCAATCTCCTTATTTCCAATAACTTCGTCACTTTTAATTGACTTCAAAAGTTCATCCATTGTTTCATCAATTTTATAATATTCGTTATTTGCTGCTTGATGAAATTCAGTTAACAGCTGAAAGTCTTCAATTGTAGAGCTATTGTCTGTTATATATTTTTGAATTGCAGTTCCATTATTATTGAAAACTACAACCTCAAAATGCTC
Source organism: Pedobacter changchengzhani (assembly GCF_004354365.1). Classification (GTDB taxonomy): domain Bacteria; phylum Bacteroidota; class Bacteroidia; order Sphingobacteriales; family Sphingobacteriaceae; genus Pedobacter; species Pedobacter changchengzhani. Next base: position 271,354 of record NZ_SJCY01000003.1, read on the forward strand.
GTCCCAATTATTTTGGAAGGAAGAAATTGTCATCGAGATACCATCCGACACAGAAATTTTAAATTGTGAGTCACTACTTCCTTTATTCCAAATAGCTTTTTTGTTTTTTGTTTTTTCTGTTAACAATTTTATCAGTTCAGCAAGTTTCTCAGGTATCATAATTGTGGGTTTTTAATTTTATTTCAACGCTTAGGAATAGAGTAGATAAATCTTCTAAATGTTTTATAACAGTTGCTTTATTTATAGAACTGCCTAAATGTGCTGTTTGGAAATTATATAAATCTAAGTTAAAATTATCAAAAACACCCTTGAATTGTTTTCTGGACACAAGTGCATGATATTTCTCTTGATTTCTTAAATTGTTTATTATAATTTTTAAATCTTTCATTCTAAGAATACACATGTCAATCTTATTATCTCGCAAATAACCCATTATTTCATCGACCATGGCAGCTTTTCTTGATAAGTCAGATAGAGTAAAGATTTTATTGTTTAATTCGATACTTTGGCCAATTTTTTTATTGGTCTCATCTGAAATTGTTTTTATCGAAAGAATTTGAAAATATGCAATTAATATTCCTAATAAAGATAAAAGAAAACCGATAATAGACAATACATTTATAAATGTTCGATCATTTACTGGGGTGAAAAAGAGTAAAATTGTAAATAAAATTACTGAGCCTAGCGCAGAGATTAAAACCTTATATCTAAAAGTCACAAGATAAAGGTATAAAAATTCTCGTATTTTTTTGCTTCCAAATGGTAAGTTAAGGAAATCGTGAAATGAATAAAAAACACCCAACTACACTTTTGTTGGTGTAAAATTGAGTGTTAATTTCGTAGCTACTTGATTATAAAGCTACTCTGTGGAGCCGAAGGGAGTCGAACCCTTGTCCAGTTGTGTGAAGTATTAAATCTTCTACATGCTTATTTTTCAATTAATTTTCGGGGATTAAACGGGCTGAAAACCGACCTTACTTAAAACCTTAGGTACTTTATCTCACCGTGCGTCATACCTAAACACGGCCAGCTTTGTTATTTCGATGCCCCGGTTTCTAGTCTAACAATGCAGCAACTAGAGGGACAAAAGCTAGATAGTTCTAAACTATGCAGCTAAGGCGTAAGTATTTTCGCCAACTAAAATTGTGAACGTTCTCTTTTAAGTGCTCTCCGTACAACGCACTGCATGCTAACGTAATCTACGCCACCCTGTCAAATCCAAAAACGGCCCCAATTGAGTTCAAAGTCAAAAGTGTTTACCTCCTTATTCCTTGTTCTTACCCGCAAAGATACAAAAACTCTGCCAGTGTCATCGATGTTAACCAAGAAATTGGTCAATAAAAAAGTCGGGGACAAGCCCCAACTTTTGAAATTATGGTATTTGATACTTAAAAGAATAGCCATCAAGGAGTTAAGCAAATTAAGAGGCAATGATGTCGATCTTTTTCCAACTTACTTAGCGCGCTATATATTTACGAGCGCTTTTAAAAGTCCCCTTCAGGGCCTGCCAGCCGGTCAGGCAGGGATTTAGGGGTTTTAAAACTCTGCATTTTTAGGAAACCTTGGAAAAGCAATTACATCACGAATATTCGTCATACCGGTTACGAATAGAACCAACCGCTCGAAACCTAAACCGAAACCTGCGTGTGGAGCAGAACCGAATTTTCTAGTGTCTAAATACCACCACAATTCATCCTGTGGAATGTTTAATTCCTCCATACGATTGGTCAATTTCTCCAAACGTTCTTCACGTTGCGAACCGCCAATCATTTCGCCAATACCAGGAAATAGAATATCCATCGCAGCAACCGTTTTTCTACCTTCGGCATCTGGCTCATTTTGTCGCATGTAAAACGACTTAATATCAGCAGGATAATCCGTTAAAATTACTGGCTTTTTGAAATGTTTTTCTACTAAAAAGCGTTCGTGTTCGCTTTGTAAATCCGCTCCCCACTCATCAATCAAATACTTAAATTGTTTCTTTTGGTTTGGTTTAGATAATTTTAAAATTTTAATTGCTTCTGTATATGTTAAGCGCTCAAAATCGTTAGCCAAGCAGAAATTTAATTTCTCTAATAAACTAAAATCACTGCGTTCATTTTGTGGTTTTTGTTTATCTTCTTCTGCTAAACGTGTGTTTAAAAATTCTAATTCTTCTTTGCAGTTGTCTAAAGCATATTTAATTACATACTTCATCATGTCTTCTGCAAGTTGCATGTTATCTTCTAAATCGGCAAAAGCAACTTCGGGCTCAATCATCCAAAATTCTGCAAGGTGACGGGTTGTATTCGAGTTTTCGGCTCTAAAAGTTGGTCCGAAAGTATAAATTTGGCCGAAAGCCATTGCTGCCAATTCGCCTTCTAACTGACCAGAAACCGTTAAATTGGTTGCGCGTGCAAAAAAGTCTTGAGAGAAATCCACTTTTCCGTCTTCTGTACGGGGCGTATTGTCAAAATTTAACGTAGTCACTTTAAACATTTCACCTGCGCCTTCTGCATCACTTGCGGTGATAATCGGCGTGTGCATATATACAAAACCACGGTCGTTATAAAACTGGTGAATGGCAAAAGCCAATGCGTGACGAACCTTAAAAACCGCATTAAAGGTATTGGTTCGGAAACGCAAATGCGCAATTTCTCTTAAAAATTCTAAGCTGTGTTTTTTAGGTTGTAAAGGGAATTTCTCAGGATCGCTATCGCCTAAAATCTCTACAGATGTGGCTTTAATCTCTACAGTTTGTCCTTTCCCTAAAGATTCGATTAATTTACCTGTTGCAGCAATCGCAGCACCCGTTGTAATTCTTTTCAACAACTCATCTGGTAAATTATTAAAATCGATTACCACCTGAATGTTGCTCATGCAACTTCCATCATTTAAAGCAATAAACTGATTATTTCGGAAAGTTCTAACCCATCCCATAACCGTTACTTCTGTATCAAACGCAGTCGATTTTAATAAATCTTTAATTTGTTGTCTCTTAATCATATCGATATTTGTAAAAGGTGCAAATTTAAGAAAAAATAATTCAGTTTTCAGTCAACAATTTGCCTAAAACGGATGCGTTTAGCACAGTTCAGAGTTTGAACCCATCGTTACCTTTTCAATCATCTGAGAATAATTGAGCGAATAAAGTAAGCGTTTGCATCCTCATTAAAAAGAAAAATTTTCGCAGCGTGGGTGTTGCAATTATAAAAGTAAAAAATAGCAACGAAGAAAAAGTTTAGCTGTTCTTTTTTGTTATGTATAAAAAATTTATTTAAAGAGAAATTGATTATTTTATTGATTTAATTTCTCTATTTATCGTTAAATACTGAAATTTCGTGTGTATATCTATCTTTTTAGTGGTTTTTTATTTAGAATAGAAGGTTATTTTGAAAAAATACCGCTATAAGTGATATTTTTTTCATTCTTTTACATTTATTGTCTTAATATTGATTTTTTATTATAATTATGAACTAAATATTAAGTGTATTTTCTTTTTTTAGTGTTTTTTATTTGAAATGTTTATAATTTTTATCTTTTATTGCGAAAATAATTGCTTTTACTGATTTTATTTGTACTTTTGTGATGCTCGTTAATTATTATTTTATATTTGGTTTTAAAAAAGGCGCCGGAAACGGCGCTTTTTTAAAAAACTATTAAAAAGACTTATTCATAATCAACATAAATCAAATAAACTAGCCTAAAAAAGCTTCATAGTGTAAAACTATTGGAGCTTTTTTGCTTTAAAATTGTTTGAAATAAAAAAAAAGTCGCCTTTTTTAATAAGGCGACTTTTAATTTCGTGATTGTTAAATTATTATTCTGAGTACGCAATGTTGTTAACATGCTTATCAATTTCCCATCTTCCGGTGCCTTCTTCGCCTATCACATCAAATAATTCCAAAGCTCTGCGGGCTTTATATTCTTCTTCACGTTGCTCTTTTAAAAACCAGTTTAAAAATTCAACGGTTACGAAGTCTTGTTCTTTATGGCATCTGCCAGTTAAATTTTTTATGCTTTGGGTAATTGCAACTTCTGCTTCTAACGCATCTTCAAAAACCTCTCTAAAACTGGTAAAGTCTGTTTTTATCCCCGTAACTTCAGGAGAAATTGCATTTCCACCCATGTCTAAAACATATTTAAATAGTTTTAATTGGTGCATACGCTCTTCTTCGGCTTGTTTTGCAAAATAATCTGCTGAAAAGTCAAATCCATTTTGATCGCACCACGATGACATTGATAGATATAGTGAAGACGAATGGGCTTCCTTTTGTATTTGCTGGTTGAGAAGTGTTTCAATCTCTTGTGAGATTAAACTTTTTATGCGCATTAAATCTTTCATATCTTTTCTTTCTTGATACAAATGTAACACCTTTAGGGATGATTTGTGTTGTTTATCTGTAATATGAAATTAGTCTAAATTGCTGTAAAGCAAGTATTTGTAATGAGTTTAAATAAGGTTAGTGTCCAATTTTCTCTTATACCACTGATAGGCAATGAAATGACTTATTATGACAGAGATTTCCAACATTCGCATCGAAGGTTGAATAGCCTGTACGCATTAGTTATTTATAGAAAATTTAGAATGCCCCTAATAAACTAAGCGACGTAAACAATCGTTAATTATCAAATTTAACTTAAACATTGTAAACGCACCCTGCATTAATTCTTTAAAAGCAATAATTTCTAATGCATTTAGTAAATAAATATGGTCGCAACCGTTAAATGTAATCAATTCGAAATCTGCTCTGTTCGTATCTAAAAGCAGTGCTTCTATATCAACACACTCTATAATCGTCTTTAGTTTTTTTAATGATGAACAATTATAACGAGCGAACTTCCCCCCAAAATCTACATAAAAGCAGTTTAATTTATCAGATTGATATACCGAGCCATTATCGGTCGAGAAAACGTTAATCAGTTGGTTAATATCGACACATGCTTTTTCCATTGGCTACAAAAATGACTATTATTTAGATTAAATACAAATAAAAATAACAACAATTCATTTAATTACAAAATGTGGAGATTTGGCAAAATTCTAAAAATTTGAGTTCTTTCTAGGATGTCAAGGTCTAACTCGTTTTTTAACATTGATTTGAAAAACCAAATATTACGGATTAATTTTAAAAACCATGTGATGATAGTCATCGCCAACAAATTTGATATCATTCTCAATTTTGAAACCTATTTTTTCATAAATTGATAATGCTCTTTGGTTCTCAAACGCTACAAGTAAACCAATTTTTTGATGACCGAGATTTTTCGCCCATTTTATTCCGGAGGTTATAAGTTGCTTACCAATTCCTCGTCCTTGAGCTTTTGAATTTACACTGAGCGTGTCAAAATAAAACTCACCTTCTTGGGTTTCTCTTTCTGGATTAAAATCTTTTAAGTTTTTGTACGTTTTTAAATAAGTTAAAAAATTATCCCTTAACAATAGCAAATTGGCGCCATTATATGCATTTAAGGCGCCTAAAATAACACCGTCTTCCTCAAAAATTATAGTATTTTCAAAACTGTATTGATTATCTTTTTCGCCAATAAAGTGTTCGAAAAGATTTAGCGTTTTTAATTCATCATCAGTATTACTGAACTTATTGGCTAATTTCCCCATAGCCTGCACAATTAGTGGAGCAATTGCTTTAGCGTCTGTAGGTAATGCCTTTCGTATCATATTTTAAATTTCACGTAATTTAAAAGTTTCCGCAACACGAATACCTTTTTCTGTTCTTTGCAAAGTACAACACTCGTTTATTGGGTCGTGTTCTAAATATAAAACGTAATTATTATCTACGGCTTCTTCTAAGAAAGCTTGCTTTTCGGTTAAAGTTTGCAACGGAAACATATCGTAAGCCATAACATAAGGTAAAGGCAAATGACCAACTGAGGGTAAAAGGTCGGCCATGTAAACCAAAGTTTTCCCTTTATAATTTATCTTCGGCAACATCATTGCATCCGTATGGCCGTAAGCAAAGCTAATATTTACATTTTTTTGAAATTCAATATTTTCATTTTCCTTAATAAATTTAAGCTGACCACTTTCTTTTATCGGCAAGATATTTTCTTTTAAAAAGGATGCCTTTTCTCTTGCATTTGGTTCTACAGCCCACTGCCAGTGTTTTTCATTACTCCAATAGGTAGCATTTTTAAAAGCTGGAATGAGTTTATCATCCTTTCTAATTATTGCGCCACCTACATGATCGAAATGTAAATGCGTTAAAAATACATCCGTTATATCTGCTTTATTAAAACCTAATTTTGCGAGTGATTTATCCATAGAATCATCGCCATGCAAATAATAGTGACTAAAAAACCGCTCGTCTTGTTTATCGCCAATGCCAGTATCAATTAAAGTTAGCTTATTTCCATCTTCAATTAAAAGGCAGCGCATGGCCCAAGTGCAAAGATTATTAGCATCTGCTGGATTTGTTTTTTGCCACAACATTTTGGGTACAACGCCAAACATTGCACCGCCATCTAATTTAAATAAGCCTGTTTCTATGGTATGTAATTTCATTGGTTGGTTGATTAGTTTTTTGGTTGTTTGGGTAGTTGGTTCCGAAGGTATGCCCATGGTATTGGTTGGAATTGCATGTTCTTTTAAATTAAAAATTGGTTAACTGCTATTTCACAATTAACCAATTTCTACAATTAACGAATTATTTTTTTTCTTAAAATCTTACTCCGAAAGTTAAGAAAACATTATTTCTTTGATTTTTAACACTTGCCAAAGTTTCAGACCCGTCGTTTAGCTCATACGCACTCGAATAAAAATTAGATGTTAAGTTTTGATACGTTAAATCGAAATAATAGTTATCAATTCTGTAACCTAAACCGCCAGATATCGCTTGCGTTTGGAAGAATTTATCTTTACCATTTTTAACACCACTACCATTAATTCCGTAACCTGCTCGTAAACTAACCTCATTACTCACTTTAACTTCTGCGCCAAAACGGTAGTTGATGGTTTCTTTATAAAAGTCTTTTACATCACGATTGGAACTATTTATGGTACTAATATCCGATCCATTATCTTGCGAAAAACGCATCGAAGCATAATCCACATAATCTATATCTGCAGAAATTAAAGCTCTACCACCAATTACATAACTTGCGCCTGCTGAAGCTTTCAACGGCGTACGCAACCTATAGGAAAAATAATAGTTCTGCAAATTATTGTTGGATTTGTCGTTAGTGATAATACTATTTACACCTTCATCTACATTGTCTTGTACGGTCATCCAAGTAGGCGATTGAAATGTTACGCCAACTCTAAACTCACTTACTGGTCTATAAATCATTCCTAATTTAATGTTCACACCCGATCCTTTTGTATCTTGATTTCTCGTATAGTTTAATGAGTAATTTTCTATCGGATGCACAAGAATGCTTCCGCCGGGTAATGTCGTTGCAGTTCCATCTTCGCCTGGTTGAAGATCTTGTAATTTACCTGATTCTTGAAAAGATGCCTCACTTACATATCTAACGTTCACAAAACTAACGGTTGCACCAACATATAACTTGTTTCCAAAATTTAAAGCACCCGCAACATTAAATTCTGATGTTGAACCAAGTCTTGATTCGGTGTAGTTTTGGTTAAAAGGATTTACTCCTGTGTAAGGTTCGGCAGAATATTGATTAGGATACTGGGTTGTATTATTATTAATCAAATGAGAGTTGAAAGCATCGCCAGCAACACTATTGCTTGTGCCATTATCATTGGCTTGATCTACAAAAGCATCTCTAATACTATTCAAGTTATTCGTTCCTTGATAATCGATATTATTTAAAAAGTCATTATTGCGATTGTATCCTAAGCCGAAAACTGCGCTCACTAAGCCAGTATTTACATCGGTGCCCTTTGTTTTGTAATTTGGACTATAAAAAACCGCACCAATATTATTCAAGTTAAGTTGACCCTTTGTTCCATTCGTATTTTGATTTAAGAAATCGCTTGTGTTTTGTACGTTATTAAACTCGGGGGTTAAGCTAAATTCTGATTTTGTAAATAAACCCAATCCAGCTGGATTAGCACCTAAAGAGCCAATATCGCCACCAACTCCAATCTGTGCGTTACCCATTGCTTTAAACCTAGATGTACTTCCGTAGTTCATTTGAGAGAAACGATAGGCATCGGGCGCGTAACTTTGGGCATAGGTTGTTCCTGTAGTAGCTACTGTAGCTACTAAAAGTGCTAAATATATTTTTTTCATTTTTAATTTAAATTTTAAAATTAACCTCTACCTGCTCTGCTTGGTCGGCCACCACCGCCACCGCCAGAATTACCGCCACCGTTATTTGATCCACCATTGTTGTTTGATGGTGGTGGGCTATAAGTAGGCGTTTCAGTACGTGTTGGCCTACTTGGTGCCTCACGCTGTTGTTGAGGTTGCTGTTGTTGTTGTTGAGGCTGTTGTTGTTGACGTTGAGGTCGTGTGTTATTGTTTCCTGCATTTCCTGGCGCAACACTTTGGTTACCTGGTCTGCCGTTGTTGCTAATGTTTCCGTTATTTCGGTTATCAACACCGCTTCTGCTTGGTCGGCCGTAATTTGGGGTTACATTATTACCTGTTTGTACACCTGTATTATTATTACTTCCGGGTCTTGGTCTGCCAGGATTGCTTACAATTCCTCCACCGTAATAATTATTTCCGTAGCCACCGCCATAGTAACCACCGCCATAACCGCCACCGTAGTAACCACCATAACCGTACCGATCGTAGATAGAATACGCACCCCATCCGTTATTATAACCGTAATTGCCATAATAAAAAGGATTGTTCCATATACTTCCGTAATAATTGCCATAACCTAAGCCATAACCGTTATTCCAGTTTAAACCGTAGCCTAAATAGTTGTTGTTGTAAATGTTATTTCCATAATAACCATTTCCGTAATAGCCATTACCGTAATTGTTAAAGTATGGATCATAATAATTATTAAAACCGTTTCCATTATAAAAACGATTTATACGCGAAGAGTAGTCCATATCAAAATAAGGATTACTAGTTCCATAATAATCATCATAACTTTGTTGCGGCTGCTCTTGCTGTGGGCGAGGTGTAATTACTTCAACCTCTACTGCTTTAGCCGTTGTGTTGTACACATCGTCGGTGGCTGTGTTTTGAGCCAATTTTGGTGCCGAACATGCTGCAACCAATCCGGCGGTTGCTAGAAGCATAATCTGTAAAAATTTAATTGGTTTCATCTGTGTTTATATTTAGTTGTGTGTGTCAAAAAATATATAATCAACAATTTTAATTGGTTAAAACTTTGCAATATTTAAAGCATTTACTCAAAGCATTCCAATCAAAATAGTTTTGTAGGTATAAATTTAATAAATTTGTTGCTTAATATCACATTTTATAACACAAATTACGTTCCAAATACAATTTATGAGCAAAGAAATTACAAGCAGAGATGCAGATTATTCGCAATGGTACAATGATATTGTTATAAAGGCCGATTTGGCGGAACATTCAGCTGTAAGGGGTTGTATGGTTATTAAGCCACACGGGTATGCTATTTGGGAAAAGATGCAGGCTGTATTAGACAAAATGTTTAAAGATACAGGCCATAGTAATGCCTATTTTCCGTTGTTCATTCCTAAGTCATTTTTTTCTAAGGAAGCCTCTCACGTTGAGGGTTTTGCAACTGAGTGTGCCGTAGTGACACATTATCGTTTAAAAAATGATGGTAACGGAAATATCGTTGTAGATGAAACAGCTAAGCTAGAGGAAGAATTAATTGTTCGTCCGACTTCTGAAACCATTATTTGGAATACCTACCGGGGTTGGATCCAATCGTATAGAGATTTGCCTTTATTGATAAACCAATGGGCAAATGTAGTGCGATGGGAAATGCGTACCCGTTTATTTTTGAGAACTGCCGAGTTTTTGTGGCAAGAAGGCCATACTGCACATGCTACTGCACAAGAAGCCATCGAAGAAACTGAACGTATGCTACATGTGTATGCAGATTTTGCCGAAAATTGGTTAGCGCTACCGGTAATTCGTGGCATTAAATCGCCAAATGAACGTTTTGCAGGTGCATTAGAAACCTACTGTATTGAAGCGCTGATGCAAGATGGTAAAGCTTTACAAGCAGGAACATCTCACTTTTTAGGTCAGAATTTTGCTAAAGCTTTCGATGTTAAATTTACAGGCAGAGATGGTAAGTTAGATTATGTTTGGGCTACTTCTTGGGGTGTTTCAACCCGTTTAATGGGTGCATTAATTATGGCACATAGTGATGATTCTGGGTTAATTATTCCGCCTAAATTGGCGCCTATACAAGTTGTAATTATTCCAATTTATAGGGGCGAGGAAGATTTACAAAAAATTACCAGTTATGTTGATGAATTGATCATCAAACTAAAAGCTTTAGGCATTTCTGTTAAATACGATGATCGCGATACGCAGAGACCAGGCTTCAAATTTGCCGATTATGAACTAAAAGGAATTCCGGTGCGTTTGGCAATTGGTGGCAGAGATATGGAAAACGGTACTGTTGAAGTTGCTAGAAGAGATACTAAGTTGAAGCAAACAGTTGTGCAAGAAGGTTTGGATATTTACATCAACGAACTTTTGGAAGATATTCAAAAAAGTATGTTTAACAAGGCTTTGGCTTTTAGAGATAGCCACATTACCGAGGCCAATAGTTACGATGAATTTAAGCAACTTTTAGATGAAAAAACAGGCTTCATCGCTGCGCATTGGGATGGTACGCCAGAAACCGAACAAAAAATTAAAGAAGAAACTAAAGCAACTATTCGCTGTATCCCGTTAGATAATAAATTGGAAGATGGTGTTTGCATTTACTCAGGAAAACCATCGATACAAAGGGTGTTATTTGCAAGGGCTTATTAGGGTTGAGGCTGAGACTGAGGTTGAGGTTGAGAGGTTGAGGTTGAGGCTGAGGTTGAGGTTGAGACTGAGGTTGAGACCGAGGCTGAGGGGTTGAAGCTGAGGTTGAGAGGTTGAGACCGAGGTTAAGGTTAAAAGCAAATTAGCTGAAAACAATTAGTTGTAATTAAAAAATATATAAATGAGATAGTATTTAGGGGATTTTGCCGTCTTGATACTTGATAATCACTACTTGATACTACGTTAAAATGAAATTCGCAACAAAAGCAATACATGCTGGTCAAGCGCCAGATCCAACTACAGGTGCGGTGATGACACCAATTTACCAAACATCTACTTACTGGCAAAAATCGCCGGGCGATAATAAAGGATATGAATACTCTAGAGGTACTAACCCAACGCGTAAGGCTTTAGAAGATTGTTTAGCAGCGTTAGAAAATGGAAAATACGGTTTGGCTTTTTCTAGCGGAATGGGCGCGACAGATGCTGTTTTGAAGTTGCTGCAACCGGGTGATGAGGTGATTACAGGAAACGATTTGTACGGGGGATCGTATAGAATTTTCACCAAAATTTTCTCAAAATATGGCATCAAATTTCACTTTTTAGATCTTGCTAAGCCCGAAAATATGTTGCCCTACATTAATGATAATACTAAATTGGTTTGGATAGAAACACCAACTAACCCAACCATGCAAATTATTGATATTGAAGGTGTTGCTAAAATTACCAAAGAAAAAAACCTAATTCTTACGGTTGATAATACATTTGCTTCTCCTTATCTGCAAAACCCGATAGATTTGGGCGCCGATATTGTGATGCACTCGGTTACCAAGTATATTGCTGGTCACTCTGATGTTGTAATGGGCGCTTTAATTACAAGCGATGAGCAATTGTACAAAGACCTTTGGTTCATTTACAACGCTTGTGGCGCTACGCCAGGGCCACAAGATTCATTTCTAGCTTTAAGGGGTATAAAAACCTTGCATTTAAGAATGAAAGCACATTGCGAAAATGGAGAACGAGTTGCGCATTATTTAAAAACACATCCAAAAGTTGATAAAATTTATTGGCCCGGCTTTGAGGATCATCCAAATCATGATGTTGCAAAGAAGCAAATGCGTGGGTTTGGCGGCATGATTTCCATCACGCTTAAAGACGCAGATTTACAAGAAACTTTTAGAATCTCATCAAACTTTAAAGTTTTTACGCTAGCAGAATCTCTTGGTGGAGTAGAGTCGTTAATTAACCATCCGGCTACGATGACACACGGATCTATCCCAAAAGAAGAACGTGAAAAGGTTGGCGTTACCGATAATTTACTTCGGTTAAGTGTAGGCGTTGAAGATATTGATGATTTATTGGAGGATTTAGAAAACGCTTTAAACCCAAACCTCTAAAGGGCTTCTGTATGCTGAAGAATGGTCAAAGTCTCCCTTTAGGTGGATTTAAGGGGTTAAAGAATTTTCTTGATCAAAAGGTGCAACAATACAATCAACCTAGTTTTGTTGCACCTGATCCGGTTTGCATACCACATTTATTCACTTTAAAGCAGGATATAGAAATCTCTGGCTTTATTGCAGCAGTTTTAGCCTGGGGACAAAGAAAAACCATCATTAATAAATGTAAAGAGTTATTTATTCGAATGGACAATGCGCCATACGATTTTGTGCTCCATCATAATGATGAGGATTTGAAAAAGTTATTAAACTTTAAGCACCGAACATTTAACGATACCGATCTTTTATACTTTATCGCTTTTTTTAAACACCACTATCAAAATTTTAATAGTTTAGAAAAAGCATTTATTCCTTTTCAAGATATTATTAACCCTGATTATTTGCAAGTAGAAACTTTTAACGAAACGATAAACCTTTCTTCGCCGGTGTGTTATCAAAATAGTTTTAACTTCAGTATTGAAGAATCACTAAATCATTTCAGAGCTTATTTTTTTTCGTTAGAAGACTTTCCTAATCGCACAAAAAAGCATGTTTCTTCGCCGATGCAAAAATCTACTTGTAAACGGTTAAATATGTTTTTGCGTTGGATGGTAAGAAAAGATAATAATGGCGTAGATTTCGGTATTTGGAATACGCTTCATCAAAAAGATTTAATTTGCCCTTGCGATGTACATGTAGATCGGGTGGGAAGGGCGCTCGGATTAATTACGCGCAAACAAACAGATTGGTTAACAGCGGTAGAATTAACAACCAATTTAAAGAAATTTGATGCTACTGACCCCGTAAAATACGATTTTGCGTTATTTGGTTTAGGCGTGGAGAAGGTTTTTTAAACATTTTTGCAAATTTGAATCAGAAACGATAGAAATGGATTAGCTCATCACAAAATTGTAGTGTTAATATTACTAAAATGTTTTAAATTCACTTTAATTTATAACTAATAAACTACACTTTTACAGAAGTTGTATTTTGTTAATAGAATACATTATAGCGTTAGAGAATGAAAGTTAAAAATACGGTTCATACACAAACTGTACTTATTGCAGATGATCAAGAAATTGTTATTAGAGGGTTAAAAAGTTTAATATCTGATTATTGGAAGGATGTAAATATCATTACCGCATCTACTATTGAAGAAGCATTTATTGAAGTTGAAAAAACGCCCAACTTAATTATCATTGATGTCAACATTCCCGGAGGAAACAATCTAAAGGTAATTGATCAAATCAAACTGATTCTGCCAAGTGCTAAAATTTTGGTGTTTTCTTCGCAAAATGAAAATTTATATGCGGTTCCGTATTTAAAGGCAGGAGCATCGGGCTATTTGAGTAAAAATGCCGAAGAAGCTGAAATTATTACTGCCATTACAACGATATTGGCTGGGAGTAGATATTCGAGCATAAACATCAAAAAAAACATGTTTAATAGTATTTTAGGAAGTGATACAGATAATCCCTTTACTAAACTGTCTAAAAGAGAATTGGAGGTTGCAGAATTGTTGACGAAAGGAATAGGCGTTTTGCAAATTTCAAATCAGCTTAATTTGCGAATGGGTACTGTAAGTACTTATAAAGTACGTCTTTTTCAGAAACTGAAGATAAAAAGTATTATCGATCTTGCAGAGAAAATGAGCATTTATCAAAAATAATTTCGATTTTATTTTTTGTGTGTTGCTGTCTGTTTTGTCTTGGTAAATTTTTGAAGTCCGTTTTCTATGTTGACTTCCTCAGAGCGACTATTCTAATTTTATAAATTTTTTAATTTTAGAATTCAGCATCGTTATTTTTACCGATTAGATTATTGAATACCGAGGTAAACCTTAATTTTTTTAATTGAGTTTCTACCCGTTGCTGATACTGCATCTCTAATGTGATCGGGTTTAACACCAAATTTAATCGCCCAAAAATCAACCTCGAAGTTTTTAGAAATATTTACCCTTTTTTTGTTAAACCAGCCATAATCGATGTCGTTTTCCATGATCGTTTTTTTGGTATAACACTACCAAATTTTTATTGTTTTGATAAAATAAATTACTTCTTAGTGAAGCAAAGCTATTTAGGAAATCGTAGAGTCGATTTATCTGCAATTTTAAAAATTTCAAAACCATATCTAATTTTTAATTGTAGTATATAAAAATTGGAACTTATGGAAACCTCACAAAACGGAAGCACAAACAATACACAAGAAGAAAATATTAAAGATTTAACTGGCGGAAAAGCTATTGAAAAACTTAGGGAACTTGCTGAAAAAGCCGAAAGCTGTTTTTTTTGCACCAATATAAAAACTGGCGTACCGCTTTCGGTTAGGCCAATGGCGATTCAACAAGTTGATGATGAAGGAAATATCTGGTTTATGAGTATGAAAGATAGTCATAAGAACGGCGAGATTTCGTCTGATCCTTTTACACATTTATTATTTCAAGCTACTGCCCATTCTGGCTTTGTAAATATTTACGGTATTTCAGAAATTAGTAGAGATCAGGCAAAAATTGATGAGTTATGGAAACCGATAGCTAAAACATGGTTTCAAGGCGGTAAAGACGATCCAAATATTACTTTAATAAAAGTTATCCCTTCTGAAGGCTATTATTGGGACAACAAACATGGTAACGCTGTAGCGTTTTTAAAGATGGCCGCTTCGGTAATATCTGGTAAAACCATGGATGATTCGGTAGAAGGCACTTTGGATATTGATTAAATCAACCTAACATAAGTGCATTAAATAAAGTTTATGGGTTACGGCTACTTTCGCCGTAACTTTTTTTGTTGGATAAAATAAAGCTTATTTATCATCAAGGCAGTCAAATCCTCGCGATTCTTCTTTTTGATTTCTCCTGCTAATAATATCATCTTCTTCCTGAAAAGGACTTTTAAAAAAGTAGCTTTCAGCCTGAATTCTTTTTATAAGTTGTTGAACAAGAGATAATTCGAACACACTTTTGTTCAGCTTAATGCAATATTCATTTTCGGTAATTTCTAAAATGGAAGTATTCATATAAAACGTATCATATTTAAAACTAATTGATGTAAATATAAAAAGGCTTGCGCAAAATTAATGCGCAAGCCTTTTAAGTTTTTGTTATGATAATGTTAACACATTTCACATCAGTTTTTACAAATGATTATTTATGCGATAAAAACAAACCATCGTCTGTTTTGGTTACTTTTAATATTCCTTTGCCTGTTAAAGCTTTTAAAGTGGTATCCCATTTTTTATTGCTCCAATCGGATAAGTTAGCTTTAATGTCAGTTAAAAGCACTTGTTCATCTTCTTTTACTAAGGTGTAAAGTTCTGCCTCTTCTGCTGTTAACTCAACTTTCTTTTTTTCTGCACGCATCTGCGGGAAAAATAACACTTCTTGTATGGTGCTTTGGTTAGTCATTAACATCACTAATCTATCAATGCCAATACCAAGCCCGGAGGTTGGAGGCATACCATATTCTAAGGCACGTATAAAGTCATCATCCATTGCCATTGCTTCATCATCACCACGTTCGGCTAACTTTAATTGATCTACCAAACGTTCTTTTTGATCGATAGGATCATTTAATTCTGAATATGCGTTTGCAATTTCCTTACCGTTTACAAACAGCTCAAAACGTTCTACCAAACCCTCGGCTGTACGGTGCTTTTTGGCCAATGGGGTCATTTCGATTGGGTAATCGGTAATATAAGTTGGTTGAATTAAGTTTGCCTCTACTTTTGCGCCAAAAATTTCATCAATTAATTTGCCACGACCCATTGTAGAATCAATTTCAATGCCCAAATCTCCACAGGTTTTGGCAAGCTGATCTTCAGTCATGGCAGATACATCGATTGAAGTATATTTCTGAATAGACTCGTACATCGTTAATTTCTCGTAAGGTCCTTCAAAATTGATTTCATGCTCACCAACTTTAACCAAACTAGATCCATTTGTGGCAACGGCTACTTTTTCCAAACATTCCTCTACCATAGCCATCATCCATATATAATCTTTGTAGGCCACGTAGATTTCCATTGAGGTAAACTCTGGATTGTGGGTTCGGTCCATTCCCTCATTACGGAACATTTTGCCGAATTCGTACACGCCATCAAAACCAGCAACTATTAGGCGTTTTAAATACAATTCATTCGCAATACGCAAATAAAGTGGCATGTCTAAAGTGTTGTGGTGTGTGGCAAAAGGGCGGGCAGCTGCACCGCCGTGTATAGGTTGAAGAATTGGCGTTTCTACTTCCATCCATCCTTGATCATCAAAATAATTGCGCATGGTGTTAATTACCTTACTGCGTTTGATGAAAATTTGTTTATAATCAGGGTTTACCGTTAAATCTACATAACGCATTCTGTAACGTAACTCGGGGTTCGTAAAGCCATCATAAACGTTCCCTTCATCATCGCGTTTTACGATAGGAAGCGGACGCAAAGATTTTGCTAAGACTTTAAATTCGGTAACGTGTATGGATATTTCTCCTGTTTGGGTAGTAAAAACATAGCCTTTAACGCCTATAAAATCGCCAATATCTAAAAGTTTTTTAAATACGGTATTATATAAGGTTTTATCTTCATCCGGACAAAGTTCATCTCTTTTCAAATAAACTTGAATACGGCCAGTTGAATCTTGTAATTCGGCAAAAGAAGCAGCACCCATAATGTTTCTACCCATAATTCGGCCTGCTAAGCTTACGGTTTTATAAGCCGTTTTATCTTTTTCGTAGTTCGCTAAAATATCTGCTGCACTAACATTTATTTCATAAGATTCTGCCGGATAAGGTTCGATGCCTAACTGGCGTAATTGCTTTAACGATTCGCGTCGTAATATTTGTTGTTCTGATAATCCTATACTCATCTTAGGTATTTTCTGCAAAAGTAACGATTTTGCAAGACGTTTAATAATTGTATGATGTTGTTATTGAGCAATGGGTGCCAAAACATGATCTTTTTTAAATAAAATAACTTGATTTTTTGGCTAAAGCCCCGTTTATATGCAATAAAATCTTATGGCTAAATCAAAGGGCTATGAAATAATTTATCCTCAATACTATCGACTTTTACTTTTGCCTATCTTAAATTTGGCGTGTAGCTTTTCAAATCATTGCCGTCGGTTCAACCGACGGTTATTTTGCAAACTCTAAATGGCTTTAGCCAAAACCTATTATAATTCGGCAATCTCCAAACCAACTTTACACACTATGATATGCGCTTAAATAGCTAATCAAAAAAAATTATTTAAAATGATAAAGAAATATTACGTTACCAGTATATGCAGTTTTAGTTTGCCCTTTAATATCCAAATTTGCTTCAATAACTACTTTCGTTATACCTCTCAAATCGGAAATGGCAATTAATTTTGCTCTTAACTGTACTTCATCATTTACTAAAACAGGTTGTTTAAATTTAAAGGCTTCGATGCCATAATTCACTTCCATTTTCACATTTTGGATGTCGGCTATTTGCTTCCATAAATAGGGGATAAGCGATAAGGTTAAATACCCATGCGCAATGGTGGAACCAAAAGGACTTTCTTTTGCTTTTTCAGGCTCGGTATGTATCCATTGAAAGTCTAATGTGGCTGCGGCAAATTTGTTTATTTGATCTTGATCTATAGTATGCCATTGAGAAGCGCCTATTTCTTTGCCTAAATATGATTTGTACTCTTCGAAACTATTAATTATAACCATGTAATTTTGAGTTGTTTATTTAAAAATTTATTAATACGTAAACATCAATATGCTACGTGGGGTTTTAAGTTAGTAAAAATTTGTAAAAATAAAGGGTTTGCTTGGCTAATTTACTTTGTAATATTTCAAAGAAGTCTAGATATGATTGGTTCTAGCTTTCCACCTCCACACCTTCTTCATACATGCTATCAATAACATCTATATATTTCTTTTCTACAATACGTCGCTTAACTTTCATCGTTGGCGTAATTTCTCCTTCATCAATATTAAAAGGGTTACGCTTAATCTTAAAGTTTTTAATACGTTCAAACTTCGCCAATTCGTTAGATATTTTTTTAATATCCTTTTCTATCCAATCTATTATTTCTTGATCTTCAATAAAAGGGTTAGGTTCATCAAAAAACGCAGATTTTAACTTGAATGTTTCTTCTAAAGTTTCTCTATTTGGAATGATAATCGCCGTAATAAACTCACGTTTATCGCCGATTAAGAAAAGCTGATCAATTTTAGGGCTTTTTAAATAAATATTTTCTACAGGTGTAGGGTAAATATTCTTGCCATAAGCATTAACAATCATGTTTTTTAAACGGTCGGTAATTTGCAGGTTACCTTTGTAAAAGCGACCAATATCGCCAGTATGAAACCACATGTCTCGATCGATGGCTTCGGCAGTTTCTGCGGGTTTATTAAAATATCCTTTCATTACACAATGGCCGCGCACAATCACTTCACCTTCTTCACATTCAAATTCTTCGTTAAAAGTTTGGTGAGTTTGAATGTTAGTAATCTCTTTCGTCTCTACATCTTGTATGCCAACTTCAATACCCGGAATTATTCTCCCCACGGTGCCATAAACTTGGCGGTGGTATTCTGTAACCGACATTACTGGAGAAGTCTCTGTTAAACCAAAACCTTCTAAAATCTTAATTCCTAAGTCACCAAAAAATTCGCCAACATTTTTAGGCAAGGCGGCACCGCCCGAAATCATGAATTTTAGCCTACCGCCAGTTTTTTCTTTTATTTTGCTGAAAACTAATTTTTCGGCAATTGCTTTTTTAGCTGATAAAATTAAACCTGGTTTGTCGCCAGCTTCGTTGGCAAGGCGATATTTATTTCCTGTATCTAAAGCCCATAAAAATATTTTTGCTTTTGTTCCACCTGCGGCGGTTCCAGATTTTATTGCCTTATCATGAATTCGTTCCAGTAATCGTGGTACACAACTCATTACGGTCGGCCTAACCTCGCCCATGTTTTTCGCCAATAATTCTAAACTTTGCGCAAAAGCAATTTTACAGCCTTGGGCACAACAAACATGATAGGTTGCAGTACGTTCAAAAACATGAGAGAGTGGTAAGAACGATAAAAAAGTCTCCGTTTTATCAATTACGGGAATTTGCTCTAAGCAAACCTCTACATTTTTAACAAAGTTGTGGTGCGTAAGCATTACGCCTTTTGGGGTTCCTGTAGTGCCCGAAGTGTAAATTAACGAAGAAACATCATGAGGTTCTATTAAATTTCGGCATTGCTCAATAGCTGCTTTTTCTGCTGCTGTTACTTGGTGTTTTAAAGCTAAAATATCAGAAAAAGCAATCACTTCAATATGAACATCCTCCGGGATTACCACTTTTTCAAAATCTTTAAAGGTGGGTATAATATATTTAAGTTCTCTACAATTGGCTGCAACCTTTAGCACCTTGCGATAAAGAAAATTATTGCCAATCATAATGGCTTTAATGCCCGAATCGTTAATAATATAGGCAACTTCTTGTTCTGATAGCGTTGGGTAAATGGAAACATTTATGGCGCCAATTTGCTGAATTCCTTGGTCGTAATAAACATATTCAGGACAGTTTTCGATCATTAAACCCAAACGCTCTCCCTTTTTTATGCCTTTTTCTAAAAAATAAGCAGAAACCGCATCTGCTCTTTTTAAAGTATCCTGATAAGAAATCTCTACCCATTCTGCACCTTGTTTGTGGATTATGAATGTTTCTTCGGGTTTGTGGATGTTTTTTACAACGTTCCTCAATAGGCTCGGGACAGTAGAAAATTCGTTAATTAATGACATACTTATATCTGATTGGTTACTGATTAACAATTATAATGCTTTTTGTTTAAATTTTATAGAAGTAGTTTTCGAGTTAAGAAATACATTTTTGATTGGAAATAGTATGATTTAATTCTTTCATCACAATTATACTGTATAAAGTACTAAAAGATAGATAATCTGTTGTAACAAAAATAGTTGGAAAACGCCAAAATCTCAATACAATAGAAGTTACTAACCACGTTTAAACATACAGTTTAAAAGTACAACCAACTTACGCAGGCTATTAAATCTTATCTATCCATTGGTAAAGGCGATTAATTAGAATAAAGTAAATAGTTTTTTGGGCGATGGAAAGGAATGTTTAATTTGCACCCTCAATTATTAGATATATGGCTTCAGGGTTTTTCGCGATTTTAGATGATATAGGTGCTTTAATGGATGATGTTGCAGTGACGGCGAAACTAGCAACCAAACAAACCGCAGGAATTTTGGGCGATGACCTTGCAGTAAATGCCGAAAAGGCAACTGGATTTTTATCAAGCAGAGAAATACCTGTTTTAATGAAAATTATGAAAGGCTCTTTCTTTAATAAATTAATTATTGTTCCTGCAATATTTGTACTTCAATGGTTATATCCGCCTGCAATTACAATTATTTTGATTTTGGGTGGTTTGTATTTGGCATACGAAGGCGTAGAAAAAATAATAGAATTTTTGTTTCATCGAGTTAAAAAAGATGAAAAAGTAATTGGTGAAGCTGATCAAATTATCGAAGAAAAAAAAGAAACGGAAAAAGCGAAAGTAAAATCTGCAATTACTACCGATTTTATTTTATCTCTCGAGATTGTAATTATTGCTCTTGCTTCTGCAAAAGAGGGTTTCAAAACGCTAAAATCTCAATTCAATCCCCTTTTTGTAGAAATAGTTACGGTTTCCATTGTTTCTATCATAGCAACTATCGGGGTTTATGGAATTGTAGCTGTGATTGTGAGAATGGACGATGTAGGTTTTAAACTTATTAAAAAATCGAAATCAGAAAAAGGCTTTTTAATAACCTTAGGTAATTTTTTGGTAAACGCACTACCAATTGTTATTAATATTTTGGCAGTGGTAGGGACGGTTGCCTTACTATTGGTTGCAGGCGGTATTTTTGTGCATAATATAGATTTCATACATCATCTTTTTCCACGCTTAAATACAATAGTTAAAGAATTGGTAATGAGTCTTATTGCAGGATTGTTGGTTTTTGTAATTGTGTTTTTTGGTAAAAAGTTGGTTTACGTACTCAAAGCTTAATTTTTATCCGTTATTTAACTTTCAGAATTGATATTGACCGATTAGGAAATATAATTTAGTACGATTCTCCCACACCTTTTAAATGCTGTTGATAAGATAATTTTTCCCAATCCTCTCTCTGTAGGATTTTAAAGTCGGTATTTGATGTTGCATTCATTTCTGTGATATTATACCTAATCGGGTGAAGTATTTCCCAATCATACAGTTTATTGTAGCCATTAATAAATGCGCCGACAAATCTTTTTGCAAAGGTGTTTTTTTGAGCATTTGAAAAAAGATTAACAGATTTCTCATCTTTTATGGTGCCAATTCTAACTAAAAAAGATGTGTAAGGTTTGCCGTCAATTACATCAGTTTTAACCCAAACTTGCCAAGTATCATACGTTTTCGGAAAATCAAGTACTTCCGCCACGGGCGATATCATTACAGAAATAGAGGTTTTGTGCAGGTACATTTGCAAAGCAGATTTTTTGCGATTATTAACTGTATTTTGCTGATGTTGATGTAACAGTTTTACAAAATTTGGCTGTTTTAATAGAAAATTTCTAACGGTTTCTACTTTCGAAATAGGAGGAGCAACGTTAATTAAGCCATAAAAAATTAAACTAATGGCATTCGAAAAGAAAGCGAATAAAAGTATAGAAATTACAATAAAACCCGACTTTATTTTATTTAATTTGATAAAATTAGCCAGTCTTTTGCCAAATGTCGCGTTAGCTTGTTTCAAAATTTTAACGGTGTTAATGGAGATGGAAAGCTGAAAAAAATCATAACAAAAGCATTATATAAAAATAATTTTGCAAGATAGGATATTACTAAATAACCTAATTACGGTTTTCCGTGGTTAAGTATTTTATTTGACAGTAATGGATTTTTAAAAAAAATGGGTAACAAAAAAAAGGCATCCCATTGAGATGCCTTCAATTAAAATAAGTTATTAAACTTAGACCGAAAAACTTTCGCCACAACCACAACTGCGACTGGCATTTGGGTTAATAAAGTTGAATCCTTTTCCATTTAATCCGTCGCTAAAATCTAATTCCGTACCAGCTAGGTAAAGAAATGATTTCATATCTAAAGCAATCTTAATACCTCTATCTTCGAAAAACTGATCGCCTTTTTGTTCTTCGTTATCAAAATCTAAATTATAAGACAAGCCCGAACAGCCACCACCTTTTACCGAAACGCGTAAGAAGTAGTCAGAACCCATTTCCGAGTCCTGCATTAAGTGATCTATTTTTGTTTTTGCTTTATCTGTTATAGTGATCATTTTAATAAGATTTGAGATTTGAGATTTGAGATTTGAGACTTGATGAGTAAAACTCATATCTCATATCTAATAACTCATATCTAATTTAGTGGTGCGATTTCTCCATTGCAATTGCCTCTAAACCATTTTTAACGCGATAATCGTTAATGGCCGATTTAATTGCATCTTCTGCCAAAACAGAACAGTGGATTTTTACTGGAGGTAAAGCCAATTCTTCAACAATATCCATGTTGCCAATTGTTAAAGCTTCATCAATTGTTTTTCCTTTTAGCCATTCTGTTGCTAATGATGAAGAAGCGATAGCAGAACCACAACCAAATGTTTTAAATTTAGCATCAGTGATCACATTATCTGCGCCAACTTCAATTTGCAAACGCATAACATCACCACATTCTGGTGCGCCAACTAAACCGGTACCAACATTTTTATCTGCTTTATCTAATGTACCTACGTTACGTGGGTTATTATAATGATCGATTACTTTTTCTGAATATGCCATTTGTTTATGTTATTTAGCCTTCTGCGAAGGTGATTCTATTTATTAATTATCAGTTGCGGGTTGCGGGTTGCCAGTTGCGGGTTGTCGGTTACGTGTTATAGGTTTTCAATTGTCAAGTTCTAATCGGGTATTTTCAACGTTGTGCCTAAAGCATCCCGCCCCATAACTTTTAACTTACAACGCATTAATTTGCTTCGCAAATTAATGCTCCGCCCACTCAATTTTACTTAAGTCAATTCCTTCTTTAAACATTTCCCAAAGTGGAGAAAGTTCTCTAAGGTGCAATACTGCTTTCTCTGTAATTGCAATCGCTTGGTCTATGTCTTCATCAGTTGTAAAACGACCTAAACCGTAGCGAATTGAAGAGTGTGCCAATTCATCCGATAAGCCTAAACTTTTTAATACATACGATGGTTCCAACGAAGCCGAAGTACAAGCAGATCCTGAAGATACTGCTAAATCGCTCATGGCCATCATTAAACCTTCACCCTCTACATATTTAAAAGAGATATTTGCTACGTGTGGTAAACGGTGTTGTGTACTACCATTAACATAACTCTCTTCCATTTTGTTTAAAGTCGTTTCTAAACGATCGCGCAAAGCGGATAAACGTTTCGATTCGCTTTCCATCTCTAAACGACAAAGTTCGCAAGCTTTACCTAAGCCAACAATACCTGGTACGTTTAATGTTCCAGAACGCATACCGCGTTCGTGGCCACCACCATCCATTTGTGAAGTAACCTTAACCCTTGGGTTTTTTCTACGTACATAAAGTGCACCAACTCCTTTCGGTCCGTACATTTTATGAGCTGTAAAAGCCATTAAATCAATACCATCAGCAATAACATCAACAGGTATTTTACCAACTGCTTGCGTTGCATCAGTCATAAATAAAGCACCATGTTTGTGCGCAATCGCAGCAATTTCTTTAACGGGTTGTATTACACCAATTTCGTTATTGCCATACATAATCGACACTAAAATTGTTTCTGGTGTCATTGCAGCTTCTAACTCGCCTAAATCAATTAAACCATCTTCTTTAACACCAAGATAAGTTACTCTGGCACCATTTTTTTCTAGGTGTTTACAAGTATCTAAAACTGCTTTGTGCTCGGTAATCGCTGTAATAATGTGATTGCCTTTTTCTTTGTACATTTCAAAAACGCCTTTTATGCCCAAGTTATCGGCTTCAGTTGCGCCCGAAGTAAAAATAATTTCTTTTTCAGTACAGCCGATCAGTTTGGCTACTTGCTCACGAGCATAATCAACACCTTCTTCTGCAACCCAGCCAAAAGCGTGGTTACGACTTGCAGCATTTCCAAATTTTTCAGTAAAGTAAGGTAGCATTGCCTCTAAAACTCTTGGATCAAGAGGAGTAGTAGCGTTATTATCTAAATATATCGGCTGTTTCATTTCAGTTCTTTTATTTGTAGCACAAAGATACAAAAAATCTTTCCTAACAATTATCATTTATAGCTATGAGGTTATAGATAAAACCTGCATTTTTACATTTAACCAACCTTTTAAAACGATGAATAAGATAGAGCATATCGGTATTGCGGTAAAAAGCCTCAGCAAAGCCGTTTCAATATATGAACAATTGCTAAATACCTCATGCTATAAAACTGAAACTGTTGTTTCCGAGCAAGTAAATACTGCATTTTTAAAAGCTGGAGATAATAAAGTAGAACTTTTAGAAGCTGCCTCAGAAGATAGTGCCATTGCTAAGTTTTTAGAAAAGAAAGGGGAGGGCATTCATCACATTGCGTTTGCAGTAGATGATATTTTAGAAGAAATGGAACGTTTAAAAGCAAATGGTTTTGTGCTTTTGAATGATGTACCGAAAAAAGGTGCAGATAACAAAATGGTGTGTTTTGTTCATCCAAAAAGTACTAATGGCGTGTTGATAGAGATTTGTCAGGAGATTAAGTGGATTTAGGTGTTTAGTAGGAAAAGCGGAAAAACGGAAAAGTCCGAGGTCGGAAAGTCGGGAAAGTCCGAGGTCGGAAGACCGAAGTTTGGGGTAAAGATTAAGGAACAAGCCTGCCTGCCGGACAGGCAGGGAGCAAGGCACAAAGACAAAACGCTTAGTTTAGCGAATTTCTATTTCGAGCGTAAAAGCCCCTTTGGGGTTATATATATATGATTTGTAAATGAGTGTTCAGTAATTCTTAGGTTTGGTTCGGTCCCGCTTTTTGGTACAAGCTTTGCGAAAAGCAAAGGCTTTCCCCGTCAATCGGGTTTATGAATTGAGTTTGTCAAAATAGCAAAATGAAAATATTTTAAAAATTTATTAATTAATCCATGAAAGAAACTACTTCTTTAATTAAAATCATTACCAAAGATTTTGATATTCCCGAGCAACTTTCTGAGGAGCAACTTCGGCAAAAAATGGTTGATGCATTTGGGTATTTGGTCGATCAGGATTTTCCGAAATTAATTCAAATTTTGTACCGGGCAGATGTGGATCAATACAAATTGAAAGAATTGCTAGAAAATGTTGAAGGAAAAAGTACTGCAGAAGTAATTGCTGATGCTTACATCTCCCGACAGAAGGCAAAAGTAGAAACATGGAACAAATACAGTACCTAAATAAGCAATGGTATTAAACAATCATGATTAAAAAAATAAATTATAGATAAAGTAAAGTTTTTGCTTAAAACTGCTTTTACAACTTGTTAATATATTGCTATTAAACCCCCGAAGAAAAGTTGCTGTTCTTTAAAAATTTAGGTGCTTTTCGGTGTTTAGTGGCTTGCTCAAAAGCGTAGCCAAATGCCAAAACAACTGGTTCTTGGTAAGCCCCTGCGAAAATTGATAAACCCACCGGAAGTTCGAATAATCTACCCATGGGTACCGTAATGTGTGGGTAACCTGCCATAGCTGCTGGTGAAGCAAAATAAAAATCATCACCATAATCGCCGTTAAAAAGATCAATTAGCGAAGGGATACCGTAACTAGTGCCTACAACTGCATCTAATTTATTTTTCTCCATCAAATTGCTAATTATGTTTTTAGCAGAATTAATTTTGGCTAAATTTGCTTTATAAGTTGGGCTACTTAAATCGGTTTCCTTATTGCTAGCCTCTAATATTTCTTGTTTAAAATAGGGCATCGCAATAGCTTCGTTCTCTTTATTAAACGCAATAACATCGGTTAAAGTTTTTACTTTCGCGTTTGCCTTGGCCAAGTAAGCATTTACACCAGCTTTAAATTCTGGTTGTAAAACACTGGCTCTGCCAATTGCTTCCATATCTTTTAGTAACTCTATTTCAATAATCTCTGCTCCTAATTCTTTTAATTTTTCAATGGCTGATTTATACAATGCTACTACGCCTTCGTGTCCGTTTAAAAAAGATTTCTCTATGCCCAATCTTTTCCCCTTTAAAGCATCAGTCTTCAAAAACTGCGTATAATCACTATAAGTTTTGCCTTCACTAGTTTTGGTAATGGCGTCATCACGATCAACGCCAGTTAATGCGCCCAATAAAATTGCTGTATCGGTTACAGTGCGACACATTGTGCCAGCAGTATCTTGTGTGGTAGAAATTGGAATAATCCCGCTGCGGCTCCATAAACCAACGGTGGGCTTAAAGCCTACAACGCCGCAGTACGAAGCGGGAGCAATAATAGAACCATTAGTTTCGGTACCAATGGCAATTGCACATAAATTTGCAGAAACCGCTGCGCCCGAACCCGAACTCGAACCACTCGGACTTCGATCTAAAATATAAGGATTTTTTGTTTGTCCACCTCGGCTACTCCAGCCACTACATGACCGGTTGGAACGGAAATTCGCCCACTCGCTTAAGTTGGTTTTTCCTAAAAGTACCGCGCCAGCTTCTCTAAGTTTTGTTACAATAAAAGCATCAGCCGATGCAACATTACCTTCTAAAGCCAAAGAACCCGCAGTAGTTTGCATTTTATCTCCGGTGTTAATGTTGTCTTTTATCAAAATAGGAATTCCATGTAATGGCCCCCTATTGTTACCTCGTTTACGTTCCTCATCCATTTTTACTGCTATGGCCAATGCATCTGGATTAAGTTCGATAATTGCGTTTAATTTTGGTCCATTTTTATCTATTTGGGCTATACGCCTTAAATACATTTCTGTTAATGTTTTTGAAGAAATTTTTCCGTTTTGCATTTTTGCTTGAAGCTCATCTACTGTAATTTCATTTAATTCGAAATCAGCAATAAAATCTACCTCATCGTTTTTTATTAATGATAACGGCATTGCTATTGCCGAAAAGCTAATAGTTGACAGTGCACTTACGGTTGCAGTATTTTTTAGAAAGTTTCTTCTGTTCATAAAATGAGATTAGGTTATTGTTATAAAGATAGTTTACTAATTGTTAATGCCTAAATCTTCAGACAAAAAGCTAAAGTAGAAACTTGAAAAAATACAGCTCATAACAAAGAATGTTGTTAAAAGGTAATATTTAAATTCGATTTTTTGCTATTTTGAACGCTCATCCTCAGGTTTTTAATTAGCATTTTATTTCACTTTCTACTACTGCGCTAACACCAGTAAGTTGTTTTATTTTAGCGAATAATTGCTCGGGATCAAATGGTTTTGGTAAAACATCATTAATGCCTGCCAACAGGTTTTTCTCTATTACAGCATCGTTAACATCCGCCGTAATGGCGATAATTGGTGTACTTGCTTTAACTTTATCATCTAAATTACGTATGCAAACCGTCGCCTCATAGCCATCCATTTCCGGCATGTAGAGATCCATTAATATAACATCGTAATTGTTTTCCTCAACCTTTGTTAAGGCAATTCTACCGTTCTCAGCAACATCCGGCACAACATTCCAGCGTTCTAATGTCTTTTTAATAACCAAAATATTTACCAGATTATCTTCGGCTACCAAAATTTTAAGGTGCGAAAGTTCTGTTTTCCCGTTATCGGTTTCTTTAAAGTTTTGGGTGCTAACCTGCTGATAATTAAAATTTATATTAAAAGAAATTCTAGTGCCTACGTTTGGCTTGCTCAATAAGCTAATTTTGCTACCAAACATATTTAACACTTTTTTTACAATAGTTAAGCCAAGTCCGGTGCCGCCGTAATTTCTATTAATACTGGGCGTGGCTTGCACGTAAGCCTCAAATATATTTTCTTGTCTTTCTGTTTCTACACCTATTCCAGTATCCTCAACAATGAACATTACGTCCATCATGTTGGCATCAATTTGCTGTACTTTAACGGTTAAACTGATGCTTCCTTTACCTGTAAATTTAACGGCATTGTTTAGCAAGTTTGATAAAACCTGCGTTAAGCGAGTTGGGTCGCTTATCACATATTTATTTTTTAGAATTTCATCTATATGCAGCGATAAATGGAGCAATTTTTCCTCGGCTTTTAATTTAATACTCGAAAAATTACTCTGTATCAGCGCAGAAATATCAAAAGCAAAATTTTCTAACCTTGCTTTATCTGATGAAAATTTATTGAAATCTAGAATATTGTTTACCAATAATAAAAGGTTCTCTGCAGAAAACTTTAATACAGCGAGATTTTCCTCTTGGTCTTCGCGCGGGTTTTGAAGTAATAGTGCGTTCGATATGCCAATTACGCCGTTTAATGGCGTGCGTAACTCATGCGACATTGTGGATAGAAACTCCATCCTCGCGTTAGATAGATTTTCAACATCGTGCAAGCTGGTTTTAAGTTTCTCGTTAATTTCGTTCAGTGCATTTTTGGTGTTTGTTAAACTAACGAAGTTTTTGTTAAAAGTTTTAAAGAAATAATATTGAAGAAATGTAATAAACACGAAATTATAATAGGTTGCAAAAATGTAGGTAAGCTGACTAACCTCATGTGGACCTGTGCCAATGTAGAAGTAATTTTTATTGTCTATAGCGGTGTAAATCATCACCGGCAGGATATTTATGATGGAGTAAAACCAACCCCATTTTAAGCCATGCATGTAAAAACTGAGCAAAATACCTAGCCAAACAAATTGTATGGTTTCTAAATTTACATTTTGAACATATATAGAAATATTAGTGTAAACACCTAATGTGCAAACAATAAGTATTACGTGTGATGCGATTTTCCAAGCATGAGTAAAATACGTTATCGCGATAAGTGAAATCGTAATTACAAAAACTATACTTACTCTTATTAAATGCAATTTTTCGCCCGCAATGAAGTAAGATATCGTCAGTACGCCCGTAAACAGAAGATAGCATACCAAAATGTAAGATAGCATTCTGATTCTTGCGCGATTGATGGGGTTAGGTTCTTTAATTAGGAAGTGATTAAAAATCCCACCAATTTTATTGAACGCTAAAGATATTAAGTTAGATTGCATAAGGGGTATAATACTCCGCAAGCAAGATACAACAAAATTTAAGATTTTTAAAAAATAGGTTTTTGGTTTCTGCGAAATGTTTGCTCAAACTAAGGTAGTTAAGTGAGTTTGGGAAGGGTTTGTACGACGACTTGTTATAGGTTTGCTTTCATTTTTTTATTTGGTGGTGTTTTACAATACCGAGGTTTCGGGATGATTTGCTTTCATTCTTTGAAATACTGATATTTAGCAATCCCGAAGTTTCGGGATGATTTGCTTTCACATTTTGAAATACAATCACAATAAGGATTATTCCGTTGTGAAAACATTTAAGGTGGGGATCATATCCTCGCCTTCTTTTTTGCCTTAAATTTTTCGCCAGTCTAACTTTTTTACAAAAAACCTGGAGGTTTTCCAGCTTTAACTAAAATGCGACTAATGATATAAGTTTCAGCGTCAATTTTAGCGTTCTAAAATATTTAATTTTCAGTTTGCAAATCAGAAATAAATTTAAGATATTTGCATCCTCTAAAACAGAGATAGAAAAGATAAATAGAAAATATCATTACCGTTGTTGCCAGCAAATTGCAAAAATGTTTTTTGATTTTTCACCCAAATAACTTAAAATAATATTACAATGAAAAAAGATTTGCACCCAACAACTTACAGACCAGTTGTTTTCAAGGATATGTCTAACGAATATGCTTTCTTAACAAAATCTTGTGTAGAGACTAAGGAAACTGTTAAATGGGAAGATGGTAATGAGTATCCTCTATATAAATTAGAGATTTCTCACATGTCGCACCCTTTTTATACTGGTAAAATGAAATTGGTTGATACTGCAGGACGTATCGATAAATTCAAAAACCGTTACGCTAAGAAATAATTTAGCAATAAAAAAACATTTTTTAAAGTCCCTTTGCCAAAAGCATCGGGACTTTTTTTATTTTTGTAGCTTATGACACCATCATAATTTTGCGCATTTAAAAAAATAAATAAATTATGATAGCTTCATTACCATTGAAACCGACTTTATACCAATGAAAATCAATTTATTTGATGATTCGTCTTGGCACTCGCTTAGACCACTTACCTTCACCAGGCCAGTAGCCGATTTAAGAATAGGCATTTTAACAATCGCAGAGAAATGGGGCAAACATCTAAATGCAGATTTTGGCTACATTACTCAAGATTATCTTTCGATAAAATATGCACCCAAATCAGCATCCATTTTTATAAATGGTTCTGTTTGTCCGAATGAAACTTTGCTAGATGCTGTACAAAATCTAAAACATGGGCAGGCGATTTACGCCAACCAACTTTGTTTGGCTTTTAAAACCGAAGGAGATTTTACGAGCCAACCCAATATAGAAAAATTTGATAAAGTGATTTTTGATGCTGATTTTGTAAGGATCGAATTTGCAGAAGATATTTTTAAATGGAATCCGAACGAAATTAGAGAAGATTTTAAATTGATTACCAAGGGCAGAACATCAGCATCTTTGAGCTCCACTAATACTTTTCTAGGAGATAATATTTTTGTTGAGGAAGGTGCCGAAGCAGAATGTGCTATTTTTAACAGTAAGCTTGGTCCAATTTACTTGGGTAAAAACAGCGAAGTGTGGGAGGGAAGCATCGTGCGCGGTTCATTTGCGCTTTGCGAAAACTCCTCATTAAAAATGGGGGCGAAAATTTATTCGGGCACAACTATTGGTCCGCATAGCCGTGTAGGTGGCGAAGTAAATAATTCGGTTATTTGGGGTTATTCATCCAAAGGGCACGAAGGTTATTTAGGCAACTCGGTTTTAGGGCAATGGTGCAACATCGGCGCAGATACCAATAACTCTAACCTTAAAAATAATTATGCTGAGGTTAAGTTGTGGGATTACGATAAAAAAGGTTTCCGTAAAACGGGACTGCAATTTTGTGGATTAATTATGGCCGATCATGCTAAATGTGGCATTAACACCATGTTTAACACTGGAACTGTAGCGGGTGTAAGCGCAAATGTTTTTGGTGCTGGCTTTCCACGAAATTTTATTCCTGATTTTGCTTGGGGCGGCGCGCATGGTTTTGAAGTGTACACGCTAAAGAAAATGTTCGAAACTGCCGAAAAAGTATATGCCCGTAAAGACTCGAGTTTTGACGAAATTGAAAAAGAAATTTTAACAAAAGTTTTTGAATTAACGAGTGAATATAGACCTTTTTAGAAAGTTGAAAGGTTGAAGGGTTGGAAGGTTGAAGGTCGGAAAGTTGAAAGGTAAAGTTCGGAATTTTTGCGCTTGTAAACATTTAAACTTTACAACATTCAAACATTGATAACAATAAGAAATAACAATAAAAAAATATAATGAGAAAGAAAATTGTAGCAGGTAACTGGAAAATGAATTTAGATTATAACGAAGGCGTTTCGTTATTTAGCGAAATTGTAAACATGGTTAAAGATGAGCGCAAAGGCGATCAAATTGCCATCATTTGTTCTCCATTTATTCATTTAAACAGTTTAGCAAAATTGGGTGGAAACGACGTAAAAATTGGTGCTCAGAATATTCATGATAAAGAAAACGGTGCCTATACAGGTGAAATTTCTGCTAAAATGGTAAAATCTGTTGGTGCAGAATATGTTATTTTAGGTCACTCAGAACGCAGACAATACCAGGCAGAAAGTGATGAACTTTTAGCCTCGAAAACTAAAATTGCGTTGGCTCATGGTTTAACACCAATTTTTTGCATCGGCGAAACTTTAGATGAACGCAATAACGGAAGTTACTATGAAGTGTTGAAAAAACAATTGGTACACGGTATTTTCAGTTTAACTGAAACAGATTTTAGAAAGTTAGTAATTGCTTATGAGCCAGTTTGGGCTATTGGTACAGGTTTAACGGCTTCGCCAGAGCAAGCGCAAGATATTCATGCTTTTATCCGCAGTGAAATTGAAGCAAATTATGGCTTTAATGTGGCTGATGATACTACAATTTTATACGGAGGAAGTTGCAATCCATCAAATGCAGCAACGTTGTTCGCTCAGAAAGATATTGATGGCGGTTTAATTGGTGGTGCATCGTTAAAGTCTCGCGATTTTACAGACATTATTAAAGCATTAAATAGCTAAATGCAGTACATAAAAGCAATATTTACATTTAAAAGTATCGAAGACTATCAACAGGATTTGCTTATTAGCGATTTGGCAGATTTGGGCTTTGATACTTTTGAAGATAGTGAGCAAGGTTTTACTGCCTTCGTTGTCGCAACAAATTTTAACGAAGAGGGCTTAAAAGATTTACTTTCTGGTTACACTGAAGATTTTTCTACAACATATACGTTAGAAAACGTTGCCGATGAAAACTGGAATGCAGCGTGGGAGAAGAATTTTAGTCCGCTTATTGTGGATGACGTTTGTTATGTGCGGGCTACCTTTCACCAGCCTCAACCATCATATCCTTACGAAATTATTATTGATCCGAAAATGGCTTTCGGTACGGGTCATCATCAAACCACCACCATGGTTATGCAGTATATTTTAGTGGCTGATGTTAAAGACAAAGCCATTCTGGATATGGGTTGCGGAACCGGTATTTTAGCCATTTTAGCAGCAAAACTTGGTGCTAAAAGTTTGGTGGCAATTGATTATGATGATATTTGCTATGAAAGCACTTTAGAAAACGCTGCATTAAATAATGTAAATAATCTAACTGCGCTTTGCGGAAGTAAAGAAGTGATACCGAATGAAGAATTTGATGTGATTTTTGCGAACATTAACCGAAATATATTGCTCGATCAAATTCATCGCTATGCGGAAGTACTAAAAAAAGGCGGAAAAATATTTTTTAGTGGCTTTTATTTAAACCCTGATTTGGGTATGATTAAAGAAGAATGTGTTAAATACGGAATAGAATATTTCGATCATAAACAAAATGGCGATTGGGTTGCCGCACAGTTTGTTAAACAAATTAGCTAATTAGCTAATTAATAAATTTGCTAATTATAATGAGAATACATTTTATAGCAATTGGCGGTAGTGCGATGCACAATTTAGCCATCGCTTTGTATAAAAAAGGGTTTGAAGTTTCTGGTTCGGATGATGTGGTTTTTGAACCAGCGAAATCTCGATTGGATAAATACGGGTTATTGCCAGCAACAATGGGCTGGGATGAAAGCCGAATTTCGACTGTACTTGATGCTGTTATTTTGGGGATGCATGCAAGAATTGATAATCCAGAATTATTGAAAGCACAAGAACTCGGTGTGAAAATTTACTCCTACCCCGAATATATTTACGAACAGAGCAAAGATAAATTGCGTGTTGTAATTGGTGGTAGCCATGGTAAAACTACCATTACCAGCATGATTTTGCATGTATTAAATTATTGTAAACGCGATTTTGATTACTTGGTGGGCGCCCAGTTAGCAGGGTTTGAAACGATGGTAAAGGTAACAGACGAAGCGCCGATAATGATTATTGAAGGAGACGAATATTTGGCCTCACCGATTGATAGACGACCAAAATTTCATCTTTATAAAGCTAATATTGCTGTAATTAGTGGCATCGCTTGGGATCACATCAATGTTTTTCCTACTTACGCTGATTACACGCATCAGTTTGATAAATTTATTAATACCATTGAAAGTGGTGGTACGCTCATTTATTGTGAAGCCGATGCAGATTTAAAGGAAATTGTTGACGCCTCAAAAGCTACTGTTCATAAAATAGCTTACGGCATTCCAGCCCACCGTATTGAAAGTGGAATTACTTATTTATTACCAGCCAATACGCCACTGCAAATTTTTGGAGATCATAATTTAATGAATTTGAATGCTGCGAAATTAGTTTGTAGTCAACTTTCAATTCATGCTGATGATTTCGATCTGGCAATTGCGTCTTTTACAGGTGCATCGAAACGTCTTGAGGTAATTGCTGCGGATGATTTAACCAATGTTTACAAAGATTTTGCACATTCTCCATCGAAATTAACAGCGACTATTAATGCGGTAAAGGCACAATTTGCAAACCGTAAGCTAATTGCCTGCATTGAGTTACACACGTTTAGCAGTTTAAATAAGGATTTTTTAACGGAGTACGCAGGGGCGATGGATCAAGCAGACGACGCCATCGTTTTCATAGACATCAAATCGTTCGAGCAGAAAAGGATGACGCCTTTTTCTGAGGATGACGTGCAACACGCATTTGCAAACCCAAACCTGAAATTTTTTAATGATGCCGCTAAACTAAAAGAATACTTGTTAAGTTTAAATTACAAAAATGCCAACTTGTTGATGATGAGTTCGGGCAACTATGCAGGGTTTGATTTACCAGCTTTAGCAGCTATGCTAAAGCGGTAATTTTTAACCACAGATAAAGAATAGATAAACACAGATATTTTACGCATAAACTCCCCGCCTTATTTTCAAGGAGGGGGAGTGCTGGATTGTGGAGTGGCGGGGGTTGGTTTTTTTAAAAGACCTATTAAAATTCTCGCCTGTGCGGGAAAGACGCATATTTTTTGGCTTTTTCAACTCCCCGCCTTATTTTCAAGGAGGGGGTGTGTTGGCTTGTGGAGTGGCGGGGGTGGTTTTTTTAAAAGCCCTGTTAAAATTCTTGCCTTTGCGGAAAAGACATTTACCTCTTAAACTTCCTAAAAAATCTTCCTCAACGTTAAATGCTTTTTGCCAAAAGTTGCACCTGTCGCTTGATGAATCGCTAACATTTTATCGTTAAAATCGCCCACCCAGCTTAATTCCAGTTCTTTATATTGATTTTTTGGCAATACATATTCACCCAGTTGAATAAACAGTACCGATTCTAAACCATGCTTTTGAAATTTTGGTTTTGTGCCCATTACGATAGCACGCATTCTATTTACGCCTTTCCAACGCCTGTAAGCAAATTGCAGTTTTTGTATTAATCCTAATTTGCCATTAAAACCTTTAATCATTTGGTTGGCATCGGGAATAAGCACCACAAAAGATGCAGGCTCGCCGTTAAAATATGCAAACTGAATCAAATGCTCGTCCATTATGGGCTCCATGCTTTTAAAGCTTTGTTGTAGAGTTTCCTTTTTTATAGGTACAAAATTTTCGAAATCTTGCCAGCCATCGTTATAAATTTCCATGAGATCGGAAATATATTTATCGGCATTGTTCTTATCGAAATATTCGAATGTGTAACCTGGCTTTTTTCTAACCCAATTGGCAATTTTGGTAAATCGCTCAGGGAAAGGAATTGTTAAGTTAATGTGATTGGTAATTTGTTCGTATTCGGTTACAAAGCCGTAGGTATCGAAAAATTTCTGATAATAAGGGAAATTGTAATTCATACCGAAAGATGGAGGCGTAAAACCTTCTACCAATAAACCCCAAAAGCTATCATTCTCGCCGAAGTTAATTGGCCCATCCATGGCTTTCATACCATGCTCGGCCAGCCATTTTTGTGCGGTAGAAAATAGGAGGTGGGCTGCCTCTTGATTCTCTATACATTCAAAAAAGCCCATCCCGCCAGTTGGTTGTTCATAACCTTGGGCTTTTTTGTCGTTTATAAACGCTGCAACTCTACCTATAAGTTTACCATCAATGCTTTTTAAAACCCATCGTATGCATTTACCATGACTAAAAAAGCTGTTTTTTTTGGGATCAAAAACGTTTTCTATTTCGCTATCTAACGGGCAAATCCAATTTGGATCATTTTTATACAGCGTTTTTGGGACGTTTAAAAAATCATTTTTTAATGATGAATTAGTAACTTGGATAATTTGCATCGGTACGTTTTTAAATTAAAAAGCATCCTACCCATCGGGCGGATGCTTTTTCAAAGGTATATAATTATTTAAAAATTAATAATCGTCATCGTCGTCATCATCGAAATTTTCGAAATTATCTAAATCATCCAATGGTAGATCAAAATCATCATCCTCTTCTACAACTGGTTTTTTAGCCGGACTAGAATTTTCTGAATCTTCATCAAATTCATCTTCGTCACTTACCTGTTTTTTAATAGGTGCTTTTGTTGGGACTTTCTTTGGGGTTTTCATACACAAAATTAAAAAATGCTTTTATACTTTAAAAATACAAAAAATCTTTTTCTATTAAAGAACTGATTTACAAAAAAAATAAAAATATTATTCTTCGGGCATTCCCACTGTATTTTCATCTTTTGCCAAATCTTTCAACTGTGGCAACTGCGTAATGTTGTTTAATCCAAAATAATCCATAAATAAACTGCTCGTACAGTAAAGAATTGGCCTGCCTGGGGTTTCTGCTTTTCCGTTAATACTGATCAGTTCTTTTTCCAACAAACGTTGAACGGAGTAATCGGAATTTACACCCCGAATTTGCTCTATTTCTAATTTAGTAATCGGTTGGCGGTAGGCAATTATGGCTAAAGTTTCCATCGCGGCCTGGCTTAGTTTTTTCTTCGAGCGGTGCAACTGAAGCTGGTTAACCGTTTCATGGTAATCTTTTTTTGTTAAAAACTGATAGCCATTATTCAAATTTACCAGTTCGATGGCAAAATCATCATCGGCATATTTTTTTTGTAAATAATCAATGCCTTCAAATACTTGGTTTTCGATTACTTCTTTGCTAAGCGCCGCGGTTAATGCCAAAATTATTTCTTGTACGCTTATGCTTTGTACTGATGAAAATATTAAAGCTTCGATGTGTTTGGTTAGTTCGGATTGAGGCATTTACAAAACTATCATTTTTAAGCATAAAAAAACGGTCTCGTTTTTAACAAACAAGACCGCCTTTTAACACACAAATGAAACCTGAATTAAGATATAGCTTTAAGTTAGGTTATTAAAATATCTATATCAACCCTATAAGAACGTTTTTTGATAAACACACTATCGTTTATTTCTATAACAAGTTTAAGGCTAAACTGCATTAGTATGTGTTTATATTTAGTGAGTGGTATTAATAATTGAGTAAACGGTAATATGTTACTTTAATGGTATAGAAATAAACACAGTTGTACCAAAATTACTGGTCTGAAATACATTTAACTGTATAGGTTTTGCTTCAATTTGGCTTAAAAGCATTAATCTTTCTTTTGTTAATTGCATGCCTTTACTTACATGATCGGTCTTTTTTGTGCTTCTCGAGTTATCTATGCCAATGCCATCATCAATAATTTCGATATTCAAATGATCGGGTTGTGCAATTTTGATGTTAATTTGGATTTTTCCGCCAGCTTCTTTGGGCATAATGCCATGCCATATTGCATTTTCTACATAAGGTTGTAGTAACATGGAAGGAATTAAGGTTTCGTCTTTATCTATCGCCGGATCTACGTAAATATTATATTGAAGCTTGTTACCAAATCTGTTTTCCTCTAACTTTAAGTAGAGGTTTAAATATTCCAATTCTTCATCTAAAGAAATATAGCTTTTGGTACAAATTTCTAAGTTTTTCCTTATCAAACGAGCAAAGCCTGTAAGCACTTTATTTGCCGAGGCGGTATTTTGAGTATTGATATAATGTTGGATAGAATTCATCACATTAAACACAAAATGTGGGTTCATCATGGCCTGCAATGCCTGTTGCTCCAACATTAATATTTTGTTTTTAACCAGCAACTGCTCCTGTTCCTTGTCTTTTTGTTTGCGCGTAATGTAAACCGCTGTTTTATAAAATAAATAGCCAATAAGCAATACCAATAACCCTAAAAACCATATACTTTGCCAAAAAGGCTTTTCTATTGTAAATGGGATTTTTGCCGTTTGACTCCAATTTCCATTTTGGTTTTTTGCACTTACTTCAAAAGCATAATCGCCGGGTTGTAATGATGAAAAGTCAAGTCTGCGGGTTTTAGTTTCTACCCATTCTGCATCATCATTTAAACGGTAGCGGTAGGTAATATCGCTCGTGGTAAAATCTACGGCACTAAAAGTAAATAGAATGGTATTGTTGTTATAATCAAATTTTAAAAGGCTGCTGTTTAAAGGCAAACGCTGTTTACCTTTTATTATTGAGGTGATGTAGATTTTAGGCGTAGAAGTTAAGGTTTGTTTATCGCTGTAATTAAAATAAACTAAACCCTTATTGGTGGCAAAATATGCTGTTGAATCATCAATATATAAATTGTTTACATCATCAGTTAACAAATCTTTACCATAATCAAAGTTGATTATTTTGGGATTTTTAGTGTAGTCGGAAATTTTGTTTACGCCAGTGTTTGTCAAAATCCAAATTTCGTTGTTTTTAACAAAAAGTTTTTTGCAAATGTTGCTCGATAAGCCATTCGATTTGGAGAGCTGTTTTGTAATTATATTGTCTTTATAAAAAATAACGCCGTATCCATCAGTTGCTAAAACCAACGTGCCATCGGGCAGTTGCATAATGTCGTTTATTCTTTTGGTAAGCAAAATATTTCTTTCATAATGCCTAATTAGCGATCCGTTACCATATTGCCATAATCCTTTTAAGTTAGAAAACCATAAACTACCGTCGCGATCGTAAAAAACGTGGTACGATCGCTCCCTCAAAAAATCATTTTCGGTACTGTAATTTAGCAAGTTGATGTTGAAATTATTAATACGATCGTTGGCATAAATTACGCCTGTAGATAACGCTAGGGCAAATTTATTGTCTTTTTGATTGAGGCTAAAATGCTTTATTACGAACATTAATCCATTTTCTTCCTTTAAATATTTTAATGATGGATTTTTTAAGTTGGTATCACTTATGGCACCTAAACCAAATTCTGACGAGAAAAACATCGATTTATTTTTCTTATCGTAAGTTAATTGGCTTATGCTCTTAAATTTTTCTTCATCTGGAATTTGAATATCATTAATGGTAAAGTTATTTAGATTTAAAATGTTGATGCTCGCATTGTTTGTACCCAGCCACAACTTATTGTTTTCATCTTTTGCAATACTTTTTATCACGTTTGCGGTTAGGCCACTTTCTTTATCCATTACAAATAAGCGGGCATTAACATTTGGCAACATATAAACACCATCGCTAGTGGCAAACCACATATTGTTGGTGTTATCTTTAATGGTTTGGTTAACGGATATATTATCCAAATACGATGTTGTTTTATTGTTTTTATCGATAACAAATGCACCGTTGTTGTTAGATAGCCACACCTGCTTCGCACTTTCATCGTAATAAAAATAACCAGAAATATTTTTAATTAACTTTTGATTAATCTTTAAAACCTCGGTTACTACTTTCTTTTTAAAATATTTTAAACCTGTTTCATCTAAATAAAAAAGTGCATGTGCAGGTGTGTTAATTGCACTTCGATAGGATAGAAGATCCACTTTTTCGGGCACAATCGTAAAGTTTTTACCATCAAATTTCTGGGTACTTTTATTACTGAACGAAAAAATGTTTCCTTCGCCGTCTTCATGTAAAAAGGCATTTGCAAATTTCTCGTTTGGGTATTTTGAAGTATATTTTTTAATTGATTTACCATCCCACTTAACAATTAAATTGGTATTGGTGCCCAACCAAATATTTCCTTTATTATCTTGTAAAAAGGAAACGATGATGGTGTTAAAGTTTAGTTGCTTTAATAATGTATCGTTATTTTGATTGTAGAATTTCCCATTATCTAAGTAGCCCAATTGTCCATTTAAGGTTAAAAACCAAAGTTTCCCTTGCCTATCTTCTTTAAGCTGTAAAATCTGTGTATCGGGTAAACCATCTTCTATAGAAAAATTTTGGAAATTTGCACCATCAAAACGACTTAAGCCACCGTCTGTTGCAATCCAGATGAAACCTCTTTTATCTTGTAGTATATAATAGCAGTTGTTACTTGGTAACCCATTTTTGGTGGTAAAATGTTGTAAATATGTTCGCTGGGCAAAGCTGCTTACGGTTGTAAAAATCAGCATAAGTAAAAGCGCACACTGATATACCCTAGATAATGTGTTTTTGT
This sequence comes from Pedobacter changchengzhani, assembly GCF_004354365.1. GTDB lineage: Bacteria > Bacteroidota > Bacteroidia > Sphingobacteriales > Sphingobacteriaceae > Pedobacter > Pedobacter changchengzhani. The sequence continues at coordinate 311,625 of NZ_SJCY01000003.1, forward strand.
ATTTTAAACCTGATGGTGTTAATTTATTTATCACTATGTGCTTTTGTGTAACTTTTAATTTTTTCGAAAAAATCACTTGCTCGTCTTCTCGATACATTTATGCTTTCGCCATTTTTAAGTAAAGCTAATAATCCATTTTTCGAATTGTACTCTTTCAAATAATTTAAGTTAATAATGCTCGATTTATGAATTCTAAAAAACTGATCCGTTGGTAAAATTTCTTCAAATTCTCGCAGTACTTTCGAAACTGCAATTTTATCGTGGTTATTTAAATGAAATATAGAGTAATTGCTATCTGCTTCAATGTGAATAATGTCGTCAATATCCACAATTTTAAACCCTTGGCCAAAAGGAAGCGTTATTTTTTTAATTTCTAAACGACTGTTCAACGTAGTGGCTAAATTGTTTATGCGGTCGTCATGTTCAACATTAGTCTCTCTTAAATTAAAATACGCAGTCACTTTATCAACTGCAATAACTAATTCTTCAATATCAATTGGTTTTAATAAATAATCTAGTGCATTTGCTTTAATGGCTTTTAGGGCATACTGATCATAAGCGGTGGTAAAAATAACCATTGCTTTATTTAATTGTGCGTGTGCAATTAATTCGAAACCATTTTCGCCTGGCATGGCGATATCTAAAAATATTAAATTAATGGTATGGTGATCGAGAATTTCCTTCGCTTCGGCAACAGAGCGTGCTATACCAGTAATTTCTACGTTAGGACAGTTTTGTTGCAACAGAAAAAAAAGTGATGAACGGGCAAATTCCTCATCATCAACAATTATAGCTTTTAACATGGTTTAAATATAGGTTTTTGAAAGTATTAAATCCTCATTATTAAAAAAAATGAAATATTCAAAAACCAAGTTGAAATTTGTCACGTATATATCAGCAAAACTTAGTAAAAAACCTCTAAACATTAAGAAAATGAAAAACAATGAATTACAAAATTTAGACGAGCCGAAAGAAACAAGCTTTGCTAATAAAACTCTTGGAAGAAGGTCATTTCTTCAATTTGCTGGAGCAAGCGCTGCAGGTGTAGCCTTACTTGCTGCTGGTTGTAGTAAAGATAGAGGAGACCTAAGTATGCCTACTATGGGAGGTGCTACTTTAGATTTTAAAGATGATTTCGGTGTATTAAACTACGCTTACGCTTTAGAGCAATTAGAAGCTGCATTTTATATTAAAGTTGCTTCTGCATTGCCATCGGCATTTACAACTCAACAAAAAGCATATTTTCAAGATATCCAATTTCATGAGCTTGCTCACAGAGAGTTTTTCAAAAACGCTTTAGGAACAGCTGCAATTGGAAGCTTAGAAGTAGATTTTTCTTCAATCGATTTTACAAGTGCTAGTAGTGTTTTAGCTGCTTCAATGGCCTTCGAAGATTTAGGTGTAGCTGCTTACAATGGTGCTGGTGTGAGAATTAAAACTGATGCTTATTTAACCCTTGCAGGTAAAATTGTATCTGTAGAAGCTCGCCACGCTGCTTATATTAGAGATCAAATATCTAACGGATCATTTGCAGATTTAGGTACGCTAAGTGCTTTAGGGTCTGATAATGCAAATGCACTTGATGGCGCATTAACTCCTGATAAGGTTTTAGCTATTGCTGGTAAATACATCAAAACTAAAATCAACGTAATCAATCTTTAATCTTTAAAACTCGAAAAATCATGAATATCTTAAATATATTAGAAGAAATAGAAAAAGTTGACGGTGAAATCTACGAAAGACTGAGCCCACGACGCAATGCCATGAAAGATTTCTTTAACATGGGCAAAAAAATCTCATTAGCTGCTTTACCTTTAGCAATGGGTTCAATGTTTCAAAAAGCATACGGACAAACAAATCCATCAAGTGTAACTGATGTATTAAACTTTGCCTTAGCATTAGAGTATTTGGAATTTAATTTTTACGATCGTGCATTATCAGTTGCAAACTCAACTTATATTCCTACAGGAGCACCAAGAAATGCAATCACAACAATCCGCGATCATGAGAAAGCACACGTTGCATTGTTTAGAGGCGCTTTGAAAATAGCTACAACTGACGCTCCAGCTTATACTTATGCAGATTACGATTTTACTGCAGGTGGTGCATTCGGTGATGTTGATACAAATTATAGCACTTTCTTAAAGGTAGCATTAGCTTTCGAAGATACTGGTGTTAGAGCATTTAAAGGCCAAGCTACAATTTTAAAAGGTATGCCTGTTTTGACAACTGCTTTACAGGTTCACTCGGTAGAGGCACGTCACGCATCACATATCCGTCAAATGGTATCGGCAAATGTTGTAGGTGCAAGTGGATTGAAACCTTGGATTGCTTACACACCTAACGGTAATGATACTGGTGTCGCTGGTGTAAATGATTCTTATAAAGGTGAGGAAAATACTAAGCAAGCAGGTATCGAAATTATTGGTATAAACGGTTTTGCAGGTGTTACCCAAACAATTGCAGCTGAATCTTTCGACGAAACTTTGATGGGATCAGATGTTAAGAAAATTGCAAACTTGTTCATCAAAACAGCAAATAAAAAATTCCCAGTAACGTAATAAAAATTTAAGCATGTAAATGTTTAGTTTAAGGTAGGGGGCAAAACTTAGGTTTTGCTCCCTTTTTTTGATCAAGATTTTCAGTATTTTGAATATCAGCGTTTTCATAAAAAATTACTAACACTAGTAGGTTTGTTGCAGTTAAGAGTTAGTGACTTTTGACTATTTCCAGCCTGGTAGTTGTGGTTGTAAAGTTACTAACGCTGATAGCTAGGTGTTAATTAGCGTTAGTAACTTTTGCTAATTTCCATCAAATATAATTTTTGTTTCAAAGTTCCTAACGCTGATAGGCAAATAGTACTCAGCGTTAGTAACTTTTGCCTAATTTTCATCATTTTTATTATTGTTATAAAGTTCCTAACTCAGATAGGCATGTAGTACTTAGCGTTAGTAACTTTTGTGTAATGTCCATCAAATTTTGAAAACCAGGGTTAAGCTTTTCAATTATTGGCAGTCCCGTTTTATGCTTAATTTTTTTAGTAGAAAAAACTAAAATGCGTACGGGCAGGGATACCGCTACAACCGGGTTTAATTAGGTTAGGTAAATACATCAAACTTGAACCTGTTGCTGGTAAAATTTATTTAATTAAGCTAATTTTAGTAATCGAAAATTGCAAGTTTTTTACTTTATTCACTTTCGGTAAGAATGAGTGAAAAAATTCACTAAGTCACTAATTCACCCACTAACTAATTAGTAAGTAATCACTTGTTCTTCTAAATGCTCGGGTAAATCTCGGTAGTTATATTTTTGTCCACGAAGTTGAGGTACAAAACCTGCATCTTTAATAGATTGTTGTATGCCATTTGCCGTAAAACGATGTGGCGCACCAGCAGCCGACACTACATTTTCTTCAATCATAATTGACCCAAAATCGTTTGCTCCAGCATGTAAACAGATTTGTGCGGTCGCTTTACCAACCGTTAACCAACTTGCTTGTATGTTTTTAACATTAGGCAGCATGATACGGCTCAAAGCAATCATTCTTATATATTCGTCTGATGTTACATTATTGCTAATGCCACGTAAGCGTTTTAACAAAGTTCCATCATCCTGAAAAGGCCAAGGAATAAATGCTAAAAATCCATTTGCATCAGCAGGTTTTTCACTCTGTACCTGTCTAATCCAAACTAAATGCTCAAAACGCTCTTCAATGGTTTCTACGTGGCCAAACATCATCGTTGCAGAAGTGGTAATGTCCAATTGGTGGCAAGCACGCATTACATCAAGCCATTCCTGTCCGCCACATTTGCCTTTGCTAATTAAACGCCTAACCCGATCATTCAAAATTTCGGCACCAGCACCGGGTAAACTATCCATTCCAGCGTCTTTTAAAGCGCTTAAAACTTCGGTGTGGCTTATGCCTTCTAGTTTTGCAACGTGTGCAATTTCTGGCGGACCTAAAGCATGTAGTTTTAAATCGGGATATAGTTCTTTAAGTTTTCTAAATAAATCAGCATAAAATGATAAACCTAAATCTGGATGATGCCCCCCTTGAAGCAATAATTGATCGCCACCTAAACGAAAAGTTTCTTCAATTTTAACTTTATAGGTTTCAATATCAGTGATATAACTATCCTCGTGGCCAGGGCGACGAAAGAAATTACAGAATTTACAGTTGGCAATACAAACGTTTGTAGTGTTTACATTACGGTCTATTTGCCAAGTTACTTTACCACTCGGAACTTGAATTTTTCGAAGCTCATTTGCCACAAACATAAGCGATGGCGTATCGGCATTATGGTATAGGTAAACACCTTCTTCTTGACTTAAAAATTCGAAATTTAAAGCTCGCTGTAATAGATCCGCTGTATTCATATTACAAAGATATGGAAATGGTTTGTTGGTTGTTTGGTGTTTTGGTTTGTTGGATGTAAAATATGGCCTTTTTGGCAATTTGCAACGCTAAACAACTAACAAACCAAAAAACAAACCAACGAAAATAATATCTTTGCCACTTTCTAAAAATTAATAATGGTAAATTTCAATCGCTTTACGCTTGTCAATGGATTAAAAGTTTTGGTTCACGAAGATCCAACAACGCCAATGGCAGTTTTAAATATTTTATATGATGTTGGTGCAAGAGATGAGGAGGCCGATAAAACTGGTTTTGCACATTTATTTGAGCACTTAATGTTCGGTGGATCGGTAAATATTCCAAGTTATGATGAGCCTTTGCAAAGAGTTGGAGGGGAAAACAACGCTTTTACCAGTAACGATATTACCAATTATTACATCACTTTGCCAGCCGAAAATTTGGAAACTGCTTTTTGGTTAGAAAGTGATCGAATGTTAAACTTGGCTTTCTCTGAAAAGAGTTTAGATACACAGCGAAATGTAGTAAGCGAAGAATTTAAACAACGGTATCTTAATCAGCCTTATGGCGATGTATGGTTAAAACTTCGCCCGTTGGCCTATAAAAAGCATTCGTACCAATGGGCAACAATTGGTAAGGAATTATCGCATATAGAAAACGCAACTATGGATGATGTTAAAGCTTTTTTCAAAAAGCACTACAATCCACAAAATGCAATTTTAGTTGTTGGTGGAAATGTAAAAACAGAAGACGTAAAAAAACTTGCTGAGAAATGGTTTGAACCTATCCCGGCAGGAAATAAATACAATAGAAATTTAATTCAAGAAGAGCACCAAACCGAAGCCCGTTTTGAAACTATTACCGCTGATGTGCCTTTAAATGCAATTTATATTGCTTTTAAAATGCCAGAAAGATTAAGCGTAGATTATCATGTTTATGATCTTTTGTCTGATGTTTTATCAAGCGGAAAATCTTCGCGATTGCACAATAGCTTATTAAAAGAGCAAAAGTTGTTTAGCGAAATTAATGCCTACATTACGAGTAGTTTAGATGCGGGTTTATTCATCATCGAAGGTAAATTAGTAGAAGGTGTAACCATACAAACCGCAGAAAAAGGGATTTGGGCTGAGTTGGAAAAATTGAAGCAAGATGCCGTTAACGAATCCGAATTGGCTAAAATTCAAAATAAAGCAGAATCGGTAATGGTGTTTTCTGAAATGAATTTATTGGATAAGGCTATGAATTTGGCTTATTACGAATTGTTGGGCGATGCCATGCTGATGAACGAAGAAACTCAAAAATATTTAGCGGTAACAGCCGATGACCTCAAGAGAGTTTCGGAAAAAATGTTTACTAAAGAAAGCTCATCTACTTTATATTACTTAACAAAACAAAATGCTTAATCGAACCCAAGCACCTGATTTTAAGCAGGTAAGTCAAATAGATTTTATTCATCCAACAAAAAATAATTTAGACAACGGCATTCCTGTTTATACGCTTTTTTCTGATAATCAAGATATTGTGCGAATCGAGTTTATATTCGATAATGTTAATTGGGATAAAAGTAAGCCGTTACAGGCACTTATTACGAACACGATGATTAACAACGGCACAAAAAAGTTTACTGCCAAAGAAATTGCCGAGCGTATAGATTTTTATGGCGCGTTTTTTCAAACAGATTATGCTCAAGATCAATCTTCGGTTACGCTGTACAGTTTAAATAAACATTTGCCATTTGTGTTGCCTATTGTAAAAAATGTACTTACGGATAGTCAATTTCCACAGCAGGAACTTGATATATTTTTGCAAAATCAAAAACAAAAATTTCAGGTTAATTTAAAGAAAAACGATTTTGTGGCGCGTAAAACGTTTAGCCACACACTTTTTGGAGATACAATTTATGGCGTTAATACAAGTTTAACTGATTATGACGCTGTTAACCGACTTGATTTGGCAGATTATTTTGCGAAAGCTTATAATCCATCAAATTGTACGCTTGTAATTGCAGGTAAATTTGATAGTGAAGCTTTTGAATTATTGAACGAAACGTTTGGTAAAGGCTGGGAAAAACAAAATTCGGTTGAGAATAAATTTGCTTTGCAGGCTCATTTTAACGAGAAAATTTATGCTGAAAGAGCTGATGCTTTACAATCTGCAATAAGGATAGGTAAACTATCCATCAATCGAAATCATGTAGATTTTCCGGGTTTTCAAGTTTTGAATACGGTTTTTGGTGGTTATTTTGGATCGAGATTAATGGCTAATATCCGTGAGGAAAAAGGTTATACTTATGGAATTGGCTCGGGTATAGCTTCCTTAAAAAATGCAGGTTATTTCTTTATTGCTACTGAAGTTGGCGCAGAAGTTTGCGGTGATGCATTGACCGAAATTTATAAGGAAATTGATATATTAAAAACTGACTTAGTTGGCGAAGATGAACTTAATTTAGTGCGCAACTATATGTTAGGTTCTATGTTAGGGAGTTTAGAAAACATATTTTCTCATGCTGATAAATTTAAAAACATCCATTTTTCAGGTTTGGGTTATGATTATTATGAAACTTACATCAAGACAGTTAAAAATATTTCATCTGGCGCAATTAAGGATTTAGCGAACAAATATTTGGGTACCGAAAACTTTGTAGAGGTTGTAGTAGGGAAGAGGTAAAAGGATTGCATTGGAAAAGGAGAGGGCTCAAATTTTTTAAAATTTAAGCCCTCTTTTTGTTTTTATCACTTATCGTCTTTCCCGCTTGCCTGTCCGGCAGGCAAGCAAAAGCGGGAATCCTAATGCGAAAGAAAAACCTGTTGCTTTAAGATTCCCTATCGAGTAGGGAATGACAACTTCCCGACTGGATTTGGCTAACATGATTTTAGACGTACGTGTCAGAAAATATTTTACGTTTTTCTTTGGTAATCTAGTGGTTAATCTTTCTCTGTGTGCGCTGTGGTAAAACCGAAATATATCTATCTATATTGACATAAATAAGCTGTCTGCACTTCTGCTCTTACTTTGAAAGATGAATTTGCCTCAACTTCAAACGAAGTGCCTGATTTAAAAGATTTCCACTCGGTTTGGTTTGGTAACAGTGCAATTAATTCGCCTTCTACAACGTGCATAATTTCTTTATTTGCAGTTCCAAACTCATATTCGCCTGGATTTATTACGCCAACGGTCGATTTGCCTTCTGCTGTTTCGTATCCTAAAGATTTTACGTTTCCGTCGAAATATTGATTTTCAGTTATCATTTTTAGTTTTAGTTTATTGTTTTACAATGATAAATAATCACATCTAATAATGGTGAATTTTTAAGCGCAAAATATAATAAAAGCGCACAACAACTATAGCGTTATAAAATGATAGAAATAAATTAAGTTTAGCATATTAATCAGTACAATTTCAAATATTTCTTTATTATATCACGATATTTATTATCTTTGCCTCGCAAATAAGCCCCCATAATTTATTTGTATGCAACTCGACCCCCAAAAATTTATCGCAACTGGTTTAACGTATGATGATGTACTTTTAGTACCCGCATATTCTGAGGTTTTACCGCGTGATGTAAATACAACTACCTTTTTAACGAAAAAAATAAAGCTTAACGTTCCATTAATTTCTGCAGCGATGGATACCGTTACTGAGGCGGAACTAGCCATTGCAATTGCCCAAAACGGTGGTATTGGTATGTTGCATAAAAACATGACGATTGCCAGACAAGCGGAAGAAGTTAGAAAGGTTAAACGTTCTGAAAGTGGAATGATCCAAGATCCGGTAACTTTATTAGAAACCGCCGTTGTTGCCGATGCTTTCAAGATTATGAAGGAGCATAAAATTGGCGGTATTCCGGTAGTTAGCAATGATAATAAACTAGTTGGTATCATCACCAATCGCGATTTGCGCTTTCAAAAGAATATGGCTACACCGATTGCCGACATCATGACTAAAGATAATTTAATCACGGCGCCAGAAGGCACGACACTTGTTCAAGCAGAAGAAATTCTTCAAAATCATAAAATAGAAAAACTTCCAGTCGTAAATAAAGATGGTTATTTGAGTGGTTTAATTACGTTTAGAGATATTTCAAATGTAAAAACCTATCCTAAAGCTTGTAAAGATGAACGTGGTCGTTTACGTGTTGGCGCTGCGGTTGGCGTAACTGCCGATACTTTGCAACGGGTGGATGCTTTGGTTCACGCAGGTGTTGATGTAATTACAATTGATACGGCACATGGTCACACAAAAAATGTTGTCGATAAATTAAAGGAAGTAAAAGCAAAATATCCTGATTTACAAGTTATTGTAGGGAATATAGCAACAGGTGCAGCGGCGAAATTTTTAGCTGATGCTGGTGCCGATGCTGTTAAAGTTGGTATCGGTCCGGGTTCTATTTGTACCACAAGAATTATTGCCGGTGTAGGTGTTCCTCAATTATATGCGGTTTACGAATGCGCAAAGGCTTTACAAGGTACAGGTGTTCCGGTAATTGCCGATGGTGGTATTAAACACACTGGCGATATTGCGAAGGCAATCGCATCTGGAGCAAGCACAGTAATGGCAGGTTCATTATTTGCGGGTGTTGAAGAATCTCCAGGTGAAACCATTATCTACGAAGGAAGAAAATTTAAGTCTTACCGAGGAATGGGTTCAATCGAAGCAATGGAGCAAGGATCTAAAGATCGTTATTTCCAAGATGTTGAGGATGATATTAAAAAATTAGTGCCAGAAGGAATTGTAGGGCGTGTGCCTTATAAAGGTACATTGGCAGAAGTGATGTATCAATATATCGGTGGTTTGCGTGCAAGCATGGGCTATTGTGGCGCAGCGAATATTGAGGCTTTACAAAATGCACAGTTCGTTCAAATTACTACCGCAGGTATGCGCGAAAGTCATCCACATGATATTACAATAACTAAAGAAGCACCGAATTATACGAGATAGGGGTTGAGGATGAGGTTGAGGTTGAGACTGAGGGTTTTCCACTGTGTCGTCCTTTCGAGCGAGTTCTTCACGAGGAGAAATCTATTGAAGCAATAAAATATTTAAGGCCTGTCGATATCGATAGCCCTTTTTTTCGAAAGTTATCGGATGAATAAATGCTGCAATTTTCTCACCGTGTCGTCCTTTCGAACGAGTTCTTCACGAGGAGAAATCTATTTAAGCAATAATATATTTAAGGGCTGTCGACATCGATAGCCCTTTTTTTCGAAAGTTATCGGATGAATAAATACTACAAGTTTCTCACTGTGTCGTCACTTCCCAACTACGGCAGGCAGGCGAACGAATTATTCATGAGAAGAAGTCTGTTAGTTTATTTGCAGTAGCTAAACTAAAGCTGTGCACAAAAACTTAGAGATATCTCGTCGCTACGCTCACTCGATATGACGGCAAACTAAGCTAAAACGGTCTTTTCAAACTGCACCATGCAGGCGAATGAATTTCCCATAAGGAGAAATTTTTTCACTGTGTCGTCCTTTCGAACGAGGTCTTCACGAGGAGAAATCTATTTAAGCAATAATATATTTAAGGGCTGTCGACATCGATAGCCCTTTTTGTTCGAAAGTTATCGGATGAATAAATACTACAAGTTTCTCACTGTGTCGTCACTTCCCAACTACGGCAGGCAGGCGAACGAATTATTCATGAAGAGAAGTCTGTTAATATATTTGCAGTAGCTAAACTAAAGCTGTGCACAAAAACTTAGAGATATCTCGTCGCTACGCTCACTCGATATGACGGCAACTTAGGCGCATCCCTTTGGGACATTCGCTATGACGGCAACGCAAGCTAAAATTGTTTTTTCCTAACTACACTATGCCGGCGAATGAATTTTCAGTGAGGAGAAACATCAAAAAATTCAGTCTATATTTTTTCCTTAAATCTCCCTTCTATTTTATTTTTTATTCCGTCCCAACTTCACAATTTAACTTAAAATAACGAAATAAAATTCCGTAAATACTTTTTTTTAATATATTTGCCTACTAAATCGATAGATATTATATACTTAATAAAAAGTAGGCTATAGAATGATTTAATAAGTGTTTGTAAATCAGTTTTAAAGCATTCATAAAGCGTTAAAAATTATTAAAATCTATTTGAAATCGTAAAAATAAATTACAGAAAATCAAGACTAGTTTACAATTAAGCAGAAAGAAAATTAAAAAAAATGAAAAAAAAATTACTTATCATCTTAACAATCATCATCTCTGCAAAATTTACGTTTGCACAAACCCAAAATTTAGTAAAAGGAACGATAAAGCGTAGCGACGGCACACCGGTTGCGCGTGCTACGATTAAAATTAGAGGCACGCTTAAGTCTGTAAGCGCCGATGACAATGGACAATTTAGTATAAATGTGAATCAAGAACCTCCGTTTTATCTCCAAATAAGTTCAGTTGGTTTTAAACCGCAAGATTTTCAGATTTTAAAATTTCAAGAAGCACCTCTAGATTTTGGTTTGATTGAAAATGATCAACTGGACCAAATTGTGGTAACTTCCAGAAGACGGTCTGAGGTTTTGCAAGATGTACCAATTCCAATTACCGTAATTGGTGGTCAGGCAGCAGAAAATGCAGGTGCTTTTAACGTTAACCGACTAAAAGAATTGGTTCCATCCGTACAATTATATGCGTCAAATGCTCGAAATACTACTTTGAACATCAGAGGTCTGGGTTCAACTTTTGGTTTAACAAATGATGGTATTGATCCTGGTGTCGGTTTTTATGTCGATGGTGTGTATCAAGCAAGACCCGCCGCAACCTCAACGGATTTCATCGATATTGATCAAATTGAAGTTATTAGAGGTCCGCAAGGTACTTTATTTGGTAAAAACACCACTGCTGGCGCTTTTAATATCACTACAAAAAAACCTAGTCTAGTGCCTAGTGGTAAAGTTGAACTTGGTTTTGGTAATTACAATTTTATTCAAGCAAAAACTTCTATAACGGGTGGCCTAGCGAAGAATTTAGCAGCAAGGTTATCCATTTCTGGTACGCAACGCGATGGTACAATTTACAACACAAAAGAAGAGCGCAATTACAGCGGTCAAAATAATTTAGGCTTTAAAGGGCAACTTTATTATACGCCATCAGATAAAATATCGCTATTGCTGAGTAGTGATGTGAGTGTTCAACATCCGTCGGGCTACCCACTGGTAATTGCAGGAGTAGCCACAACAGAAAGAAGTGCATATAGACAATACGCACAAATTCTTACTGATTTAGGTTACAGCCAACCAAAAGTTGATCCTTTTTCTAGAGAAATCAACACCAATACACCTTGGAAACACAATCAATCAATCGGTGGACTTTCGTTAAACGTGGATTATAAAATCGGCAACGGAACATTAACATCCACTACTGCATGGCGGTTTTGGAATTGGGACCCAACAAACGACAGAGATTTTTCAGAACTTTCTGCACTCACAAAATCTCAAGGAAATTCTCGCCACGACCAATATTCGCAGGAGGTTAGGTACGCTGGAAATATTAATGATAAATTAAGTGGCGTAATTGGACTGTTTGCCTTGGCGCAAAATTTAAAAGGATTAGATCAGACTGAAGAAGTTGGTAAAGATCAATGGCGATTTGTTCAGACCAGCAGTACGGGTACTCAGGCTTTGTATTCAACCCCGGGCTTGTTAGATGGTTATGGAATTAAGACAAATTCTGCAATCAAATCACTAAGTGCAGCGGTTTTTGCGCAGGTAGATTGGGAGTTTTTAGATCATTTTCATGTTTTACCGGGTATTAGGTTTACTTATGATCAAAAAAATGTTGATTACAGCCGCACAACTTATGGTGGTTTACAAACTGCAGATGCTAATTTGATTGCGCTAAAAAAAGCAGTATATAGCAATCAGCAATTTAATACCAATGTAAATAACAATAATTTATCAGGCAATATAACTGTAGCTTATAAACCAACAGATAAAGTTAATGCCTACGGAACTTTTTCTACGGCATATAAGCCAGTTGGCGTTAACGTTGGTGGCTTACCAACAACCTCAACCGGCGAAGCTGATTTAAGTTTGGCCGTGGTAAAACCAGAATATGTGAAACACTATGAAGTGGGCATAAAAACCAAACCCGTAAAAGGCGCAATTTTTAATCTATCTATTTTTAATACGGATATTACCGATTACCAAACCAATGTACAATCGCCACAATTGGGCGTTAATCGAGGTTATTTAGCCAATGCAGAAAAGGTAAATGTTAAAGGTTTTGAAGTTGATGGTACATACCAATACGAACGATCGTTTACTCTAAATGCTGCCGTTGCTTATCTTGATGGCAAATATGAGAAATTTACCAATGCACCGCTACCCTTAGAAGAAACTGGGCACACAGAAATTATTAACGGCGTTTCCACTCAAATTGCTTTTAAAGATGCATCAGGTGGTGCTTTGCCGGGCATTTCTAAGTGGAATTTTTCGGGTGGCGCAGAATATAGCATTAAAGGAAAATTAAGTACAAAAGAAGGTAGATATTTTTTAGCAAGCGATGTGAGTTACCGCTCTACATATTCTTCTAACCCTACGCCTTCTAATGTGCTAAAAATTAACGGTTATTCGCTTTTAAATGCAAGGTTTGGATTTAAATCAGACAAATTTTCGCTGTTTATTTGGAGCAGAAATTTAGGGAACGCAAAATATTTTGAGCAATTGCAAGCCGCTGCAGGTAACTCGGGTTTATATGCAGGCGTACTCGGCGATCCTAGAACGTTTGGCGTAACTTTTCGCTATAACTTTTAAATTTTCTGCAGCATTTTCGATTTAAAGGAGTAGCGTGATGCTATTCCTTTTTTTGTTGCTATATATTTGGTCTGCATCGCTTTTGAACAGTAAGTAATTGTATGAATTTTCTGCCGATGTCTTATTTTCCTATTGGCTCTTCAAGAGTAGAAATCTTTGGTGCGCCAAATGAAATGATTTCTTAGCAATTTAAATTTGCATTGATTTAGGTATAAGTATTAAGTTTTTATGATTTGATCGGCTTCCAAAAAAAAGAGACAACCTATTATTTTACATTGCTTTCGCCATTTAAACTTTATATAGCACGGATAAAATCTTAACTTCGATAAATTTTTTTGGAAATGAATAGACTAAAATCAGTTTGCGTTTACTGTGGTTCTAATTTTAACGGCGATGAAAACCTACGAAATGCCATAAAACAACTTGCGCAAACTTTGGTAACAAAAAACATTACTATGGTTTACGGTGGTGGTAGCGTGGGTGTAATGGGCGTTATAGCCAATGATATATTAAATCTTGAAGGAAAAGTTACAGGAGTTATTCCTCAGTTTTTAATGGATAAAGAAGTTGGGCATGCTGGAATAACCGAAATGATTGTGACGGAAAACATGCATCAACGGAAACAGAAAATGGCCGATTTATCTGACGGTTTTATCATTTTACCTGGTGGTTTTGGTACTTTAGAAGAATTTTTTGAAGTATTAACTTGGTTACAATTGGGTTTGCATAGCAAACCAATCGGCGTACTAAATGTAGATGGTTTTTACGATCCATTATTCGCCCAAATGGATTTAATGGTACAAAATAGATTTTTAAAACAAGCCAATAAAGATTTGGTTTTTAACGAGTCAGATGCATCAGTTTTAATTGAAAAAATGGACAACTTCTCGGCTAAACCTGATGATGTTTGGTTTAGAGATAGAAATTTAGTTTAAGAAAAAATATAGTTAACGCTCAAACGAAATAGTAAATAGACCTATAAAAAAAGATCGAAATGCAAATTATTACCAGTCACGCAGAATTTGAGCAACACCTTGGCAAAGAGTTAGGCGTTTCATCATGGCTTACCATAACACAAGAACAGATTAATAAATTTGCTGATGCTACGTTAGATCATCAATGGATTCATGTTGATGAAGAAAGAGCCCAAAATGACGGTCCATTTAAAGCAACAATAGCCCACGGATATTTAACACTTTCTTTAATCCCATTTTTATGGAAAGAGATTGTGGATATTCGAAATTTAAAAATGGAGATTAACTACGGTATCGAAAATTTACGTTTTGCACAAGCAGTAACCGTAAATAGCCGTGTAAGGTTAAAAGCTAAACTTGCTTCGATAATAAATTTACGTGGTGTAACAAAAGTGAACATGAGCATAGAGATGGAAATTGAAGATCAAAAAAAATCAGCATTTGTTGGCGAAGTAGTTTTCTTGTATCATTTTATTTCGTAGTTGTAAAAATTTAAAACATAAAGTTAAAAAATGGATGTTGGGATGAGAAATCACAACATCCATTTTTTTATTCATTTGCATTTTTCTCCTCCAAAAAGTTGTATTTTATTTTGATCCTTTTGGTTAAAATAAAACTAAGTAAGTAAATATCTCTGCGCGGTGTACCCAAAACCAATTTGGTCAATCTATTTATTCTAAAATAAAATTTAAATTGCCAGCATGAATATCGAATTCAATAAAAATGAGGATGTAAACAAGCAAATGGTTTATGAGCTTAATCACAAACTCAAGAAAATATATTTGGGTGGGGGAGAAAAAAACGCAGCAAAACAAAAAGCTAAAGGTAAATTATTGGCTCGGGAGCGGATAAATTATTTAATTGATGAAGGGTCGAATTTTTTAGAAATTGGTGCCTTTGCCGCCGATGGAATGTATGCAGAAGAAGGAGGATGCCCCGCAGCAGGTGTAGTTTGTGGTATCGGTTACGTAAGCAAGAGACAATGTATGATTGTGGCCAACGATGCAACAGTTAAAGCTGGCGCTTGGTTCCCGATGACGGCCAAGAAAAATTTACGTGCACAAGAAATTGCAATGGAAAACCGTTTGCCAGTAATTTATTTGGTTGATAGTGCTGGCGTTTATTTACCCATGCAAGACGAAATTTTCCCTGATAAGGAACATTTTGGTAGAATGTTTCGCAATAACGCAATCATGTCTTCAGAAGGGATTGTGCAAATTTCGGCAATAATGGGTGCTTGTGTAGCAGGTGGTGCTTATTTGCCAATTATGAGCGATGAAGCCATGATTGTTGAAGGTACTGGTTCTGTATTTTTAGCCGGATCTTACTTAGTAAAATCGGCCATTGGCGAAGAAGTAGATAACGAAACTTTAGGTGGTGCAACTACGCATTGCGAAATATCGGGCGTTACCGATTACAAACACCCAAATGATGAAGCTTGCTTAGCTAGTATTAAAAATATTATGAGCATGCTCGGTGCGCCACAAAATGCTGGTTTCGATCGGGTAAAATCACTTAAGCCAAAAGAAAATGAATTAGATTTATATGGTATTTTGCCCGATAGTAGAGAAAAGCCTTATGAAATGATGGATATTATTAATCGTTTGGTTGATGGATCGGAATTTGAAGAGTATAAGCAAGGTTATGGACAAAGTATAGTTTGTGGTTTAGGTAGGATAGATGGTTGGGCAGTAGGTATCGTTGCCAATCAGCGTAAGGTTGTTAAATCGAAAAAAGGCGAAATGCAGTTTGGAGGTGTTATCTATTCGGATAGTGCAGATAAGGCAGCACGATTTATTATGAACTGCAACCAGAAAAAAATCCCGCTAGTATTTCTACAAGATGTAACTGGTTTTATGGTGGGCAGCAGATCAGAGCAAGGTGGTATTATTAAAGATGGCGCAAAAATGGTTAATGCAGTAGCCAATTCTGTTGTTCCAAAATTTACGATTATTATTGGCAATTCTTACGGCGCGGGCAATTATGCCATGTGTGGCAAAGCTTACGATCCAAGGTTAATTTATGCTTGGCCTACAGCAAAAATAGCAGTAATGGGTGGTGCACAGGCGGCTAAAACCTTGTTGCAAATAAAACAGTCTTCTTTAAAAAATAGTGGCGAAGAGATTACCCCCGAAAAAGAAGCAGAAATGCTTAAAGAAATAACAGATAAATACAATAGTCAAACCACACCGTATTATGCAGCATCCCGGCTTTGGGTTGATGGTATAATTGATCCTCTGGAAACGCGGAAGGTAATTTCGATGGGCATAGCGGCAGCAAACCAATCGCCCATTACAAAGAAATTTAATGTAGGAATTATACAAACCTAAATAATTGCAAAAATTTAGAAACTTTTATTATGTTCGGTTTATTTGGTAAAAAAGAAAAAAGCTTAAAGGTTATTGATAATGTTTGGATAACAGAACAAGCAAAATTTGCAGCCTGCGTAGCGCATAAGAAAAATAATGCTAAAGTGATTTTTGTGGCCTGGTTTGAAGAAACAAAAAACAAGCTTCACGATTTCTTTTTAGAGAACGGAATTGAAGATCAGATTTATTTAGCCGATCGCTTGAGTATTCCACAACAAGATAGTGAATTGATTTTTGTAGAACATCATCCGCTAAGAGCTGAAGAGGAGCGAAAAGCTACAGAATTTGGAGTGAGCGAAATCACTGTTTTTTCTTCAATTTCTGAACCTCTTTTTAAGTTGTTTGGTGGCGATAGAATTGCAGAAATGATGCAGAAAATGGGGATGAGAGAAGATGAAATTATCCAACATGATATGATCAGCAAATCTATTAAAAATGCGCAAGAAAAAATTGCGTCAAAATCTATTATAAATGGTTCTGGGCGTTCGCAGGGCGATTGGCTATTGAATGTAGGTTTGAATAAAGAAAGTTTTTAATCGTGAAAACAGATCCAGTTTCAATAGTAACTAATTATTAATGGCATGTGGTTTGCTACTATGTGCAAAAATTAATCTAATGAAAAATAAAAATCTAAAGAAAACAACAATTCTTGCTGCGCTCGTAATTTTACCATTTTTGGGCTTCGCTCAAGAAGTAAAAATAGAAGGTGGTAATGTTAAGGTTAAAACCAACGGAACCGTTGTAAAAACAAAGAGTGGTAATGTTAATGTAACTACGAAGGCAACCACAAAAACATCTGTAACATCCAAAACTACCACTCAATCATCTATTAAAAAAATTGTTGGTAATGATCTTAAGCAAACCATTACTTGCAATGGAGAAAATGTAGTTATTATGGGTAACGATAATAACATTACAGTTATCGGCTATGTAAAAAGTTTTAAAGTTACCGGAAACGATAATGTTATTAAACTTGAAAAAGTGATGTCTTTAGTAGTTCTAGGAAGTGATAATAATGTGGTTTACAAAACTAGTTCTAATAAAAATGGATTGGCAATTGTAAGTACAACAGGATCTGACAACGAGATCACGAAAAAATAGGAAAAAAATCTTTTTTAAGCCCATTGCAATTTTTTGTGATGGGCTTTTTTGTTAATAAGTAAACTATGTTGACAATGCTTACTTGTCAATAATTATATAAAGCATTAAATTTGAATTTTTAAATTGTAATTAACAAACACGCAAATATAATGTCACAAGAAAATGAACACGTTCAGTGTTTTATAATAGGTTCGGGCCCTGCGGGATATACTGCTGCTATTTACGCTGCTAGAGCTGATTTAAAGCCACTTATGTACACTGGTATGCAAGCCGGCGGTCAACTTACCAACACTACCGACGTTGAAAATTTTCCAGGCTATCCGCAAGGAATAATGGGGCCAGAAATGATGGAAGATTTTCGTAAACAAGCGGAGCGTTTCGGAACAGATATCCGTTTTGGCTATGTAAGTTCGGTAGATTTTTCGGCCACACCACACAAAATTGTAGTGGATGAAGTTAAAACCATTACCGCCGACACGGTTATTATTGCTACCGGTGCAACAGCGAAATGGTTGGGTTTACCGAGCGAGCAACAATATAATGGTTTCGGAGTTTCTGCATGTGCAGTTTGCGATGGTTTCTTTTTTAAAGGTCAAGATGTTGCCATTGTTGGTGCCGGTGATACCGCTGCGGAAGAAGCAACTTACTTAGCTAAATTATGTAAAACAGTTCATTTATTGGTTCGTAGAGATGAGTTTAGAGCATCAAAAACTATGGTTGCTCGAGTTTTATCTACACCAAATATTATCGTGCATTACAATACCGAGACGAAAGAAATTTTAGGTAATGGAAAAAATGTAACTGCTGTTAAAGTTTTAAATAATGTAACTAATGTAGAAACTGATATAGCAGTTGAAGGTTTCTTCGTGGCCATCGGACATAAACCAAATACCGATATTTTTAATGGTCAGTTAAATATGGATGAAACCGGGTATTTGCTTACCAAACCAGGTTCTACATTAACCAACATTGAAGGTGTTTTTGCCTGTGGAGATGTACAAGATATGTATTACAGACAAGCGGTTACGGCAGCAGGTTCTGGTTGCATGGCTGCGCTTGATGCAGAAAGATATTTGGCAGCAAAAGAGCATCCTGTTACTGCATAATTAAATTTTTTTAGCAAAAATATTAAAGGCTTCTTGATTAATTTCAAGGAGCTTTTATTTGTTAAAGTTCTTTTTTTTTGGCGAATAAATACCCATTTGTGGGTATTTCCATTACAATTAAATAGTTGTATTATTGGTTGTTAATTAGCTAAATTATGAAAACTGATCTCAAATTTCTTTCGTTTTTGCTTAATCTTAAGACGCAACTTCTCTTTTTTATTTTATTTTTATTTAGTTTTTCGCTCACTGCACAAACCGCTAAATCGCCAGTTAAAACAGTAAAGAAAGATTTTAATTTCAAGGTTAATTATGTTTATCAGGCCAATGCCGATACCGTTATATTGCTGTTTTATAACGGCGGTAAATGGGGCGTAAAAAAAGGCGACCAAGGTAAAATATTTGGAACTCATAGCACCAATGAACCGAATCGATCGCAGAAAGAACTTGGTTATTGCACCGTAATTAATGTTATTGGCGATACTGTTGGTGTTTTGGCAAAAATATATCCGCAGGCTACTAGTGCAGATATGGTTAGAGTTGGGGATTATGCAACCCTATCCATCACCGTTCCGGATAAAAACTACTACAGCCTATTTTATGATTTGGCGCTGTTGCAAATTAATTTCCTCGACGGATTTAAAAAGCCGATGTATGATGTTAATTACCTTTTGCAGAAAGATTCTAAAACGTTGACAGACTCCTTACTTAATGCGAGCATTATAGGTATTAAGGATATTTATGAAATGGTTAAAGAGGATACCAGCTACAAAAGTTTGCGAGTTAAACTTGTAAATGGCCGATATGCTGGTAGAAGTCCGTTGGATGTAATGGAGAAAGTAAACAAAGACGATATTATGTCGTTTTTGAAATTTGTGCGCTCGTATCCTGGTAAGTATATAGGTAACGATTGGAAAATGGCTGAGGTTTTTGCAACTTGGGTAATTAATGATGCGCCTTTAAATGCAGAAGAGGCGTTGGATTATCTCGTATTGAATGAAAAATTTCCATTAAAACAAAAGGCCTTTTTAGAACAAAATAGAAAACTGATTATAAAAGATGAGTTTTTGCGTAACTGGGTTCAAAAAGGTTACCAAGCCAATAATGTTGGTAACGATGTGCTCGCCAACCAAATTTTAGCCCTTACGGAAAAAGCCGGTACAATTTTGAACGATACTTCGGGATTGGCATTTTATAATTATATACGTGCTCAAATTATCCAAGATAAAGAACAATATACGCAAGCAATTCCGTATGCAGATAAGGCGATAAACTTATTTCAGTCGACCAATAATTATGAATTCTATTTTGAAACAAAGCTTAAACGCTTTTATTTGGAAAGAATGGCGCTCAATTTTGTAGCGATTGAAAAAACCAGAAATGAGCTTAAAAGTGATTTCGAACGCTATAAATCTAATTTAGATAAAGATTTATATCAACTTTTAAAAGGTCGTTACCTTTCTTACTACGGCCATGCGCTAAAAAAGAAAGGCGATTTAAATGAAGCCAAAGTAGCCTATCAGCAAGCCTCTCAAGAATTTGCAGTTTTAAAAGATCTTAATGGGGCAGAAGAAACTGCTGCAACGCAAGAAAATATTGCAGATATTGAAACGATACAGAATAACTACGCCGCTGCACTCCCTGTTTATGACTCCTTAGCCGTTGCTTATGGAAAACTTACCCAATATGTTAAAAAAGCAAATATGCTAAACAATAAAGCTTTTGCATTAAATAAAATGGGCAGCTTCGATAAAAGTATCGAAGTTTCAAAAGAAGCACTTAAAATTCAAGTTAAAAACGAAGATTGGAACAATGCAGGTTATAGTTTATCTATTATAGGCCAAAATCTTTGGTCTCTTGGTAAATTTGAAGAAGCAATAAAATCTCATAAACTTTCTATAACCTATAGAAAAGATGGTGATAACCCAGCTGGTGCTGGTTACTCGTACACAAAATTGGGCGATTTATATACAGAAACCGGCGATAAGCTGAAAGCCATTGCTGCTTACGATAGCGCCATGGTTTTCTACACTAAAATTTCTGCAAAAGATGAAATTGCGCAGATTCAAGGTTCATTAGGTAAAATTTACTTATCAGATAATAATCCCACAAAAGCCATAACCTATTTTTTAGGCGCTTACGAAGCATTAAAATCACTTGGCTTAAAACAAGAAATGGCCGCTCAGCTCTACAATGTTGCAGATGCATCTTATAAAGATCAGCCAATATTATCAGCACAATACTACAAGCAAGCGTTCGATTTATATAAGGAAATAGGTATAAAAGATCAAATGCTCTATTGTTTGCTGAATCTAGGGAATATCGAAACTCGGAGTAAAAATTTTGAAAAGGCCGAAGATTTTTTCCAGCAAGCATTTGTAATTAGTAAAGAAATTAATGGAAAAAGAGAGCAAGCAGTGGTCTATAATAAATTAGCCGATGCTGCTTCTATTAAGCTGAATTTGCCAGATGCGTTAGTTAAATATGATCAAGCTCTAACTATTTATAAAGAATTAGAGGAGAAAGCAGAGCAAGCGACCGTTCATCTCGCTATGGGTTACGTTTACATATCACAAGGCAAATTTGATGATGCTGAAAAAACATTTAACAGCGCCTTAGATATTGCAACTTCAACCAATAATGCCAAAGCAAAAGCTGATGCATTTTTATCTCTTTCAGATCTTCATCAGTTAAAAGGTGAGTTTGATTTATCAAAAAAGGCAATAGATAGTTGTTTCAAAATCTACCGGAAATTGGGTAATATTTATCAAGTGGCAAATACTCATATTGTGGCTGGCAATTACTATAACCATTTATCAGATAATATAAAAGCCATCGAAAATTATAAAATTGCAGATAGTATTTTTGTGGCAGAAAAAGAAATTAATACACGTTTTACTACCTTGAACAATATTGGGACAATATATTTTTATCAAGGAGATTACAATCAAGCGCTGATATATTTTAATCAAGCTTCGAAAATACTTGAAAAGCAGAGTGTAATCACTGAAGAAAAATTGCTTATTTTATCAAACATTGGTGAGGTATATTATCATCAAAAAAACTATGCAGAAGCAGAAAAATATCTTTTGCAATCGTTGGAGTATGCCGAAAAACTGAATGCTGTACGTTCTATAGCTATGACGTCACTAATTGTAGGTAAACTTTATTATGATAAGGGCGATTATCCAAAATCATCAACAAACCTACTTTATGCCTATAATTATGCTAAATCTAGCAAAGAAAATACACAGTTATCAGAATCATCTCTATACTTGGGCAAACTGGCTTTGGCACAAAAAAATGAGGTTGATGCTACCAAATATTTCAATGAAACGATTACTAATTCTGACCGAGTTGGAGATGTTAAATATGCTTGGGAAGCACTATATCAACGCGGATTAATATTTTACAATAAAGAACAGTTAGACTCTGCAGAAAAGTATTTTAAATTTGCCATAAAAAGGGTAGAAAAAAGCGCCCTAAATATTTACGGTGGCGAGGCAGCTAAAAAAATATTTAGCAGTGATGAGAAAAAAGTTAATTTGTACAGTACGTTAATTGCTACATTAATAAAGTTAGGCAAAACTGATGAGGCTTTAGAATTTACAAGCAGAAGTAATACTGAAGCAATTAAGGAGAAGTTGCAACAGGTGGGTACAAGCACAAGTAATGCCAAAAAGGCAAGCGTTCTCGATCAGCAGAAACAGCTGGCGCAAAAAGTAAATTCTGTTGAAGATAATTTAAATAAAGAACAGGCAAAGCCGATAAATGAACAGAGCAAAGAAAAAATTATCACTTTACAAAAGGTGCAAAAATTTGCGCAAGCACAACTGTTAAACTTTTTGGATAGTATGGTAAATGTTTATCCAGATTTGAAGGATAATTTTGTGAAGAATGTAAATCCAGAGGATCTTAAAAATTACAAAAGTAAAATACCACCAGATGTGGCGGTTCTGCTTTACGTTGTTAGAGAAAATCAATTGATTATTTTCACACTAACTAAAGAAACCACCAAAGCAAAGCTAATCAACATATCTGGTGCAGAGCTATCTGCACATGTTAAAGATTTTACGGCAGTTTTAAAATATCCTTTTAAGGATAAAAATGCTAAGCCATTAAAATTGCGTGGTGTAGATCTTAACAACTATGTAGAGTCTGCTAATTCGTTAGCCGAAACAGGCACAGACTTATATAAAATTTTAATAGCGCCCATTAAAGATGAAATCGCAGATAAAACAAAGCTTTGCATCATCAATAATGGCGAATTGAGTAGCATCCCTTTTCAAACCATCGGAACTAAAGATAATAATGGGGTTTTTAGATATTTGGTAGAGGATTATTCTATTTTTTATACCAACCGATTAGATGTATTTAATAATGTAGATCCGGGCTTAATTAAAGGTTTAAGTTTTGTAGCTTATGGTAATCCTGATAAAACACTTCCAAGTGCAGAGCGTGAGGTAAACGAGATTCAGAAAATCATCCCTACGGCAAAGGTTTATGTAGGCGATGTGGCAACCGAAGATAAGGCGAAGAAAAGTTTAGTTGATAGTAAAATTGTTCACTTTGCAACACATGGCATTTTAGATTATAGCGATTTCTCTAAAACGTTTTTAAAGTTTGCAGCTTCGCCCGGAAGTGATGGAAAGTTAACCATCCAAGATATTAAAGGCTTGGATATTGAAAATTGTGATTTGGTTACCCTGTCGGCCTGTGAAACAGCTGTATCTCAAGATGTAACCAAAGGATGGTTCGTTTCGCCGGCAAATTCACTTTTGGTAAATGGCGTTAAAACGGTTGTGGCTTCGCTATGGTCGGTTGATGATGAAGCCACAAGTTTACTAATGAGCTCCTTTTATGGAAACTTAAAAACCATGCACAAAGCCGAAGCATTAAGGAAAGCGCAAGAAACATTGAGCCAAAATCCTAAATATACTCATCCATTTTATTGGGGCGCATTTATTTTGTATGGAGAGTGGCGGTAGGGTTTTTAGTGTTGAGTTATGAGATATGAGTGATGAGTTGCCTGTTAGGTGTTTTATCGTTGCTCCTTAATTAGTGATGAGATGTGAGATATGAGTGATGAGTTGCCTGTTAGGTGTTTTATAATTGCTCCTTAATTAGTGATGAGATATGAGTTGCCTTTTAGGTGTTTTATCGTTGCTCCTTAATTAGTGATGAGTTATGAGATATGAGCGATGAGTTGCCTGTTAGGTGTTTTATCGTTGCTCTTTGTTCCTGGCTCTTTTATCACAAAACTTTTATGCCTTTGCTTTAATATTATAAATTTAAAAAAAGATCTTTTCCATTATGGCAAAAACTTTACTTAAAACTTTATTTCTTTTTAAAATTAAAGAGAAACTCTTGTTAATTGTTTCGATTTTTGGAGCAACCCTTGCTTGTGCACAAGTTCAAAGTGTAAACAGCAAAACCATCGATAAGGACTTTTATTTTAAAATTCAAGTGGTAGAACCGAAAGCAGATACCATTAAACTAATGTTTTCGAATGGCGGTAAATCTGGTATAAAATTAGGAGATCAAGGTAAAATTTATGCCGTTTATAACGAAGAAGACGCACAGCGATCGCAAAAGGAACTGGGATTTTTTACTGTTACAAAGGTTGTTGGAGATGCGTTTGCAGCTGATGCCAAAATGTATCCATCGGCCACGAAAGCCGATTCGATAAAAGTTGGTGATTACGCATACATTAATTTAGATGTACCTGTTACTACTTTTCATAGTATCTTCTATGATCTGGCATGCTACAATATAAGTTTTTTGGACTTAGGTTCTAAACCCTTCTATTCCTTAAATCAGTTTTTCGAAAATGATTCAAAAGCCTTAGAAGATTCATTGATTAATGAAGGATTAAAGGATTTAAAAGTGGCATCTGAAATAGTGAAAAAAGATACGGTACATAAAGTTTTTAGACAAACTTTAACCGAAGGACGGTATGTTGGTCGCAACTTAGTAGATATTTTTGAAAAAGTTAATAAAAATGATTTGATGGGATTTCTTTCTTATGTTAGGGCTTATCCTGCAAGTTATATTGCTCAAGATAGAACGCTAACACAATATTTCGCTGTTTATTTGGCTGAAAACGTTGCGCTAAACAAGGAAGAAGTTTTAGATTCTGTGCGTTTTTATGATAAAAATCCTTTAAAACTAAAATTGTTTCTAACTAAAAATAGAAAATTAATTACGGTAAATGGGTATTTAACAGGTTGGTGCTATAAAGCTTATGAATTTAGCGACTTAGGAAATGATGCTGCTGCGGACGAAACATTGCATTTGATTCAAAAAACAGCTTTAAGTTTAGCAGATACTTCGGGGCTCGCATTCTACAATTATTTTATGGCGCAAATTGCTTTAGATAAAGGGCAGTATGCTAAAAGTATATCCTATTGTGAAAAAGCAATAACCTTATTTAAACAGGCTAATAATTATAGTTATTATTTCTCAACTAAAATAAAGAAACTTTATTTGGAGCGAGTTACGCTCGATTTTGTTGGGGTGAAAAAAACAGCTGACGAGCTAACCAACGATTTTGTGCTGTATAAATCAAAAATAAAACCCGACGAATATTTGGATTATCGAGGTAGATTTTTGCAAGAATTTGGTATCGCGCTAAAAAAGAATGGAAGTTATAATGAGGCGAAAATAGAATTAAAAAAATCAGTTCAAGATTATTCAGCTATTAAAAATTTTTCTGGCGGAATTGAAGTTGCACGATCTCAAGAGGTTATTGCAGATATAGAAACAATACAGAATAATTATTTGGAGGCCATCGTGGTTTACGATTCTCTTACCACTGTGTACAACAGTCTTAATCAGCCAAGAAAGACAGCGAATGTTTTGAATAATAAAGGTTTTGCTTATTATAAAATGGGTGAATATGATAAAAGCATAAAAACCTCTGAAGATGCTCTTAAAATTCAAGTCTCAAATTCTGATTTGGATGATGCAGGTTATAGCTTATCTCTAATTGGCCAATGTTTGTGGAACTTGGGCAAGCTGGATGAAGCGATTAAGTTTCATAAACAATCGATCGAATACAGAAAAAAAGTAAATAACAATAATGGAATTGGTTACTCGTTCGATAAACTTGGCAGCTTATATGCAGAGGCAGGAGAAAAACTGAAAGGCTTATCGGCGTTAGATAGTGCAAAATTTTATTACAGAAAAGCAAAAGCTATTGATAAACTTGCTAGTATCGATGGATCAATCGGGAACTTATACTTAGAAGACAAGAATAACGCAAAAGCGATAACCTACTTTTTAAGTGCTTACGATGCATTTAAAGGGTTAGGATTAAAGCAGGAAATGGCAGAGCAATTATACAACTTGGGTAGCGCTACATTTACAATTCAACCCGAAGAATCATTAAAATATTATCTGCAGGCTTTAACTTTATACCAAGCAGCCGGGGTTAAAGATAAAATGCTTTACTGTTTGCTAAATTTAGGAAACTTAGAAACTGTAAATAAGAATATCGCCCAGGCTGAAATTTATTTTAACCAAGCGCTTAGTATAAGTAAAGAGATTAATGGAAAGGTAGAACTTGCTACTACATACAAACGATTGGGTGATGCGGCTTACGCAAAGCTCAATTTGGCTGATGCGTTAGTGAACTATGATTTGGCTTTGAAGTTTTACAAAGAGATAGACGATAAAGCAGAACTCTCAAACGTAAACCTTTCGCTATCAATGGTAGATGTGGAGAATGGTAAGCTTAACGATTCGGAAAAACACATTAAAGAATCATTAAAAATTGCAGTAGATGCAGGAAACAAGAAAGGCAAAGCAGATTCTTATTTAGTTCTATCAGATCTTTATAGGTTAAAAGGTGAATATGTTTTAGCCAAACAAGTGATAGACAGCTGTTTTAAAATTTATACTGAGCTCGGAAATTCATATCAAATCGCAAATACGCACATTAACCTCGGTAACTATTATAATCATTTATCCGAAAATATTAAAGCCATTGCCAATTATAAAATAGCAGATAGTTTATTAATTGTTGAGAAAGAAAATAGTGCACGCTTTACCACCCTAAATAATATTGGTACTATTTATTTTTTCCAGAATGATTATACTCAAGCTTTGGTGTATTTTAATCAAGCTTTAAAAATAATTGAAAATCAAAAAATAGTTACAGAACAGAAAATTTTAGTACTTTCTAATATTGGGGAGGTTTATTATCATAAGAAAAATTACTTAGAGGCAGAAAAATTTCTTTTACAATCAATGAAATATTGTGAGGATTTGAAAGTTGTACGTTCAAAAGCCGTAGCATCCTTAATCCTCGGTAAACTTTATTACGACAAGGGCGATTTTATAAAATCATCCACTAATTTATTGTATTCATATAACTACGCAAAAACCAGTCAAGAAATTACGCAATTAATCGAGTCTTCATTGTACTTAGGTAAACTGCAAATTGCTCAAAAGAAAGAAGTAGAGGCTAATGCTTATTTTGATGAAGCTATTTTATATTCTGATAGGGTTAGCGATGTGAAATATGCTTGGGATGCATTGTATCAACGTGGCTTAATTTTTTATAATAAAAATCAATTAGATTCTGCTGAGCGGTATTTTAAAAAGGCAATAGTTAGTGTAGAGAAAAGTGCCACAAATATTTATGGTGGCGAAGCTGCTAAAAAGCTCTTTGCTGGCGATGAGAAAAAAGTAAGCTTGTATAGCACACTTATTTCAACATTAATAAAGCTTGGTAAAACTGATGAAGCATTAGAGTTTACGAGTAAGAGCAACATCGAAGCCATAAAAGAAAAAATGGGGCAAGTAGGTACTAGAACCTTGAATGTTCAGAAATCGACAGCTTTAGACCAGCAAAAGCAACTCGCACAAAATGTTAATTCTGTACAAGAAAATCTGAATAAAGAAAAGGCTAAGCCGATAAGTGAGCAGCGTACGGAAAAAATCATCACCCTACAAAAAGTGCAAAAATTTGCTCAAGCACAGTTGCTAAATTTTGTTGATAGCATGGTTACTGCTTATCCAGATTTGAAAGATAATTTTGTTAAAAATGTAAATCCAGAGGAGCTTAAAAGATACAAGAGCAAAATACCACCCGATGTAGCAGTTTTACTTTACGTAGTAAGAGAGAATCAACTGATCATTTTTACCCTAACCGCTGAAACTACAAAAGCAAAACTTATTAATATTTCAGGGGCTGAGCTGTCTGCTGATGTTAAAGATTTTAGCACAATTTTAAAATATCCTTTTAAAGATGGAAATGCTAAACCATTAAAATTGAGAGGAGTAGAGCTTAATAATTACGTGGAATCTGCCCATACTTTATCAGAAACAGGTTCGAAACTCTACAAAATTTTAATAGAACCCATTAAGGATGAAATTTTAGGTAAAACAAAACTCTGTATTATTAACAATGGCGAATTAAGTAGTATTCCTTTTCAAACTATCGGTAATAGAGATGATAAAGGTGTATTTAGATATTTAGTTGAAGATTATTCAATTTTTTACACCAATCGACTTGATATTTTCTCAAACGCAGAACCAACATTAATAAAGGGATTAAGTTTTGCTGCCTATGGTAATCCTGATAAAACTTTGCCGAGCGCAGAAAAAGAGGTTAAAGAAATAAATAAAATTATAACTGACGCAACTGTTTATATTGGTGATGTAGCTACCGAAGATAAGGCCAAACAAAGTTTAATCAGCAGTAGAATTGTTCATTTTGCTACGCACGGTATTTTGGATTACAACGATTTTTCTAAAACTTTCTTAAAGTTTGCTACATCACCTGGCAACGATGGTCGATTAACCATTCAAGATATTAAAGGATTGGATATCGAAAATTGTGATCTAGTTACGCTTTCTGCCTGCGAAACAGCAGTTGCTCAAGATGTAAGCAAGGGTTGGTTTGTTTCACCTGCCAATTCGCTATTGGTATCAGGTGTTAAAACGGTTGTAGCCTCCTTATGGTCGGTTGATGACGAAGCTACTAGTTTGTTAATGAGTTCGTTTTACGAGAATTTAAAAACTATGCATAAAGCCGAAGCATTAAGAAAAGCACAAGAAATATTGAGCCATAATCCCAAATATGTTCATCCATTTTACTGGGGCGCGTTTATTTTGTACGGAGATTGGCGGTAGGGTTTTATGAGTGATGAGATATCAGATATGAGTGATGAGTTGCCGGTGAGGTGTGTTATCCCCAAACCCCGAAGGGGCTTTTTATACTGTAATATACGGATTGTTTTAGTCTTTTTCGCTTTCAGCTTTCAGCTTTGATCTTTCAGCTTTTAGCATTTAGCTTTGGTCTTTTGGCTTTGGTATTTTCGCTTTGGTCTTTTGGCTTTTCGCTTTGATCTTTCAGCTTTTAGCATTTAGCTTTGGTCTTTTGGCTTTGGTATTTTCGCTTTGGTCTTTTGGCTTTTCGCTTTGGTCTTTGGTCTTTTGGCTTTCAGCTTTGAGCTTTTGGCTTTTGGCTTTTGGCTTTGAGCTTTCAGCTTTTCGCTTTCGGCTTTGAGCTTTCAGCTTTGGTCTTTTCGCTTTCAGCTTTGAGCTTTGAGCTTTCCGCTTTCTTTCCTATATTCGCATCAAATAGATTTTATGTTTCCTACCGTATCGCATTTTTTAAAATATCTTTTAGGCATCGATTTGCCTTTGCCTTTTAATACATTCGGAGTGTTTGTAGCTTTAGCTTTTGTGGCGGGTTATTGGGCTTTTTCTGAAGAACTTAAGCGGAAAGAGGCTTTAGGTATTCTCCATGCAATAAAGAAAAAGGTAACAATAGGCAACCCTGCAACTACAACCGAATTAATTTTAAACGGATTATTTGGTTTCATAATTGGCTATAAAATTTTATATGCTTTACTAAACTACTCCCTTTTTGTAAGTGATGCACAACAGGTTTTAATGTCCACTAAAGGGAATATATTTGGCGGTATAATATTGGCTGCTTTATTTGCCTATTGGGATTATAAAGAGAAAGACAAACACAAATTAGCTAAGCCTAAAGATATTGAAGTTACTGTTCATCCTTACCAATTAATGAGTAATTTAATTGTTTGGGCAGCAATTTGGGGTTTTTTAGGCGCAAAATTTTTCGACAATTTAGAATATTGGGATGATTTTGTTCAACATCCGATAGAACGTTTACTTTCTTTTAGTGGATTAACCTTTTACGGAGGTTTGATTTGTGGTGGCGCAGCAGTGCTTTACATAGCCAGAAAGAATGGTATAAAAATCCTCCACATGCTTGATGTTGGTGGCCCAGGAATGATGTTGGCTTATGCAGTTGGCCGTATTGGTTGCCACATGGCGGGAGATGGCGATTGGGGAATTCCAAATTTACACCCTAAACCTTTTACTTGGTTGCCAGATTGGCTATGGTCTTACAGCTATCCAAATAATGTGGTTAATGAAGGTCAGCCTATTCCTGGTTGTGTGGGTAAATTCTGCCATGAACTCATTCCTTCCGTTTATCCAACACCGTTATACGAAGTAATTATTTGCTTAATTTTATTTGCTTTTCTTTGGAAAATAAGAGATAAAATAAAAGCTCCGGGTTTAATGTTTGGCATTTACATGATTTTGAACGGTATTGAACGCTTTTGTATAGAATTGATTCGCGTAAACTCAAAATACCATGTATTCGGGTTATCTTTCACTCAAGCAGAAATGATTTCTACCTTTTTAGTTATTGGAGGTATAGCACTCTCGGCTTATGCTTTAAGAAACAAAAATAAATTAGCCTAAACCTTTTACTAATTGGTTTACTAAATGAGGTGAATATGGATTACGAACTTTTATGCAATAAAGTAATATCAATTGTTAGACTCACCGCAAATTTTATCAGAAAAGAAGCTTTGCAGTTCGATTTGGATAAAATTGAATACAAGGGACTTAATGATATGGTGTCTTATGTTGATAAAACTGCCGAGGAAAAGCTGGTTTTAAACTTAGAAAAGTTATTGCCAGATGCAGGGTTTTTAACAGAAGAGAAAACATCTACTAAAAAAGGGAAAACTTATACTTGGATTATTGATCCGTTAGATGGTACAACAAATTTTATTCACGGTATTCCAACTTTCGCAATTAGCGTTGCACTTTATGAAGAGGGCAAGCCTGTAATTGGTGTAGTTTACGAAATTAATAGGGGCGAAATGTTTTATTCGTACAAAGGCGGACCTGCATTTTTAAATAGAAAAGAAATTCATGTATCGGTAAACCCCGACTACAAATCTAGTTTATTAGCCACCGGTTTTCCATTTTATGAATTTGACAAACAACCAGAATATTTGAATTTGTTAAGCGATTTAATGAAAAAATGCCATGGAATAAGAAGAATTGGTGCGGCTGCGGTAGATTTAGCATATTTAGCTTGTGGACGGTTTGATGCTTATTTCGAATACACCATCCAACCTTGGGATATTGCGGCCGGTTGCTTTATTGTTGAACAGGCAGGAGGTGAAGTTTTCGATTTTAATGGTCAAAAGGATTATTTAGCTAAAAAGGAAATCGTTGCAACCAATGGTTTGCTCACACAAGCGTTGTTCGAATCAATTAACAAGCATTTCAAAAATTAATCATACTAAAAGGAAAACGATCCATTTTCGGTAAAATAATATTGATGTTTCATTTTTTAAAAACACCCAAGTTAAACGTTACTAACAAAAAAGGCCTGCTAAATTAGCAAGCCTTTTTTGTTTTTATCAATTAAGAAAAATAAGTTACAAAGATTCTGAAACAACTTCTTTAACCTCAGGAACCATTCTTTGTAATAAATTTTGGATACCTGATTTTAAGGTAATTGTAGAAGAAGGGCAACCACTGCAAGAACCTCTAAGTTCAACCGTAACCACACCTTCATCAAAAGATTTATAGGTAATTGCACCACCGTCTTGCTCAACCGCGGGGCGAACGTAATCGTGCAAAATCTGCTGAATTTTTATCTCGAGTTCTGTGCCTTCAAAACTTGGCGCTTCATCACTCGTTTCTTCTTTAATTTTTAATTCAGATTCTACCGCACCTTTTACAAACTCTTTTAAAATAGCCTCAATATCAGCCCAATCTGCATCTTCGGTTTTAGTAATCGTAACAAAATTGCTCGCAAAAAACACACCGTTTACGAAATTAAACTTGTACAATTCCTTTGCAAATGGAGAAGTTTCTGCACTTTCTTTAGTTGCGTAATCCTCACTGCCGTTTATAAGCAGCTTATTTACCATAAATTTCATGGTTGCTGGATTTGGCGTTTGTTCTGTATATACGTTAATGGTCATCGTCTTTTAATATTATACTACAAAAATAATTAATTCTAATTCTAAATAAGATAAGTCGGTGTCTATTTTAGGTCATTTATAGGAACGATGATTAGAAAGAAGGAGCAAGCCTGCCTGCCGGACAGGCAAGGATTAAAGAACAAAGACTAATTCAGTAATATATTATTATCATTGTTATTTACTACTTACTCTTTGCTTTTTGTTCCTTCTACTTTGCTCTATCTTAGAAAACCCCTGTATAATTAAACGGCGAAATATTTCGAAGTTGACGCTTAATATCATCAGAAACAGCTAAGCCTGTAATAAACTGCGCAATGCTGGCTTCGTTAATTTTAGAATTAGTTCTCGTCAATTCCTTTAAAGCTTCATAAGGATTAGGATAATTTTCTCGGCGTAAAATGGTTTGAATGGCTTCAGCTACTACCGCCCAATTATCGTCTAAATCTGCATGTAACGCATCTTCATTTAAAATAATTTTATTAAGGCCGCGTAAAGTAGAATTAATTGCAATTAAAGTATGCGCCAACGGCACGCCAACATTTCTTAAAACCGTAGAGTCTGTTAAATCTCGTTGTAACCGAGAAATAGGAAGTTTTGCAGCAAAAAACTCGAACAAAGCGTTTGCAATGCCCGCGTTTCCTTCAGCATTTTCAAAATCAATTGGGTTTACTTTATGTGGCATAGCCGATGAGCCAATTTCGCCTGCTTTAATTTTCTGCTTAAAATAGTTTTTAGAAATGTAAGTCCAAATATCTCTATCTAAATCTATAATGATATTATTGATTCTTTTCAAAGCATCACATTGTGCTGCAAATTGATCGTAATGTTCTATCTGCGTAGTATGTTGAGCCCGCGTTAAACCCAAAGTGCTGTTCACAAATTGGTTTGAAAAATCTATCCAATTAACTTCTGGATACGCAATATGGTGCGCATTAAAATTTCCGGTGGCACCACCAAATTTAGCGCTGTTCGGTATTTGCTTCAATGCATTTAACTGAATGCTTAATCGCTCAGCAAAAACTAAAAACTCTTTACCTAGTTTTGTAGGAGATGCAGGTTGACCGTGCGTAAACGCCAGCATCGGAATGTCTTTCCAATCGGTAGCAAGCGTATTTATTTTTTCTATTAAAGATGATATGGCTGGATAGTAACTTTCGTTAAGTGCTAGTTTGATGGAATAAGGTATAGCCGTATTATTTATGTCTTGAGAAGTTAATCCGAAGTGAATAAATTCTTTATAATGATGTAATGCTAAGCTGTCGAATTTATTTTTGATAAAATATTCAACTGCTTTAACATCATGATTGGTAATCTTCTCAGTTTCTTTTATCTCAAGAGCATCTGCCTCAGTAAAGTTTTCGTGTATTTTACGAAGCTCGCTGTATAATTTTTTGTCAAAATTTTCTAAGCCAGGTAAATTAATCTCGCAAAGCGCGATAAAATATTCAATTTCAACAAAAACACGGTATTTTATTAATGCTTGCTCTGAAAAATAGTTCGATAAGGGCTCAGTAGTTTTTCTATAACGGCCATCAACAGGAGAAATGGCTTGTAACGATGTTAAATTCATTTTGCAAATTATATTTGCTCGCAAATTTACTATAATTGATGGATTTAACAGTTTATAAGTTCAAAGTTTTGTTTTGATATTATCTTGAGGCTGTTTTTTAAAGCTTTAACAGGTGCTTTGCAATAAAAAAGGAATATTAGAATAAATTATCAATATAAAAAAAGGCCTTGAAAATTAATTCAAGGCCTTTTTTAATGCTGTTTAAAAACAGATTATTTTGTTTTAACAACTGTATCAGTTTTAACAACTGTATCTTTCATTGTAGTATCAGCTTTGATAGTAGTATCAGCTTTTACAGTAGTGTCAGTTCCGATAGTATCTTTACCAGTACCTTTTTTTTCTGAATTACAAGCTGCGAAAGTTAAAGATAAAGCTAAGGCTAAGAAACCTAATTTGAATGCATTTTTCATGTTTGAATTTTTTTTAATTAATTAATTTACACCATTAATACCAAAGAGTTAAAAAGGTAACCCACTAAATAAAAAAAAAGCCTCGAAAAAAATTCCGAAGCTTTTTATAACGCTGTTTAAAACAGATTATTTTTTAACAACAGTAGTATCAGTTTTAACAACTGTATCTTTCATTGTAGTATCAGCTTTGATAGTAGTATCAGCTTTTACAGTAGTATCAGTTCCGATAGTATCTTTACCAGTACCTTTTTTTTCTGAATTACAAGCTGCGAAAGTTAAAGATAAAGCTAAGGCTAAGAAACCTAATTTAAATGCATTTTTCATGTTTGAATTTTTTTAAAGTAATTAATTAATTTACACACTTAATACCTACAATTGCAAAAGGTAACCCAACCTTTTTAAAAAAAATCAAAAATATTTATTTCCATTAAATGGGTTACCCTTTACATGTTAAATGTATTAACCAATTGATTATATAAAAAAAGATTTTTTGTCTAATATTGGGTTACTATTTACAAAAAAAAGTATTAATTGGTGAGTAAGCGTTTAAACAGTTCATTTCCAACAGATAGAGAAGTTGTTTTAGGTATTCTAAATAACTCAGAAGACGTACTTAATAAATTATATAAGGCATATTTTGCAATGGTGTTGCAGTTTATACTCAATAATAATGGTAATGAGGATGATGCAAAAGATGTGTATCAAGAAGGTATCATTATATTATATAATAAAATTAAAGCCGGAGATTTTGAATTAAGTAGTAAGCTTAAGACGTATATATATTCGGTTTGCAGGCGTATTTGGCTTAAAAAATTAGCCCATAACAGTAAAAAAGCAGGCAATATAACCGATTATGAGGATGTTTTTGTTGTGGAGGAGGATGTAGAAGAGCATCAAGAAAAAGATTTGCAATTTGTAAAGATGCAAACTGCACTCGATCACTTAGGCGAGCCTTGTAAAACGATTATTCAAGATTTTTATATTCACAGTTTATCAATGCAGGATATTTGTGAAAAGTTTGGCTACACCAATACCGATAACGCCAAAACTCAAAAGTATAAGTGCCTGCAAAGATTAAAGAAAATATTTTTTCAACCATAATAATTGAAATGAGGAACGATTTAGAGTTAGATGCAATTATTGAAGATTATCTTTTAGGTAAACTTAGTGCACAAGAAATCGAAGCATTTGAAAAGCTTCGTCTTAATGATGCTGCGATAGACCATAAAGTGGTTTCACATAAATTTTTCATGCAATTTATTGAGTCTTATGCTGCACAATCAAATTTAAAAGAAAAGCTTAACCACATTCATAACGAGATAGATGTAGAAACCTTGGCGTCATCATTAAGGCCACATTCATCTAAAATTGTGCAAATATGGCGCAAAAACAAATCGCTTATTGCAGTCGCTGCTTCATTTATCGTACTTTCTCTAGTTTCAATTTATTCCATTCAACATACTAGTCAGCAAGTAGATCGCTATTTGCAGTTGGGTAAAAAAGTAGATAATATCGAAAAATCGCAAAGTAATCTAATCAGAAATATTAAATCGAATAATGTAAAAGTACCTACAAAGGTTTCTCCAACTAATTTTGGCGGTACTGGATTTGCGATATCTGCGAATGGTTATATTTTAACAAACCTGCATGTTATAAACAAAGCCGATTCTATTTATATTCAAAATAGTAAAGGAGATTCGTTTAAAGTTAAAACCGTTTATACCGATTCTCAGAACGATATTGCAATACTTAAAATAAGCGATCCAAATTTCACATCGTTAGCTTCTTTACCATATACGATAAAAAGTAGTACAACTGATATTGGAGAAAATGTTTATACCTTGGGTTATCCAAAAGATGATGCGGTTTTAGGAGATGGTTATATCAGTTCTAAAAATGGTTTTAGCGGAGATACAACGCAGTATCAAATATCTATACCGGTAAATCCAGGCAATAGTGGGGGCCCTTTATTGGATAATAATGGTAATCTGGTTGGGATTATAAGTGGTAAAGAAACGAAAGTTGAAGGTGCTGCATTCGCAATAAAATCTAAATACATTTTAGATGCGATGCGCGCAATTCCTCAAGATTCTCTTGGTAAAAAAATAACAGCGAATAAAAAAAGTATGTTGGCTGGCTTAAAGCGTACGCAACAAATTCAAAAATTGCAGAACTATGTATTTATGATAAAAGTTTATCACGATTAAACTTTAGCAAAGCAGATAAAATAATAAAACCTCGCAACTAAATACTGCGAGGTTTTTTGTTTATTATATGATTTTAATTTTACATTAAATCTATGTGTTTTATATACTATTGCTTAAATTTGTTTACAACATAAATTTAAAAACATAATATTATGAGTTTAAGATTAGGCGATGATGCCCCAAACTTTCAAGCAGATACTTCTATCGGTAAAATTGATTTTTATGATTATTTAGGCGATAGTTGGGGAGTTCTTTTTTCGCATCCAGCAGATTATACCCCTGTTTGCACAACCGAATTAGGTAGAACAGCTGCTTTAAAAGGCGAATTTGATAAAAGAAATGTTAAAGTTTTGGCTTTAAGTGTAGATTCTGCAGAATCACATTTGGGTTGGATTAATGATATTAATGAAACACAAAATACAACAGTTGAGTTTCCAATTATTGCTGATCCAGATCGCGTTGTTTCTGGTTTGTATGATATGATTCATCCAAATGCTTCTGCAACGTTAACTGTACGCTCATTGTTTGTTATTAGTCCCGATAAAAAAGTGAAACTGATTATTACTTATCCTGCTTCTACAGGTCGTAATTTTAATGAAGTTTTACGCGTAATTGATTCATTGCAATTGACAGCAGATTATAGCGTGGCAACGCCTGCAGATTGGCAAGATGGAGAAGATGTAGTGGTTGGCGGTAATATTAAAACGGAAGATATTCCAGAAAAATTCCCTAAAGGGCATAAAATTATCAAACCATATCTTCGTATGACCCCTCAACCAAATAAGTAATTTTTTTTAGGTTTTCCCACCTAATAGGCCTTTCAAATTAATTTTGAAGGGCTTTTTTGCGAAGTAAGGATTGGCAGGGAAGAGATATTAGCAAAGTAACTAAAGAAGTCAAGTTTTTAAAACTTGACTTCTTTGGATGTTGACTATTAATAATCTACGATATTGGATGAACAAATATTTTTTGTTAGCTCACTAAGTTCAGCAAAGTTACTAAAGAAGTCAAGTTTTTAAAACTTGACTTCTTTGAATTTAAACTCCAAACAAAATTATCTTAGTTAGAAATCATCCCTAATAATATTGGCAAATTCTTCCTTTTATCACAATGTTTTCATCATTTGCCACCTTAGTAAAAATTAAAAATGCTTCCTTATCTGGCTTTATTTTATACTTTTTTACTAAGTCTTCAGCTTTCGCTGGATAATTTCTGACAACAACATTTCCGATTAAATTTTCTGCACGCTTTAAATCTCGGGCGCTTAAAATTTCTTCGATTTTATAAATCCTACCGGGAAAGTAGGCGTTAAAATCAGATGAGCTATAAAGCTGGGTTTGTGGATGAAGTTTTAATAAATTATAGCGCTGGCCGATTAAATCAAAAGCGCCCGATTTTAAAAGTGCTACATCAGGTTCATACAAATAATCATTAACCTTAATTTCAGTCGCAAATTGTGTGTTTACTTGGCTTTCGCGTTTTGTAAAACTAAAGCTTTTATCTTCGTTATTTAAAGTTGATGCCGTTATTTTCAGTTCTCCAACATAATCTTTGTCAATGATCCAAAGTAATTCTTTACACTCATTTTTTATACTTACAATATGAATTTCACTTACATTTTCAAGTGCTAATAATCCAGCCGTAATATCGAGCAATGGAGCCGTTTTAATAATAATTCTTTTACATTTTGTAAGTAAAAAATCCAAATTGCTTACCACATCTGGCGTACAGTCTTTAAGCATAAAAACTTTTCCTTTTTCTGCTCTCCTGGCTGGATCTACGTAAATGGTATCGTAAAAAACGGAACTATTTTTTATAAATGCTAATCCATCTCCAGCAAAAAAAGCGATATTTTGACTTCCTAAAATGTTTGCATTATGTGCGGTTATTGCAGCTAATTCGGTGTTTATTTCGCAGTGTGTTACTTCGTTTATTTGTTTAGCAAAATAATACGCATCAATGCCGAATCCGCCGGTAATATCAATTAAACTGTTTCCTATGGCTAATTTAGACTTGTAATTTGCTGTAATTTCAGAAGAAGTTTGCTCAATTGATAGGGTAGAAGGATAATAAATATTTGGCGTATTAAACCAAGTCGGCAACTTTTTTTCAGATTTTTTTTTTGCGCCAATTTGGTTTGCCAGTTCGGCTGGAGTAATATCCCCGAACGGACTTTTAGATAAAGCAATGTGGCTTACATCAGTATTTAAGTTTTCGTTGATGTATTTTTGTATCGCTTTATCTAAAATGTTTTTATTCATGCCAAAATTTTGTGCGCTGTAGATTAGGTGTTTAGCGGTTTATTCTTCATTACAATTTGGCAAGTATGGCGACTTTTAACCTCTAGTAAAATATCCTTATTAACCGTTACCCGATCTATAGTTTTTTGATTATAATATCTAATGGTTACCAGTTCTAAGTTTTTATTGTATTTAATGTTAAATTCATCGTCCAAATCGGCAATTAATTTTTCGAGCTTTATTGGGTCATCATCAACACTTACCGAAAAGCTAATTGCAGAATTTAGCATGGTGTTTATTTTGATTTTATGTTTATGGAATAGTTCGAAAATAAAACTCAAATTTTCCTCAATAATAAACGAATAATCTTTCGGTAGAATAGAAATTAGCGCTTGGTTAACTTTAAAAATAAACGATGGGATAGGTATTGGATTACTATCTTTTGTTATTGCTGTTCCGCTACCCTCGGGTTGCAAGAATGAACGCACATATAAAGGTATATTCTTATTTTGAAGTGGTTTAATTGTTTTTGGATGAATTACAGTTGCACCATAGTATGTTAACTCAATTGCATCATGGTAAGATAATTGTTCGATTTTCTCGGTTTCATCAAACCATTTCGGATCGGCATTTAAAACCCCGGGTACATCTTTCCAAATGGTTAAAGCGTTTGCATTTAAGCACGAAGCAAATATAGCAGCCGAATAATCTGATCCTTCTCTGCCTAAAGTAGTGGTGTAATTTTCGCTGGTGTTACCAATAAAACCCTGTGTAACAATTATATTTTCACGCATTAATGGCAATAAATCTCTTGCGATTATTTGTTGCGTTTTTTCCCAATCTACTTTTCCCTCGCGATAAGTATTATCCGTTTGAATATAGTTTCTAGCGTCTGCCCACAAGGTTTTGTTACCAACTTCATTAAGCCAGGCTGCAACAATTTTTGTTGACACAACTTCGCCGATTGATACAATTTGATCGTAGATATAGTCGGGATTTTGATCTGGTACTTCTTCAATTAACCAATCAATCTCTACAAAAGTATTGGCAACATCATCGTAAATTTTTTGGCTTTTTTCGCCAAAAAGGTTTTCTATAATATTAAAGTGAAAGTTTTTAATCTCGTCGAAAATTTCATGTGTATTTTCTTTGTGCGATAAATATGCTTCTGTAAGTTCTTCGAGCTTATTTGTAATTTTGCCCATTGCAGAAATAACGATTAAGAGTTCGTCTTTTTTATAATCGCGAACGATGTTGGCCAAGTTTTTAACGCCATCAGCATCTTTTACAGATGCACCTCCAAACTTAAAAATATCCATTATTAAAATTGATTAACCTGTTCTTTAGAAAAACCAGCGTTTAACCAGCCACTTTCTAAATGTGCATTATATTTGTTGTAAAAATTTATCGCAGGCTCGTTCCAGTCTAAAACCTGCCAAACCATGCCATTATAGTTTCCTGATCTTGATTCGTCTATCACCTTTTCAAAAAGGATTTTACCAATGCCTGTTCCTCGGCATTCTTCTGTTACTATAAAATCTTCTAAATAAAGTCGGTTGCCTTTCCATGTAGAATATCGGGTATAAAACAGCGCAAAACCGACAATTTTCTCGTCCAATTCGGCAACAAAGGCTTTCCAAATGGGGTTAATACCGAAACCAGCATCAATAAATTCGTCGAGAGTTACCGTTACTTCTTGTGGTGCACGTTCGTATTCAGCCAATTCGTGTATTAACACTAATAATCTAGGGCAATCATCCGCGGTAGCTACTCTTATATTTAAATTCATTTGTTAATGATTATTAGTTTTTTGGTTGGTCGTTGCTCATTTGTCGAAAAACGATGGACGAAAGACGACTATCCTTGCGCCTTAATCTCTCTTTGACGTTCCTACTCTTTGCTCTTCGTTCTTTTGCCAAAAATACTACTTCCAATCCGAACCATGGTACTTCCTTCTTCTATTGCAATTTTATAATCGGCACTCATGCCCGATGATATTTCTTTAAAAGCTTCATCTTTTCTAAAAAAGCTAAGTTTAATTCCCTCAAAAAAGATTTTAAGCTCATTAAATTCGACTTTTATTTGTTTTTCGTTTTGCGTATTCGTTGCAATACCCATTAAACCTACAATTTTAATGTTTTTTAATAATTCAAACTCTTCTGAACGGAGAAGCTCGATTATTTCATCAAAACCCAAACCAAACTTAGTATCTTCATCTGCAATATAAACCTGTAACAAACAATCTATAACCCGTTCATTTTTTAAAGCTTGTTTATTAATTTCTTGCAAAAGTTTTAAACTATCAACACTGTGAATAAGCTTTACAAACGGCGCAATGTATTTTACCTTGTTGGTTTGTAAGTGTCCAATTAAATGCCATTCAATATCCTTAGGTAGTTTTTCGTGCTTATCTACCATTTCCTGTACTTGGTTTTCGCCAAAAATACGCTGGCCGGCATTGTAGGCTTCCATTAAAGATTCTATCGGTTGAGTTTTCGAAACCGTAATTAACTTTAGCCCCAAAGGCTCAACTTCAGTTTTATATTTTTTTAGATTATCAGCTATGCTCATTTATAACTATTTTTGGTAAAATTAATAACCTTGTTGTAATATGGGGCAAAAAATAATATTTTAATTACGAATGAAGAGAATAATATGGATTTTGATACTTGCAGGACTATGGTTTGGTTGCAAACCTGGTGTTCCTTCGGCTATTATCCGTCCTGATAAAATGGAAAAAGTTTTATATGATATTCACATTGCGGATGGGTTTATATCTACGGTTCCGAATGTTGATTCTGCAAAAAAAGTTGGCTCGACGTATTACAATGGAATTTACAAAAAATTTGAAATAGATTCTGCTGTTTATGCTAGGAGCATGGATTACTACTATGATCATCCCGAATTAATGGCTGTGATGTACAAGTCTATTTCTGCAAAACTTAAAAATGAAATGTCGGCAATTCAAAAAACCGATTCGTTAATCAATGCTAAGGCAATTAAGGTACAACTTGCAATTAAAGATCGGGCAATTGATTCGGTCTCTATAAACGAAACCTACACCATTAATCGGGCAGAAAGGATGTTGTTCTTAGAGAGATACAATGATATATATGCTAAAACGGCAATAATTTTTAACGTGCTTAACATTCAAAAAAATAAACCAAAAGTAAGTAAAGTAGAGCCAGAACCTAAACCTGTTGTCGATAGTTTGGGCGTTCCAGATCATTTATTGATGAATAAAGGTAAATTTAAATCAAGAAAATTACCGTTACCTATCCAGGCCAAGCCTTTGAAGATAAAATAGTTATGTTATACCCTGAAAATTGTTTAGAGCGTTTAGGATTTGTAGAGATTAAGCAATTGATCAGTAAGCATTGTTTAAGTACAATGGGGCAAACTATGGTTCAAAAAATGCAAGTAATTAATCGGTTTGATCAGATTGATAAATTTCTGCGCCAAACCAACGAGTTTAAAAGCATTATCGAGAACCAAGAACCGCTGCAAATAAACTCGTTTTTCGATATAAAATCTCTGGTGGAAAAAATTAGGGTAGAAGGTACTTATTTGCTAGAGGATGAATGGTTTCAGGTTTATACCTCTTTGCAAACCGTATTTTCTGTCCTTCGTTTTTTCGAAGAACGCGCAGAAACCTACCCCACTTTAGAAGCTTTATTTGAACATTTACCGATAGAGAAAAACATTCTTCGTAAAATAGAAACCGTTATCGATGCGAAGGGCAAAATGAAACCCAATGCATCAAAAGAACTTCAAGAAATT
Organism: Pedobacter changchengzhani; assembly: GCF_004354365.1. GTDB lineage: Bacteria > Bacteroidota > Bacteroidia > Sphingobacteriales > Sphingobacteriaceae > Pedobacter > Pedobacter changchengzhani. The sequence goes on from NZ_SJCY01000003.1 coordinate 353,780, forward strand.
ACCAGTGCCATTGCTAAAACCGAGCAAGATGTGCGCAAGCGGATGGATTCTATTTATAAACAAGCGGTTGCAAATAATTGGGTTGCCGATGGAAGTTTAACCATTAGAGATGGTAGAATGTGTATCCCTGTTTTGGCAGAAAATAAGCGTAAACTGAAAGGATTTATTCACGACGAATCATCAACCGGACAAACCGTTTATATTGAGCCTGAAGAAGTATTTACGCTAAACAATAAGCTGCGCGATTTAGAATTTGACAAAAGGAGAGAAACCATAAAAATTTTAATTGCCTTAACTTCAGATCTTCGCCCTTTTTCTCCTTTATTATTATCTTATCACGGTTTTTTAACAAAGCTAGACTTTGTGCGTGCAAAAGCTTTATTTGCGATAGATATTGAAGCCGAAATGCCGATTTTGCTTAAAGAACCAAAAACGAGGTTGGTTAATGCGAGGCATCCACTTTTGTCGCTTTCTTTGTTGGTAGAGAAGAAGAGTGTAACGCCTTTAAATATTTATATCGATACCGAAACTCGTATTGTATTGGTGTCAGGGCCGAATGCAGGTGGAAAATCTGTGTGCATGAAAACGGTTGGTTTATTGCAAATTATGTTGCAAACAGGTTTGTTAATTCCTGTTGATGAAAGGAGCGAAGTTGGAATTTTTGAAAACATTTTTGCTGATATTGGCGATGACCAATCGATCGAAAGTGATTTAAGTACGTATAGCGCTCACTTAACTAAAATGCGGTATTTTGTAGAGCATGCATCGCCAAAAACATTGGTACTTATTGATGAATTTGGCACAGGAACCGACCCGCAGTTTGGTGGGCCAATGGCCGAAGCGGTTTTAGAGGTGTTAAATAATAAGAAAGTTAGGGGCGTAATTACCACCCACTATTCCAATCTTAAACTTTTTGCGGGTAATACGCCTGGTTTAGAAAATGCATCTATGCTTTTTGATAATTCCAAAATGAAGCCTCTTTATATTTTAGAAATGGGTAAACCCGGAAGTTCTTACGCCTTTGAAATTGCCCAAAATATTGGTTTGCCAAAAGAGGTTATTGAATTGGCTCGGCAAAAAACTGGTTCCAATCAAAACCGTGTAGATACCATGTTGGTTGATTTAGAACGCGAAAAGAAAAACGTTTACGATACAAAAGTGAGTTTGGCAAACCAACAAAATAAAGCTAAAAATCTGGTTGCCGAAAATGAGAAGCTTAAACTCTTTTTAGATGAAAATAGAAAGATTTTAATAAAGGAAGCCAAGCAAGAAGCGCAAGCCATTATAAAAAATGCCAATAAGTTAGTAGAAAATACCATTGCCGAAATTAAAGAAAAACAAGCCGACAAGGTGGCGACAAAAGAGTTGAGGCAGAATTTACAAAAGGAACTGGTTAAAAACCATACTCCAATCGAAAAGCCTAAACCACAGCCTGTTGTGTTGGGTGGCGAAATAGAAGTTGGCGACTATGTAAAATTTAACGACAGCGAAACCACGGGTTTGGTATTGGAAATTAACAGGAATGATTTAATTTTAGCCATGGGCGATTTACGCTCGGTCGTAAAGAAAAATAGGGTTCAAAAGATTAGCAATAAGCAAGCGAAGAAAGTAGTGCAAGGTAGTTCTTTCGCGGGGCGGATGAATGATGCTGTTTCTAACTTTAAGCCTGAACTGGATTTAAGGGGAAAACGTACTGAAGATGCACTTTTTGAAGTGGAGAAATATTTAGATAAAGCCGTTATGCTTGGTTTTCCATCTATTAAGCTTATCCACGGTAAAGGTGACGGAATTTTACGGAAAATGATCAGGGAATATTTACGAAAATATAGTCAGGTAAATAGGATGGAAGATGAGCATGCAGATAGGGGCGGAGATGGAATAACGTATGTGTATCTGAATTAAGCGAATTTAAATTTTGATTGGAGTTTTAAACTGATGGTTTTTCCTTGCGTTAGAGATAGGAGCGGCATCCCCCGATTTTTCTTCGGGGATACAGCGGATAGCCCGCCCGAACGCCCAAAAAAGTATTAAAATGAAACTAATTAAAGCTACAAAAAACAACTAAAGTAAATAAAAGACACAATTTATTTCTTACTATTCGGACATTTTTTACAACGCTTGCCCTTTTTGTATTTTTCACAGCATTTCTTATGATCTGCCATGCAACTAAAAATAAATCCAATACCTTTCTGAAATTCCGGATCGGTAGGGATTATTTTCGAACTGTTATTTTCTTTTTCATCAAACATCGCAATACAAAGATAATAGTTATTTAGACTTATTCCAAATAGAATTTTGAAACTTAAGTTTTACTAAGCCTATAGTTTTGTGTATTTTTGAGCACTAACTAAATTATCCATGCTATGATCAATAAAGTTGTTTCTAACGCCGAAGAAGCTATTCGCGATATTGTGGATGGTGTTACCATAATGCTTGGTGGTTTTGGTTTATGTGGCATTCCAGAAAATTGCATTAATGCCTTAGTCAAGAAGAAGATAAAAAATATAACCTGTATATCGAATAATGCTGGTGTAGATGATTTTGGTATTGGCTTATTATTAAAACAGCACCAGGTTAAGAAAATGATTTCCTCTTACGTTGGTGAAAATGCCGAATTTGAACGACAGTTGTTAAGTGGCGAGCTGGAGGTAGAACTTATTCCGCAGGGTACATTGGCCACTCGATGTATGGCCGCAGGTTATGGTATGCCTGCAATTTTTACACCTGCCGGAGTTGGTACCGAGGTTGCCGAAGGTAAGGAAATTAGAAATTTTGATGGTAAAGATTATTTGTTGGAATATGCTTTTAATGCCGATTTTGCATTGGTTAAAGCTTGGAAAGGCGATACCGCGGGTAATTTAATTTTCCGCTCGACAAGCAGAAATTTTAATCCGGTTATGGCTATGGCAGGTAAAATAACCATCGCCGAAGTAGAAGAATTGGTAGAAGCGGGAGCATTAAATCCCGATCATATTCATACACCAGGTATTTATGTTCATCGAATTTTTCAGGGTGAGAATTACGAGAAAAGAATAGAGCAGGTAACAGTGAGGAAAAGGGATTAAGGAGCAAAGACCAAAGAATAAAGATGGGGTTCAAAATCACATCTTGTGTTTTTAGTTTAAAGGATTAATAACATTAAAGAACAATAAATAGGTAAAAAAAATTCAAGCACTACTTTGTGTCTTTTGTGCCTTTGTGGTTAATAAGAATAGAAATGTTGGATAAAGAAGGAATCGCGAAACGAATCGCTAAAGAAATTAAAGATGGTTACTATGTAAACTTAGGTATTGGCATTCCAACTTTGGTGGCAAATTATATTCCAGAAGGTATAAATGTTGTTTTGCAATCTGAAAATGGTTTACTTGGCATGGGGCCTTTTCCTTTTGAAGGCGAAGAAGATGCCGATTTAATTAATGCAGGCAAACAAACCATTACTACGTTGCCTGGGTCTTCGATATTTGATTCTGCAATGAGTTTTGGAATGATTAGGTCTCAAAAAGTAGATTTAACAATTTTGGGCGCAATGGAAGTTTCTGAAAATGGCGATATTGCAAACTGGAAAATCCCCGGTAAAATGGTTAAAGGAATGGGTGGCGCAATGGATTTGGTAGCATCGGCAAAAAATATTATTGTGGCCATGCAACATATCAACAAACATGGAGAAAGCAAGCTTTTGCCGAACTGTACTTTACCTTTAACGGGAATTAAGTGTATTAAAAAAATTGTAACCGAGTTGGCTGTTTTAGATATTTTACCCGAAGGTGGATTTAAACTTTTAGAAAGAGCACCCGGTGTAACTGTAGAATTTATACAGCAATCTACTTTAGGTAAATTAATTGTTGAAGGTGAAATTCCAGAGATGAAATTAGATTAATTTTCGATACATAAAAGAATGAAATCGAAAATAGATGTTAAGCTAATTTTAGCTTTTTTAGGCGTTGCATTAATTTGGGGCACAACCTATTTGGGTATTCGAATCGCCGTTCAAACTATTCCTGCGTGGTATGTTACCGCAATAAGGCAAACCATTGCTTGTTTAGTTATTCTAGTAATTTTAATTAAACAAAATGAATTTAAATGGATTGGATGGTCGAATTTAAAAAGACAGCTGATACTTTCTTTACTAATGGTTGTAATTGCAAATGGGATGACAACTGTGGCCGAGAAGACCATTCCGAGCGGATTAACCTCATTAATAAATTCTTTAACACCCTTGCTAATTTTTATCGGTTGCGTGATAGTTGGTTTGCAAAAAGCGACTTTAAAAGGCATTATTGGTGTCGTAATTGGTTTCTTGGGTGTTGTATTTATTTTTAGAAATGGGATTAGTGATTTGTTTGATGTTGGTTACCGAAATGGCATTATATCCCTTTGTATAGCCGTAACCGGGTGGACGCTTGGTACAATTTATTCTAAAAAGCACAGCGCAAAACCTCAGTATATTTTTCTAAATCTATTTTACCAATTTGCATTTGCAGCGGTTGTACAATTTATCATCGCCTATATTTTTTCTGGTGTGCCACTTGTTGCATCTTGGAGTGCTCATAGTATGTTAGCGATGGTATATTTAGCTGTGTTTGGTTCGGTATTGGGTTTTTTCTGTTATCACTACGCGTTGAAAAGAGCTTCAGCTTCTGATGTTTCCATTTTAACTTATTTTAATACCGTTATCGCCATATTTTTGGGTTGGTTAATACTTAACGAAGAAGTAAGTATTGATTTAATTATTGCTACTGTTTTAATTATTGTAGGGGTTTTTATTACGAATTATAAAAAGCGACAGGTTATTTAAGTTGCTTAACTCTAGTTACGTGTAATCATTTTTCGAATATGGATTTTCTTCCTTTGGTAGCGCATATAAAGCAACTTTTAAAGCAATTAACAGGTTTGTCGTTTGCCTTAGGATTTCCGTTTTCACGGGAATGACGAGCGCTCTAAACCGCATATTCCTTTACTCTCGCGTCCTTCCCGCGTAGGCGGGAATCCTACAAGCAACAGTTAGGTGTTTTTCGCTTTAAATCCTAGTTACACTGGATAGTATTGTAAGAAATAGCCGTGCTTTTTTTGACTTTCACAAAATTATCATACTCTTTTAAATCTTACCTTTAAAAAAGAAGCACAATATTTAAATTTATAACTTAAGGAAATATTTCATTACCTTCAATAATGAATTTTCCGGAAGACTTTCTACATTACGTTTGGCAATTTAAATCGTTTAACTTTAATGATTTAAGAACTTCTGATGGCGCTGAATTAGGTATTGTACATTCGGGATTATGGAATAAAAATTCGGGTCCGGATTTTAACAACGGTAAAGTTAAAATTGGCGAAACGATTTGGGCAGGAAACATCGAAATTCATTTAAAATCGTCTGATTGGATCAAGCATAATCATCAAAACGATAAAGCTTATGAAAATGTAATTCTCCACGTTGTTTACGAAAATGATGTAGATGTACACAGAATTGATGGCACGCTATTGCCTGTTTTAGAGTTGAAAAATAGGATTTCTAATGATCTCGTCGAAAAATATGAAACACTTTTTTTGACACTTAATGATTTTCCTTGTAGCGCTCAAATCGCATCTGTTGATCCATTTATAATCAAATCATTTCTCTCTAGAACTTTAATTGAACGTTTCGAAGAAAAAACGCTCGCGGTTTTAGAAACTTTGGAAGAGCTTAATGGTAATTGGGACGAAACATTTTATCGGTTTCTGGCAAGAAACTTTGGCTTTAAAGTAAATGCCCTGCCCTTCGAGCTTTTTGCGAAAGCAATTCCTCAAAACATTTACGCCAAGCATAAAAATAACCTGTTGCAAATAGAAGCCCTCGTTTTTGGCGCTTCGGGTTTTTTAAAAGATGATTTTAAAGAAGATTATCCAAATCAATTGAAGAAAGAGTTTCAGTTTTTACAACAGAAATATGATATAAAACCCGTAGAAGTTTCCGTTTGGAAGTTTATGCGCATGAGGCCACAAAACTTTCCAACATTACGGTTGGCGCAATTTGCTGCGCTTATCGTTAATTCCAATCATTTGCTCTCTAAAATAATTGAAATAAAGGATGTAAAAGTGCTAAGAAATCTGTTCGAAAACTTACCTGTAAATCCATTTTGGAAAACCCATTATCACTTTAAAAAGGTGGTTGCTGATGTGAGTTTACAAATCGGGAAAACATCTATCGATAATGTTTTGCTCAATACATTCGCGTTATTCCTATTTGCTTATGGTAAGTACAATGGCACGCAAGATTTTATTAATAGAGCGATTCAATTGTTAGAGAGCTTACCGGCAGAAGAAAACGCAATTACGAACAAATTTGTTCAAGCTGGTGTAGTGTTAGAAAATGCTTTTACTTCACAAGGCATTTTACAGTTAAAAAAGCAATATTGTAATCATAAAAAATGTTTATCTTGTGGCATTGGCATTAAAATTATAAAGCAATAACAGCTAAATTATGGTGAATTGCGAAACTTTATGGCAAAAAAATAGTTTAAATAATTATGGAGTTTCCGCACGAATTAAAAGATCTTTTTCCAAACCAAATTGTTGAAGTTAGGGGTAATGCTGATGCATTAACTTTAATTTTGAATAATGAAGTTGACGTTGAAAAATTCAAAAAGACCCTTAAACAAAAGTTTTTTAATTTAGAAGAAAAGATAACGCTGTTTTTAAGGCATGAAGGCAAACAGGATTTTGAAAAATTTATTTTGCAGTAAAATAGAAGGTTTATAAATATCTTTCAAAAATTTGTCGAATATTATTTTTAAATTTAGAAACATTATTTCCAGTAAATTTTTTCTTATAAATATTTGTCTTAAAGGTTATTGTAAAAATTATTCAAGATGTTTCAACGGATTATAACCTACTTCGAGCAACAGAGTTTTGGTGTTTCAACTTATTTGGCGAACAAGCTAAATATGAGCACATCCAAAGTACGGCTATTTTTTATTTATTCGTCATTCTTGGCGGTAGGGTTTCCTATACTTTTCTATTTTTTAGCTGCTATCGTACTAGATATCAGGTCGTATATGAAGAAAATGAGATCAAGGGTTTTTGAGCTTTAACCCCCAACCCCTAAAGGGGAGCTGTGTAGCGTTAATAATTGAGTAAGTTTAGTGAATTTTCATCCGAAGTGCATAAAACACTCGCTATTTCCATCTTCCATTTAACCTCAACTCCTAAAGGGGAGCTGTATAGCGTTAATAACTGAATAAGCTTAGTGAATTTTCATCCGAAGTGCATAAAACACTCGCTATTTCCATCTTGCTTTTAGTTCCCCCTTTAGGGGGCTAGGGGCTTTAATCCACCTGTAAAATCTCTGCTATTTCGTTAAAGCCCTTTTCTGAAGCTAAATCAGCAGGCAATTTTCCGCCTTCCATGCGCAAACTAACATCGGCCCCATGTTCTAGCAACAAAATAATTATTTCGATATTACCCATTTGCGCCGCAGTGTGCAGAGGCGTTAAACCTGCTTTTTGACATACATTAGGATATGCGCCAGCATCTAAAAGCATTTTAGTGATATTTATGTTATTGGCGGCAACAGCCGAATGGATTGGGAAAACATTAAACCCGTTTTTAGATGAAACGTTTACATCAGCACCCTTCAGTACCAAAAAACGAGCTAAATCTTCGTGAGCGAAATAACACGCTAAACCTAAAGGTGTAAACCCATCGTCAGAAAAAGAATTAATTTGATTAGGATGTTGGAAAATTAATAACGTAGCGTCATCAAATTTTCCAACTGCACAAGCTTCAAACAAGGTTAAATGATCGATAAATTCTACAACTATATTCGCAATTTCTTGCTTCTGATAATAACAGGCAAGTAATAACGGCGATATTTTTTGCGACGTAACTTGTTGGGCCAGCGATGGGTTTTGTAATAGGATATCTTTAACAGCCTGTATATTTCCGGCTTCAATCTGTTCTTCGAGCTGCGTAATGTTCATGCTAAAAATCTAGTTTTTAAAATCGTTTCAAATTAGCAATTTATTTATAATAAAAAAATCCCGTTTTGTCGGCTGGACAAAACGGGATAAAACTTAAAAAACTCTTATTTAACTTCTAAACGCAACTACAATGTAGTTTAATAGTCAGACTTACATTTGAAACTTTGGTTTAATTAAGAAAAAATATTTTAAAGATTGTTCAATACCGGTATTTGGGTTACTGTAATAGCTTTTTGCTATTTAATTTGGTGGTGTTGCATAAAACTGGTTATAGATATGAGTATATGTTTTATATTTGCTTACTAATAAACTTACAACAGAAGATGTCGGCAAAGGGTAACCAGTTTAAATCAAATACATTCAAAGAAAGAGGTGAGGAAAATGTAGCGGGAAAATCTACTTCTACTCGTAAACCGAAGGAGAAAAGTGAATATTTGCCTAATTTTGATTTACAAAACGGACGAGCAATTAAAATAGTTGGTTTGTTTTTTATCGTTACTTCACTGTATTTTTTAATTGCTTTTACATCATATTTATTTACTTGGCAAGATGATCAAAGCTATGTAATTGATGCAAATGGTGGATGGCACAATTTTTTTAAAACTGCTGATGAGTTGCGTGAATCGGGTGTAAGCTCGCCAATTGTACAAAATTGGTTGGGTAAATTTGGGGCTTTACTGTCCCATCAATTTATATACGAATGGTTTGGAATAGCATCGTTCTTATTTGTACTTGCTTTTTTCATAATAGGATACCGTTTGCTTTTCAAAGTTAAAATTTTATCCATTTCGAAAACATTGGCTTACAGTTTTTTCTTTTTGTTATTTATCTCTATAACCTTAGGTTTCGCACATGGTTTTATGGGCGAATCGCCACATTATTTAGAGGGAGAGTTTGGTTATTGGACTAATAAATTACTGACGGCACAAGTTGGTGCGGCTGGTGTTGCTGGCATCATCGCGTTCGCCGGTTTAAGTATTTTAATTATCGCCTACAACATCGATTTCAAAATTCCCGAAAGGAAAAAAGAAGTTTACATCGACGCCGAAACGCCCGATTATGTAAATGATATTAGAGAACAGGCAAATAGACAAAAAGTAGCTGATAGCGACACTTCTTCAGCAGATACGCTAACAAAACCGACAAATAATCAGCGCCTAGCGCAAAATGTTGTGTTAACACCTAACCGTTTCGAGCGCGAAGAAGAAGAAACGCAAATCCCTGCTGCAGTAGTTTTATCGCCTTTGGCAGCTAATTTACCAATTGCACCAGTTGTTACGGTTGCGAGTTCTTTGCCTTTAACTGTAGAACCACCTATTGAAGAACCCGAAAAAGAACCTGCCTTTACAATTGAAAAAACCGAAGAAGAAAAGAAATCCGATGATTTGGTAGAACAGTTTGGTAACTATGATGAGAAATTGGATTTGGCGGGTTATAAATATCCAACTATTGATTTATTAGAAAACTACGGAACCAATAAAATTTCGGTAAATGCCGAAGAGTTGGAAGCAAATAAAAATAAAATTGTAGAAACGCTTAACCATTATAATATAGAGATTGATAAGATTAAGGCTACTATTGGCCCAACGGTTACATTATACGAAATTATCCCTGCGCCAGGTGTTCGAATCTCGAAAATTAAAAACTTAGAGGATGATATTGCACTTTCTTTGGCCGCATTAGGTATTCGTATTATCGCACCAATGCCGGGTAAGGGTACAATTGGGATTGAGGTTCCAAATCAACACCCAGAAATGGTGCCCATGCGGAGTATTTTGAATACTGAAAAATGGACCCAAAATACCATGGATTTACCAATAGCTTTAGGTAAAACCATCAGTAACGAGGTATATATTGCAGATTTAGCCAAAATGCCTCACTTATTGGTTGCTGGTGCAACTGGGCAGGGTAAATCGGTGGGTATTAATGCAATTCTAGTTTCGCTATTGTTTAAAAAGCATCCAGCACAGCTGAAATTTGTATTGGTCGATCCTAAAAAAGTAGAACTCACGCTTTTTAATAGAATTGAGCGCCACTTTTTAGCAAAACTTCCTGGTGAAGCTGATGCGATTATTACCGATACCAAAAAAGTAGTAAACACGCTTAATTCGTTATGTATCGAAATGGATCAACGGTACGATTTGTTGAAAGATGCACAAGTAAGAAACTTAAAAGAGTACAACGATAAATTTATCAAGCGCAAGCTTAACCCAAATAATGGCCATCGCTTTTTACCTTTTATTGTTTTAGTGGTAGATGAATTTGCCGATTTAATGATGACCGCTGGTAAAGAAGTAGAAGCACCTATTGCACGTTTAGCACAATTGGCGCGGGCAATTGGTATTCACTTGGTTTTGGCTACGCAGCGTCCATCAGTAAATATTATTACGGGTACTATTAAAGCCAATTTCCCAGCAAGGTTAGCGTTTAGAGTACTTTCGAAAATCGATTCGAGAACAATTTTAGATAGCGGTGGCGCAGATCAATTAATTGGTAGAGGCGATATGCTTTTATCAACCGGTAGCGACTTAATCAGGCTACAGTGTGCTTTTGTTGATACACCTGAGGTAGATCGGATTTCAGAATATATTGGCAATCAACGTGGTTATTCTGATGCCTATCAACTACCAGAATATGTAGATGAAGCTGGTGAGGGAAGTAAAGCAGATTTCGACCCTAACGAACGCGATAAGTTTTTTGAAGATGCGGCCAGATTAATCGTTTTACACCAACAGGGCTCAACTTCGCTTATTCAGCGCAAGCTAAAATTGGGTTATAACAGGGCCGGTAGAATCATCGATCAATTGGAAGCTGCAGGAATTGTTGGGCCGTTTGAAGGCAGTAAAGCAAGAGAAGTTTTATATCCTGATGAATACTCTTTGGAACAGTTCTTGAATAACATGAACAAAAAAGATTAATAGATTAAACCATTGGATGAAAAATTAATCTAAACATTTAAAAGAAATTTAAAAAACAAGATGAAAAAAATAATCTCAATATTATTGGTTACAATTGGATTTGCAACTTCAGTTTATGCGCAAACAGATGCGAAAGCGAAAGCAATTTTGGCAGATGTGAGTAAGAAGTATAAATCGTATAATATGATTAAAACTGATTTTAGTTTTACCTTGGAAAATCCGAAAGCGAAGGTTAAGGAAACGCAACAAGGTACGTTATATGTAAAAGCCAATTCAAATAAGTACAAGGTAGCCATGACCAACCAAGATTTAATTAGTGATGGTAAAAGTACATGGACGTATCTAAAAAAAGATAAAGAAGTAACGGTGAATAATGTAGATAATACAGGCGATGCCATAAACCCAGCTAAAATTTTTACCGTTTACGAAAAAGGTTTTAAGTACATGTACACAGGCGAAGAAAAAGTAGGTGGTAAAGTTTATCAAATGATTGATTTGACGCCAACGGATATCAAAAAATCTATTTTCAAGGTTCGCTTAAGCATCGATAAAGTGGCTAAACAAATTGCAAAAGTCGTTTTGTTTGATAAAAATGGAAACAAATACACGTATAACGTTAAAGCATTTACGCCAAATGCTAAAATTCCAGAGTCTACATTTGCTTTTGATGCGAAGAAATATCCTGGAGTTGAAGTGGTAGATTTAAGATAATTAATTTTTCCGCAGTGCGGGATGAAATATTAAAAAGTTTAGTTGGAAACAGCTGAACTTTTTTTGCTTTAATAGCAAATTATGTTAACGAGGTAAGGAAAAAGTAGTTTTATAATCCACTGACTAAAGTTTTGCAATAATTTGAGTTATTATTGGCGGTACTAAGTTTAAACTTTTTACGGTTTGAATACATGAATGCTCCGTAGATTTTTATAAGTTTGTTGTAATGTCTTTACCTTTAACAAACCATACTTTAGAAAAATTAGAGGCCTTGCTTTTTGCAGTTGGGTTTAAGGTTCGTTATGAAAAAGGAACTTTCAAAACTGGTTCTTGCCTGCTTGAACATAATAAAATTATTGTTGTAAATAAGTTTTCGAACCTTGAAGGAAAAATTAACGCGTTGGGTATGCTTGTTAAACAAACCAATTTAGATGAGAATCTATTGGATGAAAAACAACGACAATTTTATCATTCTTTACAGCAAATTCAACTTTTCTAATGAAAGGAACCTATTGTAAATTTAAAAACGGAGGGGTTGGGAGATGAAGGTTACTTTTTTGGGTACCGGAACCTCTCAGGGCGTACCAGTTATTACTTGTCAGTGCGAGGTGTGCCAATCTGCTAATCCTCAAGATAATAGATTGAGAACTTCTGTATTGATAGAAACTGGAGATAAAACAATTGTGATTGACAGCGGGCCTGATTTTCGTTACCAACTTTTACGAGAAAAGGTAAAAGATTTGGATGCTGTTATGTACACGCACGAACACAAAGATCATATTGCTGGCCTCGATGATATTCGTCCATTTAACTATTTATTGCATAAGGTAATTGATATTTATGCTACAGAAAGAGTTCAAAGTGCATTAAAGAGAGAATTTAGTTATATTTTTTCGGAAACAAAATATCACGGTTTACCACAAATTAAAATACATACCATTGATGGTTCTCCATTTAATATCGGAGAAACTGAAATTATCCCATTGGAAATTATGCACCATTTGTTGCCAATAACTGGATACAGAATTGGTGATTTTACTTACATAACCGATGCTAAAACGGTACCAGAATCTTCTTTTGAAAAAATAAAAGGAACAAAAACGCTGGTACTTAATGCTTTACAAATAGAGCCACATATTTCTCATTTTACATTAAAAGAAGCAATTGCATTTTCTGAAAAAGTTGGTGCGGAGATGACTTACTTAACCCACATTAGTCATGTTTTAGGTTTGCACAAAGACGTAGAAAAAACTTTACCACCCAACATTCGGCTTGCTTATGATGGTTTAAAAATTGAGTTGTAATTATCTGATCAAAAATCCAAAATTAAATTATATTTGCGCTTACAAACCCAGGTGGCGGAATTGGTAGACGCACCAGCTTGAGGGGCTGGCGCCTGTATGGGTGTGGGAGTTCGAATCTCCTCTTGGGTACGAAATACCGCTTTCATTTAATTTGAGAGCGGTATTTTTTGTTTTAAATAAAAATTAGCACATTTTTTATACGCTCCATCGTAATTTATGCTCAGTTTTTGATTATTGTTGAGGAAAATAATAATAATCTATCTATATTTTATTTTTTATTGATTTTTCTAAAGTCATTATAATTGATGATCAATTTCAGCAAAATAAAATCATCCATTTAGTTTCAATTTCCATTGATAAATGTAGGAGAGATTATTAAAATAATTCGAGACACGGTTTAATAAATTTTCACATTAAATAATTGCCTAATTTTATTAATTAATTTATATATTGGCAATTAATTTAGTAAATACCTTGCTTTTCTGAATAAGAAAATGATGATGTTTCGTCATCGATGAATAATATTTGACACACGGCACTACCTGCAATCTTTATGGGGAGAACACGTACTATACGTACGGTTTCGGTACCGTACTCCAAGAGTTTAACCGTACGTATAGTACGTGTTCTCTGGAGTTGATTGATATAGTCCTATGAAAATACGAAGGTTCTAAATTAAAGCCCTGTTTGTAATAAAACAGGGCTTTTTAATCTTAATTAAGCGCCAAATGGAAGAAAAACTTAGCCGACAACAAATCTACGATCGGATTCGAAGTACGTCTAAAGAAAGTTATATTCTTGAAGAAATGCAGCGCCTTGGTTTTTGGGAATCTTCAGAAACACCAAGTCTTTCTGAGTTGCTGATAAAACAAGAAACAACTGCAACGCAGGAACTAACAAAACTTTTAGAGCAGGATAAAAAGTACAATGATCGGGAAGCGATGGTTAAGGAAATGCGGAAAGCCCGTATGAAATTGGCTAAGGAAAAACGATCGGAAACTAAAAATAGGAATAAAGAGAAAAGTATAGATAAGGCCCAAAAGTGGAAGGAAACGCAAGAAAGACAAATTATCTATTTAGGTGAGGGCGTATCTGCAGGACTAAATCATACAGAATCAGATAAGCTCAATCTTCAAAAATTAAACTTGCCAGCTTTTGATCAGGTTACCGATTTGGCTTCTGCTATTGGTTTAAGCCTAGCTGAACTCCGTTATCTGCTTTATCAACGAAAAGTTTCTAAGATAAATCATTATCATACTTTCGAAATACCTAAAAAATCTGGCGGAAAACGAGTAATATCCGCACCAAAATCTCGCCTAAAAGCCCTTCAGCTTTGGGTTTTAGAGCATGTTTTAAATAACATTTCAATTAACGATGTTGCGCATGGATTTATAAAAAATCGGTCTATTGTAACTAATGCTACGCCACATCTTGCAACTGATATCGTAATTAATGTGGATTTAAAAGATTTTTTTCCAACTATAAACTATAAACGTGTAAAAGGTCTATTCCATAAATTTGGCTATTCAGAACAGTTAGCCACACTTTTTGCACTTATTTGTACCTATGCAGAAACAGAGGTTGTAGAAATGGATGGCGTATCTTATTACGTACAAAAAGGCAACCGATTTTTGCCTCAAGGTTCGCCGGCAAGTCCTGCTATTAGTAACCTCATTGCATATAGGTTAGATAAAAAAATCCAAGGATTGGCATCAAAATTTAACTTTACTTATACACGCTATGCGGATGATTTAAGTTTCTCAACTTCTAACGAAAATGAAAAAAACATAGCTAGCCTGCTCTTTTTTGTTAAAAAATTAATTGAAGCTGAGGGTTTTACCTTGCATCCCGAGAAAACCCATATAATGAGAAAGGGTGCTTTACAAAAGGTAACAGGGATTGTGGTAAATGAAAAACTGAATATTCAGCGATCTCAATTACAAAAATTCCGAGCTTTATTGCACAACATTGAGACCAACGGATGGAAAAATCAAAAATGGGGTAAAGCGAAAAATTTAATCAATGCAATTGAGGGATACATCAATTTTATAAGCATGGTAAATGCAGAGAAAGGTGCTAAATTTAAGCTACAACTTAAAGATATTGTGGCAAAATTTGGCTACCCCATTGTAGAGCAAGAAACTGCAGAGGTAAAAATTGAAACGGCTAAGCAAGAAATAGTCGAGCCTCCCAAATCGAAATTAGAAACTCCAGAAACTGCATCAAAACAGTTTGATTGGTGGAACATCCTTTAATCCTTTTTCAGTATGAAACTTATTCAACAAAGTAAATTATTTTTTAAGGAAGGGAAATCCGACAAGGTATACGAAATTGACATTTGCGAGCTTTCACCAAATGAATTCCTAGTTAATTTTAGGTATGGAAGGAGAGGAGCGGTATTAAAAGAGGGCACAAAAACTCCAGTTGCGCTGTCAAAAGAAAAAGCCGATTTGCTTTTTGCAGATTTGGAAAATGAAAAACGTAAAAAGGGCTACCAAACCGAAACCGAGGTGTTTATGGAGCTTCCCTCGCTGGAGGCTGTAGATCCTAGTACGGTAAATGGCGCAATTTTGCAACGCCTGCAGGATGCTGTTGTAGGTAAAAATAGTTTTAAAACTGAATGGAAAACCAGTCGTGTAATATGGAAAGCTGGAGTTTTAGATGTTAAAGAGGCTATTCCATTTATTATTAAGCTAGCAACGCGAGGTGATGAAATGCAAACTTATTGTTCGTTATGGGCTTTAATAAAACTTAAAGCAGATCTTGCAGAACCGCTGTTTAATTCGATAGCCAACAACATCAAACAAAAAAGTCATATTACAAATTTAGCTTGGGAAGGTCTTTTAAGTGTTTGCAGTGAAGAAGAAAAGCTTAAAAAAGTAGAAATTTTGCTCGAAAAGTTACCAGCCGAGGTTAGGTTTGCCATCGAAACGAACGACTTAAACTTACTCGGTAATTATTTTTCGCAAAGCACTATAGATAAGGATGTTGAGTACTTTACCAATCTCTACGTTTTAGCAAAGGTTTATACGCAACTTTTACCAATTTTAAATAATACACTTAAAAGTTGGGAATTTAGACCGCCGTACTTCCGAAACATCCGGGCGATATATAAACTTGCTCAATCAAGAAATGATGAGAAAACATTAGCCATACTATCTTATCGCTTTGAAAAGCAAAAAGCGATGTTTAAGCGCACAGTTTCATTAGATTCTACGTCAAAGCGATATTTAACAGTTATAGATGAGAGCATTAGCGTAGGTTCTGAGCTTAAAAGAAAAGATAGTAAGTTGGCATTTTCAACTTTTACGAAAAACTACTTTCAAAAGAATGCTGTAGAACACTTTAAAAATGCCGGTGCATTTAATAATGATGGCTCATATTTGAGGTTAGCGGTAAACACTTTGCTCCAGTACACCGAAAGTGATTACTCAATTGCCGAAGAAAAGCCTTTGAGCGATTACGGAAGATACGACTACGATAGTAAACGTTATTCTTTCTTGCTGATCAAGTATCCTGAATGCGCTGAATCCTTGTTATTATCTACAATATTATTTGGAAATGATCCCAATAGAAAGTTGCAACCAAACTTAAAGTTTATAACAAGTAGTAGATCTGTAACCAGTAATAATTATTATTACAGGCCAAATCAGGCTGAAGAAGTACCTATCGTTGCCGTTCAACCAGATAGTGTTACGGCTAATTCATCCATGATTGATACGGCTAAAAGTATTTTTAAAAGCTTATTTGGCAAGAAGAATCTGGATGCAGATCTTGTTCCCCAAAATGAATACCAGCCTGAACCAATAGTACAACATAAAAAAGTAGAGCTCACCAGATTTGAGTTATATCCTGAACTTTGGGATGCTAGACCTGAGGCTTACGTGCAATTGCTGATGCAGGCGCAGATGAATATCATACATCTTTTTGCCTATAATAGGATTAAAGAGCACCCAAAGTACGAAGAAATTGCCCAGCAATTTGATCAACATGGAATTTTACAGCTTTTGAATAGCATTTTCGAGTTGCCAAACCAATTCGGTTTTGAGGTTTTGAAAAAGAGAGAAACCGAATTTGTACAAATTAGCCAATTTGTTGCTGAAGTAAATGGAAGCAATAGCGCATCGGCGAGAGACTGGGCTCAATGTTTGGTAAATGATAATCCGGTATTTTATTTTAATGATATTGATTTTGTTTTATCCTTTATTTTCAATACCCGAAGTGAAAGCAATCTTTGGATCAATGAATCTTTAGAAAAACATACTTTCTCAGAAGAAAAGATACAGGCGGTTTTGGGTAAAGCAATAACCGAGATGTTACATTTTGAAAACACAATAGAAAATAATTTAAAAGCTAAAACTGCCATTGTTCGCCTAAATAGTATTGCCGAAAGTCAAATGGAAAAAATTAGCTGGACAATTGTTCAACAATTAATTTCATCAGCATTAGATGCCAATAAAATTTTGGCGGGTAAAATTTTATTGATTAAAGCTAAAAATGTAGATCCTACAGATATTCCAGTTTCTTTAACCGAGATTTTCTTAAATAATGATTTGGCAGAAGTTAGGCAAAACGGAATTGAATTATTAAACCAATATCCAGATGGTTTTCTTGCTAAGAATTTGGATTTTATATGCAACTTGATAGACGTATATTATGATGATGTAGCTGAAAAGGTATTTGCAGTGATTAAGAAGTTACTTATTCATAATACAGAAATTGGCAATAAACTTATTCCTTACTTTGCTTATGCTTTAATGAGAAAGGAAAAGTTTGAGGGTGCTCACGTGCGAATTAGTCAATTTTTACTTAATGATTTAAAACCGTATTGGAACAGTGGTTTGTTTCCAAAAGACATTACCAAGTTACTACATGCGCAATATAGGATCACTCATTTAGCAGGTTACGAAATCTTAAAAGGATTTAATAATCCCGGAAGTTTTTCATTACGGCAGATTATTTCTTTTGGTAGTCATGAAATTTTGGCAATTCGACAATGGTGTTGGAATTATTTTAAGGGAAATCTAGAACGTATTCACGACGAAAAGGATCAGTCACTTTATCTTTTAGATGCTAAATGGGAAGATACCAGGGCTTTCGCTTTCAACTTCTTCAGAACCGAATTTAAGGAGGATGATTGGGATCCAGATATACTCATTGGGATTGTTGACTCAATTAGGCCTGATGTAGAAAGTTTTGGAAAAGAGATGATTACCAAATACTTTGATTCAAATTATGCTTTAGATTATCTTACAAAATTAAGCCAACATCCAAGTATAAATGTGCAGGCATTTGTAAGTAATTATCTTTCAATTTATGTTAAGGAAAATCCAGATTTACTGCAGGAATTAACATTTTACTTTCGCTCAGTACTTACCCGTGTAAATAGAGGCAGGGTTGCGAAGGATAGAGTATTTAGTTTTTTATATAATGAATCATTGAAAAATTTGGAGACTGCAATTTGGGTAGTAACTATTTTGGATGATGTATCTGCGCAAACTACGGTACAGGATAAGGCAAGTTGCATAGATATTTTAACGAGAATCAAAAAACTTTATCCTAATGTGGATATGCACCTCATGATTAAAAATTAAAGCTATGTTATTCAATTATAAATACAGGGGAAATACCTCCATCAGTAATGATTTGAATGGAACGGCAATGAATTTTGCGCCAGATACATTTCGCGACCCAACATTTTTTGTTGGCAAGCTTAACAAGAAAATAGCTTTCCGAGAGGCCATATCTGCACTACATGATGTAGTTGTTTCTGATCTTCGTTATAAGCCGAAGGATAGGATTGAATATAAGGCATGGGCTGCCGAGCAAGAAATGCTTTGGCTAGGAGAATATATGGCCGGTTTTCAAATTGAAGAAGTTAGGCTAAGGATTGAAGAACTGCGTGCAGAAATAAAGCAAATTCATAAAGAAAAAGACCGCGTTCTTGGTCCTTTTAACAAAGCAAAACTAACATATTTTGATTATTTATATAAAAATGACAAAGATGCATGGTTTGTGCTTGATCCAGTAATTACTGTTCATCCCGACGAACTGTTTTTTGAATGTTTTAGTCAAGATGAATCCTCGTACGGCAAATTGAGTTGCAATTACAATGTTTTTACAGAAATTGATGATTTTAAATGTGGCACAACCAACATCGACTATTCTGCAGAATTGTATGGAGAATTTCAAAAGATAAGAGGCTACAAAGACACCGTATTTAAGATAGATCCATCGGGATTTGAAACAAAAACAACAAACGAAGAGGTTTATAAAGAAGTAAAAATTGATCTACCTGATTCTTGGGTGAGGGGTTTTTTACAAGTAAGTACCGCCATGACATTGCCGGCTACAACTTTTGAACTTCATCCAATGGATGTTTTTAGCCTTTGCCAATATTTGCGGCGTTTTAAAGAAAGTAACGGCCCTCGTGCTTTGCGCTTCATTTTGGAGCCGGGAAAACCGATTCGTTTGGTTATAGAGCCCTGGTATGATACGTTAACATTTAGTCGTTCCATTTACATGGGCAACGAAGATAAGACCATCAGGATATGGGGCAGGCGAAGGTTGATGATACTCGAACGATTGATCCCAATCGCTAAAAGCTTTAAAGTTTCACTTCTAGGATCTGGTTTGCCATCGTTTTTTATGGCAGATCTTGGAGATATGACCTTCACGCTTGGTTTATCAGGTTGGACAACTAACGACTGGAGTAGGGCAGGAAATTTTGATTTAATGGCTCCTCGTGGAAATGTGGATTTGTTAACTAAACAGAAAATATTTAATAGTTTAAAAGAAACTTGGTTTGCATCTGCAGACGATCTTGCAAAGAAATTAGGACTGAGCACCTCAGTTATCGGGTCTTCGTTAACTTCGTACACACAGGCTGGAAGAGTAATATACGATTTGAAAAAAGGTGTGTATCGTTTAAGGGAACTAAGCCAGGAGCCTTTGGATTTTGCTACACTACGTTTTAGTAGCGAACAGGAAAAAATCGCCACAGCTTATTTGCAAGAAGATCGGGTAAAAATTACTACGCTCATAAAAAATGATGTTTTAGAAATAAAGGGTAAAGTGAAAGGGAAAAGTGAAACTTTTACCACGCTAGCACTCATTGATAAAGATCAGCGACTAATTGATGGATTTTGTGATTGTGCTTTTTTTCAGGCTAATAAAATGAAAAAAGGACCATGCGAACATATATTGGCAACTCGTATGAAGTTGCAATCAGGTATTGTTGAGTTTTCGAGTAATTAATTTTTTTTGGTTGATAAGGTTTGAGTGTTAATAATTTGTGCTGAAATTGATTTAGCCTAAATTGTAAAGCATCAGTGCTCTTTCATTCAACTTCATAGCCTAACAACTTAAGGCGCAAATAATTATCAATAAATTTTGATTGTTAATGTTTTTGTGCTGGTTGTTGTGCTAATTCTAAAGCTATCCGATCGATTTCAAAAATTTTTCTAACTTAAACAAACCGTCTAATAAAATTATTTTACGGTAACGAAAACCCAAAACGGATTTCAGATTTTCGAAGCAACATTTAATTTTCGATCAGCTCATAAAATTGATCGTTCAAATGCAATTCTGAACACTTCTATTTCCCAGTAAACCTATCCAACAGCTCCATGGTAATTAAAGCTTCTTCTCCACTACAAGGATTTTCTCCATGTCCTAGAAAGAAATTTACTACTTGTTCAATCATAGGTT
Source organism: Pedobacter changchengzhani (assembly GCF_004354365.1). Taxonomy (GTDB): domain Bacteria; phylum Bacteroidota; class Bacteroidia; order Sphingobacteriales; family Sphingobacteriaceae; genus Pedobacter; species Pedobacter changchengzhani. Next base: position 374,381 of record NZ_SJCY01000003.1, read on the forward strand.
GTTGTACGTGTTTTAAAGACTCAAAAACGTATTCTTTTTCGATTCCATCAATTGTAGTTTGAATTTTACTACCAAAAATTGGAAAACTGATATTTCCTTTTGATCCATAAATAGTGCAATTATCAATTTCATCTTTTTCAGAGCTAGAAAAGCACCAAGTTCCATTAAAAACAATTCCATTTTCAAATAAAATATTGCCTACAACGAGATCATCAGCTAAAGTATTTTTTTGCTGTTTAGTTGCCATACCGTTCGCCTTTTTAATCGCACCGAAAAAATAACCCATTAAATCTAGTTGATGAGGGGCAAGGTCATGAAATAATCCTCCGCCAGAAATTGCTGGATTTATCCTCCAATTGTCTTCAGGTTTTGCAATGAGCGCAGGGTTTATGCTTTGTCGCATTTTCATGTCGATAAAGCGAACATCTCCAATAATATTTTCTGCTAATAATTCTTTTACTTTTATAAACACAGGTTGTGCTCTGCGATAATGCGCAATACTCAATTTTACGTTCGTTCGAGTTGCAACTTCAATCATCCGTTTAGCCGCGTTTGCATCCAAAGTCATTGGTTTTTCTACATAAACAGGTTTGCCCGCTTCTAATGCCATTTTGGTGTATTCTTCATGTTGTAAAGGAGGTGTGGCAATATAAATTGCATTAACTTCTGCGTCATTAATTAGTGCGATCGCATCGTCATACCATTTGGGCACACCATGTCGTTTAGCATAGTTCTCAGCTTTTACTCCATCTCGTCGCATTACCGCAATCAGTTTAGAATGTGGCACTTTATTAAAAGCAGGGCCGCTTTTCATTTCGGTTACATCGCCACAACCAATAATCCCCCATCTAATTTCTTCCATGTTTTTTGTGTTAATGCGAGGAAGTTAGAAAAATAATGGTTGATTATTGTAAAATGTATGATAAAATTCAAATTCTCAACGGTGAATTATTTTTTAATCAATAAGTTCAGTACTCAAGAATTGATATTTAGCTTTTTTGAGAGAAAATTGAGATTGAATACTACGGCGAAAGCTGATCTCGTTTAATTTGAACAATACCACCCCTTCAGGATTAAATTATTGAGCGCATTGTTTTTTATATATAATGTTAGCCCTACGGGCTTGAGAAAGGTATAGACTGAGTCAGAATTTATAATAATTCTATCCGTTTTAAAAATGGGGCGAAAAATTACTATTAAAAGGTATAATAAAATTGAAATCCCGAAGTGATGAAATTATTAATGACCTAGATTTGGGTATATTGCTAACCCCGAAAGTGGTAACATGACGAAACATTTACTAAATAAAACAAAAAGGCCGAAGATTAAGTAATTGACTTTTATGTAATTGTACCACAATTTAAAAAAGAAAACATAAATTAATATCGTGTGTTCTTAAACAAACAACAAAAAATAATATTATGAAAAAGTTAATTTATGGAATGGCCATTACAGCGGCCGCTTTTGCTTTTCAAGGATGTAACAGTCAGAATAAAGATGCAAAAGGTATGGCTGATAGTATGAACCTGGCTAAAGATACAACAACAAATGTTAAAGCAACTGGTGGTATCGCGGTACCAGAGGGCGATGCAAAATTTGCAACATCAGCTGCGGTTGGTGGTATGGCAGAAGTTGCAATGGCGAAATTGGCATTAGAAAAATCTACCAATGCAAAAATTAAGGCGTTTGCTACAATGATGGTTACCGACCATGGAAAAGCAAATGAAGAGCTGATGGTAATTGCCAAAACAAAAAATATCACTTTACCAACAATGGTAGATGCTGATCACCAAAAAAAGATGGATGAATTGGCTAAAAAATCAGGAATGGACTTTGATAAAGAATACGTTGAAACTATGGTTGATGGGCACAAATCTGCTTTAAAATTAATGCAGGATGAAGCTAAAGACGGAATGGATCCAGAACTTAAAGTGTTTGCTGGTAAAACTGTACCAGTTGTAGATGGTCATTTAAAAGCGATTACTGCAATTCACGACAGTATGAAATAAGCATTATATGCTGAGAATAAGAAATCCCGAACATTTTCGGGATTTTTTTTTGCTCAAATTTTTTGTTATGATTAACTTTACGCCAAAGCATAATTTTATGAAAATTGCAACTTATAACGTAAATGGCGTTAACGGGCGTTTGCCAGTTTTAATTAAGTGGTTAGCAGAAACTAAGCCAGATGTAGTGTGTTTGCAAGAATTGAAAGCACCGCAGGAGAAATTTCCGGAGCAAGCTTTGATTGATGTTGGCTATAACGCAATTTGGCTTGGGCAGAAAAGTTGGAACGGTGTAGCCATTCTTGCCCGAAATTTAGAAATTAAAGAAACAAGGCGCGGGCTTCCCGGTGATGATGAGGATGTTCAGAGTAGATATATTGAAGCACAAATTAATGGGGTAATTATTGGTTGCTTGTATTTACCAAACGGCAATCCTTGCCCAGGGCCAAAATTCGATTATAAATTGAGTTGGTTTGAGCGTTTGGCTGTTCATTCTAGTCAATTACTATCTTACAACTTACCCACAATTTTAATTGGCGATTTTAATGTGATGCCAACAGAGTTGGATGTTTACAAACCAGAACGCTGGGTAAATGATGCTTTATTTAGACCAGAAACCAGAGAAGCTTTTGGTAAACTAATTTCTTTAGGATGGATTGATGCCATTAGACAATTATATCCAACCGAAAAGATTTATACTTTCTACGATTATTTTAGAAATGCGTATGGCAGAGATGCAGGTTTAAGAATAGACCACTTCTTGCTAAGCCCCGATTTAAAAAGCAAACTTTTAGCGGCCGGTACAGATAGACATGTTAGAGGTTGGGAAAAAACAAGCGACCATGTTCCGGTTTGGATAGAATTGGAGGAGTAAGCAATGGTTAATGTCATTAATTTCTAATGCTATTGTAAAAGATATGTTAACTTGTTGCCATTGCAAGGGTAAAACCTATCTTTGTTGTGAGAGCGTTAATTTAGATAACGGGGATCTGGTTTCGGCCTTATTCCCGTTTCTTTTTTTACTGGATTTTTAATTCCTTCTATTTAAAATTTCAACGGTTTTCTTATCCATTTCGCCTTTATAAAATTTTGCTAAAACCTTGGTAAAAACAGCATCTGCATAAGGTGTTTTTGCAAATAAAGTCATGCTAGATTTAAGCTTTTCGTTATCCAGACTTCCAAAAATCTCAGAGGGATGTATTTCGTTTAGTGCCAGTAGCGCGTTTGTAATTTCAAGCAATCTTTTACCTAAAATTGGATGATTAAGGTATGCAATTGCTTCATCTAAATTCCGGATTGCGTACAAAACGGCATGGTTACTTCGACCCAATCCGGAGATCTGCGGAAAAATATACCACATCCAATGGCTCTCCTTTTTGCCATTTTTAACTTCTGTTAAAGCAGTTTGATAATTTGTTTGTTGCGCAATAACAAAACGGTCTAAGTTGAAATGGTCATTCATGTTAAAGTGGTAAAAAGGACATAATAAACGTTTATCAAAGTTTATCTAATTTAAAATACCCTAAATGAATCTCATCCTCTCTTAAATTAGCGTTTGGAGTAATTTTAATTTGATATTTTTCTTTAGTCTCTTGGCTTAAAATATCATCAATTTTATAAATATCATCAACGTCAACACCATACTTTTCATCAATATGAGAATTGGCTCCGGCTATAAAATTCTTTTTAAAAAAGATTGTTTTTTTAGCATGATGAATAGCCAAAGCACGTTCTGCTTTCACTGTTAAAACAATATAATGCTGTTCTTCAAGTTTATCAGCTTGGTAGCCGCCTAAATTTATAAAGTAAAGTTTGTTATCCGTTTGCGGTAAATCTTCGGTCTTGTCAACAACAGTTACCTCAAATCCATCTACTTTTTTAACTTCTCGCCAACCATCAACATGGATGCTTTTTCCTGCTTCTGGCCAAAACGCTTTAATTTCAGGAATCAGTTCTTTTAACGAATTGGCAATTCCAAAAAAGTAATCGTGTTGTTCTACGTTTCTATTTGGCGCTTTAGATCCCAATAGAAGCATATACAATTTCGGTTTTTTGGCAATTATTTCTTTATTTATCATATTAATTAGTGCTTTATTAAACTTTCTGCAATACTTGCAGATGCGGCCTCGCAGAAATCTAAGCCAGAATAATCGGGATTGTAACCGCCGATATATGGGACTGCCATAATGTAAATTCGTTCGTTAAGTGCGCCATAAGCATCAACCGCCTGAAAATGATCGTTAATCGTGATGCCCGGCACATTCATAAAATAGTTTCCATCATTGTCTATTTCTACAGTTTTATTACCCTGTTCCATTTCCGCCTGTCCTTTTAATGCACTTTTAAATTGTAATTTTGCTGCGCTGATACTTTTACTTTCCACCAAGCTTTTGAACGGGAAATCGTTGTACAATAAATGAGGCTGACCCACGCAATCTACAAAAGTTTTATAGTGCTTGTGCTGTTGATCTTGATTTTCATCCACATAATGATAAATGGCACCAATATGATCGTGAGGTGTGGTAAAACTATCTTCGCCAACGGGTACAATTTCTAAAACGCCTAATTTATGGAGGACCAGCAGTTCCTCTACCGAATCTTGCGGCACAAAAGCAATCACGATCGAAATTAAAGGCATTAAAACTTTCTGCAATCTAATCATATCTTCTGCCGAAAGATATTTGGCAGGATAATTCATCGCAAAGCTGAGTACAGCCAACATCTCTTTCCAATAAACGGATTCTTTTCGCTTGATCGATTTTTCAGCTTCTGTATATTCTGCTTCAAATAAATTAAATGGTGCTACTTTTTCTCTCAAATCCATCATCAGCGCCACAAATTCCTCTATTTTTAAATCTTTAATTTGCAAATAAAATTCTGGTTCCTTCTCCTTAATCATGCACTTAAAATTCTGCTCGAAAACATAATCTAATGATAGAAATCCATTATTTTCAGCACGGTTTTGTGCAATTTGCTGCACAGATAATACAGAATCTTTAAGCAAATGCGAATCTTCGAGATGAAATCTTATAGCAGGCAATAATCCGCTTCGCGAATGCATAACCATTTTGAAATCATTGCTATCTTCGGCAAGTTTGTATGCTTTTTTACCATGATTATCTAAATAAAAATCGCCATTGCTTCTTGCTAAAGTCCTTATGGCGTCAATTGCCGTTAATGATGAACCTTTAATCGCAACCGTATGATTTAATTTGAGTTTTAATTTTGAAGGCGGATAAGGCGAATCAAAGTAATGTGGTGTTGTTCCTTCGTACTTTTTCGGCCAATTATGACCTGTGCAAATTATAGCGTAATCATATTCAAGTAACTTAGCGCCATTAATTTCTATTTCGATTTTTTGTTTTTTTGGATGGTCGATGATGTCTGTAACTTTACTCTCGGTATGAACAGATATTAACATTCCAATTTCTTCACCTTTGACTAATAGAAGTTCGAATTGATGCGCTAAATACATGCCAAACAACAACCTTGGCAATACCCTATATTCGCTAAATTTTTCTACGTTTATTTTAAATCGATCTAATAATTGTTGGGGTAGCGTGTTAATCCAATCGGCAACTGAAGTAACTAATTCTGGTATTTCATTACCTGATACATTTGTGATGTGCTCATCATTAGAACCATCTTCACTATATGGCATACCTGCGCCAAGTATTTTATTTTTCTCAAATATATCAACCGATAGATCGCTTCTTTGTGCATCAACCAGTCTTTTAAACATAAATAGTGCGCTTGGTCCACCACCTATTAGGGCTATGTTTTTATGATTTTTCAAATTTTATTATTCGGCTAAGTTTTTAAAAATGATTTTAAAAGGTATAACCGAAGCGGTATAATAAAGTTTGGGTAAAATAAAAAAAAATTGCATCTGCAAAACGAGGTAACCTCTTGCTACCGTTTTTGCGAAATTTTGGATATAAAAAAAGCATCCTTTGATCAGAAGGATGCTTTAAATTTTTAAGAATTAACCTAAACTATTTTGCCAAAGTAGCTAAAACAGCGTTGTTTTTAGCTAATTGGTCATTTTTAGGTTGTGCAGAGCGACTTCCTAACTCAATGTTAGTGGCTCTTTTTAAGAAATCCACTTCTTGATGAGCGGTATTTTTATTTCTTCTGTCTTTTCTTTTTAATCTGGTAACTGCCATGGTAATAACCTTTTATAAATTTATTTGTACAAATGGAGGTCGAGAGCGGATTCGAACCGCTGTAGAAGGTTTTGCAGACCTCTGCCTAGCCACTCGGCCACTCGACCTTTTTAATTCAAGGGTGCAAAAATAGCAATTTATCCCTGTTTAGCAAATATAAATCAATAATAATATATTTAATTTTTCGATCGAGCAATCTCCGAACAAAAAATAGCGGCGCTGATGGCTACGTTTAGGGATTCTGCCTTTCCAACCTGAGGTATGGTAACCGCTTGATTGATAAGTTTAATTACTTGTGCAGATATTCCTTTGCCCTCATTACCCAGCACAATTAGTCCCTCTTTTTGCCAAGCCGTTTTGTATATTGATTTTCCGTGTAATAGCGCCCCAAAAATAGGAATTGTTATATTTTTGAGGAGCGAAGGTAAATCTTCGTAAAATAGCTCTACTCTTGCTAAAGAGCCCATTGTTGCCTGTACTGTTTTTGGGTTATATGCTTCAGCGGTATCGTTAGCGCAGATTATTCGCTTAAACCCAAACCAATCTGCCGTGCGAATAATGGTACCTAAATTACCCGGATCCTGCACGCCATCTAAAACTAACGTAAAATCATTTGCCAAATCTTTAGGGTCAATTTTTTTGGTTTCGGGCAAATAAACTACAGCCAAAAAATCTTGTGGGTTTTGTAAGGTACTAATCTTACTTAATTCAGCGTTGTTTATTTCAAATAAGTTTATATTTGCAGGCAATTTGGGTAACAAATTTTGCTGTCCTACATAATAAATGGAGTGAAACTTAAAATTTGACTGTGTAAATTCTTGTATCGACTTTATACCTTCAACAATAAAAAGCCGATTTTCTTTCCGGTATTTTTTTTGATGCAACGATTTAATGAAACTAATTTGAGATTTTGAAAGCATACCTATCACTAAAAAATATTAAACTGAAAACCCCTGCAATATTACTATTTATTATTGTTTTAATTCAGGCTTGTTCATCAACAAAGTATATCGCCGATTATCAGGCCATCGTAAAGAAGGTTACAATTGATAGCGTTGATAAAAGGTTTGAAGAACAGGCTTATAATTATGTGCAAAAAGACCTTAGACCGCCTTCGGCTTTTAGTATATATGTGCCGTTGTACAATTTATTTAACACTAAAGATGGCCGTTATAAAACAAATAATATAAAGCCATTCGGTACGCCACCAGCAATTTTAGATAGTACTTTGGTAGAAATATCGAGAATTCAAATTCAGAAGTTTTTAAAAAGCAAAGGCTATTTTAAAGCAGAAGTTTTAGCAGATATACAAGTAGAAAATAAGAAAGCCAAAATTAACTTTAAGGCCATACCAGGTCCTGGTTTTATGCTTAACAACATAACCGATTCTATCCGTAATCAAAATATAAAAAGCATTTATTACGCTAATAAACCCGGGATAACGCATTTGCACAAAGGCGTACAATATGATGAAGATTCACTATCATACGAGCGTGAGCAGATTTACCGTATTATGAAACAAAATGGATATTTCTATTTTTTAAGACCCTATGTTAATTTCGATGTGGATACTAATTTGCGCGCCAGTAAAGCCAATTTAAATTTAAATATCACCGATCCTATTAGTAAGTTAGGTCATAGACAGTACAATATTGGCACTACTTATTTGATTATTGCGCCTAGTCCGGATGGATTCCCAGACTCGTTAAAAAACTACGTAAATAAAGATACTACAAAAGGCATTTCTTATACCGATTTATCTAAACGTTACAGAAGGAACCCAATACTTCGTTATGACTTTTTAAAACAGGGTGAGCTTTATGATATTAGAAATGAAAATTTAACTTATGATCGACTTTACGAATTAAATATCTTCAAAAATGTAAAAATAGACTTTTTCAACAGCGACAGCACGTCGAATAAAATTAACCCTATTATTCTTTTAACGCCACAGAAAGTGATGAGCAATAGGATAGAAGGGGAAGTGCCATTTAACGGTGGTACGGTAGGCTTTAATTTGAGTAATACTTACACCAACAATAACCTGTTTAGAGGTGCAGAGCGCTTCGAGTTGCAGGTAAAAGGTGGGTTACAATCGAGAACAACTAACGGAACATCTCCCTTTCAAGATATTTATCAACGAGATTTTTCTATAAGTGCAAGTATCACCGTGCCACGGTTAATTATACCGTTTTACAAACCTAGGTTAGGCGCAAACGGAATGCCTCATACTACGTTTTCGTCTAGTTATATCTACGCCTTACAAAAAGACATTTCGGTTAGGAGAATAATTATTAATTCGATTACTTACGATTGGGTAGAAACAAAATCGAAATTGCACTCGTTTACGCCGTTAAATTTTGAATACCGATTTGGTAATTTAGATTACAGCAACATCGCGGATAGTGTAATTCAAAATAATCAGTATTACGTACGGCTTTTAGGAAGAAAAGATTTAACGCTTGGGATGAAATATACCTACTCGTTAAATGCCGAAAAATTAAATCAATTACGAAGCTTTGTTTATTTAAGGGGCAACATAGATATTGCTGGCAATTTATTGCAGGCAATTACCAAAATTGGTGGCGCGGGTAGTGGTAAAGATAATTTGATTTTCGGCTTGCCATTTAACCAATATGTTAGGCCGGAGGTAGATGTGCGGTGGTATAAATATTTAGGTGGCGATAGGCAGTTTATTGCGCGATTAAATACGGGTGTTGGTTTTGCTTATGGTAACTCAACGGTAATTCCGTTCGAAAAATTATTTTTTAGCGGTGGATCTAGTGGTATCAGGGCGTGGCAGGCTAGAACCCTAGGACCTGGAAATTACAATAGGGAAACCCTTAGTAACGATAAGCAACGTAAAAATTTATTTGGTTTAGATCAATTGGGTGATATGCGCATTGAAAGTAATTTTGAATACCGCTATAAGCTTTTAAGTAAGTTTTTTGGTGCTACTTTAAAAGGCGCTGCTTTTGTAGATATGGGTAACGTTTGGAACATTGGCAACAACGTTGATGATGCAAATGCCGAGGTTAAAATGTTTAAGCTTAGTAAATTGGCGCAACAGATTGCTATTGGTACGGGTTTAGGTTTTAGGTACGATGTGCAATATTTCGTTTTTAGATTTGATGTTGGCGTTAAAGTAAAAGATCCGCAATTTGAAGGTGGCGACCAATGGGTTATCAAAAAATTATTTTCTGGTAGTAGAGATTTCAAAAACACTTATAACAGTACCCACGGACCAGACAGTTATCGTTTTTTACAATATAATTTTGGTATAGGAATGCCTTTTTAAGCTATACTAAATTTTTTAATCCATCAAAAATACTTTCAAAAAAAGTAGAGAGATTTAGTCCACTGCTGTGGTTAAAGTAAACAAAAACTAAAAATACAATTACGGCAACTATAATCATCTTCCTAAAAGCAAAAGCAACAATAACCAATATTACCGGGATAAGAAAAAGCCATAAACTGTTTATGGCAATTGGGTTAAGATCATTATCTTTTTTATAAACATATACCAATTTACTGTGTGTGCCGGTATCATTTTGATGCTTGATGTAAATAAACGTCGATTTTTCTATCGGCAGTTGCAACACCGCAATTCCATCGTTAAATTTTAGGTTTTGCGTAAAACCACTTACACTAAAAGTATAATTTCCATTAATATTTTCGTTCGGCATGTTTAAAGAATCTGCAGCAATAATGGCCAGTTTTTTGTTTTTGAGTAGATTTTCTTTAATTAAAAAGTTATTGATATTTGCATTTTGTGCAAAACCCAAAAAACCAAGTAAACAAAAACCGATACACAATATTGCCTTTTTCATTCTATAGAACGTTTGTTGTAAATTAAATAACCGATGTGCAATAATACACCATTTCTTTTAATAGCATCATTATATAAATTATAACTAAAACTTACAGGGCCAACAGGCGTTTGATAAACCAAACCTGCGGTGCCAGCATATCTTATTTTCGTTATTGCTTTTGCATAGCTCGCATCTTGTAAGTTGGCAAGCTCAAATTCCTTATGAGGGAGAAATAGATAGCCTTCTAGCCGTAAATCTAAATTCTTTTTAATATTGAATATATTTTTTATACCACCTGCTGCGTAGGTAGAAGCTCTAAATTTATCTAAAAACAAAGAACGGCTATCCTGTAGCGGATAAAAGGCGGGAGATGACAACAACGTAGCATAATAGGTAGAAAACAAAGGTTGATTCGAGATTACGCCTTCAACAATATAACCGAGTGTATATTTTTTTGTGTGTAGAAAATAGTTTTCTTGCGATAATTTTATGCTCAACCATTGGCGTAAGTTCGAAGAGGGAGTAACTTGACTTCGATTGGGGTCGTTCCGGAAAATATTGCCAGGATTGTAATTCTCTCTACCGGTGTTAAAATTAAAGTTTAAGCTAAAACTTTGTCCTCGGGTTGCATATTGTTTCCTGTTTAACGAATTTTTTTCGATACCTAAAGTTGTTTTAAAACCGTTAAATGTGGTTTGATCTAAAGCATCGCCAATTTGGAAAGTATTGTTGGGGCTGTATTCATCAACATTGTTAATAAAAGAAGTATGTAGAACTATTTTTGTATTATGGTTGAGGGGCACACCCATCATTAAATCTATTTTTCGGTCGGCCTGTTCTATATAAATAGGCCGTGGGTTTTCGATAAAAATCTGGCTAGTATTGTAAAAATTCCAATGGTTATATGTCAGCTCTGCTGCCAAAAACAGCGGGAGTTTTGTAGGATAATCTACGCGTCCGTTAAGTTGTACAGCTTCATAAAAACGACCCGAATAAAAGCTCGAACCAAATGTATAGGCTTTTCTATTTAAAAAATTATACTGCAGGCCCAAAAAAACATTGCTTATTGGTCTGGTTGATATGTTACCACCTAAATCTACTTTAAAACTTTTTTTTGGTTGCGCAATTATTTCGAAATCATAGCTATCGGTTGTGGGTTGGTAAGAAATTTTTGGATAGATGGTTTCAAAGGTTTCATCGGCCACCAACTTGTAATAACCTCTCTTGATATCGGCTAGGTTAAATGTAGATTTATTACTTTTAAACAACCTTTCTATGTATCGTTTTTGTTGATTGTTTACGCCAGTTACGATAATTTTATTGAAAACGAGATCGGGCTTTTCTGCATTAAATTTTGCTCTTTTTATCTCCAATTCTTCTTTGGTTACCCTTCGGGATGTCATGAGCTTAATTTTAGTCATCTCTTGCATCGTAGCATCGTAACCCTGTTTAATCAAATCCTTAACGGGCGAAAAATTACTTACGCTAAAATCTTTCACATCCGGTTGGATATACACACTATTCCTGCCAAGCGATGTAGAATCTGATTTTGATAAAAACATAAAAATATAGAATCGGTTCATCAACTTTTGATCTAGATTTTTCGGATACTCGTTGAAGGTTTTCGACGATACATTTGCGCCAATAATGTAATCAGGATGAAAAATATTTCGCATTACATCTGCGGGAAAGTTGTTGTACAAACCGCCATCAAAAACGTATTTTCCGTTTAGTTTTATCGGGCGATAGATGATTGGCACCGTCATGGTTGCCCTTACTGCTTCTGCCAAACTACCTTGCCCAACCGTTATACTTTTTTGAGAAAACACATCGGCCACCATGCATCTAAAAGGAACAAACAAATTGTCGAAATTATCTTTTGATACTGCCGAAGCCTGCGAAAAGAGTTCTAAAAATGCAAAGTTTAACGGAATATCATTTATTAAATTAGATCTAAAGCTGAAATGGAAACCGGTATCTAAGGTAACTTTTGCGGTAAGCATGGATGCCGTAGGCGGACTTTTCTCGAAAAAGTAGGTGTAATCGCTGGTGTATTTCCCGTTTACCCAATTTTGAAAATCCGAACTGAGCGCGATTTTTTCAATTTGAGTAGGACTATATCCCGCAGCATACATGGCGCCAACTATGCCACCCATTGATGTGCCGGTAATGTAATTTATCGGAATATCGTTTTCTTCTAAAGCCTTTAAGGTGCCAATATGGGCCAAGCCTTTTGCGCCACCACCGCTAAAAACAAGGCCAACTTTTTGGGCTTGAGTGGTAAAGCAAATTAAAATAAAGAAAACGGACAAAAAGCTTTTAAAACGCATGTTCTCTAAATTAAGGTTTTCTTTTAAAATTAGTTCAAAATAAAAATGTTATAATTTAAAAATGTGGCAAACGCAACCCAAAAGATATATGGAATAAAAAGTAATCCCGCCCATTTATCAATCTTACGAAATATATGTTCGTTAACGATTGCAAAAATAAGCAGTAGAATAATTTCGGCCAAGGCAATACCAATTTCATGCAAGTAAAAAAATATAAACGACCACGCTAAATTTAAAATCAGCTGAATTAGGTATATCGCTACAGTCCGTGGAAAATGTTCTATTTTATCTCTTTGTTGCCAAACCAGGTAGGCAGAAATACCGATGAAAATATAAAGTAACGTCCAAACTGGGCCAAATAGCCAATTAGGTGGATTAAATGTTGGTTTGTTTAAATGAGGATACCAAGTTCGAACCGACTTAGCCGTGCCCCAACCCGCCAAAGCGCCAATGCTTAAGGTTATTAAAAGATTAACAATTAATGCTAGAGGTTTAAATTTCATGGTGTAATTGGTTTTTATGGATAAAAAAAGACGTCCTTAAAAAATTAATTTAAGGACGCCTTTTTATATGCTATAACTGTAATCGTGTTTTACAAATGAATCACTTCGCCATAAGCATCAGCAGCGGCTTCCATTATGGCTTCGCTCATTGTTGGGTGTGGATGAACAGATTTAATCATTTCATGGCCAGTAGTCTCAAGTTTACGAGCAACAACAATTTCAGCAATCATTTCCGTAACGTTTGCACCAATCATGTGGGCACCTAAAAGTTCGCCGTATTTTGCATCGAAAATTAATTTTACAAAACCATCTTTCGCACCTGCAGCACTTGCTTTACCCGATGCAGAGAAAGGAAACTTACCAATTTTTAATTCGTAACCTGCAGCCTTTGCGGCCTTCTCTGTATAACCAACCGATGCAATTTCTGGCGTGCAATAAGTGCAACCCGGAATGTTGTTGTAATCTAAAGGTTCAACATGCAAACCCGCAATTTTTTCTACACAAATAATGCCTTCTGCTGATGCAACGTGCGCTAAAGCCTGTCCGCTAACAACATCGCCAATGGCGTAATAGCCCTTTACCGAAGTGTTGTAAAATTCGTCGGTAACGATTTTGCCTTTTTCAGTTTTTATACCTGTTTCTTCTAACCCGATGTTTTCTATGTTGGCTACAATGCCTGCCGCAGAAAGTACTACATCTGCTTCGATGGTTTGCATGCCGGAAGCTGTTTTTACCGATACTTTGCAACCTGTACCGCTTGTATCTACAGATTCTACACTCGCAGAAGTCATCACGTCGATGCCAACTTTTTTCAAACTGCGCAACAATTGCTTAGATACATCTTCGTCTTCTACAGGTACAACATTATCCATAAATTCTACAATAGTAACCTTGGTGCCCATTGTAGCGTAGAAATATGCAAACTCTACACCAATAGCGCCCGAGCCTACAACAACCATACTTTTAGGTTGCTCAGGTAAAACCATTGCTTGGCGGTAGCCGATAATTTTTTTGCCATCTTGCTTAAGGTTCGGTAATTCTCTTGAACGCGCACCTGTTGCAATAATAATATTTTTTGCAGTAAGCTCTTGTTGCGAACCATCAGCGCCTTTAACATCTAATTTGTTTCCCGGTTTTAACTTTCCGGTACCCATTATCACGTCAATTTTATTTTTTTTCAGTAAAAACTGTACGCCCTTGCTCATGCCATCGGCAACGCCACGACTTCTTTTTACAACGGCAGCAAAATCTGCTGTAGCGCCAGATGTAGTTATTCCGTAATCTGCTGCATGGTTAATGTATTCGAAAACTTGTGCACTTTTAAGCAACGCTTTGGTTGGGATACAGCCCCAGTTTAAACAAATGCCACCTAAAGATTCGCGTTCTACAATTGCAACTTTTAATCCTAATTGAGAGGCTCTGATTGCAGCTACGTAACCACCTGGTCCACTGCCTAAAACAATAATATCGTAATTCATCTATTTGTTTTTTATTTTTTATCTGTTAGATGGAGTGTGCATAAATTAAACTTTAAGTTCAATCAACAACTACCGTGTCTTTTAAAGAAATTCTATTTTCAACTGTTTCTTAGGTGTAAACTTCCTGTCGGGAAGAAGGCTCTTATTAAAAGATTATCCTCGCATCTGTAAATCAGCAGTACACCGTTAACAAAGCATCAGCACCAATAATCCCCAAAACTAAAAAAATGTTTGTTAATAAACGATAAATGAAAAATTCATTGCAAAAAGGTTATAATAATTTTAAATGTTGCAATTTTTTGCATGTTTTGTAACAAAGTGAAAGTGCTAAATGGCAATATGTTGACAAACTGTATCTTATAGAGTTCCGAAACCTTTCAAATTGTTGATAAGTCTTTCAAAGGTTAACAATTAATTAACATGAAAAGTTAAAAAGTGTTAAAAATTAATAATTACCTTTGCACCAATAAATCATTAGATATTTATTCATAAAAAACTAAAAAAACAAAGTATGAAAAGATCTTTACTTTTAAGATTAATGTTTGTTGTTTTGACTTTTGTAGGTTTAACATTTAGTGCAGGTGCACAGGTAACCACATCGTCTATCACAGGAACAATCAAAGATGCCAAAGGGCCTTTGCCTGGGGCAAGTGTTAAAGCAACACACACTCCAACGGGAACTGTTTATACTGTTTCGACAAATAGTGATGGTCGTTTTACTATAGGTAACGCTAGAGTAGGCGGACCTTACACAGTAGAAGTGAGTTTCGTAGGTTTCAAAAACCAAAAATTGACTGACATTAATTTGAAATTAGGAGAAGCCTTTTTATTGAATGTTACATTATCCGATAACAGCTCTACACTTTCTGAGGTGAAAGTTGTTGGTCAAGGTAAGAACAGCATTTTAAATTCTAATAAAAATGGTACATCTACTGTTATTAGTAAAGCGCAAATTCAAAGTTTACCAACTATTACACGTAGCGTAAATGATTTAACTCGTTTAACGCCACAAGCTAATGGAACTTCAATTGGTGGAGGTAACTATCGTTCTAACAACTTTACGGTTGATGGTGCGAATTTTAACAATCAATTTGGTATTGGAACTAATATTCCAGCAAATGGTTCTCCAATCTCTATCGATGCATTAGAGCAAATTTCAATTAATGTTACACCTTATGATGCTCGTCAAACAGGTTTTACAGGTGGTTCAGTTACAGCTGTAACTCGCTCAGGCACGAACAGGTTTCAAGGTAATGCTTTTTACTCAATGCGTGGCGAAGAAAATCAAGGTAAAAGAATAGGTGAAACTTATAGAATTCCAGTTTTACAATCTTTAGATGAAAAGAACTATGGTGTTAGTTTAGGTGGTCCAATTGTGAAAGATAAATTATTTTTCTTTGTTAATTATGAGAAAAAACACACCGTTCAGCCAGGTACACAACGGATAGCAGCAACATCAGCACTTCCTTATGCTGTTGCTAATCCGAATACTGTACAAGCAACTGATGTATTTTTAAATACTGTAAGTTCTTACTTGTTAAGTAAATACAATTATACAACAGGCGTATATCAAGGTTATTCTAATATAAGTGATAACGAAAAGATGTTTGCACGTTTGGATTGGAATATCAACAAAAGTAACCGTTTTAGTGTACGTTATAACCAAGTAGAGAGCAAGTCTCCAGCTTCTGCGAGTACTTCTACAGGTGGTTCGCCAATTGGGCAATTAACGGGTTATGCTTATGTAAATGGTAGATCGGGAAATGCAAGAAATGCAGGTTTACCTTTTCAAAATACAAACTATTTTCAAGCAGCAAATCTTTATTCAGGCGTAGCAGAATTAAACTCCAACTTTGGTAGTAAACTTACAAACGTTTTAAGAGTAACATATTCTCATCAAAATGATCCGCGTACAACAAGTGGTTCGCCATTTCCTTTAGTGGATATTTTAGATGGTACGCCTACAAGCCCTTCTAATTTAGGTAGTGTTTTAACTACGTTTGGTTATGAGCCATTTTCTTACGGTAATTTAAGAGATGTTAAAGGTTATACTTACAGCGATGACTTGAGTTTAGCGTTAGGTAAACACAACATCACATTAGGTGTTCAGGCTGAATATAGTACAACTAAAAATGGTTTCCAACGTTTTGGCACAGGTTTTTACACCTTCAAAACATGGAATGATTTTGTAACTAATCAAAGACCAGCGCAGTACACAGTAACTTATCCATTAACTGCAGACGGCTCACAAGCATATCCTAGTTTTAAATTTGCACAATATTCTGCGTACTTACAAGATGAGTTTACCTTGAATGATCGTTTTAAGTTAACTGCAGGTTTACGTATAGAACAGGCTTCTTATCCTGATGTGACGGAAGTGAAAACACATCCTTTAGTTGCAGGTTTGAATTTTGGCGGACAGAAAATTAATACTGGTCTTTTACCAGAAAATAAAATATCATTTTCTCCTCGTTTAGGCTTTAATTGGGATGTTATGGGCGATCGTTCATTCCAAGTAAGAGGCGGTACAGGTATTTTTACAGGCCGTATCCCATTTGTTTGGATCGTTTCTCAATCTGGTGATGCTGGTTTGATTCAATACACGCAAAGTTATGTAGGTAATGCAGCTCCTTTCTTCAATCCATCAATCGCGCCTCAATTATCAACAGCAGCTCCTGCACCTGGAAGTTCAATCCCATCTTCAGGTATCAGTGTAATGGCTCCAGACTTGAAATTTCCTCAAACTTGGAAATCAAGTTTAGCGTTCGATTTTAAATTACCAGGTGGTATCGTTGGAACGTTAGAAGGTATTTATGGACGTGATCTTAATGTTGCCTATGCCAAAAACTTAAATTTGGTTAATCCAATAGTTCAAATTACTGGTTATTCAGATACTAGATTATTTTATCCAACAAGTAATTCGGATAAATACTACAATCCAATCAATGCAGCTGGCTTACCTGTTCCGCAAGGAACGCCTAGTGGTGGCGCTAATGGAACCGTTACTGGATTTAATGCTATTCAAATGAGTAATGTTAAAGGTGGTTACAACTGGATGGCAACTGCACAACTAACCAAGCAATTCTCGAACGGAGTTTCAGCTATGATCGCTTACACGCGTTCAGATCAACGCAATTATGGAGATCAAAGTGGTGATCAATTAGGAAACCTGTGGTCGTTACCTCAAACATCTGGTAATCCAAATATCCCAAGCTTAAGTTACTCAAGTAATTTAAATCCTGATAGGGTAATTGCTTCTGTTTCATATAGAAAAGAATATATTAAAAACCTAGCTACATCATTCTCAGTATTCTATGAAGGTGCGCAGCAAGGAAGGTTCTCATATACTTATAGTGGCGATTTCAACCGCGATGGTGTATCTGGAAATGATTTGATATACATTCCTAAGGCTGGTGAGTTAACTGCAGCTTCTTTTGTTGCTATTGCGCCTAACACGAACAATTATAGAGCAGCAGGTTACACTGCACAAGAGCAAAGTGACTTGTTTGAGGCTTACATTGCACAAGATAAATATTTGAGCAAAAATAGAGGCCAATTCGCTGAACGTAATGGTGCTACTTCACCTTGGAGAAACCAGTTTGATTTTAGATTGACACAAGAGGTTTTTAAAGACTATGGAAAAACTAAAAACTCTTTCCAATTTACTGTTGATATTTTTAACGTAGGTAACTTGTTAAACCGCAACTGGGGTAATGTAAACTTTGTTAATAATGGAGCAATTCTTGTTCCTCAGAATGTTGCTTCTATCAACGCAACTACAAAGCCAACTTATAAAATAGCTACTGCTTCTGGTGATGCTGTAAAAGAAACTTTCGGTACTTCTCAGACTATTAGCTCTACTTATTACATGCAATTCGGTGTTCGTTACAACTTTAACTAATACCTAAGTAAAAATTATATTAAGCCTTCTGATTTAAAATTCAGAAGGCTTTTTTTTATGGTTTTTTGTTTACCTCTAATGTAATCGCTACATTTACATCAACTTATTAATTCTATAAAATTTATGAAAAAACTAGCATATCTGGTGCTGTTTGTAATGGTATTTACCATAGGCAATACGGCCAAGGCGGATGAAGGAATGTGGATACCGATGTTGATCGGTAAGAATTATGCACAAATGAAAAAGCAGGGCTTTAAGCTTACTGCAGAAGATTTGTACAGTGCTAATAAATCGAGTTTAAAAGATGCAATTGTACATTTTGGTGGTTTTTGTACTGGCGAAATTGTATCTGATAAAGGGTTAATTTTTACCAACCACCATTGTGGTTACGATGCCATTGCATCAAATTCTACTACTGAGAACAATATTTTAGATAACGGATTTTACGCTAAAAATTACGGCGAAGAAAAACCAATTGCAGGCTTATTTGTGCGTTTCTTACTCAGAATGGAAGATGTTACAGGTAAAATTAACGAAGCTACAAAAGGGTTATCTGGTGCTGAAAAGGCAGCCAAAATGCAAGAGGCTTTTACCGCAATTGCCAAAACAGCCGTAACAGGACCAACTATCGAAGCAAACGTAAAAGACTTTTACAAATCGAACCAATTTATCCTTTTTGTTTACGAACGTTTTGATGATGTGCGTTTAGTGGGCGCGCCACCACAATCCATCGGTAAATTTGGTGGTGATACTGATAACTGGGAATGGCCTCGTCAAACGGGTGATTTTTCTGTTTTTAGGGTTTATGCTAATAAAGATAATAAGCCTACAGAATACTCTCAGGCAAATGTACCTTACAAGCCTAAAAAGTTTTTGCCAGTTTCTATCAAGGGCGTTAAAAATGGCGATTTTTCTATGGTTTATGGTTATCCAGGTCGTACGGATCGTTATTTAACTTCTTACGGTGTCGATTTAGCCACAAATAAAGTTAATCCAACGATCGTAAAACTTCGCGATATCCGTTTGAAGGCTTGGAAAGAGCAAATGGATAAAAGTGTTGATACCCGTTTAAAGCTTTCTTCAAAATACGCAAATATTGCAAATTATTGGAAATATTACATCGGACAAACAGAGCAGTTGAAGAAATTGAAAATTGCCGATGCTAAGCGTGTAGACGAAAAATCGTTTACGGAATGGGCAGCTCAAAAAACTGAATTTGCTGGTTTAATGGATGAATATGATGCTATTTATCAAAGCATTGCGCCAATTTCTGTGCAACGTACCTACATTAATGAAGGTTTTTTAGCTTCTGGTTTTGTAATGAATTCTATTAACGCTGGTAGAATGCTTATGTCGAGATTAGCGAAAAAAGATGATGCTGCATTTGTACAAAAAGTTAACGGAAATTTGCAAGATCTTTTAAATTCTTACAAAGAAACTTATAACGAGCCGGCAGATAAGAAAATATTTGCTGAGATTTTAGCTTCGTTTTATAACGATGTACCTGTAAAATCTCAACCTAAGTTTTATGCAGAAATTGCAGAAAAGTTTTGGACGGGAAATCCTGAAACTACCTTTCAGAAATTTGCAGATTATATGTGGGAGAACAGCAACATGATCAATCCTGATAAATTGACTGCATTTATTGCTTCAAATCCATCAGCCGATGATATTAAGAATGATCCAGCTTACAAGTATTCCATTAATTTAATTCCTAGCGAGTACATCAAAAATAACTTCGGCTCATTGGTTGCAGATTTTGAAACTAAAAAGGCAACGCTCGATAATTTGTATTTAAAGGCAGTATTAGAGAAAAATGCTGGTAAAATTATGTATCCAGATGCAAATTCTACAATGCGTTTATCGTATGGAAATGTTCAAGATTATTCTCCAAAGGATGGTATCGAATATAAAATTACCACAACTATTGATGGGATTATGCAGAAATATATTCCCGGAGACAGCGAATTTGATGTGCCAGCTTCATTGATAGAAAACTACAATAAGAAAAATTTTGGGCAGTATGGAAACGATGGAACATTAACTGTTGGTTTTATAACCAATAATGATATTACCGGTGGTAATTCTGGTTCGCCAGTAATTAACGGCAATGGAGAGTTAATTGGTTTAGCTTTCGATGGTAATTGGGAAGCAATGAGTGGCGATATTGCCTTCGATAAAAAATATAAACGCACGATTTGTGTTGATGTACGCTATGTTTTATGGTGTATAGATGTATTGGGTGGTGCTAAAAATATCATCAAGGAATTGGACATCCGTAAGGATGCACCTGTTAAGAAAGCCACGGCAAAAAGATAGTATTATTTGATAATGAAAAAGGCCATTCTGCATAATGCAAAATGGCCTTTTTGTTTTAAAATAGATTTTTGGGAAACCTGGATAATCTTCGTTATCGTGACTAAAAAAATGGAAGCTAATTATAAACAAATGTCCCTTTTTCGCTTACAATGGTTACCTGCTTTTGTTCGCTTTTTTCTACACGCCCCACAATTTGCGCATCAATGTTAAAACTTTTAGAAATTTCGATAATACTATTTGCAATTTCTTGAGGAACATATAATTCCATTCTATGCCCCATATTAAATACCTTGTACATTTCCTTCCAATCCGTTTTGGATTCTTCTTGAATTAGTTTAAATAGAGGAGGAACTGGAAATAAATTATCTTTGATTACGTGGATATCATCATTAACGAAATGAAGCACTTTAGTTTGTGCGCCACCGCTGCAGTGTACAATGCCACAAATATCTTTACGGTGTTGGTCTAAAATCTTTTTAATTACGGGCGCATAAGTTCGCGTTGGCGATAATACCAATTTACCAGCAGTTATTTTTTCGAAACCTTCAATGTCAATTTCGTCAGTCAGGTTTTTCGTGCCAGAAAAAATTAAATCAAATGGAACAGCAGGGTCAAAACTTTCGGGAAAGCTTGTAGCTACGCATTTACTAAATACATCATGGCGGGCAGATGTTAGTCCATTTGATCCCATGCCACCGTTATATTCAGTTTCGTAAGTCGCCTGTCCGTAAGATGCCAACGCAACAATTACATTTCCCGGCTTAATATTATCGTTGCTGATAATTTCATCGCGCTTAACGCGACAGGTTACGGTAGAATCTACAATAATTGTTCTCACTAAATCGCCTACGTCGGCAGTTTCTCCGCCAGTTGAATAAATTGAAATGCCTTGCTTGCGCAAATCGGCCAGTATCTCTTCAGTACCGTTAATAATTTCGGCTAATACTTCGCCTGGAATTAAGTTTTTATTTCTTCCTATGGTAGATGAAAGTAAAATGTTATCCGTAGCACCTACACAAATTAAATCGTCTAAATTCATGATAATGGCATCTTGAGCGATACCTTTCCAAACTGATAAGTCGCCAGTTTGTTTCCAATATACATAAGCTAGCGATGATTTTGTACCGGCTCCATCTGCATGCATGATGTTACAATATGCCTCATCTCCACCTAAAATATCGGGAATAATTTTGCAGAATGCCTTTGGGAAAATACCCTTATCAATGTTTTTGATGGCATTGTGCACATCTTCTTTTGAGGCTGAAACGCCACGCTGATTGTACCTGTTATCACTCATGTTGCGCAAAGATAGCTTTTTAAGCGCAAAGCTAAAAGACTAAAACTAAAAGACCAAAGTTGAAAGGTAAAGGACTAAAGAGCAAAGAACAAGGAGCAACGATTAAAACTGAAATTAATTAGAAACTCGATGTTAATTATCCGAACAGAGAATGAGACTGTATTTTGGATAAATCTTAATACTTGATTCTTGCGACTTGAAAATTGTCATAATTGATCTTCAAAATTTTTAAATCCTAAAAATCCTGATCAAAAAAAGGGCGTAAAGTTTTACCTTACGCCCCTAAACTTAAACCTTACGGCTTAAAATCTATTTCATGAATAACAACTCTCTGAATTTTGGTATAGGCCAAACGCTGTCATCAACAATTTGTTCCAATTTATCTGCGTGATAACGAATGGTATCAAAATATGATTTCACATTCTCATCGTAAGCGATTGCTTTTTCACGAGAATCTTCAATTTTATTGGTGATTTTACGTTCTTCTAACATGGCGTCGATATTGGTTTTAACAATATCCAAATGCTCTGTTAGTTTTTTAATAATATCTAAAGAAGTTTTTGGCTCAAGACCGATTTCTTTTAAACCTTTAACATTTTCTATTAAAGTATTTTGATACGCAATTGCAGCTGGAATAATTGAGGTATTCGCCATTTCGCCCATAACACGTGCTTCGATTTGAAGTTTTTTGTAAAAACTTTCGAGCATAATTTCATGGCGAGCATGTAATTCGCGTTTGTTAAAAATGTTGTTGCTTGCAAATAATTCAACAGTTTTGTCAGACATGTATGCATCTAAAGCCTTTGGCGTAGTTTTGATGTTGGCTAAACCACGAGTTGCTGCTTCGTCTGCCCATTCTTGACTGTAACCATTACCTTCAAATCGAATGGATTTAGATTCTTTAATATATCTCTTAATTACAGTAAGTAAAGCGATGTCTTTTTTATCACCTTTCTTGATTAATTTATCAACCTCAGTTTTAAATTTAATCAATTGATCAGCCATAATGGTGTTTAAAACCGTCATAGGTGCTGATGAATTTGCTGATGAACCAACTGCTCGTAACTCAAATTTATTTCCGGTAAAGGCAAAAGGAGAGGTACGGTTACGATCGGTATTATCCATTAAAATTTGTGGAATTTTAGGAATACCTAACCAAAGCGAATTGTCTTCTTTTATTTTTTTGCTGATGCGTGAATGTTCAATTTCATCCAAAACATCATTTAACTGCGATCCTAAAAAGATTGAAATAATTGCTGGTGGTGCTTCGTTGGCACCTAAACGATGATCGTTGGTTACCGAAGTAATACTTGCACGTAATAAATCTGCATGTTCGCTCACTGCTTTAATTGTGTTAACAAAGAAAGCTAAGAACATTAAATTATTTTTCGGCGTTTTTCCTGGTGCCAATAAATTTTTACCAGTATCGGTAATTAAACTCCAGTTGTTGTGCTTACCAGAACCGTTAATGCCTGCATAAGGTTTTTCGTGCAATAGAACACGGAAGTGATGACGGCGAGCAACTTTATCCATTAAATCCATCAACAATTGGTTATGATCGATGGCTAAATTTATCTCTTCGTAAACTGGCGCACATTCAAATTGAGATGGTGCAACTTCGTTATGACGTGTTTTTAAAGGAATTCCTAATTTAAGGGCTTCGTTTTCAAAATCGACCATATAGGCAAAAGCACGCTCAGGAATAGAACCAAAATAATGATCCTCTAATTGTTGTCCTTTTGCAGACATGTGGCCAAATAATGCACGTCCTGTTAAGGCAATATCCGGACGGGCGTTAAATAAAGACTCGTCAATTAAAAAATATTCTTGCTCAATACCTAATGATGCTGTTACTTTAGTAATGCCTTTATCAAAGTATTGGCAAACATCTACCGCAGCTTTATCTAATGCAGCCAAAGCTTTTAGTAAAGGTGCTTTATAATCTAAAGCCTCTCCTGTGTAAGAAACAAATACGGTTGGGATGCAAAGTGTTTTACCTGCTTTGCTTTCCATAATGAAAGCTGGAGAAGATGGATCCCATGCAGTATAACCACGTGCTTCAAAAGTATTACGAATTCCTCCATTCGGGAAACTCGAAGCATCTGGTTCTTGCTGAACTAATGCACTTCCGGCAAAACGCTCAATTGGACCATCGCTACTAGGTTCAAAAAAAGCATCGTGCTTTTCGGCAGTTGTGCCTGTTAAAGGTTGGAACCAATGCGTGTAATGCGTAGCACCTTTTGCCATTGCCCACGCTTTCATTGCATTTGCAATGTGGTTAGCATCATCTTGATTAAGCAATTCAGCCAAATCAATAGTGGATATAAGTTTTTGATAAATGTCTTTAGATAAGAAATCTTTCATTTTTCTTAAATCAAAAACATTTGACCCATAATAGTCAGAAATTTTTGCGCCAGGGCTTTTAACCTCTGGTGAAATTCTGTTTTGAGCCTCTTTTAGTGCAATAAATCTTAGACTTGTCATTAATTCGTTCGTTTTTTTTTCAAAAGTAGTTTATTTTCTTGCTTTTTTTATAAAATTGCCATAAAAAAATGAATTTTTAATGAATATATAATATGAAATTGTTTTTTACTGGCAAATTTACGTTTTTGATAAATAATTTTCTTTTTAACGCTCGTTATGGAAATTTTAATTGAGTTGCATCATAACTAAAAACAAAAACTATGTTCAACTCCTCAACAAATGTGTACAAAACCGAGTGGCTCGATCTTGTATTCAAAAACAGAAACCAAAGTTACGGTGCTTATGTATTAAGGGCAGAATCGTCTAAAACTTTAACGCGTTCGCTCATAATTTCTAGCGCTTTATTTATGGTGGTATTTGCTTCGCCAATGGTTTATCAAAAATTATTTCAGAAGGTGGCAATAGAAACTACTAAAACTACAGTATTTGAAGTTGAGCCCATACATGAAATAAAGAAAAAAGAAGAGGTAAAGAAAGTGAAATTGGCAAAAGCGCTTCCAGCGGCTTCAAAATTAAAAACAATTAGCAGTCCCTCGAATATTTTGGTAGTGGAAGATACTAAAATGGTGCCACCAACTATTGATCAAACTAAACTTGCGGTGGTAGCGAATATAACTCAAGATGGGGTGGTGGATCCGAACGCAAATGTGAGCAGTATTTTAGGTAAAGGTGAGGGTGGCGGAATAAAAGGTGCAGATGATGGATCGATAAATGGCGATCCTGAAGCGATTATTGATGCTTCTGGTGTTGATGAATTCCCATCTTTTATTGGGGGCGAAAAAGCTTTCGCAAAATACATTCAACGAAACTTAAGTTATCCAGAGATGGCTCAAGAAGCACGCACTATGGGAAAAGTATTTATAAGTTTTGTAATTGAAAGGGATGGTTCGGTATCAAATGTAACTTTAGTTAGAGGAATCGGCTCTGGCTGTGATGAAGAAGCCATAAGGGTACTTAAAAAATCGCCTTTTTGGAAACCAGGAAAAAATAATGGTCAGCCAGTGAGGGTTAGATATACTTTGCCGATTAATTTTCAAATGAGCTTTTAGTTTTAGATATGAGTTTTTAGATATGAGATATGAGATATGAGATATGAGTGATGAGATGTGAGAAATAAGAAATGACCGCGTGTAAGCCAAGTCTATTTCTTATTTCCAATTCTCTATTTAATTAATAAGCAAGTATTCACAATACCCATTTCCTATTTATCTAAAATTTATTTTTTCTCGATCCATTTCCGCGCATTTACGAAAGCTTCCATCCAAGGCGAAACTTCATCTTTTCTGCCTTTTGGATAATTTGCCCAATGCCATTGGAAAAGTGAACGTTCGATGTGAGGCATCATCACTAAATGTCTTCCAGAATCATCGCATAACATTGCAGTGTTAAAATCAGAGCCATTTGGCGACGCAGGGTAAGTTTGGTAAGCATACTTTGCTACAATCTTGTATTTGTCTTCAGTATAAGGCAAGCTAAATCTACCTTCGCCATGCGAAACCCAAACGCCTAAAGTACTTCCCGCAAGGGTAGAAAGCATGATTGAATTATTCTCTGCAATGGTTAACGAGGTAAATATACTTTCGTGCTTACCACTTTTGTTGTGCAACATTTTAGGTTTTTCTTGGTGGTTAGGATTAATTAAACCCAACTCAACAAAAAGTTGACAACCATTACAAACACCAACGGAAAGTGTATCTGGGCGGGCGAAGAAATTAGCCAATGCCACTCTAGCTTTTTCGTTGTACATAAATGCGCCAGCCCAACCTTTAGCCGATCCTAAAACATCTGAGTTGGAAAAACCACCAACAGCACCAATAAATTGAATGTCTTCTAATGTCTCTCTGCCCGAAATTAAATCGGTCATGTGTACATCTTTTACATCAAAACCTGCCAAATACATTGCATTGGCCAGTTCGCGTTCAGAGTTACTTCCTTTTTCGCGGATAATTGCAGCCTTTGGCCTTGGTTTGCTGTTGTCAATTACAGGTTTTTTACCATCAAATTGAGATGGAAAGTTATAACTTAAAACGTGGTTTTTGTAATTCGCAAAACGCTCTTTGGCTAAACCATTGCCAGTTTGTTTACTGTCTAATAAATACGATGTTTTAAACCAAACATCACGCAAATGATCAATATCAAAGCTTAAATCCTCTTTTGCATTTTTAATTTCCAGCGTAGCTGAAGCACTTACTGAACCGATTTTGTGGTAAGTAATATTATTTTCTTCGAAAACACGCTCTACACTCGCATCTGCTTGGAAAACGATACCAATATTTTCAGCGAATAATAGTTTAATACTATCCGTTTCGCCAAGTGATGTTAAATCTAAATTTGCACCTAAATTGCGATCGGCAAAACACATTTCCAATAGCGTAGTTATTAAACCGCCACTGCCAATATCGTGTCCGGCTTGTATTTTATCCGCTTTTATTAAAGTTTGAAGTGTGTTAAATGTATTTTTAAGTTGTAAAGCATCTTTAACATCAGGTGTTTCGTTGCCAATTCTATTTAAAATTTGTGCGAAAGAAGATCCGCCTAACTTATAAGTATCATTAGAAAGGTTGATGTAATATATCGAGCCACCATCTTTTTGTAAAACGGGTTCAACGACTTTAGTAATGTCATTACAATTACCACCAGCAGAAATAATTACAGTTCCAGGCGCAATAACGTCGCCATCTTTGTATTTCTGTTTCATCGATAGCGAATCTTTTCCGGTCGGGATGTTGATTCCTAAATCAATCGCAAAAGCAGAACAGGCTTTCACAGCTTCGTACAAACGAGCATCTTCTCCTTCATTTTTACAGGCCCACATCCAGTTTGCAGAAAGCGAAACCGATTTTAAACCATCTTTTAGAGGCGCCCAAACCAAATTCGAAAGCGACTCTGCAATTGCATTCCTACTTCCGGCAGCCGGATCAATCAACGCCGAAATTGGCGCATGACCAATTGAAGTTGCAATTCCTTCCTTGCCTTGATAATCTAAAGCCATTACACCGCAGTTATTCAAAGGCAATTGTAATGGACCTGCGCATTGCTGTTTGGCTACTTTACCACCTACACAACGATCTACCTTATTGGTTAACCAATCTTTACAAGCAACCGCTTCTAATTGCAAAACCTGCTCTAGGTATTGATTTAATTGTGTAGCATCATAAATTACAGGCTGATATTTTCTGTCAATCGTTTTATCATCCATCACCACTTTTGGCGAGCTACCAAACATATCTTCCAAGGCAAAATCCATTGGTTTTAAGCCTGTATTTTCCGATTTGAAAGTAAAACGATGATCGCCAGTTACTTTACCAACAGTGTACATCGGTGAGCGTTCTCTATCGGCAATTTTTTGTAAAGTTTCAATATGTTCGTTGCCGATAACCAATCCCATACGTTCTTGAGATTCGTTGCCAATAATTTCTTTTGCCGATAGGGTAGGATCGCCAACAGGCAATTTATCTAAATTAATTAAGCCACCGGTTTCTTCTACCAATTCCGATAAACAATTTAAATGCCCACCTGCACCATGATCGTGAATAGAAACGATAAAATTTTCTTCACTTTCTACCATGCCACGTACTGCATTGGCCGCACGTTTTTGCATTTCTGGGTTCGAACGTTGAATGGCATTTAGTTCGATGCTGTTTCCATGTTCGCCAGTGTCTGCAGATGAAACTGCAGCGCCACCCATTCCTATTCTATAATTTTCGCCACCAAGAATTACAATATTATCGCCTTCTTGTGGTTTTTTCTTTTGTGCCTGACTTGCTTTGCCATAGCCAACACCACCAGCCAGCATAATTACTTTATCGAAACCTAATTTGCGGTCGTGCTCTTCATGTTCAAATGTTAATACAGAGCCCGTAATTAACGGCTGACCGAATTTGTTTCCAAAATCAGTAGCACCATTACTGGCTTTAATTAAAATGTCCATTGGTGTTTGGTAAAGCCATTTTCTTTCTTCAACACCAGCTTCCCAAGGTCTATTTTCTTCTAAGCGAGATAATGCTGTCATGTAAACTGCAGTTCCTGCCAAGGGCAAAGAACCCTGTCCGCCCGCCAAGCGGTCTCTTATTTCGCCACCAGCACCAGTTGCTGCGCCATTAAAAGGCTCAACCGTTGTTGGGAAATTATGGGTTTCTGCTTTGATCGAAATGACAGAATCGAAATCACTTAAAGCGTAGTAATCAGGTATATCTGCACGTTTTGGCGCAAATTGTTGTACCGTTGGGCCTTTAATAAAAGCCACATTATCTTTATATGCCGAAACAATATCGTTAGGGTGTTCTTCTGATGTTTTGCGGATTAATTTGAAAAGAGAAGTAGGTTGTTCTACACCATCGATTACGAATTTCCCATTAAATATTTTATGTCTGCAATGTTCTGAATTTACCTGAGAGAAACCAAAAACTTCAGAATCGGTTAACAATCTTCCTATTTTTTTTGATAACGAATTTAAATATTCAACTTCCTCATCACTTAAAGATAAACCCTCTTGCTTATTATAAACTGCAATATCGGCAATTTCTAAAATAGGTTCTGGCTTAATGTTAATGGTAAAAACATCTTGACCAATATTTTCATATTTCTGCGAAAGCATGGGGTCGTAGCCTGAAAAATCATCCGTAACTTTTTCAAATTCTTCGATTCTGATCAAGCCCTGTACATCCATATTTTGGGTAATCTCTACAGCATTTGTGCTCCAAGGGGTAATCATGGCTGCACGCGGACCAACAAAAAAACCGCTCAAGGCAGTTTCAGTTTGTAATTTGGCACCGCCGAATAACCATTCTAATTTTGTGACATCAGTTTTTGCTAAGGATTGCTTCGTTTGTACAACAAAAACAGCCTTGGATTGGCTTGAGAAGAAGTGAATCATGGGCGCAAATTTAAGGTTTAAAATTTAAAATTGCCATTAAAAAAGTTTAATATATTATGGAGAAATTATTGGCTGACTGAATTTTAAATCGATGAATAAAAGTGGTGTTCTTGCTATTTTTTTAATTAGTTGCGATTACCCATTTTACCGTTGATAAACCTTAATTGAATTAATAATGCTTCCACTTAAAATCCTTTTTTCCATTTTGCAACGGTTTTTTTGCTTAAATTATCTGATAAAAAGACTTCGCCATCATCAGCAAACATTAAACATTTATATTCAGGGTGTTTGTTAATAAACTGCAATCCGGCTTCTTTTCCCAATACCATTATCGAAGTACTAAAACCATTGGCAACCTCGGCACTTGGCCCAAAAATAGTAACGCTAGTTAAACCAGTTGCAGGATACCCGGTTTTTGGGTTGATTATATGTGCATAACGTTTCCCATTAAACACCACGAATTTTTCGTAACTGCCCGAAGTAACAACGGCGCTGTTAAAAACTGGTGCAGCTGCAAACAAGCTATCTTTATGTAATGGGTTGGTTATTCCTATTTTCCATTTGCCTCCATTCTGGTTTCTGCCCCAAGTACTCATATCGCCAGTAGCATTCACAATTCCGGCTTTAATACCTTTTTTCAGCATCATATCTCGGCAAACATCCGCAGCGTAACCTTCTCCCAATGCACCAAAACCTATTTTCATTCCTTTAATTTTTAAAAAAATTGTGGAGTTTACGCTATCCAGTATAATGTTTTTGTAGCCTACTTTTTCTACTGATTTTCTTATCGCTTCCGCAGATGGCATTTCGGTCATCGATCCATCAAATTTCCAGATTTTATCCATCGCAGCAAAGCTGATATCAAAAGCGCCGTTTGTAATTTCTGATAAATGAATCGCTCGTTTTGTTAAATCAAAAACTTCTCGATCTACTTTTATCGGTTTAATACCTGCATTTATATTTACTTGCGAAATTTGAGAACTCGGTTTCCAGTCAGAGATTAAGTATTCAATGCGACTAATTTCTTTAATTACCGTATCAATATTTTCCTCAGCCAAAGTAGCAGATTTCGCCACAATAGTGATCTCAAAGCGACCGCCCATAAGCAGCGTCGTTCTTTTTCTTAGTACTTGTGCGTGAGCGACAGAAGTGATGAAAATCATAAAAACAATTAATTTAATTCTCATTTATAGTCAATTTATTTTTTAGCGATAGATAAATAGTGTTTGAACACCCTGTAAAGGTACATTATTATCTTTATTTAGAATAATTAAAAATAATTTTGGTGAATTAACATTTAAGTCTTTTCTTTGCGCTTGATAAGAATAATTCTAAATAAGAAAATATAACTATGATTAGGAGTTTAATATTTACGCTGATTTTGGCGAATTTATTTATAAGTGGAGCAAATGCTCAGAATAGAGTTTCGGTTAAGGGCACAATTAAAACCAGTGATGGAAAACCCGCAGAATATGTGAGCATCGGTTTAAAAAATACAAAGAAAATTACCGCAACAGACACAGAGGGCAATTACCAATTAATGGGGGTAAAACCTGGACAATATATTTTAGTTGTATCTATGGTGGGCAGTTCAAATCAAGAAAAAACAATAAATGTTGAAGCTGGAAAGACGACTGATGTTTCTTTTTCAATTTCAGAAACTGCTTCACAGTTAAATGAAGTAGCAATTAACGGCTATCGCTCTCCAAATAATAAACCTGTAAAGCTTAGTAAAATGGCTATTGCGCCACGAGATCTTCCTCAATCTGTACAAATTATTGGTAAAGAGATAATTGCTGATCAACAAGTAAATAGCCTTGGGGATGTGATGAAGAATGTAAATGGCGTAGCTTTAGGCGCAAATAGGGGAAGTGTTGGCGAAAGATTTTATGCTAGGGGATACAGTTTAGGGTCAGATAATATTTTAAAAAATGGTGCTCGAACATCAATAGGTGGTAGTCCAGAAGCTAGCACTTTAGAATCGGTTGAAGTTTTAAAAGGAAGTGCTGCCTTACTTTATGGTGGCGTTACAGGTGGTGCTGTGGTAAATATGGTGACCAAAAAACCAAAGTTTGAAGATGGTGGCGAGGTTTCGATGAGGACTGGAAGTTATGACCAATACAAGCCGATGGTAGATATTTACGGACCAATTTCAAAAAAAGTTGCTTTTAGAGCCATCTCTACTTATGAAAACTCAGGAAGCTTTAGAGATTTCGTTCAATCGAATCGCTTTTATGTTAATCCCTCATTGTTGTATAATGTAAATGATAAAACCGAAATTTTAGTACAAGGCGATTACTTAAAAAGCGATTACACACCAGATTTCGGTGTAGGTTCGGTAGATAGTAAAATAGTAGATTACGGTCGCGATAAGTTTATTAATACACCATGGGCCTACAATAAAACGAATACTGCAACTGCGCAAGCAAACCTAAATCATAAATTTAACGAACAATGGCAGGTTAATGTTTTAGGGGCTTTTCAGTCTTATAACCGTAATTATTATGGTGCCGAAAGGATACGTGCAAATGCCTCTGGTATTGCAGAGCGAAATCTGTCTCGTCAAATTACGCAAGAATACACTTATAATCAGCAGGTTAATTTAAGTGGAAATTTTAGTGCGGGAGGTTTTAAGCATACACTTTTGGTGGGTTTAGATGCAGATCAATCTAGAATAACCAGCAATGCTTTCGGTTATGGTTTAGATTCAAATGGAAAAACACTCACTACGATAAATTACGGAAATGTAGATTTATTTAATCCATCAACCTATTATGGAAATGGAGCTGTACCAGATTCGTACATTGTTAGCAGAACATTTGCACCAGTTTATAGATATGGAACATTTGTGCAAGATTTAATAGAAGTAACAGAAAAATTTAAAGTATTGGCTGGATTAAGATATACCGTCCAAAAAATAGCTGGATCAAGAGTATTAACATTAAAAAACGATTCTCTTAATATCAATAGCAACAAATTCGACGATGCTTTTTCTCCAAAATTGGGCTTGATTTATCAGCCAACAAAATCAACTTCATTATATATTAGTTATGCCAACAATTTCGTGCCTAATTCTGGCTTGGATGTTAATAACAATGCATTATCCCCTTCATTTATCGATCAATATGAAGCGGGTTTAAAGAATGAATTTTTTAAAGGAAAGTTAACAGCTAATTTAACTTACTATAAAATAATCAACAGCAATATTGCGCAAGCTGCAATTTTGGCTGATGGTACTAGTAGTTTAATTTACAAGCAGTTAAATGGAGAATCTACAAGCGATGGTTTAGAAGTTGATGTAACCGGGAATTTGGTTAAGGGTTTAGATTTCTTAATGGGCTATGCTTATAATTATATAAGATATACCAATACTGCCGATGTTACAGGAATGGTGGAAGATGTGCGTTTAGTAGGAACTACGAAAAATACAGCCAACGCTACCTTGTTTTATACCTTTCAAAGCGGTGCAGTTAAAGGCTTAAAATTGGGTACATCGGCATTTTATACTGGCGCAAGAAATGCGGGATGGAATGATCCAAAGAATAAGCCGGGCAGAATAATTCCGCTAACAGCTTTTACAACTTTCGATTTCTCTGCAGGTTACGCTTGGAAAAAATTCTCAATTCTAGCAAAAGTCTCAAACATCTCAAATGAGTTAAATTACTTTGTTCACGAAAATTATAGTGTTAATCCAATTGCACCGAGACAATTTTTAACAACCTTATCGTATAAGTTTTAAAATAAAAACCCCCTAGCCTTTTTAAAGTTAGGGGGTTTTTATTTACGCAATTGTACGTTATTCCGCCGCCGCCTCGTCGTTAATATGGCCAACTGCAATTTCAGTTAAAGCCACATCTGTTGCTTTCTCATTTTCTAAGGTTTGCGTTAACAAATCCGACACATCGGTATGACCCATATTATCTGCGAAAGTGCGCAAGGTTCCATAAGTTGCAATTTCGTAATGCTCAACTTTTTGTGCTGCCAAAATAAGTCCAGCATCGCGCACCATCGTTCCTTTTTCAGTATCTTCTATAATACTCGTTGCTTCAGCAAGTAAACCTGCCATCGCATCACATTTTTTCGCTACAGCTTTTTCTCCTAAAAGTTCAAAAACTTTTTCCAAAGTTGCAATATGAGTCTCGGTTTCTTTAGTATGCTTTTTAAATGCGTTGGCTAACTCCTTACTTGTAGCTGCTTTCTCCATTTTTGGTAGGGCTTTTACCAAATGATTTTCTGCCCAATAAATATCTTTTAATTCATCTACAAAAAACTCATGAAATTCTGAATTTTCCATTTTTCCTGTCTTAGAACTTGAGGCTTTTGCGCCTGTTGATTTTGTATTTGCCATAACTTTTATTTTAAATAGGTTCATAAATAGAACAGTAGAAATTTTTATTTGGTTTTAAATATTTTGAATTTTTAATCAAGTGTCAAAAATAATTGTACTCCGAACCAAGCTTTTTTAGATTTTTATTTATTTATAATTTGATAGAACAAAACATGCCTAAAGCTGTTCTAAATCAATTAATTAATCAATTATGATGGAAAATAAACTAGCCAACGCTTATTATTCTGGCACCAGCGGTTTAATTTTACCGGTTCCAAATAAAGAATTTTATCCAATCGAGTTTAAAGATAAAAGCCGGCTTTGCTACTACAGTTCGTTAATGAATAGCATCGAAATTAACAGTTCCTTTTATAAAATTCCTCAACCTTCAACTGTAAAAAAGTGGTTAACGGAGGTTCATCCCGATTTCAAGTTTACGTTTAAATTGTTCAAAGAAATTACACACAGTAAAAACCTTATTTTTGATCAAAATTTAACCAATCTTTTCTTTACAGCAATCAATCAGGTTAACAATCAAAAAGGTTGTTTATTGGTTCAATTGCCACCAAGTATTCGCATCGGCAATTTTAAGCAGTTAGAAAATCTTATGTTTTCGCTCACAAATCACAACGAAGAACCGCAATGGAAAATCGCCTTTGAATTTAGACATCCATCACTCTACGTAAATGAAGTTTACGAGTTGCTCAAAAGTTTTAATTTGGGCTTGGTTATGCACGATAAAGGGATTGCGAGTACGCCAGTGATGCAGGTTGAAACAGATTTTGTTTATCTGCGTTTTCATGGTCCGGGTGGAAATTACCGCGGAAGTTATGAAGACGATGTGTTGAGTGAATATGCAGGTTATATTGCAGATTGGTTGGGGCAAAACAAGCAAGTATTTTTATATTTTAACAACACAATGGGTAATGCATATTCCAATTTAAACACTTTGAGCGCAATGGTAAATGAGAAAATAAGTATCTTATTATAGCTTGTGTCTTAAGTTTTTTGAAAACGAACGGTTCTGTTCTCTGTGGCAGACTTCAGTCCCGCCCTTTGCTAAATGCCGAAAAGCCCGATAAAAAATCGGGACGGCATACCGCTTTCGGTCGGGTTTATAAACAAAGGTTGCAAATCGCCGATTCCTGCTCAAAGAAAAATCGTTGCGGTAAATTCTATAAATGTTTTTACTAATATTGTCGAATAAATAATTCTTATGGCTTCTACCGTTTTGATCATTGATGATGAAATTAAAATCCGCAGCTTATTGGCGAGGATTATAGAATTGGAAGGCTTTGAAGTTCTTCAGGCAAAGGATGCAAAAGAAGGATTAAGAACACTTTCCATTTACGATGTAATGGTTGTGGTTAGCGATGTAAAATTGCCCGATGCAAATGGTGTTGAACTGGTTAAGCAAATTAAATTAATCAAGCCGTACGTAGAAGTAATTAATCTTACTGCTTATGGAACCATATCCGATGGCGTTTTGGCGATTAAAAATGGTGCGTTTGATTATTTAACCAAAGGTGATGATAACGACAAGATTATCCCATTGGTTTACAAAGCAGAAGAAAAAGCAAAACTTCAAGAACGGCTCTACAAGCTCGAGCGTAAAATTTCTAATCAGTATAGTTTCCAATCAATTTTGGGTCAATCTAAAGCCATTAAAGAGGCCATTAATTTAGCTCAAAAAGTTGCTGTTACCGATACAACTGTGCTTTTGCTCGGCGAAACCGGAACAGGAAAGGAAGTTTTTGCACAAGCCATTCACTTTGAAAGTACGAGAAGAAATAAGTCTTTTGTTGCTTTAAACTGTAGCGGTTTTAGTCCCGAGCTATTAGAAAGCGAACTTTTTGGTTATAAAGCTGGCGCATTTACAGGCGCCTTAAAAGATAAAAAAGGACTTGTAGAAGAAGCAGACGGTGGAACACTATTTTTAGATGAAATAGGAGAGATGAATTTAGATCTTCAGGCAAAATTACTTCGAGTTTTAGAGAGCCAATCGTTTATTAAAGTAGGTTCAACGGTAACAAGTAATGTTAATGTTCGCATATTGGCAGCAACTAACCGCAACCTTAAAGCAGAAGCAGATGCCGGTCGTTTCCGTTTGGATCTGTATTACCGTTTATCAGTTTTCGCTGTAGAATTACCAGCTTTGCGCAACAGAAAAGAAGATATTGTTCCGTTGGCAAATTTTTACCTAAAAGAATTTGCGAACAAAACCAATCGTGCAAAACTATCAATGAGCGATAAGTTGATTGATGCATTAACGCTCCAATATTGGAAAGGAAATGTTCGGGAACTTAAAAATGTACTCGAACGTTTAGTTATTTTATCAAACGGAGATGTTTTGGACACAGATTTATTGCCGATAGAATTTTTCATCAACCAAGAAAATAGCAATGCATTGGATTTGCAGAGCATTGAAAAAAAACACATTCAAAAAGTGCTGTTTTATACCAAAGGAAATAAAACAGAAACTGCTAAACTTTTAAACATAGGATTAACCACTTTATATCGGAAAATTGAAGAATATAAAATTGAAATGAGCTAAAAAAAGTATTTGCACATCCTTACCGTTTTGATAAAAACCCTTCCATAATGGAAGGGTTTTTTTTTGATCAAAAATTTATAATCTATAATATATTATGTAAGTATTTAACTGTCATGCAGTTGTTAACAAAACCATGCCAATGGCACAGCACTTGTAAATACGCATTACAAAAACATAAAATTATGCTTACAATCCTCCTCCTTTTAGCACTCCTTCTACTTTGTTGGGTTGCTTACAAATCAATTGACTGGTTCGAAAAAATTTAAAAACATGGTAGCACTATTCATTATTTCAATCGCCGTATTTCTATATATGATTTACGTCTTGATTAAACCCGAAAAATTTTAACTAAACATTATGAACACTGAATTACTTGGAATAATTGCGACTTACCTGCTCACATTGGTAATCGCAATTCCGCTAGGCATATATTTGGCAAAGGTATTTGCTGGAGAAAAAGTCTGGACAGATTTCCTAAAGCCACTTGAGACTGGCATTTTTAAACTTTCTGGCATTAACGTTAAGGAAGAAATGAATTGGAAACAGCATTTAAAAGCACTAATGACCATAAACTTATTGTGGTTGGTTTACGGCTTTTTTGTGCTTATCTACCAAAATAAGTTACCGCTGAATCCAGATGGTAATCCAGGTATGAGTCCTGATCTTTCATTTAACACGATTATCAGTTTTGTGGTAAACTGCAACTTACAGGATTATTCTGGAGAAACAGGACTTACTTATTTAACACAACACTTTGTAATTATGTTCTTACAATTTGTAAGTGCAGCTACTGGTATAGCAGCAGCGGTAGTATTGTTCAAAGCATTTCGCGATAAATCAACAGAGAAATTAGGTAACTTTTGGAATTTCTTTGTAAAATCGATTACGCGTTTGCTACTTCCATTATCTATCGTTATGGCAATAATTTTAGCATTCAACGGAACGCCTACTAGTTATCAAGGTAAAGATAAATTTATTTCAGTTCAAGGCGATACTGTAAATGTATCTAGAGGACCCGCAGCTGGAATGATAGCGATTAAACATTTGGGAACTAACGGCGGTGGCTGGTTTGGCGTGAATTCTGCGCACCCCTTAGAGAATCCAAACTATATCACAAATACCGTTGAACTTGTAGCTCAATTAATTATTCCTATCGCTATGGTTATTGCGTTTGGCATATTTATTAGACGCAGGCGGTTAGGATGGATGATATTTGGTGTAATGACAATCGGTATGCTTATGTTACTGATTCCAATGGTTCAGTCGGAAATCGGTGGAAATCCTGCAATAGCTAAAATGGGGATTTCGCAATTAACTGGTTCCATGGAAGGAAAAGAGGTGAGATTTGGCCCAGCTATTTCTGCGTATTGGAGCACCGTTACTACTATAATTTCTACTGGATCGGTTAACAGTATGCACGATAGTACAATGCCGATGAGCGGTACTTGGCAAATGTTGGGTATGATGATAAACTCCTTTTACGGTGGTTGTGGTGTAGGGATACTGAATTATTTTATCTATTTAATTATTGCAGTTTTCATTTCTGGACTAATGGTTGGTAGAACACCCGAATTCCTTGGTCATAAAGTAGAAGCTAGGGAAGTAAAAATAGCTGCGTTAATTACTTTGCTAAGTCCATTTTTAATTCTAGTTGGAACAGCATTATCCAGTTATATATTAGTAAACCATCCAAGCGCCGAGTGGGCAGTGCAACCAAAAACATGGCTAAACAACCCGAGTTTTCATGGTTTCTCAGAAATGCTATATCAATATACATCTTCAAATGCCAACAACGGTTCTGGTTTTGAAGGCTTAGGAGATAACAATGTATTTTGGAACGTTACTGCCGGTGTCATCATGTTCTTAGGTCGCTTTCTTCCGATCATAGGACCTATTGCCATTGCCGGATTATTAGGTGCAAAAAAATACGTTCCTGAATCAACTGGTACTTTGAAAGCAGATACGTTAACATTTAGTTTGATGACTTTTGCTGTAATAATGGTGTTAAATGCACTTTCTTACTTCCCTGCATTAACGTTAGGGCCAATAGCAGAATACTTTACGCTAATTAAATAAAAAATAAAATGAAATCTCAAAATAGATTATTTGAACCTGCGCTAGTGCAAACTGCACTAAAACAGTCATTCATCAAGTTAGATCCTCGGGTGATGATTAAAAACCCGGTGATGTTTACTGTAGAGGTTGGTACTGCCGTTATGGCTTATGTTACCGTTTACTCCATTAATCACGCTGATCAAGGATCACCAATTTACAATTTCTCCATCTTTATTATTTTGCTACTTACTGTGCTTTTTGCAAATTTTGCTGAAGCCATTGCAGAAGCGAGGGGAAAGGCGCAAGCAGATTCTTTAAGAAAAACTCGTGAAGAAACTCCAGCAAAAGTGCTTTTGCCAGATGGAACAATCGAGACCAGATCATCAGCTTTGCTGAGAAAAGGTGACGTATTTATGTGCGAAACAGGAGATACCATTCCAACCGATGGAGAAATTATTGAAGGTATTGCTACCATAGATGAATCAGCAATTACTGGAGAATCTGCACCAGTAATTCGCGAGTCAGGAGGTGATAAATCTTCAGTAACGGGTGGTACAAAAGTATTGTCAGATCAGATTAAAGTAATGGTTAATACCCAACCTGGCGAAAGCTTTTTGGATAAGATGATTGCTTTGGTGGAAGGTGCCTCGCGCCAGAAAACGCCTAATGAAATTGCACTAACCATATTATTAGCAAGTTTTACGCTGGTATTTATCATTGTTTGCATCACATTAAAACCATTTGCAGATTACGCAAATACGCCAATTACAGTTGCTGCATTAATTTCTCTTTTCGTTTGTTTAATTCCAACTACAATCGGTGGTTTATTATCGGCGATCGGTATTGCTGGAATGGACCGTGCGTTAAGAGCGAATGTAATTACGAAATCGGGTAAAGCTGTAGAAACTGCAGGCGATATTGATGTATTGCTTTTGGATAAAACTGGAACAATTACCATTGGCAACCGTAAAGCAACCAATTTTTACCCAACAGCAGGCGTAAGTGTAGATGCTTTTACTGATGCTTGTGTGATGAGTTCATTAGCGGATGAAACCCCAGAGGGAAAATCCATCATTGAATTAGCGAGCGAGCAAGGATTTAAAAATTCTGGCATACCTTCAGGTTCAACGTTCATCAAGTTTACTGCCGAAACCCGTTCAAGTGGTTTGGATACTTTGGATGGACGAAGAATTAGAAAAGGAGCTTCTGATTCAATCAAAAACATAGTGGAAAAAGCAGGAAATATTTTTCCTTTAGATATTCAAGAAAGTGTAAAAAAGGTTGCTTCAAACGGAGGAACGCCATTGGTAGTTTCAGAAAATGAAAAAGCAATGGGCGTAATTGAATTGCAGGACATTATTAAACCAGGCATCAGCGAGCGTTTTGAGCGTTTGCGCAAAATGGGTGTTAAAACCGTAATGGTTACTGGTGATAATCCTTTAACTGCAAAATATATAGCCGAAAAAGCGGGTGTAGATGATTTTATCGCGGAAGCAAAACCTGAGGATAAGATGAACTATATTAAAGATGAACAAGCTTTAGGTAAGTTGGTTGCAATGATGGGCGACGGAACAAATGATGCACCTGCATTGGCTCAGGCAGATGTTGGCGTGGCCATGAATAGTGGAACACAAGCGGCAAAAGAAGCCGGCAACATGGTTGATTTAGATAATGACCCAACTAAATTAATTGAGATTGTGGAAATTGGAAAGCAGTTACTAATTACACGTGGTACGTTAACTACTTTCTCTATCGCAAATGATGTAGCAAAATATTTTGCCATTGTACCTGCACTATTTATTGCCTCAATCCCAGCTTTGCAACGCCTAAATATTATGGGTTTGCATAGTCCTGAAAGTGCAATTCTTTCAGCTGTGATTTTTAATGCAATCATAATACCAATATTGATACCGCTTGCACTGAAAGGTGTAGAATATAAACCGATTGGCGCAAGTGCGTTGTTACGTAGAAATTTGCTTATTTATGGTTTGGGTGGCGTTATTGCACCTTTCATAGGCATTAAAATAATTGATTTGGTTGTCGGACTTTTGGTGTAATTCAATTTCCCTCTAATCCTGTAGAAACGTTTTTTATTTCCTTCGAAAATTAGTAAGCATTAGTTTAAGGTTAACAATATCAATTGATTTAGTGCTCTTTCGGAGCGAAAATATAAATATAAATAAATTCTCCTCAATGGTCCTTAGACAATTTCAGGATGATAAAACTTAATAAAATGAAAAAATACATCATACAATCTGTACGCCTTACAGCAGTTTTACTTGTTTTGTTGTGCGTAATCTATCCATTATTCATTATGCTAATCGGCCGGTTTACTAAAGGTGAAGGTGGTGGAGAAAAAATAATGAAAGACGGCAAAGTAGTTGGTTATGCTGCCATTGGTCAATCATTTACCAAGCCAGAATATTTCTGGAGCCGGCCATCGGCAGTTGATTACAAAGCCGATGGTTCTGGTGGTTCTAATAAAGGCCCATCCAATCCCGAGTATTTAAAACAGGTAGCTGACCGGATTGATACCGTACTGAAATATAACCCAACGGTTAAAAGAGCTGATATTCCTGCAGATTTAGTTACGGCTTCTGGTAGTGGTTTGGATCCGAATATTTCTGAGCAAGCTGCAAAGATTCAAATATCGAGAATTGCAACGATCAGAAAATTGGATGAATCTAAGTTGAAAGATCTTATTGCAAAAAATACCGAAAAGCCATTTTTAGGCTTATTTGGGCCATCAAAAATTAATGTGTTAAAGCTAAATGTGGCTTTAGATGAACTTGGGAAATAGGTGTTGAGATAAATGTGTAGGAAATAAGGAATAGAAAGAAGGAAATAGGCACATATGCGATAAGAATCGGCGCAAATAAATTGTCGATTTTAAAAGCAAAGTAACGAAATGCAGGTAGCCATCTGGTCAATTCCCTATTTGTATTGTCAATTCCATACCATTCAATCAACTTCCATTTAAAATTAATAATAATAGAAAATGAAAAAACTAGTAATAGCTGCTGTTGCTTTTTTTACAGCATCAAACATACACGCTCAAGAACAATCAAAAATAAAGTTTTCGGGTTATTTAGAAACTTATTACGGTTATGATTTTAATAAACCCGCTGATAACAACAGACCAGGATTTATCTATTCTCATAACAGAACAAATGAGGTAAATTTAAACTTAGGTTTTATAAAAGGAGCTTATGATGATGGTTTGATAAGGGCAAATTTCGCGGTAATGATGGGTACTTACGCAAATGCTAATCTAGCTTCAGAGCCAGGCGTGCTAAAAAATATATATGAAGCAAATGCTGGTATAAAACTTTCTAAAACTGCCAATTTATGGTTGGATGCAGGAATTTTTTCATCCCATATTGGTTTCGAAAGTGCAATTTCTAAAGATTGTGCAGTGCTAACCCGCAATATTTCTTCGGAAAATACGCCTTTCTATGAATCAGGCGTAAAGCTTTCTTATGCTACGGAAGACAATAAATTTTTGGCAACACTTTTATATCTTAATGGCTGGCAACGCATAACCCGACAATTGGGCAACAACAAGCCTGCCGGTGGTTTACAATTAACATGGAAGCCTACCGATAAAATAACGGTAAACTATAGTAATTATTTAGGTACAGAAGGTGCCGATTCGGTTCGGGTAACTCGTTTTTATAACGATGTTTACGGTATATTTCAATTAACCGATAAATTGGGCTTAACGGTAGGTTTCGATTACGGTACACAACAAAAATCGAAGACAGATAAAAGTAAAAATGAAGTACTTTCTCCAGTTGCAATTCTTCAATATAAATTTGATCCAAAATGGTCTTTAGCTGGTCGAGTTGAGTATTACGAAGATACCAACGGAATATTTATTTCTACAGGAACTCCAGACGGATTCAAAACCAAAGGTTATTCGTTAAATTTAGATTATGCACCTATAGCTAACGCGGTAATTCGATTAGAAGGAAAAGTGTACGACAGTAAAGATAAAATTTTTGAGAGAGGAATTTCCAACGTAAATAATAATGCCGCGCTCACTGCGAGCTTTGCAGTTAGTTTTTAATTTTGAGAGGGGAATAGGAAATAAGTAATAGGAAAATGAAGGAGGGAAATAGGAAATGGATAGAGAGGCAGTAAACAATCGCAACAGTAAATTTCTAAAAAAAGAAGAGCAAAGTAACGAAATGCAGGCAGCCATCTGATCAATTCCCTATTTCCCATTCACAATTCTCAAACTAGACACTTATTCTATTCCCTAACAAAGCATTAAACGATAAATAAACATGGCAGACATTAGCGGGTTTCTTGATTTAGTTAAAACAAATCGAAGAGGTAAATTGAAAATTTACATCGGTATGAGTGCTGGCGTGGGTAAAACCTATCGCATGTTGCAAGAGGCACATTCTTTGTTGCGCAACGGCATTAATGTTCGAATTGGTTACATAGAGACCCATTTACGCGAAGAAACGCATGCTTTATTGGATGGTTTACCGATTATTCCGAGGCGGAAAATTTTTTATAAGGGGAAAGAATTAGCGGAAATGGATTTGCAGGCCATTTTAAATGCTCACCCAGAAATTGTTATTGTTGATGAACTTGCCCATAGCAATATGGAAGGCAGCAAAAACGCAAAACGCTGGCAAGATGTTTATGATATTTTAGAAGCCGGTATAAGTGTTATTTCTGCAGTAAATATCCAGCACCTTGAAAGTATTAATGAAGAAATTGAGCAAATTACAGGTGTGGTTGTAACAGAGCGTATTCCCGATAAAATACTCGAAATTGCTGACGAAATTGTAAACATAGATTTAACGGCTGATGAACTATTAAGTCGTTTAAAAGAAGGTAAAATTTATAAAAACCATAAAATTGAGCAGGCACTGAACAATTTTTTTAAACCCGAAACAATTTTACAACTTCGCGAGCTTGCTTTAAAAGAAGTTGCGCATCAGGTGGAAAGAAAGGTTAATAGCGAAGTGCCTAAGCAGATAAAGCTGCGGTCGGAAAAGTTTTTAGCTTGCATTTCATCAAATGAAGAGACTGCAAAAGTTGTGATTAGAAAAACAGCACGGTTGGCTTCTTATTATCATTCATCATGGATTGTTTTATACGTTCAAAACAGCTCAGAAAATGCCGAAAAAATTAAGCTTGATAAGCAAAGATTTTTGCTAAACAATTTCAAATTAGCCACAACTTTAGGTGCCGAAGTTATTCGTGTTAAAAGTGATGAAGTAACAAAAACAATTATCAGAATTGCAGAAGAGAAAGAAGTGACCACCATTTGTAT
This sequence comes from Pedobacter changchengzhani, assembly GCF_004354365.1. Classification (GTDB taxonomy): domain Bacteria; phylum Bacteroidota; class Bacteroidia; order Sphingobacteriales; family Sphingobacteriaceae; genus Pedobacter; species Pedobacter changchengzhani. The sequence goes on from NZ_SJCY01000003.1 coordinate 417,782, forward strand.
TGGAAAACCACATTTTAGTCTCTTTCAGCTTATTTTGAGTACTAGCGTATTTAATCAACTCCTCAAGGCCATGGCTAAAAAAGATACAGACCTTGTTATTTTATCTTAAATTTAATTTCTGAAATGAAAATTAAAACTAAACTCCGCCTAGGCTTCGGCTTTCTATTTTTTATTGTGATTGCTTTCGGAAGCATTTCGCTTTACCATATCAATCAGATCGAAAAACGGTCTAAAGTTATTCTGAAGGATAATTATAAATCGTTGCAATATGTAAATCAAATGAGAGCAGAATTAGATGCTCAAAATGGTTTACTAAACGAAAAAAATAGAACAGCTTTCGGTTTAATAATTGCAGCAGAATCTAAAAACATTACCGAAAAGGGCGAAAAAGAAGCTGTTTCGAATCTTCAAAACTCTTTTGAAAGATTAAAGGTTGTTAATCTATCAAAAAACGAAAACGATTTACTTCAATCGGAAGTGCGGTTACAGTTGCGAAATATCGATGAGGTAAATATGAAAGCCATCGTTAGGAAAAATGATGATGCTCAACACGCAACACAAAGAGCAACCCTTTTTTTAGGCGCTACCGCATTTGTATGCTTTTTAATTTTATTCACTTTCATTGTTAATTTCCCGAGTTTTATTGCCAATCCGCTAAGTGAATTATTGGTTGGTATTAGAGAAATTAGCAGAAAAAACTATAAAAAGCACCTGCATTTCGAAGGAAACGATGAGTTTAACGAGTTGGCTTCTGCATTTAACAAAATGGCAAATGAGCTTAACCGTTGGGATAATTCCAACGTTGCAGAAATTAAGTCAGAGAAGCAACGCATCGAAACTATTATAGAACAGATGCAAGATGCGATTATTGGATTAAACGAAAAGCAAGAAATTTTATTTTTTAATAAAGTTGCTGCCGATTTATTGAATTTAGATCCGCTTAAAGTTGTCGGTAGTAATGCGGTTTCGCTTGGCGAGAAAAACGAGTTATTAAAGAAAATACTGAATACCAACCAAACCGAAGAAGCGCTAAAAATTTACACCAACGAAAAGGAATCGTATTTTGTGCTCGAACATCGAGAAATTATCATCCCAAATAATGATGACCAATTAGAAGCAGTGCTTAAAACAAGTACAAAAACAGTTGGTACGGTGTATGTATTAAAAAATATTACAAAATTTAAAGAGCTGGATGAAGCTAAAACTAATTTTATAGCAACCGTTTCGCATGAATTGAAAACGCCTCTTTCATCTATCAAAATGAGTTTAAAACTGCTCGACGATCAGCGCATAGGCGATATGAACGATGAACAGAAACAATTGGTTACTCATATTAAAGAAGATAGCGATCGCTTACTAAAAATAACGAGTGAACTTCTTGATTTGGCTCAGGTAGAAACAGGAAATCTCCATTTGAATTTAGTTAGAACCAAACCAGAAACGATCATAGATTTCGCGATTGATGCCGTTAATTTTCAGGCACAACAAAAAGAAATTAAACTAAATGTCAACATAGAGGGTACTGTAGCGATGATAAATGCTGATGTGCAAAAAACGACTTGGGTTTTAGTTAATCTGCTATCGAACGCCATGCGTTACAGTAGTGCTAAATCTGTTGTAATTGTCGGTTTATCCGAAAAAAATGGATTTGTAGAATTTTCAGTCCGCGATTTTGGAAAGGGCATTGAAGAGCAGTATTTAAAAAGACTTTTCGAAAGGTATTATCAAGTGCCAACCGACGGACAAAATAAATCGGGCACAGGTTTGGGTTTGGCTATATCGAAAGATTTTATTGAGGCCGAAAAAGGGAGTATTTACGTAGAAAGTTCTATCGGAGAGGGCAGTAAATTTAGTTTTTTAATTCCTGTGGCAGATTAAATTAAAGCTTTCAGAAAAATTTTTTAAAACAACTGCGAAGTACCCAAATAACTGTTCACGTGTCGTAATAATTTATCGCCAATTTCTCGTGCATTGCCAACGCCAATCCCTTTAAGTGCGGCCAATTGATCTATTGTTTTAGGTAATTTACTGGCAATTTGAACAATGGTTTGCTCAGAGATGATGCTGTGTGGAGGTACGTTTTGCGCTTTGGCATAGCTTTCTCGCCAATTTAACAGGGTATTGTAAAGCTGAATATTTTCTATCTCTTTAGGTTCTTCTTTTGGTTTAATCGCCTTTCTATTCTGTAAAATCACGAATTTGTTGCTCGCAGTATAGTTTGTATTAGCGTAATTTGATGGTGAAAATTGAGCCCAATTAAGCTTTAATAAGTTTATTTTGATTTCTAATTCGCTCAAGAAATTATTAATCACAGTCAGCATTTTTTCTGCTTTTTCATCCATGTAAATGTTGACGCCGGCCATTTTTTCCATTTCCGAGATGACAAAATCAACCTTCGGTATAAAATAGGAAACCGCTTTTTCTAAACGGATAATGAATGTTTTTGCGTTAGTAAATTTTTCGGTTTTTGGTTGATTGGATAACTCTTTCGTATTGAATAGTATTGCGATTTTAAAAATTTCTTGCTTTAAGGGCACGTTAATTTTATCTACTAATTCTTTAAAACTAATATTCTCTCGTTGGTTATTGAAATTATTTTCCTCCAAAAATTTAAACAGCTTTTCTATGGATGTAAAATCAAAAAGCGCTTCAATTAACGACCATTCGTAAGCTATTTTATAGGTGTTTAAACTTTGTAAAGTGGGTGTATTTGCAATTGCATTGTTTGTGAATTGAATTATCCTTGGGTCGGTAATAATGTTTTCTTGTTTTACTGGCGATTTAAGCACCAAGCCTTCCAAACTTCGGCACCTGCTCAAAGCAACGTATGCTTGCCCATGCGTAAACGATGCGCTTACATCAACAATGGCCTTATCAAAAGTTAAACCTTGACTTTTATGAACGGTAATTGCCCAAGCCAACTTAAAAGGAAATTGAAAGAAAGAACCTGTATTTGTCTCGCGGATTTTATTATCGTCTTGATTTAGGTTGTATTTTATATTTTGCCACTCTTCTCTACTTACCGCTATTTCTCCAGAACCATCAATAAAAGAAACACTTATTGTATCCTCCTGTATGGCTGTAATTTTGCCAGCTTTACCATTATAATATTGTTTCTTTCCCGATGAATCATTTTTAATGAACATTACTTGAGCGCCCAGTTTTATTTGCAGTAACTCATCTGTTGGGTACGCATCTTTAGGGAAATCGCCAACAATAACAGCCTGGAAAATTTTTACTTCATCAGTTAAATTATTTAAGCAATCGCTGTTAATCTGAGTTACGAGTTGATTGTGCGTGGTTAAAGTGATATATTCATCTTTCCAAACTTCATCCAAAACGTCGTCATGTCGCTCATTTAATTTATCTAAAAGCAATGTTGAGATGTTGTTCTCTCTAATTCCATTCAATATCTCAAGAAAAAGTGGGTCCGATTGGCGATAAACTTTCTCTAATAAAAATGTAGTTAAAGTGGTTTTTTTTAATACTTGGCTGTCGAAGAAGTACGGGCTTGCATAATATTTCTTCAATACGTGCCATGCATCATTAGCTACTGGAGAGAGTTGGTATAAGTCGCCAATCATAAGCACTTGTACGCCACCAAATGCAGTTTTTATGCCTCTTACTTTTCGCAATGTGAAATCGATAAAGTCGATTAAATCAGCCCTCACCATACTCACTTCATCAATAATGAGTAATTCTAAACACCTCAGTAATTTGCTTTTTTCCTCGGAGAATTTGATAATTTTTTCGTTACTTTCTAACTCAGTTGTTGGCGGAATTAAAGGCCCGAATGGAATTTGAAAGAATGAATGTAAAGTTACACCGCCTGCATTTATTGCCGCTACGGCCGTTGGCGCTACTACTGCAAAATTCTTTTTTGTGGTATCTCTTATTTGTCTAAGTAAAGTTGTTTTACCAGTTCCTGCCTTGCCTGTTAAAAATATAGGCTGATTGGTAAGTGATAAAAAATCGAGAATTAGCTGGTTATCAGTAGACAAATTAGATAAAGTTTAAATTTTGCTAAAAATACAACCATTTTTTATTTTTTTACTAAAAATATTGGTATAAATTTGCGAGTAGTTATAAATGTTTATAACCACAGATAAAAAGGATGAACACAGATTTCCACGGAATTTTGAATAGCGTTAAGTTTTTTTTGACGTGTGTTCCGAGCTTCCGTGGCTAATTTAGTGCCATAGTTTTTTTGCCACGGAAACACAGATTTCCACGGAATATGATTGGTTAAGTTTTTTTTCCGTGTGTTCCGAGCTTCCGTGGCTGATTTAGTACCATAGTTTTTTTGCCACGGAAACACAGATTTTCACGGAATATGATTGATTAAGTTTTTTTTCGTGTGTTCGGAGTTTCCGTGGCTGATGTAGTGCAACAGTTATTTTGCCACGGAAACACAGATTTCCAAGGAATTTTGAATAGCGTTAAGTTTTTTTTCCATGTGTTCCGAGTTTCCGTGGCTGATTTAGTGCAACAATTTTTTTGCCACGGAAACACAGATTTTTACGGAATTTGAATAGCGTTAAGTTTTTTTTTCCGTGTGTTCAGAGCTTCCGTGGCTAATTTAGTGCCATAGTTTTTTTGCCGCGGAAACGCAGATTTCCACGGAATTTGAATAGCGTTAAGTTTTTTTCCGTGTGTTCCGAGCTTCCGTGGCTAATTTAGTGTTATAGTTTTTTTGCCACGGAAACACAGATTTCCACGGAATATGATTGATTAAGTTTTTTTTTCCGTGTGTTCCGAGTTTCCGTGGCTAATTTAGTGCAACAATTTTTTTGCCACGGAAACACAGATTTCCAAGGAATTTTGAATAGCGTTAAGTTTTTTTTCCGTGTGTTCCGAGTTTCCGTGGCTAATTTAGTGCCATAGTTTTTTTTGCCACGGAAACACAGATTTCCATGGAATTTTGAATAACGTTAAGTTTTTTTTACGTGTGTTCCGAGTTTCCGTGGCTAATTTAAGTGCCATGGTTTTTTTGCCACGGAAACACAGATTTCCACGGAATATGAATAGCGTTAAGTTTTTTTTCCGTGTGTTCCGAGTTTCCGTGGCTAATTTAGTGCCATAGTTTTTTGCCACGGAAACATAGATTTCCACGGGATTTAAATTGGGTTAATTTTTTTTTCCGTGTGTTCCGAGCTTCCGTGGCTAATTTAGTGCGATAGTTTTTTTGCCACGGAAACACAGATTTTCACGGAATTTGAATAGCGTTAATTTTTTTTTCCGTGTGTTCCGAGTTTCCGTGGCTGATGTAGTGCCATAGTTTTTTTGCCACGGAAACACAGATTTCCACGGAATTTTGAATAGCGTTAAGTTTTTTTCCGTGTGTTCCGAGGGTAAAAATTTGAATGTTAATGAGAAGAATGAAATAAATTGATGAAGAACGATAATGAACCAATTTCTGAAATCATAGTAACACAGTCGCTACCTAGTGTGCCCGAATACTACCGGCGAGAAACGCCCTGGCATAGGGACTGGAAACTTGCATTTCCAAAACATTACAGAGAAATCAGTTTTTTAGATGAAACTTTAAATGAAATTCATCGAGCTGATGTTTGTACGCCGTGCAAAACTATTATTGAGTTTCAAAACTCGCCAATCACTTTAACAGAACTTAAAAGTAGGGAAGCGTATTATAAAAACCTCATTTGGGTACTGAATGGTAAAAAGTTTAAAGGCTTTCGAGTATTAAAACACTTGCCAGATGTTGACGACCCTAAATTGGCTGATTACGAATTTTGCCATTCTGATCACTTATCAATGGTGCGAAAAAGCGATATAATAAAGGGAGTTTTAAAACCAAAAATTTTAAACTTTTATCATCCTGAAATTAAGGCTATCCCATTAACATCTTATTATTATTCTTTCTGTTGGAAACAACCTCACACTGTTTGGTATGAAGCAAAAGCGCCCATAATTGTCGATTTAGGTGGCCATTTTCTGTATGAGCTTCGCCAGCGTAAGCAAATTTCTGGTAATTATCCATACCTTAAAATTATTAGTAGAAAAGCATTTATTGATCAATATCTATAACCTGTAATTATCAATTTTCGGTAAAAAATATACCAATATGGTTGTTAAAAAATCTTAAATGTTTCCACGGATTATCTGTGGTAAAATGATTAATTTTATCGACCGCTTAATAAATTAAACCTAACCACATCGAAAAATGGCAACACTAAACACCTATCTAAATTTTAATGGAAATACCGAACAAGCATTCGATTTTTACAAAGCTGTTTTTGGTGGAGAATTTTTAGTCCTTCAACGTTATGGCGAGGTGGAAGGAGCTGAAGGCATGTCGGAAGAAGAAAAAAACAAGATTATGCATGTTTCATTGCCAATAGCAAACACCGTTTTAATGGGTACGGATATGCCTGCGAGTATGCCAAAGGTTTTGTTTGGCACTAACATTTCGTTATCCATCGGTGCAGAAAGCGAAGAAGAAGCTAAGTTAATATTTGATGGTTTAGCCGTTGGTGGTAAAATTACCATGCCTTTAGAAAAAACTTTTTGGGGCGCTTTTTTTGGTATGGTTACCGATCAATTCGGGCTCCACTGGATGGTGAACTATGATTATCCTGATTAAATTATGAAATAGTATAACAACACTTTCTTTTTAAACCTGAATGCTGTTGATTGTAAAATTTTGTAAATTATGAGTTAATTAACAACAATATTTACTTTTTGTAGTTTTGCTTTTAGATAGCAATCGCTATATTTAAAAATACTAAATATAAAAGATATGAGAAAGTTCACCTTATTGTGCCTACTGTTTGTTACGGCCTCGTTTACTTTAATGGCGCAAAACAAAGATGCTATTGTTGGGAAATGGCTTAATCCAACTGGCGAAGGTCAGATTGAAGTTTATAAAAAAGGTGATCATTATTTCGGAAAGCTTTGTTGGATAAAAGAGCCGAATTTGAATGGAAAACCAAAAATGGATGCGAATAACCCTGAAACAAGTTTACGCAATAGACAATTGTTGAATTTAGAAATTCTGAAAAACTTTATTTTTGAGGATGGAAAATGGACTGACGGAACAATTTACGACCCAAAAAGTGGTAAGACCTACAGTTGTAACATGAGTTTGAAAGGGAATGATGTTCTGAATATCCGTGGTTACGTTGGTATTTCACTTTTTGGCCGGTCGGAGACGTTTAAACGAGTTAAGTAAATTCTTATGATTAAAATACTATGGTGCCTAATTCTGGCACCTTTTTTTTGTGTTGCTCAAAATTTTGAGCTTAAAATGTTGCATGATAAAACTTCAACGAGCGTTCGTGGTTTAAGCATTGTAAATGATCAAATTATTTGGGTAAGTGGTAATTCGGGAACCATTGGCAAATCCGAAAATGGAGGTTTATCGTGGGAATGGTTTAAACCAAGTGGTTATGAGAAACTCGATTTTAGATCGATAAAAGCTTTTGACGGAATTCATGCAATTGTGGTTAATGCTGGCTCGCCTGCTTATGTTTTAAATACTTTTGATGGCGGAAAAACCTGGAAACAAACGTATAAAAATTTAGATTCTGCTATTTTTTATGATGGTATAAGTTTTTGGGATAAAAAAAATGGACTTGCTTTTGGCGATCCAATTAATAATAAACTGCAATTATTAAAAACAGTTGATGGCGGTGAACATTGGGTGAACATATCAGAAAACTTAAAAGAAAAAACAATAGAAGGAGAGGCGGGTTTCGCTGCAAGTGGTACAGGCATAAAAACACTTCCTGATGGTAAAGTGTGGATTGCGAGTGGTGGTAAAGCATCAAATATTTATTATTCGGCTGATTTTGGTTTGAACTGGAAAATTTTTAAATGCCCAATTTGGCAAGGAGAAGAAACTACTGGTGCTTTTTCTATCGATTTTTTAGATGCAAAAAATGGGGTTGTTGTCGGCGGGAATTACAAAGCTGACCAAGATAATCGCAATAATATTCTCCTAACCAAAGATGGTGGGAAATCGTGGCAGCAGCCAATTTCGCCGGTTCTTGGTTTTCGGTCTTGCGTAATCTACGTTAATAAAGACACGCTTATTGCTACCGGAACTTCGGGCACAGATTTATCTAGCGATGGAGGAAAAAATTGGAAATCCATATCCAAAAAGAGTTTTAATGTCGTGCAAAAGTCTAAATCGGCAAGGCGGATTTTATTGGCTGGAGATGGCGGTGCTATTTATGAACTGGTGCTAAATTAAAATCTATTTAAGTTTAACTTGTAGCGCGCAATATTAAATTTTATGTTAAGATATTGGAGCTATTTCATACTACAAATAGTCAATAAAATATTTTCAATATCATCGTATTTAATAAATTGTTTTTCTGCAAAATAAACTACCTTTCGTGTTCGGTAGATCTGCCGAATTACGCCCTTTAAGTGGAAGAAATATTTAGTACGTTAATTGATAGTTTTATTGATAACGAGGTTGGCATAGCGAGCAATTTTTTAAGTGCATCGCTGGCGAAGCATTTAAAGGAAAATCTAATCGCCTTATATTCAAGTAAGTTAATGCAAAATGCCGGTACGGGCAATAAAACTGAAATTGTACACAACAAGTTGGTGCGGGGCGATGTAATTTATTGGTTAGATCGAAGCCATAATAATGCGTACGAAAATGAATTCTTTGATTTGATGGATGAGTTTGTCATTTATCTAAATCGTACGTGTTTTGCAGGTATTAAAGGCTATGAATTTCATTACACGCTGTATGAGGAAGGTAGTTTTTATAAAAAACATATCGATCAGTTTCAAGAAAATGGGAGTAGAGCCTATTCAATGATTATGTATTTGAATACTGATTGGCAAATTTCGGATGGTGGTGAATTGTGTATTTATCACCGAAAGGGAATCCAAAATATTCCACCGATTAACGGCAGATCTGTTTTTTTTAAAAGTACAGAACTTGCTCACGAAGTTTTAATTACCCTAAAACCGCGGATGAGTATTACCGGATGGTTAAAAATTTAAAAATTCAAATCTCGGGCATTTTTACTAGCAACAGCACCACTTAGTTTTTAATATTTATGGGTTCATTTTGGTGATAGAAGTAGAGATTTGCTGTTTGCAATAAAATATCCTTACAGTGGCTGTCCATTTAAGAAAATTGAGGTTACAGATAGCTTAATTGCAATTGGCCACTTCTTTCATCTATACCTGTATGACTACATTAATTTTAGGATAGTAGCTATAATCGAAGTGCCAGGTTTCTTTTCAGATATTCTTTACCATGATAACTACTTTTATGTGGCTGGGATAGACAGTGTGATCAAAATTGATGGGAATGGAAATATACTTTGGGAAAGCACTGCCTCAATTGCTGACGATATGATTTTATTTACCGAAATCATCGGCGAAAGTTTAATTGGTCGTGGTTGTTTCGATCCTGAAATTCCAAATTGGCTTGACTTTTCAATCAATATAAATACTGGTGCACTAATAGATGGAGGAAACATTGGTAATGAGGCCATGCATTAAAATTAGAATCGTATAAAATATGCTATTGACAGATTTAATTCTCTAAAAATAAAGTTCAATTTATTAAACAATCATCCCATCTCGTATGTTGATAAAATGTTGGATGACATGAAAGACCCGATCTTATCCTAATCAATTGGATATCAAAAAGCCACCTGCCACAAAACAGTTTTTAGAATTCGAAAATCAAAAAGATATAAACTAGGTATCATTTATAGTTATGTTGTTGGGTGGTTTAGAATTCGCAAAATTTTTATTTAAAAACTGTTTATTGCTCTTGTTTTGATTGGAACAACTTCCAAAGTTTTCAACCCTCGCCAGTATGAACAAACAGCGTCGAAGTATTAAGAAGATGAAAAAATGAAGACAGAAAATTTAATTCAGAAATGTATTGACACCGTTCGGGTTTTATCTGCCGATGCGGTACAAAAAGCAAACTCCGGCCATCCTGGAACGCCCATGGCGCTCGCGCCATTAGGTCATATATTATGGTCGCAGGTTATGCATTACAACCCAAATAATCCCGAATGGGCAAATCGCGATCGGTTTGTACTTTCCTGCGGGCATGCATGTATGTTGCAGTACAGTTATCTGCATTTAACGGGCTATAAAATTACACTTAAAGACATTGAAAATTTCCGCCAACTTCACAGCATAACTGCTGGTCACCCAGAATATGGGCTTACGCCTGGCATTGAGGTAACTACTGGGCCACTCGGACAAGGATTTGCCAATGGCGTGGGTATGGCGATTACGCAACAGTACATGGCTGCACGTTATAACAAGCCCGATTTTAATATTTTCGATTATAGAATATATGCAATTTGTAGCGATGGCGATTTAATGGAAGGAATTTCGGCCGAAGCAGCTTCTATTGCAGGTCACCTTGGTTTGGGGAATATGATTTATTTCTACGATAACAACCACATTACGATTGAGGGCGATACCGATATTACTTTTGAGGAAGATGTATCTAAACGATTTGAAGCTTACGGATGGCATGTGCAAAACCTGCCAGATATTAATGATTTGGAAGCACTTGCTGAGGCGATAAAAAATGCGCAGAACGAAACCGACCGCCCATCTTTAATTAAAGTACGTAGCCATATTGGGTATGGTAGCCCGAATAAACACGATACTTCAGCCGCACACGGCTCTGCTTTAGGTGTAGAAGAAGTTAAATTAGTTAAAGAAAATTTTGGATTCGATCCCGATAAAAGTTTTGATGTTGCACCAGAAGTGCTAGATTTTTACAAAATAGCAGGAGAAAAATCGGCTAAAAATGAAAGCGATTGGAATGAATTATATCAGAATTACAAAGTACGTCATCCCGATTTGGCAAAAGAATATGAAGATATTACTGCAGGCAAACTTCCCGAAGGTTGGGAGAAAAAGTTGCCTGTTTTCGAAGCAGGAACTGAGTTAGCAACTAGAAAAGCTTCTGGGAAAACACTAAATGCAATTGCCGAGTTTTTGCCTCAGTTAATTGGAGGATCAGCAGATTTAGCGCCATCTACAGATACTAATCTTGACGCTTATTCCTCATTTTCTGCAAAGCATAGAGATGGTAGGAATTTCCATTTTGGTATTCGCGAGCATGCTATGGGCGCAATTTTAAATGGAATGGTTTTGAGTAAATATTTAATTCCTTATGGTGCAACGTTTCTAATTTTTTCAGATTATATGCGCCCGCCACTTCGTTTGGCATCGATTATGAAAATTCGACCAATTATGGTTTTTACACACGATAGCATTGCTTTGGGCGAAGACGGTACAACTCACCAACCTGTAGAGCAATTAATTGGTTTGCGGACGGTGCCTAACATGACGGTTATCCGCCCTGCGGATGCAAACGAAACGGCACAAGCTTGGCGTGTGGCCATACAACATACAACGGGACCGGTAGCAATCGTACTAACCCGTCAAGGCGTACCAATTATCGATCAAAAGAAATATGCCGAAGCAAAAAATCTTGAGCATGGCGCGTACATTCTCTCTGATGCGGATGGAGAGCCAGCTATTATTTTAATTGCCACAGGTTCAGAAGTTCACCTCATTTTGGAGGCGCAAGCCATATTGAAGAAAAATAATATCAGCGCTCGAGTAGTAAGTATGCCGAGTTGGAATCTTTTCGATAATCAAAGTGCTGCGTATAAAGAAAAAGTTTTTCCGAAGAAAATCCGCAAGCGTTTAGCTGTTGAAGCAGGCTCGTCAATTGGTTGGCTAAAATACGTAACAGATGATGGCGATGTAATTAGTATCGATAAGTTTGGAGAATCGGCACCTGGAGAAGAGGTAATGAAAGAATACGGTTTTACCGTTGAAAACGTTGTGAAAAGGGCGAAAAAATTGCTTTCGGATAAAGAACAGAATTAGTAAAATAACCTTGTTAAGTATAAAAATATGTCAACAGCATCGGCTATAAAAATTGGAATTTGCGCAGATCATGGTGGTTTTGAGCTCAAAGAAACCATAATTCCCTATTTAATTAAAAACAATTACGAAGTGATAGATTTCGGCGCAAAACAGTTGGATAGTGCTGATGACTTTCCAGATTATGTAATTCCCTTAGCTAAAGCTGTAGCCAATGGCGAAGTTTTTCGAGGTATTGCCATTTGCGGAAGCGGCGTAGGCGCATGTATTGCAGCCAACAAAGTTTCTGGCGTAAGAGCAGCACTAATTGTAGATTATTTTTCTGCCCACCAAGGTGTTGAAGATGATGATATGAACTTAATTTGCCTTGGTGGCCGTGTTACGGGATTTGCAAGTGCAGAAGAATTGGTTTTAGCTTTTCTAAAAGCGAATTTTATTGGCGCCGAACGTCATGTTAGAAGATTGAAAAAAATTCAGCAATTGGAAAATAATAATAACTAGGCCACTAAAATTGCTGTCTTTTTAAACGATATAAATTAAAGAATAAATAAAATGAATCCACTAAATAATGTAAGAGCATTAGATCAAAGTATCTGGCTCGATTTGCTTGATCGTGAAATTATGAACTCGGGCAAACTGCAACAATTAATTGATAACGATGATTTGCGAGGACTTACTTCAAATCCTTCAATTTTTGAAAAAGCAATTAGCGGAAGTGCTGATTATGATGAAGATATAAAAAAGCTATCGGAAACTGAAACCGATAATGCTAATATTTTTTTCGATTTAGCCATTGCCGATATTCAGCGAGCAGCCGATATTTTTAAACCTGTATTTGATAAAACTAATGGCTTGGACGGGTTTGTAAGTTTAGAAGTTTCGCCGTATTTGGCACGCGATACCGATGGTACGATACAGCAGGCACGCGACCTTTGGGAGCGAGTTGACCGAAAAAATGTAATGATTAAAATTCCGGGTACGAAACAAGGATTAATTGCCATAAGGGAGTGTTTAAGGGAAGGAATAAACATTAATGTAACGTTACTTTTTGGTTTGCCCCGCTACCATGAAATAACAGAAGCATTTTTGGGCGGATTGGAAGATCGCTTGAATGAAGGTAATTCTATAAAAGGAGTCGCCTCGGTTGCGAGCTTTTTTTTAAGCCGAATTGATGTGTTGGTTGATCCTATGCTGAAAGAAAAAGGTAAGGATAAGCTAGTTGGCGAAGTTGCAATTGCATCTGCAAAAAAGGCCTATCAAATGTATTTGGAAATGATCAACAGCGAAAGGTTTAAAAAACTTGAAGCAAACGGCGCCCAGAAACAACGTGTACTTTGGGCGAGTACAAGTTCAAAAGATCCATCGTTTAGTGACGTAAAATATGTAGAAAATTTAATTGGAAAAGACACCATAAATACACTACCGATGGAAACGATTGATGCCTTTCGAGATCATGGGAACGCCTCTGAAACGTTAATTAAAAATATTGAGCATGCGGAAAACGTAATGAATGAGTTGAAAAATGCAGCTATCGACATAGACAAAATTACGCAGACTTTGGAAGATGAAGGGATAGAGAAATTTGATATTGCGTATGAAAAACTGATTAAAAGTATTAACGATCAAAAGCAAAAGGAAGGATAAAAAAATTGATGTATATTATTGATTGTTAAGTAAATGCTGTTTTTTGACATGTTTTTGTTTTGTTTAAAATCTACATTATAATTTCAGAATTTTCTTAGTTGACGAATAATATTTTATACATTTATCATTATCATAAAAAATTTTCTAAAAAATGAATAAACTAACTTATTTGCCTTTGGTAGCATTATTTGCAGTTGCTTGTAATAATAAAAAACCGAAAGAAGAACAGCAGGCTTTATCGTCATCAAATCCGTTTTTAAAAGAAAGTACGTTGCCTTTTCAGGCGCCAGCTTTTGATAAAATAAAAAACGGAGATTTTAAGCCCGCACTTGAAGAAGGTATGAAGCAAAAGTTGGAAGAAGTAGAAAAAATTGCCAATGCTACCGATGCCCCAACGTTTGATAATACCATTTTAGCACTCGAAAAAAGTGGTCAGTTACTTGGCCGTGTAAGTAGAGTGTTTTACTTGCTAACTGGCGCCAACAACAATCCGGATTTACAAAAGGTTAAAGCAGAAGAAGCACCCAAATTAACAGCAAATAATGATGCAGTTCTTCTAAATAGTAAGTTGTTTAAACGAGTGGAAGCTGTTTATAATCAACGCGATCAATTAAAGTTGGATGCAGAATCAAAAACACTTGTCGAAATTTATTACCAGCGATTTGAGTTAGCGGGTGCAAAACTTTCTGATGCCGATAAAGAAAAATTGAAAAAACTTAATAAAGAGGAAGCGAGTTTGAGCGCAAAGTTTACCGAGCAACTTCAAGCTGCGGGCAAAGGACTAAAAAATACTACCCAGCAACCTGAGCTTGCTTCTATGGCAAATCGTGCAGACCGAGAAAAGTTATTCAACAAATCGTGGAATCGTGCAGAGATGAATGATGCCAATGATACAAGAAAAGGTATTTCTCGCATCGCGCAAATTCGCGCTTTGCAGGCGCAACTTTTAGGTTATAAAAATTATGCTGCATGGAAACTTCAAGATCAAATGGCTAAAACACCCGAAGCTGTAGCATCTTTCTTTAGCAAATTAGTACCGGCGGCAACCGCTAAAGCAAAGGGCGAAGCTGCTGATATTCAAAAAGTAATCGATGCAGAAAAAGGTGGTTTTAAATTACAACCGTGGGATTGGGATTTTTATGCGGAGAAAGTTAGAAAAGCAAAATTTGACTTAGATGAAAATGAAATTAAGCCTTATTTTGAGTTAAATAAAGTGCTTACAAACGGCGTATTTTATGCTGCTACACAACTTTATGGGATTACTTTTAAGGAGCGTAAAGATTTACCAGTTTACCAAGAAGATGTGCGTGTTTTTGATGTGATGGATAAAGACGGAAGTCAAATTGGTCTTTTTTATTGTGATTATTTTAAACGCGATAATAAAGATGGTGGCGCTTGGATGAGTAATATGGTAGATCAATCTACGCTTTTTGGTACCAAGCCAGTAATTTATAATGTATGCAATTTTGCTAGGCCAGAAAAGGGCAAACCAGCTTTAATTAGTTTTGACGATGTGACAACGATGTTTCATGAATTTGGGCATGCTTTGCACGGCTTTTTTGCCAATCAGAAATATGAGAGCCTATCAGGTACAAATGTAGCGAGAGATTATGTTGAATTTCCTTCGCAGTTTAATGAGCATTGGGCTTCTGATCCATTAGTGTTTAAAAATTATGCTGTTCACTATCAAACTGGTGCGCCAATGCCGCAAGCTTTGGTAGATAAAATTAAAAAAGCAAGTACATTTAACGAGGGTTATGCATTTACCGAAGCTTTAGCTGCATCAGAATTGGATTTGCAATGGCATACTTTAGGTGCAAGTGCGCCGCTACAAGATGTTGATAAATTTGAAGCCGACGCTTTGAAAAGAACAAATTTAAATTTGTCTGAAGTACCTCCTCGCTATAGATCGAGCTATTTTTTACACATTTGGGCCAACGGCTATGCTGCAGGTTATTATGCCTATACCTGGACATCGATGTTAGAGAACGATGCTTTTTCTTGGTTTCAAGAGCATGGAGGTTTATCACGAGCCAACGGCCAACGTTTCCGTGATATGATATTATCAAAAGGAAATACCGAAGATTTAGGGAAGATGTTTTACAATTTCCGCGGTCATAATCCTGATATTAATCCAATGTTAAAGAAAAGAGGGCTTCTTTAGGAAATAAAAAGTATATAATGTTTTAAGCACTGGTTGTAAGATCAGTGCTTTTTTTGGTTAAAATGGCAAGTCTGATTACGGATATTTCTATATTTCAGTTGCAAAATTTTTGTTATTTCTAGACCATTCGCTCCAAGAGCCAACATATAGTTTTGGAATTTCTAAGCCTGCATAATCAATTGCTAAAAGTGTATGACAAGCTGTTACACCCGATCCACAATGTATAATTACGTTTTCGAAGCTATTTTTATTAATTATCGCTTCGTATTTCATGTGCAATTTTTCTGGCGTTAGAAATAATCCATCTTCATCTAAGTTGGTCGAAAAAGGAATATTTATAGATCCAGGAATATGTCCAGCTATTAAATCTAAAGGTTCGTTGCGTCCACAATAGCGGTTATTTTCCCTCACATCAATTACAGTATAATTTTCTTTCAGGGCATTTTGTTCAACTTCTTTCATCTCAACAATTGGTAAAATCCAACCGCGATGTTTATAGGTCCCACTAATCTTCGGTATTTCCACTTTATCGTTTACAGGAAAACCTATCTTTTCTGCTTGTTGAAATCCACCATTTAAAACTTGTACATCTTCGTGCCCAATCGATTTTAACATCCACCAAAATCTTGCTGCGGCATTTGCTCCATCTTTATCATCGTAAATAACAACGTGCCCTTGTGCCGTTATGCCAATATTTTTCAAAGTTTCGGCAAAGTCTTCAATTTTTGGTAGCGGATGTCTTCCACCATTTGATAAGTCATCCTTTACATCTGCCAATTGTGAATTTAAATCCACAAATATTGCGGTATCCAAATGTTTTCGTTGATAGTTGGCTTTTGAAGATATACCGTTACTTACATCTACAATAATTACATTTTTACTTTTGTATAATGCTAATAATTCGTCTGCTTGAATTAAAGGTGAAATGCTATTACCCATATTTCGAGTTGTTTATTTCGGGAGTTGATATCTTTTTTATGTTCAGTATGTGATGACGTAATTTCAAAGGTTTATTTAAATTAATCCTTACATCTCATCACTATTTTTCGGGTAATCGAAGAAAACTAACTCTCCAATACCTCGGCTTACCATTTCCCAACTATCAAACGCGAACGAAATTAAAACCATGCCCGAAGTTGGTATATTGTAGATGTTTGCATTGCAAAGTTCGTTTGCAAAATCAGTTAAGCCAGGATTGTGCCCGAACAAAACTACTGTATCCGCTTCACTATTAAACTCATTTACAATTTGCAATAGGGTAGAAGTGTTGGCTTCGTAAATACCTTTAATGGTTGTAATTTGCGTTACCCCATATATTTCGGCAAAATATTTTGCGCTTTGTAAAGCTCTATTTGCCGGACTGCTTACCATTAAATTAAACTTAAAGCCTTTGTTTATCAAGCGTTCGGCCATTTCTGGGGCATTTTCTTTACCACGATTATTTAAAGGTCTATCGAAATCTGCTAATCCTGCATTTCCCCAATCCGATTTAGAGTGACGGACTAATAATAATTGCTTAGCCATTTAGTTTTTCTTTAATTTTATTTACAATTGTTTGTGGATTGATCAAATCCATGCAACTTTCAACACCACAAATACAGGGTTTGTTTCCGTAAATAGAGTTAGGTCTTGAGGGATGATCGATTTGAATGCAATCATTCTCTAACTGTCCGTAGCCCAAAAAGCCAGCATAAGGGTGTGTTGGTCCCCAAACTGAAACAACAGGAATTGCCATTAATGATGCCATGTGCATGCCCGAAGAATCCATACTTAGCATTAAATCTAAATTAGATATAATGTTTAACTCTTCGGTAAGTGTGAAATTCCCGATTAAATTATGGGTATTTTGGAATTTTGTGCACCATTTTTCTGCGACCTCTTGCTCCGACTTTCCACCGCCAAAAATAAAAACTTCATAACCTAATTTTGTTAAGTCGGCAAGCACTTCCTCCATTTTATTTAGCGGATAAACTTTATAAATGTGTTGTGCGAAAGGTGCTATTCCGATTTTTTTAATTGAATGATCTTTAAATAATCCTTTTGCTTCAGCAGGAAGTGGTTTTTGATTTTTAATCAATTTATGACTGAGCTCAATTTTGAAATTCAATTGCCGAAAAACATCAGCGTAGCGTTCTACAGTTTTTCGTAATGGTTTGAAGATTTTATTGTTAAGTCTGGTTAAAGCTTTTTTTTCTGCTCTACCTTTGTCAATTCGCCTAATTTTCGTTCCCGCAAAGCGGAAAAATGTCGAAATGGTTCTACTGCGAATGTTATCGTGTAAATCTGCAACGGCAGTAGGTTTGTATTTGCGAAGGGCTTGAAATAGTTTATATAGCCCTAAAACACCTTTATGCAAGTTGTTAGGCTGGATGGCGTGGAATGTTAAATTCGGAATATCAATAAAAAATGGTTTAAACGTATTTCTACTAACCATTATGAGTTCTACTGAGGGATTTTGACTAGAAAACTCTTTTAAAACTGAAGCCACCATCGCAACATCGCCCATAGCCGAGAAACGTAAAACGATGATTTTTTCTTTTAAGTGCATAGGTGTTGACGTGTCGTCATTGCTAGGCACGAAGCAATCCTAATTCTATGAGTTAAAATAGCGATTGTTGTAAGATTGCTTCGTACCTCGCAATGACGATTTTTTAAACTTTTGTTATTTAATCTTTTATCCCCAAACCCCAAAGGGGCTTTTATTACGCAAGTAGCTTTAGTCTTTTAGCTTTTTCTGTACAAAACTGGATTCAAACTAGGATCGTTGTACATTTTCATTTGCTTATACACTTTCATGTATTTTTTTCCAGCTTCTATATCGGCCAGTAATTCATCAATGCTTGTAGATAAATCATCGCGTTGCGATAATAATACATTTAATTTTATTTGGCATTGCTCACGGTGTGCCGTAGAAGCTGTAGAACGCTCCGCTTCCTCACGCATGTGGTAGATTTTTAATGCTAAAATAGATAATCTATCTAACGCCCACGCCGGACTTTCGCTATTAATTTTTGCATCTTGCAAAGCAGATACTTTGTTGTATAAATTTAAAAAATAGCCATCAATAAACTCAACCATATCCGTACGAATTTGATTTTGTGCATCAATGCGTCTCTTCCAGCTCAAACCTTCAACAGGATCAATATTTGGGTTGCGAACAACATCTTCCATGTGCCATTGTGCAGTGTCTATCCAATTTTTAACATAAAAAAGATGCTCCAAACTATCCTGATTATAAGGATTTTGTATGGCTTGATCGATGTTATCAAACTTGTGATAGTCGGTTATTACTTGATTAAATACGCGGTTGGCAATTTCACTTATCATGTAGCAAAGATATTAAAAGATTGTTATCAGTTTGTAGTTATCAGTTTTGAGTTACTAGTTATAAGTTACTGGTTGCGAGTTTGGAACCTTAGATTTCGCCCGATGGGATGCCTTTGATATAATTTTTGGTTTTCCAATTTAAGAAATTAAATTTTATAATAATTAAAACAATCAGTTGGAGAACGAATTTCCCCTAAACCCTAAACCCTAAACCCTAAACCCTAAACCCTAAACCCTAAACCCTAAACCCTAAACCCTAAACCCTAAACCCTTTTCCCTTCAAAATACGCCGTAATTTCCACCAACGAAAATGCATTTAAACATTTTTCGGCACTTAATCCGCCCTTGCGACCAACCATAATGCCATAACGCATATCATGAAAACCTTCTGTTCTATGTGCATCGGAATTTATAGAAAGTAGCACACCTTTTTCTAACGCATAACGATGCCAACGCCAATCTAAATCTAAACGTAACGGATTTGCATTAATTTCGATCACAACTTTATTAGCCGCACAGGCATCAATAATTTTTTTATAATCAATCGGGTAGCCTGCACGAGTTAGCAATAATCTTCCCGTTGGATGACCGAGAATGGTTGTGTACGGGTTTTCTATGGCTTTTAGTAGTCGCGTAGTTGCCTTTTCTTCATCCATTCGTAAATTGCTGTGAACAGATGCCACAACAAAATCGAAGCTTTTTAAAACTTCGTCCGAATAATCTAACGACCCGTCGTTTAAAATATCACTTTCTATGCCTTTAAATATTTTAAAAGGAGCCAATTTTTCATTAAGCGCATCAATTTCTTTGTGCTGTGCAAATACGCGTTCCTCATTTAATCCTTTGGCGTAAAAAGCGGTTTTAGAATGGTCGCAGATGCCAAAATACTGCATATTTAATGTTTCCTTGCAATAAATAGCCATTTCCTCCAAAGTATGCACTCCATCACTATAAGTAGAGTGATTGTGCAAACTTCCTTTTAAATCTTCGTAGGTAATTAAATTAGGTAGTTTATTTGCTATCGCAAGTTCAATTTCGTCGAAATCTTCTCTAAGTTCTGGTTCGATAAAAGCCAATCCAGCTCTGCTGTAAATATCTTTTTCGGTTGAGAAAGACCCATTGCCTGCCAATTTCAAAACCTTTTCTACATGTTCTGCATTTCCAGTTTGCTTAAACCATTCTAGGTAAAAGTTCTCTTTGGGTATAACTGAAATTCTAATTTTCAATCCTGATGCGTTGGTTGCTAAGAAAGCATTTTCGCCTGCGATAATGGATATATGTGTAAAATTTAATAATTCCTGCTCAACTGTTTCAGGGTTTTCAGCACCAATAACAAAGTCTAATTCATCAATTATTTCGCAATAACGACGATATTGACCAGCAAAACCTAATGATGAATTATGATCTACTTTTACCAACCACTCAGAAATTTGAGTAAAAAGCGTACTTGCATAAGCTTCTACCTTTGCATATAAAAACCTACCGTTGGCCGCCAACTTAAACTCAATGGCATTTTTAATTTCCTCTTGTGTTTTTAAGCCAAAGCCTTTCGCTTCAATTAATCTATTTTCATTACAGGCATAATAAAGTTCGCCAATACTTTCTATACCAAGCACGCGCCAAATAATGGCTATTTTTTTTGGCCCGATACCTTTAATATCTAGCATCTCAACTACACCTTCAGGAGTTTTAGCAATAATGGTTTTGAGCTCTTCAAGTTCGCCAGTTTGTAAAAGCTCAACAATTTTAGATGCAAGGCTCTTGCCAATTCCATCAATTTTGTCAATCTCATCAATGGGTTTATCTTTTATGGCAAAAGGCAACTTATCAATTTTAAAATATGCATTGGCAATCGATTTTATTTTGAAGGGATTCTCTTCATGTAATTCCATCAATTGCGATAATAGACGTAATGTGCGGGCGATGGCCTTGTTTTCCATAAGCGGTAAAATTAGGAAACCATTGTGGTTTTTCAAATTGGAAAACGGGAAATAAAATAAAAGCCGAATTTTATAAAATGAAATTTAGCTAAGTTTTAGTTCAGTGTAAAACAAAAGAAGTCAAGTTTAAAAAACTTGACTTCTTTGAAATTTAAATCAACGTAAATATTGCACTATACATATTTGATTGATAGCTATTTGGAAATAAATAAATTTATTTTATCACCGCTTCAAAAGGCATCCTTGCTTGCATACCCGAGCTTCCCATTACCTTTTTAATTTGTTGATATAGTAAATAATTATCACCTAGTTCTTGCTTAGCATAATAAGTTTTTACTTTATCGGTACCATCGGTAAGTAACGACTTAATTGGGTCAACAACTTCTGGGTATTCTACAACCTTATAATTTTTTAGTTTCGCTTTTTTTGCTGCAGATTTAATGGCATCGTTAAAACTGCCTACTCTATCTGCTAAACCAATTTGTACGGCATCTGTTCCTACCCAAACGTGGCCACCGCCAACACTATCGATATAAGTTTTGGTTTTTTTTCTGCCATCCGCTACGCGAGTGATAAAACCATCATAAAACCTATTTAATTCACCTTGAATGATAAATTTTTCTCCTGCTGTCATTGGTCTATTAGTTGACATTATATCGGCATACTTGCCGGTTTTTACACCATCGAAAGTAACGCCAAGTTTATTCGTTAACAAATTTTGAAAGTTTGGTATGAGGCCGAATATGCCAATAGAACCTGTAATAGAATTTGGCTGTACAAAAATACTATCTGCTGCACATGCGATGTAATATCCGCCAGATGCGGCAACATCTCCAAAAGAGGCAATAACTGGCTTTTCCTTTTTGGCCAAAACCACTTCTCTCCAAATTACATCAGAAGCTAAAGCATCGCCACCAGGAGAATTTACACGCAACACAATTGCTTTAATATCGTCATCCAATCTGGCTTTTCTAATCGCTCTTGATATGCGTTCAGATCCAATTTGATTGTCGTTGCCTTCGCCACCAGAAATTTCGCCACTGGCATAAATAATTGCAACCTTATCTTCTCCCGTTTCTTTATCAGAGTTGCTTGTTGCATAATCGTTTATAGTTACCGAGCGGATGGTTTCTTTTTTAGAACGGCCTGATAATTTTCTAAGTTCATCTAAAATCTGATCTTTGTACATCAGTCCATCAACCAACTTAAAATCTACCGCATCTTGTGCTTTTTGAATTTTATAATCATCGGCTATTGCATATAAACTGTCTTTTTGCACATTTCTTGATTGCGCAATATCGGTAAGAAAAGTATTGTATAAGCCGTTAACATAAGCGGTAACCTGAGTACGGTTATAATCGCTCATTTTATCTAAAATGTAGGGCTCTACGGCACTTTTATAATTGCCAACACGGATAACTTGCATTTCTACACCAGCTTTTTCTAAAGTACCTTTAAAAAAAGTTAATTCAGATTTAAAGCCTTTAAACTCTAATGAGCCTTGTGGATTGAGGTAAACCTTATCTGCTGCGGAAGCAAGATAATAAGCACCCTGCGTATAAACTTCGCTATAAGCAATGATTTGTTTGTGCGATTTTTTGAAGTCGATTAAGGCGTTTCTAACTTCGCGCATGGTGGCTAAACCGGTATTCGGACTCGTTACATTAATATAAATACACTTTATATTATCGTCGTTTTTTGCCCTACTGATGGATTTTAGTAAATCGTTTAATCCAATACCTTCCTTGCCACCATTACCAATTATAGGTAAATTGCCGAAAGTATTTTTTGGCGTACGCTCGGTAATGGGTTGGTTTAAATCTAAATATAACACACTGTTGCTGCTTACTGCAACACTTTTTTCTGAACTCATGGATGAAACAGCGGCTACCACAATTACAAAGCACAAAACCCCAATAATTACAATAGATAACACAAAACCTACAACTGTTGCAAATACATATTTAAAAAATTCTCTCATTTAAATGTTTTAATTTTATTTTGTAAAGATATAAAAATTGATGACGCATAATATATGAGTTTAGATAACACAACAGCTTATTTGTTACTAGGTGGTAACTTAGGGAATAGAGTACAAAATTTAAAAGATGCGATTGCATTTTTAGCGCAGGATGCGGGCGAAATTATTGCGCAGTCGGCTGTTTATGAAACTGCTGCTTGGGGCAAAACAGATCAGCCTGCATTTTTAAACCAAGCCGTTGCTATTGAAACGCAACTTACCGCACTCGAACTGTTGGAGAAAGCTTTAAATATTGAAGAAAAATTAGGCAGGATTAGACTAGAAAAATGGGGCGAGCGCCTTATTGATATTGATTTAATATTGTTTGGAGAGGAAATTATAAATATTGAAAGTAAATTGAATATTCCACATCCTTATATGCAAGACCGTAAATTTGTAATGAAGCCTTTAGCAGAAATTGCACCAAACGTAATTCATCCGATATTAAAAAAGACAATTTTTGAACTAAATTGTAATATATTGGATGACTTAAACGTTATAAAAATTCACTAGTAACATTAATTCGCTTTTCTATGCAGAATAACTATGATAATCAGCCCTTAGATTTATCATATCTTTCAGAAATGGTTGGACATGATCCTACATTTATGATTGAGGTTTTTAATACTTTTATTGACCAAACACCATTTTATATGGCCGATTTGGAATCTGCATTGTTGCGCGAAGATTTGGAAAAGGTTGGCAACTGTGCACATAAAATAAAACCAACGCTAATTTACGTGGGTAGGGCTGATGTGAAAGAAATTGTCGAAAAAATAGAATTCGGTGCGAGAAATGGAGATTCGATCGAAGAAATCAAATCTTTAGTAGAATTATTTAAGCATGCGCTCGAACGAATTTATGTGCAATTGGAAGAAACCAAGTTGCTTTTGTTAGCCAAAAGTTAAGAGTCGCTATTCATTTTAATACCTCGAAAATGGATAATTGATAAGGCGATGTAGGCCACTAAAACAAAAGGTATTGCTGCGAATTTTAAGAATGCAATCATAACGACAGATAGCATTAGGAAAATAAATTTCATTTTATTTTTGCCCCAACTTAAATCGCTAAATTTCATCGAAAATATTTTAATCTCGCTAACCAATAAATAACTGGTTATTAAAATTGTGGCGATTAAAATTAAAGTTGACCCAATAATCGAAGGATAATCGACAGCTATAAACGGTAATGAAACAATGAATAACGTATTCATCGGTGTGTTTAACCCTATAAAATCTTCTGTTTGTCTTTCATCAATATTAAATTTTGCCAAACGTAGCGCAGAAAAGACCGTTATAATAAAGCCTAAGTAAGGCAAGTATTCAGATGGATAATCGCTGGTTTTTAAGAGTTGAAACATTACCACCCCCGGTAAAAAACCGAAGCTTACCATGTCTGCCAAAGAATCTAATTGTTTGCCAATTTCTGATTTTACGTTCAGCAATCGAGCAACCATACCATCAAAAAAATCGAATAAACCCGAAAGTAAAACAAAATAAGCTGCAATCTGCAATTCTCCTTTAAAGGCGAAAACAACGCCTATACAACCCGAAAATAAGTTTGCGCAAGTAATTGCATTAGGTATGTGCTTTTTCATTTTAAAAGTTTTAAGTGTTAAGTTATACGTTATAAGTAATTGACAAGCAACTTAAAACTTACAACGTATAACTTACTACTCTGCTAGCTGTTCATCGAAATTAAAAATTCTTCATTGCTCTTTGTGCCTTTAATTTGCGCTTGTACAAATTCCATAGCTTCTTGGCTATTCATATCTGCTAAGTGGTTACGCAAAATCCAAACCCGTTGTAGCGTATCTCTATCCAATAATAAATCATCTCTACGTGTACTCGATGCAGTAATATCAATAGCAGGGAATATACGTTTGTTAGATAATTTACGATCTAACTGTAATTCCATATTACCAGTACCCTTAAATTCTTCGAAAATTACCTCGTCCATTTTAGAGCCTGTATCGGTTAAAGCAGTTGCTAAGATAGTTAACGAACCACCATTTTCGATGTTACGTGCTGCACCAAAGAAACGTTTTGGCTTGTGCAAAGCATTTGCATCTACACCACCAGAAAGAATTTTACCCGATGCGGGTGCAGTAGTATTATATGCCCGGGCTAAGCGTGTAATCGAATCTAATAGAATAACCACATCGTGGCCACTTTCTACCAAACGTTTAGATTTTTCTAAAACAATATTGGCAATTTTAACGTGGCGTTCGGCAGGCTCATCAAAAGTAGAAGCAATAACTTCAGCTCGCACGCTTCTAGCCATATCCGTAACCTCTTCTGGGCGTTCGTCAATTAATAAAATAATTAAATAAACCTCTGGATGGTTTTTGGCAATAGCATTGGCAACCTCTTTTAATAAATTAGTTTTACCAGTTTTTGGTTGCGCAACAATTAAACCACGCTGCCCTTTTCCAATTGGCGTAAACAAATCCATAATACGGGTAGAATAGTTGCTATTATCCGTAAATAAATTTAATTTTTCTGTCGGGAAAAGTGGGGTTAAATAATCAAACGGAACGCGATCGCGAACATCTGCTGGTGTACGTGCATTTATAGTTTCTACCCTTACCAAAGGGAAATATTTTTCGCCTTCTTTTGGTGGACGGATACTGCCTTTAACGGTATCGCCAGTTTTTAAACCAAAAAGCTTAATCTGACTTTGCGATACATAAATATCATCAGGAGAAGTTAGGTAATTGTAATCTGCAGAACGTAAAAAACCATAACCATCGGGCATTATTTCTAAAACACCCTCATTGGTAATTACATTTTCAAAATCTAAATTAGAATAACTGTTTTCTGTTTTATGGTGATTTCCGCCTCCGGGTTGCTTCTGCGGACGATTGTCTTCGCGCTGTGGCTTTTCTTTTTGCTCTAAACGAACTTTTTGTACTGGCGCAACAGGCTCTGCACTTTCTTGAATTAAAGCAGAAATTGATTTTGTAGCTTCTTTATTCTCCTCAACTTTTTCAGGCTGTTTTGCTTCCTGTTGTTGATGGTTTTGATGTTGCGGCTCATCAAATAAAGTTACAGATTCTCTGCGTTTTTCAATTGGCGCCGATGGTTCGTCTTTGTGCAAACGTGCTCTCTTTTTTGCAGGTTTTTCTGCGCTTAAAGCAACATCATTTGTTGGCGCAACCTTTGGCTCTTTCACTGCTTTAGTAACTTTTACCTTCGCCACTGTAACAGGTTCAGCTTGTGTTGCAACGGGTTCTACCTCAGCGTATGGGTCAGGACCAACATTCGAGCTAGCTGCTTTTACTATTTCCTGCTGATGTAAAAGTACTTCAACAAGGTCAATTTTTCTTAAGGAGTCGGCACTTTCAATGCCATAACTTTTAGCAAGCTCACGTAATTCTGCTGTGAGCTTTTCATTTAATTCTGTTTTACTAAACATTCGAAATATATATGTTTCAAGAAATTTTAAATGGTTTCATTAATGTTTATTGACTGAATACGACCAAAAAAATGCGATTAAAAATTGAAGTAACTAAACAAGTTTTGATGGATTTTTCTGGATACTCAGATAAACGGTTGAGAAATTATGATGCAATTGTATGTATTTGAAACGTAATCTGCAAGAGAAAGTTTCGAATGTTTAAAAAAAATATTAAAAATAGCGTTGTTATTTTCTTAAAGAAAGTTAAAAATCTTCATATTTGCATAAACTAAGCCACTTTTATGACTAAGCAACAGCTTTTTGAGCAGATACAAAAAAAACGTTCTTTTCTTTGTGTTGGTCTCGATTCTTCTCTCGATAAAATACCAAAACACCTATTAAAGTACGAAAATCCAATTTTAGAATTTAATAAGCAAATTATTGATGCCACCAAAGATTTGTGTGTTGCTTACAAACCCAATACTGCATTTTACGAATGTTATGGCAAAAAAGGGTGGGAAACTTTAATTGATACATGGAATTATATACCTAAAGATATTTTTAGCATTGCTGATGCCAAACGTGGCGATATAGGAAATACTTCGGCTATGTATGCCCAAACTTTTTTTGATGAATCATCGTCTGGCATGAGTTTCGATTCGGTTACTGTTGCGCCATACATGGGAATAGATTCTGTAAAACCATTTTTAACTTTTAAAAATAAATGGGTTATTTTATTGGCCTTAACTTCAAATGAAGGTCATGCAGATTTTCAATTACAAGAAATTGGTGGCGAAAGGCTTTTTGAGAAAGTAATTAAAACTTCATCTGCTTGGGCAAGTGATGAGCAAATGATGTATGTGGTAGGTGCAACTAGGGGTGCATCATTCGCCGATGTACGCAAACTCGCGCCGAATAATTTTTTGCTTGTACCAGGCGTTGGCGCACAAGGTGGAGATTTAAAAGAGGTTTGTAAATATGGCTTAAATGCTAAATGTGGGTTATTAATCAACTCATCGAGAGGTATTATTTATGCAAGTAATGGCGAAGATTTTGCGGAAAGGGCAAGAGAAGAGGCTTTGAAGTTGCAACAGGAAATGGAAGGTATTTTAACGGAGGTTGGGTTGGTTTAGGTTTGCCACAAGTTTTTATATTAACCACAGATAAAATGGATGAACACAGATAAGGGTTTTGGTTATTCAGTTTATTTTCAAACACGTTATCGGTGTTTTATTAAATGCAAAATTAAGCTTGCAAAGAAGGTTTTATTATTATCAAATTGAGATTCGTGATATTGTATTTGAAATTGCTTAAGCTATAATGGACATAAACGAAATAACTGAAAAAATAATTGGCGCATCCTTTAAAGTATCCAATACGTTAGGTTGTGGGTTTTTGGAGAAAGTGTATGAAAATGCTTTATATATAGAAATAAAAAAGACAGGTCTTTCGGTTATAAAACAATATCCGTTACAAGTGTATTACGAAAAACAAGTTGTAGGTGATTATTTTGCTGATTTACTTGTTGAAAACGAGATCATTGTCGAGTTAAAAGCAGTAAAAGATCTTAACGAAGTTCATCAGGCTCAACTGATGAATTATTTAATTGCATGTGGTAAGCGTTGTGGTTTGCTCTTGAATTTCGGTAAACCTAAAATTGAGATAAAAAGGATGTTAAACGGATTTTAATTCGATTTCTTTTGATGAAACATTCAGCTTAAATAAAAAAGTTGTTTAGCGGTGTTTAGAGATAAAAATTATTATCCTTACAATCTGTGTTTATCCGTGGTTAAATACTAAAGCTATTAAATCCCAGCCAATACCGTATTTCGAAGCTCTACGGATATTTGATCGGTAATGCCAATAATATCTTCCGGCTCGTTACTATTGTTAAGTACAATTAAGTTACACTCATTTTTGTAAGGCAGCAAATATTCATTATAAGCAGGCACTACATGGTTGTTCCATTTGTATAAAACATCTTCTTCGGAATAGCCACGCTCTAAACCGTCGCGTCTAATTCGTCTGTCCAAAGCCACCTTTTCCTCTGCATCAACAAAAATAGTATGATCTAACAACGATGATATTTCTTTAAAGTGTAGAATAAATAAGCCCTCAACAATTATAATAGGTGCCGATTTTATTTCTAAAATTTTTACCACTGCCAACGGATTATTGAAGTTATATTCCTTTTTATAAACTGCCTCGCCATTTAAAAGTTGCTTAATATCTTTTAAAAATTGCTGACTATCAATGGTAGATGGAAGATCGAAATTGTACAATTTATTTTCTTCCTGCGTTAATTCTCCTGCCGGAATGTAATAGTCATCCTGCGAAACCAACGTCACCTCATCTTGAACAAAATGGTGAAGAAAACAGTTTAAAAAGAACGTTTTGCCCGATCCGCTACCGCCGGCAATACCAATTATAAAAGGTTTTTTATTCGAACTCATTATTGTGCACTATAAATTAAATTACAGAAAAATCTTTTATCTAAAGCGCCTAAAGAATCGGCAACTGCCTTAGTCATTACAATTATAACATCTTTTGTTGATTCATTTTCAGTAAATTTTCCCACAACTTTTGCAAATGTTGTACGGTTTGTCATTGGGTTAGTAATTTTTATTACCCTGCCTATTGGTGCAGTACGGTGTAAAACCAACATTTTCGATGAATCTAAATCTGCATCAGAAATCCATACTGCAGTTCCTTTTTCTTCAATCTGACTTAAACCATAAACACTCGGATCTCGGCGAAGTTTGGGGTCTTTAACAGATGTGCTATCAACTTCTCCATCTTGCTCAATTTTAGAAACCTCAGCAACCGATTTTGGCTCAGGAGGTTTCGGGATAGCTAATTTTTGCCCAACAGTAATCGTATTATCCGTTAGGTTATTCGCCACCCTAATTTGGTAAGCCGTTAAATTATACTTTTGGGCGATTACGAAAATATTTTCACCCTTTACAACTGTGTGGATAGAACTATCTGTTTTCGGACCTGGAACATCTTCCTTAACAGGTTTATGAACAGGCTTTTCTTCAACTACTTTCTTTTCTTCAACTACTTTTTCTTTTGTTGCAGGAACCTCAATAGTAATATTTGATGGAATTTTTAAAGTTTGCCCTGCCGTAATTACATTATCCTCTAAATTGTTTGCTTTTCTAATTTGATAAGCGGTGAGCCCGTACTTTTGGGCGATGGAGAAAATATTTTCGCCAGCTTTAACGATATGTTTCCCATTAACGTCTTTGCTTTTTTCTTCGACTGCAACTTTATCTGGCGTTTTTTGGCTTAATCCCGCATCTTCGATATTTTTAACAGCGGGGATTTTTAACACTTGTCCAATATGTAAACTATTAGAGGAAAGATTATTTGCTTTTTTAATTTCTTCGGCAGTTGTACCAAAGTTCTCAGCAATCTTATTTAAATATTCTCGTGGCTTTACTGTATAATCTACAAACGTTACGTTGGCAACCTCGTTATTTTTTACTGAAGCAACACCTTTCTCAACAGGAATTGGTACAACAATAACTGGCGTGCCCTTCGCCGGAATTTTTAATACCTGGCCAATTCGCAAATTACTGCCTGTTAAATTGTTTAACGTTTTAAGGTCTGCAAGTGTTACACCGAATTTCTCAGCAATAGCATTTAAGTTGTCTTTTGGTTTAACAACATAATCTTCAGTTTCGGGATTAACTATGGCTTTAGCAACCTCGGTTTTAAAAGGCAAATTGGTAGGTACTTTTATAATAACCCCAATTTGTAAAAACTTGTTGTCGTTAAAAGCCATAATATCCTTTGGCGAAACATTATAGCGCCTACCTATTGAGTAGTAGGTTTCTTTGGCTGTTGCTTGGTGGAGGATTGTTTTCTTTCCATTGTGGTTTTCTACACCGATAGAATCTATTAGGGCATTGGCTTTTACAGTTGCTGTTATTGTACTTAGGGCAAATAATAGTGCTGTAGTTGCGAATATTTTGTGCATTATTTTTTATTAATTTTTTTAATCAAAGGAAGCAATTATACGAATAATATTATAAAACGACGGTTTTAGCAACCGCTTGAAGTATGATAATCGATAAATGAAAATACTATTTTTCTATTTTCTAAAGTTTTACATACTTCAACTTTCGAATATTATAAATTATAAACGAACAGATATTTATGGTATTGCTTTAAATGTTTTTTTCTTGAAACTTTCCATGTTCTGGTTTGTTAAACAAGCATATAAAAAAAATAAAATTATGGATGCTAAAGAAATAAGCTTAAACGAAAAACAAGTTAAACCTGTTGTAGATTTATTAAATGATTACTTAGCAAGCTATCATATACATTATCAAAAGTTAAGAGGTTGCCATTGGAATGTTAAAGGACAAAACTTTTTTACCCTTCACATTAAATTTGAAGAATTGTACACAAACGCACAACTTACTATAGATGAGATTGCTGAAAGGGTTTTAACCTTGGGTAAACCACCTCATAGCCGTTTTGCCGATTACATTAAAGAATCATCAATAAAAGAAATTAATACCATTGGTTTGCATGATATGGACATGGTTGACGCCCTATTGGATGATATGGCTAAATTAATTGAAATGGAACGTGAGCTTTTAGAGGCGACAGATAAAGCAGGCGATGATGGTTCCAATGATATGGTAAACCGTTTTATGCAGTTTAAAGAGAAAAATACTTGGATGCTAAGATCATTTGCAGGTAAAAAATAGACTAAAACTGAGGCCGAGGTTAAGATTGAGGTTGAATCAGCCTGGTCTTACCCTCAACCTTAACCTCGTTTCTATATATTTGCACCATGGCATACAAAAGTTTAGTGGCGTGCATTGTAGATTTGGAAAAAAATGGTCACCTTATTCGAATTAAAGAAGAAGTAGATCCATATTTAGAGATGGCCGCTATCCATCTCCGCGTTTTTGAAAACAATGGTCCTGCGCTGCTTTTCGAAAATATCAAGGGCAGTCCGTTTCCAGCGGTTTCAAATCTCTTTGGTAGCCTAGAAAGATCAAAATTCATATTTAGAGATACGTTGCCAAAAGTTCAACAACTGGTAGAGCTTCGCAATGATCCGATAAAAGCGATCAAAAATCCAATTAAGTCTTTGGGTTCGGCAATGTCTGCACTTTCAGCTTTGCCAATGAAAACGCCATCAGCAAAAAAGAATTTTTTAAAAACGAGTATTCATCTTTTACCGCAAATTGTAAATTGGCCAATGGATGGTGGTCCGTTTGTAACCATGCCACAAGTATATACAGAAGATGTAGATAAGCCGGGTGTAATGGCTTCTAATCTTGGTATGTACCGCATTCAACTTGGCGGTAATGATTATATTCAGGATAAAGAAATTGGTCTTCACTATCAAATTCATCGCGGTATTGGTGTTCATCAGTCAAAAGCAAATGCCTTAGGTTTGCCTTTAAAAGTAAGTATTTTCGTGGGTGGTCCGCCTTCGCATCCCTTGGCTGCAGTAATGCCATTGCCCGAAGGATTATCAGAATTGACTTTTGCCGGTGCTTTGGGAAATAGGCGTTTTCGTTATTTTTATGATGATGAGGGTTTCTGTATTTCTGCCGATGCCGATTTTATTATAACCGGTACCGTTTATCCAAACGAAAATAAATCAGAAGGGCCTTTTGGCGATCATTTGGGGTATTATAGTTTGGCACATCCGTTTCCGTTGATGAAAGTTCATAACGTTTATCATAAAAAAGATGCAATTTGGAGTTTCACAGTTGTTGGTAGGCCACCACAAGAAGATACTAGTTTCGGGGCACTTATTCACGAAATTACAGGTTCTGCCATCCCGAAGGAAATAAACGGACTAAAAGAAGTAAACGCCGTAGATGCAGCTGGCGTACATCCCTTATTATTTGCCATCGGGAGCGAAAGATACACGCCATTTTTGAGTGGTCGAAAACCTCAAGAAATTTTAACAATTGCTAATCACATTCTTGGTAAAAATCAGTTAAGTTTAGCAAAATATCTTTTTATTGCGGCACAAGAGGATGATGTAAACTTAAGTACGCACGATGTTGAACCATTTTTAACGCATATTTTAGAGCGGATTGATTTAACTACCGATATTCATTTCTATACCAATACCACTATTGATACTTTAGATTATAGCGGAAGTGGTTTAAATTCAGGCTCGAAAGTGGTTATTGCTGCAGCAGGAGATAAAAAAAGAAACTTATCGTCAGTTATTCCAACTAAATTAAAACTGCCCGAAGGGTTTTCCAATCCGCAAATGGTTATGCCCGGTGTTGTGGCTATAAAAATAACTCCTTATCAGGATGAGAAGCAGACCGCTTTAGAAATACAAGCCTTAAATAGTACGCTCAAAAATGAAGATTTAACGGGTTTGCCTTTAATAGTATTATGTGATGATGCTAGTTTTACAGCGAAAACCATCAATAATTTTGTTTGGGTAACCTTTACGAGAAGCAACCCGGCTGCCGATATTTATGGCATTGATGATTTTACTAAAAATAAGCATTGGGGCTGTAATGGCGCTATGGTTATTGATGCCCGTAAAAAACCACATCATGCACCAGAATTAATTAAAGATGAGAAAATTGAAGAAAAAGTAAATAAATTAGGTGAGCCAGGTGGTTCGCTTTATAATATTATTTAACCATTTGTAAACGCTACCTTCCAATTTCCGGCACAACAGTTAAGCTTTCATTTCCTGCTAAGCCAACGCTTTGCACGGCAAATAAATAATTGTCTTTGCTGTAAGGTAGCCTTATTTCCGTGTCGGTAGTGAAAAATTTCTTTTCCCAAACTGGGCTACTGGTTTCGCGCATTAAAACAAAATATCCTTTTACTTCTCCGTTCAGCGGGGCTTTCCAATATAAATAGCTAAAGTTGCTAAGTGTTTTAACTTCTATCTTCACTTCAGTTGGCATGGATGGTGCTTTTGCTAAATTGGCCAAAACCGCAATGTTGGCGCAAGTATTTTTCCGTAGATACTCAAAGTCCATAAACTCCATTAAATCGCCATATTTAATGCCGTTTTCGATGCGTAAATCTTGATGTTGGTGATCGAAATTCTCATTCATTTCGGTAATTCTAACGGCAGTAAATCCGTTTTCTACAAAAGGGGAGTGGTCGCCGCCACGCAAAAAGCGATCGTTTCTATAAATTAGTTTCACCTCTAACTGATCTACATAACGCTCTGCAATTTCTTTAACATACCGAGCGAGTAATCTGCTTTTACCATCATTTTCTAAACCAAATTGCCTAATATTTTTTGCGTTTTTTTCTAATTCAAAACTGGGCAAAACTTCGCTAAAAACACGAAGGCGGGTATTGTCTATTATATTAGTGCCACTACTGTTGTTGTTTCCAATCATATCGTTGTTAAGCATGGCTTCGACATTCCAATTTTCTTTTTTAGCTTTTTTGGCCATAAAGCCTGATCCCAATAAAGATTGCTCTTCACCACTTACGGCAACGAAAATAATGGTTGCTGAAAACTTATATTGGCTCATAATCCGTGCAGCTTCAATTACGCCGGCAACACCACTACCATCATCATTTGCGCCCGGTGCGTCACTTTCGCGGTTCATAACATCTGTAACCCGGCTATCTAAATGGCCACTTACTACAAAAACCCTGTGGTCGTTTACATCCGTTCCTTTTAAAATTGCAACTGCATTGCCTAAAATGATGTTTTTATCTACCCGTTTTCCGTCGGCAGGAATGGTTACCGTATCTAAAAACGCAGTTAATCGTCCATCGCTTTGCTTCGCAAATTGGCTAAATTTACCAACTACCCAATTTCTGGCAGCACCGATTCCTTTCGTTTTACTTTTTTGATCGCTTAGCGTATTTCGGGTACCGAATGACACCATTTTTGTGATGTAAGATTTCAGCGAATCGGGTTGCACAGCTTTTACCATTTTATCAATCTCCGCATCGCGAATTATTGTTGTTTGTGCCTGAAGAATTAAACTATATGTAGTTAGAATGGCGAGTAAAAAATACTTTTTCATTAAAATAAATTGGACTTTTATAAATACTAATGTTTTTACACAAAGTGAAGCACGCTGAGCAGAAAGCTCCTTGACGAAAGGGCTCAATAATATGAATATCGATTTATCAAATCGAATTAAAATTTAATCAATAAACATGTAGGTTGAAACCATAGATTTCAATTTATTGATCAAAACAAAAATTGGTTAGAAAAAAGGTTTTTATACCGTTCTAAAAATCGAGTAAAAAACAACTATGCCTGCAAAAATAGAAGTAACCCCAAGTATTAAATTCATTGTATCGCCCATAAATCTAATGTAAGAATAAATAAATAGTAAAGTGGTTTTTTTTATTTTTTTTTTTGGTGATTTGATTTCCCTTCGTTTTAAATAAGTTAAAGTAACTATTTTTAGCTATTTTAACATTTCTTGCGGTTTCGGATATTGATTTTTATCTTAATTTATATTAGTTTTACGTATCCGTAAGTTGCGGGAGGATGATTGTGTAAATAAGTGGTATTCTAAATATAGGCATGTATGGCAAAACTTTTTGTAGGTGGTTTATCAGAAAAAATTGATGAAATGGATTTAGCGATTCTGTGCAGTATCCATGGCCACGTAGATTCGATAAAAATTGTTAGAGATAAAGTTACTGCAAAGTGCAAAGGCTATGCTTTTTTGGAAATTCCGAAAGAGGCTGACGCAAAAAATATTGTAGAACAATTAAATGGCGAATTATTTAAAGGTAATACGCTAACGGTTAAGTTATCAGAAGATAAGCCGGTAGCAAAAAAGTATATCCCTAAAAAGCCACAGCGCGATAGAACGGCGTAAATAAATGTGGTTGCAAATTAGCAACTAAATAAAAAGGGCAATTTTCAAAACGAGAATTGCCCTTTTATAATTTTTAAAGCTTTTGTGTGTTCCCGACGAGATTCGAACTCATATCGATGGTACCGGAAACCATAATTCTATCCATTGAACTACGGGAACAATGCTGCAAAGATATAAAATCAAAATCTCATACCCATCAAAATTTAAGAATAGATTTTTGCAATTAAATCAAAACACAAATCGTCATTAATTTAGCAGTAGTTTTAAAACAGAAAATAATTTGTCATTTAAATTTTGCTCTCCAGTTTTTACTCCTTTATGCTTGCTGTTTCCTAAGCTCGATTACTGTAATTTCGGGCCAAATTCCAATCCTGCCAGAAAAACCTAAAAACCCAAAACCACGATTAATGTTTAAATATCGTCCGTTCTCGGTTTTAATTCCCGCCCAATGTTTATAACGAAGTTTTACTGGGCTCCACTTTATACCAAAAGCCTCAATACCAAACTGCATACCATGTGTGTGGCCAGCCAATGAAAGCTGAATTTTATTAGTATTATTTTTTACCTGTGCCTCCCAGTGAGATGGATCGTGAGAAAGCAAGATTTTAAAATCATTGGTGGAAGTACCCAAAAGTGCTTTATTTAAGTCGCCACGTTCCCCAAAACCAATTCCCCAATTTTCAATCCCTGCGAGAATCATCTTATCTGTACCCTTAATTATTTCGATGTGTTCATCTAACAATAACCTAAAACCTAAATCTTTGTGGTAGTTTTTAAGTTGTTGCAAATTATCGGCTTTTGCTTTTTCCGACGGCCATGTTGTATAGTCTCCATAATCGTGATTTCCGAGTATCGAAAACTGTCCGAACGGAGATTTTATTTGTGAGAAATGATTAAGGTAGGGCACAATTTCTGATGCTTTATTATTTACTAAATCTCCGGTAAACACAAATAAATCACTTTTCTGTGCCTTTATCATATCAATACCTTTTTGTACAGCTTTAGCATCGGTAAAACTCCCAGCATGCACATCAGAAATTTGGGTAATTGTAAAACCATCAAAGTTTAATGGTAAATCATCAAAATACAAAATGTGTTTAACTACCCTATACGCATATTTCCCTTTAATTATGCCATAAGCAAACAAGGCCACAGAAACGATAAGCATAAAAAATGCAAAATATACCCAATAAGGATTTCTTGGCGACCAAACGAAACCGTTGGATTGAAAAATAGATGCGAGGCTCAAAATCAGCCGATAAATATCGCCCAGCAACAAGAGTATGGAAAATACAACTTCGGCCACAAACACAATTAAAAAAGCATGACTTGCAATTTGAAATGTTTTATTCATCCCCTTTGCGCGGAATTGCTGAATGGAAAATAGGAGTGTGGCGGAGAGTGCGAGGATGAATAGCCAAATAATGAGGCTAAAATATTGGAGGTGAAATATAAAACTTAAGCCCGAAATGGTATAGGTGCTTAACGCCAAAAAAATAAAGGTTGCTAAAAGTAAAGGTAATAAACTGAGCTTTTTGGCCATTTAAATCGTGTTTAAAATTTGACGTGAAATTAAGTTTAAAACGTAAATATTTTGCCGATTGACCTTAATGATATTTAATTTTACGCTTTATTGATTAAGCCGAATGAGGAGTGCTCCATTTTGCCATTATTAATTTAAGTTCGTTAAGCGTAAATGGCTTTGGTAACACGTCTTTCATGCCAGCAACCAAACAACTATTTCTATCTTGTTGCATGGCATTTGCGGTACAACCAATAATGATTGGCGCTTGTCGATTTTCGCTGGTGTACTTTTTTAAAATTTCGATTGTAGCTGTTAATCCATCCATTTCAGGCATTTGCATATCCATTAAAATGATGTCATAATGCTGGGCTTTCGCTTTAGCTAAGGCTTCTAATCCATCTTTCGCAATATCAAAGCTGTAGCCAATTTTTTCGAGCATTTTTGAAATGATTATGAGGTTGAAATCGTTATCCTCAGCAATCAAAATGCGTGTTTGATGATATTCCTGATGAGGTTCTTTGCCGAGAAGATGGTTTGACTGAGGCACAACTTGCTCGTACTTTTTTACTGGGATAACCACTTTAATTGTCGTACCCGAATTTATTTTGCTGGCTATCGTTATTTGGCCTCCAAGCGTTTCTGTTAATTTTTTACATATTACTAAGCCTAAACCAGCACCTCCAAATTTGTTGTATTGAGGCTTAACTTGAAAAAATGGTTCGAAAAGACTTTGTAGATTCGTCTCATCGATACCAATTCCAGTATCGATAACCTCTATAACAAGCATATCGTTGATTACGTAACTTACGGTTAATTTTACATAACCTGCATCTGTAAATTTAACGGCGTTGCTTAATAAATTAACTAAAATCTGTTTAATCTTTATTTCATCGCTAATTATAAATTCTGGCGCATCAACACTAATTTCAAAAATTAATTTGATGTTTGTGTTGTTAAAAAGTGGTTTAACAATGTTTTTGGTGTCTTTAATAAAACTTCTAAAATTGAATGGAACATTGTAAACTTCCATTTTATTTGCCTCAATTTTAGAAATATCTAACAGATCATTAATAATCTCTATGAGTATGCCGTTACTGGCCTCAAGCATGTTCAGTAAATCGGATTGTTCATCATCTAACTTTGTTAATTTTAAAAGCTGTGATGCGCCAATTATCCCATTTAAAGGTGTCCGCAACTCATGACTCATGTTTGTTAAGAATTTAGATTTGGCAAGCGTAGCACTTTCAGCAATTTCTTTAGCCTCAATTAAATCTTGCTCCGATTTTTCTAGTCGTTTTTTGCTATTTACCAAAATCAACCTATCATAACTAATCACCCTTTTAAACTTGTGAAGCATAACGATGATGATAACCGAAATATCCATAAAAGAAATCACCAAATCAAGGTGTCTAACTTTTTGAGAAGGATGAGCAACGACTAAGTTGGGGTACAGATTTTCCAAAATGACACACAAGCCAATAGAAAGAAAAAATGTATAAATGAAATAGAAATCGTTCTTTTTTGACAAAGCCAGCATGGCAATGGCTAAGTAACAAATGAAAAAGAATGGGGTAGAACCCAAAGAGCCACCATTTAAAAACCATGCGGGAATTAAACTTAGAATGTTGCCTATAAAATACCATAAACTTCCTTCCTCAGTTACCTTATCCTTTAAAGCGTAGTAATAAAAGGTACCGTGCACGATAATTCCAAATAAGACATACGCATTTAGTATCCATGTTATGCCCAAAAATATATCTGCTATGATATTTAAGATGGATATGAAAATTAAGCATAGACAAAACACCGCAAAAAGTTTGGACTCTCTGCTTATTTTTTTCTGAGAAATATTAAAAATGCCGGTGTTTAGGAACATAGGGTTTGGCTATTTCGAATGGTAAGATAATATTTTTTGTTTAAAAAAGTTTAATGTTCAATTTTTAAAGTAAAAAATAATATTGCTTAATTAATGATGTTTTAAATGTTGCTATGTTTTATTAGCTTTGTAATTATATATGCTATCTAAAAAAACCAAATATGCCATAAAAGCCTTAGTTGCCCTTGGTAAAAATGCGGATAACCCACCGATGCAAATTTCTAAAATTGCAGAGGAAGAGCATATTCCCAAAAAATTTTTAGAGCAAATTCTTTTAGATCTACGCAACGCAGGCTTTCTTTATAGTAAAAAGGGTGCAGGAGGCGGTTATAGCTTGAATAAAAAAGCAGATGAGATTTTTTTGGTTCACGTAATGCGTGTTACCGATGGCCCGATTGCCATGCTTCCATGTGCAAGCTTAAATTTTTATCACAAATGTGATGAATGCGAAGACGAGAAAACTTGTGGTATTCGGAGCGCTTTTATTGATGTTAGAGATGCCACGTTAAAAGTTTTAGCAGAAACAAGCATTGCCGATGTTATTGCTAGAGAAGGTGATCTTAAATTCAAACTCGAAAGTTTGTAGATACTTAAAAGGTATTTCTTGTTGAGTGATGCATAAAAAATTTCAATTTGGAGATTATTTAGTCTTTTAAACACTGTAAATTTTCGCTTTTCTAGTTAATGCTCATTGACAATTATATTAACCTCAAAACGGACTTAAACTTTCTTTCTTTTCATTTTTCTTTTCCGCCGGATCATCGAAATTCATCTACGACGAAAGAAAGTTATAAAAAAATAACTACTATTCCTATATACTTTATATATTTGGCAGTCGAATTTGCAGAATTACAAATTCCATGTGTCGAAATGTTGTTGTATTACTGGTCTCCAGCTTAATTACACCGCGTTTTTGATAATTATAAAATAGGCTAATCCCGTTCTAATTACAGAAAAGGATTTTTGAAAATTTAACGTTATATATGCAAAGTTTCAGAACAGAACTTGAAAATCCAGTTGTAGCTCCAGAGATTATTGATCTTGAAAGAAAAATCCGAGCTTTTCGCGAAGGTAAAATACACGATGAAAAATTTAGAAGTTTAAGGTTAGCCAGAGGTATTTACGGCCAACGCCAGCCTGGTGTGCAAATGGTTCGTATCAAAATTCCATTTGGTAAAGTTACTTTTAAGCAAATGTTAAAAATAGCCGATATTTCTGATGAATATGCTTCGTCTAACCTGCATTTCACAACTCGTCAG
Source organism: Pedobacter changchengzhani (assembly GCF_004354365.1). Classification (GTDB taxonomy): domain Bacteria; phylum Bacteroidota; class Bacteroidia; order Sphingobacteriales; family Sphingobacteriaceae; genus Pedobacter; species Pedobacter changchengzhani. The sequence continues at coordinate 457,623 of NZ_SJCY01000003.1, forward strand.
GATATTCAAATCCATTACGTAAGTTTAGATAAAACCCCAGAATTGTGGGCTAAACTTTCTGAAGATGACATTACCATTCGCGAAGCATGTAGCAATACAGTAAGAAATGTAACGGCATCTTGCGCTGCTGGTATCGATGCTGCTGAGCCTTTTGATGTATCTTCTTATGCGCATGGCTTTTTTAAATACTTTTTAGGCAATCCTGTAAGTATGGAACTTGGCCGGAAATTCAAATTCGGGTTTTCATCAAGCGAAGAAGATACTGCTTATTCATTTATTAACGACATCGGTTTCATCCCGAAAGTAAAAATAGAAAACGGCGAAGAAATTAGAGGTTTCAAAGTTGTTTTGGGTGGAAGTTTAGGCGCACAGCCTTATATCGGTCAGCCAGTGACAGATTTTATGCACGAGGATTTAATTATCCCTTTTTCGGAAGCTGTTTTACGTGTGTTTGATCGGTTTGGAGAGCGTACAAATAGAAATAAAGCCAGATTAAAATTTTTACTGAACAAAGTTGGTTTCGATGAATTTGTGAAAATGGTAGCAGAAGAGCAAATTGCTACTAAAGTTAAAACTTATAAAATAGATAGAACAGTTGTAGATGAACCAAGTATTCCGGTTCCAGTTTCTACTACATTAGAAATTCCTACGGATAAGCAATTGGCTTACGAAGTTTGGTTGGGCACGAATGTTTTTAAACAGAAACAAGAAGGTTACAACGGAGTATATGTAAAGGTAAGAACCGGCGATATGTCAACCGCAATTGCTCGTAAATTTATAACCGCAATTAAACCGCTAGTTGCTGATGATATTCGCGTAACGATTAACCAAGGTTTAATGCTCAAATATGTAACAAGCGAAGCTTTACCCGCATTGTTTTTAGCGTTAGATGAATTGGGACTTTCGGTTCCCGGCCATAATAGTGTTGCTGATGTAACCACTTGTCCTGGAACGGATACCTGCAATTTAGGAATTTCCAATTCTATGGAATTATCAAGAGTGCTCGAGTCTGTTATTTACGCTGAATACGCAGATTTTGTTTACAACAAAGAAATTAAGATTAAAATTAGTGGCTGTATGAACAGTTGTGGTCAGCATGGTATTGCACACATTGGTTTTCATGGCAGTTCTATGAACGTTAAAGGTAAAATAATGCCTACTGTACAGGTTCTGTTAGGTGGTGGAGCGGTTGGAAATGGCGAAGGAAGAGCTGCGGAAAAGGTAATTAAAGTGCCATCCAAAAGAGCACCAGAAGTGTTACGCACCATTTTGAACGATTATAGTATTAAGGAAGAATTTTACAATAGCTTTTTAGATTATTATGATGCAATGGGTAAAGATTATTTCTATCAAATGCTAAAGCCTATTGCCGACCAAGAAACCTTAACCGCAAATGATTTTGTGGATTGGGGACAGAATGATGATTTTATCAGGGCAATTGGCGTTGGAGAATGCGCAGGTGTGGTAATTGATTTGGTAGCAACTTTAATTTTCGAAACTGAAGAGAAATATGGTTGGGCGGTAGAAGCTTATGACCAAGGCATGTGGGCCGATGCAATATACCATGGCTACAATACTATGATTAGCGCTGCAAAAGCCATTTTGCTAGATAATGGCATAAGCAAAAGCACGCAAATTGGTATTATAGATACTTTTAACGAGGAATATGCAAGCAAGTTGGGTGCAACTAATTTTAGCGAAATTGTATTGCAAATTAACAAAAACGAGCCTTCACAACAATTTGCCGAAGCTTACGTGGCAGAAGCAAAAGATTTTCTAAATAAGGTTAAAGCATTTAAAAGTGTAAAATTAGTTGATTAAAAAAATGACACAGCATAAAAATATTACCGCTAAAATTACACTCTTAGGTGCAGGTCCGGGCGATCCAGAATTATTAACTTTAAAAGGTGTTAAAGCCTTACAAAACGCTGATGTGGTTTTGTATGATGCGCTAACAAACGAAGCATTGTTAGAATATGCGCCTGCAGAAGCCATAAAAGTTTATGTGGGCAAACGTTCTGGCGAACATTCTTATCCACAAGATACCATTAATAAACTGATGATTGATTATGCCTTAAATTACGGGCATGTGGTTAGGCTAAAAGGTGGCGATCCATTTGTTTTTGGTAGGGGATATGAAGAGTTGGATTATGCAACTTCTTACAATATTCCTGTCGATGTTATTCCCGGTATTTCGAGTTCAATCGGCGTTCCTGGTTTACAACAAATTCCCGTTACACACCGTGGATTGAGCGAAAGCTTTTGGGTAATTACGGGAACAACAACTTCTGGTGAAGTATCAAAAGATATTTATCAAGCAGCACAATCTAGCGCAACTGTTTTGATTTTGATGGGATTAAAAAAATTAGCTAAAATTGTAGAAATTTTTAAAGAAGCAGGTAAGCTTAATCTGCCTGTTGCAGTGGTTCAAAATGGTTCATCAGCAGATGAGAAATTAGTTGTAGGCACTGTAGAAACGATTGAAAGTTTGGTGCAGTTGGAACTTATAAAAGCACCTGCGCTTTTAATTTTTGGCGAAGTGGTTTCTTTACATCCATCATTTAAAAAATTAGTAAAACAATATGCAAGTATTGCCTAATCTATCTAATAATGAAATCGCTTTTTCTGAAGAGGAGAAGGGTAATCAACTTTTTCCGGTTTTTGTAAAACTGAATAAGTTGCGTACATTATTGGTTGGTGCAGGAAATATCGGCTTAGAAAAACTAACAGCAATTGTAAACAACAGTCAAAAAGCTAAAATTACAATTGTTGCTGAAACCATTACCGATGATGTTTATGCGCTAATAGCGAATTTTCCTCAAATAAAGGTTAAGCAAAAAAGTTTTGATGTTTCTGATTTAAACGATGTTGATATCGTTTTTGCAGCAACAAATAACACCATTTTAAATGAAGAAATTCGAAAGCTTACGCAAGCAAATGGTTTGCTAATAAACGTAGCCGATAAACCTGAACTTTGCGATTTCTATTTGGGCTCAATTGTTCAAAAAGGCGATTTAAAAATCGCCATTTCTACAAATGGAAAATCGCCCACGATTGCAAAGCGTTTAAAAGAAATTTTAAATGAAGGAATTCCAGCCGAGCTGGATGAAACTTTGCAAAATATGAGTGCATTGCGATTAACGCTGAAAGGAGATTTTTCTGCAAAAGTTAAAAGATTAAATAAGGTTACTCAAAATTTAATAAGTCCTAAAAAAAGTTTTGCCGAACGGAACATCAGGTGGTTAATTTGGTTAACTTCCATTTTGCTTTTAGGTGTTATAGGTACAACATTGTGGCAAACTGAACCCGAGTTCCAAACGTTTTTAATCCACATCGATCCATTATTTTATTGGTTTTTAGGTGCCGGATTTCTTTTTGCGCTAATTGATGGTGCAATAGGAATGTCGTACGGCGTAACCACAGCATCCTTTTCGTTAGCAATGGGTTTACCACCAGCTTCCGCGAGTATGGCCATACATATCTCTGAAGTTTTGAGCAATGGTATTGCCGGATGGATGCACTTAAAAATGGGTAATGTTAATTGGAAACTTTTTAAACTATTAATTCTACCTGCAATTATTGGTGCTGTTTTAGGTGCTTATATTTTATCATCTTTAGAACATTATAGCGCTTACGTAAAGCCAATTGTTGCCATTTACACCTTCTTTTTGGGCGCTATTATTTTAATGAAGACCTTTAAAATCAAAAAGAAAAAATCAGATCAAAAGATTAAAAGAATTGGTTTGTTAGGTTTTGTAGGTGGATTTATTGATGCTGCCTTTGGCGGTGGATGGGGTTCAATCGTTTTATCAAGCTTAATTGCCGGTGGTCGCCACCCTTTATTCTCTTTGGGTACGGTTAAAATTAGCAGGTTTTTTATAGCAACTTTAAGCTCATTAACTTTTTTTACTATGTTGGGTGGTAAACATTGGGAAGCCGTTCTGGGCTTAGTTATTGGCAGTGCAATCGCATCGCCAATAGCGGCAAGGGTATCCAACAAAATTTCGGCAAAAACAATTATGGTTGCGGTAGGTATTATTGTAATGTTGGTAAGCTTGCGCAGTATAGTTTTGTTTATTCTAAAATTAATTTAATAATGGAATTAGAAGCATTAAGAGAACAAATTTCAGGTTTAAATACGGTTGATAAATTAAAATATTTGGCAGATAAATACCCGAATCGGATTATTTTTTCGACAAGTTTCGGTTGGGAGGATCAAGCCATAACCCACTTAATTTTTGCCAATAATATTCCCATTAAAGTATTTACTTTAGAAACCGGGCGATTATTTACAGAAACTTATTATGTTTGGAACCGTACATTAGAAATTTACAATAAACCCATCCACGCTTATTATCCACAAACGGATTTGTTGGAGAATATGGTAAATGCTAAAGGTCCAAATAGCTTTTATGAATCGGTAGAGAATAGAAAAGAATGCTGTTTTATCCGTAAAATTGAACCTTTAAAAAGAGCATTAAAAGGCAATGAAATATGGGTTACAGGTATTCGTGCCGATCAAAGCATAAACCGAGAAGATATGCACGATATGGAATGGGATGAAGGCAATCAGCTGATCAAATTCCATCCTATATTTAATTGGACTTTAGATGATGTAAAGAGTTTTATTAGTGAGCACAATATCGTTTATAACACATTGCATGATAAGGGTTTCCCGAGTATTGGCTGTGCGCCATGTACCAGAGCGGTGAACCCAGGTGAAGATTTTAGAGCTGGAAGATGGTGGTGGGAAGATCAAAGTAAAAAAGAATGTGGATTACACGCAACAGAGGTTGAAGCTAGGAAGGTTTAGGGTTTAAGGTAAAGCTTAATCGCCAAAAATAGAGCAAAGAACGATTAACAAAGATAAAAGACAGTGCTATACGTGTTGCTTAACTTTACAGAACTGCAATAGAGGAACTTCGAAAGAACAACCTTTAAACATTACAATTAATTAAACAATAATTTTTAATATAAGGCCCATTTTGGGTTTTGGGGTATGAGCGAGTATAATTTTGATTATTTAGATGAATTAGAGGCAGAAGCCATTCACATTTTGCGTGAAGTAGCAGGTCAGTTTGAAAAGCCAGCATTATTATTTTCTGGTGGTAAAGATTCAATTACCTTGGTTAGGTTGGCAGAAAAAGCCTTTCGTCCTGGTAAATTTCCTTTTCCATTGGTGCACATAGATACTGGTCATAATTTTCAGGAAACGATAGATTATCGTGATCAAATGGTAGAAAGGATTGGAGAACGGTTAATCGTTGGTTCTGTTCAAGATTCTATCAACGATGGTAAAGTTGTTGAACAAACTGGCAAAAACGCAAGTAGAAATAGTTTGCAAACAATCACTTTGTTGGATACGATAGCCAAATATGAGTTTGATGCCTGTATTGGTGGAGCTCGTAGAGATGAAGAAAAAGCAAGGGCAAAAGAACGTATTTTCTCCGTTCGTGACGAATTTGGCCAATGGGATCCAAAACGCCAACGCCCCGAACTTTGGAACATTTACAACGGTCGGATTCACAAAGGCGAAAATGTGCGTATTTTTCCAATAAGTAACTGGACCGAGCTTGACGTTTGGAATTACATCCGCAGAGAAAAAATAGAGTTACCAAGTATTTATTTCTCGCACAAGCGTGATGTAATTACAAGAAATGGACAGCTCATGGCCGCATCGCCATTTTTAAATATGGATAACGAAGATATTGTTTTTAACAAACAAGTTCGCTTTCGTACCGTAGGTGATATGTCTTGCACGGCTGCGGTAGAATCAGAAGCCGTTTTAATTGATGATATAATCTCTGAAATTAGTGCTTCCAAAATATCCGAACGTGGCGCAAGGCTAGATGATAAAGTATCTGAAGCTGCGATGGAAGACAGAAAAAAAGGCGGGTATTTTTAAGGGAGATTTGAGTGCTGAGATATGAGATTTGAGAACTCATATCTTGATTTATATAATTTGAAGTAAGAAGTTAGAAAGATACTCATATCTCAAATCTAACTTCTCATATCTAAAGGAAATGAACATATTAAAATTTTTCACAGCGGGCAGTGTTGATGATGGTAAGAGTACCTTAATCGGCCGGTTGTTATACGATACAGATTCCATTTTGGCAGATCAGTTGGAAGCTTTACAAAGCTCTAACCGTAAAAATGACGATGGAAGTATTGATTTAGCCATTTTAACCGATGGTTTGCGTGCAGAGCGAGAACAAGGCATTACCATTGATGTTGCTTACAAATATTTTCAAACCGAAAAGCGTAAGTTCATTATTGCCGATACACCCGGACATATTCAATACACCCGTAACATGGTTACAGGTGCATCTACGGCTAATTTAGCCATTATATTAGTAGATGCCCGCAACGGTGTGGTAGAACAGACCATTCGCCACTCTTATTTAGTTTCTCTTTTGGGCATTAAGCACGTTGTAGTTTGCATTAACAAAATGGACATGGTTAATTATAGTGAAGATGTTTACAGTTCAATCATCAATAAATATAAAGATTTGGCCAAGCAACTTAAACTTGCTGATGTAAATTACATTCCGGTTAGTGCATTAAAGGGCGATAATATTGTGCAAAATTCTGTAAATATGGATTGGTACAAGGGCGAAAGTTTATTGCACTTTTTAGAAAAAGTAGATACCGATAACCTAGATAAATCACAATTGGCGCGTATGCCTGTACAGTGGGTTATCCGTCCGCAAACGGATGAATTGCACGATTATCGTGGCTATGCAGGTAGAGTATTGAGTGGTACTTTTAAGGTAAACGATAACGTAACAATTATTCCATCTGGTGCAACTTCTACCATCAAAAGGATCGAATTTTTTGATCAGTTTCCCGATGCCGCACATGCAGGTCAATCGGTTACCATTCATTTAAATGGCGATGTAGATATTAGCCGTGGCGATACCATTGTAAACGCATCAGCCTTAACACAAGATACTAAGTTAATTGAAGCCGATTTATGTTGGATGGATGGTCGTGCTTTAGATACATCCATCACCTATTTAATTCAGCACAATAGCAAAACCACCAAATGTAAAGTGAGCGAAATTTTGCACAAAGTGGATATTAACACTTTGGAGAAACACGATGCTGATGAGTTTAAGCTAAATGATATTGGTCGCGTAATAATTAAAACTGCCGATACTTTAGCTTTTGATTTGTACGATGACAACCGAGCAAATGGTTCAGCAATATTGGTTGATAGCAGAACGAATTTAACGGTTGGTGCGCTAATGTTTAGGGCTGCGATGTAATCTTAACTCGAATTCTTAATGAAAAGCGGCGTATCTATTAAGACTACTCCGCTTTTTTAAATTAATTCTTCATTATTACGTCGTCATGCTGTCCCGAATTTTCGGGATCAGCATCTTTCCTGCCACAAAGACCCTGAAATAAATTCAGGGTGACGATTGCCTTAGCTTAAAGCCAAATTACTGGAGATTGATCTATATTTAATTTAGGTTATCTAGCTTTGAATTATGATAAAAAAAAATATTCTTTAAATAGCGGTTGTCATCACTTTTAAAAATGCTTTTTCTTCTTCATTTAAAAAAGGACTAATTCTATCATAAACAATTGTATGATAATTATTTAACCATTCAATTTGAGATTGCTCCAATAATTCTTTTTTAACCAAAGTGGTATCAATAGGCGCCAAGGTTAATGTTTCAAAAGCATAAAATTGATTAAATTCATTGCACTCGTCTGCAATTGTTAACACCAAATTTTCTATGCGAATACCATGTTTTCCAGTACGATAAATCCCTGGCTCGATTGACGTAATCATTCCTAAATCCATAGAAACAGGAATTGCAGATGCATTAATAGTTTGCGGGCCTTCGTGTACATTTAAAAAATAGCCTACTCCGTGTCCTGTACCATGACCAAAGTTTAAACCATGTTCCCACATTGGGCGCCGAGTAATTGCATCAATTTGGTAGCCACAAGTTCCTTTCGGGAAACGGGTTTTAGAACCTTCAATCATTGCTTTAAGCACCAAAGTATAATCAGTTTTTTCTTCTTCCGTATTATTTCCCAATGGGATTACTCTCGTAATATCTGTCGTGCCGTAATGGTATTGGCCACCAGAATCGACTAAGAATAAACCTTCGGCCTCAATTTTTGCATCACTAATGGCTGTTGTAGCGTAATGCGGAAGTGCACCATGTGCTTTGTAGCCTGCTATCGTGTTAAAGCTTTCTCCAACAAAGCCAATTTGCGCAGCTCTAAATTCTTCTAATTTCTTAGCAGCAGACAGTTCTGTAATCTCTATTTTATTTACGTTTTCTTTAATCCATTTAAAAAATTGAGTCATCGCCACACCGTCTTTAACCATCGATTTTCGGGTGTTACTTATTTCTAAATCATTTTTAACAGCCTTAAAATTTGTAGATGGGTTGATCTGCAATACACGCTTTACATCGTTATTAATACTTTTGTAAAGTGCAGAGCAAGTACGCTTTGGGTCGATAAGGATGGCACTTTCGCTGGCTATTTTCTGTAAATCATTGCCAACTTGAATATAAGGGGCAATATTTACGCCGTTATTGGTTAGTTTTTCTGCATCGATAGCGCTGAGTTTATGTGCATCAATATATAGTGTAGTTTGGTTTTCATCAATCAACGCAAAGCTTAAAGCAATTGGATTGTATTTTACGTCCGATCCACGAAGGTTAAATACCCAAGCAATATCATCGAGCGATGAAATTAAATGGTGGCTGGTATTTGATTTCTTCATTTCACTTCTAATAGCAGTAAGCTTACTTACCATCGATTCTCCCGTAACCTCATCACCTAAAAGGTATGCGTTTGCAGTAGGCAACGGAGGCCTGTTTTCCCAAATCGGATCAATACAATCACAGTGTTTAAAATTTATTTGTTTTGATGCAAGTTGTTTAATGAGCATTTCGCCCATAATAATCGAAACCAAATTTTCATCGAAACCGATAACCGAACCATTAGTTAATTGTTCTTTTAACCAGTCTATATATTGGGGTGTATGCGGAATGTTCAGTTTTACGAGCTCAAATCCACTACCCTTAAGTTCGGCTTCTGCCTGTTCGAAATATCTGAAATCTGCCCATAGGCCTGCAAAATTTTGGGTAATTACAACTGTACTAACAGACCCAGTAAAGCCTGTTACAAATTCAATGCATTTATAAAAATCTGGCAAATATTCGCTTAAATGTGGGTCGGCAGATGGAATAATGTAAGCGTCTATACCCTCAGTAAGCATCAGCTTTCTTATGGCAGAAAGTTTTTCAGTATAATTCATAGGTAAAGGTGTTAAACAAAGTTTTAATTAAAAAACGTTTTTACAGTTTTCCTTAAGTTTTAGGAAATTTTATTTTAATGTGTTATAAAATGAGGCATAAAACTTATGTTTTGCGAGCAATAATGCAATAATGAAGCATAATGTTAAAATAGTGTTGTGATTCATTAATACCTGTTCCTTTTTTAAGTATTTGTATGCTTAATTTTGGGGAACTAAAAAATAATAATATGAAAAATATTTCATGGATAGGAATTTATCCGGCACTTTTAACACCGTTTACTGAAAATGATGAAATAGATTATCCACTATTTCAAATCAACTTAGATGCACAAATCGAAGCTGGTGTAGATGGTATAATCATTGGTGGTTCGTTAGGTGAAGCGAGTACAATTACAGCTGAAGAGAAAAGAGAATTTTTAAAGTATTGTGTTAAAACTTTAGAAGGAAAAAAAACGCCTGTAATTATCAACGTTGCAGAGCAAAGCACTAAAGTTGCTATTGCAATGGCTTTAGAAGCTGAAGAATTAGGTGCTGATGGTATTATGTTATTACCACCGTTAAAGTATAAGGCAGATGATGATGAAGTAGTAACTTATTTTAAAGCTGTTGCTGCTGCTACTAAATTGCCTATTTTAATTTACAATAATCCGGTAGATTATGGAATTAGAGTTACTTTGGCCATGTTTGAAGAATTGTTGCCTTATGCAAACGTTCAAGCTGTAAAAGAAAGCACAAGAGATTTGGCTAACATTACAAACATGCTTAACAAATTTGGCGATCGTTTCAAAATTTTAGGTGGTGTAGATACAATTTCATTAGAATCTTTAATGTTAGGTTCTCATGGTTTAGTTGCTGGTTTGGTTGATGCGTTTCCAAGAGAAACAGTTGCGATGTACAAATTGGTAAAAGCAAAAAGATATGACGAGGCTGTTGCAATTTACAGGTGGTTTATGCCATTATTAGAGCTTGATATTCATCCAAAACTAGTACAATACATAAAATTAGCTGCAACTGCAGAAGGTATTGGTTCGGAGCATGTTAGAGCACCAAGACTGCCACTTAAAGGAGCAGAAAGAGAAAGAGTATTAAAAATTATCAATGATGCTATTGCAAATCGTGTAGCGTTACCTGATTATAAAAACTTATAGAATATGTACAAAAACCACACAACAGCAGAGTTAGATGAAGTTATAGCGCAGTCTGTTCAGGCTTTTCATCAATATAAAAAATTTAGCTTAAAACAACGTGCAGATTTTATGCGTGCAATCGCAGTAGAAATCGAAGCTTTAGGCGATGTTTTGTTAACCACAGCTGCTGAAGAAACAAATCTTCCTTTGGCAAGATTAACAGGCGAACGCGGCAGAACAATGTTTCAGTTAAATGCTTACGCAGATGCCACCGAAGGTGGAGATTGGTTGGGTGCGAGTATTGATACTGCCAACGCAGAACGTGTACCGCCTAAACCTGACACCCGCAAAATGCTTGTTCCACTTGGGCCAGTTGTGGTTTTTGGTGCTAGTAATTTTCCTTTTGCCTACTCTACCGCTGGTGGAGATACAGCTACAGCTTTCGCAGCTGGCTGTTCGGTAATTGTTAAAGCACACCCTGCACACTCAAAAACTTCTACCTTAGTTGCTTCTGCAATAGAAAAAGCTGCAGAAAAAACCAATATGCCGAAAGGAATTTTTGCACATGTTTATGGCTCGGGTTTCGAAACTGGAGAACACTTAACTAAGCACGAAGCTATTAAAGCTGTTGCTTTTACAGGTTCGTTTAGCGGTGGTAAGGCTTTGTTTGATTGGGCTAACCAAAGAGAAAATCCTATTCCTGTTTTTGCAGAGATGGGCAGTGTTAACCCTGTGTTTTTATTGCCAGAGAAATTAGCCGAAGAAACAGCTAGCTTAGCAAAACAAATGGCGGGTTCTGTAACGCTTGGTGTTGGTCAGTTTTGTACCAATCCTGGTTTAATGGTTGCTATTGATGGTGCGCCACTTGAACAATTTCTTGTTGATTTGAAAAACGAAATTGAACAAATAGCACCTTCTGCAATGTTACACGCAGGCATATCTGCTAATTACAGCGAAAAATTAACTGCAGCGCTTGCGCAAAAAGGCGTAGAAGTTGTTGGAGAAACTTCTTCTCAAACAACCGATATTCAAGGTAAAGTTACCGTAGCTACAGTTAGTGCCGATGTATTTTTAGCAAACCCTGTATTACACCAAGAAGTATTTGGTCCGTATTCTTTAATTATTAAGTGTAAAGATAAAGATCAATTATTGGCGGTTACAAAAGCAATGGAAGGCCAGTTAACTTGTACCTTAATGGCTACAAAAAATGACATCAACGCTTTTCAAGATTTGCTAAGTGAAGTTCGGGAAATTTGTGGACGATTAATTTTTAATAATGTGCCTACAGGAGTAGAGGTAGCATTATCTATGCAACATGGCGGACCTTATCCAGCCAGTACAGATAGTCGTTTTACTTCAGTTGGGGCAGATGGAATAAAGCGTTTCGCACGTCCACTTTGTTATCAAAATATGGACGACGAATTTTTGCCAACTGAATTGCAAAATGCCAATCCTTTAAATATCAATCGTACCATTAATAACGTTTTATCAAAAGATAAAATTTAATGAAAAAGACATTTTCTTGTATCGATGCACACACTTGTGGAAACCCCGTTAGGGTAGTTTCTGGCGGGGGACCATTGTTGAATGGCCAAAGTATGATGGAGCGCAGACTTCATTTCTTAAAAGAGTACGATTGGATTAGAAAAGGTTTAATGTTCGAGCCTCGGGGGCATGATATGATGAGCGGAAGTATTTTATATCCTCCCGTTGATGATAAAAATGATATCGGTGTGTTGTATATCGAAACTAGCGGTTGCTTGCCAATGTGCGGTCATGGTACAATAGGCATGGTAACTATTGCGATAGAAGAAGGCTTGGTAATACCTAAAGTACCTGGTAAATTGAGGCTAGAAACACCTGCTGGATTAGTTTTGGTAGAATATAAGCAAGAAGGTAAAAAGGTAAAATCGGTAAAGTTAATTAACATAAAATCTTATTTAGCAGCCGAAGGTTTGGAAATTGAATGTCCTGATTTAGGTAAAATTATTGTTGATGTAGCTTATGGCGGTAATTTTTACGCCATTGTTGATCCTCAAAAAAACTTTAAAGGTATTGAGCATTACGGCGCCGATCAATTAATTAATTGGAGCCGAACCTGCAGAACATTGATGAATGAGAAATTTTCTTTTGTGCATCCTGAAGATGAAAATATCAATGGATTAAGTCATTTTCTTTGGTGTGGTGCAACAATTTCGCCAGAAGCTACAGGTAGAAATGCTGTTTTTTACGGAGATAAAGCGATAGATCGATCACCTTGTGGTACAGGTACATCTGCCCGTATGGCACAATGGTACGCAAAAGGAAAGTTGAAAAAAGGCGATATTTTCATTAATGAAAGCATTATTGGATCACAATTTATTGGCACTATTGAAGAAGAAACAACTATCGGTGGCAAAAAAGCAATTGTTCCTGGCATTGAAGGTTGGGCTATAGTTACAGGCTACAATACCATCTTTATTGATGATGATGATCCTTATGCCCACGGTTTTCAGGTTCTTTAAATTCAAATGATTAAATAAAAAGTTAAAATCCACCAATCGGTGGATTTTAACTTTTCAAACCATAAATTTACACATTCTATTTTTTTTATTATATGAGTTCAGCTTCACCATTCAATGGCAACGTTACCGTTATCGGTGGCGGAATTATTGGTTTATGTAGTGCATTTTATTTACAAAAGGCAGGTTTTAAAGTTCAAATTTTAGAACAGGGCGATTTGTATTCCAATTGTTCATCTGGCAACGCAGGTATGATAGTGCCAAGTCACTTTGTGCCCTTGGCAGCGCCGGGTATGATTACCAAAGGTATTAAATGGATGTTCGACAGTAAAAGCCCTTTTTATGTTAAACCATCGCTTAATCCTTCGTTAATTTCTTGGGGATTAAAATTTTGGAAATTTGCTACAGAGAAACATGTTGCAGCATCGGCAGGGCCACTTCGCGATTTGCATTTATTGAGTAAAAGCCTATATGAGGATTTGGCAAAAGAACCTTCGTTGAATTTCTCGTTAAAAGAAAAGGGAATTTTAATGCTTTACAAAGGCAAAGCTGTTGGCGAAGAAGAAATACATTTAGCGATAAGAGCACAAAAATTAGGATTGGACGTAGAGCCTTTAACTGCTCAACAAACCCAAGATTTGGAGCCTGATGCTGAATTATCAGTTTTAGGGTCGGTTCATTACAGATGTGATGCGCATCTTTCGCCAAACGATTTAGTAAACCAATTGCTTGCTAATTTAAAAGAAGGCGGTGCGGAAATTATTACCAATTGTAAGGTTAATGATTTTGAAATCGTAAATGGCAAAATCAACTCAATTATCACCAATGGAAAAACTTATAAACCAGATTTAGTGGTAATGACAGGTGGTTCTTGGTTGCCAGAAATGGCAAAAAAAGCCGATATGAGCATTCCGATAATGCCAGGGAAAGGTTACTCTTTTATGGTTGATGAAACTAAAAAGATCATCCATCCTTCGTTGTTGATTGAAGCAAAAGTTGCGGTTACACCAATGAATGGTAAAATACGTTTTGGAGGCACAATGGAAATTGCACCAATGAACGATAAAATTAACCTCAAGCGGGTTGAAGGAATTGCAGGTTCTATCGTTAATTATTACCCCGATTATAATGTGGAAGTACCACAGGTTGATAAAATCTGGTATGGTTTCCGTCCTTGCTCTCCGGATGGGCTGCCATATATTGGTTTTAGTAAAAAAATTAGCAATTTAATTGTTGCGGGTGGACATGGAATGATGGGCATTAGTTTAGCACCGGCTACGGGTAAACTTGTTGCGCAATTGGCAAAAGGTGAAGAACTGGCCACAGATATATCGATGTTTGGCGCCGAGCGATTTAATTAAATTATTATCGTGTTTTTAGCAGATCTAATCAGGCATAAGGCACGTTAAAATTTAGGTTATAAGATAATTTACTCCCCTCCTTATGTAAGGATGGGAGTTTTTTGTATATAGTAATGAAATGAATGGTTGTTCAGTTGAATATAAGCATTTAAAATCTTTGAAATTATAAGTATGGATAAAAGGAGAGAAAGATTACCCTGTTAATGAATTTTCACGCAGCATAAAGCTTTTACTTTTATGGAAATAACACTAAATCTTAATCTATTTACTATATTAGATATATTGGTTAAACACTAAACCTCCTTACCATGAAAAAAAATATTTTATGCCTAATTTTTGGAGCCATTCCATTTGTATTTGCCTGCAATCAATCTGATAAGAAAGCGGTATCAGCTGTAAAAGATTCTGTGCTTAACACCAGTTGTTATGTTGCTACATTTGAAAAAGACATTGCGAGTATGCAAATGAATTCGCTGGCATCAGGCAAAGTTAGCGGTACTTTGGTGGTTAATTATGCAGAAAAGCCAAGAAATACAGGCACAATTGAAGGTAAGTTTAGTGGCGATACTTTATTGGTAGATTATCGCTTTAAAACCGGCAAAGATACAGTTAGCGTTTACACAAATCCATTGGCATTTTTGAAAAAAGATGGTAAATTAATAATGGGTGTTGGCCAAATTGAAACTACTTTAGGCCGTTCTTATTTTGTGAAAGGTAAACCGATTAATTATGAAGTTGGCAAATTTACCTTTGAGCCAAAAGCTTGTAAATAATGATTGTCGTAGCCATAGTGTCTTTAAGGATGGTTTAACTCAGTTTTCGCTGAAGCAAACGATATTTTGGTAAATATTTGTCGGTTAAAATTGGCGCTGATAATGAATATCAATAGCCCTTGGCTTAAGCCAAGGAATTATTTAGATGCAAAACAGGCTTTAGCCAAAAATCACGATTTACATGATGCCAAATCTAGCTTTAGTTTCTCGCTAAGGCTTTTTCTATTTGTGTATTTCTCACCACTCTTAACCTCGCATTAAGGGTACTTCTATCTACCAAAATAAATTAATTTAAATTATTTTCAAATAAATTACTACTATATCCATAGACTTTATATATTTGTATCGTTAAACGAATTGAAAAACAAAATATACAACTTGTTATGATTTTGAATAAAGTAGAAAAAGCGAACATTGAACCAAGAATTACTTTAGTAGGTGCGGGTCCTGGCGATGCGGATTTGTTTAGTTTAAAAGGTGTTAAAGCATTAAAGACAGCTGATGTTGTTTTGTATGATGCGAATGTAAACGAAGCACTACTTTGTTATGCGCCAGAAGGGATTCCAAAAGTATTTGTCGGCAAAAGCACTGATGATGAAGATTATGCTCAAGATGCCGTAAATAAATTGATCATTGATTACGCTTTAAATTACGGCCATGTTGTGCGTTTAAAAAGTGGCGATCCTTTTTTCTTTGCCAAAGGGTACGAGGAAATTGATGCCGCAGAATCATATAGCATACCTACGGAAATTATTCCCGGAATTTCGAGTGCAACTGGCGCACCGAGTTTGCAAAAAATACCGATGATTTATAAGGAACTAAGCGAAAGCTTTTGGGCAATTACAGGCACAAATTCAAAAGGAGAACTATCAGAAGATTTATACACAGCTGCAAAAACTAAAGCTACAATCGTTATTTTAAACGGAATCGAAAAAGTAGAAGAAATTGCTTCAATCTTTCAAGCAGAGAATAAAGGATTACTTCCTGTTGCGGTTATTCAAAATGGATCTACCTTGGAGGAAAAAATAGAAGTTGGTACGGTAGATACGATCACCGAAATAGTAAAAGATAAAAATATCAGTGCACCGGCTTTATTGGTTTTTGGCGATGTGGTTTCGTTACATCCTAAATTTAATGCCATTAGAGATTTCTACGAAGCGGAAGCCAGAGCATATTAAAATAAAAATTATTTCATTTTTTTCAAAAGCCACGATAGAAATATTGTGGCTTTCTTTTTTTGATAAATATTTTATACTGTGATCACAAATAAATAACCAAAAATTAATTCTGTATAATTTGTAAAAAACAAAACTATTGGTAACTTAACAAAGTTAAAAATACCAAATATTAAATGGAAATTATACACGTAAGCGCCGAATGTTATCCAGTTGCTAAAGTTGGCGGTTTAGCTGATGTAGTTGGCGCATTACCAAAATATCAAAATAGATTAGGCCATTTTGCCAAAGTTGTTGTTCCCGCCTACGATACTAAGTTTGTTAGAGAAAGTGATTTCGAAGTTACTTACGATGCTTGGTCTCAATATGGTAATAACAGCTTTCAATTTAGGGTTTTAAAAGAAAAAACCAATAAACTTGGCTTTGATTTATACATCGTACACATTCAAGGCTTAACAGATCGGCCAAATGTTTACGGTTATGATGATGATACGGAAAGATTTATCGCTTTTCAAATTGCCACTTTAGATTGGATTGCACAGTGGGAACACAGGCCAGATGTAATTCACTGTCACGATCATCATACAGGATTAATTCCTTTTATGATGAAAAATTCGATAAAATATCAGCACTTAAGCAATGTTCCGAGCATATTAACGATTCATAATGCGCAATACCAAGGTCAGTTTGGTTGGGATAAATTGTATTATTTGCCAGCATTCGATTTGTGGAAAGCAGGTTTGTTGGAGTGGGATAAAGATATTAATCCATTAGCATCGGCTATAAAATGTGCGTGGCGCGTAACCACAGTTTCGCCAAGTTATTTGGATGAGATGATGAACAACGCCCGTGGCTTAGAAAGTTTATTACGGCAGGAAAGATGGAAATGTAGTGGCATTTTAAATGGTATTGATACCGAAGTCTGGAACCCAGAAACGGACCCGATGTTGGGTACGAATTTCAACTTAAAAACAGTAGAAAAAGGTAAGCAGGAAAACAAAAACGACATTTGTAATGTTTTTGGTCTAGATGCTTCAAAACCATTGTTTGCTTTTATTGGCAGGTTGGTTGATGAGAAAGGCGCAGATTTATTACCTGATATTTTCTACAGTTCTTTATACAAACACGGAAAAGATATTGGAATTCTCGTTTTGGGATCGGGCGATGGATGGGTAGAAGGAAGATTGAATCAAATAAAAGATAGTTACAAAGGAAATTACAATGTATATATAGGTTACAACGAGGCATTGTCTCATCAAATATACGCAGGAGCTGATTTTTTACTAATGCCATCGAGAGTAGAACCATGTGGTCTAAACCAATTATATTCGCTCCGGTACGGCACAGTACCAATTGTGAGAAGAATTGGTGGTTTAAAAGATACTGTGATAGACATTGGCGATGATGGTTTCGGCATTTGCCACGACCAAACCAATGTTTGGGATGTAACACATGCAATTGATCGCGGACTTCAATTGTTTAATGATAAAAAGAAATTTAAAGCTACCCGTAAAACCATAATGAAAATTGATCATTCATGGGATAAGGCTGCTAATAATTATATAGAGCTATACCAAATATTAAAATAATTGTAAACATGACAGATAAAGTTTTAGGCGTAATTCTTGGCGGTGGTCAAGGATCCAGATTATCTCCACTAACACAAACCAGATCAAAACCTGCAGTGCCAATTGCTGGAAAATACAGGTTGGTAGATATTCCAATTTCAAATTGTATTAATTCTGGCATTCATCGCATGTTCGTTTTAACGCAGTTCAATTCGGCTTCTTTAAACACACACATTAAAAATACTTATCATTTTAGCCATTTTAGTAAGGCATTTGTCGATATTTTAGCCGCAGAACAAACTCCAGATAACCCTACTTGGTTTCAAGGCACAGCCGATGCAGTAAGGCAATGTTTACCTTATATTGTTGCACACGAAACGGAATATATTCTTATTCTTTCTGGCGATCAGTTGTATCAAATGGATTTTGCCGACATGGTAAAAAATCACTTAGATTCTGGTGCCGAAGTAACCATTGCTACAATACCAGTAACCGCAAAAGATGCTACAGATTTTGGTATTTTAAAAACAAACGACGAAAATGTTATTACCTCGTTTACTGAAAAACCTAAAACTGGGTTGGAGGATTGGATTTCGGATACCGGCCCAGTTATGCAGGCCGAAGGAAGAGAGTTTTTAGCTTCGATGGGAATATATCTTTTTAATAAGCAATATTTAATCGATATTTTAAGCAACAACCCAACTGAAAAAGATTTCGGTAAAGATATTTTGCCACGAGCGATCAACAATAGCAAAGTTTTGAGCCACCAGTACGAAGGTTATTGGACCGATATTGGTACTATTTCATCTTTCTTTGAAGCAAATTTGGGCTTAACAGACGAAATTCCGAAATTTGATTTATTCGATAATGCCCATGCAATTTTTACTAGGGCAAGAATGTTGCCACCTTCTAAAATATCGGGAACTACTTTAATTAAGGCAGTAATAGCCGAAGGTTGTATTATTAACGCCAATAAAATAGAACACGCGGTTTTGGGTATTCGAGCTCGTATTGGAAAAGATACCGTAATTCAAAACTGCTATGTTATGGGTAGCGATCGCTACCAAAGGTTAGAAGAAATTGAAGAAGAAACCAATGCTGGTAAACCGCTTATAGGTATTGGCGACAGATGTTTTATCAATAATGCTATTCTTGATAAAAACTGTAGAATTGGTAACGATGTAAAAATTAATGGTGGTGATCATTTAGCGGATGGAGATTTCGAACTGTACGCTGTTAAAGATGGTATTGTAGTTGTTAAAAAAGCCGCAATTTTACCTGCCGGAATGGAAATATAGTTCATCAAAATAATAAGTTTAAAGCCCGAAGCATATTGCACTTCGGGCTTTTTTTATAAGCTGTAATTTAAATTTTTAAAGATTTAATAGAACAGTTTTTTACTGTAGGTAGATTAATCGGAACATTTCTTTGTGTAATTTGTTTAAAAAGTACACAATACAAAATTGCTCATGACAGATAAAAAACACCTCTATAAAACTGGAATAATTGGAAACTGTGCTTTCATTGCACACGTTAACCTCAATACTGATATTTCTTGGCTTTGTTGGCCAAGGTTTGATAGCTCTTTCGTTTTCGGAAGTTTATTAGATAAAACGAGAGGAGGGGAGTTTACCATAAAACCCGAAGGTGACTTTACAACAAATCAATATTATATCGAAAATACCAATGTTTTGCGAACAGAGATAACAGCTGATGATGGCACTTACCGAATCACGGATTATGCGCCTCGATTCCACATGAACGAGCGGTATTTTAAACCTTTAATGCTTATCCGTAAAATAGAGCCCTTAGTTGGCAGTCCTCGTATTAAAATAAAATGCGAGCCGGTTTATAATTATGGTAAAGATAAAATGAACCTCAATCTTGGTAGTAACCACATTCACTTTTCTGGTGCCAACCAAGATATGCGTTTATCAACAGATGTATCTTTAAACTACATTATCGATGAGAAATCGTTTGTACTGAATGAGCCAAAATATATCATACTAACTTGGGGGTATGAATTGGATGCCCCAATTGTGAGCACTGCAGAAAATTTTCTTCGAGAAACCATCGCTTATTGGCGTTTATGGATTAAGCATTCTTCCATTGCGAGTTTCCATCAAAGTTTGGTTATCCGCTCCGCTCTCGTTTTAAAAATACATCAATACGAAGATACAGGCGCATTTATTGCGAGTAGCACAATGGCATTACCCGAATCGCCAGGCAGCACCAGAAACTGGGATTACAGATATTGTTGGTTAAGAGATTCTTATTACGTACTTACATCGTTAAACCATATTGGGCATTTCGAAGAGATGGAAAAGTATTTCAATTATCTTTCGGATATTACTCAAAGGGAAGATATCAGGTACCAACCTTTATATAGTATTACAGGGGAAAGAAAAATTACCGAAGAAATTTTAGATAATTTGGATGGCTATATGGGCGAAAAACCCGTACGACTTGGTAACCAAGCGTATGAGCATATTCAAAATGATATTAACGGTCAAGTGTTGATTTCCATGTTACCTTTATATACAGATCAAAGGTTTGTTTTTTCTGAAAGAAGTGATTCGATTAGTTGGATTGAAAACGTTTTGAGTAAAATAGAACATTCTATTGATGAGAAAGATGCTGGTATTTGGGAGTTTAGAAATATTGCTAATGTGCACTGTTACAGTAACCTATTTCAATGGGCAGGCGCACATGCTGCTTTAAAAATGGCTCGAAAAATTGAAAATAAAAATTTTGAAGCTAGAGCTTTAATTCTAATTGATAAAGCAGCAGCACATATAGAAGCTTGTTACGATCCCGAAAGAAAAGCCTACAATACCGGTGTTGATGTGCCATATTTGGATGCAAGTACTTTGCAGTTGATTATTATGAACTATTTAGATCCAAATTCTGATCGCGCAAAAGACCATTTAAAGGCATTAGAAGCCGAATTGAAAACCGAGGATGGTTTGTTCTACCGCTACTTACATGCGGATGATTTTGGGAAACCAAAAACGACTTTTCTAATCTGTGCCTTTTGGTATGTAGAAGCATTGGCTTGCGTTGGCAGAATTGATGATGCCATAAAAGAATTTGAAAACATCATTCCGTATTGCAACCATTTAATGCTTTTTAGTGAAGATGTTGATGCGAAAACGGGAAGTCAATGGGGTAATTTTCCTCAGGCTTACAGTCATGTTGGCTTAATGAATGCAGCATATCGAATAGCGACCAAATTGGATAAACCTATATTTTTTAATGATTTGTAACACAAAAAAAAGCTCCTGATTTTCATCAGGAGCTTTTTTGTATTTGCTTTTTAACTAGGCTTTACCTGCTACAGTAAACGAAGCCAACATTTTCCTCACTTCAATATAATCGTTTAAATAATACTTCGCTTCAGAAATATTATTACCCACCTTAATGGTTATTGCATGTTCATCCAATGCTCTAAAAATATCTTCGTCGGTATGGTCATCGCCAATGGCGAAAATAAAATCAGCATGTTTATCGTGTAACCAATTTAACGCTGCTTTTCCTTTATTAACTTCTATGTTTTTAAACTCAATAACCTTATTACCGGGCATTAACTGTAATCCTTTATCGGTAGCCAAAACTTTAAGGTTACTTGCAATTTCATTCGCTCTAAGTTCGCCCAATCCTTCATCCGCTTTGCGGTAATGCCAAACTAACGAGTAGCTTTTTTCTTCGATAAATGAACCTGGTGTTCTATCAGTATAACCTACAAGTAATGCTTTAATTTCTTGTTTCCATTGGTCGGTTAATAATGGCAAACTGGCCCATTCTCCATCTTGATTTTTTTTCCACGCACCGTGTTCGGCTATCATATCAACTTTTAAGTGACCAAACCATTTTTCTAATGTTTCGTGTTTTCTGCCACTAATAATTACAATTTTATTTCGCTCATCAGCAGTTAAATCGGTTAATAAGGTGTACAGTTCCTCATCGGGCGATGCGTCATCAATATCGCCGGCAAAGCCAACTAGCGTTCCGTCGTAGTCTAAAAATAAAATTCTACTTTCTGCGCTCGCATATTTCTTTAAAATTAAATCTTTGGTTTCGCTAACGGCGTAATTTGTTAGCAATGAGTTTTGAAATTCTTTCACTTCGTTTAGTTTTGTCATAAAATTATTTACCCAATGTTTTACATTAAATTTTTGTACAATATCACGCATGGCGATCATTCGTATATTTTGTTCGTTAATTGGCATCGTAAAAGCCTGTACAATTGCATCCTTTATATCGCCAATATTGTTTGGGTTAACAATTATTGCGTCGGCCAGTTCTTTTGATGCGCCGGCCATTTCGCTTAAAATTAAAACACCATCATTGTTGTTTCTAGTTGCAACGTACTCTTTACTTACTAAGTTCATACCATCGCGCATTGGTGTAACTAAGCAAACATCGGCGGTAGAATAGAATGCAGAGAGTACCTCAATTGGAAATGAACGGTAGAAATAATTAATCGGGTTCCAATCTACATGCCTGTATTTAGCGTTGATATTGCCAACAAGTTGATCTATTTTTTCTCGTAATTCTGCATATTGTGGTACCAAATCTCTAGATGGAACCACAACCATATACAAAGTTACTTTGCCTAAATACTCTGGATTTGTGGTTAATAAAAGATCGAAAGCCCTAAGTCTTTCTACAATTCCTTTGCTGTAATCAAGGCGATCAATCGATAAAATAGTTCTTAAATTATTTCTTCTGTTGATGTTAAAATCGTCAACTTCTTTTTTTACAGATGCTGATTTTGCAAGCTCAGAAAATTTTTCAAAGTCAATTCCCATCGGGAAAGGTTCTATCACAATTTGTCGTTCTTTGTTTAGAATTACATTTGATGACGAAGTAACTGGTAATAACCGTGTTGCAGTGCTTATAAAATGCCTTACATCATCATGCGTATGAAAACCGATTAAATCAGCTCCAATTAAGCCATTTAAAAGTTCTTCCCGCCAAGGAATTAAGCGGAAAATTTCGTAAGATGGGAAAGGGATATGTTGAAAAAAGCCAATTGTGGATTTGGGTAAACTTTGATGTAAAATATTTGGTAACAACATCAGTTGGTAATCCTGTACCCAAATTTTATCGCCCTTTTGTGCGATTTTTAAAACAACATCGGCAAATTTTTGATTTACAGATTGGTAACTTTCCCAATAATTTTGGTGATAATGGGCGTAAGTAACAAAATAGTGAAAAATAGGCCATAAAGTCTCGTTAGAAAACCCTTCATAATAAAGGTTAATTTCTTCTTGAGTTAAAAAAACAGGGTATAAATTTATTTCTTGTAGCTTGTCAATAACCTCTTGTTGCCGCTCTTCAGGAATTTCCATTCCTGGCCAACCAATCCAAATAGAGTTACCTGATTTGTAAACATCGGCTAAACCAGTTGCAAGTCCGCCTTCGCTTGGGATAAAATGGTATTCATTATTTTCTTCAATAATTTTAACTGGTAAACGGTTAGATACGATAAGAGTTTTCATGAATTTGTTTGGAGATATACAATATAACTACGCTCACATTCCTAAATTGTTTTAATTTTTTTGGATGTAAGAACCAGTTCGCCCTAAAAAGGCAGTGAATTTAGCCTAATATAAGCTTTTAAAAATAACCACTTATATTTGGCCTATGCAAAGATCATTTACAGACCAACTGGGTAGAGAAATAGCAATTAATTATCCACCTAAAAGGATAATTTCTTTAGTACCCTCGCAAACAGAATTGTTGTTCGATTTGGGGTTGGATTTGGAAATTGTCGGCATTACAAAATTTTGCATCCACCCGATTGATAAATTTGCAAGTAGAACGAAAATTGGAGGTACGAAAAAACTAGATTTAGATACAATTCGCAATTTAAAACCCGATTTAATTATCGGCAATAAAGAAGAAAACTTACAAAGTGATATTGAGTTATTAATGGAAGAATTTCCGGTTTGGATAAGCGATATCAATAATTTGGAAGAGGCTATGCTTACCATAAATGAAATTGGCACTTTGGTAAACCGAGCTCCAGAAGCCAGTTATTTAAACCATTTAATTGATGCGGGGTTTAAAGATTTGCAAACTCTGGCAAAAACAGCCCTTTTCGGGGGATTGGGAGCAGCGTACTTTATATGGAGAAAACCTTATATGGTTGCCGGTCGAAATACTTTTATTGATGATATTTTGAGGAAAATTGGCTTAAATAATGTAATAGAGGAAGTTAGGTATCCCGAAGTTACGCTATCAGCATTGCAACTTATCAAACCGGATTTTGTTTTTTTATCGTCAGAACCTTATCCATTTGCACAAAAGCATATTGAAGAAATGCAAAATGAGTTGCCGAATGCAAAAATTATACTGGTAGATGGCGAGATGTTCAGCTGGTATGGAAGCCATTTGGTTAAAGCTGTTCAATATTTTTTCGAATTTCAAAAAGAACTTTGTTAAATAATAAGTTAGGCCATAAAACTTACTATATTCAATTAGATACTAACATTTTACTTTACGATTGCAACTGATTTAATTGTTTTTAATTAAGCCAAACCCATTTTCTTCGACAGAAAATATTTTCTGTTTTTCCCGAAAACAATTTTAATTTCATGATGTTTATCTGCTAAATATTTATTTAATGCAGAACCAAACCCTTATCCAATTTTTCCATTGGTATTATAACGAAGAGCAAAATTTATGGACCAAAGTTGCAAATGAAGCAAGCCATTTAAAAGAAATTGGTGTAACATCAGTTTGGCTTCCACCAGCTTATAAAGGCAGTGCCGGCGGTTATTCGGTTGGTTACGATGTGTATGATTTGTTTGATATGGGCGAGTTCGATCAAAAAGGCAGCACAAGCACAAAATATGGTTCTAAAGCCGAATATCAAAAAGCTATTGAAGCATTGCACAAGCAAGAAATTGGTGTTTTGGCCGATGTTGTTTTTAACCATAAAGCCGGAGGCGATGAATTGGAGAAAATTACGGTTAGAACGGTAGATGAAAACAATAGAACAAAATTTACTAGCGATAAATTCGAGATTGAGGCTTGGACAAAATTTACTTTTCCTGTTAGAGGCGAGCAATATTCTAATTTTATTTGGGACCATCATTGTTTTAGTGGCGTAGATTGGGCAGAAGATTTAAAGCAAACTGCAATTTATTCCATCCAAAATTTTGAAGGTGAAGGTTTTGAAGAAGTGCCGTCAACCGAGTTGGGCAATTACGATTATTTAATGTTTAACGACATTGATTTTAGAAACAACGCAGTACGAGATGAATTAAAATATTGGGGAGAATGGCTGGTTGATAATTACAAAGTTGATGGCTTTCGATTGGATGCGGTGAAACATATTAGTCCTGATTTTATTATTGATTGGATTGACCATTTAAACACAAAATACAATCGCAAATTCTTTATTGTAGCAGAAAATTGGGACATTACAACCACTGCGGAGCAAGAAGAATATATTAAAATAACGCAAGGCCGAACACAAATTTTCGATTCGCTTTTACACCATAACTTTTATTTGGCAAGTCACGATGCAAATGGTTTCGATATGCGAACTATTTTCGATAATACGCTTGTTCAAATTACGCCAGAGCTTGCGGTAACTTTTGTTGATAACCACGATTCGCAACCTTTGCAAGCGTTAGAAAGCTATGTAGATTTTTGGTTCAGACCTTTAGCTTACGCAATAATTCTGCTCAGAATGCAAGGCATACCATGTTTATTTTTTACTGATATTTATGGTGGAATATATGACGATAAAAACAAACAGGGCGAAGATGAGCATATACAACTTGTACCCATAGAAGTGGTAGAGGTAATGAGTAAATTACGCGCCAGTCATGCTTATGGTTTACAACGCGAACATTTTGATCATGGTAATTGCGTTGGTTGGACACGAGAGGGCGATGATGAGCATGAAAATAGTGGCTTGGCTGTGCTCTTAAGTACGGGCGACGAAGGTTTTAAAAGCATGGAAATAGGGGAGAAATTTGCTGGAAAAACTTTTATCGATGCTTTAGGAAATAGGCAGGGCGAAGTGGTTATTGACGAAAATGGTTGGGCCGAATTTCATTGTAATGCAGGAAGCGTTTCTGTTTGGGTATTAAATGTTTAGGGCTTGCAGATTTGGCTTTGCAAAGTTTATCTCTTATCGTTAATTCTATTGCTAATATTTGCAAAGCCTATCAAACTTTCCCAACGTGCACCGGGTTTTCGGTAATAAACGAAAATTTGGTAGGCATTTTCTGTTTCGAAGAAAGCGCCTTCAAATGGTCGAGAACTTACAGTACTGGTTGTACGATCTAACCAAACGTATTCGTAATCGTATAATCCTTGTTTTAGTAAAATGTTGCCGTAAAACTGTCTTCGGCTTGCATCGTACAACAATTTGTTTTCCTTGCTTAAGTTGTAATTATTAAATCGACCAACCACAAAAGCATCGCCATCATTAGAAGGTGGCGGAGAATTTAGCGTAAACAGTACGCCTGTGTATTCCGCTTCCGTTCGATCATCCCTTCCGTCGGTATTTCTAACATAGAAATTACCATTTTCGTCGTACTGATTTGCAAAAGCATTTGTATTCCGCGATGGATCATTAAAAAGCATCACATTTACGGCTTCGCTATCGCGATAAATATCACGAACGTTATCGCCTTTAAACCGCAAACTTCGCGTATCAAATTTTCTAAATTCATTATCTCCCCAAAAATCATTGGTGGTTAAATCATTAAAAATTAATTGGTTTTGCTTGATAAATGATGGTCGGGTATTAACTTGTATGGTGTTTGAATTAAAATTTTGCATTACTACGGCTTTCAAATCTTGGTAAGGATTTGAAATTGGAAAGGTATGGTTAATGGTAAAGTTTATTTTTTGTTTAGCATTCCTGTTTTCTACCTGCATGGAGTTTGTAACCTCAGCAATTACGCCAACTTGGTTATCTACAACAAAAAAACGCTGAGATATAACTGGTTTTTTTAAATCGCCATCTTCATAAACCTTTAATAAATAATTGCCCCCAATTTTAGGTTTTATCTGGTAATTTGGCAGTGTGAGCTGATAATGTGTGTATTTTCGAGTGGTATTGATTGAGTATCGGTAATCAATTATTCTATCATCGCTGAAACTTTCTAAATAATCAATGGTTGATAAATTGGATGATTTCCATTCGGATGTGCAATGTTCTATGGTGTACCAATAGTTCTTAGTTCCGGCAAGTAGGTCGTCAAATCCGAAAAGTAAAGTTTCAGATGTGTTTAAATTAAGTACAGGAAGGCTTTGTTCTTTATTACTATTGTAACAAGTTACTGTTTTTATGTTGGGTAGGTAAACTTTGTTTTCGTAAACGAAATTGTTTGCCTGACCGAAAGTATTTACAGATATGAAAAGTAAAATGACTGCGACTAGTTTTTGCATGCATAAAAGTAGGAAAAAAGTCTGAAAGTCGGGAAAGTCCGGAAGACGGGAAAGTCGGGAAGTCCGAAAGTTGGGGTATAAAAAAAGTCCGAATTTATGTTACCATATCTTTCGGACTTTCCGACTAAAAACTTTGCGACTATTTTATCCGCCAAGTTCCATAATTTCACTAGCTAAATCTTCCCATTTATTTTGGTGGTTATCTAAATCGTTTTTTGTGGCTAAGTAACGTTTGTTGGCTTCAGCTAATTTATCGGCTTTTCCATAAACATTTTCATCTGCCAACTCTGCCTCAATGCTCTTAACAGATGCCTCTAAATCAGCAATTAAAGTTTCTGTTTTTTTTAACTCTTCGTTCAGCTTTTTTAGCTGATTTGCGGAATTGGACGTAACTGGTTTTGGTTCTTCTTTAACTTTTTCTGGCATTTTAACCGGAATAGGCTTCGCAATTGGAATTACCCTTTTACTGTTCCATTCTTCGTATTCGGCATACGTGCCTGGGTATTGTTTAATTTGTTCTTCTTCGATAAACCAAATTTTATTGGCAACATTATCTAAGAAATATCTATCGTGAGAAACTGCAATAAAAGTACCTTCAAATTGCTGTAAAGCTTGAATTAAAATATTAACCGATTGAATATCCAAGTGATTGGTTGGCTCATCCAAAATCAAAAAGTTCGAATCTGTTGTTAAAGATTTTGCCAAAGCCACGCGAGATTTTTCACCTCCTGAAAGCACTTTAATTTTCTTGAAAACATCATCTCCCGTAAATAGGAAACAACCTAAAATGCCACGTAATTCTGTATCGGTATGTTTAGGGGCAAATGCCTGTAATTCCGATAAAATTGCATTGTCTAAGTGTAGAGATTCCAACTGGTGCTGCGCAAAAAATGTAGTGGTTACATTATGACCCGTTTCGCAAAAACCTTCAAATTTTTCAGTTCCGGCAATCATCCTCAATAAGGTAGATTTACCTTTACCATTCGCACCGATCAAAGCAATTTTGTCGCCTTTTTCTATTACGGCTTCTGCATTTTGCAAAATATGCACATTTGGATAATGTTTGGTCGCGTTTTCAATGCGTACTACATGTCTGCCAGATGGTTTAGAGAATTTGAAAGCGAAGTTAACCGTTGGGTTATCGTCATCAACATCATCAACACGTTCCATTTTATCTAAAGCTTTCATCCGCGATTGCGCCATTTTTGCCTTAGAAGCTTTCGCCTTAAAACGTTCAATTAAACGCTCTTCCTGCTTAATTTTAGCCTGCTGATTTTTAAATTCTCCTTTTTGGATTTCGCCACGTAAAGATTTCTCTTCTACATAAAACGAATAATTACCTGCGTAAACGTTCAGTTTGCCCTTGCGAGATTCTACCGTACGGTTTACAATTTTATCTAAGAAATATCTATCGTGAGATACAATTACAATTGCACCTTCAAAACCCATTAAATAGTTTTCTAACCATTTAATCGATGGTAAATCCATGTGGTTGGTTGGCTCATCCAGTAGTAAAATATCTGGTGTTTGCAATAAAATTTTCGCCAACATTACCCGCATCCGCCATCCTCCAGAGAAAGTATTCAGAGGACGTAACTGATCAGCTGTGCTGAAACCTAAGCCAGCTAAAATCTCATTAGCGCGGTATTCGATGTTGTAACCGTCTAAAGCTTCAAATTCTTGTTGCTTATCACTCAGTTTATATAAAACCTCTTCGCTGTAATCGGTTTCTATCTTTCTAAGCAATTCTTCAATTTCATCATACAATTGGTTTTGGCGCTCAAAGGCTTCCATGGCCACGTGCAAAATGCTATGGTGCGAATCGTAAGAAAGTAAGTCCTGGTTCAAATAGCCTATTTTTAAGTCTTTCGACATAGAAATAGAGCCAGAACTTGGTGCATATTCGCCTACAATTATTTTTAATAGTGTAGATTTTCCTGTACCGTTTGCGCCAATTAAACCCGCCCTATCGCCTGGTTTAATGTGCCAGTTCGCATCGTCGTATAAGGCTCTTGAGCCAATCAGGAATGTTAAATTATTTATTGAAATCATTTCGCTGCAAAAGTACGATTTTTTAGGCTTTTTTTTATGTCAAATTTAAATAGAAATTAAGCAGTTATTTATTGGTTTTTTAGTGGATTTGGAAAGCGAGAACAGTTGCTTCTTTTCTTGTGTCTTCCTGCTGTACGCTAAAGCCTCGGAAAAAGCTCGGGCTACCGCTTCCATCCCTTAGGTTTGAAAAAGATTATCAAAGGCTTAAATTTGATAAGGAAACCTTAAAAGCAGAGGTGAACTATGCTGCAATCCAGACTTAAGATCTAGAACCTGTAACAGACCTCTGCTTTCTAGTT
>NZ_SJCY01000030.1 GCF_004354365.1 Pedobacter changchengzhani
GGGTCAACCGTAAAAGCTGGGGAGAACTAAAAAAACATTAACTTTCGGCATACTAAATCATAAGACTATTACACATAATTTTATAGAGAACGTATTTCCATCAGAGCTGATGGAATACTTTGATGTTTCGGGTTTTCAGGAGCTATGCTCTGTAAAGGATAAGTTGGAGTATTGGCTGATAGATTTCGAGGAAAAGAACGAGTTGCCCAATGGATTTTCACACTTGGAATATGAATCGAAAGGTTTTATAGGGCGTAAACTGATACAGGATTTTCCCATTCGTGGTAAAGGGGTTTATCTACGGATTAAAAAGCGGAGGTGGCGTCATAAAAAGAGTGGCAAAACAATTCAAAATGACTTTTCTTTTATAGCTGATGGTTCTAAGTTTACTCAAGAACTATCGGATTTTTTAAAAGATGCAAGTGGATACGCGACCAGATACCATAACCAATATAGCCAGTTACTTCCAGGTGAGTAGCGATAAGTTGCAACGGCATTATAAGCATCGTATAAGTGGTTATAAACAATGGGATCAGTTATCCCACGCCGATGATTATTTGATTTTTCCTGAAAACATCACAGACAGGCTCAGTATTGACGAGGTTAGTTTATCAAAAGGAGAGCTCTATACCTTTATTACCAACAAGAATGCTGGCATTAAAAACAGAGGGAGCATCGTTGCTGTGATCAATGGTACACAAGCAAAATTAATAAGCGAGGTTTTAGATAGAATACCGCTCCAGGAGCGCAGTCGGGTAAAAGAAGTAAGTATGGACATGGCAAGGAATATGGGTATGGCCGTTCGAAATAGTTTTGCTAACTGCAATATGGTAATAGACCGGTTTCATGTGGTTAGACTGGTAATGGATGCGATGCAGCATATACGGGTCAGCTTTAGGTGGGAAGCTATAGATCTGGAAAATAGGGAGATTAAAGAAGCGAAGGAAAAGGGAATAAAATATATCCCCCAAGTACTAGCCAATGGCGATACGTTAAAAGAATTGCTAGCCCGAAGCAGATACCTATTGTATAAGTTTGAGGAAGACTGGACTGTCAGTCAGAAAAAAAGAGCAACTGTACTTTTTGAAAAATACCCAATATTAAAATCAGTTTACCAACTAACTTTAAGCTTTAGGAACATATACAAAAACACAACAAAAAGTATTGCGCTAGACCGGTTTAATGAATGGAAACAAAAAGTAGAAGACTTGAAAATGAAAGAGTTTAACACCGTGCTAAACTCAATAGAAAATCATATGGAAAACATACTGAATTTTTTTGATAACAGGAGCACCAATGCAAATGCAGAATCATTCAATTCAAAAATAAAACTATTCAGAGCTAATTTAAGAGGCGTAACCGATCCCAAATTTTTCCTGTTTAGACTTGGAAAATTGTTTGCTTAGAGCCAGCACTCCCCAGCTTTTACGGTTGACCC
>NZ_SJCY01000031.1 GCF_004354365.1 Pedobacter changchengzhani
GACACTATCCCTTTAAGTGTGTAAGTTGAAAAGTCACGTTAGGTTTTATATTTTAAGTCTTTGGTCAAATATAATCATAAATTGGTTTAGGACGATTCCCCAGTTTCTGATCGGCATTGTCCATTTTTTGGTTGCCTCTCTCAATGCGAGGAAAACGGATTTCATAACAGCCTCGTCTGTTGGGAAAGACATTTTGTTTTTGGTGTATTTCCTTATTTTTCCGTTGAGGTTTTCAATCAGGTTGGTGGTGTAGATAATTTTTCTGATCTCTATCGGGAACTCGAAAAACACCGTAAGTTCTTCCCAATTGTCGCGCCATGATTTAATGGCGTATGCATATTTTGATTCCCATTTTTCTGCAAAATCGTTGAGTGCAGCCTCTGCGGCCTGTTTTGTGGGCGCGTTATAGATGTGCTTCATGTCTGCTGTAAAAGGCTTTCTATCTTTCCAAACCACATATTTACAGGCATTCCTGATCTGGTGCACTACACATATCTGTGTCTGTGACTGGGGAAATACGGTGCGTATGGTCTGGGTAAAACCATTGAGGTTATCGGTTGCGGTAATGAGGATATCTTCCACACCGCGTGCCTTCATATCCGTCAACACGCTCATCCAAAAGCTGGAACTTTCGTTTTTGCCGAGCCACATGCCAAGCACTTCTTTCTTGCCGTCGCGACGTAGGCCAACGGCAAGGTAGATGGTCTTGTTGATCACCTTGCTGTTATCGCGTACTTTAAACACTATCCCGTCCATCCAGACAATGAGGTACAGATCCTCCAAAGGGCGGTTTTGCCAGGCAACTACCTCGGAGGTAACCGCCTCTGTTATCCTTGATATGGTAGAGGTGGAGACATCGAAATCGTACATTTCTTTTATCTGCTCGCCTATGTCGCTTACGCTCATACCCTTGGCGTAAAAGGATATGATGATATTCTCTAAACCTTCGATAATATTGTGCCTTTTGGGCACCAATGCCGGCTCGAAACTGCCCTCACGGTCTCTGGGCACCTTAATATGGTCTTCACCGAACGAGGTCTTTATCTTCTTTGTGCCGTGTCCGTTACGGTAGTTGCCTTCTCTAGTCCGCTCGTGCTTCTCGGTGTCCAGATGTTCGTCCAGCTCGGCCTCGAGCATGTGCTCCACCGCTCGCTTGTGCATAGTCTTGAAGAAAGAGGTAAGGTCTTCCCCAGTTTTGAAGGACTTGTAAAAGCCCTTGTCGTTCAATAATTCTTCTTTGTTGATCATAACTGTGTATATGGTTTAAATGTATAAAAGTTATTGCCGAAAAATTTTTGTTTGGCCTTGAGGGCCCAAAATTTTTCAGAATAACTTTTCGACTTACACAGTTAGTAGGATACTACCT
>NZ_SJCY01000032.1 GCF_004354365.1 Pedobacter changchengzhani
GAGTATGTACCACGAACTGTGTCAAAGCGTTAAACCTTTAAACACAATTAGCGATGAGAACAGGAGAAGATTTTGATTTTGAGAGCTTCAAAAACGAAGCAATGGCTGGGCTAAGTTCCGGCGAAAAGATGACTGGAAGTGATGGTGTTTTGGCACCTATGATGAAGCATTTTTTAGAGTCTATGATGGCTGGGGAATTGAACCATCACTTATCTGAGAGTAAGCTCAATGGTTTTGCAAACAGAAAGAACGGCAAGACAAAAAAGACTGTTCGCAGTTTGAGTTCTGGCGAATTTGAGCTGGAGAGTAACAGGGATCGCTTGGGTACTTTTGAGCCGAAGATTGTACCTAAACGACAGCTGATCATTACCGAGGAACTGGAAGGCAATATCCTTTCTATGTATGCCATGGGCATGAGTACCCGTGGAATGCGGGATTACATACAGGAAATGTATGCCATGGACATCTCTGCCACAGAGATATCACGTATAACCGACAGCGTTCTGCCTGCCGTTCAAGAATGGCGCACCAGGCCCCTGGATGCTGTTTATCCCTTTGTTTTTCTAGATTGTATGTTCTTTAAAGTCAAAGTAAATGGGCAGGTAGAAACCAGGGCGATATACAATATTCTGGGTATTGATATTGAAGGTAAAAAAGACATTTTAGGGCTCTACACTTCAGATAATGAGGGCGCAAAGTTTTGGCTGTCAGTACTTACAGATCTAAAGCAGCGGGGTGTGGAAGATATCCTGATTTCCTGCATAGACGGCTTAAAGGGCTTTCCGGAGGCTATCGAAGCTATCTTTCCCAAGACTCGGGTTCAGCTCTGCATTGTGCACCAGATTAGAGCAAGCATGCGCTATGTGCCCGATAAGGACAGAAAGGCCGTAATAGCCGATATGAAACCCATTTACACAGCCATAAACGGAGAACAGGGCTATGAGAGACTGCTGGAGTTTGAAGAAAAATGGGGCAGGAAATATCCTTTGAGCTGCAAATCCTGGATGGACAACTGGCTTAATTTATCAGCCTTTTTTGAGTATGATGAAATCATCAGAAAGATTATCTATACCACAAATCCGATCGAGGGGGTGCATAGACAAATTAGAAAAATAACTAAAACAAAAGGTGCTTTTACTTCAGAGCAAGCACTCTTAAAACTGATGTATCTGGTCATCAAAAACATCAGTAAAAAATGGACTATGCCGATCCATAATTGGGGCTTGGCATTTTCACAACTTTATATTAAATTTGGTGAGCGAATACTGAAAGAAAACAGTAGCTCCTGAGAAGCATTAATTTAGATAATGACACAGTTCAAGTTACACTCCC
>NZ_SJCY01000033.1 GCF_004354365.1 Pedobacter changchengzhani
AAGACCGTTGCAAAAGTGAGACATTATTTGTTTTTCATTTTTTTTGATTTTCTCTTCGATTTTTCGTCGTTGTTTTTAGTTTTTCATCGAAAATATTAGTGTTAAACGAGGGTTTATCCCTCATTTTTTGTTCTATTTCGCTATTTTTTGTGCATTGCGCGCAATTATCCCTGGGCTTCGGTATAAATTATAGGCCATTGCTTCCATTAAGTTTTGGGTATGCATTTTGGCAATGCCGAAATACCTTGCCTTATTACTGTTAAACCATATTCTGGTGCTACCAAATGTCCGCTCAACTTTAAATCTTATCCTGCCACATAACTTATTAAACCGTTTTTCGCTTTCTTTCAGTGGATTTCCTTTTTTTGCTTTTTTCAATATCCTGTTCTTTAATTGTTTGGTTTTTAAAAGCTCGTCGTTTTTGGCTGACTTGTATCCCTTATCTCCATAAAAATAACATCCTGCGGGAAGTTCTATATCCTCTAATACATCTTCTAAATTGGCAATCTCGTTAACGTTGGCGGCAGTAGTGGTTACGCCAATAACAAGTCCTTCACTTTCTGTCACAATGTGCTTTTTGTACCCATAACGCAATTTTCCTGCCTTTTTTAACCATGCAGCATCGGTATCTACACTGCCGTGGGTCATTTTCTGCAACTGCTTTTCCTCCTGTTCTTTTTCCAGTTCAACAGTTGAACGGGGATCCTCCATACGGTCGGTCTCTACTTCAAATGTTGCTCTTCCCTTAGGTTTAAAAGGGCTGTCAATTACGCTGGCATCAACAATAGCGCCTGTTTTAACTATGATACTGTGCTTCTCGAGCTGTTTGTTCATTTCTCTAAAAACCTTTTCATAAACTCCTTTCTGAGTTAGTTCTTTCCTGAAGCGGCTGAGCGTACTGTGGTCTGGAGCGGTCTCTTCGATCGACAGATCACAAAAACTGCTAAAAGATATACTATCGTTTATTCTGTCTTCGACTTCGTAATCGCTAAGGCCATACCAAGTTTGCAGAAGGCTCATTTTAAACAATAACAAGCCACTGTAAGCGGGTTTTCCAGTGATGCTTTCTCCTTTGGTGTAGTGCTTGTTAATAATGTTGGTAATTGGACGCCAATCAATAAGCAGATTAATTTGTTTAAAAAAGGTGCTTTTCACCTTGCGTTTTCTTATCTCACAAATATCGTCAGCAAATGATGGTGTTTTTATCAATTTCATAACACTAAAATAATCATTAACCAGCTAGTAATCAAATAATTATAAAATTATTTATACACATTTTGAAGAAATCTGCCTTGCAACGGTCTTA
>NZ_SJCY01000034.1 GCF_004354365.1 Pedobacter changchengzhani
TAAACCTGTATTCTATGGTTTTTACAAGAAAAAAGGCAATTATTTTTTGAGAAGCATTATTTTAGATATGCCCTCTGAATTTCTTTTATGCAATCATCTCTGCAAGATATGGGGTTCCTCTTTTTATTGTGGCGAAAGCTCTGCTCAACAATTTGTTCTTTATAACATTGAGTACACACAGAGAACTCTTTCCTTCTGCTTTTTTCCGGTCGTAGTATCTTTTAAATTCGTTATCCTTCTTTATTGTATTCAGGGCACACATTGTCAGCAACGATTTCAATTTTTTATTTGCTAGGCTGCTTACCCTATTTCTGCCCCTTACACTTGTCCCCGAACTGTATGGGAATGGTGCTATCCCAAAATAGCTTGCAAATTTTCTGTAATCTGAGAATGCTGAAAAAGCTTCGGTATGGATCAGGATAAAGAAAGCAGTCTGTTTTCCGATTCCATGTACGCTCTGCACGAGCTGGAACTGGTTGTTCAGTTCCTGATCATTCTGTATTACAGATGAAAGTTCCATATCAACTTTTTTTATCCGTTCTGCATATATAGCTAACATCTCCTCACTATCTGTTATACAATAGGCGGCATTCTCCGTGCCGAAGCCCCTGAGTTCCGAGCAGGTACATTTAAGAGATGTCTGGTGCCTCAAAAGTTGTTCCCTGTGCGATAGAAGATGTTTAAGCCTTGAGGTCGTTGATGATGGAAAGTTATAGAGACGGGCTTTATACTGGTTTGAATAGGCATAGTGTGCTATGGCAAGGGCATCCGCCTTATCAGATTTGCCTCGTCTAATACCGATCGAGCGCTTAATATGCAGCCCGTTTTCAACCCAGAGCGATAAATTGTTTGCATCCATAAACCCGGTTATGGGATTGATGTAAATACCTGTGTGTTCACAGCAGAACAGAGCCTTTTCCAACGGCACATTATATGCGGTGAGCCATTCCAGCATCTCGCCAAAGCCATCATAGCTGTTTTTAAAAACACGATGTACAGCCTCTTCAATTTTTTCTTCAGTAAAGGAAACAGCATCGATGGTTAATTTGGAAATATCTATTCCCACAAATAGTTCATAATTCATAACTTTATGGTTAAGTGAAATGGATAACCTAAAGTTGAATAAAACTGAATCCCTTAATAGTCCGCGAGACTAAAATTCTATATGGTTCTTGTTCAACTAGAAAGCAGAGGTCTGTTACAGGTTCTAGATCTTAAGTCTGGATTGCAGCATAGTTCACCTCTGCTTTTAAGGTTTCCTTATCAAATTTAAGCCTTTGATAATCTTTTTCAAACCTAAGGGAT
>NZ_SJCY01000035.1 GCF_004354365.1 Pedobacter changchengzhani
TCCAATGCTAGAGATTTACACAAAACTCAACCCATCAGTTTACGAACCGCCGTATACGAGACCCGTACGTACGGTGGTGTGAGAGGCGCACTCTGTCAGGTTTCTGGCAGAGCCGTCTACTCGATTATGAGTTGCCTTTATTCAAATTTTACTATGGGAGGTTCTGATGTTCCTAATAAAATGAAACACATATCCTTTCTTCTAAGGTCAATAGCTTTTTTATTGAATTCGGAAGCCATAGCTTCAAGTCTATTTTCTGAAGCTTCCAATTGAACTTGTAACTCAAGAAAATTTATTTTATATTTCAGTTTTGGATTAATATTTAGAAAATTTATATAAGGTTCAAGTGCGGATGTCAATCGGTTATTAATCAAATCAATTTTGCGAATAGATACGCTGTCAGGAATAGAAAATGAATTTATTTGAAAGACTAAGGTGTCAGCAATGTTTTCAGGTCTTGTTGGTAAACCTTTAGCGAAGTCAATTTTTTTATTTAGAGCAGTTACCAATTTTTTTGTCAGTTGAGCCCTTTTTAAAAGCCAAATTTTCACTTCTTTCCAAGGTGCAACTAATTGCGAAGTATCTTGCGCTTTAGAATATTGAGTAATAACAGAAAATATTATAATAATAAGTATTGTTCTCATTCTTGTTTTTTAAGGTTACTCATAACTTTTTGCTAATTTGTGCATAAAAGGCATTGCTTGCAGAAGCATTGTCATACCGCACAAAACTAAATAATTAACGAAAAACCCGAGTTGAACCACCGTCCGCCATTTATGTGCAAATTTGCTGTTATAAGGGGTTGTGTGTCCTGCGTTACCATGGGTACAAGATATAAAAGTTCTTTGAAATGGTAACAAAACTTTGTTAGAGATGATAGGCTTTAACCGACTTTAGAAACGAGCCAATATTAGATAATTGGAGGTCTCACAGAAAAAGGAAGTCAAAGAATTGGACTATCAGATAGGACTTTCAGGAGTTGTGTCTAAACCGCCCTGAGGTGCTGATTTTAAGAG
>NZ_SJCY01000004.1 GCF_004354365.1 Pedobacter changchengzhani
ATAAAATATTTAGGTGCCTATATCGGCGGTGTCCACCTCTTCCCATTCCGAACAGAGAAGTTAAGCCCGCCAGAGCCGATGGTACTGCAGTAACATGTGGGAGAGTAGGTCGGTGCCAAATCTTAAAGAAGCCCCTTAACGAAAGTTATGGGGCTTTCTTGTTTTTATTGCAAATCCCGAAAAAAAATTATCAGTACTTCCCTCCCGGTAGCTATCGGGACCGAACAGAGAAGTTAAGCCTGCCAGAGCCGATGGTACTGCCTGGTGCATTGGCGTGGAAGTCCCGCATCCGCGGGATAAAATCCGGTCGGTGCCAAATCTTAAAATGCAGCAGTGCACGTTAACGGAAAACCTTTCAGCTAAAGCTGGAGGGTTTTTTCCGTTCACGACCTTTTTTTTGCATTGCATACTGCCGGATGGAAGTTCACTGTCTGTGGTCCCGTCTTTGTATGTCAGCCTCTGCCTTCCCGATATGCACCGGGACCGGAACGGGAAATAAAGCCCGCCAATCCCTGTGGTACTGTCCTGGTACATTGGAGTGGAAGTTCCCGCATCTGCGGGATAAAATCCGGCCGGTGCCAGGTCATAAACACCCAAAGCGGTATTTAGCAAGAGATCCTTCAGCTAACGCTGGAAGTTTTTTTCGTTCATAACCTTTTTTCCCCGCTTCCCCCCGGTACCGCACCCGTATCAGATGGCCGTTCCTCAATTGACGGGACACTGCCCCCGGCCCGGGCTTTCCCCCCACGGTCCTTTGTTCATAAACCTGATGGGAACGGAAATCCTTTTTGGGAAATACGGATTCCCGTTCCATAACAAGATCCCCCAAAAAGATTGAAGCGGACAGCAGGAACAGGGCCCCGTTTGAAAAACTGCAACTGCTTTTCGAATGATTTGGATTAGAAGACTGCTTTTTTTTTATGTGCAAAGGCTTGAGATTTAAATCATAGTTTGAATAAAGCAACTATGGTATTTGAACCAAGAATTTTTTCGTTATTTGTTTTCGATAGTGTGAATTTTTGTAAAACTCATTGTGTGCAAATATGTTATTATAGTATTGATTGCCATTATATTTGGTTATATTTGTGCATAACACTATAAAAATATACAGATGAGTTTTTTTGCAGATAAGAGAAGGGAAGTAATGATGCATATTGAGAAATATATGCTAGAATCTATGGATACTTATTTAAAACCTATTGATACTAACTGGCAACCATCGGATTTTTTACCTGATTCTACAAGTGACACCTTTTACCAAGATATTAGAGATTTAAGAGATAATGCGAAAGATTTATCTTACGATCTTGTTGCTGTGTTAATTGGTGATACGATTACGGAAGAGGCTTTGCCTACTTATGAATCGTGGTTAGCGATGGTAGATGGGCACAGTGGGAATGAAGAGGGTGGTTGGATGAAGTGGGTGCGCCATTGGACGGCTGAGGAAAATAGACACGGAGATTTATTGAATAAATACTTATATCTTTCTGGACGAGTAAATATGCGTGAAATGGAGATTTCTACGCAATATTTGATAGCCGATGGTTTTGATATTGGCACAGGACATGACCCTTATAGAAATTTTATTTACACGAGTTTTCAAGAAATGGCAACTAATGTATCACACAGAAGGGTTGCTTCTTTGGCAAAAAAGGATGGCGATTCGTTATTATCTAAAATGTGCGGTGTAATTGCTTCTGATGAGGCGAGACATGCAAAAGCATATAAAGATTTTATGAATCGTATTTTTGAGGTTGACCCTAATGAAGCGATGTTGGCATTTGAAGATATGATGCGTAAGAAGATTGTGATGCCTGCGCATTTCTTGAGAGAAGTAGGTTTGAAAATTGGACAGACTTTTGGTCACTTTACAGATGCTGCACAACGTTTAGGTGTTTATACTGCTGTTGATTATGTAGAAATTATGCAACAGCTAATTGAAGACTGGAAAATTGAAGGTATGCAGGATTTGAATGATGCTGGAGAAAAAGCGAGAGATTATATTATGGCATTGCCTTCTCGTTTACTGCGTGTTGCAGAGCGTATGAAAAACCCTACAATGGATTATAAATTTAGCTGGATTGCTGGATAAAAAAATATAAATATGATAAAGCCAGTTACCAAAATGGTAACTGGCTTTTTTTTACTTAAATCTATCGTGGAAGGCTCTGTTTAGAGTTTCTATATGAGATGGATGCGCGATGCTGATTAAAGCTTTTGCTCTTTGTTTTAAGTTCATCCCAAATAAATTTACAGTTCCAAATTCAGTAATAATCCAATGTACATGGCCACGTGTGGTAACTACGCCAGCACCTTCTTTTAAAAAAGGGGTAATTCTAGATATGCCTTTATTGGTTATAGATGGTAGCGCAATAATTGGTTTCCCACCTTGAGATAGTGATGCACCTCGCATAAAATCCATTTGACCGCCAATGCCAGAATACTGATAAGTACCAATTGAATCTGCGCAAACTTGCCCTGTTAAATCGATTTCGATAGCACTATTGATGGCGATCATATCATTATTTTTTCTGATGATACTAGTGTCATTCACATAGCCTATATCTAACACTTCTATTTCAGGGTTATCATCAACAAAATCGTAAAGTTTTCTTGAGCCAGCCATAAAACTGGTGACAGATTTGCCTTTATTAATTTTTTTGAGACTGTTATTTATCGCACCATTTTGAATTAGTGGAATTACGCCATCAGACAGCATTTCTGTATGTAAGCCTAAATTTTTATGGTTGCTAAGGTTTTTTAAAACTTGATCTGGAATGGTACCAATACCCAGTTGTAAGGTTGAGCCATCATCAATTAAACTTGCAATGTTTTTTCCTATTTTGATAATTGCATCTGTTGCACCATCTTCGTAGTTAATTTCTGGTAGGTCGGCTTCGTGCCAAACCATACTATCTATTTGGTTGATGTGAATAAAACTGTCGCCGTGAGTGCGAGGCATTTTTGGGTTAACCTGTGCGATAATAAATTTGGCTACTTCTACGGCTGCTCTTGCAATATCTACTGAGGTGCCTAAGGAGCAATAACCATGTTTATCTGGTGGAGAAACATGAATTATAGCAACATCCACCGGTAGAATATTAGTTTTAAAGAGTTGAGGAATTTGACTTAAAAAAATAGGAACGTAATCGCCATAATTACTGTTTGCGATTTGTCGTGTGTTTGCAGAAACGAACAGGGAATTAATAAAAAAGCTTTTTCTATATTTCTCATCATTAAAATCAACATCGCCAAAACTGGTTATGCTCACCAATTCTACATCTTTTAATTCCTGATGTCTGTTTTGGAGTGCGTGGATGATATGAATAGGTGTGGCTGCACTGCCATGAATAAAAACACGTTGACCAGATTTAATATTTTTTACTGCATCTACTGCACTTATATAATTTAATTGTGACATTATTTTATGGTTTTTAATAAACGTGGCTAAGTTAAATACGGTGCTATAAAAAATGTATCATTATAGTATTGAAATAAAGTGATTTTTATTACAAATGATATTTGCTTTACATATTTCTTCTGTATTGTCCGCCAACCTCATAAAGTGCATTGCTTATTTGTCCTAAAGAACATACTTTACATACTTCCATTAGTTGTTCGAATATATTTTCGCCAGCTACAGCCGATTTTTGCAAGTTTTTTAATAGGTCTCGCGCTTTATCTTCATTCCGGGTTTTAAATTTTTCTAAGGCCGCGATCTGATATTGCTTTTCTTCTTCGGTTGCTCGAATTACTTCGCCAGGAATAATTGTTGGTGAACCATTTTTATTAAGGAACATATTTACACCAACAATCGGGAATTCACCGGAGTGTTTTAAAGTTTCATAATAAAGACTTTCTTCTTGGATTTGACCGCGCTGATACATGGTTTCCATTGCGCCCAAAACTCCACCACGATCGTTAATGCGTTTAAATTCTTCTAAAACTGCATTTTCAACTAAATCTGTTAATTCTTCGATAATGAAAGCGCCCTGAAGTGGGTTTTCATTTTTTGCCAAACCCAATTCTCTATTTATTATTAATTGTATGGCCATTGCCCTGCGTACAGAACCTTCGGTAGGTGTAGTAATTGCCTCGTCGTAGGCGTTAGTATGGAGCGAATTACAGTTATCATATATTGCGTACAAAGCTTGTAAGGTGGTTCGAATATCATTAAAGTCTATTTCTTGGGCGTGCAAGGATCTACCAGATGTTTGGATATGATATTTTAGTTTTTGAGAGCGCTCATTCCCTTTGTATTTATTTTTTATGGCTTTTGCCCAAATTCTGCGTGCCACGCGCCCGATTACTGCATATTCTGGATCTAATCCATTTGAAAAGAAGAAAGATAAATTCGGTGCAAAATCGTCGATATGCATGCCACGGCTTAAATAATATTCTACAAACGTAAATCCATTACTTAGCGTAAACGCCAATTGCGAGATTGGGTTTGCACCTGCTTCTGCAATGTGATAGCCTGAAATAGAAACTGAATAGAAATTTCTTACTTTTTCGTCGATAAAATATTTTTGAATATCGCCCATCATTCTTAAGGCAAATTCTGTTGAGAAAATACAGGTGTTTTGAGCTTGATCTTCTTTTAAAATATCGGCTTGGACAGTGCCACGAACGGCGCTGATGGAGTAGGCTTTAATTTGAGCATATACATCTGCTGGTAAAACCTGATCTCCGGTAACGCCTAAAAGCATTAATCCTAACCCGTCATTTCCTTTTGGCAATTCGCCTTGATAGGATGGTTTAGTTGCGTTTTTACTTTTGTAAATTGCTTCTATTTTCTGTTCAACTTCGTGCTGTAATTTATGTTCGATAATATATTTTTCGCATTGTTGATCGATGGCGACATTCATAAAAAAGCCTAACAACATTGGTGCAGGACCGTTAATTGTCATAGATACAGATGTAGATGTTGCACAAAGGTCGAAACCTGAATACAATTTCTTTGCATCATCTAACGTGGCGATACTTACACCAGAATTGCCAATTTTTCCATAAATATCTGGACGGGTATGAGGATCTTCGCCATAGAGTGTTACCGAATCAAAAGCTGTTGATAAACGGTGTGCAGGTTGACCAAAAGATACATAATGAAAGCGTTTATTGGTGCGTTCTGGCCCACCTTCACCGGCAAACATTCTAGTTGGGTCTTCACCATCTCTTTTTAATGGAAATACGCCTGCAGCGTAAGGAAATTCTCCAGGTAAATTTTCTGTAAGTAACCAACCCAAAATATCGCCCCAATCTTCATAGCGTGGTAAAGAAATTTTTGGAATGTTTAATTTCGATAACGATTCGTAAAATAAAGGTTGTTTAATCTCCTTATCTCTTACTTTATAAATAAAATACTCTTCTTTATAGGCCCTTTTTGTTTCTGGCCATTGGCGAAGTAAACGTTTGCAATTGCCATCGAGCTGTTCATCGAGAAAATCATAGGTTTCGTTTAAAGCCCCACCTAAATCCTCCCCGAAGGAGAGGACTTTTTTGGTATGTTGGACATTGCTATCGTTTAATAA
The DNA here is from genome assembly GCF_004354365.1 of Pedobacter changchengzhani. GTDB lineage: Bacteria > Bacteroidota > Bacteroidia > Sphingobacteriales > Sphingobacteriaceae > Pedobacter > Pedobacter changchengzhani. The sequence continues at coordinate 5,532 of NZ_SJCY01000004.1, forward strand.
GTCGATTACGCCTCGAAGTTGATAAAGTTTTCTAGCAATTTTACATTGTTTATCAACAAATTCATTATAAGTAGCACTCGCTTCGGCGATTTCTGATAGATAACGAATGCGATCAGGCGGAATAATGTAGATTTTCTCAGACTGATCTGAAGTCAACTCCATTTTTGCATTAAAATCGACACCTGTTTTAAGTTTTATTTGTTTCATTAAAGCCACAAATAAATTATTCATGCCAGGATCGTTAAACTGAGATGCCATTGTTCCATACACTGGAATTTCTTCATTTTTGGCATCAAACAAGTTATGATTTCTTTTATACTGCTTCCTAACATCGCGAAGTGCATCTAAAGCACCTCTTTTGTCGAATTTATTTATGGCAACTAAATCGGCAAAATCGAGCATATCAATTTTTTCGAGTTGTGTTGCTGCCCCAAATTCTGGAGTCATTACGTAAAGAGATACATCGCAATGCTCAGTTATTTCAGTATCTGACTGGCCGATACCTGAAGTTTCTACAATAATCAAATCGTAACCCGCTGCTTTACAAATGTCGATACTTTCTTGTACATTTTTAGAAAGCGCTAAATTTGCTTGTCTGGTAGCCAATGAACGCATGTAAACCCTTGGATTATTAATTGCATTCATTCTGATCCTATCGCCAAGCAAAGCACCACCAGTTTTTCTTTTAGATGGATCGACCGAAATAATGGCTAAAGTTTTATCTTCTACTTCAACCAAAAAGCGCCTAACTAGCTCATCAACTAACGATGATTTACCCGCGCCTCCGGTTCCGGTGATGCCTAAAACAGGCGTATTGTTGTTTTTAGAAAGTTTATTTAGTTCTGTTACAAAGCTTTGCGTGCCTTCGGGATCATTCTCTGCAATTGTTATCGCAGCGGCAATTGCTTTGGTATCTTGCTTCGGAATGGTTTGCAACTCATCGGTAATTGATGATTTGGTTACGTAATCCGTTTTTTGCAACATGTCGTTAATCATGCCCTGCAAACCCATTTTACGACCATCATCAGGTGAGTAGATTTTAGAAATTCCATAAGCTTGCAATTCTTCAATTTCTGTGGGGAGAATAACACCGCCACCACCAGCAAAAATTTTAATATGTCCAGAGCCTTTTTCTTTTAAAAGATCGTACATGTATTTAAAATATTCGATGTGTCCACCTTGGTAAGAAGTCATGGCAATACCTTGAACATCTTCTTGAATGGCACAATTTACAACCTCATCTACCGAACGGTTATGCCCTAAATGAATCACCTCAGCTCCTGACGATTGCAATATGCGGCGCATGATGTTTATGGTTGCGTCATGCCCATCAAACAGGGAAGCTGCAGTTAAAAAACGTATTTTATTTTTTGGCTTATAAATTTCTACTTGTTGCATTTTAAAGGATTTTAAGCGTAAATTGAGCGATAATTACGGCTTGGTCCACTTAATATTTGGTTTACAAATGTAGTAAATTATAAAGTTCGAAGCGTTTTAATAGCCGTGTAGATGTAAAATAAAAATATTTCTATATAACTTCTGCAACAACAAAAGTACTGCCACCTATAAATATCAAATCATTTATACTTGCTTGCTTTAAGGTTGCTTTTTTTGCTTCTATTACTGAAGCGAAACTATTGCCTTTTAAGTGATAGGCAGAAGCTTGAAATTTTAAATCCTCAGCATCTAAACCTCTTTCCAAATTAGGTTTACAAAAATAGTAACTTGCATTTTTAGGCATTAAAGCTAATACCTTTGAAATATCTTTATCGTTAACCATCCCAAAAACGACATGCAGCTTATCGAACTTAGTGGAATTGATATTTTTTACAACCTCAGTTATTCCGGCTTCATTGTGTCCTGTATCGCAAATTATAAGCGGGTTTTTTGCTAAAGTTTGCCAACGACCTTGTAAGCCAGTTAGTTTTTTAACCTGTTTTAACCCATCATAAATGGATGATGAATTAATTTTTATAGAAGAAGTTTCGTTTAACTTTTCGCAGGTTGCTAAAACCGTAAGGATATTTTTAGTTTGGTACGTGCCTGTTAAATCCGTTTTTAAATTTTCGAATTGCAATTGGTTATTTTTGAATACATCGAAATTGAGCACATTCCATTTTTTCTTCGCATTTTGAATGGTATATTCATCATCAGCAAAATATATTGGTGCATTGACCTCTTTTGCTTTATTGATAAAAACCGGTTTAGATTTAGATTGACTTTCGCCGATAACAACAGGAATATTGTGTTTAATAATTCCGGCTTTTTCTCCAGCAATTTCTCTAATTGTATTGCCGAGTAAATTGGTATGATCCAAACTAATGTTTGTTATTACCGAAATTTCTGGTGTAATCACGTTGGTAGAATCTAATCTCCCGCCCAAGCCAACCTCTATAACGGCTATGTCAACTTGATTTTTTGCGAAATGATCAAAAGCCATTGCAACGGTTACCTCAAAAAAAGAGGGTTTTAAATTTTCTATTAAATTTTGTTGATTTTTTACGAAAGACCGCACCTCAGCTTTGCTGATCATTTTACCGTTAATGCGGATGCGCTCGCGAAAATCTTTTAAGTGAGGGGAGGTGTACAAGCCTGTTTTATAGCCATGCGCTTGTAAAATTGAGGCCAACATGTGCGATGTAGATCCTTTTCCGTTGGTTCCGGCTATGTGGATACTTTTGAATTTTCGCTCTGGGTTAGCTAACGCATCACAAAGGGCAATTGTATTTGTTAAATCTTTTTTAAAAGCCGCTGCACCAATCCGAGTAAACATTGGTAGTTTACTGTATAGAAAATCGAGTGTTTGTTGGTAGTTCAATTTATAGGAATGTTTTATTTACTTCTTAACGTTAATAAAAAATCAGACATCGTTAGCATCTTAGTTTTACCGATTTTATTTAAATCTAATAGATCTTTATCTCCAGTTATTAAAAAATCTACATTTCCATCAATAGATAGTGAAAGTAAAAAATTATCCTTTGGATCTCTACAAATATTTACGACAGTTTTCACTTTGGTAAAATCGGCACATTCTTCGATAGTTTCAAGAAAGTTTTCGATCTCTAATTTAGAGAAGAATCTCTTAAACTTCTGACGATTTGCGACCTCAATGAATTCATCAAGTAACTCTGTACTGAATACTAAAATAATTTTACCTGAGAATAAGATGTTATCAATTTTAGCATAATCTTTTGTGATTAAAAAGCTGATCCAGAGATTTGTATCAATAACAATTCTTTTAGCTTTTCTCATAGCGCTTTGCCCTAACCAATTCCACCTCCCTTGTTATTTCTTCAAGCGATGGGGCAGATGCTGAGTTGGCTCTGAGCTTTTTAAGTACAGCTTTAAAACCATTTTTTGAGTTATCTTGAATTGAAATAAGATGTAAGCCAGCTAAATTTTTTAAAAGTTTAACAGCTTTGGGATTTAAAATATCGATTCTTAAAGTATCCATGAATCAAATTTAAGAAAAGAAACTCATGTTTGAAATAGTTAGAAAATGATTCGTGTTAGTATTTGTAGTTAACGGACCGTGAAACAAAAGTTTAGAAGGTCATTTTTAGTTCTGCTTCTCTTCGGTAAATTTCAAAAAGGTTTTTAAAAACCATAAAACAAAAGATAATTTAACTTTATCTGCCTCGCGTTTTAGAAGCTTCTTACAAAAGAAAATTATATTTCAGCAAGAGATATTTTGTACTGCCGACTTGATAACAGAAGATCTGCGACTAATAGATTGACTTCTTTACCAATTTATTAGGTAGAAAATAAAACTTATCATTCCTTAATTTACGCCAAATCTAAAAGTAACTACACCAGTTTGAGTTCTATTGTCATCACCTTCAGCTCTTTTTAATGAAGAACTCAATACAGCCTGAATACATTTATTCACCAATTTTGTATCCGTTGTTGTAGATCCTTTTAAATCTTGGGTTGCTTTAGTAATTTCGCCAGATCTATTAAAGTAAATGCGTATTGCAATTTTACCAGTTACTTGGCCATCATCTTTAGGTACGATCAGGTTTGCAAAGCGCCTAAATTCGATAGGTTTATTACCAAAACCACTACCACCTTCGCCATAATTATTGGCCAAAGGATCGCCATTTACCGAGCCTTGGTTACCTGGAGTTGTTCCTGTGCCATCACCTTGGCCTTGCCCGTTGTTTTTATTTCCTTTATATAACGCAGCTTGGTTTATCGTTTTTGTTGGTTTATCTTCTGATGTAGTTGTAGGCGTTGCATTGCTTACTTTTTTACTCTTGGTTGCAATACTCAACGCTTCTTCCGTATTTTGAGTTTGAATATCTTTATCGCTTGTTTGAGCGGTGGTTTTTGTAACCACTTTTTCATCAGGCACAACTTTATCAGGTAACTTATTATTTGCATTTGGCGCCATTGAAGGCTCTTCCACACTCGTATAATCATCGCCCATTCCTGTAATGGCAGTACCATAATTTACCACCATGCCGCCCATACCTGGTTGTTCTGCAGGTTGAAAAGCTCCAATTACTAAGAAAAAGCTTATCAATAACAAAATACCCATTATACCAGTGGCTATTGCCACTGCTTTTGGATAATTATTTTCTTCTTGTTTAATATTGTCTAATTGATAATTCATTACTTTTTAGGCTCTACTGCCAAAACAAGCTTTAATTTTAAAGTATTGGCCACATCGTATGCTTTCATAATATTTTCTGCCGGAACACTTTTGGCAACATACAAAATAATTGTTAAATCGGGGGCTGCCTTTTGATAAACTTCTATTGCAGTTTGTAAATCTTCAATATTTGTCATTTTCTTTTCGACATAATATTTTAAATTCTCATCTATGGCTACCGTAACGGCTTTTTTTGATGTTGACTGTTGACCACTGGATGACTGAGGTAGTAACAGTTTAACAACCTGGGGGTTAACCACTGCCGATGCCAGCAGAAAAAACAACATTAAAAAGAACATAATGTCGTTTAATGCTGATGTGTGCACTTCTACAGTGCCTTTTGTTCTTTTGCGTAGATTCATTATTTACTCGGTTCTTCTAACAAATCAATAAAATCAATGGCATCGGTTTCCATTCTTAAAATAATTCTTTCTACCATCATATTTAAAATATGATAAAGAATGTAAGCAATAATACCAACGATTAATCCAGATGCAGAGGTTATCATTTTGGTATATAATCCGCCTGAAATAGTCCCTATTTCGATAACGCCTTTAATTGATACTTGATGAAAAATAGCAATTACACCAATAATTGTACCCACGAAACCAAGCATTGGCGCAATACCTGCCACAATACCCAAAACATTAATATTCTTCTCTAATTTAGAAACTTCTAGCTTGCCAACATTTTCAATTGCACCTTCTATATCTTTTATTGGTCGGCCAATTCGCTTTAAGCCTTTTTGTAGCATTCTAGAAAGTGGAGAATTATTATTCTTTAGTAGTGACATTGCGCCATCTAAGTTTCCAGAATGGATGTAAGAACGTATTTGACCAATTAAATTTGATTCATCTTTTGTTGCCTTTTTAATAGTTAAATATCTTTCTACAAAAATAACTAATGCTAAAAATGCCAAAATAGCCAATGGAACCATTACCCATCCACCCATAAATAGCAAATCGATAAAGTGCAGTTCGGGAGTTGGTTTTGTTAAGGCTTGATTAACCGCGCTTGCAGTATCTTGTAATGCTTGTGTTGTGTCTTGAATTAATAAAGTGATCATTTATGGTTGCGTATTTATCTGTTTAATGTCTAATTCTTTTATTTTAACTTTTTTACTTAATGCTGGCCTGGCATCTAAAGCTTCCTGTTCTGTTTTAAATGAGGCAATACTCACTTTTTTATAAGGACCTTCCACAGGTACAATTTTAGCAGTGATGCCGTAGCCTTTCATTTGTTTAACAAACCTCTCGGCCATTTTTGTTGTTCTAAACGATGCGCCAATTACTTCAAAAGTTGTTTCCAATTTTTTGGAATTATTGGCTATTAATTTTGATGTATCTGCTTTGTTTGGTACCAAATTTACCTTTAAAATACTATCGGCTTTTGCAATCGAATCTTGTTTAATTTTGGTTGTATCTGGTATAATAACGGTACGATTAGGAATTATTGCAATACTAGGCTTTTCTTTTGTTGCACTATTAAATAATTCTGGCTTATACAAATAGGTTAAACCTGCAATGATTAGCAATACCAAAATTGCGATAAGAATTTTAGGCCAAATTGATTTAGGTTTTTCTTCTTCATTTGTAGTCAAAGGGTCGTTTCCGAAACGGTTGGGATGCTCTTCATGCTGTTCTTTAATAAATTCTGGGACATCAGATGCAGGGAGCTCTTCTTGTTTATCTTCTTCTAAATTAACATAAGTTTTCGCTAATTCCTGCTCCGCCTCTGGCTGATGACCAAATTGGTTTGGATGCGCCTCATGTTGCTCCTTTATAAATTCTGGTGTTTCAATAATTGTTTCGGGGATGGATTCGGCGTGGCTTAAAGTGTTTTTTAAATCATCTCTAACCTCATCTAAATCAACATTTTCAATTATTGGCTCAACTATTGGCGTAACGTTATTTAATATTTCTGTTGATTCTTTGTCCTCCTCAACAATTATATTTTCATCTTCTACAGCGGATTCAGTATTGGCCATTTGATCAACTTCCTCTTGATGAATTTCTGGAAGAACTGGCAGTCCAAAAAATTCTGAACCATAATTTATCTTCTTAGCGGGTTCAAAACTCAATCCATCGGCCTCTGTATAAAATAGGCGACCAATATTTGTAAGTACGGCTTCGTGTTCTAATTCTAATTTTTGATTGATTTCTTCAATAAATTGATCAACAAAATATTGAGCGCTATCTGCAGAAATATTCCTTTTTTCGGCGATGTAGCTAACTAGTATATCGGCGTTTTTTACTTCGGGTGTAAATTGCAAAGTAAAACTTGGTGGTACAAAAGACTTTTGTTCTTTGTCGTATTTCCCAGCAAATTTCTTTTTATACAGTGTGCCTAAGCCGGTAATGCCAACTTCTTTGTTTTGCAACAAAATTTCCTCAAGGTATAAAATGATATCCATGGCGGTAAAATTAGCGTTTTATTCTAAATCAACACAATATTAATTTTTTGCTTAGAATGAATAGGTTAGTCCTCCAAACATATTGAAACCATTTACTTGATAATATAAATATTTGCTGTAGTTGGTGTTTAAAAGATTGTTTGCCTTTGCAAAAACCGAAAACTTATTGTTAATTCTATATTCGGCACCAATACCTAAATCTACAAAACCCTTAACTGTTACAATAGATTCTATTGCTGTATTTGGCATTGTATATAAACCAGCTGGAACAGGCGCAGCTGTGTATATTTTAGCTTTTGTATCATCTTGAATAACTACAGCGGCGTTAAAACTCAATTTTTTATTGTAAGTATATTAAAAGTTTGAGCTTACTTTTAATCCTGGTTTAAACCAACTATATGTTTCTTGTGATGTTTTATAATCATCAAGGTTTAGCTTACCAGTCCATTTTAATTCATCGCTAACTTGAACAGAAATTTCACCCTCAATTCCGGTTATTTTTGTTTTCCCGAAATCGTAAATCACATCGAACTTATTAAAATCAGTGAAGTTATTAACGAAAAGTGGCATATCTTCTATCTGTTTTACATAAAAACGAGCTTTATATCCAAAACCGGCACCACCTGTGCCTTTAATGCCAGCGCTGATAGTTAATTTTTCTACAGCGTTTTTAATGTTGATGTTTTGGTTAAGCCAAGGGTTTTCGTCGGTAAAGCTTTTTAACGAACTGCGATTTACATCACCTTTAACTTCTCCAAAAATTTGTAAATAATCAGGAATTAGCGTAAAATCTGCAGTAATTGCAGGGAAGATTCTAGCGCTTTTCGCTGCGCCAAACTCGTTTACAAAATTAAGACCTGCAGTTACCTTTACTCCTTCAAGCTGTAAGCGTATATAAGGGTTTAAACGTAAAATATTATTCCCCACACTGGTTAAGGCATCTTTAGTACTTCCAAACTCTGTTGATGCAGCTACACCTAAATTGAAAGAATTAATTCTTTTATTTAAGTAGCCGTTTAAGGTGAAGTAACTTTCTTTGGCGCTAAATTTATCGGTCCACACGTATCCATTTGCTTTTAAAGCATAACTCAAAGCATCATCACTTTCATGATAATTTTTAATCAATTCGCCTTCAGCTTCGAATAATGTTAAAGCTTGTTTTTCTGGATTGGTGTTAAATGTTGGTCGGGCATCATCAATACCATAAAAATAGGTGCCATTCCGTTCGAAATTAATGCGTCCGCTTATTGTATTTTCATCTAAAATGCTTCTTCCGAAAACACTTAATTGCTGGTAACTGCTATTTTGCTTGTTTAATTTCCCATTTTGACTAAAATGTTTGAAATATCCACCTGCTTGTAAACTTTCATCTTTACCTAAGTTAATGTACACTTCGCCTAACAAGGTAGAAAGATTGCCAATACCACCTTTAACGTAATTGTTGATTAATTCTGTTTCCTTTTCGGCTGCTAATTGTTGAGCTTGGAGTTTTTGAATATCACTATTTAGTTCTAATTTACGATCAGTAATGCTATAATTTAATTTTGCTTTGTAGATTTTTACATCGTTTAAGTTTGGACTACGACGTAATTTAACGGCTTCTGCTAAAATGGGTTTATACGGACGCACAACTTCAATTTCTTCTTTAACGGTAACATTCTCTTCTTTTTTATCTTGCGCATTTACTGTTGATAAGCCAGCAACAAGCAAAAATAATGAGCTGTATAAATATTTAATCGACTTCATAATTTTACTTCTTCTGGTTTAATTTTTCCAATTTTTGTTTTGCTGTCGCGATGATGTCGTCAGTTTTGTTTCCGTAATTATCGATAATGCTCAGCAATGTACTTTTTGCTTGTAGATTATCTTTTAGAGCAACATAGTTATCCGATAGTAGAATAAAAGATTTTGCTACCCAATAATCGTAAGATGGCATATTATTAATTAAATCGAAGCATGTTTTTTGTGATGTTTTGTAATCGCCTTTGGTGTACTCCAATAATGCTAAATTATATTTAGCCTCTGCAGCGGCAATAGTTTTAGTAACCGAAACTACGTATCTAAACTCTTTAATGGCCGTGGTGGTATCACCTTTTAATAAATATGCTTTACCAGCGAAAAGTCCTGAACTGTTTTTTTCTTCTTCTGATGCTTTTTCAGATTCTTTAGTGAGTTGGGCATATTTGAGCATGTCATCGGGCATATTTAAAGCGGTGTAAGCTTTTAATAAATTGTTAATGGCATAGCTGTAGTTTGATTTATAATCGGTTGTAGTTTCTAACCTTTTTAAATAAACAACAGCCTCGTTATATTTCTTTTGGTTGAGAAAAAGTTGAGAAATGCTCAACAAAGAACGTTCAGTGTAATCGCTCGTCCAATCATTCAAAATAAATTCATAATCGGCAATTGCTTCGTCGGGTCTTTTCAGTTTTACTAAAGATTCTGCTCTAATAAACTTGCCTTCTTTTTCGTGTATTGGTTTAGGAAATTTATCGAAATAAGCATTAATCGCTAAAAAAGCAGCATTTGCATCGCCTTTTAAATAAAGGTTATTTGCTGCGCTAAAAACGATGTTATCTTGTTCGGCGTTGGTGTAATTTCCTAAAGGTGTAGTGCCCGCGTAGGTAATAAAACCATCGGCATCGCCCTTGTCTATATAAATATTTTTTATCGATTCTAAAGCTTGCTTAGCTTCATCGGCACTAGGATAATCTCTAATTACTTTTTTAAATGATTCTAAAGCCGAATCGTCCTGATCTTGGTTGTACTGAACTAAGCCAATGGTAACTAAGGCTTTAGGTACGTAACTGCTTCGAGGATATTTCGCAACCAAATCAACTAAGTCAGATTTAGATTTATCGAAATCGCCTTTGTTGAAATAAGTATAAGCGGTTTCGAAACCAGCATCATCTGCATAATTAGAATTTGGAAATTGCTTTAACAAACTCTGCATGGTGGCAATTTTGGTATCGTAATCTTTCTGCAAACCTTGTATCATTCCTTTTTGGAAAAGGGCATAATCCTCGGAAGTTGTTTTTCGTTTAATAATGGTATTGTAATTCGCTAAGGCATCGCCATAGTTTTTATTTACAAAATAAGAATCGGCTAAGCGAATTGTGGCATCATCTACAGTTTTTTGATCTTTATCGTTGCCCGCTAAAAACTTCTCAAAGTAATTGGCTGCCTTGGTATATTTTTCATCTTCGAAAGCCGCATAAGCCAAAGCATAATTGGCAAAGTTGTAAATACCGGTTTTATCGGCACCGGGCATTTGCATAAACGATTCGAAAGTTTTAACGGCTTCGGCGTATTTGCGGAGTTCGTACATGGATTCCCCTTTCCAATAGGCCGATAACGCGCTAATTTCATTGTCTAAAGGATACTTCTCAGAACGCAAAAACATTGATAACGCATTAGGAAACGCTCTTTCATTATAAAATTCCAATCCGCGGAAATAAGTAACCTTTTGATAAGCTTCTTGCGCCTCGGTGGTTTTATTGGGCATTGGTTCTAAAATATCAATAGCTGCTTGGTAGTTTTTAGTGGTTAATAATACCTCGGCCAGTAAAGTTTTAACTTCGTTTAACCTTTTAGAATTAGGAAAAGTTTTTAAGAAATTCTGCGTAGCATCGAGCGCCTGTTGATGAAATTCTAATTCGTAACTTAGTTTGGCATAGTTAAACCATGCTTCCTCTTGTATTCCTTTATCAAAAGTTAAGCGCGAGGCCCTGAAAAAAGCACCCTGAGCTTTAGCTTTATCGCCTAATTGTAAATACGTTTTACCCAAAGTATGCATTCCATTTTGCAGGTAAATATCGTCTGTATTTAATTTTTCTAAAACGGTAACGGCTTGGGTATATTTTTTATTTTGAAAAAGCGTATATCCATATTGGTAAATAAAAAGATTGTTCTTGCTTTCGCCTTTATCTTTAGCGTAAAACGCTGCGAAATATTTCTCGGCATTTTTAAAATCCGATTGCGCAAAATACGACGCTGCAACTAAACTTAACATTTCGGGTTCAAATTGCTGTTTTGTTTTGGCCATTGCAGGTATTGCGTATGCAATTACATCATCATAGTGTTCGTCCAAATAATACATTGATGTAATGTAGTATGGATAACTGGCTTCATAAGTAGGGGAGCCTTTAAGCTTTTCGAAATTGGCAAGTGCCGTTTTATATTCGCGGTTTAAGTAATTGATATAGGCGAAATAATATGTAGCGCTTTCTTGATAAGCACCTTTCTCTTTTTTTACCTGCTCAAATAAAGGCTCGGCTTTTTCAAAATTCTTTTGTTCGAAGTAAGAATAACCTTGCTTAAATTGGTATTCGTTACGTTGTTTGCCTGAAAGTGAAGACGGATCTGTTTTTTCGAACCATTCTAATGCTTTGGTGTAGTTTTTTTGATTAAAATAAGTTTTACCCACGTAAAAGTAAGCAAGCTTGGTATTCGGATTTAACGGATAATCGCGAATAAAATCTTGAAACAAACTCTCGGCATCACTATTGGTTAGCTCTAAAGCGCAAACCGCAGCATAAAATTTTGCATTTTCCTTTAGTAAAGATAATTCTGCGTTACTTTCTGATTGCGTAGAAGGTTTGTTCGATTGCTTTTCTACTATTTTAAACTGCTCTGCAGTAGCGTTAAATTTCTCTTTATCTAGTAATTCTAATCCGGTTTGATAATTTTTATTGAGGTTTTGAACTGCGCTAACTTGAGCGTAAGTAACAAAACTTCCTGCTAAAAATAGCGGAATCAGTAAGTATCTTTTATGCATTTGTTTCAAATATGGTTGCTACTAAACTAAGGAATTTACTCCAATGTTATCAACATAAGTAATTAACAACTGTTGATAACACAAATTAACGGAAGTATCTTCAATTTGGTATAGTTTAAATGCCGAATGTGGAAAAAAGAGAGGGGGATTGGTGAAATGATTGATTGTTGAGTTGTTTTTATTGTTAAATTGTTAAATTGTTTGATTGTTGGCGATAATTAAAAAGGCATAACAAGTCTATTTTTATATTGGCAGTAATTTAAACTATTAAAAAGTTAAGCGATGATGGTGTGCGCATGAATAATATTGCTGCCTTCGGTAATTGCTTTGTATGCTAAATAATAAAACCTTCCGTTAACAAACGGCGATTAAGGTTTGAAAATTGATGATATTTATGTTTTAGCTAATAACTTTCGACGCCAAAACTAAAATTTTCTTGGTATCAAATAATGGTTTTGGCACTTTTTAGGAACTTATCATTCAAAACTCATCATCAAATAGGGGTTTTGGCACTCGCTAAGAACTTATCACTCAACACTTATCACTCAACACTAAAAACGCATCATCAAATAGGGGTTTTGGCACTCGCTAAGAACTTATCATTCAACACTCATCACTCATCACTCAACACTCATCACTAAAAAAAACTACCCTTGGCTTGCCAACAAGTACAACACCGCCATTCTAACGGCAACACCGTTTTCTACCTGTTCTAAAATGATAGATTGCTTGCTGTCGGCAACATCACTGGTAATTTCTACGCCACGGTTAATTGGTCCGGGGTGCATTACAATAATTTCTTTATTTAAATTATCCAGTATTTGCTTGTTTAAGCCGTACATCATCGCATATTCTCGTAATGATGGGAAGTATTTAATGTCTTGGCGTTCTAACTGAATGCGCAACATGTTTGCCACGTCGCACCAATTTAACGCCTTTATTAGGTTGTGTTCAACTTTTACCCCAAGTGCTTCAATGTGTTTTGGAATTAAAGTTGTTGGGCCGCAAACCATTACTTCTGCGCCTAATTGTTGCAGACAAAGAATGTTTGATATGGCAACTCTTGAGTGTAAAATGTCGCCCACAATAACCACTTTTTTGCCTTCTACATCGCCCAGTTTTTGGCGGATGGAAAAAGCATCGAGTAAGGCTTGCGTGGGGTGTTCATGTGCGCCATCTCCTGCGTTAACAATTTGAGCTTTTATGTGTTTGCTCAAAAACTGACCCGCGCCTGCATACGGATGACGCATCACTACCATATCCACTTTCATCGATAGGATGTTGTTTACGGTATCGATTAAAGTTTCGCCTTTACTTACTGATGAGGAAGATGCAGCGAAGTTGACCACATCGGCCGAAAGCCTTTTTTCGGCCAACTCGAAAGAAAGTTTTGTACGGGTAGAATTTTCGAAAAATATGTTGGCAATGGTAATATCGCGTAATGAAGGCACTTTTTTAATTGGCCTATTAATTACATCTTTAAAATTATCTGCAGTTTCGAAAATGAGTTCTATATCGTTCCGGTTAATATCTTTAATGCCTAAAAGATGTCGGGTGGATAATCTGTCTGCTGCCATTTTTATATTATTGCTTTTCTGATAATAAAATTACTTTATCTTCTGCGCCCTCACTTGCCCAAGTTACCACTACTTTTTGCGAATCTAAGCTATCTACCTTTTTGCCGATGTAATCAGGTTCAATAGGTAAATGCCTGCTAAATCTCCGATCGATAAGAACTAAAAGCTCTACTTTTTCTGGTCGGCCATAAGCCAAAAGTGCATCCAACGCGGCTCTAATTGTTCTGCCTGTCCAAAGTACATCATCAATTAGCACAACTTTTTTATTTTCGATGATAAAATCGATAGAGTTACTGTTAGCGGTAACCAAGCCATCTTTACGACGAAAATCATCGCGGAAGAAAGTGATGTCGAGGTTTCCTTTTTTAAGGTTATCGATTTTAAGGATGCTTTGGAGTTCCTGATGAATTCGATCTGCTAAATAAATTCCCCTAGGTTGAATTCCAATTAAAACGGTATTAGAAAAATCGTCGTGGTTTTCAATTAATTGATGGCAAAGCCTCTTAATTGTAATCTGAATTTTTTGTCCGTCGAGAAGTGTTTTCTTTTGCATTTTAGAAGGATTGGGCAAATATAAGTTTAAAGTTTAAAGTTTAAAGCAGAAAGTTGTAAGTTTTAGGTGAAAAGTTGTATGTTGTAAGTTATAGGTTATAAGGCAAGGTCCTAAAGTAGAAAGTAAAAAGTTATAAATATAAGTCAGGCTTCAAAAGTTAAATCTGATCGGCGCTTACTAAGGCTAAAAGTGCATCGTTAATTTGCCGGACGACTTCATTTTTACCGTTTCCAATTTGTTTTCCGTCTACTTTAATAATAGGATAAGCATTTTTAGTCGTGCTACTTACAAAAGCCTCTTTCGCATTATAAACCTCTTCTAAAGTAAAATCTCTAATCAAAAATGAGTAGTTTGGGATATTTAGGTTGAGGATTTTATTTCTAGTAATTCCGCTTAATATCTGATTCTTTGGCGTTATAATCTCATTTTCGGTTACAATAAAAAAATTAGCGCGCGGACATTCTCTCACCAAATTATTGTTGTGGTAAAGGAGATCGTCAGCATCATTTTCCTTAACAAAATTTTGCAGCCTTATGGCTTGTAAATAATCGATGGTTTTAACATGTGGAATTTGCCTTTGATGGTTGTAACTAACCAGGCTTAAACCTTTAGTTGGTAATGTATTACTAACAAGCAATGGCGTTTGAACCAATATTAAATTCGGCTTTGCCATTTTATAACCATTCTCAGAAAAGCCACCAGTTAAAATCATTTTAATGCCCGAGTTGGGGATATTATTTGATCTTATGAGTTCATGAATTCCGTTTCTAAGTTGTTCACGATTAAAGCAAACGTCCATATTCATCTCTTTTGCGGAGTTGTAGAAACGGTTAAAATAATCTTCAATAAAAATGGGTTTATTATCTATCGTTTTTAAAAAATCAAAAATGCCAAAACCTCTTTGGATGGATAGATCGGCTACTGAGATTTTGGCGTCTTCTTCTTGATAAAGTTTAAAATTGATTGAAATTTCCATTGATTGGTGCGTTTATTTTTTCAAAATGAATAATTATTTACACAATACTTACGCATTCAGTACTATAAATTTATGCATGGTTAAAATTAAGACATTTGTTTTAAATTTTAGAATATAGTGTGGTATTGTTGAGTAAATTAATTGTTCAATTTTAGGTGCGTTGGAAATTTTAATGCGTTAAAAATGGCCTAAGCAGGCTCCGTTAGCACAGTAAAATATTGGTTGAACTGAAATTTTATCATTTTACCTATTTACAGGTATTTTTTTAATTCTATGTATTCATTACTTTTATAAATCCTTTTGAGGTCACATGTTCCGGAAAATATTATTCTTCTGCTTTTTGTTCTTTGCTTCTGTTGGTGCTATGGCGCAACTTAATCAAGATGCTTTGCGCAAAATATACTTTCGTTTAGCTACAGACAGCACCAAAAAGGATTCTACGCTATTGATCGCTTTTAAAATTAAAGACGCAGCTGTTAAGGAATTTGGCTCTCAGTCTATGGAATATTTTAGGGCTTTAAATAACATTGGTGTAACGTATTCCGAAAGGGAAGATTTTGAAAATGCAGCGATTTGGTGGCGCAAAGCTTATAATGAAATACAAAAAGTAAAAGATTTCGAAAATATCACGACAACGGAATTTATATACAGTAACTTAAAAATGAGGTATTTATATCATGTTAAAAATATTGATAGTGCTAATTTCTTCAGTGCTAAATACTTGGATTTTAAACTAAAAAACACGAGAGATAAGAGGACGAATTTAAATGTAGTTGCGGATGTTGCAAATAGCTTTGAAGAAGCCTTCGGTGCTCAAAGTGCTTCCAGGTACTGTAAACAAGTTTTAATTTTAAGAAAAGAATTATTTGGCAATCGCAATGCAGAAATTATTTACGAAATAGATTCGATTTTATGTAAAAGTAAGTTGAAAAATTTACAAGACTGGCGATATAATCTTTACAGTGTTTTAGATACGGTTTATAGTTTGGCAAAGATTGATTCTATGTCGAGAGCCGAGCTGGATAAAGGTAATTCTTGGAAAAGTATTTACTATGCCAAAGAGATGATGGATCTCACGTCTTTAAATGGTGATACGAGTGAAAAATTCATTGTAAGTTTACAAAGACTTGGGTTGGCTTATCAAGATTATTTAGAACAAGATTCTTTAGCTAAATATTGCATGTTTAAAGCATTAAATATTTTAGCTAAAAATGGATTGCAAAATTCAGTTAAAACAGTAGATGTATTGGCAGATTTACATGCTATATATTTTAAGCAACACGATTTTAAGAATGCAGTTGTACTGGAAAGCGAGTTATTATCCATATCGAAAATGTTGCCAGATAGTTTAAAAACATACGTGGCTGCGCTGAAAGCAATTGGTTCACAATATAATTCTAGCGATGCAAAGTATGATTTAAAAAATTATCAAAAATCTTCTGAATATCTCCGCCAATCGGCAAATTTAGCTTTAACTATATATGGAAATAAAAACAAAACTTACTCGCAAGTTTTAACAAGCTTAGGCGGTACCTACATTCACTATGGGCAGTTGGATAGTGCAGAAATAGCCTACTTAAAAGCGTATTCGGCTTATCATGATGTAAATACTGATCTCACCTATAAGTTAGCCCGGCAATTGCAATATGTGTATGATTATAAGGGTGAAGATGCCAAAAGTAATATTTGGTTGCAAAAGGCCTTGGAGATTAAAAAATTAAACGGAGATACTGTAAATTTTAACTTTATAAATGATTTGTATGGATTGGTAGCAGGTGCAACAGCTTTAAAAGACTGGAAAAACGCCGAGCGCGCGCTTAGCAGAATGGAGAAGATATTGATCGAAAACTTTGATACTAAAAGTCAGGAATATGAGCGGTACAGATCAGTAAAAGTTAGTTATGGACTACAAAGCGGAAATTTTTCGGGTTTAGATACTTTAATGCTAAATAATATTAAACTGATAGAAGACACATCTACTTACGATCAAAATAAGAGTGAGATTTTGAGAAGCAAAAAGAATTACTATCAAATGCTTGCAGAAGTTTATTTAAGGCAGGGGAACCTTAAACTTGCGCAGCAAACTAATGAGTACGCATTTAAGTTAAGTAATTTTGATAGTACACAGGTTTATTTATTCACCCAAAAGGCTGCAATTATGAGTAAACTCCACAAAACAGATAGTGCTATTTTTTACTATAAAAAGGCAATTGTGGCTTTAGGTGATAAAACCAGCAGTAGCAGTGAGATTGCTATTCCAGATGTTAAAATGAGCATGGCTGATGTATATTTTAATGTTGGAAATTATTTAGAGGCGGAAAGTCTTATGAGAGAATCTTTAACTCAGATAAATGATTTTATGATTTTAAACATGGCGGGTTTTAGCGAAAAAGAAAAGCGGTTATATAATAGAACATTGCAAGAGAACTTGTATAAATATTTTTCTGTTCAATCCATTTTGTACAAAAATAAACCCGAAATAAATAAAACAGCATACAATTTTGTTGTTCAAACAAAAGGATTGCTCTTAAATACATCTGATTATTTGGTAAAGATGATTAATTCATCAGGTAACGATACCTTAAAGCAACAATACGCACAACTTAAAGACGTTAGAAAGCAGCTTGCAAGCGCATATCAAAATGGACCGAATAAATTATCCATCAAAGATAGTCTAGAGAATATTGCTAAAAAATTGGAACAGCAACTTTCTTTCAATTCTGAGTCTTTCAAACAATTCCAAGATCAAAATAATATAGATTTTGAAACGATTAAAAATAAATTGGGCGCAAATGAAGCCGCAATAGAATTTGTGGAGTTTCCATATTATAACGGAGAAAAGTTAACCGATTCATTAATTTACGCTGCTTATATTATTAAGCCAAATACAAAATATCCTGAATTCGTGGTGTTGAAGGATGGAAATCTAATCAACAGTTTTGTAAAGAATCAAGGCGTAAATGGTAGGGGAATTCTGTTAGATGACCAGCTAAAAAATCCTGAAGCTTACAAAGCACTATATAACTGTATTTGGCTGCCTTTAAAAAATCAACTCGCTCATGTGCGGAAGCTATACATATCGGCTGATGGAATAACCAACAATGTTTCTTTTGCAAGCTTAGAAGATAGCTCAGGTAATTATTTGATTGATAAATACGACTTGCGGTTTGTTTTAAGCACGAAAGATATTAAAAACAATATTTCTTCAGATTTTAAAATAGACAAATCGATCGCATTATTTGGTGGTGCGCAATATGATCTGGCCAATACGAATATAACCAACGATGCGTTACTGGGCAACCGTTCTTTACCCAGCGATGCTACAGGGCAATCGAAATGGAATTATTTGCCCAATACTTTAAAAGAAATAAATAGCATAACTTCCATGCTAAAAAAAAATAATTGGAAAGTTGATAAATTTGCTGGCGCTGATGCTTCGGAAAGCAGTTTTAAGGAGTTATCAGGGTCTAAATCTCCTTCCATAATCCACATTTCTACACATGGATTTTATTTTCCTTTAAATACAAATATTAGTGGAAAAGCGCTATCATACAACCATTTAGAAAACCCACTGTTGCGTACAGGATTGGTTTTTAGCGCCGCAAACGAAGCCTGGTTGGGCAAAGCGGTAGAGAATGGTAAAGAAGATGGTATTTTAACAGCTTACGAACTATCAAATTTAGATTTGAGCAATACCAAGCTTGCTGTACTTTCAGCTTGTGAAACTGGTGTTGGCGAAAATGTGTCGGGCGAAGGCGTGTTTGGTTTACAGCGGGCTTTAAAAATGGCGGGCGTGGATAAAATGATTGTAAGCTTGTGGCCGGTTCCCGACAAGGAAACTGCAGAAATGATGCAGAAATTCTATGGAAATATTGCCATTGGTAAAAACATTGCGGAGTCTTTCAATTTGGCTCAAACAGAAATGCGTAAGCTTTATGGCGCAAAACCAGCTTTATGGGCCGGATTTGTATTGATTGAATAGTTATTGAGAATATTTAAATTTGCACTATGAGTTTAGAAAAGCCAGTAATTTTTTTTGATGGAGTTTGCAATCTTTGCAATGCGTCGGTACAGTTTGTAATTGAACGGGATAAAAAAAATGTTTTTAAGTTCTCAGCATTGCAAGGCGAGTATGCGAAAGAAATATTGCCGAAATTTAATGTTGATTTAGAAAACTTAAATTCTACGTTACTTTTGGAAGATGGAAAATTGTACACCAAATCATCATCAGCATTAAGAATTACCAAAAATTTAAGCGGATTATGGCCGTTGATGTATGGGTTTATTGTAGTGCCTAAATTTATTAGAGATTGGGTTTATGATATTGTTGCCAAAAACCGCTATAAGTGGTGGGGCAAGCAAGAAAGTTGTTGGGTGCCAACGCCTGAATTGAAAAATAAATTTTATAATTGAGTTTTAATCCTCCTTTTTCTTAGGTGACCAAAGCCACAAACTTAAAATAATAAGTGGAATGGTAATGCTTAAAGCGGTGATTTGAAGTTGAGTTTTTTGTGCGATAATATCCGCGTCTTTCGATAGGAAGAGATATACGGTTTCTTTAATTGCAAAAACGGTGAGGATGGTGCAGAGAACAGCTAAAATTTTTCTCATGGTATAATTTGTATGGTGCAAATATTAGAAAAAAAAATCTATTGTGAGGTTGAAAGTTTGCTGGAAAAATTTCGGCTTTTAAACCTTAAATTCATTTTTTTTGTAGGATTTTATGGAAATTGGTTGGGTATTTAATCATCAATACAAAAAATAACTACCGATGAAAGCCAAATTTCAAATTACCATAGCCGAACCATGTAACCAAAATTGGGATAAAATGGAGAAACGCACAGGAGAGAATTTTTGTGCAGCATGCAATAAAAATGTAATCGACTTTTCGACACATTCGAATGCAGAAATTATCGCCGTACTCAACAACCGTAAAAATGAGATTTGCGGTAGGCTGAGTAAATCACAACTCAACCAAATCAATTATCAGTTATTACTGGTTCCAAAAAATAATGTTTGGATGAAATATTTAGGCGTTTTGGCAATTGGTGTAGGCTTATTTAATCCAACGGTAATGGCATCGCCAATTAAAAGGCCGGTTGAGCTGCATCAAAGCGTTGCACCTTTTAAAATTAATGATAACAAGCCATTAATTATTAAATCAATTTCTGGTTATGTTGTTGATGAAAATAAACAGCCATTAGTGGGTGTAAGGGTTGTAATTCAAAATACAAAGTTATTTGCCCTAACGGATAAAACCGGAAGATATTACATAAAACTGAATGCTGGTTTTAATGCAAAAAACAATTTGTTAAGTATTGAGAGTTTGCGCTTTGGTGGTACCATGCAACTTAACACTACGCAAGAAAAGCAAAATGATTTTGTGGCCGAACGATCAGAAAGTATGATTATGGGTAAAATGATTATGGTAAAACAGCCTGTGAAATCGTTATAGGTAAGAAGACAAAACGCCCATTTTTAAATCGTACGTAGAAAGTTTAAGTTGATTAATCTGTGTTCTACCTAAAACGTAACTGGTTATCAGCGCTGCTACAACAATCATATCAACTCTTAACGGAATCATTCCTGGCATTTCGTGTCGTTGATTGTGGCTAGCGTTAATTAAAGTTGTTGCAACTTTAATATAGTCATCGTATTCAAAGGTGTAACTTATGGCAGTTTCAATATTTTCATCTGAATTATTTTTTTTGATAATAAGCGACGCAAAAGTTTCGAATGCACCAGCAGAACCGATTAATGTTTTTGGGTGATAGGTTTCGCAAATTTCGAATAAATCTGCTAATTCATTTTGCACATGAAATAATATGGCATTTTTATCGCCATCAGAAATTGGGTCTGAATGGAAGTATTGTTGCATCAGCCTTGCGGCGCCAATGTTATAGCTTTTTTTCCAAAAAATATTTTCATTATCACACAATATAAATTCTATGCTTCCGCCACCGATGTCCATTATTAATGCTGTGTTGGTTATTGCGCCGCTTAATTTTACGCCATTATAAATTAGTTGCGCTTCTTCATCGCCGGTTATAATTTTAATTGATATTTGCGCTTCTGCTTTTGCAACGGTTACAAACTCTTCGCCATTTTTAGCACTCCTAATTGCTGATGTTGCTGTGGCGGAAATTTGATCTACATGGTAACTGTTAATGGTTTCGTTAAAACTTTTTAAAGTGTCGATTCCTCGTTTAAAAGCTTCAGGAATAATTAAGTTGTCGTTAATTTTGCCTTCGCCCAGTTTAACGGGCACATTGGTTTTATATAAAATACTAAATTGATGATTTTTAATTTCGGCTATTAAAAGATGAAAAGTATTGGTTCCTAAATCGATTACGGCTACACGCATGGTTTTAATTTTTTTGTTAAATATCAGTTTAATGTTTTAGAATAGAAAATAGGGAATGGGTATAAGGAAATAGGTATTACGCAATAGCTATTAGGCAGTTAGAATAAGGGAATCGGACATAGAGAGTAGGAAATAGTTATTAAGCGATAGGAATAAGGGAATAGGAAATAAGCCAGTAGCGAAAACAGAACTGTGGGAAAGGTTTTACCGCTAGCTAACTCATATCTCATCACTCAACTCTCATCACTACTTACTTATCTTACATCAATGCTTTAGAATAAATGTCGCAGTAAATTTGTATCATAAACAAGAAAGGAAAAATTATGTCACAGTTTATTTTGCACAAAGAAAATACCAGAGGCCATGCAAATCATGGTTGGTTAAATGCGCATCATTCTTTTAGCTTCGCTAACTATTATAATTCTGAACGGATGCACTTTGGTGCGTTAAGGGTTTTAAATGACGATTTGATTGATGGCGGACAGGGTTTCGGTGCGCACCCGCATGATAATATGGAAATTATTACCATTCCATTGGCTGGCGCAATTGCGCATAAAGACAGTATGGGCAACGAAGCAGTAATAAAAGCTGGCGAAATACAGGTAATGAGTGCAGGTACGGGTGTTAGTCACAGCGAGGTTAATGCGCTGCCTAACGTTCAATTAAATTTATTGCAGATTTGGTTATTCCCGAACCAGAAAAATGTTGCTCCACGTTACGATCAACGCATGCTTGATGTAAATGCTAGGCACAACAATTTTCAGCAAATTTTATCTCCAAATTCAACCGATGATAACGTATGGATTCATCAAGATGCATGGTTCTCTTTAGGGAAATTTGATGCCGATTTTGCAACCGACTATAAAATTAAAAAGGCAGGTAATGGGGTTTATGCTTTTGTAATAAGCGGAGAAGTTACCATTGACGGACATATTTTAAATGAAAAAGATGGCTTAGGGATTTGGGAAACCGATGCAATTAAATTTAAAGCAAATACCGCCGATGCAGAAGTATTGTTAATGGATGTTCCGATGGAGTTTTAAATTGGTTAACGGTTGTGAGTTACGGGCTGTAGGTCTAATTGCCTAATTATAAGCTTGTAACTTTCAACCTTTCAGCCTTAGGCTTTTTGCTTTTACCTTTGAAATCAAGAATATGCAAACTACAAAACTTTACATTGGTAGAGATGCCAAAATTACCAAAATAATGAGGCGCTTGCTTAACGCTCGGCCAGAGTGGAATGGTTTTAGTGTTTGCACGGATGATGAAGCGATTTCAATTTGCCACGAACAAGTAGTAGATTTAGTTTTACTTGGCAACGGTATTGATCAAGATTGTGAAGATGGATTAAAGCTAGAGCTCCGTGCGATAAAACCCAGCTTAAAAATAATACAACATTATGGGGGTGGGAGTGGGTTATTGTACGGGGAGATTATGGAGGCGTTGTAATCGCTGCTTTAGCTAGAACCTAATGCTGACCCTAATTTTAACGATTAAGTTCCTTATTTTGTTCTTCAAAAATGGCATCATACAACTCAGAATATCTCTTTTTCAGCCTTTGTTTTGCCTTTTTAACAGCATCTATCGATAAACCTAAAATTCTCGATATTTCTACATTGTTCATGCCGAGTTTGGTTAAAAAGATCAATCTCAAATTTGAGTCTGTAATGCCTGAAAAATTCTGGATTAAATGTTGGTAGTATTCAGGATACGCTTCTATGAAAGATTTTTTGAAAGCTAACCAAGATTCATTGGTTAAAAGGTGAGAGTTTAAGAGCGAAAGTATTTTTTCCGAATGCTGTTTACCTTCATAAGAAGTAGATGTATTTGCTTTTTCTACCTCCATTTCTAACAGTTCTATCTGACTGTTTTTCTCGTCGAGGTAAGTTTTGTAAGCAGCTAATGTTTGCGTACTTGTACTCAATTTCTGTTCAGAATTAACTTTATCCAGTTTAAATGCCAATACGGTGTTGTTGAAATTCGCTTTGTCTGATTTTATGGTTTCTTTATATCGGTTTACCACCAAGATCATGATAATGGATAGAAATGCACAACAAATTATGGCGCCCATTTTCAGTATGGACTCCTTAGCACGCTTATCTTTTTCAGTCTCCACGCTCGCCTGTAATTTTGCTTTTTCTAAATTCCAGCCCATTCGCATTATAATATCCTTGCTATCGAGCGTTCGGAGTTGATTTTTTAATGTTTCTAAATTTCTTCTGGCTGATAATTCATCCGCTACATTTCCGGTTTTCTTAGCGATTTCTAAAATGAGCGTATTTATTTCATAATCATCACTTTTAAACTGAACTTGCGACGACGCCAATTTTCTTGCTAAATTTAAGTTGATAGTTGCCTCCGAAAGGTTATCGCTTGCCAAATAAACTTTGCTAATCAATACTAGCGCGTAAACTGTATTTTGTACATTTCCTACTTTTTTAGAGAGGGTTAAATCTTGTTGTAAACGCTGTAAAGCTAAAGTGAAGTTTTTGTTCTTTAGATTAATCTCTGCTAAATTTCCGAGTGCTTTCCCATAACGAAGCTCATCATTACTGGCTTTTGCGTGTGCCAGTGTTTCGTTAAAATATTTTTCGGCTTCTTCTGGTTTGTTAAGTCTGATGTAGCATAGACCTAGCGCATCGGTTATGCTGGCCAGTTGTACTAGGTCGCCATTAGCATTTTTATTGGCAATTTCTAAATATTCTATGGCTTTATGGTAATCGCCAACTGTACTTAAAAAGTATGCTATTTTTTTATAAGTTTCACCAGGCGATATCACCTCACTATCATCTGCTTTGTCTAAATTTTTTATGCAGTAACTAAAAAATGGGAAAGAATTTTCGTACTTACGATAAGTGTAAAGGTAGAAGCCATACTGTAACGATGCCCAAATCTGCAGTTCCTTTTGCTTTGTTTTCTCGCAATTTAAAATTGCTTTCTTAAATAGATTGGTTGTACTGTCGTTTAGCTTTTGTTGTTTCGATGCAATTAAATTGGCACTAAAAACTTGTTCTATTATAGTTCTGGAAGGGTCAGTTTTCGAGAAGCCATCAAACGCTTGACTTGTAACAATATTCAGGTCTTGTAAATTTTTTATTGATGCACTTTGCTTTTTTATGGCCTCAATAATTTTATTGTTGATTTCTGGAGTATTGTACGCGCGTAAAAATAATGGACATATAAAAAAAATAGAAAGAATGATTAGCTTCTTGGTACTCATTATGTTAATTAAGAGATGTTCAGATCCACCACCAATATCTTAATTAATTCCACCAAATTGAAATGCTGCGGCCTGTTCATTTTCGAAAAGTGTAAGTTAATCTTATAACGTATTGATTTTTTGATATTTAAAATAAGTAAGGACCACGTTTTTTATTTGTCTCTTTTTTGTCCCCCCCTAAAATTTGCACTGTAAACACATTGTTTGCCATTTTTGAGTTCAGTAAACTTTTGCTTATTCTAAATTTATCATTATGGAAAAACCATTACTTATTTGCTTTTCTAACAAAAGACATTTTTCTTTTTTCAAGAAAATTTTATTCATTTCATTACTCGGCGTATTTTGCCAACTCAAAGGTTTTGGGCAAAGTAGCCCTGAAGATTTTGATGGTTTAATTCGTAAGGAAGTAAATGACCTATATTTGAAGATAATTTGGGGCGATTTACCGATGACGGGTGCTGGTGATTCATATGCTCGTCTTAAAATGACTAATTTTATTGGTTACCAAGGTTGGAATTATTACTATGGAGATGTTGAGCACAATAACGGTTATCGAAGTTATCCAGCGGGCAGTAGCTCTAGTAATATTGGCCCATACAGAGATTATAATGTTCAAATATATTACGAATGGGGAAAAGACTGTTCTGGTTGTACGTTAAAATGGGGTACTGTATATCGAAGTGGAACAACACCCAAACTTAAAGCCATTACAAACCTTAACGTAACGGATCAGGTTTTTCCATTACTTACTTGGGCTAAGGGCTCGAATATTGATGATAGCAAGTTAAATTTTGAAGTTTATAGAAATGGAAACTACATAACAAAATTAGCTGGTAATGTGCGGAATTATACCGATAAAACAGTGCCTAGCAGTGGTAATTATGTTTACAGTATACGTACTGTACTTAGTAGCAATGCGCCAAGCGATTGGAATCATAGTGGCAATGCTTGTGAGCCGGCCTTCAATGCTAGTTCCTTTAATTATGTTAAAAAAGCGGTCACTGCAACAACGGATCAGGCAGGTAGAGTAAAATTAACGTGGCCATCGTATAACAGTACGAAGGGCATAGGTGAAATTATTGTGTACAAAGATGGGGAACAGCTCATTAATTTAAGCGAATCAGCTAAAACTTATAGCGATAGCGATGTAATACCAGGTATGTACTACAGTTATACTATTGGGTTTGTTAACGACGATGATGACAGTACACCCGCAATAGACGAAAACTTTAGGTTGCCAATTGTAGATGGGAAAAGCTTGCCAAATGGTAAAATAAGCGGCTACATCAAAGGTAAAACAAATGCAGGATCAGAAGGTATAGTGGTTACCGCAACATCTAAATTGAAAATTTCTGATAATAAAAATTCAGACAAATACACTTATAGCGATACCACAGATGCATCTGGATATTACCAAATTTTGAATGTGTTTTATGGCAACGGTGCTGATTATGTAATGACACCGGCTGTACCGGGTTACACTAAAAAACGTTTCAATCCTGATTCTTTAAGTAGAAAATTAACTTATGATGATGCTAACAAGCAAAATGTAGATTTTACTGATACCGCATCCTTCGCCATTAGCGGGAAGGTATATTTTACAGCCATTAAAGATTCGCTTAACAATGACGTGTTTTTGCCATTGCAAGACGCAGAAGTTTGGATAGATGGGAAATTTAGTACACTTACAACTAAAAGTGATGGTTCTTATAACTTGGGCATTAGTACGCCTGGCCCACATGCTATTCAAATTAAATTTAAAGATCATCGTATTGATTTTGCTGGCACTACCGATACTATTCGGACTGTAAATGTTAATAAATTAATAAACGACTTCAATTTTGTTGATAACGCTACTGAAACGCTTACTATTAAAGTTACGGCCAGTTGCGATGCGCCGATAGGAGAGTATGTAACCCTCAAATTAAATTCGCTTAAAACAGGTACAACTAACGTAAACGGGCCACCGCAGCCGATTAAGTATGGTAAGCTATTGCATGTAAGTTCTTACGATTGGGATAAGGGCAATCCAAGAAACCCTGGCCAACAGAAAATGGGCGAAATTACAATGGTTTTGCCTGCAACAGGTTTCGAAGGACAAATTGTTCAGGTTTATGAAAACACTGGAATTAATTCCAACAAACTTGAATATTTTACTAAAACCTATAATTTACTGAAAGTAGATTTAGCACAAAAAGATACTACAAAAAATATTCAGAAAAGTATAAAAATTAACACAATACCTGCTGATACTACATTTAGACCAGATGGCTCGATCTATAAAATTGTACCTTCTCGAAAAGATTCAGTTTTAATAAGTGATACAACTTACGTTGCAAGCGTGCCGAAAATGGAATTTATTTATCATGATAAATTACAATTATTAATAAATGGTGGCAATCCAGCTTTTGCTGATTCAGTTAGATTTAATCCCGGTGGTGTTTATAAATATCTGTTAGTACAAAATGATAAACATGTTTTAGATGTTAAAATAAGAGAAAGTTATTCTTATCGAGATGTTAACTACGCATGTATTTTAGATACAGGTGATGTTTACATCTATGATGCCATATCTGATCTTGTAGATCGGAAAGAATATAAATTAGATAGCTTAACGCATGCTGTAAAATATAAAGTTAAAGTAGGTGCACCAGTGTTGGAAGCGCCCTATCAAAAAACAATTCAAATTGTTGGCAAGGTAGGCTCGAGGGAAGCCAATCAAATCATCTCAGTGGTTGTAGAAGGAGAACGAGCCCGTAGTGCCACGTTTGTAACCAAAACACCAGAAATACCATTATTTGTACTCCACGACCCACCAGGCGATAAATCCTTCGCTACCATAAGCAAAGGTACAACCATGAGTACTAAAATGACAACCCAATATGCGGGTGGCGCAGGTGGTGGTGCTTATACAGATTTAAAAATAGGTGTGGGTGCTGTTGCGCCAATAAGTGGCGAGTACAGTGCAGCTGTGCAGGTAACTGCACGAGTGGAAGCTGGTGCTGATAAGAGTTCCAGTACAAGTACTACATTTACCAATACGTTTACAGAGGATTTCTCTACCTCGGGAGAAGAAACATTGGTGGGTGCAGATGGTGATGTTTATGTTGGTGCATCGATGAATATGGTGTATGCCCTAACGGATATTTTAAAATATGATGCGGTAAAGATGGACATGGTAAGAGATACGGCTTTAGCTGCCGATCTTAACAATTTTAACACAACGTTTTTATATACCGAATATCACATCAAAAATATTCTATTAAAACAGTTAGAAACTTTATACTCCATTTCCAAAAACACTTTTGATGTTACGCAACAGAAATTTGATAGTGGAGATAAAAGTATAACCATTCAAAATTTAATCGATTTAAATAGGTCTCAATTAGAATATAAAGCCAGTATTGCAGCATGGCAAAAAGCGCTAGCCAATAATAAAACGAATAGAGATAAAGCGGGTGCGGTAAAATTGCCTGTCGGTACCCAAGGTGTAGTGGGCGATAATATATCGCTAAGTGCAGGTGCGGTGTATGACAACTCAATTAGTATGGAGAGTGATACTACGAGTTCTAGCGAAGTATCTGTTTACTTAAATGGCGAAATAACCGTAGGTGGTGTTGTAAAAAGTGGGGCGGCAAACGAGAAAACTTTCGGGGGCTTGGCTACTTTTAGATTTAATTGGTCAGAAGCGAACGAAACTAGCGCTATAAAAACCACCACAACGAGTTATCACTTAGAAGATAACGATTTGGGCGATTTTATCTCCATCGATTTAAAAAAGGATAAAGTTTATGGTACACCAGTTTTTAAAGTGATATCTGGCTCTACCAGTTGTCCACATGAAGACAACACACAATACCGCCATTTGCCAGCAATGCAGGTTAGTGGAGCAAGTGAGCAACGCAACGTGCCTTCAGATCAGGCCGCAAAATTCGAGATTTTAATTTCGAATAGAAGCGAAAGCGATGAAACGGTAGAATATGCAATTAAATTAAATCCTTTAAGCAATCCAAACGGTGCAAGAGTTTTAGTAGGTGGACAAGATGTTACCAACGGACAGGCCACCTATTTTATCCCAACAGGAAAAAGCTTTAAATTACCAGTAGAAGTTTTTAGAGGTCCACTTTCTAGTGTGTATGAAGATTTATCATTGGTAATTTTTTCTACATGCGACAACACCTTGGATGATATTTCTGATGCAAATATTGCGAAACCATCCGTTAAGATAAATGCTTATTTCCAAAATAAATGTAGTGATATAGATTTGTTTGTGCCTGGGAATAATTGGTTAGTCAATCAATCAAACAGCAATAAATTATTTGTAGCATTTAGCAAATACGATGCTTCGGCAGCATCTCCACTCACTACCGTTGGTTTGCAGTACCGAAAAATTAATCAAGATTATGAGAACTCGTTGTGGCAAACGGTTGTTACAGTTCCAAAATCAGATTTAAAAGACAAATATTACGATTACACTTTCGATGTAAGCACTTTGCCCGATGGAAAATATGAAATCAGATCGATAGCAGTTTGCCAGAGCGTGGATGTTAACTATTCGCCGGTGTACAGCGGAACGATAGATCGAGTATCGGCAGTAGCATTTGGTTTGCCCACACCCGCAAATGGTATCTTAACATCAAGCGATGTTGTTGGGGTTAAATTTAACAAAGATATTGTTTACACCAATTTAGCCAATCCCGTAAAAGTTATTTTAAAGCGAAAAGACAACGGACAAATTATCCCGGCAACGGTTACAGGCGATGGTAGAACATTTATTGTAAAAACCATACCAGAATCTGCCATGAGCGATTACGAAAACGTAGAGCTGACCGCAATTGTTAAAAATTTACTTGATTTGAGCGGAAACAAGGTTGCCGATAGCGTAAAATGGGATTTTGTTGTTAACCTTAGTCCGGTTTACTGGGCGCCAACAAATGTTAATATAAATGCAATAGAAAATGTGCAAAGTAACTTCAGCGCAAAGCTGAAAAATAAATCTGCGCTCGTTCAAGATTTCAGCATCGTAAAATATCCCGCTTGGTTAACGCCATCGTACAAAGCAGGTAAATTGGTGCCTTTAGGCGAGCAGAACATCGATTTTATTATTGATAAAAACCTTAATACAGGTACTTATACCGATACCGTTATTACAATGGCCGATAACAAAAGGCAGTTGTTGTACGTAATCGTTAATGTATTGCGTACACCTCCAAATTGGACGGTTAATCCATCAAACTTTAAGTACAACATGAGTTTAACTACTCAGTTTAGTTTAAACGCTACCGATACCCTTACTTCGATTGATGTGAGAGATAAAATGGGTGTATTTGTTGGCGATGAGTGTAGAGGAGTTGCTGATATTACCTATGATGCCAATTCGAAAAAATATGTGGCGTTTATCACGGCATATTCTAACGCAGCCAACGAAAGTTTATCGGTACATTTTTGGGATACCTATCCTGGTATTGAGTACCAAGGCTTAGAGCGAATTAACTTCGTGCCAAATGGAACGGTTGGAAGCGCCGATAATACATTTATTCTTCATCCCGAAGGTGTTTACCAAACCATACCACTCAAAAAAGGCTGGACATGGATTTCGCTGAATGTAAAAAATAGTGACATGAGCCTTAAAAAAGTATTGGCGAGTTTAAAACCTACCGAAGGCGATGTTATTAAAACTTTGAATAGCAATAATGTTTACAGTCAGTACAATAAAAAGTTAGGTTGGGCAGGTTCATTAGATAGCTTAAATGTTTACAACAGCTACATGATATATTTAGCTAAGCCTGATAGCTTGAGGGTGCTAGGACAGTTTATTACTAAAAATGTAAATGTTCAGTTAAACAAAGGTTGGAATTGGGCAGGTTACCCGCTGGCTGTTAATATGGAATTGAAAAATTACCTTAAAAACTATAAGCCTGCAGATGGTAGTCAAATGGTGAGTCAAGAAGAGTTTGCGCAGTATAATGCTGCTAGCGATTCTTGGTCGGGTAGTTTAAAGTACTTAAGGCCAGGTAAAGGTTATAAATTTTATAGCAATGGCGATGGATTTACAATACCAGCAGTTGTTTACGATCCGGAAGTAAATATTATACCTATGCCAGATGTGAGTCCGATTAAAGACAGTACTACGCCTTTAGTTGTAAACAACAGCAATACGATAATTAATAGCACGGTTAATAACAATATGTCGGTAAATAGTACCAATTACGAAACCAACATGTCGGTAACATCTGTAATTAATCAAGGCGGGCAAATTGTAAACGATACCACAAACAGGTACGAAACGTATGTTTATGTAAACAATAACTTAGTCAACATTGTAAATCAAACTACCTTGCAAGATGGGCAGGCGGTTGGCTTTATCCCGGTTACCGGAAATACTGGTGATGAGAATAAAAATGTTGTAATTAAAGTGTACGACAAGGAGGAGAAGAAGGAATATACGGCTAAGGTAACGCAACCAATAACCAATCAGGGCGATAATATTATTGGAACCATTGCCGCGCCAATAACGCTTGTTTTAGAAGGTAACGCCGATATTATGGTAAGCAACCAAATTAGTAAAATCCGTGTTAATGTTGGCGATACGTTAAAATACACATTAACTAATAAAAATATGGGGCCAGATTTGGCCGTAAACACGGTGCTAATTGATACACTTAGTAAAGCTTTCGAATTTGTTTCGGCAAGTAGCGATGTAGTGTACGATTTTGCAAACCATACCATCAAAATCAATACCTTAAAAATTGCGGTTAATGAATCTGTAAAAAGCGAAGTTATCTTAAGAGCACTAAAAGTTGGCACTCAAACTCTTGGTAAAGGTAAGGTAACTGTAAATAACGATGGCAACCTAAGCAACAATTTAATACCAGCAAATACGGTTTTTGTAGTAGATAAAAGGGCAAGCGAAGCTAAAATCCTTATACCAACTTTATTTACGCCTAACGGTGATGGAATTAATGATGTGTTTGAAATAGTAGGTTTAAACGATTTCTACGTCAGTAATTCGTTAACCATTTTTAACAAAAGCTACAATATCGTTTATAAAAAGCAAAACTATCAAAACGATTGGAATGGAGATACGCTCCCAATGGGATCTTACGGGTACATTTTGAAAGCCGTAGATAAAGATGGTAAAGAAGTAACTTTTAGAGGTTTTATAACCATAGTTTATCAATAGTGTGGTATTTAGTTTAATGATTATAAAAATGAAAATATTTTTAAAAAACATGATGATGGTTGCTTTAACCATCATCATCTCGAGTACTGTTGCTAAAGCGCAATTGGAAATGCAAGGCAGCCAATTTATATTAGATAAAACTTTTATAAACCCAGCATTTATGGGTACCGAAAGCCAGGCAATGGGTAATGCTCAATATCAAGCGGTAAGTGGTGCACAGGGCAGTGGCGCCAAAGCATACACGCTATCGGTTGGTGGAAACGTGAATTTGCCCAAAGTAAAATCAAGTATTGGTTTTAATGCGGTCAAAAATACTTTTGGCAACGATAGTTACACCGTGGGTTATGGCAATTATGTGTATCACCTGCCGGTTTCAGAAAATATGGTGCTTTCATCATCCATAGGGATTGGCGTACAGCAGTTCGATATAAATTTATCAGATTTAGTTACCGTTAAGGATGGAGATCCGTTAGCGAGGCGAAATATTTATAGCTCTAAGTTTGATGCTAGATTTGGCATTGCAGGACGCATCAACAATAAATATTATTTTGGTTTATCTTTCGATAATATTTTATCGCTTTACACCAATAAGGATAGTTATTCCAACCAAGTGCCGGCAACTTTCCGCAAAATAAATTTGTACGCCATTATGGGTGCCAATCTGCCTATTCAGGGTAATTTAATGTTAACTCCCACGTTCCTGTTCATCAAAAACATGGGTGGCATAACCTCTATAGATGTAAATGCTCAAATTTTAATGAATAGGTCTTTGGCCTTTGGTATTGGTTTCAGACAAAGAATAGAAGAGGTGTCAACCATAACGGAAGATAATGGACGAAGCTTAACTCAATCCATAATCAGACCGATGCTGTCTTATCAGCTAAATAACGCGAAAAACAGTATAAAAATCGGTTACTTATATAATTTCAATGCTTCTAGCAGTGTTGGGCTAAATGTTGGTACACACGATATTTCTTTGGCTTTCATCATTCCGTAAACCGAAAGTAATTAGCAATTATTTTACGTGCAAAACGGGTTTGATACAATTTGTGCCAAACCCGTTTTTATTTTTGCTATTTAAACTTAAGTCGATAATTGAAATTTGATTATTAGAGTTCGATAGCAATCCCCCTCACGCCCTAATTTCGAAAATCCTAACCGATTTTATTTTTAAACGCCCAGCCCAGATCTCGAAAATCCTAAAATCTTTCTAATCCTTACCCTAGCTAATATACGCCCTATCTTCATCACTCAATTCATTTTTCTTCAAGTTTTGAAGGTTTTTTTCAATCTCATCATCATAACTTTTTACAGTTTTACGTGGTCTGCCGGCAACGAAGCCTATTATAAAGCCAACTAAAATACAAATCCCAATAACTAAGAGTTTAGAAACGGATAGTGTGGTAACTAAAAAATCGAAATCTACAGGTTCTGTGTTTACCATTAAAAAAATGGTTAATAACACAGTTAAAATAATAATGAAAATGGTTTTTCCGCTCATGCGTTTAAAAGCTATAATTAAATGAAAACTCTAATATTGGATTTTGATTGTAAATTTTGTTAACAAAAATCAAACGTGCGCCTAAATCTACAACAGGCTGATACCTAAAAAGGTTTAAACTAGTATTTATTTCTACACCAAAAGTTTTTGGTTCGGTAATTTTAGTGTTAATACCAAGGTTTTCATAATGGCAAAATAACCCTCCTCTAAAATTGCGGATGTAAGCCAGCGATCCAATTTCCCAATCGGGGTAGGCAAAAGGAAAGCGGTAATTAAAAAGCAATGTATTTTGCATTTTGTTTTTTGCCAAAATATTATTATAACCGTAAACTGTAGAAATTTCGGTAGCATACTGATTTACACCTGTACCTTTTTGATAATTAAAACTTGCCAAAAAAGAATGATTTTTAGCAATGCCAGGAAAATAGAAGAAACTCTCTAAGCCCAATATTTCGCCTTTTAAATTTTTATCAAAAGGCTGGTGGTCGTAATTAACTCGCAAAATTTGAGCAAATTTTGGTGCTACATCTCGCGCTGCGGTACTGGTGCTGTGGTTAAAGGTAAAACTATACTCAAGCGGGAATTTTACCTCTGTAATCAAATTTGAGGGCAAGTTCTCAAACAGGTACCTTTTGGTGTAGCTGGTTGCTGCATTTAGCGAAATTGAATAGTTTTGGTTGCGAACGCTAAACGATACTGGCAGCGAAACATTCAATTTTACATAGTTCTCTCTCCAGTCGCCTTGCTGCGGGCCATTTTTAGCGCTGTAGAACAACCTTTTCGGCCTATTGCGATAGGCAAGACTTAAAACCGGATACAGTGCTTTATAGCTCATATCTGCTGTATATTCAACTCTTTTTAAATCGCTGTGGTATTTTGCGCCAGTAGAAAAATTCATGGTGTTTAAAAGATTGTTCGATTGTAATGCTAATCCATAAGTATATTCATCATCAATTACCGGAATAATACTATGGAAATTGAAAAGATTTTCTAATTGATGATAGGGTTTGGAGGTGAGTAGTGTGTCTGGTTTTGGGATGTTCTTAAAAACATCAATCGAATCTTTTTTTACGGTTGAGGATAAAAAATTTACGAATTCATCTTTTCCAACTTCTTTCTCCTCCAAATTTGTTTCGGCAATTTCGTAGCCATTAATTTTATAATTGTTAAAAGTGATTTTCCCCTTATCGGATTTTTTTACATTAAAAGCGCCGTATTTAGAAGCGGTTAAGGCGCTTATTTTTTTTGAATCGACGTCTATGTCATAAATGTTATCAATTCCATTGTAGTGCGCGTTAAAAGCTATTCTATCATTAATAAAAATCGGCCTGCTTAATTGCTGTCTCACGTTAGTAATTAAGATTGTGTTTTCTGAGTTTTCCAAAACGTTTAAACTTTTTCCTTTTTCGCTAACGCTGATGTAAGCAATCTTATTTCCCGATTGATTGAAACTTGGAGTTTGCAAAATGAAATTTTCTGGATTTGGATAGGTCTTCAAAATCGAACCATTCACAGCATCCAATTCTACTAAATTAAATTTGTTGCTGAGGTCAACCTGCACGGCAACAATTTTTTTTCCGTCAACTGATAAACTAGGAGAGAATAGGCGAGTTTTGTTTGTGAGTTGTTTGAATTTTTTTGTTGCTAAATTATAACTACAAATTACGCTGTAACTCCTTTGCTTAAACCTTGCATCGTATCTAATTTCATCCCACACCAAAATGTTATTTTCAAAGCTGAACCAGGGTTGCTCTTGGTAGCCAATTCCGAAAAGTCGGCGCTCGGATTTATCTGCATTTATGAGTACGAAATATTTGGCTTCGGCCTTGCTTTCTTTAAGTGCTAAAATTTGATTTTTGTTTACCCGAACAGGTAAAAAATAGTCGGTGGCAAAGGTTGCTTTTTTGTTTAAGCTAGCGTACTTTTCAGTCTGCGAATTTTCAGCTTGTTTTTGCCATTTTTCTTCGATTTTATTTTGAGTAGCGAGGTAAAATTTACGCGTGTTTTTGCCAGTATATTTTTTTAAAGTCTGCGAAAAGGGATACAATCTTAGCGGTCTTTTCTTGATGTCTTGTAGCAAGCTATCCGAAATGAATTTTCCATATTGCTGGTTTAGGTTTGCCACCATTAAATAACCGGTTTGATAATAGCCCGGTGTTACACTTTTATCCGATCCAAAATAGGCCTTACTGTAAGATAATTTTTTCCCTTCTAAAACCGAAGTCCGAAAAGGCATAATCCAATTTGGTTGTCGTCCTCTGCCCGAACTTGTTAAAGCGGTCTCGTTCACAACCGCATCACCTTCGAAAAACCATATCGGTATGGCAGCACCAAAATAAGCAAAGTACACCAGCTCAGGGAAAGGGTTTTTTTTATTTCCTGTCAATTTGTCAAATTGTGCAACATGCCTAAGTTCGTGTATCGCTAGGTTGTTTAGCCAATCTTGGCTGTCGAAATATTGGGGTGGGGTGGTATAGAATTCCGATTTCTTTGGGCCGAGCTGGACGAAGCCATTTGCAACCGTTCCGCGGTTCTGAAGCACGATGGGTATCGCTGTTTTTTTAAGGTGATACCCGCTTGCAGTAAAGGGATAAATGTAGGGTAGGGTATAGCCCATCCGTTGTGCCTCTTTTTCAAGCTCGGCAGGATAGATAATTTTAAAGCCACCTACCTCAATTGTCCGCCAATTTACACTAAGTGGGTTTTGATCTGCACTAAAAATCTGCCCAAAAACCGATAATGAAATAAAACTTAAGGTAAAGCATGTTAAGTACCTGATAAATAACATTTTGTCTTGTTTGGTTAAATTCATCTAAATCGTTTGCTAAAATATTTAGTTTTTTGAAATTTGGATATATGTATTATTGTAAATTTTAACTTTAGTTTGTTAAAAAAAACAAACTGATTATCAATAATATATGATATTTAAATAAATCGGTAAAACCTTTATTTTTTCGATTCTACAATTTATTTTTATTAAAATTATCACCCAAAAATGTAACTTAAATATGCGTTATTAATTCAGCTATTAAAGTACACTTAATTATCTGTTTTCCTCGAAAAAAAAATCAATAAACTTCGTTGATGCATACGTATTCCGGGAAATAAAAGATTTTGAATCCACTTTAAATCTTGATCAAATTT
Organism: Pedobacter changchengzhani; assembly: GCF_004354365.1. Classification (GTDB taxonomy): domain Bacteria; phylum Bacteroidota; class Bacteroidia; order Sphingobacteriales; family Sphingobacteriaceae; genus Pedobacter; species Pedobacter changchengzhani. Next base: position 41,894 of record NZ_SJCY01000004.1, read on the forward strand.
CAATCTTTCGGTCGTTTTCTTGTCGTGAATTTTGGTGCGTTTTAAGTTTATTAAATCGCTACTCTACAACTTCTAATCTTGGTAAAATTAGGTTGTAATTCTATCTCTTTTCAAAGTTTTTGGGAAGAGGTCTATTGGAAAATTTCGCGGGCGAAATTGAAAATCAAATTAACTTCATGTTTGCTCATTTTTCAATACTATGCCAGTTTGGCATATTAATTTCTGAAGACTACTACATTTTTTGAAAGCTAAATTTAATAGGGTTTATATCTTTTTCGCTTTAGTGTTGAGTCAATATTAGTTTGAAAATAAGATTTAATGACGACAAGAGCCCGTCGATTTTCTTGAAATAAATTGCAGTCATTTCAAAATTTTGTATGATTTAAGCTCTTAAAATAGTTGGTTTTTCATCTAAATTCGCATCGTTAACGGTTCTGTAAGGATGTAATCGGAAGAAAAGACAACGTAAGTGGATTTTGAAGCACTTACTTTAAAAGTGTCTAATAGTGGCTTTATGCGCTGGAATAGCAGCTTATCTTATTTTTGATTGGCTGTAAGAAAGTGATGTTAATTTTAGCTGTACTACGCATTTTCCCGACTTTTTTTGAGTTATAATGAACGTTTAAGGTTGGTTTGGGTTATAGGATTACGCGTAGTATAATAGATTAATTCAGGTATAATAGACTGCGTCCATGGCAAAATTTGCCTGCTAAGTGTTTCGGGAAATAGGGCTTTAAACCCTCAAATTATAGCGAGTTGTTTCGATTTTTGTAAATCGGATATAAGATAACTGCTGCCAATATTATGATCGAACCAAAGTAAAATCCAGTGGTCATTTGTTCAGAATCCTTAAAGAAAATTAATGCTAAAATGATGCCATAAACGGGTTCTAAATTGCTTACCAATGATACCCGGAAAGCCGACATTGTACGCATTACGGATACGCCAGCAACATAAGCCACTGAGGTGCAAATACTGCCCAATATAGTTAGGTAAATCCAGTCGGAAGTTGATAACATAAAGCTCTTATTTAAGAGATTTACATCCCAAAATTTGTATAAAGTAATCCAAAATAAACCACCTGCCAGTTCATAAAAACTGATGATTGATGGGTCGCATTTTTGAACAAATGTGGAGTTTATAGTGGAGAATAAACTGGCTGCAACCGCTGCTAAAAGACCAAATATGATGCCTAAAGTATATTTAGATTCGAACTTAAAAATCATAAAAATACCAATACAAATTAAAATCCCAACCAAAATATCGGGAATTACAATCTTAGTTTTTTTAATTAGTGGTTCTATTATAGATGTAAATAAAGTAAAGGATGACATGCAAACAAGCGTTACCGATATGGTAGAAACATGGATAGAATAGGAAAAAAATATCCAATGAAGGGCTACAATTCCGCCTGTAAGTACAAATGAAATGAATTGTTTTTTAGTGATTTTTAAGCTTTTTTTAGTAAGCGCAAACCATAGAATCAGCGTTGCAACCGCAATGATTAAGCGGTACCAAACAATCGATACAGCATCTATTGTGATTAGTTTTACCAATACGCTAGTAAAACCCCACACAATTACCGTAGCATGTAATATGATTAGGTTTTTATTGCCTTTTAGCATGCTTATTTTGGGGCTTTCTTAATTAAAATAAGGCCGAGGATGGTAAAAAATATAGTTGGCAGTAGCACAGCGATAAATGGTGGCAAGCCTCCTTTGAGAGAAAACATTTGTGTAAACTGGTTAAAAACGATGTATGCAAAACTTAAAAATATACCAATACCTAACGATACGCCAACACCGCCACGAACCTTGCGGGAGGAGAGAGCAACGCCGATTAGCGTGAGTACAAACGCAGATAATGGCGTAAGGTATCGCTTGTATTGTTCAAATTGCAGATCGTTCATAATACCAGTTCCGCGTATTTTTTCCTTCCTAATTTTTTCCGAAAGCTCCGTTGTACTTAAGTTCTGCACCACGTTGTCGTAAGCAGAAAGATCATCAGGCCGCATATCCAAAATGGTATCTTTCTGTTTGCCGTTGCCGTAAATCATCGATTCTTTTAAGCCATTAATGTTCCGGATAGAGTAATTGCTTAATTGCCATTGCCTTTTCAGCGAATCCCATTTAATGTTTTCGGCAACAATTTTTTTAGTTAATACGTCTCCATTAAAATTATCCAATGAGAAATGATAGCCAGAGTTTGTTTTATTATCGAAACTCTCGATAAAGACGTATGTTTTTTTATCCAGTTTCATGTGGATGTTGCTCTTGCTCGATGCATCATTCGTGCGCACGTACGTATTCTCGAATTCGTTTTTAAGCTTGTTGGTGTACGGCAAAAGGTATAAATTCGATAATAAATTTGCGGAGAATATCACAGATGCAGCCACGAAATATGGAAATAAGAAACGGTTAAAGCTTATGCCTCCACTCAAAATAGGCACAATTTCTGTTTGATCGGCCATTTTAGCGGTGAAAAATATGACCGCTATAAAGTTGATTAACGGCGACAACATATTTACATAAAACGGAATAGAACCTGCGTAATACTTAGATAAAATGCCCCATAACGTTAAGCCACTTTTTAAAAAGTTGTCTAGTTTCTCCGAAAGGTCGAACACTATAATTATAATTACGAAAATAGCCAACGTATAAATAAATGTACCCAAGTATTTGCCGATGATGTATCGATCTATAATTTTTACGCGACCTTTTAGTATATTCATTTTTAAAGTTTGTTGCCCAGCACTTTAACCATTTTGTTTTTCCATTCGTAAAAATCGCCAGCAATTATCCGTTTCCTAGCTTCTTTAACCAACCATAAATAGAAATGTAGGTTATGAAGGGTTGCAATTTGGGCGCCAAGCATTTCTTTACTGTGTATTAAATGCCTCAAGTACGCTTTACTAGTAACTAAATCTACGTGCAAATCGCTATCTGCATCCAATGGAGAAAAATCATCTTCCCATTTTTTATTTCTAATGTTTATTAGTCCATTTCGAGTAAATAACATGCCATTTCTGGCGTTTCTAGTCGGCATAACACAGTCAAACATATCAATGCCCAACGCAATATTTTCTAACAGGTTTATAGGTGTACCTACACCCATTAAATAACGCGGTTTTTCGTAAGGTAATATATTGCACACTACTTCGGTCATTGCATACATCTCCTCGGCGGGTTCGCCTACCGATAAACCACCAATGGCATTACCCTCTCTGTTCATGTTGGCAATAAATTCTGCCGATTTTTCTCTTAAATCTTTATAAACAGAGCCTTGCACAATCGGAAAAAGTGTTTGATCAAAACCATATTTGGGCTGTGTATTATCAAAACGGGTACAGCAACGTTTTAACCAACGATGTGTCATTTTTATGGATGCTGCGGCGTAGTTATAATCGCATGGATATGGCGTACATTCATCAAAAGCCATAATAATATCAGCCCCAATTGTACGCTGGATATCCATTGCATATTCGGGGGTAAAAAGATGTTTTGATCCGTCAATATGCGAGCGAAAAGTTACACCTTCTTCCTTTATTTTACGAACTTTGCTTAAAGAATACACTTGGTAACCACCGCTATCGGTTAAAATTGGGCGGTCCCAACCAATAAATTTATGCAAACCGCCGGCTCGCTCTAAAATATCAAGTCCGGGTCTTAAATATAAATGGTAAGTATTGCCTAAAATAATTTGCGCGTTTATATCTTGTTCAAGTTCTCGTTGATGTACTGCTTTTACCGTTCCGGCAGTACCCACAGGCATAAAAATAGGAGTTTCTATTTCGCCGTGAGCAGTAGTAATTGTTCCTGCCCTGGCTTTCGAAAGCGGATCTTTAGCTTCTAAACTGAATTTCATCTATGTTTTATTAATCTTTTCAATGCTCAAAATAGCAATTTCTGCTCCAAATGAGGGGTAAATTAATTTGACTTATTATTAATTATATTTAACCTGTAATAGGTTTAATTGCCGTCAAAAATCTCACAAAAATAACAAAAATAGGCTTCATTTTTTTGTTTAATTTTTTATCAACATAAAGATGTATTATAGATTAAAAATCAGAGATTTGCGCCTATTTAATTTAACATCGTGATATTATCAATAATAGAAATTATTCTGCTTTCGATATTTGCTTTTTGCCTTTTAGTACAGTTATATTTCGTACTTTTTGTTCATTTAAGGTTAACAAATACTCAAATAGAGGCATTACCCACAACGGCTTCTAAGCCTGTAAGCGTGATTATTTGTGCCCGAAATGAAATTGTCAATTTAAAACAATATTTACCGATTGTATTAAGTCAAAATTATCCTGAATTTGAGGTGGTTGTGGTTAACGACCGATCGTGGGATGGAACAGAAGATTACTTGGAGGATTTAGAAAAAAAGTATGATAATTTAAAAATCGTTAAAATATTAGATAGTGATAAATTTCTTGCAGGGAAAAAGTTTGCTGCAACCATGGGCATTAAGGCAGCAAAATATGAGTGGATGGTGTTTACCGATGCGGACTGTGTGCCCGAATCGGAGAATTGGTTGAGATACATGCAACAATCTGATCGTGAGGAAACTGAAATAATTTTGGGTTTTTCGCCCTACATAAAAACTAGGGGTTTGTTAAATGCGCTAATTCGGTTCGAAACTTTTTTTACAGGCGTAAACTACCTTTCGTTTGCGCTAAAGGGAATGCCATATATGGGTGTTGGACGGAACTTAGCCTACAAAAAGCCTCTTTTTTTTAAGAATAAGGGCTTTGCAGCACACATGCACATCCAATCTGGTGATGATGATTTATTTGTAAACGCAAACGCAAATGCATTTAATACAGAGATAAGAATTAGTAGCGACAGCCAAGTATGGAGCGAGCCTAATAGCAGTTGGAGAAGTTATTTAAGGCAGAAGAAGCGTCATTTTGGGGCAGGAAAACTTTATAAAAGCAAGCATAAATTTATCCTAAGTGTGCAGATTATTTTCCAATTTTTGTTTTATTGTGCATTTACAGCTTGTATGTTTTTCGGCAGAGATGCGCAATATATTGCTGGCGGCATATTGTTGCTTAGCATTATTATTAAGTGTTTTGTGTATCTAAAACTACTAAAGCGTTTAAATTGTGGCGATTTGCGCTGGTGTTTTCCTATTTTAGATATACTTTTATTCCTATTTTTGTCGATAAATGGATTTTTTGCACTTTTCGGTAAGAAAAAAGTAAATTGGAGATAAAATTTTTTAGAAATTAAACAACATGGCTGATATAAAACCTGATATCATTTTAAAATACTTTCCTGATTTATCAGCAAAACAAATTGATCAATTTTCTCAATTATTTGATCTTTATAGCTTTTGGAATGCACAAATCAATGTAATTTCTAGAAAGGATATCGAAGAATTATACGAAAGGCATGTGTTGCACTCTTTAGGCATAGCAAAAATTTGCAGTTTTAAAGCGGGCGAATCTGTATTGGATGTAGGTACTGGAGGCGGATTTCCAGGCATACCTTTGGCTATTTTATTTCCCGATACACAGTTTCATTTGGTAGATTCTATCGGTAAAAAAATTAAGGTTGTTAAGGAAGTGGCTTCAGCTTTGGGGTTAGAAAATCTTAAAGCTGATCATTTGAGGGCTGAGCAGATTAGAGAAAAATTTAACTTTATAGTATCAAGAGCGGTAACGCGTTTGAACGAATTTTACCCTTGGATACAAGGTAAATTCAAACAAGATTCAATTAATGCTATTCCGAATGGTATTTTATATTTAAAAGGTGGCGATTTGACCGAAGAAATTGCAGAATCAAAACTGAAAGCAACGTTGTATCCGCTTTCAGATTATTTTGAGGAAGACTTTTTTGAAACTAAATACGTGGTTTACGTAGCCCAGTAATTAGAAGGTTAAATTCTTATATTGTTCATTATCAGATAATTGTTTAAAGTATTTGTCTAAATATGGAATCTGATTCCCGATTTGGACAAATATTTTTTATATTTGCACTATGATAGAGCGTGTTGGAAAAATAAAACTGAAACAATTAGCTTCAAAATTTAGAGTTGTAGCAGTTGTTGGTCCAAGGCAAAGTGGTAAAACAACTATTTGCAGAACAACTTTTCCTCGCAAGCCGTATGTTTCTTTAGAAAACCCTGATGTTGCTGAATTTGCCACTACAGACCCAAATGGTTTTTTAAAGCAGTTTAAAAATGGTGCTATTTTAGATGAAGTTTAAAAGTTACCACATTTATTCTCTTATATCCAACAAATTGTAGATGAGAAGGACAAACCCGGCTTTTTTATACTAAGTGGCAGCAATAATTTTTTAATGCAAGAAAGTATTTCGCAAACTTTAGCAGGTAGGGTTGCATACTTACATTTGCTTCCTTGCAGTTTAAAAGAGCTAAAAAAGGCAAAATTAATTGCTAATTACGAAACTCAAATTTTTAACGGAAATTATCCAGAACCGATTTATAAAGATATTTCGCCAATAGATTGGTATCCAAATTATATTAATACTTATGTAGAGCGAGATGTAAGGCAATTGAAAAACATAACCGATTTGGCACTGTTTATGAAGTTTTTAAGGCTTTGTGCTGGTCGGTGCGGACAGCTATTAAACATGCAATCATTAGGTAACGATTGTGGCATAGACGCTAAAACGGTGCAAGCTTGGTTGCATATTCTACAATCTAGTTACATTGTATATCTTCAAAAACCATATTTTAATAATTTCAATAAAATAATTGTTAAATCTCCAAAGCTTTATTTTTATGATACAGGCGTTGTTTGTAGTTTATTAGGTATTCAAGATGCACAACAGCTAAGTACACACCCTATAAAAGGCGCATTGTTCGAAAATTTAATGGTTGTAGATTTATTAAAACAGCGCTTAAATAAGGGTTTACAAGATAATTTATACTTTTGGAGAGATAAAACTGGTAATGAAATTGATGTGCTTTTAGATATGCCATCGGCAATTACAGCCATAGAAATTAAAGCTGGCGCCACCATGAATAAAGATTTCCAGAAAGGATTGCTCTACTTTAAAAAATTGGCAAATAAAAAAAATATAGAAACCATACTTTGTTACACGGGTACTGCTACACAGCAAAGAAGCAATGGTATTATGGTTAAGCCTTGGGGCAAAATGTTTTAATCTGAAAGCAGAATTATACCCGCTTTCAGATTATTTTGAGGAAGATTTTTTTGAAACTAAATACGTGGTTTACGTACCGCAGTAGCATTAATTATCTTAAGCTTATGTAGCCCTGAATGACTTTTGCCTTGCTTTTCTCAGTTTTCGCGATAGTTATGACATAGCTATAGTTTCCAGCAGGGAGACTTTTCTTGGTGTAAAAATTTACTTTTCCATCCCAATCATTTTTATAGTTATCTGTTACAAAAATTTTTTCACCTCTTTCACTGTAAATAGATACCGACTTTTCACCTTTTTCGGAGTCTGGAGCTATTAATTTTTCACCTTTTGTTCTATCTAAAATTAAATCTATTTTATAAGTTTCTCCTTTATACTCGCTTTTTTTAGGCTTAGGTGGCGGAGCTAAAAGTATAGTTTTTTGAAGTGTAGGCGTATGATCAAGTTCTTTTATGGTTGCGGACTTAGCAACACTTTGTTTTAGCTTGTTTTTTTTATTTATACTATCTTGTTGATTGAAATCTAATTTTTCACCTTTTGAATACAAATCTATTTTTGAATAGTTTTTTGTAAATGCCATAGTTGATAAGGAAATAAGCCCTACGACTAAAGGCAAAATAAATAGAAATTTGAGCCTAGCCCAACTTGACGATTTTTTTTGATTTAACATGTTAATTCTTTGTTTTAAAATTGATGAACTGAATATTTGATTGGTTAGATTGACAATATTGATACGCTGTGAATTTTGGATAAGAAATATAGCGTAATCGTATTTTTCTACTTCGTTTTGCGTAGTCGCTTCGTCAGCTAAATACTCGTGTATAAGTTTTATATCTTTTTTTAATAAATAGCAGAATGGATTAAACCAATTTATGCTTTGAATAATTTCAAAAAATAGCACATCTAAACTATGTTTTTGCCTAATGTGAACTAATTCGTGTTTAATAATTGTGCTCCTTTGTGATAAGTTAGAATCCAAAAAAAGCAGGTTGAAAAATGAAAAAGCTATGCCAGAGTTTTTTAGATAAATTAATTTAACATCATTTTCTATTATATTAAACGGCTTCTTTATTAACTTAAATATACTAAATAAGCCTACGCAGAGTTTGCAAAAAAATAAAATAGCAACAAAAGCATATATTGTCAAAATGAAATTCTCAATTGTGAAAAAGGACTGTTGAATGGTTGTTATCGCGCTATTGATTGGTAGATTAACTTGTTCAATCGATTCGATCCGTGAGGTTAAAACTAAACTATTAGCTTGCTTTAAAAATCCTAATTGAAAAAAAGGGATAATGAAAGCAAAAAACGAACTTAATATCAAGTAATATCTGTTCAACGAATAGAAAGTTTCCTTACGTAGAAATAATCTGTAAAAGCAATAAAATATGGAAAGATACAGATTGGCTTCGAGCAAATAATATAGCCAGCTCATCATTTATCTTTTTTAAGTTTTTCTGCCAATGCAATTAATTCATCCAGTTCATTCAAATCCATATTTCTATCTTTTACCAAAAATGAAACTAGGCTTTCATAAGAATTTTCGAAGTAGTTGTTCATTACTTTATCTAAAGCAAATCGTTTATAATCAGCTTCTTTAATAATAGGGAAGTAGATGTAGGTATTGCCAATTGCCTTATGGTCTAAAAATCCTTTTCCTTCTAAAACCCTAATAACTGTAGAAACGGTATTATAAGCGGGCTTAGGTTCTTTCATTTTTTCGATAACATCTTTAACTAATGCTTCTTCCATTTCCCAAAGAATAAGCATTATCTGCTCTTCTGCTTTTGTGAGTTCTTTTAACATGGTAACTACTTTTATAGTTTGATTAAATAAAGTTACTACTATAAAGATAGTTTGCAAACTATTTTTATAGTTTTATTTTAAAGTTATGATAATCAAGTTGTTATTTTTTTAAATGATGATTAGATCAAATAAAAAAACCTGCTCTTTAGGCAGGTTTGTAATTATTGCGAGGCAGTTTCTAAAACCGTTGTGATTTTCTAGGGTTATCCATCATAATCATTTTATCTTTCAGGCTGTTTTGAAATCCACTTTGCTGATCTATATTTTTAACCACTTCTAAAACTGCGTTGGTAGCGTTATTATAAAACGGCAATGTTAAAGTTGCAAACTTATCACTTGGTTGGTGATAATCTTTATGGTCTTCTACGCCGAAATATAAAAATGGTATATCTTTAGCGTTAAACGAACCTTGGTCGCTTTGGTTTGTCCAATCATCGTGACCCATTTTCGGATCGTCATGCCCAAAAATAATTTTTATATTAGGGTTGTTATTAACCACATATTTTTTCAAATCGGGGTATTTAAAAGTGCCACAAACGTAAAGTTCATTTTTATCGTTGTGCCCAATCATGTCCATATTTAAATTTATTGCAATGGTATTAATGTTAACAGGCGGATTTGCAACAAATGCCTTAGAGCCTTGTAAACCTATTTCTTCAGCATCAAAAGCAGCAAATATAATGGTGTTAGTAGGTTGATTTTTTGAAAAATAAGCAGCGATTTTTAAAAGCGCAGCCGTACCCGAAGCATTATCATCTGCGCCATTGTATATCTGGTTTTTCACAATACCCAAATGGTCATAATGGGCAGAAACAACAATTACATTGGTGGTTTTACCTGGAATGTAGCCAATAATATTAGTTCCGTTTATTTTGGCTCCATTTCTCGAATTAAAAGTGAACTCCTGCGCATAATTAACGTTTTGAGGGTGAGATTTTAACCCTAACTTTTTAAATCGATCAACAATGTACTTTCTCGCCATTTCTGCACCTTTAGTTCCGGTTTTTCTGCCTTCATAAACATCAGATGACAATACCTCAACGTCTTTGATAAGTTGTTTGTCTAATTGATCTGAGTTGGTATTCTGATTTTTTACTGAAGAACAGCAACTTAGCATTAGGGCTAAGGGTAAAATAAAGAGGATTTTCATAATGTTGAAGTTACTGCCAAAATAATTTAAGCAGATTTGGATAAAGTTTAAATTTTTCATCAGCAGATAATAATGTCGCATCAATTTCGATAGCCGATGAGATAGGTAAGCGGTCAAAAGGATCTCTATAGCCACTTAAAAGTGGAACATCCCCATAATTGAATATAGCAGAATTTTCTATGGATAGATACGTAAAGCCATCTAATAAAGCTTGATTGTACAATTTCTCGATAGTAGTATCGAAATGAATTAACTTGCCTAAGGATTGTTTTATTGAGATTTTGAAGAGACTTATTTGACTGAAATAGATCGTGTTATTGATGTTTTGAACAATGTTCATTACCCCTTTTGGTATTCTAGGATTATTTTCTTGAAACCAAATTAAGCCATGAGTATCTAAAATATAATGATTAGAAGCCATTACATATATTTTCTTAAATCCTCCAATGGCTCATTAAAATCATCAGAGATAGATATTTTCCTTTTAAAGCACCTGGGATTCTTTTAAAAACTTCCAAAGGACTGTCGGTTAAAAAGGTTACGACAACTTCTGTTTTTGACTCAACAGGAGCCTTCTCTCTTAGGGTTATTTTTCCTTTTTCGTAATATCCTTTAACGCTGGCCAACATAATTATGAATTTTTATAACAAATATACATTTTTTAAACGCAATTTCTTGTTGCGTATTGCAACAGGGCAATCGCATTTAAAATGCTGTTATTTTAATATGTTGTTGAGTTTTTGGATTAAAGCCTATTTCACATTCGATTTTAATCGCCAAATCTGCGCTAAAATTATTTGCTGGCTTTAGGCAAAATGATAAGAAGTATTTTTCTTGATGGTGAGCAGCTGATTTTAAAAATGGTATTGGCTGATGTTCAAAATCAAAAAAGTTTTAGCGTCCTTACTATGCAAAAACATAATAAAGTTGCCAAAACTTATTTAACCGTATATACAAGTACTAGATTTTTTCTATTCCTTATTTGTAACTGTATTCATTTTTAAGCTGATCGTCTTTGTATCGCCAAAAACAATTTCCTTGTTTGCATTAGTCGGCTCGGTATTCCATAAACATTCTCTCACCGTTAGTTTTTGTGTTGCAGGATCTATAGAGATGAGTTGAAACGATAATCGGGTTTCATCTTTACTCGAATATTTGCCTTTCATCGGACTATCTACTCTAAAAACTGGTAAGTTTATATCGTTATCTGGTCCGTGGTAATTGTAAAACTCGTTCCAATTGCTGTTGCCATGAAAGTAGGCTTTAATGTTTTTATGTGCTTTTAAAAATGTTATTAAACCGTTTTGCTCAATATTGGTGTCAAAGCCTTTCGGCATCCTCGATTGGGTTTCTTTATAATGTTCGGCTAATAAATTTTCGAATTTCCGGTTGGGTACAATTTTAAAAGGGAAAATTGGATTGGTGAAATGTGATGCTTCTGCAGTTGGCTGGTCGTGTGTGAAAAGTATTACGGGCATACTTTCTGGTACTGTTTTTAAATCTTTTTCCATCCAAATTCGCTCTGCAGAATCAGGCCACAAAGTGATAAACATAAAATGAATGTTGGAAATGTTTAAAGAGTAATTTATTTTATGGATTGCATAATTGTATGTTTCATTTGTGAGTGGAATTTCTGGTTTCATCATCAAATTATAAATGTTAACCATCGTTGTTGGATCGGTTTTGGGTTGCATCGTTTTATAAGAACCAATTGCATTGGAGATATCATGATTGCCGGGAGCCAATAAAATTTGGGTAGGGTTACCCGATGGTGCTTTTAACGTTAATTTACCATAATAATCGCTTGCAAATTGTTGCCACGATGCGGTTGCACTTTGATAAGGAATCTCCATTCTATTAGAAATGTCGCCAGTTTCTATTAAATAATCTACACCAGCAATTTTTTGGTTTGCATCCACGCCATTTCCGATGGGCAAAGTAATTGTTGTAATTGTATTGATGGCATTAATCATGGCACGATTTACCTTTTGTGCACTTACATTTTTTTCGCCTCGAAATAATTTTCTAGTAATTCCATAATGGGCATCAGAAGTGAAAACGAAATTTAGCGTTTTATTTTGGTCGCTGGTTTGAGCAGTTACTGAGGTAACGGAAATAGTATTAATTAGCAAGCCCAAAACAAAAATGGGCAATATCTTTTTTAACATTTTAAAATTACTTAATTGAAATTTAGTGTAGATATTAATGATGGTTTCCTGTTCCATCTGTTTGGAATGCACCTATATCTCTACCCGGCGGTGTCAATTCTGTTGCGCCATATATTAAATCTATGGGTACATCGCCCTTGGCTTTAAAACCTGTAAAACCTTTACCAATGCAAGGCGATGTTAATTTTAAGGCAAAATTATAGTTGCCAACGGTAGAAATATCAACTAAGCTTGCGCCAGCTGGAAGTGGTATTGGGCCATTAATAAATTGAGGATTGTTTGCGCCTAATATGGCAGTATTAGCAGTGTAGGTATCACCTGGGTTCCAACCTGCAGGTAAAAAATCTGCTGGTTTCGGTATATCTGTTGGTTGGGCTTTTGTAATGGCTACACTTAACGATTTAGATGGATAAATTTGGTCTGCCACAGTCGCAATATCTGCATAAGTGTAATTGTAACCGTATTTTGTATTTAAGGTATCGGCCATTGGGTTTTGTACAATGCGGATTCCAAATTTACAATTAACCATTAAATTGTTGTAAGCCATCCCTGCGGCATCCTGTTCGAGGTTTATCGAACCACCACGGCCAGCTGCCGATCGGCGATAACCGCAGTTTACGATGGTGTTATTGTACATACGCACGTTCGTTCCGGGTACACCAGGAAGCGCACCAGAGTTTGATAGTTTAGGCCCATTTGTGGCAATGCCGATACATAAATTGTAGGCAAAATCGCCAATTGTTCCGCCTTTTGCATTTAAAGCTTCGCCACCTGTGTAACCACATTTTTCAAAAGTATTTCTCATAATGGCAATTTTTCCTCCAACCGTACGAATTGGATCATCAATACTGCCATAAATCCAAGAATCTTCAAAAACCAATATGCCATTTGGGTTTTGAAAAAATAATGGATAAGAATTTTTTGACAGCGTTGCTAAATCGCCACTTGGCTTACCGCCAGCAAATTCTATATGTGCCCATTTTAAAATAATTTTATTTGCCGTTGGTCCGCCAATAATACCTGTCCATCTACCTTCAAAAGCGACATCTTTAGATGGATCGGCACCAATTTGATCGGTTTTTACAGCACCTGGCGAAGTGAAATAAATTGGTTTGGCTTTTGTACCTAAGCAAATTAACGTACCTTTTACACCAATGCCATAGTTGCCATTAAAATTAATGGTAACACCTTCTTGCACAATTAAAGTGTCTTTAACATCCACAATTACATTACCGCAAATGTTGTAAGTTTTGCCCGCAAGCATTGTCCCTTTAATACCTGCAGATATGGCTGGTGCAGTAGGCGCAATGCAACCAACATCACTAATTGGTGATGAAATTAAAACTGAAGGCTCAGAAAGCGCTTTGAAGTCTGCTTTTTTAGAACAAGCACAAATATTTATGCTAATAAAAGCCACAGCAATTATATAAGTTAATTTTTTCATGATTTTTATAGTTTATAGCGTAGGCCAATTAAAAAACTGGTTTTGAAATAATCTTTTTGAACAATAATATTTTCATCTGGGTTAGTTTGTAAGTTTAATGGACGCGCCCCGGGCGATTGTAAATACATATTATACGATTGTTTTAACCTAAGAATATAGGGCGTGTTTGTTAGGTTATTTATCTTACCGTAAACGGAGAATTTTTTTGCAAACTTTTTCTCAACCGAAAAATCTAATTGCTTTGTAGGTGCCTGCCAATAATCTAAACCAAAATACGGACTAACCAATGCAATTCTTTCTCCGGTATAAACGAATGCGGTTTGTACATCAAAACCCAGTTTAGGGTTTTTGTATATTAAGGCCAAATTGCCAATATTTTCCGACTGGCCTTGTAATGGGCGGGTTTCTGATTGGATGCGAGAACTTACTTGCCCTGCATCATTTCGGTAAGAAAATAATTTATCGGATGTGATTTTGGACTGTGTATAAGTGTAGTTGGCCACCACACCAAAAGGACCAAAGTATTTTGTATATACAGCCTCAAAGCCGAAATTACGTGCATCGCCAAAATTTTGAGGAATTAAAGTTTGAGTAGTTACCCCAGTTTTAACTGCTGCAAACTCAATCGGATTTTGAATATTTTTATAAAAAACGCCCAATAAAAGCTCATCAGCATTTTTTGGAAAAAGCTCATATCTAAAATCTATATTATCGGCCGTTGTGTGGTTTAAACCTACTGGGTTTCCAGATTCTTTAAAAATTTCGCCTTGTTGTCCATCTGGAATTAACTCTGCAAAACCGGGACGTGCCAATGCGCGATAATATGATAATCGCAAATTTTGATTGGCATTTAATTTATATTTAAAAATACCACTTGGCAAAAAGTCGGTATAAGTTATTAATCCGTTTTTTGCAGCTGTACCCAAAGGCAATTCGGTGGTGTAATTTTGCTTGGTATGTTCTATCCTTAAACCTCCGGTAGCAGTAAGTTTTTCAGTTAAGTGCCACTCTGCTTGCGCATAACCTGCAAAAACATTTTCGGTAAAATTGTAATTGTTTCCATTAGGAGAAACTTTGCCACCATCGGTTTCTTTAAATGTATAACTCGCATTGTTTATACTGGTATATTCTTGTGTTTTATTATCTATTAAAACTGGCGTAAGGCCATAAGAATTAAAGTAAGAATTTCGGGTTTTATTTCGTTCTACACCGCCAATTTGTAACTCAAATTTTTTGCCTAGTAAATCGAATTTCTTGTGTAAGTTTGCGTAAGCAGCATAATCCTGATCGCTGTTATGTGTCCAAATGCGCGTCATGCCCTGCAAAATATCCTGACTTGTTTCTGTTTTATTTATTGAGTATTCATGTGTAAAATCTGCTTGATCTGGCACACTGTTGTTGGCCGTAGAATAAGATAAAGACCAATCAAACTTAAAATCGTTTGCCATTTTATGTTCGCCTTTTAACGCCGAGCTAAAAATGGATTGGTACTGCCATCTACTTCTACTTTGTGCATCAATTAATGAATTTAGTGCAATGGTATCGGCTACAATCCTAGTTTGATAATCATCTAACCGCACAAATACGTTAATTAACGATAATTTATTTCTATCGTTAAATTTGTAATCGATTTTGTTATTGATACCTATGCGTTTACTCTGTTGCGAATATGCACGAGATTGAAGTTGGATAAATTGAGGGATATTATTTATGCTAGGTTGGGCATTTGGTAAAAAAAATGTTGAGTTGTTGCCCGTTAGTTTATCTTGATAACTACCAGAAAGCAAAAATCCTAATTTTTTGTTAACTCCAAAGCGATTGCCGTAAGTAATGCCGAAAGTAGTATTAATCGGCGTATTTTTATCAGAGTAATTTAAATTATTTACTGGGAAATCGGAGGGTTTTGCGTTGTAATCACTCCCAAATCGTTCTGACGGCGCAAGTTTGTTAATCGTACTTTTATCAAATTGCTGATAGGGGCGGTTGCTAAAAGCGGTATTGTATCCTGTGGCAACGTTAATTTGTAGCAATTCTCTAGCGGGCGCATCTTTCATTACTAAATTAATTGTTCCCCCAATTGCATCACCTTCCATTGATGGTATTAGGGTTTTGCTAACCTCCAAACGTTCAAGTAGTTCGGATGGGAATAAATCTAGCGGTATAAATCTGTTTTTATTATCAGGACTTGGTATTTTAATTCCGTTAACTAGCGTGTTGATGTATCGCTTTTCCATACCTCTAATAATTGGATACCTACCTTCGCCAGAACTGCTCCTTTCGATGGTAACGCCCGATACCCTTTGCATTACGTTTGCTACAGTAATATCTGGCGAAAGCTCAATATTTTGAGCTGAAATGATATTCAGAACCTGTGTTGCATTGCGCTCCAAAGTTCTAGCACGCCTATCGTTCGATATTTGATTGGCTACAACTCCAGTTTCATTTAACATCACTGCATCGGGCTTCATTTCTACATTAACAATAGAAACACCCTTGCCAACGGTTACTTTAGCCTCTTTATTAACGTAAGATAAAATGCGGAATTGAAGTGTGTACGTTCCTGCTTTAATGTCTTTGAAATTGTAAAACCCATCTAACTGTACAGGTTGAACTTTGCCGGTTTCTTTAATTTTTACGTTAGTACCGATTAGAAACTCTTTAGTTACAGCATCAGTTACACTGCCCTTTATAGTTTGAGCAAAAGCTGGTATTGTAAAAAATGTTGCTAGATAAATTAAAAATAATTGGCTTAACTTATGGCCTTTCTTCATAAAAAAAGTATTTTTTTTTGGCGAATATAGGTCACGAAATGTGTAGTAAAACCGCAGATAATCGGTTAACAGAAGACTTTATGATTTGATAATATTGAGGTAATATTCGACGCCAAAAAACAAACTTTTGTTAACGTTTTGTTAACATTGATAATGAGAATTTAGAATAATTCTCTGCTGTTTTTAATATTGAATGGAAAGATTAGAATTAAACAAGAGGGATAATTTTTAGGAAATGCTTCAATTTTTTACCAAATTTATTTGAGTAATAATTGAAATTTAAGAACAGACAGATTGATGTTTATCCAAACAATTCATCGTAAACATCATTTATTAATTCAATAGTTTTGGCTAATGTTTCTGATGTGCGTTTCGTAACTAAACGACTTTTTATAGTCAATAATCTTGGTGCTTAATAAATTGTCGCTTAGCTATCGGGCGTAAACTTTAAACTTTTTTACCCTAAACCTTTCACCTTCCAACCCTCAGCTAAGCCGCTACTTCCCTCATATCTACTGCTACAACCCTCGAAACGCCTTGTTCTACCATTGTTACGCCGTAAATAATATCCGTACTGGCAATGGTTCTTTTGTTGTGAGATACAATTATAAATTGCGATTGATCTGAAAATTTGCGGATGATGTTATTGAATTTATCAATGTTGGTATCATCCAAAGGTGCATCAACTTCATCAAAAATACAAAATGGTGCCGGTTTTAATAGGTAAAGTGAAAATAGGAGAGCGGTTGCTGTTAATGTTTTTTCGCCTCCGGACAATTGGTTGATGGAGAGCGGTCGTTTGCCTTTCGGACGCGCAATAATATCAATATCGGCTTCTAACGGGTTATTTACATCCGATAAGATTAAATCGCAACTGTCTTCTTCATTAAAAAGAGAACGAAATACAACAATAAAGTGTTCGCGCGCTTGGGTAAAGGCTTGCATAAACTTGTCTTTTGCGGTATCGTCAATTTCTTTGATGGTTTGTAATAAATCGGTTTTGGCTGCGTTCAAATCTTTTTTCTGGTTTTGGATAAACACATATCGTTCTTCCATTTCTTTAAAAGCTTCCATCGCCATCGAATTTATGGCACCGAACTCATCCAAATTACGTTTTAATTTTTCAACTTTCTGCCGTAATTCAAACTCGCTCTCAACCCCGGCCTCAACCTCAGCCTCGCTCTCAACCTCGGTCTCAGTCTCAACCTTAACCTCAGTCTCAGTCTCAGCCTCAACCTTGTTCTCATTCTCAACTTCCAATAGGTCGTTAATGTCAATGTTAAATTCTACCGCTAATCGTTCTTTTAACGAGTTTAAATCAATTTTAAGCGTATTTTTTTTGTCCTTTAACTCAGTTATTATAAAATCGGTATCTTCTCTATTCTTACGGATTAGCATTAAATTGCTTTCCATATCATTAATACTTCCTTTGGCTTCAAAGTATTCTTTTTCAGCTTCGGCAAGTGCTTTTTCCATTTCTTCGCGTTGCTGATACATCTCTAAAAGTGTATCATCGCTTAAATCGGTATGCTGTAAAGTTGCCGTAATTTGGTTCAAGGCTTCTTGCAATTCCTTGTCATTTTGCTCAATGCGCTTGTTTAAAGCTTCTTCTTGCACAAAGCGATAATCTAAATCCTTTTCTAAACCAGCTAATTTATTTTGTTGCTGATGAAAGCGGATGTTATCTTGATTGTATTTGCCAGCATTTTCATTCACATCTTCAGCAAGTTCTTGGTAATTTTGCTGTTGCTCCTGCAAATTCAAATGGTCATCCTGTTGTTTCTTCTGCAATTCAATTAACGTAGGTAATTTTTCTGAAAGTGATTTTTCAATGGAAGCAATTCTTTGCGCAATGTCGCTTTTGCGGTTTTCGCTGGTGGTAATAAAATCCTGATATTGATCTCGGCGGGTTTGCACAGAAATGTGCTCATTGCTTAACCGATTTAACTCTTGTTGAAAAGTATTAATTTGATCAATTTTTGACGATTCTTTTAAATTAAATATGCTTTCTGTAGCCGTACTTATCGCTAAATTATATTGGTTAACTAATAAATCTGATTGCTTAATTTCCTTAATTAAATTTTCTAAATTTTTAGCGCGACCAATCCTTTTGCCTTCAAATAAACCAATTGATCCACCTGCCAACGTAAATTTAGTTTGTGCATATTTTCCGTTTTGGGCTAAAACAGTTAAGCCCTCTTTTGGGTTTTCTTTAAAAATATTTTCTTGCTCAGCTACCGCGATGTAAACATTTTGCAAAAGTAAATTGCAAAGAACTTGATATTTTTTATCTACCTCAATTACCGAAAGTGCAGCAATTAAGCCTTCATAAACTCCAATTGATACATTTTTATCGGGTATGTTTTCCAATATAAAAAAATTGGCTCGGCCTCTGCTTGCGTCCGTTAATAAATTAATTGCAAGTACCGCATCACTGTATTTCTCTACAACGTAATGGTTCATTACAGGCTCTAGGTAGTTTTCTATGGCAATGCGATAGTCTTCTTTACAAAATAAAATATCAGATAGCAACAATGCTGATTTTGCAAAAGCATTATTTTTTTTAAGAAATCGAATAGATTCCGGAAAGCCTTCTAAACTATCAACAAGTGATTTTGTGAGGTTGTATTCGTTCTGTTTTGCGTCTTTCTTGCGGTTTTCGGCAGTTAGTTTTTCCTTATTCGAACTTAAATTTTGTTCAGCTTCGGTTAACTTCTCTTTTAAAATTTCTTCTGCCTCTTTAAAATGTTTAATTTTACTTTGTTTCTCGGCAATTGAAAGGTCAAGTTCTGCCAATGCATGGTCGAAGGCTTTTAATTCTGATGTTTTGGTATCTGTATCATCAACATTTCTGCTGGTTTCTTGCACCAAAGCATCTTTCTGGATGTTTAAAATATCGATGTCTTTTTGCGCTTGATAAACCTGATTCTGAAAATCGTTGGTTGATTTTACAAAATTATCTAATCTATTTTTCTCTATTTGCTGTTGTTCCCTGAGGTTCTCAAGAGTTGTTTTTAGTAAATTTAAGTCAGATTCTATTCGGCCAAATATTTCAGTTTCTATAACTACTTCTTCATTTAAGCGCTTAATATTGTATTTAACGTGGTTAACCTGATTTTTATCTTTCTCTAACTCACCCGATAATCTGTTTTCTTTTTCTTGTAAAAAACGCATTTGTTCATTTTTTACTTTTTTCTCACTTTCGTAAGCACGAATTTTAGCTACCAACTCATTTGTAGCCTTTTGCTGTACCGAAAGGTTTTTTTCTTGATGAATACTGCCCAGTTTGATTTTTTGTAAATCAGCTTCTTGCAAATCTATTTTTGAACTTAAAGTTGTGCGATTAATCTGTTCATTTTGTTCTTGCGACTCTAACGCATTTAAATCCGTACGAAAAAAACCAATTCTATGCGTTGCCAATTGCACGCTTAAATCTCGATATTGTTCTTTTATTTTATAATATCTTTCAGCTTTTTTGGCTTGGTTCTCTAATGTTTTTAAGTTTTTTTCAATCTCGAAAAGTAAGTCTTCCACCCGTTCTAAATCGGCTTCTGTATCCTTTAACTTACTAAAAGTTTGTTTTTTACGTAATTTGTACTTAGAAATTCCCGAAGCTTCTTCAAACAACGAGCGCCTACTATGTTCTTTATTTGAGATGATTTCATCAACCATTTTCAGCTCGATGATGGAGTAACTATCTGAGCCAATTCCAGTATCTAAAAATAAATCTGTAATGTCTTTTAATCTACATTGAACATCATTTAAACGGTATTCGCTGTCGCCATTTCGATACAATTTTCGGGTAACTGTAATTTGCGAGTAGGCCGTTGGTAAAATGTTTTTTGTATTATCAAAGCTTAAAGAAACTTCTGCTAATTGCGATTGTTTTCGATTTTTTGTGCCATTAAAAATGATGTTTTCCATCTTTTCAGATCGAAGTGCTTTGGTGCTCTGTTCGCCCAAGACCCATCGCATGGCATCAATAACGTTCGATTTTCCACAACCATTTGGGCCAACAATGCCAGTTACGCCCTCATTAAAATTGATGATTACCTTATCGCCAAAGCTTTTAAAACCTTTAATTTCTAATCGAGTAAGTTGCATGGTTAACCGCTGCAGAAGCGATTTCAATATTAACGATAATTTTGCTGTATTTCAAGTTTTTGGATGGATGTATTTAAAAAAGATGATTTTAAAGTTTTAAATATTTTATCGGACTAAAACTTTTTTACTATTTAAATGGTAGTATTGATGAATAAAACATTAAAAATGGAATATAGAAGATTAGGCAAATCGGGTTTGCAAGTAAGTGCACTTAGTTTAGGAAGTTGGTTAACTTTTGGAAATCAGATTAGTGATAAGGTTGCCGATGAATTAATGGGCATTGCTTACGATGCTGGTGTAAACTTTTTCGATAATGCGGAAGGTTATGCAGAAGGCAAATCTGAAATAACGATGGGCAAAATTTTAAAAGCTCAAAAATGGGATAGGGATAGTTTTGTAGTATCGAGCAAGGTGTTTTTTGGCGCTGAAAATAAAGGGCCAAATCAAATGGGTTTATCGCGTAAACATGTTATTGAGGCTTGCAATGGCGCTTTAAGTCGTTTACAGGTTGATTATTTAGATTTATATTTTTGCCATCGCCCTGATAAAAATACACCAATTGCAGAAACTGTTTTGGCGATGAATACTTTATTGCAACAAGGTAAAATATTGTATTGGGGAACATCAGAATGGAGTGCTGCGGAAATAACCGAAGCGATTGGCGTTGCTAAGGATTATCGTTTAATTGGCCCTACAATGGAGCAACCGCAATATAATTTACTAACTAGAGATAAATTAGAACAAGAATTTTTGCTACTTTTTAGAGATCATGGTATCGGCACAACCACTTGGTCGCCATTGGCTTCGGGTTTATTATCTGGCAAATACACCAAAGGTGATGTTAAAGACACTCGCTTAGATATGAAGGGTATGGAATGGCTTAAAGACCGTACTTTAGCTGATGAGCGGATGAAAAAAGTTGGCGATTTACAAAAATTAGCCGATAAATTGAATGTTTCTTTGGCAAAAATGTCGGTAGCTTGGTGTTTAAAAAACCCAAATGTGAGCACGGTTATTTTAGGTGCGAGTAAAGCTGCGCAGTTGAAAGAAAATTTAACTTCGTTAGAAGTTTTACCATTATTAACAGACGAGATTATGCTTCAAATTGATGAAATGATGGGTACTAAGCCTGTACAGCCACAGTTTTAAATTTAGTTAAAGACGTTGTCTCATATCTATAAGTTTTTCATTCTGAGCTTGTCGAAGAACTCGTAAATTATTTTTAGGTATTTCGACAGGCTCAATGTGACAGATTTAATTAATAATTTTTATAATTCATTGACTTCGGCTTGGTTATCGACTAAATGAAATATTTTATGATGAAAAAAGCACTTCCTATATTTTTTTTGTTAGCCTGTTTGCAGGCTTGTACATCAAAAACTGAAACAAGAATAGGTATTTTTGATATATCCAAGGATGACGAAATAATAATTTTCACATGGTACTATGGTAGCGGTGCGACTATTTTGAGAGTGGATATTGATGGAAAGAACCTACAGCCTGTATCTCCATTTTCTAAAGATAGTAGTTATGTAAATCCAAAATATAATGAAAAAGGTACTAAATTATTATATATAGGAAGGAAAAATGGAGATGTCAGTAACAGTTCTGTATATATAGCTGATGCCGATGGGGGTAATAGATATTTGTTGGCTAAAGAGTCTGGAATTATTGACGAAGCTTTTTTCTCATCATGTGATGATTTGATTTATTATATAAAGTCAAGAGAATTTGGTAATAGCTCCCCAGTAGCTAGGCCGCAACCTCATGGTTCAGATGTCTATTCCCTAAATATTAGAACAGGAAAGAGCAATCAAATAACAAATTTTGATGCATATGGTCTATATCGTCCATCAGAATATGATTGTCAAAGCATGATCTTACATATGCCCCTAAAAGGTATGATTAAAGTCCCTACAGATGGTTCCAATAAACAGTATGATATAAACCCGATAAACGATCCTAGGAAAGATACATCTTTGTATGGCTCGCCGTTATTTTCCAAAAAAAATAATATATTGTTTTTCTTGGCACCTTATGAAATGTACACTATGAAAATGAAAGATAGAATGGCAAAATTAATAATAAGAGACGATGACATGATTAATAATTTTAGGCTTTTTAACAGACAAAAAAAAATTATTTATACAAATTATAAAGAAAATTATTTTTATACTATAGACTATAATGGAAAAATTATAAGGAAGATAGAAGTAGATCTTAACGCTAATTGAAATTTGAGACCATGAAATACAGAACCCCTCGTTTTCATGAAAAAAAGAGACAGTTTTTATGCCTGATAATAAAATTCAATCGTTCTTTAGTTTATAATCTACCCTTTCACAATCATCAGTTTTGCAAACTTCAATAATAACTGTTTATTTCCTAATCCTTGAAAAAATACCGTTGCTTTAACATCTGGCAGGTTTCCTTCTAAACTAATAATCTTCTCACGGTTTGGATTTGCAATCCGAACCCGTCGAGTAGAGGATTAAAAATCCTCAGTTCAATAAGTCAGGAAAGTATTTCGTGACTGGCGAATTTTCTTTAATGCACTAAACTTTGTTTCTAAACCCGATAGCAATGTAAAGCCCGATTTTTCATCGGCTTGGAATGTATAGCGGGGCTACCGAACCTGTGAAATACAGAACCCCTCGTTTTCATAAAAAAAAGAGACAGTTTTTATGCCTGACAATAAAATTCAATCGTTCTTTAATTTATAATTTACCCCTTTACAATCATCAACTTTGCAAACTTTAACAACAATTGCTTATTCCCTAAACCTTGAAAAAACACGGTTGCCTTAACATCAGGCAAATTTCCTTCTAAGCTAATGATCTTTCCGAAACCAAATTTTTCATGTTCTACTTCCATGCCTCCTTGAAATTCGTGAGGTAACGATGGCGCAAAACCCGGCGTTGGTATATGTGCTTTAGCAAGTAGCGACGTTGTTTTTGGTCGAACGGGTGGGGCAGAAGGTGCCGTTGCACCAGCTTTCGGTTTAGTTAAAAAATTACGTGGTTGCGAAGTCCAACTTTTCTTTTCATCATCAAAATTACCCTCAAAAACATTACTTTTTGCAGGTTTTACATCAAGTTCTAAGTATTTTTGGTCAATTTCATTAATAAAACGGCTAGGTTCACAATTGGTTAAAGTGCCCCAACGATAACGAGATGTGGCGTAAGTTATAGTCAATTTAATTTCTGCACGGGTTATTGCCACATAAAATAAACGGCGTTCTTCTTCTAAATCCGCTCTAGAATTTACCGATAATTGTGAGGGAAACAAATTCTCTTCCAAGCCAACAATAAACACATTTTTAAACTCCAAACCCTTGGCAGAGTGTATCGTCATTAACGAAACAGTATCTTTATTTTTATCACTGTCTTTATCATCATTGGTTAAAAGCGCAACATCTTGCATAAAAATATCAAGTCCTTTTTCTTCAATATCTTCACGCTCAGAAAACTCTTTAATACCGTTTAAAAGTTCCTGTATATTTTCGTACCTACTTCTACCTTCTACACTATCATCTGTATAAAGTTCTTTTAAAATACCGGCATGTTGTGCAATAAATAAAGCCGTATCATAAGCATCAAGTTTTTTCGCTTCCGCTTGGAAACTTTGTATCATTACCGCAAAATCGTTCAGTTGATTGGCTAAACGACCTTCTACAAACATGTGTGGATTAGAAATCACCTCCCACATGGTTTTATCATTTTGATCGGCAGCTACAATTATTTTATCAATAGAGGTATCGCCAATACCACGTTTCGGATAATTAATTACCCGTTTTATCGCCTCTTCATCCTTCGGATTAAAAGTTAAACGGAAGTAAGCAATTAAATCTTTAACCTCTTTACGTTGGTAAAAAGATTGCCCGCCGTAAATTTTATAAGGAATGTTTAATTTGCGTAAACCTTCTTCCATTGCCCTGCTTTGGGCATTTGTACGGTATAAAATTGCAAAATCTTTATGGTTGTATCCTTTTGTGGTGCGTTCTTGAATAATAGATTCGGCAACCATTTTGCCTTCTTCATTATCGGTAAATGCTCGGGTAATCTTAATCCGATCTCCCTCCAGATTTTCTGAAAAAACATTTTTTTCGAGCTGATTTTTATTTTTTGCAATCACACTGCTCGCTGCATCAACTATGTTTTGTGTAGAACGGTAATTCTGCTCAAGTTTATAAACTTTTAAATCGGGGTAATCGCGTTCGAAATTTAAGATGTTTTGGATATTCGCTCCACGGAAAGCGTAAATACTTTGTGCATCATCACCCACTACGCAAATATTTTGGTAAGCAGCTGCCAATTTTTTCACAATTGTATATTGCGAAAAGTTGGTATCTTGATACTCATCAACCATTAAATACTTAAACTTTTGCTGGTATTTATTTAAAACATCTGGGTGCTCTTTAAGTAAAATGTTGGTTTTGAAAAGTAGATCGTCAAAATCCATTGCACCTGCTCTAAAGCATCGCTTTGCGTAAGTTTCGTAAATTTGCCCAATTAAAGGGCGCTTATTTTGAATATCTTCTGCCTGAATTTGATCGTTTACTTGGTATTCGCCCCAAGAAATAAGGTTGTTTTTTGCTGATGATATTCTATTAAAAACAAAGTTGGCGGCGTATAATTTATCGTCTAATTGCAACTCTTTTAAAATAGCACGGATTACACTTTTGCTATCATCGGTGTCATAAATGGTAAAATTACTCGGGTAGCCAATTTTTTCGGCCTCTACACGTAAAATTTTGGCAAATACAGAGTGAAAAGTACCCATCCAAATGTTTTTTGCTTCAGCACCACACACTTTACCAATACGCTCGCGCATATCTTTACTCGCTTTGTTGGTAAACGTTAAAACCAAAATATTAAAAGGATCGGTGCCGGTTTGGATAAGGTGCGCCACACGGTATGTAATTACGCGTGTTTTGCCCGATCCGGCGCCTGCAACAATCATTACTGGTCCTTTTGTGTTCTCTACTGCTGCTCTTTGTTGTGGGTTTAATCCTTCTAAATAATCCAAAATCGGCTCCTCTTTTCTTAAAATTCAAAAATAACAAATCTAAAAGGTTTTAGCGATTGTGTTGGTAATTAGTTGCATATTGGTTTAGCTTATTTTTTGGAAAAGCGAAAGCAGTGGTCGTTTTTTCTGTAGTGCTTTGTACTGAAGGTATTCTTTTGGAACTTATGCTCCATAACTGCCTAAGACAGTTAGGCGCCTGCAGGCCTTGAGTTTTTGACCGGTATCCGCTACGCCAAGTTTAAATAATTTTCTTCTGTGCTATTAATAAAGGATTTAGAACAAAGTTGTGCTAACAATATGCCAAAATTTCATCCTTTTTGTTTGGGTACAGAATTTGATATATAAGTGTTATGGAAAATACTAATATTGAATTTACCGATCTTCCTGAGGGAACTAACCCAGATATTTACGCCAATTTAAAAGAGAAATTGGAAAGTGTTGAGAAATTTCCTGGTATTTATAATTTCAAATTTATAATTACTGGTGGCTTAGATAAAATAGAGGAGTTACGATCGATCTTACCCGACGATAAATTTATAGAGCAACCCTCTAAAACGGGTAAATATGTTTCTATTACTGTAAAAAAAGAAATGCAAAACGCCGATGATGTAATTGCTATTTACAAAGCAGTAGGAGAGATTAAAGGAATTATGATGCTCTAAAAAAAATATATAGCTGTTCGAAATTTATTAAAAACGTTTCGAACAGTTAATTAAGTTTTGCCTTAACTGTAAATTTCGTACAGTTAATTTAAAGTATCAAAGCTAAACGCCTGCCAATTAATAGGGATTGAGTTTTACCCTCTAATCTTTGTTCTTTGCTCCTTGGCTTTGCTCCTTAATCAAAGTTTTACATCCAATCTTCATTACCACTTTCTACTTGGTAGAGCCAATAATTTACCAAAAGCTTAATCTCCGTGTAATTGCCATATTTAAAATGGATTTTACCCGCGGCGGTATGCAAACACAAATGGCCAACATCTATACTTTTATGCCATGGATATTGAAATGTAGTAATAGCCTGTATTTTATTTGGCGAAACAATTTCTTTTGATATATCCCAAATTCCACTAGATTTAATTATAAAATATTGACTAACAGCGATTCTATGTTTTCGGTAGCTGATATAAATCATTAAAATACCAATTACCGAGTAAGGAATTGCTAAACCAAAAAAGGATTTTACCTCTGGCACATTAAATCCTACGATCAGAAAAACAGCTACCGGAAACACGATTTTGAAGAATATTGGTAAATTTAAAAAGCGCCAATTTGGAACAAAAGTTTTTCCATTTAGGGGTTGTTGACCTAAAATCATTTTGAGCAACTCATTTTTTTCTTTTAAATTACAGCCAGGTATGTCTATTGTATTGCCCTGCATTTCGTGGCCTTTTTTACTTTCGCCAAAATGAGCTTGCTTTAAACTCATGTTTAGTATGTTCAGTTTCTTTTGGAAGTAATTTTGGCTGTATTTCGAAATCTGAACTTTATTCGGACTTACCAAAGTGGTTTTTTTGGCTATTAAACCAAAAGATATTAACAGAGAATGTTCATGCTTTGTAATTTCGAGCTCAAAATATTTGTAAAATGTTCTAACTAGGTTAATAACTAACAATAAAATTAAAATGGCTGCGATTAGAATTATAAAAGTTGCGATGGAAACCATGCTGGATAAAGTAGATTGGATTTCACCTTTGTCGATTTTAAAACTATCTACCAAATGTCTTAATTCGTAAATTCCGTATAAAAATGCTACAATACTCAACAAGCTCCGGCCGTAGTTAGAGGTTAGCCCCACTTTTAATAAAGTAAGCGAGCTAATTCTTAAAAATGGAGTCTGTTTAATTTGGTTATGGATCTGCTCTACCAAAGTGTCATCAACATTAAAAGCTTTTTTATTTAATAAATGTTCTTTTAAGTTATAGGCAGATGCTTCATCAATGGCCTTTATACTCACTTCTTCTCCATTCGAACCTGCGGTATCAATCTTCAAACCGTAAACACCAATTATTTTCTGCAATATGGATTGATTGATGTTAACCTGTTGGATTTTATTAAAAGGTATTGTAACCTGATCACGGTTAAAAATCCCTTTGTTAACAACAAATTCTTGTTTAGTTTGATCTAAAAAGAAAGTAAAATTTATGTACCACAAATACGCAAAAACAAAGCTTAGTAAAATTATTAGGCCTATACCCAAAACCATGTAAGCAAGATAGTTACTTGGTGTTTTTACAAAGGCTAAAATAATTAAAACCCCAAACGCTTTACCTAGTTTTACAACAGTATGCGCGGCCATAATGATAATCCCAAAAGCAGATTGACGCTGAGGCTTACTAAAATCGTACGCCATCATTCTGCGTTTTTAGTGATTTGGTTTTCAGTTAAGTCAAGTTTCTTCAGTATCATATCTCTTAAACTTTTTGCCTCATCAATCGGGATACCCGAAATGCGGATATGGCCGGTTTGCCCACCTGCAGTAAATATTTGCAAAGTGCCGAGTTGATACATCCGAGAAAAAACACCTTGGTTTAATTCGATATGCTGAATTCTATTTAAGGGCACAATGGTGGTGCTTTCTACAATTATTCCGCTCTTGCACATTACATCGTGTGCCCGAAAAGCATAGCCTCTATTTTTAAAACTAAGTCTAAAAAACAAGAAGAGAATTAATGTTAATGCGCTATAAATACCGATAATAAACTTGGCTTCTGCCCGATATTCGACAAGCGTTAATGTTAATACAATGGCGCCGATGCCAATTATCCCTAAAAAAATAAGCAGATTTATAACAATAATTTTCCAATAATTTGAGTGTGGTTTGTAGAGTTCAACTACTTCGTATTTTGGAAGTGCGGGTATATCAATCGTATCGTTTGTGAAAAGCTGCATTTAAACAGAATTTGAAATCATTAAAAAATAAAATCTATACCAACTACGACTCGCGTTTTGGGATATTGTTACCTTACTACAATAAATTTCTTAGTCGCATTGTGTGAGCCGGACTCGGAACTGACTTTAAAAAAATATACACCAGGAACCATGTTTGTGGTATTTATTTCTAAAGTATGTTTACCTGTATTTAGGTAATCTTGAATAACTGTTTGAACCAAACGACCCATTATATCATAAATTTGTACATCAATTTTATCCGCTTCAGGCAATACAATGTCCAATTTGGTAAATGTATTAGCAGGGTTTGGATAATTCTGTGTCACCACAAACTGTAAAAAATTATCAAAAATAGCCTTGTTTATTGCATCAAATATTACAAAGCTAATTATTTTATAACCCCTCTCGTTGGGATGATAGGCATCTTGATACAAAGCAAAGTTACTTCGCAGTGCGCCATTAATATTTGCTAAGTATATTTTATTTTCTGAGGCGATTTTTCTGTAAATGGTGTTTAAGCTTTTTATGTGCTTATTTACGGTTACGTTTATTGTACTTTCCCGATCATCTACATTTTGTAATGTACAAATAATTGGTATTAGCTTTTTCGCAATTACAATTTTAATAATTGCGCGCATATTTGCCTCTGTTTCGGTAATTTTTAATTTTCCATTCGTGATCGCAACAGCATCATTAATGCCCATATTTACCACAACAAAACCAGTTCTGTTTTTTA
This sequence comes from Pedobacter changchengzhani, assembly GCF_004354365.1. GTDB lineage: Bacteria > Bacteroidota > Bacteroidia > Sphingobacteriales > Sphingobacteriaceae > Pedobacter > Pedobacter changchengzhani. The sequence continues at coordinate 71,131 of NZ_SJCY01000004.1, forward strand.
TAGCATCATTTATTCTTAGTAATCCTTGCGCAGTAGTTTCACCGCCTATACCATGATTTGTAATGTCAACAGTTTTTCCACTGTAACAATTTTTAAAGTGCTCGACTAAAAATTTTTGGAATCCGAAGCCTTTAACGCCTTGAACAGTGCTTGCACCGAACGTTACAATGTTTATACTGTCTTTAGCATAATATTTTGCGGCCTCTGGGCAACTTAATGCTGTATTACTCGGCTTTTTTTGCGCTTGTACATTAAATATTGAAAACGCAACCAATATTAAATACAGCAATATAGTCTTGTTTATTTTCATTTAATTACTCGGCGCGATTGGTTTTAGTGAATTTTAATCGTGCAATTTAATAAAATTTAAATGTAATAAACGTTCATATTTTGTTTTTATTGGTTATTAAAACCTGCTTATTATTCACTTTTTGAGCCTTAAACATTTATATTTGCTTAAACTAATTTGTTATGCAAGAGATTAAAAAATATGTAGAAACGCACAAACAGCGTTTTTTAGATGAGTTGTTTGAATTATTGCGTTTTCCTTCGGTTAGCGCCGATCCAAAATACAAAACTGATGTTTTAAAAACTGCAGATTTTGTTGCCCAAAAACTTAAGGATGCTGGTGCCGATAAAGTTGAAATTTGCGAAACTGCGGGCTATCCAATTGTTTATGGTGAAAAATTTGTTGATGCTTCGTTGCCAACTGTGTTAATTTATGGGCATTATGATGTGCAACCTGCAGATCCATTGGAGTTATGGCACACGCCACCATTTGAACCTACTGTTCGTGACGGTAAAATTTATGCCCGTGGTGCTTGTGATGATAAAGGACAGTTTTACATGCACGTTAAGGCATTTGAATTGATGATGGAAACCAATACTTTGGCCTGTAACGTTAAGTTTATGATTGAAGGGGAGGAAGAAGTTGGTTCTGCGAACTTAGGTATTTTTGTTAAAGCCAATGCCGAGCGTTTAAAAGCAGATGTTGTGTTGATTTCTGATACTTCGATGATTAGCATGGAGCATCCATCAATAGAAACTGGTTTACGTGGTTTAGCATATATGGAAGTTGAGGTTGTTGGTCCAAATCGCGATTTACACTCTGGTGTTTATGGTGGTGCAGTGGCAAATCCTGCAACTATTCTTTGTAAAATGATCGCTTCTTTACACGATGAAAATAACCACATCACAATTCCAGCTTTTTATGATAAAGTTGTTGAACTTAGTGATGCTGAAAAGAAAGCTTTAAACGGTGCACCTTATAATGAGGAAGAATATAAACAAGATTTAGCGATAGATGCGGTTTGGGGTGAAAAGGGTTATTCTACTTTAGAACGTACAGGTACACGCCCTACTTTAGAAGTTAATGGAATTTGGAGCGGATACATTGGCGAAGGCGCAAAAACGGTTTTACCAAGTAAAGCCAATGCAAAAATTTCGATGCGTTTGGTGCCAAACCAAAGTTCAGAAGAGATTGCAGCAATTTTTACCAAACATTTTGAAAGTATTGCACCTAATTATGTAAAAGTAAAAGTAAAAGCACATCATGGTGGCGAACCCGTAGTTACCCCAACGGATAGTATTGCTTATAAAGCTGCAGAGAAAGCCATTCAAGAAAGTTTCGGTAAAACAGCGATTCCAACCCGTGGCGGTGGTAGTATTCCTATCGTTGCTTTATTTGAAGATGTTTTAGGTATTAAATCGGTGCTTTTTGGCTTTGGTTTAGATAGCGATGCTTTACATTCTCCAAATGAGAAGTACGATATTTATAATTATTACAAGGGTATTGAAACTTTGCCATTGTTTCATAAGTATTTTGCCGAAATGAGTAAATAAAATAATTTATAATTTTTTGATAAAGCCCTGAATATTTGTTATTCAGGGTTTTTTTGGTTAAAAGTTACTAACGCTAAATAGCAGAGAGCACATCAGCGTTAGTGATGCCATTTTTAATTATTATCTAGACCAAAGAATCAGATTAATTATTTAACCATTAAGGAATTAAGAAAATTAAGTCGGACTATTTATTATGCAATTGGTATAACTTTGAGCTTGTCTTCTTTATCCCGAGTATTGGGATTTTAAACCATAAAAAAAGCCGACACTTTTTTGGGTATCGGCTTAATTATATGCTAATGCTTTTTATTCAAAATATTCTTTCATTCTTTCGAAGAAGCTTTTATCATTTTTACCAGGTTGTGGCTTAAAATTAGCCGAATCGCGCAGGTTTTCCAAAACATCTCTTTCATCGCTACTTAAAGCTTTTGGCGTCCAAATGTTAATGTGGATAATCTCATCGCCTCGATGGTAAGAATTAACTTCTGGTAAACCTTTACCTTTTAAGCGCAATAACTTGCCACTCTGTGTACCCGGTTCGATTTTAATTTTTGCTTTGCCATCAATTGTAGGTACTTCAATACTTGTACCTAACGCTGCATCAACAAAACTCAAATGTAAATCGTACACTACATTATTGCCTTCGCGTTTTAGGGTTTCATGGGCGCTTTCTTCAATTAAAATAATTAAATCGCCTGGTATGCCACCATTTTGTGCTGCATTTCCTTTTCCGCTCATGCTCAATTGCATGCCTTCGCTCACACCAGCAGGAATGTTAATGGTAATTGTTTCTTCGCCACGTACCACACCCTCGCCGTGGCAAGATGTACATTTTGAAGTAATTTGTTCACCATTGCCATTACAAGTAGGGCAGGTAGATGCAGTTTGCATTTGGCCCAAAATGGTATTTGTTACCCTTCGAACCTGACCACTGCCACCACAAGTGCTACAAGTACTAACTGATGATTTATCTTTTGCGCCACTACCATCGCAGGTTTTGCAAGCAATTAGCTTATTTACTTTTATTTTTTTCTCGGCACCATGCGCAATTTCTTCAAGAGTTAATTTAACCTTAATCCTCAAGTTTGTGCCCTTGGTTACTCTGCGTCCGCCACGTTGCTGACCGCCACCGCCAAAAAAGCTTTCGAAAGGATTATGACCACCAAAAACATCTCCAAAATTACTGAAGATATCATCCATATTCATACCGCCACCACCATAGCCACCGCCACCTGCACCGCCAACACCCGCATGACCGTATTGGTCATAGCGTTGCTTTTTCTCGGCATTGCTTAAAATTTCGTAAGCTTCTGCAGCCTCTTTAAATTTATCTTCAGAAGCTTTATCGCCAGGGTTTTTATCCGGATGATACTTGATAGCCATTTTACGGTAAGCTTTTTTGATTTCATCTGCTGATGAACCTTTGCTTACACCTAATATGTCGTAATAATCTCTCTTACTCATGTTTTTTATAATGTACTAATTAGCTAATTAACCAATTAGCAAATTGACTAATTTTATGCTCCAACAACAACTTTAGCAAAACGGATTACATTATCATTTAATGTATAACCTTTTTCTACCTCATCAATAACTTTGCCTTTTAACTTTTCGGTAGGGGCGGGTACGTTCGTAATGGCTTCGTGATAATCAGTATTGAAATCATTATTAATGCTATCAACCTCTTTTAAACCCTTTTGAGCCAATAAATTTTTCAATTTATTGTTTACTAGCAAAATACCTTCTTTAACAGGTGCTACATCTGTAGCCGTTTCCATTGCTTTTAAAGCACGGTCAAAATCATCCAACACTGGTAATAATGAAACGATAATATCTTTACCTGCAGTTTGCAATAATTCAACACGTTCTTTTTGTGTACGGCGTTTATAATTATCAAATTCTGCATACATTCTTAAATACTTATCATTAAGTTGTTGCACTTCTGCCTGTAACTTTTCCTCTGCAGATAATTCAATAACTTCCTCTTGATTATTTTCTGCATCAGGGTTTTCTATATTTTCTGGCGTAGTGTTTTCTAACGGCTGTTCAGTATTCATTATATTTTCCTCTTTATCGTTATTTTTCTTCTTATTAAACATAATATTAGGCTGAATTTTCAATCCTATTCTCAACAATTTTGCCATAAACGAAAATCAGCCAAGCTGACAGATTTATATAAAAATATCTGACCAGATTGGCTGATTGACTGACAATTTAAAGTACGATTTGCGAAGTGCGATTTTAGATTTGAGTATTAAAATCGTACTTCGTAAATCTAAAATTGTAAACTTACTTAGGCTATTTTTGCATCTTCATGCACAACGCCACCTTCGCATTTTATAATGCGCGAAGGGTAGGTGCGAATCATTTGATAATCGTGTGTGGCCATTAAAACAGCGGTTCCATTTTGCGAAATTTGTTTTAAAAGCGTTACAATTTCTTCTGATGTTTCTGGATCTAAATTCCCGGTAGGTTCATCAGCTAAAATAATTTCAGGGTCGTTTAATAGGGCTCTAGCAATTACAATACGTTGTTGCTCTCCTCCAGAAATTTCGTGAGGCATTTTTTTGATTTTTGATCTTAAACCAACCTTATCCAGCACATCTTTAATCCGCTCGGTAATTAAATTTTTATCTACCCAGCCAGTTGCCTTTAAAACAAATTCGAGGTTTTTCTCAATCGTACGGTCGGTTAGTAACTGAAAATCTTGGAAAACTACGCCCAATTTTCTGCGTAAAAAAGGTACTTTGCTTTCTGTTAAGTTTTTTAGATCGAAGCCAGCAATTTCTCCACTGCCATTGCCTATATGTAAATCGCCATATAAAATTTTTAACAAACTACTTTTGCCTGAGCCAGTTTGACCGATTAAAAATACAAACTCTCCTTTTTCTACATGTAAATTTACATTCGAGAGTACTAAATGTTTTTGTTGAAAAACATCAACATTGCTTAAATGAATTACTGCGTTTTCTGCCATTTTATATTTCTAATTTAGCAATCTGCCCAAAAGGCAAATTATTAACCATTTCCATAATGTAATCTTGCTTATCGCCCAAACCTAACTTTGTTAACGATTTGTCTGGTCGATCTACCCTAAAATAAGCCAATAAAGTAAACTTTTCGTCTCTTAATTGTACGTAATCGGGAATTTTGGCAATGCCTTTTACTTTGATGATATACATTCTGCTCAAAAATAGCATTTCAAAACGAAAAGCCGAACATAGAAGCGCATTTTATCTCGTCAAAAATACCCATCCCGAATAGGTTTTAAAATCTTCGTTAAAATAAATCGTATAATAATACGTGCCAACGGGTAAATCTTTTCCGTTTAATTTTCCATCCCATGGTTTATAAAACCCTACACTTTGATAAACGAGCGCTCCGTAGCGGTTTACTATTTTAAGTTTAGGATTGGGAAAAGCCCCAGCAGCGGGTATGTTCCAAGTATCGTTGAAGCCATCACCATTGGGAGAAAAAGAATTAGGAATTAAAATGTCTGGATAAACTTTAATAAAAACAGCATCAGTACTGCTAACACATTTTGAAATCACGTTTAGGGTATAAGTAATGTCGTATTTCGGGGTTGCAATTGGATTTAATTTAGTCGGATCATCCAAAAAATCTGCAGGACTCCAAAAATAAGTTACCTCATCGCCACTTATTTTTCCGTTTAAAGTAACTGATGATCCAGCAAAAATCTTCTTATCGTCACCGGCATCTGCCATTGCGTTTTTAAGTACATTAACCTTAATTTCCTTCATTTCGTAGCAAACGCCATTAGATATTTTAACCTGATAAATGGTAGAATCTTTCGGCGATGCAAATGTTTCGTCGCTATTTAGATTAGATAAGCCTGTTGCGGGCATCCAAGTATATTGTGTGCCACCAAAAGCTTTCAAAGTTATGCCGGTATTTTCGCAAATATCAACCGAGGAGAAATTAGTTGACCCAACAACACGGTCTAAAATTTGCAACTCCGTATTTGCAGGCGCAGTACATCCGTTTAGGCTAACCGTAACACTGTATATGCCCTGCATGGCGGTTGTAGCATTTAAAATTATCGGGTTTTGATCCGTTGAAGTATAATTGTTTGGGCCAGTCCATTGGTAGTGATCGCCGCCCTCGGCACGCAGCTGAATTTCATCGCCAGCACAATACGGGCCGCCATTACTAGCTTTTGCTATTGGTAAAGATTTTACAAAAAAATCTATTGGCGCTGATACCACTCTACATTTTAAAGAGCCAATATTTATTCTCTCTGCTGCTGCGAGGCGATAATGATAATCACCTACAACGGCGTTGGTAAATTGTACGACATAATCTTTTTGGGTTGCACCTGGTATGTCAACCCATTCGTTGTTGGTTTGTTTTTGCCACTGAAAAGCTACATCTGTAAAGCCAACTGGTTGCAAGGCGTCAATGTTAAAAGTCATATCGTTGCCTTCGCAAAAACTGGCCGTTGTTGCATTAGTGCCCCTTAAAGCTGGTGATATTACTGGCCCACATGGTCTAAATGTGATGTCATCAAGTGCCACATCATTACCATTACCGCCGGGATTAACATTGCTCATTGTTAAGGTAATGGTGCCCATATTTGCAGGCGTGGTAAATGTAGTGCCGTATTTTTGCCATTGTGGCGTGGCCGATTCGGGAATATCTCCTGTGGTAAAACCTCCTGGAATTTCTATACCATCATTTTCAATCGTGAACTTGATGTTGGGTTTAATGCCACTTCTATTTAATATATTGATGATGTAAGAAGCAAACTCGTAAGTTGTATTTGGGCACAAATCCCTTACTGTGGTTTTAAAAAATATGTCTTGCGTATAGCTGGCGTTTACCACCATCATGTAGCCATTAGGATCATTAGGTGTGTGGTTTGTTATGTTTTGATGCCAAGCGGTGTTCATTCCAGCGGTTGTTTTTGCCAAAGTATAAAACCCATCTTGTGGTGTGCCTGCAATATATTGATAGGTTGTATTTGCAGGTGTAGGATTTCCAAAAGTCTGGGTGCCTCTACCAAAATCACTTCCAGCTTCAATTATTGGGTCGCCGAGATTACCTGTACATACCTGTTGCGCCTTTACAAATGTAAAAGCATATACAAAAATCAAAATTAACTGTAGTCTAAGCATTTATATGCGATCTGCTTGCAATATCCTAAAAAATATCTGTTTTGAGGCTGCGCTAATTTAGGCCGTTCAAAAATTCTACGGTATTTACGTTATCGGCATAATCCCACAGTTTTGGGTGCTGACTTTCGCCAAAATTAAAAGTTTTCATGCGCAAAGGAACCTGTGTAACAATGCATTGAATATTTTCGGCTTGCTCATTCAAAGTATTTTCTACCTCGTTAATGCTTTTATATTCCTCGTAAAATAAAACCGCTAGGGGCGAAGCAATATTTTTATCCTCTTTTAACAATAAAAACCCGTTATCGAAATGTTTGGCCGCATTTACCAAATAAATAGATTTATTGTAATCGTAATTGTTGTTATATTTAAAGTGATTAATAATGGGTTGATAGCTTTCAATGCCTTCGTAAAAATTGGCAATATTATAGCCTTCCGGGAAGTAAATTTTAGAAATATTTCTACAACCTAGTCCAAAATAATCGAAAATATCAGCACCTAAACGATTGAGTTCTGCTTCAGTTTCTGTGCCACTTAAAACCGCCACGCTATTTCTATTTTTGCGGATGATGTTTGGCACTTTGCTAAAATAGAAATCGAAGTATCTTGATGAATTGTTGCTTCCAGTTGCAATAACAGCATCAAAACCTTTTAAACGCTCTACATATTGTATTTTATCTGCAAATGCAGGTTCAATTTTAATCAACTCAGTAATTACCGTTTTAATCAGTTTATCATCCGAAGAAGAAAGTTTTATTAAAGCAATATTGCCAGTTGCTAAAACGCAAAGTACATCGTGGAAACCAACCATAGGGATGTTGCCGGCAAGGATTAAGCCTATTTTTTTTGGTGATGAACTAAATTTAATAGCTTGAAACCAAGTATCGATGTCTTGGCTGTTTAACATCGCCGCAAAGGATGCGATAGATTTTTTTACGTTATCTAAAGTAAACCAAGCATTGCTGTTTAGGGCGCCATTTACCTCATTCTCTACTATGTCGGTAGGGTTTATCAGCTTTGATCCTAGTTGTTTAAACGCAATAATTACTTTATCTTGAGTTAAAATAGACATATTTAGAATTGTTATTAATGGTTTATGTGTTATATTTGCACCGCAAAGGTAAACTAAGCAAAAGAATAAGACGAAAACATGGCGATTAAAATAACTGATGAATGTATAAATTGTGGCGCTTGCGAACCTGAGTGTCCAAATAATGCAATTTACGATGCTGGTGCTGCGTGGCGTTTCTCCGACGGCACAAATTTAAACGGAATTATCGATTTCGGTAATGAGCAAATTGAAGCAGATAAATCTCAAGATGCAATTTCTGATGAGGTTTATTATATCGTATCTGATAAATGTACCGAATGTAAAGGGTTTCATGATGAGCCTCAATGTGCTGCGGTTTGCCCGGTAGATTGTTGTGTGGATGATGAGGACGTACGAGAAACAGAAGAAGAGTTGTTGGCTAAGAAAGCTTGGTTACACCAGGAGGGATAGGAGCCCCACCTCTGCCTGTCCGGCAGGCAGGCAACCCTCCCCAAATGAGAGGGCTTTTAAATATTTATATAGAAGGCGCTTAATAGGTTAGGCGCCTTTTTTTTGTTTAGACCGTATTTTGTTTCGAATTAAAATGCCTATTGAATATGGGATCTTTTTATCCAGAACTTAAATTTTGGGGGGTTCTAAATTTTACATTTTAATATAAATCTTCAATAACATACTTCGTTTCATTATATTGAAAAGAGCTTCCCTTTTTCAGGTCTTTCATGCTTGCATAAATTGGCGCATTGGTAGAAATACCAAAAAATACCTCACCATCCACCTCAACTTTTTCACTAGATACACTGATGAAAAATGTAATTTGATCTGTTACCACCACTGCTCCGGACTCAACAATTTTACTTTCTTCCATTACGTTCATTGAATTAAGATAGTTTAATTCTTGATCAGCAAATATGAGTTCATTTCCTATCGCGTTTAGTACTTCCAGTTTATCCGCTTTGCGATCTTCAGTTTGACTGTCGCTTTCGTTTTGGCTATAGGCATCTTTATGGATTTCAGCCTCCCGCTCCTTAAAACTATCAACAAGTTCTTGCTGTTTTTGAATACAAGCTTTTAATATCTGTGTTTTGGTTATTTTATTTTGCATAATTTATTTGATGTTTTAATTGTGATAAAGGTATTATTATTTATCTCTCGATGATAGTTAAAGCGCTAAGATAATTTTCAACTAATCTCGATAAACTTAACTTTTTTGTTGAAGCGTAATGCTTAGCTTTTTCAATCATCCGTTGATTGAGCTTTAATGTGAGTTTAGTTTCCATATTTGTGATTTTTATACGGTTAAATATGTTAAAATTTGAACGTATTAAATGTAGTTTGCTTTTTTTCTGGAATTTCTGCTAAATTTTGGAGATTTGAAACCGTGTATTTAAGCTAATAATGATTGAGAGTGTTTTGAAAGGCAAACGCTGTGAGGTTTTGCAAACCCTTTTATGGTAAAATCTTGCAAAACTTGAGTTGCCCATTTTCTGGATTGAATGGCACGTTCGGAATTTACTTTGTAGCCAACGGCAATAATAGCCGAAAGATTATAGTGATTGGTGTTATACGTTTTACCATCTTGGGCAGTTATTCGAAAATTTCGAACAACTGCTGTTTCCTCTAGCTCACTATCAGAAAATATTTTTTTGAGGTGATAATTAATCGTGTGTGTTTCTACTTGATAAAGCTCGCCATCATTTTTTGGCTTAGCCAAATGTTTTCATCTTCATAAATGGCATTTATGCCACCATCTCCTGAAGATGCAATAAAGGTTAAATACTCAACCGATGAAGAGCGCATGAGTTGCTTGTCTTGATTGTTTTTTTTCATAATCGTAACTACTTAACCCTTATTTATTTTAATTCATCGGTTTAATCATACTTTCAATAAACCCAATTTCTGCTTCAGTTAAACCGTATTTGGCATAAAGCTATTGATCTATTTCTGAAATTGTTTTTAACCAGTCATTAGCTTATTTTTTTGTGAAGTTTTGAAGAGGAAAGAATTTGTAGGTTTTTAATTATACATCATTATTTTCTTTCAATTCATTTGTAATACCAAGGTTTTTAAAATTTTGTTTACTTATAACTTTTGCACCCGATTTTTTTTCTAATTCTTTTCTTGCATTTCCTGCTATCGTTCCGCCCTCTTTGGCAGCTTTGTGATTTTCTACAAAACCTGTGGCATTTTTATTTTTTGCTATTTCAGTAGTAGATGCTTCGCCAAGCATAGTGAAAATTAATTCCAAATCAGACATGTGGTCGCGAAGATTTTCGTTGGCTTTGGTTAAGCCTTTGAGATTTTTATACTCACTCGGAATTATGCCAAAGGTAGCTTTGCTGATTTCGGCTGTTAAAATGGAGTATTCTTTGCCCTCTTTTACGCCACGTTGTTTCCATTCGTTGGTTAATTCATCACGAACTTGTATGCCTCTAATTCTTTTTTCTATCCAGGCATCGCTATAGCCTTTGGCTTTATAAGTGGCTCTTATGCGTGCTTGTGCCAATTCAGGATTTTCTATTTCGGCAATGCGTTCGGCACCAACTTGAGCCAGCCATTGTTTGAAAGGTTCGGCTTTGGGTGAGGGTACGGATTGAATAATTCTTAATAAGCCTTGCTTGGAAGCACAATCTGTAGCATATTTTTTTCCATCAGTGGCTACTAATTTGAGTTGTCGACAAATTGTCGATAACTCGAAACCTGATAATTTTTCACGCTTTTTCATTCTGTACCAATAATCCTTTGGATCAGCACTATCTGTCAAAACAGCTATAACATCTACCACTGCAAAAAACCATTCTTGCTCTTCTTCATTCCAGTCAGAACGAATTTGTTTATTTTCAAATAATTTTACACCGCTCATCTTTTTTTAATTTTGTAAAATTCATCTAAATCACGCCATTGGTTTAATCATGCTTCCTATAAACACAATTTTTTCTTCGGTTAAACCGTATTTGGCATACAGTTGCTGGTCTATTTCTGGGATAGGTTTTGACCAATCAATATCAGAAGTAGTTGTGAAGTCTTGGAGGGGAACGAATTTATAGGTTTTTGAGGTAGCATCTTGACTGGCTTTTGCTAAACTATGCATAAAACGTACAAATCTTGTTGACAAGTATTTAGTTAAATTTCACTCATATCTTCCCCGAAGGTACGAATTTTACAACCCCCAAATCTCCCTACTCAATCTCACACTTATTCGGCACAATCAAAACCGGACAAGCAGATTTTCTGGCCACATGCTCCGCAACACTGCCCATTAAAAAGCGGTATAATCCGGTTCTACCATAAGTGCCAATTACAATTAAATCAGCCTGCCATTCATCAGCTTGCAAAATAATACCGTTAACGGCCATATCGAGCACGGTTAAATAGGTGGTTTTTATGCCATCACTAAATTTTGACTCCACTTCTTTAAGCAAAACATGGCTGTTTTCTTCGCTGTTATCGTAGGTTTCTAAAAATACTGGCGCCAGCGTTAAATCGGGATTAATGTTGGCGGGCACAGGTTCAATTATATTCACTAAGGCCACTTCTGCGCCAAATGTATGCGCCATGGCATAACCCGCTTTTGCAGCCTTTTCTGAGCAGGTGCTATTGTCAACAGCAATTAATATCTTTTTAAAGTTCATAACGTTTGGTTTTTTGTTCCTTATAAAAATACAAATTTAAAGCGAAAATGTAAGGCCATGGTCAGATTTTATTAGCTTAGCATTAAAATTCACTTTTACGAGAAATGGAAAATCAATATGGTATTTGCCGTATCGCAATCGCACCGTTAAGGGCAGAACCATCGGATAAAGCAGAAATTGCTTCTCAGTTGTTATTTGGCGAACATTTAGAAATTTTGCAAAAAGAAGAAAACTGGTGGTTGGTTCAAAATGGATACGATGGTTATCAAGGTTGGGTCGATTTTAGGCATTTGGCATCCATTTCTCAAGCAGAATTTATCGCCATGCACGATTGTAATGTACTCGTTCCACAAGGTTACAACCATACGCTTTCCGCAGAAAATGGTTCGCTTTACCATTTAAGTCCGGCTAGTAATTTGCCGTTTTTTAAAGATGGATATTGCTTTGCCGGTCCAGAAAAGTTCAAAGTAAACTTCGAACCTCACGATGCTAATAAAGCAGATTTCGCAATTGAAATAATTTCTTTTTCTAAGTTCTTCCAAAATACGCCATACTTATGGGGCGGACGAAATTTATTCGGACTAGACTGTTCGGGCTTTGTGCAAATCGTGTTTAAATTATTGGGCATTAAACTAAATAGAGATGCTTACCAACAAGCTGAACAAGGTGTATTGGTTGGCTTTTTAGCGGAGTGTAAACCTGGCGATGTTGCTTTTTTTGACAATGCCGAAGGTAAAATTACCCATGTTGGTATTATGTTAAGCAACAACGAAATTATCCATTCCTCGGGTAAAGTTAGAATAGACCCTATAGATGATCAAGGTATTTTTAATAAGGAATTGGGTAGGTACACGCATAAGTTGAGAATTATCAAACGGTTTGTAGATTAAGAAGTGGCCTAGACGTATATGATTTGTTTCATAAATGTCGCTACGGAAGTACGAAATACACTGAAAAGAAAAAAGATTCAATATAAAGCTGTGTTTCTGTGACAAAAAAATATAATTTAACATACTGATAATAGTTAGTATGCACAGTTCCCGATGTATTCCTAAGGTAAGCCTAGAGGTGTTTTCGGGGTAAAATTCACTTAATACCATTAAAAATATCTATGAAAATATCTTTAGCGTTCCTCCTACTTCTATTTTTAACTGCGCCAGGTTTTGCTCAAAATAAACTCTCACAGAGTAGGCAGTCGAGTAAATATGCTTACATCTATAAGTTAACCGATAAAGAAGCTTTTGAAGTTTACTCAAAACCGAAATTCAACATTACGGATAGGTTTTTCCACACGGTTGTAGATAGTTTTTTAATCGAGAAATTTTATAATAAACAATTGGATTTTGGCCATTATTTATTTGTGAGTGTGGTTAGAAACGACATAAATTACAAACTCAAAAGCGTGCAGAATACAAACATTCAGTTTGTAAATAATTTAAAGGAGTTTCAGTTTTCTGTTGCCGATTTAAAAGGTAATCTGATTCAAAACGCCGATGTTACCATCGCAAAGCGTAAAAAAATAAATTTTGATCAGAAAGCCCAACTTTACAAATCATCATTCCCTAAAAAAGAAGAGGTAATTACCGTTAAATACGATGGCTTGAGCAATTTCTTTAATTACGATTTGCACGACAGCGATTATAACCCTGAAAGATCTTGGTCGTTCTTTAAAAAATTGATTTATGCTTTTCCGATAAAATATACTTGGCAACCAATTAAGAAATTGTTTAAAAAGCGATATAAAAAGCCGAAAACGTATTATTCAGGCTATATGGTGTTTAGCAAACCCAAATACAAACCTTTAGATACCGTTAAATTAAAGGCTTATGTACTTACAAATAAGGGAGAATTAGTTAAGAATATTCGTGCAAAAGTGGGGTTGGTGACTGATGGTAAACCGAAAACTTTGGCTACGATTTCGCCATATAAAGATGGTGGTTATGAGTACAGTTTCGTTTTAGCAGATAGCTTAAATTTAAAATTAGATCGAAGCTATAGTGTTTCCTTAACCGATAATAAAAAGCTGTTTAATATGGTTTCTCAAAGCTTTAACTATGAAGATTATGAGCTTAAATCGCTTAATTTTTTAACCAGAACAGATCGAGAAGTTCATCAAATTGGTACGCCAATATCACTTTATTTAAAAGCAACTGATGAAAATGAGCTCGCTGTACCCGACGGTAGAGTGGAGATTGTTGCCTTAACGGATAACGTATCGGCATTTTATAAAGATAAAATTTTTGTACCTGATACACTTTGGAAAAAAAGCCTAAAATTAGATCCCGTTGGAGAAACAAAACTTATTCTGCCCGATAGCATTTTTCCTAAAGCGGATTTAAGATTCAGCCTAGATATCAATTTTTTAAATAGCAACAACGAAAGTAGGAGCGATAGAAAATCTTTAAGCTATAAATACCTTAAAGGCGATTTGAAAGAAATTGAATCGTCGTTGGTGAAGGATAGTTTATTAATTGATTATTGTGTAAATGATAAATCTACTAAAGAGAAAGCAAGTGTTTTGTGGTTTACAAAAGACGATTTATTGCTCGATTCGCAGTTTGTTTCTTTACCAAAAACTTTTAAAACCGATTATCGTGCTTCCTATATTAAAGTAAAAACTGCGGGAGGTTTAAAAGAACATATATATATTAGCGATTTTTATCCAAATCTTTCAATTGGTGCATTGCAGTCGAAAGATTCGTTACGTGTTTTGGTCAATAATGAAAACAAAATCCCGTTCTGGTACACAATTTTTTCTGGCAATAAGGTAATTTCGAAAGGTTATACAACGGTTTTAGATACGCTCTTAAAACATACGGCTAATAAAGCTGCGCAAATTCAAATTAATTATTTTTGGGATGAACGAGAGAAAACTGAGGAGGCAAGCGCAGTTTATAATCCAAATATTTTAAATGTCAAACTCATCTCGCCTGATGTGGTATATCCAGGTCAAAAGGTAAATATGCTGGTTAAAGTAACGGATGTGAATAATTTGCCTGTTGCAAATACCGATTTAACCGCCTACGCATCAACTTCAAAATTTAAAAATAATTACATCCCTTTCATTCCTACGTTTCAAAAAGGATTGAGTGTTCGCAAAAAAAACAATCTGCAAATTGAAACTGATGATAGCAGTATTGGTTATAATGTTAGATTAAATTGGTTAAAATGGGGCAAAGCTTTACGCTTAGATACCATAGAATATTATAAATTCACCCATCCGAATAATATTTATTCTATCACAGAAAACACGAACGACACCACTACTCAAGTTGCTCCATTTGCGATATTAAATGGCGATATAGAACCCGTAAAAGTTCTTTATATAGATGAAATACCAGTGTTTTTTAATCAGGCAGACCAATTACAGCATTATGCTTTTAAGGTAGAGCCGGGTAAACATAATTTTAGGTTGCGCACTGCAAATTTCATGATTACACTTGAAAACTTTGAGGTAATAAAAGGTAAAAAAACAATTGTTGGTATTTTGGCAGATAGTACAAATACGCTGGCTAAAGTCATCAGGCAACCAATTCAGTTTAATGCTTATGAAGCCCAACTTTTAAATAAGTATATGCTCAAAGTGGTGAATAATTTTAATGGAGAAAAAACAACAATTGACGCTGGCGAAGATAAACTTCTACTTAATCCACCTCCAAATACTTTCGCTAATAATGAGTTGGTCATCGGACCGATAAAAGAAAATTTTTTGAATTTTAAAAGTGGAGGCGTTAGTCAAAATTTTATTAAAGAGAGTGGTTATACTTACACCTTTACACCAGGCTTAATTAAACAAAAGTCGTTTTTGGGCAACTATGCCTTTAACACGAATTTAGGCGTAGGCTCCAATACTTCCAGTACCGATTTTACTCAATCTTTGCTTAAGAAAGGCGAAATTGATAGTATATGGGCAGATTACCTAAACCTTAGAAGTTACAGCACACAACTTTTTAAAAACATTTTTACTAAATACAATGAAGGCGGGCGTTTAGCATTTAAAATCGATACCGCATTTACCAAAAAACTTCCTTACATTAAAAATATAATCATATACAAGCCTGATGAACCTAGTTTTATTCAGATTTTTCCGGGCAAAGAGGTTTCCAATCGCTTTAATTTAGAAAAAGGCGAATACCGGATTCTATTTCTATTAAAAGACAATCGATTTTTTATTGCAGAGCAGGTTAATGTTTTGGAAAAAGGATTAAATTATTATGAATGGGAAAATTTTAAGGTCCAAATTGCGGATCAATTTAGTTTAAAACTTGATGAATTGATAAAGGCAACAATTACAACCGATTATTACGATGTTAGGCCAATAGATGTAGCGATTTTGGAAACGTTTAATGATCGCTATTTCGATGGTAAGGTATTAAAAGGGAAAATGACAGGTCGTATTATTGATCGCGCTAAGCATGCGATACCCGGTGTAATTGTAAAAGTTGTTGGTTTAAGTAAAGGGGTTTCTACAGATGCAAAGGGTTATTTTATTTTGAATGTTCCACAATCTGGCCAAGTTTCCATCTCTTTAATCGGTTACAATACCAAAGTAATTAAAGTGATAGAAGGTAGTATTGGCGATAAAATTTTAGAGGAGAGTAGCAATTCTTTACAAGAAATTGTGGTAGTGGGTTATGGTACTCAAGCAAAAAAAATGCTAACTGCATCTAGCGTAAGTTATTTAGAAGGCCGAGTTGCGGGTTTAAATATTGAAAATAACACAGGCGCGCCTGGTTTTAGAGGAAGTGTTCAAATACGGGGAATATCCGAGATAAAAATTAGTGGGCGAGGTTCGTATGATGCAAATGGCACCAAACCCTTAATTTTAGTTGATGGTAATCCATTTGTTGGAGATTTAAATAGTTTATTACCTGAGGATATTTTATCAATAGAAGTATTAAAAGGGGCAGATGCCACTGCTGTTTTTGGTGCAAGGGGTGGCGATGGCGTAATCATCGTCAAAACAAAGAATGGTAATGTACGGGTAAATATGGGCCTTAAGTCAGAAGGTGCGTTCATCTCACAACAACAAACCATGCGCACAAATTTTTCTGATGAAGGTTTTTGGCAACCAAAATTAATAACAGACGAAACTGGAACAGCAAAGTTTTCAGTTAAATTTCCTGATGACATTACCAAATGGACAACCCGTGTAATTGCCATGAATGGCAAAAAGCAAGCTGGATATACTGAAACTTTTATAAAATCCTTTAAATCGTTAAGTGCGAATTTTGTGTCGCCACTTTTTGCTACCGATGGCGATGAAATTAATGTGATTGGTAAATTGATGAGCTATACACCGTTTGAAGAAAGTGTAAATCGTAAATTTAGTTATAACGGAACAGAACTCAGAAATTCGACTTTTAAATTCAAAAATGCGCATATAGATACCGTCGCCATTGTTGTATCGGGAAAAGATAGTTTGAAATTTGAATACACTTTGAAACAAGATAATGGCTATTTCGATGGTGAAATACGTAAAATTCCAGTTTTTGCGCAGGGCGTGTTAGAAACTAAAGGCTATTTTTCTGCAATGCTGAGAGATACTTCGATCACTTATAACTTCGATAAAAACTTAGGTAAAATCACTTTAAGAGCGGAGTCGTCGGTTTTTCCAACTTTGTTGGATGAAATGACCAACTTGCGCAATTATGAGTATTTGTGTAACGAACAATTGGCATCTAAATTAAAAGGTTTATTGCTCGAGAAACAAGTTCGAAAGTTCTTGGATCAACCGTTTATCCACGAGAAAGATATTCTTTTCATTATTAAAAAATTACAACAAAATAAGAAGCCACAAGGTACTTGGCCATGGTGGCAAAATGGCGACGAACAAATTTGGATCAGTTTACATGTTGCCGAAGCGATGCTTAATGCTGAAAAAAATGGCTACAAAACGAATTTTGATAAACAGGTATTGTACAGTTATTTAGTGAATAAATTGGTAGATCAGCCGAATACTTATGAGCAAATTCAAACCATAAAGCTTTTGCATCTATTGGATGATAAATATTTTATTAAAGACTGGGTTGAAGCTTTTGAAAAAAAGAAATTAGATGTTAAGCCGAATCTTTTTGAGCAACTGGAGTTGATGGAATTGAAGCAGATGGCTGAGATTAAAATTAATATAGATTCGCTTATTAAAATAAAAAAACAAACCATGTTTGGCAATATTTATTGGGGCGATCAAAATACACGCTTTTGGGACAATAGCATTCAGAATACTATAATTGCTTACCGGATATTGAAAAATGCCGGTGGTTATGCAAGCGAGTTGGAGAAAATTTCGATGTACTTTTTAGAGCAACGCAAAGATGGACAATGGAGAAATACTTTTGAGTCGTCTTTAATTTTAGAAACCATATTGCCAGAAATGATTGCTGGTGATAAGAAAGCTGGACCTGCTTCTTTAAGTTTGAATAATGAAACGGTTAATACTTTTCCTTACGATAAAATTTTAGAACCTGTTTCGGAAATCAAGCTGGATAAGAAAGGCAAAATGCCTTTGTATTTTACTGCTTTTCAGCAGTTTCAAAACCCGAAGCCCGAAAAGGTGAGTAAAGATTTTACAGTGAATACTTCGTTTATTCAAAATGGCAGTGCGGTGAGCAAGCTTAAAGCGGGTACATTAACTACGTTGAAAGTAGAAGTTGAAGTACGTGCCGATGCAGATTATGTAATGATTGAGATTCCTATTCCTGCTGGATGCAGTTATGAAAATAAAATACAAAATTTTTGGGGTGTAGAAAGTCATAGAGAATATTTTAAAAACAAAACCACAATTTTCTGCACAAAATTAAAACAAGGAAAATACACTTTTAACATCGATTTAATGCCACGTTATTCGGGTAGTTATGTGTTAAATCCTGCGAAAGCAGAAATGATGTATTTCCCAGTATTTTATGGTAGAGAAGGAATGAAAAAAGTTGGGATAAATTAGGGCGCAAAACCCCTAAATCCCCTAAAGGGGACTTGCCTTTCTTGCGTTCATGTTATGCTTATCATGTTAAAGTCCCCTTCAGCGGATTTAGGGGTAGGCAATTGGTCTGGATTTGAAGCTAGATCCTCGAGGGCAAAAGGATAGGAATAAATTAGGTATTTGCGTATATTTGAGTATAATAAAATAACAATGGAAGTTAAAAAGCGTAAAATGGCAATGGTTGCAAATAGGGTAAGGATGGAAGATGAGGATGCAATGGATGTTGTTTTTTGGCTTAATCAACCCGTAGCTGAGCGAATAAAAGCTGTAACTACTTTAAGAAGACGTTATTTCACTTGGCTCCATGGATCATTCCCAGATAAAATAGCTAAAGCGGTAAATAAACGAAAATTTGATGTTTGAACAGAATGATATTATGTTACCCAATTAGGTTATCCACCGCTTAGAATTGATATTTTAAATGCTATATCTGGCGTTCAGTTTAAAGAAGCTTTCGGTAATAAGATTAATGCTGATGTGGAAGGATTGATGATTAATTTCATCAATGTTGATGATTTTATTGCAAACAAGCTGGCATCAGGAAGGAAAAAAGACTTAGGAGATATTGAGGCATTAAGGAAAAACAAACCTTAACCTTCCAACTCCCAAACCATCACTTTTCGATCATCGCCTGTAGAAATTAGATATTTTCCATCTTGGCTCCAGATTATTTTATTAATGGAGTGCGTATGCCCAAATTCGCCTTTTTCTAAACTCAAAATTTTATAGAGTTTATAGTTATTGGCATCCCAAATTTTAATGCTTTTATCGTTACTGCTTGTTGCAAAAATGGGTAAAGTAGGGTGGAAGGCAATATCGTAAATGGTAAATAGGTGTGCAGGAATTGTCTCCTGCAATTCATACGAAGGTAGAGCCCAAATTTTTAACTGCGCATCTCTGCTTCCAGAAATTAAGTATTTACCAGTAGGATGATACGCTAACGCAGTAACAGGAAGTGTATGACTGTCTAATTTTTGCTTTAAACTGTAATCAGAAGTGTTATAAATTCTGATTAAATGATCTTTGCATCCAAATGCCACTTCGGTTTCATCTGGTGAAATAGCGATCGTTCTAACCGTATCGTATGCTGCCTGAAAGCGATAGATTTCCGAGAAATCTTCAAGCGACCAAACAGCAACCGTTCCATCTTCGCTTGAGGTGAGAATTTCGTTTTTGCTTTTTACGATTTGAATATCAAAAATGGGCTTGGTAAGTGTACTAATTCTAGCGATTACTTTTTGTTCAATAAAATCGTAAACACTAAAAGCACCACTTCGCTCACCTACGAAAAGCTGATTATTGTAGTTTTGCAAACAATAGACCGAACTCTGTACTGGCATTTTAACCATTACAAAAGCCATTTTGTTAAGCGACCATTCTACAACGCCTTTATCGTTACCTGCACTAAAAAATATCCCTGCTTTATCCGAATTTACAAGGGCGTAAATAGGGTTTTGATGACCGCTAAAGGTTTGTAAGTGTTTAAGCATTTGGTTTTGGGTTGCGTGTTATGAGTTGCGTGTTGTAAGGGAAAGTGTAGGGTAAGCGATTATACGTATAACTTACAACTCCTTTATTTTTTTTTAAATTATTAGCTATAAAGCGATTAGACCTATAACTTATAACCTATAACTAACAACTCACTTATGTCTTTTCTCTAAATTCTGAGCAATATCTTTTAAGCTTAATCCTTTTTCCTTTAGCAGGAAAGTTAGGTGAAACAATAAATCAGATGCTTCGCCAATAAATTCTTCTTCGGTTTCCGCCAATGCTGCAATTACGGTTTCTACGCCTTCTTCACCAACTTTTTGAGCAATTTTGTTTAATCCCTTGGCTCGCATTTTATTAATGTACGATCCTTCAACAGGGTTTTCATATCGATCCGTTATAATTTTCTCTAATTCGAAAATAAAGTTTTGATTGAATTCAGTTTTAAAACAACTTCTGCTACCAGTGTGGCAAGTTGGGCCAACGGGATTGGCTTTTATTAGAATGGTATCGTTATCGCAATCGATATGGATTGATTTTACAAAAAGGAAATTGCCACTTTCTTCGCCTTTAGTCCATAAACGATTTTTAGAACGAGAGAAAAACGTAACTTTTCCTTCATTTTGTGTTTTCGTTAAGGCTTCATCATTCATGTAGCCCAACATTAAAACTTCTAGGGTTTGTGCATCTTGAATGACTACTGGAACCAAACCGTCGCTTTTGTTAAAGTCTATTTTCATTTTTTTTATAGCTTTCCGTCATTGCGAGGAGCGAAGCAATCTATTTTGCTAGAAAGATTGCTTCGTGCCTCGCAATGACGGGTTATTTTTTACTGTGTTTTACACTCCGAGGGGGAAGTTCCCCACTTCAGGGGGCTAGGGGGTTCTAACCGCAACCCCATTCCTTTTTAACTCTTGTTTTAAATCTGGTATTAAAATCTCTCCGTAATGAAATACCGAGGCTGCTAAGGCAGCATCCACATTTGCTTGTTGGAAAACATCCGTAAAATGTTGCATATTACCTGCTCCACCCGATGCAATAATCGGGATATTGATCATTTGATTTACTTTTTTCAATAACCCACAATCAAAACCCGCTTTTGTACCATCGTGATCCATAGAAGTTAATAATATCTCTCCTGCGCCTAAATCTTCTGCTTGTTTAATCCAGTTTTCGGTTTCTAATTCGGTAATTAATCTACCACCATTTAAGTGAACCATATTTCTTCCATCTACAAATTTTGTATCGACAGCTAAAACAACAAATTGAACGCCAAATGCTTTTGCTAATTCTTCAATTAATTTTGGGTTACGAACAGCGGCCGAATTGATGCTTATTTTATCTGCCCCAGCATTTAATAAAGCTTCTGCATCTGCAAGTTCGGTTATGCCACCGCCAATGGTAAATGGAATATTCAATTGCCGAGCGACGGATTTCACCATTTCAATCATCGTTTTTCGTCGTTCGTGGGTAGCGGTAATGTCTAAGAAAACCAATTCATCGGCACCTTGTTGTGCATATTGCGCAGCTAGTTCAACAGGGTCGCCCGCGTCACGCAAATCGACAAAGTTTACACCTTTTACCGTGCGACCGTCTTTCACATCAAGGCAGGGGATTATTCTCTTGCTTAAACCCCCTCTGCCCCCTAAAGGGGGGACTGCAAATTGCTGAGCCTGTATGGCTTCCTTTATTTTGGTCAAAACAGTATTTATATTGTTGTAAAGTTCTTCGTTTTTAAATCTTATAATCTTTATTCCTAACGCTTCAAGATTTTTTTGTCTTTCTATATCGTTTTTTAAAACTTCTGGTTTATTGTGGATGCTTCCGTCAAGTTCAATAATCAATTTAACCTCATGGCAAAAGAAATCGGCAATGTAAAAGGAGATTGGATGCTGTCTTCTAAATTTTACACCCAATTGCTTATTACTTATATGTTCCCACAGCAAACTTTCAGTGGCTGTAACTCTATTCCTTAGCGCTTTTGCATTTTTAAATATCAAGTTTGATGCACCATAGAACATCTTTGGCTCGTTGACTTTTAAAAAGTCAAAATCGTCATCATTAATGCTGTATGTCATTTACGTTTGCTATTTCCACCTTGCTATTTGCTCCCCCTTTAGGGGGCTGGGGGGTTATATACTTGTCAACATTTTTAAATTCCAAGCTTTAATTTCCTCAATGGTAATTCTATCCTCGTAAATGGCTTTTCCAACCACCACGCTTCGAATTGGATATTTTGCCAACTCGTGTATATCATCCATAGAACTTACGCCACCTGAAGCAATCAATTTAATCATTGGGGAGTGATCCAACAGTTTTTTGTATAAATCTACTGCTGCACCACCTAATTTTCCGTCCTTACTAATATCGGTGCATAAGAAACGGAAAAACCCAAGTGCCAAACATTTATCAACGTAATCCATCAATTTAATTGGCGAACTTTCCATCCATCCTGAGTATTTAATCACTTCATCTAAAACATCAATGGCGATAACTATTCTATTGGCGTAATTGTCTTTTTTAGAGAAAGCTTCACTCAATTCTACCAAAAATTCGGGATTTGTAATGGCTTGAGTACCAACAATTACACGGTGAATACCAGCATCGAGTAGATTAGTAACTTGCTCAATTGTGCGAATGCCACCACCATATTGAACTTTCATTTCTGTTTTTTTGATAATATCGAAAAGTGATTTTTGATTGCTAAAATCGCCTTTTGCGCCATTCAAATCAATAATATGGATAAAATCTGTACCGTTTGAACGATATTTTTCTATCATTTCGGCAATAGAAACATCGTACTCGGTTTTTTGGTTATAATCGCCTTCACGTAAGCGAACAACCTTCCCATCCAAAATATCAATAGCAGGTATTATGTACATTTTTTTTAAGTTTTAAGTTGAAGGTTATAAGTTTTAATTAAACTAGATGTCTAAATACTAACTACTTCAATCAAGTTTGAAAAATTTTTTAATATTTGTTCGCCAGCTTTACCAGATTTCTCTGGATGAAACTGAACGCCGTAAAAGTTATTCTTTTGTACCGCTGCCGAAAATTTTAATCCGTAATTGGCAGAAGCAATGTCAAAAGTAGGGTTATATTCAATAAAGTACGAATGAACAAAGTAAAATTGTGCCCCATCTTCAACATTATTAAATAACAAGTTGTTTTGATGATGAACAGAGTTCCATCCCATGTGTGGGATTTTGATATTCAAAAACTTATCGAATTTTTTTGTTTTTACAGGTACAATATTTAGAAGCGATGCATCACCTTCCTCAGAATGTTCGGTAATTAGCTGCATGCCCACACAAATACCCAAAACAGGTTTAGATAGCTTTTTTATAGCATCTATCAATCCACTGCCTTTCAATTTTTCCATTGCTGCGCCAGCATGGCCAACACCCGGAATAATAATGTGACTGTATTTTTCTAAATCACGCTCGGTATTTACCATCCCATAAACAAGATTTAAACGTTCCAATGCTGCGGTTAAAGAAAAAATATTACCTGCCCCGTAGTTTATTATTCCAATTCCCCCCCCGCCCCCTAAAGGGGGAGCTGAATTTCTACCGTTCATATCAGTTTGCATAATAGTTGGGTTGTTAACACTTTTAATATTTTTGTTTTTTTTCCGAAATTGCTATGCCAATTTGCCTGTAGCTCCCCCTTTAGGGGGTTGGGGGGATTTACAAAACCCCCTTAGTACTCGGCAAAATCATTTTTTCCGCGTCGCGTTTTAAGGCAACTTTAATGGCTTTTGCAAAAGCTTTAAATATTGCTTCAATTTTATGGTGTTCGTTTTCACCTTCGGCTTTAATGTTCAAATTACTTTTTGAGGCATCGCTGAAAGATTTAAAGAAATGAAAAAACATTTCTGTGGGCATATCGCCCACTTTTTCGCGTTTAAATTCTGCATCCCAAACAATCCAATTTCTACCACCGAAATCTATAGCAACTTGTGCCAAGCAATCATCCATCGGAAGGCAAAACCCATAACGCTCAATACCTAATTTATTTCCAATCGCTTTGGCAAAAGCTTCGCCTAAGGCAATTCCGGTATCTTCAATGGTATGGTGTTCATCAATATGCAAATCGCCTTTGGTAATTACAGTCAAGTCCATACCACCATGACGGGCAATTTGATCCAACATGTGATCGAAAAAATTTAAACCTGTACTAATGTTGGCTTTGCCTGTTCCATCCAAATCCAGTTCGATTTGAATTTTTGTTTCGTTAGTGTTGCGTTCGTGCTTAACCGTTCGTGCGCCACCGCGTAAAAAGGTGTAAATGTCTTCCCATTTTTGGGTTTCTAAAGTAATAACATCAGCTAATTCTTCGCGTTTAGCTAAATTTTCGTTAGCACCCAAAGCATCATTCTGACGTAAGAAAATGCCCTTAGCGCCTAAATTTTTGGCCAAAACAATGTCGTTTAAACGATCGCCAATTACGAAAGAGTTTTTTAAATCATAAGCTGCACTGAAATATTTTGTAAGCAAAGCCGTACCTGGTTTGCGAGTTGGGGCATTGTCTTTTGCAAATGTTCTATCTATTATCACTTCGCTAAAGTGAACGCCTTCTCCTTCAAAAGTTTCCAACATAAAATTATGGATTGGCCAGAAATTTTCTTCAGGATTTGATGGTGTACCTAAACCATCCTGATTGGTAACCATAACCAATTCGTAATCCAATTCTTTTGCAATTTTTGAAAGGTAGTATAGCGAGCGTGGGTAGAATTTTAATTTTGAAAAACTATCTACCTGTTCATCATCGGGTTCAATATTTAAAGTGCCATCTCGGTCGATGAATAAGACCCTCCGGCCCCCTGAAGGAGGAGTTAACCCTAAATCCCTGCCTGACCGGCTGGCTGGCCCTAAAGGGGACTTTTCCTTTCCAACGGTCTTTTCCAGGTTTTCTATTATGTCTTTTTTATTCTGCTCCATATTAAAACTATAGGTTTAAGCCCCCTTTAGGGGGTTTGGGGGTTTAGTGCCCTTAACAATTTCTCATTCTCTTCTTCTGTACCAACGGTTATTCTCAAGCAACCTTCGCATAACGTTACTTTAGAACGATCACGAACAATTATCCCTTCTTCAACCAAATTGGTGTAAATTTTAGATGGATCATTCACCTCAACCAAAATAAAATTGGCATCAGATGGATAAACTTTTGTAACGATATTTAAGTCGTTTAATGCTATTGAAAGTCGATCGCGTTCTGCAACAGATGCTTTAATCCACGCGTTTACTTGGTCGATATTTTTTAAAGCTTCAAAAGCTAAATCTTGCGTAGCCTGATTAATGTTGTAAGGTGGTTTAATTTTGTTTAATACATCAATTACCTTTTGCGAGGAGAAAGCCATACCCAAACGTAAAGCTGCTAAACCCCAAGCTTTAGAAAAAGTTTGTAAAACCACCAAGTTTGCATATTCTGTAAGCTCCTGAATAAAGGTTTTTTGTTGCGCATAGTTTATATATGCTTCATCAACAACTACAATGCCGTTAAAATTAGCCAAAATAGTTTCTATGTCTGTTCGGTTTATCGAGTTCCCGGTTGGATTATTTGGCGAACAAATAAAAATTAATTTAGTGTTTTTATCAATCGTTTCGGCAATTTTTTCCATATCCAACTGGAAGTTTGGAAGCAACGGAACTTTACGAATTTCAACATCGTTTATGTTCGCCGAAACCTCGTACATACCATAAGTAGGAGGCAGTACAATAACATTGTCTTTACCGGGGTTACAAAACGCACGAAACATCAAATCGATCGCTTCATCGCTTCCGTTGCCTAAAAAAGTATTCTCAATTGGCACACCTTTAATTTTGCTAATCGCATCTTTCAAATCTAACTGCAAAGGATCTGGATAGCGGTTGTAATTTACGGGTAATGGTGAGCCATAGCTATTTTCATTTGCATCCAAAAAAATTGATGCCTGTCCTTTAAACTCATCTCTAGCGGTAGAGTAGGGCTTAAGGTTTTTTATATTTTCTCTTACTAAATCGTTAATATCCATTTTTTTTTGAGATATGAGATATGAGATATGAGATATGAGATAGGAGACTGAGATACGTTTTAGTTTCTCAAATCTCATATCTAACTTCTCACATCTTTTTTAATCTAATCGTAATTGCATTCTTATGCGCATGTAAACCTTCTGCTTCGGCAAGTACTTCTACCGTTTCGCCTATGTTTTTTAAGCCAGTGGCTGATAAATGCTGAAAGGTTATTTTTTTAAGAAAAGCATCGGTTGATACGCCTGAATATGCTTTTGCAAATCCACTTGTCGGCAATGTATGGTTCGTGCCTGAGGCATAATCGCCAACACTTTCGGGCGTTAAATTTCCTAAAAATACCGAGCCAGCATTGTAAATTTGCGGAATGAGTTGCTCAAAATTTTCGGTCGCCAAGATTAAGTGTTCGGGTGCATATTCGTTAGAAAAATCCATGGCCGCATTTAAATTATCAACTAGAATTGCGTAAGAATTTTCAATCGCTTTTTTCGCAATATCCTTACGGGATAAATCATTTAGTTGTATTTCAATCTCCTTAAGTGTTTCGTTAATAACGCTTTGCGAGGTTGAAACCAAAACTGCCTGACTATCTACTCCGTGTTCGGCTTGGGCCAATAAATCGGAAGCCACAAAAGCTGGAACAGCAGTTTCATCGGCTATAACCAGCACTTCTGATGGTCCTGCAGGCATGTCGATAGCTACTTTATTTTGCACCATTGTTTTTGCAGTGGTTACATAACGATTACCGGGGCCAAAAATTTTGTAAACTTGAGGTACCGTTTCCGTTCCGAATGCCATAGCTGCCACAGCTTGCGCACCACCAATAAGATAAATCTTTTGCACACCTAAAAGTACCGCACAATATGCCAAGTAGCAATTCGTTTTGCCATCACTTTGTGGTGGCGAGCATACTACAATTTCTTTACAACCAGCAATAATTGCAGGTGTGGCAAGCATTAAAAAAGTACTTGGTAAAACCGCTGTACCACCGGGAATGTAAAGGCCAACTTTTTCTATCGCTCTATGTTCTCGCCAGCAAATTACGCCTGGCATTGTTTCTACTTTATCTTCAGTTTTAAGTTGAGATTGATGAAAGGTTTTAATGTTTTTATAAGCCGTATCAATTGCTTTTTTGGCATCTGCGGGAATAGTAGAAGCAATCGCTTTTAGTTCTTCGGCACCTAAAAACAAGTTATGCAAATCAACCTTATCAAAGTCTTTAGCGTATTTAAAAATGGCTTTATCACCTTGTGCTTTCACTGTGTTAATAATTTCAGCAACCCGTTCTGCAACTAATTTATCATCCTCAATTTGCCTCGAACACAGTTCTTCAATTTTCGATTTAGATAAATCATTATAATTGTAGATTTTCACTGTTATAGTTTTTAAATATGATTAAGTAATTATTTTCTCGATTGGCATTACTAAAATACCCTCAGCGCCGGCTGCTTTTAAGCTGTTAATCTTATCCCAAAAATCAGCTTCGGCAATAACAGAGTGTACGGCAACCCAATTCGGTTCGAAAAGTGGCACAACCGTCGGACTTTTAACGCCCGGTAACAAATCCACAACTTTTTGCAGGTTATCTTTCGATACATTTAACACCACATATTTATTCGATTTTGCACTCAATACCGAACGGATTCTCTGCAATAATTCGGCTACTTCAGGATTGTCAAGAATAGATTTGTTTCCGATTAAAACTGCTTCTGATGACATTACATCTGCAAAAGGCATTAATCCATTGCTCTTTAATGTTGCTCCTGTAGAAACGATATCGAAAATAGCATCACTTAAACCCAAGCCCGGACCAATTTCTACCGAACCGGAAATGGTTCTGATGGCAGCATCTATACCTTTTTCTTTTAAAAATTTTTCGAGAATAACAGGATAAGAAGTGGCTATTGCTTTGCCGTTAAGTTCTTCGAGGTTTTGGATTTTACTGGTTGCCTGAACTGCAATTTTTAAAGTGCATTTTCCAAACCCCAGTTTTTGTAGATAATTGACCTCAGCTTTTGCCTCAACAATTACGTTTTCCCCAACAATGCCCAAATCGGCAATGCCATCCTGAACATATTCGGGAATATCATCATCACGAAGAAAAAGAATTTCTAGTGGGAAATTTGCAACAGTAGCAATTAATGAGCTTTTATAGTTTTCGAAAGAAAGACCACAATTTTTTAGTATTTCTACAGATTTTTCGTTTAACCTACCCGATTTTTGGATAGCGATTTTAAGTGTTTTCAAAGTATTGAATATAGAATGAACAAGAAATAAATATTACGGAAAAAAGTTTTGAGTACAAAACAAACATATCATATCGCCTTTTGGCGATGGTGTAAATGTAAGTGATGGTTCAAAAATAAATCCATTTTTTTTATGCTTGTATCAATACTAATGCCGAACAGCTCGGCAAATATAAAGATACAAACCGTAAAACAAAAAATAATGGCACTTAATTTGTCATTAATCTGTTTTTAAATAATTGTTGTTATTCGAATTAAAATTACCGTATTGAAAAATTTTTACTTGCTTCTCGCTTTCTCTTCAATAATATGCTTGTCATCGTGTGGATGGTTCAAAAAACCGCCAGAAATAGGTAAAGTTTTGGCAGATTACAGCAAAAATAAAATTTACAACGATTTTGATAGTGTAGCGTACGATAGCGTTTTTGTCAAAACAATGGCTACTTTGGCAGAAGATTTTATCAATCCAAATACAATTAAAAGTTTTTATTCGGCTAATAGTAATCAGCCAGAATTGGTGACCAAGTTTTTTGTTGACAATAGTTTAGACTCTTTAGCCAACTACTTACAGAACAGTACGGAACATGGGTTTAATCCAAAACTTTTTAAAACTGACGAAATTAAATCCTTAATTACGCAGCTTCGCGAAAATAAATTTAAAAAGGTAGACCAAAGTTATCCCATTATTGCAAAACTGGAGCTTTTATCGGCAAATGCATATTTAAATTATTCAAACTATTTAAAATATGGGCTGATTAATCCACGCAATCTTTTCTCTAGGTATTACATTAAGGTAAAGCGCCCTGATAGTTTGGGCATGATTAAACTGTTGGGTGGAAAGAATTTGATTGACAGTTTACATGCTTTTCAGCCAAAATCGGATCAATATAAAGCTTTACAAACTGCTTATTTAAGTGCAGATAACGAATCGGAAAAACACATTCTGCTGTTAAATATGGAACGTTTGAGATGGAAAATGCCGGCCACAGGAACCTATTTTGTGCAGGTGAATATTCCCGATTTTAGATTAACATGGTTTGATAAAAAGGATACCGTAATAAGTATGAAGGTTTGTGTTGGAGGCAAGCGCGAAGCGGATTATGAAAGTAAATTTAAAGTTTTTGCTAAATCGGGAAATTTAGATGATAAGCCAAAAAACCACGAAACGCCATTGCTTTTTAGTAAAATTAATTCTATTCAGGCAAACCCTGTTTGGAATATTCCGGTTAGTATTGCACAAAGCGAAATTTATTGGATGGCAAGAAAAGATCCATATTATCTATCAAACAGTAATATAAATGTGTATTACAAAGACAAATTGATCGGCGAACCCGATACAATTAATTGGAGCAAATACTCCAGAGATAAATTGCCATTTAAATTTAAGCAAGGTTCGGGAGGTGGAAATGCTTTGGGCAAGTTTAAATTTATATTCGATAACAGTTCGAGCATTTATCTACACGATACCAATAATAAAAATGGTTTTAATTTAGCAAATAGAGCCATTAGCCATGGATGTGTGCGCATAGAAAAACCTTTAGAATTTGCAGAAAAGTTGGTGAATGATACTTATGCTTATGATAAACTTAGGGCCGAAGTAGATTTGCCTCCAATAGATAGCACCCACGTAAAATGGTATAAAAAACGATTGGCTGCAAAGGCCGATACCTTAAAAGCATTTCAGTTAAAACCTACATGGTTTGGGCCAAAAAAGGCTGTTCCTTTGTTAATAACCTACATTACGGCTTGGGCGCAGAATGGCAAAATAGAATATCGTCCTGATATTTACGGCATGGACGAAATATTGTGGTCGGCCATTAAGAAATTTAGATAATCGAAAACTGCGTAATCTTTTTAACTTTGTGTTGTTTTTACACAAATTGAAATGGAGATTAAGCAACAAATTAGGTTAGCAGTAGATGCAATTGTTTTTGGGTACGAAAAAAATACACTTTATGTTTTGGCCGTACAGCAAAAGTATGGCGTATTTAAAGATTTTTGGGTATTGCCCGGTGGTTTTATAAAAGACGACGAACCTTTAATTACAGCGGTAAAACGCGAGCTTTTGGAAGAAGCCGGTATCAGTGTTAACTATTTGGAACAACTCAATACCTATGGCGACGATGTTCATCGAGATTCCAGAGGTAGGGTAGTTTCTGTTGCTTATTTTGCCTTAGTTAATCCTCAAAATTTTGTTTTAAAAGCAGATACTGATGCTAAAGATGCAAAGTGGTTTCCGATTGATAAACTTCCAAAATTAGGCTACGATCATAAGGAAATGGTCGATCTGGCTCATCAGCGATTAAAGGGCAAATTAACTTATCAACCCATTGGCTTTGATTTATTGGATGACGAATTTTTGTTCTCCGACTTAGAAAATTTATACTGTTCTATATTGGAACAAGATATCGACAGAAGAAATTTTAGAAAAAAGATTTTGAGTTTTGGTATTGTTAAAGAAACAGAAAAATTGGTAAAAATGCGCGCTAGTGGTCGACCAGGTAAACTTTTTAAGTTTGATAAGGACAAATACGATTCACTTTTAGGTGAAAATTTTCAATTCGAAATTAAGTTTGCGTAAAAAAAACGCAAATAATTCTTCGACTTATCAAAAGTCTTTTTATATTTGTGTAATTAATACG
This sequence comes from Pedobacter changchengzhani, assembly GCF_004354365.1. Lineage (GTDB taxonomy): Bacteria > Bacteroidota > Bacteroidia > Sphingobacteriales > Sphingobacteriaceae > Pedobacter > Pedobacter changchengzhani. The sequence continues at coordinate 102,154 of NZ_SJCY01000004.1, forward strand.
CAAATATATGTTAAACTTAAGCAAAAATTTTAGTCCGCTAGGCGAAGAAAATTTAGTTCCTTTTCAAACTTTCACATTTGCCGGAGGTGAACCTCACATTAAAATTTCGAATAATTTTGATGCTACGAAACCAGTCACCATTACACAACGCATAAATTCATTTAACGATTTAGGTTTTATTTGCCTCGCTGTTGATGCTTTACGCAGGATGGATGTTGAAGAAATTCACTTATTTATTCCATATTTTCCTGCAGCTAGGCAAGATCGGGTTATGGTTGTTGGCGAACCTTTATCGGTAAAAGTTTATGCCGATATGCTAAACGCTTTAAACTTCGAAAGTGTAACTATTTTCGATCCACATTCTGAAGTTGCGCCCGCTCTACTAAATAACTGTAAGGTAGTTTCCAATAATTTGTTTATAAAAAAGGTTATCGAATTAATAGGTTCTGATGTGAAATTGATCTCGCCTGATGGCGGTGCTTTAAAGAAAATTTATAAAGTTTCTGAGTTTTTAGGTGGTGTAGAAGTGGTAGAATGTTCAAAAAGTAGAAATGTTAAAACAGGAAAACTATCGGGCTTTAAAGTTTATGCTGATGATTTGAACGGTGCAGATTGTTTGATTGTTGATGACATTTGCGATGGTGGAGGCACATTTATCGGTTTAGCAGAAGAGCTTAAAAATAAAAATGCAGGCAAGCTCTATTTAGCCATTAGTCACGGTATTTTTAGCAAAGGTTTTAATGAATTAGGCAAATGTTTTGAGCGAATTTTTACCACAGATAGTATTAGGGAAATTGAAGAGGAGAAAGTAACGCAAATTAAATTGTCGGATGTTTTATAAAAACTAAAAAATGAAAACTAAAATTATTCACAGCGCCATATTTGGCTTAGTAGTTGGAGATGCGTTAGGCGTTCCGGTAGAGTTTCAAAGTAGAAGTCACTTACAAAAATATCCGGTTTTAGAGATGACTGGCTACGGTACACACAACCAGCCGGTTGGTACTTGGAGTGATGACAGCTCGCTTAGCTTATGCCTTGCCGAAAGTTTGTGTGGTGGCTACGATTTAAAAGATATTTCAAATAAATTTCTGAAATGGTACAAAGAAGAAATTTGGGTGCCACATGGTCACGTTTTTGATATCGGCATTGCCACAACAAGTGCAATGATGCGCATTGCTAAAGGAACTGATCCTGTTTTATGTGGCGGAAATTCTGAAATGGACAATGGAAATGGCTCATTGATGCGAATTTTGCCAATGGTGTTTTATCTGCGAAATGAAACGGATTTAGAAATTATTTTTGATAAAGTAAAGGCAGTCTCTTCGATTACCCACGCACATTTTCGCTCGGTTTTTGCTTGCTTTATTTACGTCGTTTATGCGTTAGAAGTTTTAAAAGGAAACACTAAAAAGAAGGCTTATTTTAACATGCAATCGAATGTAAAATTGTTCATCGCTAAAAACAGTTTTAATAAAACTGAAATACAGTTGTTTGATCGAATTTTGATGCATGATATTAGCAAACTAGCTACCGATGAAATTTTTTCTTCGGGTTATGTAGTGCATAGTTTGGAAGCCAGTTTGTGGTCGTTATTAAACTCAAACACTTATGCTGAAGCTGTATTAAAAGCAGTTAATTTAGGCGAAGATACAGATACAACTGGCGCAATTACGGGTGGAATAGCTGGCTTGGTTTACGGTTATGAATCGATACCAAAAAACTGGATGGATGTGATTGTGACGAAAAATGAAATCGAAAATTTGTGTAATTTAATGACACAGAAATTTTATCCTGACCATCATTACAACATCAAAAATATAGCTGAGCGCAGTAATAATGAATTTATTTTCTTCTGTAGCCATGCGCCTACAAAAGATGGTTCCATTTCTAAATCTTGTTTAAGTCAGTGGTGGCCATCTTCTTTTGTTGCTGATGATGTAACTTATAAAACAGCAGAACACTGGATGATGGCAAAAAAAGCAGCACTTTTTAACGATTTCGAGATCGTTGATAAAATTTTAAAAGCCGATAATCCAGCTGATGCAAAAAAATTAGGTAGAGCAGTGAAAAATTACAATGACACAGTATGGACTGAAAACAGATTTGAGATTGTTAAAAATGGAAACCATTTAAAGTTTAGTCAGAATGATGAACTGAAAGCGTTTTTGCTAAGCACAAATGATATGGTTTTGGTTGAGGCAAGTGCTTCAGATCTGCTTTGGGGAATGGGTTTGGCAGAAAATGATGTTGACGCCATGTATCCTGAAAAGTGGAAAGGATTAAACTTATTGGGTTTTGCTTTGATGGAAGTTAGAGATGATTTGAAAAAATAGAATATTATGAATGAAAAAATAGTAAAAGGGATAAGCAAATATTTAAGCTTAGTTCTCAGGCACGCTCCAGAAACAATCCAATTAAAATTGGATGAAAATGGTTGGGCTTTAGTTGACGAATTGATTGAGAAATTAAATTTGTCAGGGCAACAAATAGATTTAAGTTTGTTAAAGTATGTTGTTGAAAACAACGATAAAAAAAGATTTACTTTTAACGAAGATGAAACAAAAATTAGGGCTAATCAAGGCCATTCGATAGATATAGAATTGGCACTTGATGCAGTTGAACCGCCAGAAATATTATATCATGGAACTGTAGCTAAATACCTGGATAATATTAAAATTGAAGGTTTGCAGAAAATGAGTCGACAACATGTTCATCTTAGTAAAGATAAAGAAACGGCAATTATAGTTGGAAGTAGAAGAGGTTCTGCGCAAATATTGAGTATAAATGCAACTCAAATGTATAAAGATGGCTACAAGTTTTACCTATCAGAAAATAAGGTATGGTTAACTGATGTTGTTCCCGCAAAATATATAGTATTTTAAAAAATGAAAAGAACTTTAGTTATTGGCGATATTCACGGAGGACTAAAAGCCTTAACTCAATTATTGGATCGCGCAGAAATTTCACAACAAGACGATTTAATATTTTTAGGCGATTATGTGGATGGTTGGAGCGAATCGGCTCAGGTAATCGAATTTTTATTAAAGCTAGAAAAAACGCATAATTGCAGCTTTATAAAAGGTAACCATGATGCTTGGTGCCAAAATTGGCTTTCGGATGAAGTTGTAGATGAGGTTTGGTATCATCACGGAGGAAAAGAAGCAATAGAAAGTTATGCTGAATTTGACGGTTTAGCTAAAAAAAATCATTTAAGGTTTTTTGAGAGAATGAAAAACTATCATATAGATGATCATAACAATTTATTTATTCACGCAGGTTTTTCATCCATGCATGGTCCTGCGCACGAACATTACGCATCAAATTACACTTGGGATAGAACACTTTGGGAGGTTGCCTTAACCATGGATAAAAGAATTAAGAAAGATTCCTTTTTGTATCCTAAAAGATTGTTGCTCTTTAATGAAATTTACATCGGCCATACGCCAACACTTAATTATAATGTTGATGTGCCGATGCAAGGTTGTAACGTTTGGAACATTGATACCGGTGCAGCATTTAAAGGAAAATTATCTTGCATTGATGTAAAAACTAAGAAAATATGGCAAAGCGAAATTGTACAAACATTATATAAAAACGAATTAGGTAGAAACAAAAAACAATAAAACTATGAATCCTTTATTATTAACCGATGGTTACAAAGTTGACCATAGAAGACAATATCCAGATAAAACAACTCTAGTTTATTCTAACTGGACACCCAGAAAAAGCCGTCACGAAGACATTAATCACATTGTTTTGTTTGGCTTGCAATATTTTATCAAAAAGTATATTATCGAAGAATTTGAAAAGAATTTCTTTGCGCAACCAAAAGATGAAATACTAAAAAAATACGCACGAAGAATAAATAACTACTTGGGCGATAATTTAGTGGGTACGGATCATATTGGCGCATTGCACGATTTAGGCTACATTCCCATGGTTTTTAAATCGTTGCCCGAAGGTGCTAAAGTGCCATTGCGAATACCAATGTTTACCATGTATAACACCAAACCTGAGTTTTTTTGGTTAACCAATTATTTTGAAACACTGTTATCTGCTGTGGTTTGGTTGCCTTGTAACTCTGCAACTTTAGCCGTTCAATACCGTCAAATTTTGGATAAAGCGGCGTTAGAAACTTCATCGGTACCAGAATTTGTAGATTGGCAAGCACACGATTTCTCTATGCGAGGAATGGGTGGAATTGAAGCTGCCGTAACTTCTGCAGCGGGGCACTTGTTAAGTTTTACCGGGACAGATACCATCCCAGCGATAGATTTTTTAGAAGAATATTATAATGCAGATTCAGATAAGGAATTAATTGGCGGTTCGGTAGCTGCAACTGAACACTCGGTAATGTGCATGGGCACAAACACGGGCGAGTTAGAAACTTTTAAGCGCTTAATTTTAGAAGTTTATCCAAAAGGAATCGTCTCTATCGTATCCGATACTTGGGATTTGTGGAAAGTACTGACAGAATACTTGCCTCAACTAAAACAAGAAATTATAAATAGACCCGGTAAAGTGGTTATTCGTCCTGATTCTGGCGACCCGGTAGATATCATTTGTGGAAATCCAAACGGTAAAAATGATAACGAGAAAAAAGGTGTAATAGAACTGCTATGGGATGTTTTTGGGGGAAAAACAAATGAAAAAGGTTTCAAAGAATTAACCCCTCAAATTGGTGCGATTTATGGCGATAGTATTAATTTAGAAAGGGCAACTGAAATTTGCGATCGCTTAAAAAATAAAGGTTTTGCCTCCACCAACGTAGTTTTAGGCATAGGTTCGTTTACCTACCAATACAATACCAGAGACACTTTTGGTTTTGCAATGAAAGCCACTTACGGCGAAGTTGATGGCGTTGGAAGAGAGATTTTTAAAGATCCAATTACTGATGATGGTACCAAAAAATCGGCTAAAGGTTTATTGCAAATTTTTATTGATGAAAGTGGCGAATACCAATTGAAAGATCAATGTACTTGGGCAGAAGAAAAACAAGGAGAATTGAAAGAGGTATTTAGAGATGGAAAATTATTGATCGATCAATCGCTTTCTGAAATAAGAGCGAGATTAAAAAAATAATTTATGCTTCCAATTGTAGCTAAATTTTAGCTTCAATTGGAAGCTTTATATCTAAAATATCAATTGAAAAACTTAAAACCGCCACAATATTAGATAGAAGCCGTAACTTTGGCAAATGCAAGAAACACCAACGTTTAATCATCAGGCAGATTTAGTAAATAGTGCGATCCGTTTTATCAATTCATGGTTCAAACAATCTAAATCCATTACCGAAGAACTTGGCGATTTTTTTATCCTGCCGGGAAAAAAGGTGATTAACAAAGATGTGATTATTGCCCGTTTGAAAGGTGTTTTTGGTCAATCGGATGAATATGTTGGTGGCAGATATGATATTATTGATACCAATTTCGAATTATTTAACGCTGGCAAAGGGATGGGTTTTGTAGAAGGTGTTGCAGGGTTTAGAGCCGTTCTTAAAAAAGAATCAAAAATTATTAGCGGTCCATTTAAATTGTACTTTGCCTTACAAAATGGATCGTGGAAAATTGTTAATATAGAATTCCCGGGGTTTTCTTATTGATGTTTCTGGCTGGATATTTTTTATTATTTGCCTTAAAAATTCTACGCTAACTAAAACAATTAAAATTATTTTTTTATCTTGGTTTTATGGAACAGCAAGATTTACCCGAAGATGCTTTTGAACCAAATTCTGACGAGGCATTACAATTTGAGAACGAATTATTGAAGTTAAAAATGAGGGCCGAGTTGGGGGCTTCAATGTTTGAGGTAAACAGCGATATACCTGCAGGCATTGAAAATGCATTTTTAAAAAATATTTTGGCTTTCGAAAAAGCATCAGCAGAAAAAAAGGTGGTTACAGTTTACGAAAAGCTATTAAATCCCGAGTTTTTACCCGAGGCCGAATTAAAGGATGGCGAAGTAACAGAAGCACTTTTAAAATTAGAGGAACTTTTACATAGCTATAATATCGTTGTAGGCTATGCTAAAGATTACAGCGATAGGATAAAATATAAATTTTTAACAGAGGAATTGTTCGATGTGGAAATTGATGGTTTTGATATTCCGGATATGTTTACCCATTTTAATTATGAAGAATTTCATCCAGATCATCTTGCAGATTTAATAAGTAGTACTGAAGAATTTATTAGTGATTGGTTTCAAAAATCAATTGATAAAGATTGCTGGATTATCAGCGAGCACCTCATTTTACCAGATGCTAAAGTTTTAGAAAAGTCTGTGGTGATGCTCCAAATCAACAATATTTTTGAAAATACAGGTATTTATACAAATACAAAATATGAGGTTCTCGATTCTGATTTTACTTTAATGGATGATGAGAAAGGAATGGGTTTTGTGGAGGGGCGTGCAACTTATTACATCAACGCAAGTAATGGTACAACCGAGTGTATCGAAGGCCCATTTAAGCTCTATTTTTCCTTGTCTTTTGGTTTGTGGCAAATTTTTCACATTGTTTTTCCAGGGTTTTATTATTAAGCTTGCTTGAAAAAATCAAATTTATTCAGGGTTTGTATTTGAACGTTTCCTGCATGCTGGCAAGCAAGGGTAAACTAAAAAGTTGCTCTTTTTAGGGATTTACTTTTTAGGTTGAAGCTGATGGATATCGCTTTACTATTGCCTTCGGTTTTAACTGACGGATATTTATTGAAAATATTATAGCCTTTAGTCAAAATTACGACAAGCATTTCCCCTTAAATATTTTTAAACAAACAATTATTAAATAGATTTTTTTCTATCTTTGATATTTGATGAATTTCCTGTATCCGGGTTTCCTTTTTGCATTATTATCGGTTGCCATCCCGGTCATCATTCATTTATTCAATTTCCGGAAATTTAGAAAGATTTATTTTTCTAATGTTCAGCTTTTAAAAAAGGTAAAGCAACAAAATTCATCAACAGAGAAGCTCAAAAACTTACTCATTTTATGCTCGCGCATTTTAGCTATTGTATTTTTGGTTTTAGCTTTCGCGCAACCGTACATCCCCCAAAACAATCAAAAAGCCACATTTTTAAATAATATAGTTAGCGTTTACATCGATAATTCTTACAGCATGGAAGCGGTTAACAAAGATGGAAACCTGCTTGATGAATCCAAGAGGCGTGCTAAAGAAGTAATTAAGAGTTTCGGTATAAACGATCGCTTTCAAATTTTAACCAACAGTTTCGAAGGCAAACAACAGCGCTTACTCAATGCCGATGAGTTTCTGCAAGCTTTAGATGATGTGAAAATTTCGGGCACTAGTAGAACACTGCAACAAATTTTTAATCGTCAAGCAACTATTTTAACAGGTTCGACAAATAAATATAGTTTTATAATCTCCGATTTTCAAAAGAACATCAATCCAAATAAGAAATTAGAAACTCAGCCAGATATTCAATATTCTTTATTAAAATTAAATGCATCAAATTTGCCAAATGTGGGTATAGATAGCGTTTGGTCATTATCTCCAAATCATCAGCCGGGCATTACAGAAAAGTTTGTTGTTCAAATCAAAAATTATGGCGATCAGGAAGCGAAAAACATCCCGCTAAAATTAACAATCAACAACCAACAAAAGGCTCTAAGTCCGGTAAGTATCGCATCTGGAAAAAGCATTAAAGATACGCTAAGTTTCTCTGGCTTAAATTCAGGATGGCAAAAAGGCGCATTAACTATCAAAGATTTTCCAATAACTTTTGATGATACTTTGGCTTTTAGTTTTAAAGTTGATGAAAGTCTGTCTGTTTTATCAATAAACGGCAACGATGCTGGAAACTACATAAAAGCACTTTTTGGCGCTGATTCTTATTATAAGCTTGCTGAAAATACGGAGAACAACATCAGTTATGGCACTTTTGATAAGTATAAGTTAATTGTACTTAATGGATTGAAAAATCCTTCGAGTGGTTTGGCAGATCAATTAAAAAAATATTTGGAATCTGGCGGTACTTTGGCAATTTTCCCTAATGTTAATGCAGATATGCAAGTTTACAATGGTTTTTTAAAATCATTGTCTCTACCAATAATCGCCTCATTAATTACCACTGAAACAAAGGTTGATAAAATAGATTTACAGCATCCTGTGTTTAAAAGTGTTTTTCAAGAAATTCCGAAAAACATCGATTTGCCATTAATTAAACGGTATTTTTCTTTTTCAGACAACAATAACTCGAATAGGGAAAGTATTTTATCGTTTGCTGGTGGACAATCATTTTTTGCCAAATATAGCGTAGGCAGCGGAAATATTTATTTATGTGCAACGGATTTAAACGCCAGTGAAGGCAATTTTGCCCGGCACCCAATTTTTCTGCCGTTAATGTACCGTTTGGCTTTTAGTAGCTTGGCCGAGCAACCATTATACTATAATTTAGGTAACGATGTTGCTTTACAGTCTAACAAGATCAATTTAGCACAAAATCAAACGCTAAAGTTAGTTTCTAAAAATTTTGAAGCCATCCCTGAGGTTAGGCAAATGAATGGAAAAACTTATATTTATGTGGCCGATCAGTTAAAAAATGCAGGTTTTTATGATTTAAAGTTAAACGATTCATTGCTATCGGTTTATGCCTCAAATGTTGGCAGAACTGAATCTGATATGCATTATTTAAGTGAGAATGAGTTGGGTAATCTTACAGCAAAAAGCAATATAAAAATTTTCGATGCCGATAAGGATGCTGTGAAATTAATTTCGGGCACACATAAAATCAAACAAACATTATGGAAACTTTGCCTAATTTTGTCGCTGGTTTTTATAGCAACAGAAATTTTGCTGATCAAATTTTTTAATCAATCAAAAAAGTTAATATGAATCTACTCGTTAAAAACGTAACGATTATCGACCCTCAAAGCAAATTTAATACACAGCAATGTGATGTTAGGGTAGTTGATGGAAATATTGCAACTATTGGTAAACTTCAAGCCGAAAAGGATGAAACTATTTTTAATGGCGATGGCGCATTCTTATCGCCGGGTTTTTTCGATTTAAATTGTGTTGCTGGCGATCCTGGTTTTGAAACTAAGGAAGACATAGAAACGTTGACGGCAACGGCAGCTGCGGGCGGTTTTACAGGTTTAGCGTTGTTTCCGCAAACCAATCCTGTAGTTCAGTCAAAATCTCAAGTAGAATATATAGTTAACAAATCCAAAGGTAATTTGGTTGATGTTTTTCCTGTTGGCGCAATTAGCCAGAATAGAGAAGCGAAAGAATTGGCCGAGTTATTTGATATGAAAAATGCAGGAGCAGTTGCTTTCTCTGACGGCGATAAAGCGCTACAAGATGACGGTTTTATGAGCCGTGCTTTACAATATGCAAAAGGTTTTGATGCTTTATTAATGGTTTATCCCGAAAATAAATCCATCGCTGGCAAAGCCCAAATTAACGAAAGTAAAAATTCTGTTTTATTGGGAATGAAGGGTTTACCTAGTTTGGCAGAAGAAATGCACATTGCCCGCGATATATTTTTGGCTACTTATAACGAAACAAAAATCCACATCAGTAATATTTCTACAGCGGGTTCTGTTGCGTTAATCCGCAAAGCGAAAAAAGATGGCGTTCAAATTTCATGCGATGTTACCGCACACCACTTGGTTTTTACCGAAGATCTTTTAAATGATTTCGATAGCAATTATAAGGTTAAACCACCATTAAGAACCAAAAACGATATTAAAGCATTAATTGCCGGATTGAAAGATGGTACTATCGATGCCATAACTTCGCAACACCGTCCAGAAGAAATTGAGTTTAAAAATGTAGAATTTGAAATTGCACATTACGGCATTATCGCTTTACAAACCGTTTTACCTTTGTTGTTAAAAGCAGGCTTGGATGTAAACCTAATTGTAGAAAAATTAGCCGTAAACCCGCGTAAATTGTTAAATTTAAATGTTCCAGTAATAGAAGAAAGTGCTAAAGCCAATTTTTGTGTCTTTAATACCAACCAAAAATGGGATTATAATACAACTACTAATTTTTCTAGGTCGGCAAATAGTCCATTAATGGGGACAGCATTAACTGGAAAAGTAATTTTGACGTGTAATAATAAGAAGGTAAGTAGATATGAGGTATGAGATATGAGTGATGAGTTTTCAAGTGGCATAAAATAGGCTACAGCAAGATGTAAATAATTAAAAAAGATACCAAATAATAAGTGTCAGCGGCCAATTACCAATAAACAAAAAAGTTAAAATCAGAAGCACAAATGTTGAAGATAATCCCACGTCTTGATACTTGATACTAAATACTTGATACTAATAAAATAGAAAGTAAATAGTTATGAGATATGAGTGATGAGTGATGAGTTTTCAAGTGGCATAAGACAGGCTGTTGCAAGATGTAAATAATTAAAAAAGATACCAAATAAATAAGTGTCAGTTGCCAATTGCCAATAAACAAAAAAGTTAAAATCAGAAGCACAAATGTTGAACACAAGCCCACGTCTTGATACTTGATACTAATAAAATAGAAAGTAAATAGTTATGAGATATGAGTGATGAGTGATGAATTTTCAAGTGGCAGAACAACTAAAAAGATAACACATAGATAAGTAGCAATGGCCAATAAGCATTTACCAAAATGTTAAAATCAGAAGCACAAATGTTGAACACAAGCCCACGTCTTGATACTTGATACTAAATACTTGATACTAAATACTTAATACTAATAACATGGACAATAGAGTAAAAAAAGCGCTTAGCGCATCAATTAATAAATACATAGAAGTATCAACAATTAATCCAGAAGGTTTTGAGGCCGAATTGATTGCTACGTTTGAATTAGATTTGAATTTTTTAGAAAAAGTAAAAGCTTTTGATGAGGTTTTTGATTCAAATCCAAAATTTGAAGAGTTAAGAGAAGTATCGTTTGATTTATTAATGGTTAATTTCTTCAGTAGCGATGTTCAAAAACTAGAAGAAGACTATTTAGAGGGTGATGAATGGGCTAAAATAGAAGAAAAAACGATTGATAGAGGTACTGAACTTTTGAACTTATTGCTATACATCAAAGAATGTAAGGATGAAGACATTGATCCAGAATTGGGCGATTTTCTTAAAGAATTTTTATTGGTTGAAGATGATGAATTTCAAGATGAATTTGAGATTTATGAAGAATTAATCAGCAACCAGCAATTGGCAGAAAGTGGAATAGAAGAGCTTTGTAAAACTGCACCAACCTTAAATGTGAGTGAAGAAATGGAAGAACTTTTTGTTCCGTTCATGGCTTTCTTTTTCGATACCGAGGGAAGTGAATCAACTACCAAAGAATTAGCAAAATTTAGTGCAAATAAGTCTTTTGATGTTGCTGTTTACACATTAATTACACAAATTAATAATTAATTTACCCCCAATGGAAGAGCAAATTTTACCAGAACAACAAATAATACCCGAACAAAAGAAACCAAATTCATTGGCTTTTAAAGTTGCGATAATTTTTGCGATTTATACACTCGCCTTGGTTTATATTTTTAAACTTGCAGGGATCGATTCTACAAATCCAGATATGCCAATTGTAGAAAAAATTATTTCGATGGTGCTATCCTACGGAGTATTTATTTTGGCCATTTTGTACGCGCAATTAACGCATAAAAAAGAATTGGGCGGTTTTATTAGCTACGCTAGAGCTTTCTCTACGGGCTTTAAAGTGGCAGCTTATGCTGGGTTGTTTATCGGATTGTTATTTATTTTGTATTACAAAGTTTTAGATACAGCGGCATTAGATCACCTGATGAATGTAGCGATTGAAAAAGCTGGAGATAATGAACAACAGGTTAGAGGTGTAGAAATGATGCGTGGTTATATGTGGATTTTTACATCGTTCGGCGCAGCTATATTTTATACTATTTTTGGTTTAGTGGTAAGCGTTATTTCTGCTGCGGTAGTTAAAAAAGAACCTTCATTGTAATTCGGGTTTATCAATTTAAAATGCCTAATTTATATATCATTTCTGGATGTAACGGCGCTGGCAAAACCACCGCATCTTTTACGGTTCTGCCCGAAATGTTAAATTGTAGAGAGTTTGTTAATGCCGACGAAATTGCTCGGGGAATCTCTCCTTTTAATATCGAAAGTGTTGCCATTCAAGCTGGTAAAATTATGCTAAATAGGATTGACGAATTGCTGAAACAAAGAATCGATTTTGCAATTGAAACTACGCTAACGACAAAATCTTATCTAAATACAATAAAGAGGGCTAAAGAAGCCGGTTACAAGATCTCGCTTTTGTATTTTGGTTAAATGATGTCGAGCTTGCGATAGAACGTGTTAAAACAAGGGTTGCAGAAGGTGGTCATCATATTCCTGAAGATGTAATTAGGAGAAGATATTTTAAAGGGATAGAAAATTTAAAGTTATTCATAAATTAGTGTGATTTTTGGTTTGTGTTAGATAATTCAAAAGCAGAACTTAAATTTATTGCCGAAGGAAATGGCACTGAAATAACTATCTTTGAAAAAGAAATCTGGTCACAATTAAATTAACTAAATATGCAAGATAAGTCAACAAAACTTAAAGAACTTCATGAGAAGATAAGTTTAGGAATGGATTTAACTTTCAAGAAATTAGTTGCTTACAAAAAGAAAAATGATGGTTTTCTCGTATTTTCTGAACATGGAAAAATTGTAAAAGTAAGCGCTAAAGACTTAAAACTGTAAACAATAAGAAAATTTCAAACGTGCAGTTTTATCATTTAATTTGATGAAATTTGCACGTTTTTAAATACCACGTCATTGCGAACGAAGCGTGGGAATTGCGTAGGAGTGTGGCAATCTTTCAGATAGATTGCTTCGTCGTTCCTTCTCGCAATGACGATAACACTTGAAAAAAATGGATATATCAGTTGTAGTACCCTTATTTAATGAAGATGAATCTTTGCCAGAATTAACGGCATGGATTGCGCAGGTAATGAACGATCATAATTTCAGTTACGAAGTTATTTTGGTTGATGATGGGAGTACAGACAATTCTTGGGAAGTGATCGAATCGTTACGACTGCAGAATCCGGCTATAAAAGGAATTAAATTTAGGAGAAATTACGGTAAATCTGCAGCTTTAAATGTAGCCTTCGAAGCTACGCAAGGCGATGTTGTAATTACGATGGATGCGGATTTGCAAGATAGTCCTGACGAAATACCCGAATTATACCGCAGAATTAAAGAAGAGAAACTCGATTTAATCTCAGGTTGGAAAAAGAAACGTTACGATCCAATTACGAAAACCATTCCCACTAAATTATTTAACGCAGCCACTCGCAAAATGAGCGGCATAGAATTAAATGATTTTAACTGTGGCTTAAAAGCTTATAGAAGTGATGTTGTAAAAACCATCGAAGTTTACGGCGAAATGCATCGTTACATCCCTGTAATTGCAAAATGGGCAGGGTTTAACAAAATTGCCGAGCAGGTTGTAGAACATAGAGCACGTAAGTACGGCACAACCAAATTTGGTTTCAGTAGGTTTATAAATGGCTTTTTAGATTTACTATCGATATTCTTCGTAGGTAAATTTGGCAAACGCCCAATGCACTTTTTCGGTTCGTTAGGTGTGTTGAGTTTTATTATCGGTATGGTGATGTCGATTTATATGTTGATAGAAAAGCAATATTTAATTCATAGTGGATTAGAGTACAGAAATGTAACCGATCAACCCCTGTTTTATTTATCGTTAGTTGCAATTGTTGTGGGTTCTCAACTGTTTTTAGCTGGTTTCATCGCCGAACTTTTATCACGAAACGCACCAGAAAGAAATCAATATTTAATAGAAAAGCGGGTGTAAGGCAAAAGGTTTAAGGCGTAAGGTTCTTTGCGCCCAAACCTTCAACTTTCAACCTTTAACCTTAAACCTTTTCAAAATGTTTTTCTCTATAATAATTCCACTTTATAACCGGCCGCAAGAAATAGACGAGCTTTTAAATACCCTCGTGAACCAAACTTATTTACAGTTTGAGGTTTTGGTTATAGAAGATGGTTCTACAAATGATGCAAAGTCGATTGTTGATTCTTACGCTGATCAGCTCGATATAAAATATTTTTTTAAAGAAAATGCTGGTCAGGGTTTTGCCCGTAATTTTGGTTTTGAGCGGGCGAGAGGCGATTATTTTGTAATTTTTGATTCTGATTGTTTAATTCCTGCTGATTATTTAGAAACGGTAAAAAATTATTTGTACGAGCACCATTTAGATGCTTACGGCGGACCAGATGCTGCGCATGAAAGTTTTACAGCAATTCAAAAAGCCATAAGTTACGCCATGACGTCGCCTTTTACAACCGGTGGCATTCGTGGTAATAAAAAGCACGTAGGGCAATTTCATCCACGCAGTTTTAACATGGGCGTATCGCGCCAAGCCTGGGAAAAAGTTGGTGGTTTTATCCTAACCAGATTAGGCGAAGATATCGAATACAGCATCCGAATTCAAGAAAATGGCTTTAAAATCGGCTTAATCCCCGAGGCGAAAGTTTATCATAAAAGACGAACAAGTTTTGCCCAATTTTATAAACAACTGCATTTTTTTGGTAGGGCAAGGATTAATATTTACAAGCATTTTCCAAAAGAGCTAAAACTCATACATTTCTTCCCGGCTTTTGCTACTTTGGGTATGATAGGTACATTGGCAATGAATATAATTTATCCGCCTTTGGCCTATATTTTAGATTTTTTAGTTATAATGTACTTTATGTTGATATTTTTTCACTCTTGGTCGGTAAATAAGAGTTTAAAAGTTGCATTTTTGAGTATAATATCTTCATTCATCCAATTAACGGCTTACGGTTTAGGGTTTATGCAAGATTTTGTTAAACGAGTGATTTTTGCGACGAACTAAAAAACCAACCAACTAAATAACCAACCAACTAAAATAACCAATCAGCTAAAAAACTAAAATGATTAACTATTTAAAAGAGAGTACTTTTGCGGTAAAAGAGGTTGTAACAGATGCTTGGGTGGTTACCAGAGATAATTACGTCTCGATAGCAACATTGTGTTTTCTTATCTTTTTAACGGTATCCACATCAACTTTTATGGCCTTTTTTATGGGCGAGTTACACATCGGAATCCGTATTTTAATGTCGCTAATTTTTATAATGAGTTATTGCATTGTAGAACTTTGCTTAATTAAATATATTATCAGATTATTAGATGGCGGTAACCCGGATATTAAAATTATAGAAACCTTACCAACCCGACAAGAAATTGTTCGTTTTTTAATTGGCACGGTTTACTTTGGGGCGAGTATTTTTCTTGTGGGTGTTTTATTAATGCCTGTGCTTTATTTGTTAGATTTGGTTTTAAACTTTGCGGTAAGAGAAGGCTGGATCAATAACTTTACCGACGCCGGTAAAACCATTGTAAACGTTGCCGTGGCGATTGCAGCGTTGAGCATATTTTTTACCTTTATTAGAATTGTATTCTTTCCGTTTTTTATTATCGATAAGCACTGTTCTCCGTTCGAATCGCTGAAATTAAGTTTGGCAACCACAAGAGGTAATTTTGTTAAATTATTATTCATTTTTGTTGGTTTGGTGGTTGTACAGGCCTTAGTTTTTGGTTTCTTTTATGTAGTCGTAATGACAGGTTTTAGGCTAATCAATTTCTTTTTCGATTACGATATTAACCAATACATTTCCTTTATAGTTGTTGTATTCAGTTCCTTCGTAATTGTGCCTTTTACAACTGCATTTTTTGCGGTGGCTTATCGCAAGATTATGCACGAATATAAAGGCGATGAACACCCAGATATTTTACATAATATAGTTTAAACCCCTAAATCCCCTAAAGGGGACTTGTAGTAGTTGCATAAAATGACGAGAAATAAAACACTAAATATTAACGGAAGAAGGGAAAAGCCCCTTTAGGGGTTTGGGGTATTATGGGTTTGAAATCGATATTAAGTAAGCCATTCGCTAATTATGCAGTTTGGCAAATTAGTAAATGGAAAAATAATGCTGTTTCAGCTCAAGATAAAATCCTTCAAAATTTAATCGAAAGTGCTAAAGAAACCGCTTTCGGAAAAGACCATCACTTTACAGAAATTAAAAATTATACTGATTTTAAATCTTTTGTGCCCATTCGGGATTATGAAGGTTTAAAAAAGTATGTAGATCGAGTTGTTGCTGGCGAAGCCGATGTGCTCTGGAAAGGGAAACCACTTTATTTCGCCAAAACATCTGGCACAACTTCAGGCGTTAAATACATTCCGCTTTCTAAAGAATCAATGCCAGAGCATATTAAGGCCGCTCGAAACGCAATTCTTACCTATATTAACGAAACTGGTAAAGCCGATTTTGTTAATGGTAAAATGATTTTTCTGCAGGGTAGTCCTACGCTAAGCGTTAAAAATGGAATAAATATCGGGCGTTTATCCGGTATCGTTGCGCACCACGTTCCAAAATATCTCCAAAAAAACCGGTTGCCATCTTTAGAAACCAATATTATCGAAGATTGGGAAGAAAAAGTAGATGCCATTGTGGATGAAACCATACATGAAGACATGACTTTAATTTCTGGTATTCCGCCTTGGGTGCAGATGTATTTTGATAAACTTTCGGAAAAAAGTGGCGGCCAAAAGATTGCCGAAATTTTTAAAAACTTTAGTTTATTTATTTATGGCGGTGTAAATTTCGAACCTTATCGGGCAAAAATAGAGCAAAGTATTGGTCGTAAAATAGATTCGATAGAAACCTATCCCGCTTCCGAAGGTTTTATTGCTTATCAAGATTCTCAAAAAGATAAAGGTTTGTTGTTATTGGCCGATGCGGGAATATTTTACGAGTTTATCCCAGCGGATGAATACCACAATGATAAACCCACCAGATTATCGCTTGGCGAAATTGAATTAGATACAAATTATGCGCTTATTTTAAATACGAATGCTGGTTTGTGGGGATATAGCATTGGCGATACTGTAAAATTTGTATCCAAAAATCCATATAAAATTATCGTTACCGGACGCATAAAACACTTTATTTCTGCTTTTGGCGAGCATGTTATTGGCGAAGAAGTAGAACATGCATTATTAACTGTTGCAAATGCAGAAGGTGTAAAAATTACGGAATTTACGGTAGCACCACAGGTAAGTCCGAAGGAAGGTTTGCCCTACCACGAATGGTTTATAGAATTTTCTTCGCCACCAAAAAACATCACTTCTTTTAGTAAAAAAGTTGATGAGGCTTTACAAAAGAAAAATATTTACTATTTTGACCTTATTGAAGGTAATATTCTTAAACCTTTGGTAATACAAATTTTGCAAAAAGATGCGTTTGTGAATTATATGAAGAGTAAAGGTAAATTGGGCGGACAAAATAAAGTGCCGAGGTTGAGTAATGATAGGGATTTGGCAGATGATTTAGGGAGATATATTGTTTAGTCATCGCGTCATTGCGAGGAGGCACGACGCGGCAATCTTTTTTGGTTTTGTCCTAGCCAGACGGACTTTTTTTTTGACAACAAAAAGACCAGCGAAGCTAGCTTGAACACATTTAAAAAATAAGCACTAATGAAAACACAAAAGTGTCGGCTTAAAATTTTTATATTTAAGTCAGTACCTTGGCTTTGACAATGTGGCCCAAAAATTTGTTAGGACGATTTAAGTAGAACGAAGATGTACTACTTAGGCTTAGCTAGGTTGAAAAGCCTAGAGTTTAATGTAATGATTAAAAGGTTTGGCTTCAATAAGCATTTGAGTATTTGACGATTTTCTTTGGTAAAATAAACCCGATAGGAATGAAAATACTTTTAAAATGGCCTTTGAAAGTTACTAACTCTAATAGGCGCATGGCTAGTTAGAGTTAGTAACTTTGCCATTAAAAGATTGAAATGGAAAGCGGGACTTTCGTAACCGAGAAGCACTAAGCCTGCTTTTCAAATAAAAAAAATTCAATTTAAGTAGCGTAAATTTTAACAAGAAGAAAAAAAAACAATTGAACAATAAAACAATAAAACAATATAATACCATCATCATACTCGGCTCAACAGGAAGCATTGGTACACAGGCACTTGAAGTAATTAGAGATCATCCTAATCGTTTCAAAGTTTCCGTTCTGTCTGCACTTAAAAATGCAGAACTGCTAATTCAGCAAGCTATTGAGTTTAAGCCAGAAATGGTTGTAATTGGCGATGAAAGTAAATATTTGGAGGTTAAAAACGCTTTAGCATTGTATAATATTAAAGTTTTGGCTGGTGAAGAGGCTTTAAGTGAGGCTGCTGTTTATCCTAAGGGGAATATTGTATTGACTGCAATAATGGGTTCGGTTGGTTTAAAACCCACAATAGCTGCCATAAAAGCCGGCAAAGATATCGCCTTAGCCAATAAAGAAACGTTAGTTGTAGCTGGAGAATATATCACTGCCTTGGCTAAAGAATATCAAGTCAAGATTCTTCCGGTAGATTCCGAGCATTCAGCAATTTTTCAATGTTTGGTAGGAGAGGAGCAGAATGAAATCGAAAAGATTTATTTAACAGCCTCTGGCGGTCCTTTTTTAGGCAAGGATAAAAATTTTCTATCCTCCGTTAAAAAAGAGCAGGCCTTAAAGCATCCAAATTGGGTAATGGGTGCAAAAATTACGATCGATTCTGCATCGTTAATGAACAAAGGATTGGAAGTAATTGAAGCTAAATGGCTTTTTAATCTTGATGTAAATCAAATTGATGTGATTGTGCACCCTCAATCCATCGTTCATTCTTTGGTGCAGTTTACTGATGGATCGATGAAAGCGCAAATGGGTGTTCCGGATATGAAGCTGCCCATCCAATACGCGTTAAATCATCCCGATAGGTTAAAAAATAATTTTAAGCGGTTTAATTTTTTAGATTACCCAACTTTTACTTTTCAGCAGGCTGATAGCAAGACATTTAGGAACTTGGAATTGGCTTTCTCATCCTTGAAAAAAGGTGGCAATATGCCGTGTATTCTTAATGCTGCAAATGAAATTGTTGTAGAAGCATTTTTACAAGATAAAGTGGGTTTCTTGCAAATGAGCGATGTTATTGAATGCTGTATGGACGAAATTTCTTTCATTGAAAAGCCAGAATTAAACGATTATTTAGAAACTGACAAACATAGCCGTATCTTAGCGGCCGAATTAGTAACAAAAAGTATATTTTAACATCTAACATAAAATTTTATTAGAAAATATGAATGGATTGATTATGGCGGGGCAGTTGTTGCTCGGATTGTCTTTATTAGTGATTTTACACGAATTGGGGCATTTTTTGGCAGCAAGAGCATTTGGTATTAAAGTAGAAAAGTTTTATTTGTTTTTTGATGCATGGGGATTTAAGCTCTTCAGTTTTAAAAAAGGCGGGGTAGAATACGGTGTGGGATGGTTGCCTTTGGGTGGCTATGTTAAAATTGCGGGCATGATTGATGAGAGCATGGATACTGAGCAACTGGCTCAACCTGCACAACCTTGGGAGTTTCGCTCAAAACCTGCTTGGCAACGGTTAATTGTAATGCTAGGCGGTATTTTCGTAAATATTATTGTAGGTATTTTTATTTTTTGGATGCTTACTTTTAAATACGGACAAAACTATGTGGTTAACGATAAATTGGTTGACGGTATTTCTGTAGGGAGTATTGGGAAAGAAATTGGATTGCAAACAGGAGATCGGGTTTTAGCCATTAATGGTAAAAAACTGATCCGTTTTGATGATTTGCTAAGTACGAAAGTACTTTTTGGAGATGCACAACTTACAGTATTACGTGGTGAAAAAACATTGTATGTTGCCGTACCAGATACCATTTTAAATAAAATTACTAAAAACGATAAAGAAAGTTTTATTGCGCCAAGGTTTAGAATGGGTAGCATACGCGAAATTAGTGTGCCTGATGAAAAAGCAGATGCTCCTTCGTTTATGGATAAATTATTGAAACGTAAAAAGGAGAAGCCAGTTTACCCGGCTTTTAATGCAGGGATAAAACCAAAAGATAGTGTGTTATCAGTTAATGGTACACCTATTGTGTTTTTCGATCAGTTTAAAGGAGAAATATCTAAAAATGCCAATAAAGAAGTTAGTATTCATGCGTTAAGAAATGGACAGCCGATTGATTTTAATTTAAAGGTAAATAGCAACGGAACCATTGGTGTAATCCCTAATTTTAATTCGTTGGCTACAGCACATGTAAACTTTGGTTTTTTCGAATCGTTACCCGAAGGTTCTAAAATGGCGTATAATAGCTTTTTAGATAATGCGAAAGGGATTAGTAAGATGATTACAGGCAAGTTAAGTGCCCGTAACATTAGCAGTCCGGTGGGTATTGCACAAGCCTATGGCGGCACTTTCGATTGGGTTAAATTTTGGACTTTAACAGGTTTAATTTCGATGGCATTGGCATTTATGAATTTATTGCCTATACCAGGTTTAGACGGTGGTCACGTTGTGTTTTTATTAATAGAAATGGTGCAACGCAAGCCAGTTAGCGAAAAGGTATTGGAAAAAGCGCAAATTGTTGGTTTTGTAATTTTAATCAGCTTAATGGTTTATGCTTTCGGAAATGATATTTTTAAGGCATTTGGGAAGTAGTTGTTGAGGACGAGGTTGAGGTTGAGGTTGAGATTGAGGTTGAGACTGAGGTTGAGGCTGAGGATGAGGATGAGATTCAAAGAAGTAGGTAAAATAAATTAGACTTAATCTTTTTAAACTGGCATAGCTTGGCCTCAACCTTATACTATTTACATGTTTAACCTAAGCCTTAACCTTATGGCAAAATTACCGACTTAGCCTCGATCTCAGCCTTAACCTTATAGCAAAATTACCGGCTCAGCCTCAACCTTAACCTTATAACACAATTACCGGCTCAACCTTAACCTTATAACACAACTTTACAGGCTCAACCTTAACCTCAGCCTCAACCTTAAAATATGAATTACTTCGAGTTTTACGAATTGCCACTTCAATTTCACCCTGATTTAAACGTGGTTAAGTCTAAGTTCTACGCATTTAGCAAAAAATTCCATCCCGATTTTTATGCCAATGAAAGTGAAGAGAAACAGCAGGAGGTTTTGGATTTATCTACGTTAAATAATAAGGCTTATCAAACGCTAAGTAATCCTGCTAAGTTATTGAAGTACGTTCTGGAGTTGAAAGGCGTTGTGCAAACTGATGAGCATTATCAATTGCCACAAACGTTTTTAATGGAAATGATGGATGTAAACGAAGCGTTAATGGATATGGAGTTTGAGCCCGATGCTTCCAAATTATTAACTGTACAAGCCGAAGTTGATGCCATTGAGGAGAAGCTATTTGGCGAGCTTAAAAATTTAACAGACTTGTTCGATCAAACTGGTGGAAATGAAAATACCTTGTTGGCTATTAAAGATCTTTTTTACCGTCAGAAGTACCTAAATAGAATAAGAGAGCGGTTGCCGAAGGGTTAATTTCTATATCTCGAGGATCGTATGTTAATTACCTTTACTGGCGCTTTAAATCACTATGCGATTTCTGTTTCAACTTTTGTTTTTCTACTTGTATTTTGTATTTCCCTGGCAAAATTTTAAATCAATTTGACACGCCTTTAAATTCTTATGTGCGTTTCGCTCAACTCAAAAACAGTTTACTGTCAAAGTTTATTAACTTATTTGATAAGCAAGAGTTAACTCCTATTTTCGAGAAATTTAGTTGATCTTATGAATTCTACACTTTCCATATTTAGAAAAATTGCCGTTGCTGAAGGTATCTCTTATCTTCTGTTATTATTTGTTGCCATGCCTTTAAAATATTTTGCAGGCTTACCATTGGCGGTTAAATATACAGGTTGGGCACATGGATTGCTATTTGTACTGTATGCGGTTTTTTTAATTATGGCTTGGCAAGAGCAGAAATGGAAATTTGGAAAAGCGGTACTGATATTTTTAGCATCTTTGTTACCTTTTGCTCCGTTTGTGGTAGATCGGAAATTGAAAGATGAACGCGCAGTGATTGCGAATTCAGCGGCTTAAAAGGTTGAAAAAATATTTCAAATGTATTTGAAAATAATGTTGTGATTTAGGATTGTGTTGCATACATTTGCAACCCGTTACAATAACAATGCCCAGTTGGCGGAATTGGTAGACGCGCTGGTCTCAAACACCAGTGGGAGACCGTGCCGGTTCGACTCCGGCACTGGGTACAGCTAAAGCCTCAGAGAAATCTGAGGCTTTTTGCTTTTAAATTATTGCGTCAGTGTATATTTTATATTCTTTAGAACTCAACAAATTCTACATTGGAAGTTGCATTGATTTTGCTGAGCGCTTATAGCAACATGAAAGTAAATTTTTTTCAAATAATTTCTTAAAAGTTCATAATCTATCTGCAATTTTAAGATTAGAGAAATTTGTTATAATTCATTTGCCTAAAGTATATTGCTTTATCATCACTGTATGTTAGTAATCTCCGGTAATTAAGTCTTAGTAAACAAAGGAAGCTTCTCAATAACCCTTATTCTTTTCTTTCCAATTGGAATTTTTTTAGTTTTGCAACGTTATAACATATATATGCATTTTAAATTTTTAAAAAACTTATAAATCATGAAAAAATTTCTTTTATATTTCTCCGTTGTAGGTCTGTTATTATCATCCTGTTCGAAGGTAGATCTCAAGTCTGATGGGTCAAATGGAGAATCTGGTGTCGCACCAAAGAATATTCCTACTGGAACTACATCTGTTACCGGTAATGGCGATGTAGTTACTGTTAACCGGACGGTTGGAGATTTTGATTCTATTGATTACACTGGAATCGGTTCCTTAATTTTTGTGCAAGGGAATGAAACTTATACTAGAGTGGAAGCGGAATCCAACATTGAACCACTTATTAAGACTGAATTAATAAATAGAACCTTAAAAATTACTTTTAAATCAAATACTTCTATCTCTACTACGAAGCCTATAAAAATATATTCAGGCTCCCCTTCTATTAATAGTTTAACTTTAAATGGTACTAATTCCTTATTTAGTAATACTATAAATACTCCATCGTTAACTACTAATATTACGGCCGGTTCAAAGCTTGATTTAAGTGGTTCGGCAACGAAATTATTTTCTACTTTAGCGGGTACATCTAATCAACAAACTGTTGATCTTGTTGCTGATGAGGTCACTGTTAACGCAACTGGAACAAGCAAAGGCTATGTAAATGCTTCTAAAAAACTTAATGTTAATTTAGATGGTGTTGTGAAACTCTATTATAAGGGCAAACCTGTTATTACCTCTTCAATTTCATTTACTAGTAATCTTATTAAATTATAAACAAGATCATTTAATATTATTTAAGAAGAGGCTTTCTCAAAATAGGAGAAAGCCTCTTTTCTATTAATATGCAGCCCATTTTCAAAGATATGTCTGGGTCACGGAGGCATTTTAGTGTATCGTTAAAAATTGAATATCCACAAACAATTATTATTGGATGTAATTTTACGTAAAACAGTATGTTTTGCCGAGAAGTTGGTTATTGTATTGAAGGGTATCATTACAAAAGAAGTCGTTTAAATCCTCATTGCCACAATCAAATGCTTCGCAATTTGCTAAAACCTCTTGGTCGAGGTTTTGGAAAGTACAGGCGTCTAATAACAATGCACTATTATTTAAGCTTTGCTTTAGCCAATATTTTTGATGCTACAGCAGTTTGTTGAGAAAAATTAACCGTTGCTTTTTTAGACACAGTAGCTTCTGCTTTTTTTACAAAATCGCCAGCTACCTTACTCCTAAGAACCGGAATTGATTTAATTGCTAATGCCATTGATAATTTTATTTAACTGCAAAGGTAAGGATTTAGAATTGATAAACAATAAACTCTAATCTAATACATTTAGCAAGTGAAAAATTAAATGCAAATGAAGATATAAGTTAATTGAACTGTAGTGAACCATTTCCGCTATTTAAAATATTATATACGCTTATCTTCATCGTGAATTGATTGTAAAATGTTAAAACACTTGATTTAGATTCTTGATAAATTACTTATAGTTTTTCAGCGCCTTGCATTAACTGATTTCCAGTTACAATTGGCAAAAGTATATTTTCTATACAAGTTTTTGAGCAATCGCATCAGCTGCTTTATTTACTACGGTAGGTATTTGGTAAATTGGCTCACCTATTACCAACGAAATTTTAGTTAACGTTTGCTGCGTAAAGTTATGCCCGCCACTAAGCCACTTACTTATTTCAGATTCTCTCTTCTGTAATTTTTGTGCAAGTTGCTTTTGCGAAATTTTATGTGCTTCTAAAAGGTGCGCAATCCGATTTGCCAATGCAAACGAATTATCTATTTGAGCTTGTTCCTCTATTGTTAAACCTTTTCTTAGGCTTTGCATTAATGGATTTTTAAGCATGTTTTTTAGAAATTTTATGTAATGTAAAATTTAGGTTTTTCTGTTAGGTTTTGAACAAGCATTCTATTTGGCCACGCAATTTTTCTTAAAATACGATCTAATTGATATACTTGCCGAATACTACTTTTTTGAATTGAATGTAAAAAATTTAACTCATTAAACAGCTAAACTTACTGGCATTTCACGGTAGATTTTACCATCTAACTGGCAACCACCTTTTGCATGTTTTGGATGATCCGGAAGTATGGTTGGGTCTAATTGATTAACATTAAATTTAGGTTTACCCCATTGCTTAAAGAAAAAGGGTACGTTGCTTTCTAAACACTTGTCTTTAACATAATCAATCCATTTTTTTTCCACTGGTCTAGCTTTATGGCCGGACTCACCACCTACAATAACCCAGTTAATATGCTTAAGATTTAGCGTTTTAACTTCACCTATTAATGGTTCTATGGACAAAAATTTTACGGCTGCACTTGTTAGTGATAAATCGTCTATCCTAAAACTAAACTCTTCATTCTCGACAGAAACACCCATCCAAATATTTTGAGTCCAATTTAACTGGCCAGATAATTCTCGTACTCTTTCTGAACGCTTAGTTAACACCTGATAAATATGCTGAGGTGTTTGGTTCATTACAGCAAAAACAGCTTTTATAAATTCTGTTGGTACTTCTGGATGAAATAAATCGCTCATAGAGTTTACAAAAATCACTTTCGGCTTACGCCAAGTAAAAGGCGTGTTAAGCGTATCTGGATGCGTTTTAACATTTTTAAAACCATCTTTATATTTGTCCACGCCCATTGCCTTTAAACGTCTGGTCATGGTTTCGGCATAACAAAACTTGCAGCCAGGGCTTATCTTACTGCAACCGGTAACTGGGTTCCAAGTTAATTCTGTCCATTCTATTGTTGATGTGGCCATTATTCTTTATATTTTGGTTTGATGACATCATTAGCAATTTGCAAAGCCGAACTATTATTTGTGGCCATCATAAAATGATACATAATTGAATTAGTTTTATTTCTCATAATAAACGGCTCAGATACAAATTTAAAAACAGTATTTAAGCGCTGTTTATATAATTCTCCAGCTTTTATTACCGTACTTTTTTCTTTATTTACGAGAGTTTCTTCCCCAAATAACGTATTAACAATTTGTGTTTTATAAAAATGATTTCTTATTTCTTCCCTACCTAATCCTAAAAACTTTTCCAATTTCAAAAGCCAAGCTTCTGAAATCTCACCATTATTTTTTAATAATCTGTTTATTCCCAAACCAGTTGGAACCAATATCCATAAATCAATTCCCAAACCTTTTAGTTTACTAATTGAATCCCAATTTACAGACATACCGTAAGGATCAATAAATCCTAAAGCCCTAAAGCTTTTATTTCTTGTAAGGAAATTAGCCATAGCAACCAACTTAACATTACAATCTTCACAAACTACATGTGCATTCTTTTCCTTATCAGGATAATTAGTTTTGATATTATTTTCTAGGGCTATTTTTATTTTTTCATCCTTCTCTACAAAATAATACGTATCAAATGGTTTTGGCTCTAATATATCTAAAATCCTGAGAGAAGTTCCTTTAACAACATCCTCTCTACCGTCAACTTCTATAAGACCAGATCCCGCAAACCCGTCAAAATAAATAGTTTTTGCCCAAGCCTGCTTACTCATAATTACCAAATATGCTTTAGCATATGCAACAATTATTTCCATTTTGGCTTCCGTCCAGTTTCCACCGAAAGTATTTTTCATAATCTAAATTACTAATTTTTTTAGTAAATATACAATTTTTATATATTTTCCTCCCTAACCTCCAAAGCCTCTTTTAGCACCTGTTGCAACAATTGCTCATTTTGTAATTGGCTTTGTTTTATACTGGTTTCTAAATCATCGCAAGTTTTCATTAAATTATCTAATTTGGAAACGATTTGGGTTTGCATGGATAATGGTGGAAATGGTATTTGAAATGACCTAATTCTCCCTAAGTTAAAATTACCAGCAGAACCTCCTTTACTTCATATATTTCCTTTCGCATATCTAATACCGTAGGAAGAATTGAATACATAAGCCAAATAATTTGAATTGATAAATTTTTTAAATAATTGAATTAAAGCTACACTTACATAAATACAAAAGTCTAAATTTCGATCAATTACCACAGTTTCTCCAATCCCTGCTCCAACACGTTCAACATTGGGTAAGTTTATTCCATCCGGCATTTTCAATCGCGGGCGAAATAAATTTTGTACAGATGTCGCGTTCAGAGAGTAGCTTTTTAGACATAGCGTTAGTTATTTTCCGAATTTAGAGATTTTAACTGAATAACTGTAAACATATAAGCTTAAAATTAAGTGGTTTTTTTGATGCAAATTAGTTAAAATTATCTTTTTTTAGGTTACGGGAAACCGTAGTGTGTGGATTGTTCAAAACGTCCATTTCATTTTAGCTTCCCAAAAACCGATAATTCTCCCTTCAAACAATCAATATTGATGATAACTATCATCTCGATCTGTGTCGTAAATCAGTGCAGGTTAAATCATATTTAGCGATATTACAATATTAAACTATTGTTGTTCTCCCTATTTCTACTGAGAAAAAATACCAAACCAATCAGTGATATTGTGGAAGCTAAACAAATAACATTATGGAAATTAAAACGTATTCTAAAGTCTATCGAATTGTACATTGGGCAATTGCCATTTCATTTTTGCTGTTATTGGTTACAATTTTTTTGCGCTTAACGTGGATGAATAAAAATAATATGGCTGTGATTATACAAGATTTTCTACCGGATACGGGGCAGAAGTTATCTCAGGAACAGGCCATTGCGTTGGCAAAAAAAATAAGACAACCGATGTGGGATTGGCATATCTACATTGGCTATGTATTGCTTGGTTTGTTTAGTATTCGATTTATCCTTCCCGCTTTTGGAAAAATGAACATTCAAAGTCCTTTTCTTCAAAAACAATCGTTTAAAGTAAAATTTCAGAAATGGACATACCTTATTTTTTATGCTTGTGTTATTGTTTCGCTTACTACAGGAATGATGGTAATGTTTGGCCCGAAACTATTACAAAAGCCGATGGAAGAAATTCATGTGCTTGGCATTTACTATTTATTAGGGTTTATAGCAATCCATTTGGGAGGTGTATTAATAGCAGAATTTACCACACAAAAAGGAATTATATCGAGAATAATAAGTGGCTCGAGAGAATAATCAAAAAAGCAGAATTAAATTTTTAGCCATTTTAATTAGCTTGTAATCAGTATTTTATTTGCGAAATATATTTCAAGTGACCGTAATTTTTATCTATTCAAATTAATTTATAAGTATGAAAAGGCGCGATTTTTTGGTTTTAGCTGGTGGTACAATCGTAATTGCGGGTGGTATGAGCTATTTGTTAAGTGATAAAAATAATTTTGTTAGGGATGACTTTAAAATCAAATTCTCTGATAATTTTTTGTTTAAACCTAATGAACGAGAAATTCTTTCTTTAGCTTCTCTCGCCCCTAGCGGGCATAATACGCAACCATGGTTTATAAAATACCTCGAGCCCTACCACTGGATTATTTGTAATGATAAAAGTAAATGGCTCCATGCTGTTGATCCAACGCAACGAGAAACCATACTTTCTATTGGGGCATTTATTCAAAACCTGAAATATGCGGCTGGTAATGCTGGTTACAATTGTGAGCTTGAACATTTGGCTTTGAGTAACCAAGATGAAAATATAATGTCGGTAAAATTGATTAAAGCTGAAAATGCCGTGGTATTTAATATTGATAAAATTATCAATAGAAGAACAATTAGGTCTAATTATTTAAGTGATTTGTTTACAAAAGAGGATACGGATGTACTTTTTAAGGATGATAAAGATTTTTTAAATTTTATACCTATTGGCTCAAAAGAATATCAATACTTAAATGAGCAAACCATCGTTGCTAATAAAATTCAATCTTATCGTGATGCAGCAGAGAAAGAACTTTCGGAATGGATTAGATTTTCAAAAAAGGATGCCGAGAAATATGGTGATGGTCTTACGCCTGCTAGTATGGAGATTGAGGGAATCGCTGGTTGGGTAGTCCGTAATTTTTATGATAGGCAAAGTGTAATGAAAAACAGTTTTAGGGATAAAAATATTGAAAATGTAATTAAACAGGTTTCTCAGTCGGCCGGATGGTTATTAATTACGAGTAAAGATAATGCTGTCGAAAGTTTATTGGAGGCTGGTATGCGGATGCAAAGGTTGTTTTTAAAAGTTAGAGATAGGGGAATCGCAGTCCATCCCATGACACAGATTTTAGAAGAAAAAGTTACCTCACAAACCGTAAACCAATCCATCGGTGTTAGGGATAATATACAATTTATTTTGCGTATGGGCTATGTAAAAGCGTACGCTAAGCCTGTTTCGTTAAGGCGACCAGTAGAATGGTTTGTGAAAATATAAGCATTAATAGAAACCTTGACAGGATAATTCTAGTCATTTGGGATTAAAAGAATTTAACAGGTTATCTGCTAATCATTCTATTTAAAAAAACACACCATGCGGTAAATAATTTAAAAAGCGCAATACAGTTTCGCCCCAAATTACAATCATTATCCAGGTGATAACTAACATGGTCATGCCGAATTTTGCCGAATCTACAATGCTGTATTGGTTGGTAGAATAAAGCAATGCTGCGGGTTTGCTATTAAACGGCAATACATATACATGCTCAATAAGTAAGGCCAAAGGGAAGGCTAAACTCATTATTGGGTAGCCGAATTTCTGTGCGACACCAATTGATATTGGAATAAAAATCAACGCTCGCATGGTTTTAGATTGAAATATAATCGAACTGAAAAGCATGGCGAAGGTTAATCCTAAGTATAACACCCAAAAAGGTGTCGAAGCCGTAATATTGAAATACGTAAATAAAGAGTCGATCAAACTTCCCGGCAGGTTTGTTGCATCAAGGCCTGCACCTAAAGCATAAGCGCCCGCCGAAAATAACATTAAATGCCAAGGAATATCAACGTCGTTCCATTTTACTACACCATATTTTGGCAATAAAGCTACAATTGCACCCATCAGGGCGACTGCGGTTTGAGAAATTCCGTGTTGTTTATCGGTTACCCATAAAATAAGTACAGAAACAAAAATCGCCAATGATTTATATTCATTAACGGTCATCTTGCCTAAACCGGCATATTCTTTTCGTAAGCGGTCCATTCCACCTTCAATTTGTGGCTGTTGCTCTTCTGCCGTCATCGGGAAGATAAATTTCGTACCCACAATCCAACCGATTAAAAGTAGAATTACACACAATGGAAAAGCTGCAATAAACCATTCTTGAAAGCCGAAAAACCGCTGACCCAATGCACCGGCAATCATGGATCCGGCTAGCAAATTTGCGCCAGAACCGGTGATGAAACCACTTGCACCTACATTATTTTGAAAAAGATTTTGCAAAACAATATTTCTACCAAAATTATTACGGTGATTTGAATTGGCGCCATAAATAGCAGCAATAACCATAAAAATTGGCAGTAGGATGGTGGCTTTAGCCGTTGTTGCAGAAACAAATACTGAAAGCACCACATTAATGATAATAAAACTGAAGAATATGCCTTGTGCACTTTTACCAAATTTGATTACAAACCAAAGGGCAAATCTTTTAGCGAGTTGGGTGGTTACCAACATGCTAGCCAGCACAAATGAAAGGATATTTAACCACATCACAGGGTGGCCCAACTGTGCATAAGTTACAGTTTCGGAGGTTACGCCCGTTACTACCATTAATAAGATAACAATTAATGAGGTAAGGTAATTCGGAATCGCTTCGGTTATCCATAAAATGATAGACGCTGCGAAAATCGCCAACATGGCATAATTTATTTTTACAAACTGCAAAGCACCGAGTTCTTTAAAGCGTTTTGCACTTGAAGCTTTTAGTGCCTCAAAATTTAGGTGACTAAGAAAAGAAAAATCGGCAATAAAGTAAATAAAAATAAAAACGACGATGGCCAGCGGCGCTCCGGCTATTTCCATCCATCTTTCAAAACCAATTTTCTCGATTTTTTTAAATTTCTCTACCCGATAATTATTCATATCGAGCGGGTCGAAAACGACCTCGTCCGATATAACATTATTGGCCTGTATTTTCTTTTCAGTCATTATTTTACCATTTGGAAAAAGGCGATTTCATTAACATTGCGTTGTAATACTTTTTATCTCCAGTTAACTCTTTGCCAATCCAATTCGGGCGGTCAAAAGCATCGTTTTCATTAGCCAATTCAATTTCGGCAACAACAAGTCCGTTGTTTTCGCCATGAAATTCATCTACCTCAAAAGTGCCTCCATTTGTTTTAACTTTATACCGCGTTTTATCAATTACGCCTGGTTCACACAACTTAATTAAAGCTTCGGCCTCATTAAGTGGCATTTCCTTTTCCCATTCGAAACGAGATGCACCAGATTGGTTGCCAATTCCCTTTATGGTAATAAAACCCGATTGATCTCTGATGCGAATCCGCACTGTTCTTTCTGGTACCGATGATAAATAACCTTGGATGATTTTCGAGCTTTCGAAAGCTTCTTTCTTGAAATCATTACCAATAACCAAAAATTTTTTCTCTATTTCTTGTGCCATTTTTTTTATTTTTTTATAGTTTTATTATTTATTCCAACAACTCGTTTTAAGGCTTGTAAATAGTTTACATTTTCCATTCCTGCTAAACCGATGTCTGCAATTGTTTTTTCTATATCTTCTATTTTGGTAGATTCTGAACTGATAGTTGAGATTTCTGCACCATTGATTAGCACTTTAGCAACTTCGCAAATTGTATTATTTACAAAATACGCAAACCGCTGTTTATGCACCTGTACCGGCAATACCTCTTGATACGAATGAATTAAATTTAAAAACTCATCATACGTATAGTTTTCTTTGTCTGAATTTTCGAGTTTTATACAAAGTGCCGGAAGAATTTCATTTACAAGCAACTCAGCTTTAATTGGAAAGGCCTCTTTTAAAACTGGTTCCCAAAGTTCGAAACCGTTAATTGCTTTTACAAAATTTTTAATATCGATTTTCCCATCTCGAATTTTAACACTGCTTTTATCATTTAAACGTGATAAAATGTAAATTTCGTCGCTATTTCTTTCCCAAATCTTTTCGGGAACAGGCATTGATAATCGAGCCATACGTTTTGCCGCATCGTCCAGTTTCTGCCCAAAAACCCGAAATTCAAATCTTGATTCTTGCAATGCTTCGTCTTTAATTTTTGAATCCATTTTATTGTTTTATTACGATTAATTGTTAGATGTTCCTTTTGTTGGCGTTGTAAATATCACAAAGTTTGTTGAGCCATCAGGTTGGCGACCATAAGATTTTTTACCCACTAAGCTTATTGATGAAAAATCTAGTGATGAAACCACTATGCCCGTTGTGTTTTCTAAATAAACGGCATCTCCTGAGCTACCTAATCCAAATTCTACAGCATACTCACCAGCAGTGTTCTCAGTTTTTAATACTAAAAATCCTTTAGCGGGAATAATTGTTCCGGAGTTTAAAATTCGTTTGGGTTTTGCGCCGGCCGAACTTTTTATTCCTTCATCATAAAAAGCATAGCCACTTAAATCAACAGCAATATCAGATCCATTGTAAATCTCAACCCAATCGGGATCTGTAGCGTCTTTTGTACCATCAGAAAATGCTTCGTTAATAAAAATCTTCACTGCGCTGGATACGCCAACCGTATAACTTGCCAATTTAGCTGGCGCATTGGAAGGAGATACCGTGGTAAAACCTCCGTTATTTTTTACTTCGATATAGTATTCTATTTTAGTATTTAAAGGAGATGCTGGTATTGTGCCGCTGAACATAAAGCCAGCGCCAGATTTCATTGTAACGGGTAAAAAAGTTGCCGAAGGCGATATTCTGTAATATAAAGTTGCCGACGTAATCCCTTTTAAATCTGTAATCTGGGCGTTTACGGTAACATCATCGGTAGATTTTGGCGCCTCTGGCATAATCGATACTTTATCTATTGTTGCAGGCCCATTATAAATTTCATCCTTTACGCATGCGCTAAAGAACATTAATGGCGTAAGGCCGATTAGTATAAAATTTTTGAGTTTCATAATTAAGTTATTTACAAATGAGGTTAAAAATCAATTTCGAAACGCACGCCGAGTTGATTGTATTTTTCGCCAGCTTTGCCACTAGCGTCGGCAACTTTTGTTGGGTCTTTTGTTAATACGCCGTTTATATCATAACCTACGAATAATTTGTTTTTTCCGCTTGCATATCGGTCGTGGTTAATGTTGCTAAAATTTACTTGAAATTTGATGTTTCTAGAAGTGTAAAAATTTACGCCACCTGTAAAGGCTTCGGCAGCACCACCGTAAACATCTTTATCATTTAAGTTGATGTAATCATAACGTACAGCTAACTCAACATCGCCCCATTTTTTACCCCTTACTGGTTGTGTAAACTCACCACCCGATTTATCGTAAACTTGTTTCCCTCCAAATAGAAGGTAAACTGCTTGAGCATAGTAGCCACCAAAATTTAATGTTGGCAAATTATTATCTCTTTTGGTGCGGTTGTTAATAATTTCGGTTTGAATGGCGAGACCTTTTAGGTAAGCGGCAAATTCGATGTTACTAAGCAATTGGTATTTATATCCGGGTATAAGGTCGGTATCGAGATATTTTTTGCGGTTAATTGAGCTAAGTGAACGGGCGCTATATCTAATATTGTCATATTCTGCAGGTGCAACATCGGTTTTTGGCTGGCGATAAGAATATCCGTAGGCTAAATGTACACCGTGGTCTTTATTGTTTCCAAACGGCTGAAAAACAAATTTACCGGTAAGAGAAATGCCTTGGTTCCGTCCGTAACTCTTGTTGTTATCTTCTACAAAGGTATTTGTTTCGGCATCTTTAACTTCTTGAAAGAAAACACCACCGGCCACTAAGAATTTCTTTCCATTGTATTCGGTTTCTAAACCAATATGGCGCGAAGGTGCGAAAGCAGAAGTGACCATCGATCTTTCCATAAATTTTAGGTAACGAGAAGTTGTGGATTTGGACATTGAAAACCGCTCTTTATAATTCCCCACGCGGGCTGAAAATCCATTTAGAAAATTATAATTTAAATAAGCATCTTTCAATTCTATTGCACCGTTTGCAAAATCTAAATCAATTTCACCATACCAGTTTTTGCCTAAGTTGGTTTTGGTGGCGAAACGAGCGCGACGAATGGTAACACCGTTGCCAATTGGGTTTAGTGTTTTACAAAGAAATATCTGCCCGTCGGTTTGTACCCGAATGTCGAACCACAGCCTGTAAAGCTGATCTTTCGATTCAAAAACTAAAATTCCATTTCTACTTTCAGCTGTCACCGGTACTCGGTCCACTACTTGGCCATAATGGTCAGTTCTTACAGTTGTATCCTGAACTACTTGGCTAAAACTTGCGGTAAAACATAGCGCAATGGCCATTGTTAGTAATGTTTTTTTCATGGTAGTTTTATTAATTAACGATAGTATAAAGATGCTAAACCCTTGCTTAAAGCGAAATGATACAAATCAAATTATGAGGTGATTCTAAACCATATTGACTATTTTTTCTAGTTAATTAAGGGTTGGAATAGCTGAGTAGCCGACAGATTTATAGTATTTGATGAATGGATACATTAGCAAGCGGACTAATTGAATAGGAGTGTTGATTAAGCACGTTTAAGTTAGGAGATTTTTATAATGCTAATTCGATTTTCTCATCAGGCAATACAAGCAATGGAATAGCTATATGTGTCGCCATTTTTTGGGTTTGACTTCCTTTTAAAATTATATCTATAAAATTGTGTGGACGATGTACCATAACTAACAAATTGATTTCTTCATCCATACAAAATAAATCTAAACCTGTTATCAAATGTTCGTTTTGGATGGACCTGTAACATATATTTGGATATTTTGTGTGCGTACTTATCTTAATTATTAAATCAGCATCAGCTTTGCTTACTTCGCTTTTTTCGTCGTGAACGTGTGCAATAAGAATTTGAGCAGAAAATGCATTTGCCATGTATATGATTTTAAAAATATCCTCACAATCTAGGTCTGGATATTCAAAACTGGTGGCAAAAGCGATTTTATCGAGATTTGAAAACAATTTCCCCGAAGGAACCAAAAGCAAAGGGCATTTGGTGGCATTAATCATGTTTTTACTGTTGTCATCGGCGAGAATGTTAGCAATTCCTTTATTGTGAATACCCATTACAATTAATGTTGGATGGTAAGAATCTGTTACGATTGAAACTACATCATCCAATCGACCAGTTTGGTTTATACAACTCACTTGTGGTTGAAAATCTCCGATAATATTTTCATCTTCAAAATCTTCTCTCAGTCGGGTAAGTTGCTTATCACTGTCGTCCATAACGCTATCGTATCCATCCATCGGCCAAACGATATCGCCAGCTACAGCAATTTGAGCTGGAATAATTACTGCATTGCATAAGATTACGTTTAACTTTAAAGCTTTTGCCAGGTGGTATCCATATCGTGCAGCATTATCGCCATTTGCAGAAAAATCGGTAAGTATAAGTAATGATTTCATGAAAGATATTTTAAATTAGAAAAATAATCTGCTTAGCATGCAGGTTCTCAAATGTGGTAAATTGTATCTGCTTAATTATGATAGGCATCATTTGTACACCTGTTGCTCATCATGTACAGTAAACCGTAATTCTGATTTTAATGGTACATAAATTAAGTTGATGCTTACGAATATCCACGGAAGTAGCACCAATATCGAACTAAAACCATCAAATATGTAATGTTGCTTTTTATTGTGGTTTCAGTTTTTACCTTTGATATTACCGATAAATATTATTTGTATGGCTTTGAAGCGAACATGTTGCCAATTTTCTTCGCTGTGAGTATGATGAAGATTTTTGTTAGGTAATGCTAATAAGTTAAACTGTTTTTTTTAGAATATAAATTATTAATGACGAGTTCTACTTTTAAAATAAAACATCTAAATTTTATCAATTTAATAACATTCTTAATTTTTTTTGGAGTTGTTATTTTTAAAACTGTACAAAAGTCAAAAGCTAATATAGAATTAGTTTCAACTGTGACCAGCGTAAAAAAGAGTACTAAATATAAAATAAACTATATAAGTGTTCAGTTTAAGAACAACGAGCGTATTGTAATTCGCGATCCATACTCTTTTTTTGATATAGAAGAATATTTATCAATCAAAATTGGGAATTCAGTAAGATATAGTTTATTCAATGATAAGGTTAGTGCCGTTACTAATTTGAAAAATAATAACGAGTTAGATGAGCTTTATTTTGTAATACAAGAAACCGATGGTTTTCAATTTTTAGTAATTGTCTTCCTCTTATCGTTTAATGCGTGGCAAATGGTAAAACTTGATGATTTTGCGGGAGTGGTTAATGTTAGTGAAACTCAATTAAAACGAAAAATATTTATTCAAAAGGCGAATGATCTCACAAAAAAATATGTGTTTATCACACTAGCAATTTTAAGCGTAATCGTTTTTTTTATTTATCAATTTTTTAGTTATGTTAAACAAAACCAGTTGTTTTTTGACAACATCTATTTTTACAAATATCTCATTTTTCTGTCTGGCTTACTAATTCCTCTACCTTTTATGATTGTAAATTATAGACTTTTAAAAAAGGTAGATTCATAAAAATATATATGTACGGTGAATCAAATTTGTGTAATAGATAGAGGCTTATCAGTAGGTTTAATATAAAAAACAACAAACATAAGTAATATGACAAACAGTTTTAATTGTCCGTAAAATTTTATTTTTTCAGAAGAAGGATTAAAAAGATTTATTGCTTATAGTTTTAAATAATAGCTACCTTAAAGAATGAAGACAATCATTAACAAACAACTATTACATAAAATACTGAGGGAAGTATTTTTGTGTAAATTCTTTTTGGTGACTTCAGTTTTAATTACGTTTTCCATTACTGCTAGTGCGCAAAAAACTAACAATATTGCGATTGGTTATTTAGAAAATTATGAAAAACTGCCTAAAATTAAGCTTGAGCAAACCACCGAAGCGGAATACAATAAGTATAAGATATCTGGTAAACCTGACTTACTAAAAATTAAAGAAACTGAAACTCATTTCACGCTTCCAACAAAAGTCAAAAAAATCAAACTTAAAAAAACCAATGGAGCGCTAAATGATTTTGATGGTTATGAATACCTTGGTTATTACCCCAAATTGAAAATGTATGCCATAACAGATAATTCGATTGCAGATAACTTAACCTTTAGTACGTTTGTGCTCATAGATAGTTTAACTGCACAAGATTACAGTATTGTCTCTATAGGCGATGGCGCTGTTGAAACACCAATTCAATCAATAAACAGCAACTATTTACTATATTATTATAACAGACCTTATCGTGGTGATGGGTGTTTCATTGGCTTGTTAGCAATAAACAAAAATGGAAGACCACAACATCGTTTTAAAGAAAAAATGAGCTTTAATTTTGAATCGAAAGGTTTCTCGGTAGAAGGAATTAAATGGGTTGATGATAAAAGTTTTATCGCAAAAACTTATGTTACTAAAATTGTGGATAACAAAAGTGTGAAAGAATTCAGTTTTTATAAGGCTATCATTAACTAAAAGAGAAGTTGTTTGTATTAAGAGCTAAATCTTTGTCAAAATAAAAATTAACTCAATATAATCAGTTAAAATAAATTTACCAAAGATGCAAAGTGACAAAATTTGACTAACACGTTGCGTTTAAAAAGAATTAAAAAATAAGCAAAAAAGGATTGTTATATTAAATCAGAAATTTTATACTATGAAGTTCAAATTGATTATTTGTTTATCACTGTTATTTATATCTGCTGGAGCGTTTGGCCAAAGCAAAAGCGTTTATGAAAAAGCAGTAGATTCATTCAACCAAAAAGGTGAGGAGGAAAAAATTATTCCATATTTAGAAGCCGAATTAAAAAAGCAACCTAAAAATGAAAATCTTTTACGGTTGATGGGCTACCAGTATCTGCAATTAAAAAACAATGAATTTGGAGAGAAGTACTACCGTGAAGCGTTAGTGGTAAATCCTGCTTGTGGGCGTTGTTACCTAAATATCGGGCGTATTTATGCACAGCGGAATGATTTCAAACAAGCACTAATTTATTTGGATAAAGCGGTAATTGCAGACCCAAAAGATGAATTGTTGCTATCTAATCGCGCAAAAATAGAAGAGATGAGTGGCGATAAATTTGGCGCTTTGGCAGATCATAATAGAGCCGTTGCGCTAGCACCCAAAAATGCTGATAGCTATACGGAAAGAGGTATTTACAACCTAAATCAAACATATAATGCGTTGGCTTTAGCCGATTTTAACAAGGCGATAACGTTAAATCCAAATAGTTCTTATCCATACTTTTACCTAAGTAAAATTAAATATGAGAACAATGATTTAGAAGATGCATTAAAGTCTATAAACCAAGCGATTTTGTTGGATGACAAACAGGGCATGTTATTTAATTTTCGTGGTAACATCTACACTGCCTTAAAACAGTACGAAAGTGCATTAGAAAATTATTCGGCAGCTATAAAGCTACATCCTGACGATTTTTCTAGTTATTTAAGTAGAGCAGGAGCTTATTATGGATTAGAAAATATGGATGCTGCATGCGAGGATTATACAATAGCGAAGAAGCTAGTTTCAAAGCAAAAAACCATTAGCCCAGAATTGTTAAAAAATATAGACGCATCAATCCTTGATCTCTGCGACGCCACCAAAGCAAGTTATTTTTACCAACGCGGTGTGGCTTTTTATAATTTGAAACAGTACGATAAAGCCCTGGAAATATACAAGATGGGGTTACAAAAGTTCCCAAAAAATGCCATGATTTTATCTTTTTTAGGGAATGCTTACTTGGCTCTTAAAGATTATCAGAACGCCAGTATAAACTATGAATCAGCATTGGCTAATAAATCCAACTTGATGACCGAATTGGCAAATAATATTCGTTATTCAAATTCAAGCGAGCAAGATCGACTGTCTTTCTATAAGGCTTCACTGGCTTCTATTTATTATAATATTGCAGAATGTCACATCTATAATGAAAAATTTGATGAGGCGTTAAATGCTATGGATGAAGCCATTTCCCTTGCGCCAAACATCGCCGGTTTTACAAAGGAAACTTATTACAATAGGAGGGGAAATATTTATTTAGAAATTAATAAATATGATTTAGCACAAGCTGATTTTAGCCAAAGCATAAACATGAATCAAAACTATGCGCCAGCATACATTAGCCGGGCGATTGCTAAAATTAGTGTAATAGAAAATGTCAAAAAATCTGATGCCATTATTAGTGCAAAATTACCTTACCAGCCTTTTCGTACCAATTGGGGCATAAAGTCTAAGAAGTCATCAAAAAACTCAGAACCGAGTATCATTTCTGCGTTGGAAGATTGCAATAAGGGAATCGGACTTGATGAAAATAATGGTTTTGCCTATTACATTAGAGGGCAAATTAAATCTTTTCTAGGTTATCCTGATTACTGTATTGATTTAATTAAAGCAAAAAAAATGGGCGTTGAAGTAGAAGCATCGCTTTTAGCGGGTTGTAATTAAAATCAAATAATTGGCAATTTTATTTAGTATTTATATTCATTAACTCGTTGTGAAAATCAATAAATTATAAAATCGAATCGTATTTATGTCAAACTTTAAACTTATGAAATTAAGCATGTCCTTCCTGTTAACTGTTTTAGGATTACAAAGTTGTAACGGTCAAGAAGTTAAAACCTTACCGGCAGAATTCGAAGAATATTCATTGTTGAATGCCAATCTTAAATCTGATAAATTTGAAGTGGTGTTGCTAGCAAAAGCTATGATTTACATGAGTCCTCATCCGATACGGTTATTTTATTGCCTTAACAATGTGGTGATTTTAGAAGAAGAAAGAGAATCTGACACTACGAATGGTGGTAATTGTTATTCTAAATTAGATGAAAATGCGAACGTTTTAGATAGCATTTATGTGCCAGCTGAGGGCGGAGAAGCTACTTTTTTTATTCGCGAATATATGATTCACACTCGTACTAAGGGAGATTGTGAGTACACTACATGGCCATTAAACGGGGATAAGACATCAAAAAAGATGGCTATTTTAAATGAAGATTTAACCTGGCCAGAGGAAAAAGTCATTGCAGAACAAGAAAAGCTTATAGCTAAAGCAGATTATTATTTTTATGATATTTCTTACTTTACCAATACAAATGACCAAAGTTGGAGCTTACAAAAGCTATTTTACTGCACAGATGGTAAATGGCAAATATTGTACAGGCCATTTCCTAAAACCATTTATTTAGATGCTGACCTTAAATATTCTCGTTATCGAGATGATTTTTACCGCAGTTCTAATGATGCACAAGAAGATTTTGCTACGCAAAAATTTACTTTAAAGTATTATCATAAAGAAAAGAAGTTAAAATACGAACATTCCATTGGTGGCGGGTCGCAAAGTTCTTCAGTTAAAGGCTGGATAGGTACTGGCTATATAGATATTCCTTTATTAAATGATACCCTAAAGATAAAGCAATCTCACTTTATCGTAGAAGAAGCTACGCCGGCTATTCCTAAAACACGTTATTTTTTGAGCAATGGCGAAGAAAGAGCTGTTTCTCCATTTAACATAAATATTTTCAAAGACCCTAAGCTTAACTATGCGCTGTATTCCGATAGTAAATATCGGGTTTACGCAATCAGAAAAAAGCAGAAATAAATGGTTAGCGGATGAATGTAAAATTAAAAATTGGACTTGTTTTTTTAGCGTTTAGCTTTTTGTTTTTAGGAATTAAAGTTGATGATAAATTTAACGATCATAACCGAGTTTTTAAACATATTTTAAAACCTCGTTGGGCATTTAAGACATGACAATAAAAATCATAAAAAAGTAAGAAAAACAAAAATGTAATTATAAATCTATGATCATGAAAATTAGTATCTCTTTCTTTTTAGCACTGTTCGGTTTGCAAAATTGTAAAGCTCAAAAAGATAAAACATTACCAGCAGATCTTAACGAATACTCGATTTTAGATACAAATCTTAAGTCCGAAAATTTGGAAGTGATATTGCTTACGAAAGAGGCAAGATATAGTGGTCCTATACGCCTATTTTACAGCGTAAATAAGCAAGTTATTTTAGAGGAAGATCTTTTTGGATATCGTTATACTAAATTAGATGAAAACGCCAACGTTATAGATACTTTGTTTGTTCCGTTAGAAGGCGGACAAAGGACCTGTTTCATTAGAGAATACGCAATACATAAGCGCTCTAAAGCAGATTATTATTATACCACGTGGCCGTTAAATGGAGATAAAACACGAAAAAATATGTCTGTTTTAAATGAAGATTTAAGTATGACAGATGAAAAAACTATTGAATTAGAAGAACAGCTATTGCGCAAAGCTGAGTATTATTTTTACGAACTTGACTATAGAACAAAAGCGAATTACGAGGTTAGTAGTACAAAAATGCTTTTTGCTTGTAATGATGGTAAATGGCAACTATTATATATTACATCACCAAAACGAATTGCTTACATTAAGGATGATCTTAAAAGCGATCGATATCGTGATGATTTCTATAAAAATTGGACACATGAACGTGATGATGAATATAAAAAGTTTACTTTAAAATATTTTATTAAAGAAAAAAAGGTTAAATACACTATGCCACAGGGTGGCCATTCTGGTGGTAGTTCAGGTGGTTACTCTGATAAAGCTTGGGCAGGCACTGGCTATTTTGATATTCCTTTGCTAAATGATACCCTAAAAATAATGCAATCGGACCTGATTGTAGAAGATGTGTCGCCTTTCCCTAAAAAGCGTTATTATTTAAGCAATGGTAATAACGAACCTCTTTCTTCATTTCATTTCAATATTACTACAGGTTCATCTCTAAATTATGCCATTTTGTCTAATAGTATTTGGCGAGTTTACGTTATAAGGAAAAAGCAGAAATAAACGGTTAGCGGATGAATGTAAAATTAAAAATCGCGCTTGTCTTCTTAGCGTTAAGCTTTTTGTTTTTAGGGGTTAAAGTTGACGATGAATTTAATGCTGCTTATTTATACTTTTGAGAATTATTATTCATCTTCTGATATACTTTAATTTTTACGAATATCCACGGAAGTAGCACCAATATCGAACTAAAACCATCAAATATGTAATGTTGCTTTTTATTGTGGTTTCAGTTTTTACCTTTGATATTACCGATAAATATTATTCGTATGGCTTTGAAGCGAACATGTTGCAAATTTTCTTTCTTATTGTTAATGCTATTCTTAGCTTTTTCTTGCACACAAAAAGAAAAGAACTCAACTGCTGTCGCAAAAAATCAGCACAATATATTGTCTGAAGATGATTTATCTACCATTATTGCTTTTGATACGCTGAGCACAGCGGCAACGCTCAAAAAAGTAGATGAAAAGCTTGCATCACTTCAAAATACCAAAAATGAAGACGGCGAAGCTTACTATAATTATTTCGCCGGCATAAAATTTCACTTGGAGAAAAAAAGAGACAGTGCAAAAATTATGTTCGAAAGCATTGTGCTGCCAAAAGATAATCAGGATCTTTTCTTTCTTAAAAACATCAGTTTACTAAACTTAAGTATTAATAACGGAGTAGCTGTAGAATCGGAGATTATGGATCGCATTCATCAACTAACAGAAACTGCGGAGACCCAAAAAAGCAAATTAACCTATAAACTTTACGATTTGTTGGCAAAAGCTTATTATCAAAATCATGATGATAAAACATCTTTGCAGTATGTAGAAAAATATTATGCCAATCATCCGTTTAAAAATCACCCAATTATAGTACAAAGGTACTACGACATTTCTTTTATGTTGGCTTCTAGAATGAGCAATTATGAAAAAATGTTAGCCTATAATGCAAAAGCTCGAAAGCTTGCGCTAAGTATAAAAGATAGTTTGGCAATTGCACGTACTTATGATAATGAGGCGCAGATTTACGGTAGGCAGTTGGATTACGTAAAGGCGTTGACTTACAGTAAAATTCACACTAATTATCTTCTCAAAACAGATAACATTAACGATGTAGCTTATTATAACTTAGCCATAAGTTTCCAAAAAAATAAAAAAGTAGATTCCGCTATTTACTATTATAAGCAAGCAATTGCCTTGAATCAAAAATTAGCGCCAGGTAAACCAAAATATTTTTATTACACGGGTTTAATGGATGCCTACAAACTGCAGGGCAATTATAAATTGGCGTTGGCATCTTCTGAAGAAGCAAATGCTATACAATTAAAAACAATTAAGGAAATTGAAGCGGTAAAGGTTGCAGAAATTAAGGAAAAGTACGAAGCGGAAAAAAAGGATAAAAATATTGTTGCATTACAAAGCAGAAATAAGCTTAGCGAAAAGGTTATTGAGCAACAAAAAGTAACTATGATTTTATCGTCGTTAGTGTTTTTAGCGGTTATTACATTTTTGTATTTTAGTTATCGGCAACGCCAATTAAAGCAGAAAAATAAATTGCTAAACCTAGAAAATAAGAGATTAAACATGGAGCAGAAGTTGTTGCAGGTGCAACTTAATCCACATTTTATCTTCAATTCTATTGCCAACTTACAAAGTTTAGCCTCTGCGGGTAATACAAAAGATACCGTACGTTATCTAAATGTTTTTTCCGGACTTTTACGCAATATTTTAGAGCAAAGTCGTAAAGATTTTATCACTTTGGAAGAAGAGGTTGCAACTTTAGAAAACTATTTAAAACTGCAGCAAATGCGGTATAAAGATTTGTTTGATTATAAAATTACCACCGCCAATACCGTTTATTTGCCAGGCATTTTAATACCGCCAATGCTGATACAGCCATTTGTGGAAAACGCAATTGAGCATGGTTTTAGAAACATTGATTATAAAGGTTTGTTAACATTAAATTTTAGTGTAGAAAATGAACAATTGATCATTGTTGTTGATGACAATGGAAAAGGTATCGAAATTAAAAATCCAAACGATCAGAAAAAACAATCGCTTGCCGGCGTAATCCTTAAAGAAAGATTGGATGTGATTTTTAATTCGCAAGGACAAAACGCAAAATACGAACAAACGGATAAAAAACAATTAGGCAATCATGGTTATGTGGTCAGGATTTCTATACCAGAATTAAAAGATTAATTTGAATAATATGCAAATGAAACTCTATATTATCGAAGATGAAGTGTTGATCCTAAACCATTTAGTAGAAATGGTTAAGAATATTCCATTTATCGAACTTTTAGGTACTTCGCCAAGTGTGGCAAAATCTGCTCAAGAAATTCCATTACTTAAACCGGATATGGTTTTGGCAGATATAAGATTGAAAGATGGCGATAGCTTTCAGTTATTTGATGAAATTGGAATAGAAGATTTCCAAGTGATATTTTTGACTGCTTATGACCAATATGCAATACAAGCACTAAATATGGGCGCTTTTGGTTACCTGCTTAAACCGATAGATGAGGTAGAATTAACCAATTTATTAAGTAAATGTTTCCACCATAAAGAACAGGAGCGTGCAAACCAGCAACAGTTGGCAATTGCAAGAGAAAACTATTTGGCAAATGGCGTTTCTACCTTA
Source organism: Pedobacter changchengzhani (assembly GCF_004354365.1). Lineage (GTDB taxonomy): Bacteria > Bacteroidota > Bacteroidia > Sphingobacteriales > Sphingobacteriaceae > Pedobacter > Pedobacter changchengzhani. The sequence goes on from NZ_SJCY01000004.1 coordinate 146,161, forward strand.
AAACGCATTGCCTTAAAAAGTATGGAATTTATTGAGGTGGTGCCAATAGAAGACATTGTTTATTGCAAAAGCGACAAAGGTTATACTTCATTTTTTCTTAAAAATAAACGAGAAATTGTAGTTTCTAAAGGCTTAAAAGAATACGAAATACTGTTGACAGCACATGGATTTTTGCGCTGTCATCAATCTTACATGGTTAATTTTCTGTATGTGAATAAATACTATAAAGAAGGCTATTTGCAATTGTTGGATAAAGAAAGTATTCCCGTTTCTGCCCGTAAAAAAGAAGAAGTGCTGCGGTATTTAGAAAATATCGCTTAAATGGAACCAAGTTATATCGTAAATTTCGAGCGTAAATTAGCGATTAGGAAATATATTTTTTTCGGCTTTCTGTTGGTGTTGCTTTTTGGTATTCCACTTTGGTTTTATATAGATGCTTCTTTAGAAACTGCTAGTTTTGGGGATAATTTAGATGTCGATACGTACAATGCTAGAACGAATGATGCCATGTTATTTACATTTATTATGCTGTTCCTTATGTCAGTATTTGTTGTACCAACTCTTTTATACATAAATCGTTATTTTAATCGCTATCAAACGGTATTAAATCAACTTAAACCTAAAGAAATTGAAACCCTAAAAACTATAAACGATGCGCTGTATGCACGCTAACTTATTACCCACTATATGGAGCACATTTAATATAATAAGATAGTGATGGATAAGGTAGTGATGGTTGGTGATAACACCAACCAGAAGCAAATTAAATCAGTTGAAGATGTGGTTAAATAATAGTGCTAAGAATTCTTAACAAGATTTTACAATTATTTTGAAAAACAATGTCAGTGAACAATGGCTAAACCCGTCCCGCTAATGCTCCAAGCTCGTGAAAAACTCACTTTCCACGAATATCGGGTTTAAGGTACAAAGCATCAAGCTTTTGGCTTGGGCTTGTTGCCTAGCAATTGTATATAGCTTATGCCCGCGAGTAGCAAAATCTTTGGTGTTATCACCAACCACTAAAATTCTTATGTTGCTAATTATGCACGCTAACTTATTACCCACTATATGGAGCACATTTAATATGATAAGATAGTGATGGATAAGGTAGTGATGGTTGGTGATAACACCAACCAGAAGTAAATTATTTATCTGTTAAAATTTTTCATTTCAATATGGTCCTGGAGATGTCGCTTTTCCATCGCACTATTTAATGCATTGTAAATTTTTTTGAAATATCTTCGGGACATATACATATCAAAATAGTGCGTATTTTGAATCTCCAATGCTCTATCATCTGTTTTTAGTTTAATCCAGAATTTGGTAATGTGCTTAAATTTCACTTCACCAAAAGTGTTATCGTTGTATGGTTCTACCGAATTTGGTCCAAATACAAATACGTTTTCTTCGAGATTGAATATCTGCCTCTTAAATAACGTAATGTAGGTTACACAATCAGTTGTGATGATAAACTTTTGTGCAATGCCTAAGATAGCATAGATGACAATGACGAAAAATTGTATTAGAAAAAAGTAGTAATATTTTATTATCGTGTTTAAATCGTGGTAAATATTGAGCAATATAAGTTCGATAATTAAAGCACACGAAAAAAAAATGACGAATTTAAAGTACAAACCGTTTGGGTAAAAGATTTTTTTCATTATGGGATGATTTACAGGGATGGATGATGTAAAGTAAAAATACTTTTTTTTATGAAAAAATTCTCACTATTTAAATTTTTATTGGTTTTCTTTTTAAAAATGGTTTGCATCTATAAAATGATGGCGTAATCGGCAAATGTATTTGCAAGAAAAAATGGCAATTTACTTAGCTCGGGGTAACTAATTAAATATTTCCGCCCCAAAGGTTAACTGTAGTTTTGTGTTAGTGCTTCAGTTATCTTGTCTCCATAAATCGAGATCACGGTTTTTACAGTAGAGAAGAACCTGATCGCGAAAATTCGAGACAGCATGACGATAGGTTAAAATACAATCTCAATTTACGATGATTGGCAACGCAACAATTATAAAATCCATGTTATCGAGCTCAGCTCGATATGTAGTTGCAAGAAAAATTTTATATCGTTATTCATCTATCTGATTTTGCCCGACCGAGATGCAGATATTATTCCGTAAATTGCTTGAAATATAACAGAGAAAGCAATTACCAATATGGTTCGAGCAATTTCTTATCAATGGAAATAAAATGATTTTAATAATTTTTTAAAATGGAAAAAGTAGATAGGAATATCCTTGATTTCAAAGACTCGGACTCAATGCTTAGAATTGTTGTTGATTTATATAAAGAAATTTGGAATGACTCAACAAAATGGAAAGAAAACGCTTTTAAAATGGAGCAAAATTTAAATGGATTATCGGCGGTAAATCCAAATGATACCAGAGTATTGACTAATCTTGGCGCACTATATTCGTTAAAAGGAGAACACAAACAAGCGCTGGAAGTATTACTAAAAGCGGAAAAACTGAATGCTACAGATGCCAATCTTTACAGCAACATTGCAATTGCAAAAATGAATATGGAGGAAGAAAGAAATAATGCAAAGGAATATTTTGAAATGGCTAAAAAATTAAAACCTAACGAATTGACAATAGAGTCTTATTTTGACCCTCAAGGATATTAAAATGATAACGATCGACAAAGCAATAGGAAAAACGTTTATATCTGGCCCTTTAGCAAAGACTGACATCCATAATGGAGGAACTATTTTTGGAATTATTTATTATCAATATCTCGAATTTATTTCTAAAACTGAAGTAAGAATAACCAATAAGGTAACTTTTAATAGAGGAATGAGAGAGGGGCAATATTCCAAAGAAAAGGAAATTTGGGTGGGTGCTTGTTCATTAGATAGCGACAAAAAACATATAAAATGTAATTTGAGTTATATGAATTTGAAGAAGACATTATATGTAGATTTTATAGATGAAGAAACGCTATTGTGTGCAGAATACTTTATGGATGATTTCAACGGCGAAGGAAAGGTATTTTTATGTTCAACTATTTATTAAAATTACTCTCTTCAATATGATCCTGAAGCTGATTATTTTCCATCGCGAGATTTAATGTATTGTGAACTGCCGAAATTTTATTTTTTAGTCACTTATTGCTAAATATAATAAGATTTTATTTGCTGTATATTATTCCTAGAAATCCTTTGTGTATAGGCTCTTCAAAAATCTTGTTCTTCGTTTTATAATATTTATATTTCCAAAAAATATCAACAGTTGTTTCTAGTGTGTTTTCTTTACCAGTTATATTATCTTTAATTGTTATGTTTTGATGTGCACCTTTGCCACTATCCTCGTAAGCACCAATAACGGTTGCATGTGGTACAAATGCTGTCGAATTATCAAAACCAACATTTACCATCATCACCGTAAAACGGATTATTGCAATAAATAGCAAGCCTATAAAAAACAACATAAAGATAAAACCTCCAACAGCGGTTTTTTTTGGTTCTTTTACATCCTCATTGTTTCTAAAATCTTTTTGTAAATATTTATATAGAAAAATCGAAGCGAAAATTGCTGGCAATACTGTTATTTTTATACTTAGCCAGTTGAGTGTATCAGCATCCCAAATAGAATAGAAAAAATAATTAAAATCAGTAAGAAAAATTGCTAATGCAACGGTAATTATAATAAATCCTAAAACCAAAAGTCCTGTTTTAATTGATTTTTTACTGAAATTATTTTCTTCTGTATTCATAATATATTTTATGTTGAGTTAAAGGCTACTAATAGTAATGATGGATCTCTTAAAAAAAAATCAATTTAATCTCTCTAAGTAAAAGTATCTTATTCTATTTTTTGCGTCAATTAAAGTGTGTTGTCATTTTATGATAAATCGGTTCAAAATATTATAAAGTTTTGCATCCCTCAATGTTTTAAAGTGCTTATTGTTGGCTGTTTTTTACCGATTTTTTGGTTTTGATAAGTTTTTTTACCTGTGTTTCACTCCATTTCCATATATAGTCTCCTTCTTCGATGGTATTTTTTTCCTTATTATACGTTACTGTTTTAGGGTTTGCACCAGGTATAATGTTTACACCTTGATATACGTGGTTTTTGTCTTTTGCAAACCAAACGGCATGTTCTTTTTCGAAAGTATCAAAGCTAGCAACATCGGCATTTTGAATTTTAGTTCCATCAAAATAAACCACCCCATCTATTGTGAAATAATCTTTGTAGCAGTACATCTTTACCGAAGCCGGGTTTACTATCGGAAATTCAAGGATTCCATCTACATTAGTACCAATTTCTCCATAGAAATAAAAATATTTATCAGTTCGAATAACATCTCCGCTTAAAACAAAGTACTTACTATTTAGTGGATTTCTGTTTGGCATTTTCATTAATCCTTTGTTATATTCGTAGTGATAAATATAATTTTTATCGTAATAAATGTAAGGGGTAATTAAGTTAAATGTGGCGTGATCTACATCCGCAACTGTATCTCTTAAAAAGTAGTGTTTATCGTCTTTTTTCCAATAATAGTTAAGTGCATCATGCTCATCGTTATTTAGCGTAATTGTTTTATAAGTAGCAGGGTTTGCGCCTTCTAATATTTTAAGTTTGCCTCCATATACCGTTAAATAGACATGGTTTTTATCTTTTAAAATATAATTTTTCTCGCTCTTAAAGGTAGCATAATCTACATTATCAATACTATTTGTACCCCAAAATATGTGGTTCTTGTCTTTTGCAAATCCATTTTCTAATACAACAAAAGTTTTTGCATCTGCAGTCACTTTAATCCAATCGTAATCCCAAAGTTGCGAAACATCGGGTGCGGTGGAATGTCTGTACCAAATATTCTTTTTAAAAAGAGAATAATAATATCTGCTTTTTGGTTTAGATTTATCTACCAAGCCACCTTTATTGCAAGATGTTAGCAAAAAGATAGATGTGAGGCAGAATAGTATATAATTACTTTTCATTTAAAAATTAGTATTGTTTACAACCATTGTTCTACTTGTTATCATCGCTATTAAATTAACGGTTTAATTTGCAATTTACTATTTGTTTTTTCTCGAAGGCGCCGGGGCAATAACCGGCATGTTTTCATTAATTTTTATACTTAATAATAGATCTTTCTGCTCAATTGTGTAGTCGTAACGTTTGTTAAAAAAGTACTGATAGTAGCGCAGGGAGTTTTTTGCTCTTCTTAATTCAGCCACATTATCGGGGAGACCTACTATTGTTAAAGATTCCACATACCCTTTTTTTGTTTTTGGTTTCGTTAATTCGAAATATATAGATGGAGGATTCCCATTGCTAATAAAACTACTGGTGTAAGTACCTGTAAATGTTTTTTGGGAAGCTAACGTTACCTTAAAATTTGCATCATCTAAAAATTCTACCTTGTTATTGTATTTCTTTTCTTCACTCATTTTTATGCCCACAACATATTCGTCAGGGTTTGATTTATCTTCCTGTAAATCGGTATCAAAATACCAGGTACTGTTTTGTAGCGGGTAACTGTCGTTGTTTCTAAAAACTCCTCCTTTTTCGGCTAAACTATTTTTACAAATAAAACTTAAGAGCGTATATTTTTTTCCTTTAAAGAGGCTGTTTCTTTTAATTTCTATTTGATAACTGATGTTCGGAAACTTTTTTTCGAACAGATTTTCGTTTACTTTGTCGAGACCGGATTTTCCTGCTCTATTGGCAAAGCGAGTTAAATCTGTTGCCACGGTATAATAATCTATCCTAATGGTCGTGGTATTTCCTTTATTGTTTGCAGAAAATTGAACCACCTCTGATGATTTTTTATTCACATACAAACTATCGTCCATCCGATCAAAACCTTTTTCAATGAGTTGATAGTCATTGATGTTAATGATTTTGCTTTTAGGCAAATTTTCATCAGTTATCAATGAAATTAAATTTAACGGGTAAAATTCTTGCGCAAAGCTGTTGCTCGCAATGAGCATAAAAATGGCAACAATGCTGTATGTTATTTTCTTCATGTTTTACTAAATTGACAGTGCTTGTTTTAATTTTTTGAGATCGCTACTAAAAATGTCCAAATCTTGCTCAACTGAATTGCTTTTTGAACTATTTCTGGTAATCACCAATTTGTGATAGGTTTTTTTAAATGTCGAAACAATTGGTCTATCGGCAATCGGAAGATCATAATCAGCAATGCTGAACTTAAATATTTTAAACGGATACATCTTTTTCCCGATACGCACACCATTCACAGATACGGTACAAAGATTATTTCGATAACTGGCAAATAGTAATAACGGTAACAAGATAAAGCCAAACATACTGAACGCACCTAGGCTAATGACCGAACCAGTGCCGTTGATAATATTCATTAGATTTACGAATGATGCGTAACCTAGAATAGTGGACAACAGACTGTAAAATATCACCAATTTTTTCGATAGACAAACTTTATAGATCATGAGTTATAATTTTGGATAACCTCTTTGAGGTTTTTAATGTTTTTGCTGAACATGGCTAAATCTTCTTGGAAAACTATTCTTTGATCTCCTTTTCTCCTCACTTCAAACGTTTCTTTGGTTTTTTTAAACGAAGAGAACAGTGGTCTATCCTTAAACGGAACGTCGTATTTTACGATCGCAAACTGATAGTTAGCTGATGGGTAAAATTTTTTGCCCACTTTAATACCATCATTTTTAGCAGTAAGCAAGTTATGATAATAGGTAGCAAATGCACCTATTGGAATTAAAATAAAACCTCCTAATGCAAATGCGCCGTAGCCAACAACGCCACCAGTATCATTGATGATATTCATCAAATTATTAAAAGAGGCATAGCAGATAATTGGGCAGATTGCAACCAAGGATATCACATTGATTTTCGATAGACAAACTTTATATTCCATAATTTTAGTGGCTTTATTTATGATTCTTCTCTAAGTATTTTTCAACTTCTAACTTCACGAAATAATTTCTTCCCAAAACCAAGGCAAGCATCACCGCCATCAAAGGAATGAAAAATCGGGTGCCTAATTCTTTTAAAAAATGTATGCTTCTTGCAAATAAACCACCTCGCTCCAAACCTTTGTAGGCTAAAATTGAATCGAGATTAAAATAGAATACCAAGATAAAAGCAATCAATATTAACGCTAAAAATATTTTATAGCTCGTTGATTTAAAAGCCTGATTAAAAACAATTAGACGTTGCTCATAAGGTATTTTACCCAATGCAGGAATTTGCTTGGTAAGCGTTTCGGTTCTTTGTTCGGGGTTTTTTGTAAGCATTGGAATAATAATTATCGTTTTGTATAATGCTACTGGTTATTTTATTGCTGTAAGTATCAAAAAGCTTTTTATTTCTTATAGTCATATCTACTTCTAAATCGCTAATAATTAGATATTTTATATCACTTATTTCTACTTTTAATATCTTCCAAGATGATGTCTGATAGTATGTGTTTAGCGTAAAAATCGTTCTCCGTTTTTGTATCTGAAAAAAAGTCGGTTAGCGCTATTTTTTCTTCTTCCAGCTTTTTTTTCATCTGTTGATTGATAACATAAACCTGATAAGTGGTAATTGGAATTACACCAACATCTCCAGGATTAGCGCCTCCATGTGCTAGGGCTATTCCTATTATTTTATCTTCGTTTTGCCAGTATAATTTAACTTCTTGCCCTACAATTGATTTTCTGCCTTCGTTTATAGCCAAATCTACAGGTGACCCATATTTTTTTGTGAGGTTGTTGATTGTGCTTTGAATTTCATCGTCATTTCCAAACTTTATTTATTGTTCTTATCGTAAAACTCAAAAAAATCTTTTAACCTAAAAACTTTATAGAGGAAGGAATAATCTTGATTAATTCTGCTGTAACTTTCCGTAGATGGTTCTTTGTCATCAATATTACCCTTTCCATTCGTTAAATCTGGAATAAATAATGCTGTAGAAACTTTAGGCGGATCGAGAAATGAATATATCTCTCTTCCTTCAATTTCATAAGGTTTAAATTTATCACGTAAATCTTTCTCAGTGTAGATGATCATATAGGTTACATACTTAGATTTTGTAGGATTTATCACTCCGTAAATAACAGGATCTATGTTTAAATCTTCATCGACGATGTTATGGGCTTCACAAGTGATTTTATGCTGTCCTAATTCTAAATTTACTTTGATAAATGTATTGGCCGGAATATTATAGTTTGTTCCATCAATCGTTACATCAATGGCTTGTGCAGTTGGGTTATCAATTAAAGTGCTTCCGTTAATTTTGGCTTTCAAGACGAGCTCATAATATCCATAAGCACTAAGAACTGCAATAAGAACGACAAAAAATAACAGGTGTTTTTTTGTGAATTTTTTAGAATTATCTGTTGGCGTATTCATTTTCTGTTTTTTTAATTGATTAATTTTATCCTTTAAACTGATATTTTGCATAAATATCAATGTCCTCAACTTTTCTTAACGATGGACCTTTGCTGTTGTAGATTTGCTTAGCTTCCACAATGATTTCCTCCAAATCAAAGCCTTGAATTGTTCTGCCCAGCAAAAATGAAATCGTATAATCTGACCAATTTTTTCCTTTGATGTTGGCAATTTCTGACGCCTTTTGCATGATGTCCCAAGTTTCTGTTTCGGTAAGATAACCCACCCAATAGCACCATTTTGCTAATGATACCGCTCTGCAAATATCCCATGCGTAGGCAGATTGTACTTGTGTTACCAAGCCTTTTTCAATTCCTAAACCGCTTGCAATTTCTTTTCTGATTTCATCTATTTCTTTAGAAGATTGCTGTAATAGCGGTTCAAATTCATTGCTTTTCTTTAAGGTTAACAAATCATGCAAAGTTTCTTTTGCGTCGGCTGGATTGGTAATTTCCCATTGTTGCGCTAAACCTCCAATAATTTGATCTAAGCTTTTTGTTGGTGTAATACCTAAAATTTTTTCGCCTCTGAAATAAAATAGAATTCCACCAAATGCAAGCAATCGTTTTTGGCTTTCAGTTAATGGCGAAGTAGGATTGTTGTTATTAAATTCATCCAAGTGTTTCTGATTTCTCTTTGCCATCATTGTTTTTAAGAAAATCATATAAGCAATAAATACAATTGCAATTGCGCCAATAATTAAATAAATGTTTGTGCTCATAAAGTTTAGATTTTTGTTTTTTAATTAATTAATTTTAACCAGTCTATTGAATAATACTTTATCAGCTAGCTGTGGATTTTACTCGTAAATATAACAATCAAAGAGTCGATATGCTAGGTCTAGTTTATATTCGCCAACTTTCGGTATAAATTCGTTGTATATTAATGCGTTTATGTACAACCAACTTCGTTAGAATACTCTTTAAAGTGGTAGCTTGATGTAGTTTTATTTCTTAGTCAAACTCCTTAAAAAATCCCAGCTTTCTTTATCATTTGGTGGTTGATAGTTTAACAACAGGCAATTAAAACTTAAAATTTGCAACTGTTTCAACATCAATTTCATTTTATCTTTTTCGGTTAATTTTTGATTGTTATCGAAAGCTACCGCATCTTTATAGCGAACTTCATCCAAAGCTTTAAACTTAATTTTATCCGATTCAGAAATTTGAAGGATAGGAGGTAGCGATTTGTATTCTTCCAAATTGAGTTCAGAAATAAGGAGAACACTCATGCTTTTGGTTAAGTTCTCTTTATTAGCTAAGAAGTTATTTATAGATGGAATAGTAACAAAACCAGTATCCAGAAAAAATTCAAGCTTTCTCGATTGTGGATTAACAGCCAATAAATAATAATTGCCCTGATTTGGCTTTTTATATTGCATTTTCTGGATGTCCACATAAAATACATTAGCGATTTTAGTGGGAAATATTTTCTCTTTTATGGTAGTTTCTAACCCTTTTTTAAACTCGCTAATCGTTATTTCATCATCATTCAATGCGATAGACATTAAAACATTATCCGTCCCACTAAAAGCTCGATAGACATTTTTGTCTTGTCCTGGCGGATGTTTAATCAATTGTTTTCGGATGACTATTTTTTTTGAAAATAACAACTCAATTTTTCCATTTTCGCTCGTTACCGTAATTTGGTTTGGCTCATAAACTGCAGTAATAATATCTTGTTTATTTTCTTTTTCATCTTTTTTGGTTACACTTTCTACAATTTTAATAGCTCTATTTTTATCGTCGAAAATGTATTTTGAAGTTCTGGTTTCTACGTAATTGTCGTTGATAAACACTTTAATCTCATGCAACTTTAAAAATCCTTTAGGATTGTAAACTGTTTTTATCTCTTTGTGCACTCCATAAGCTCCACCTTCAATGTAAGTTTCTGTCATGGTGGTATCCGTATAGGTGTAGTCGTACTTTTCTGTACTGTACTGGATAGGTTTTCTCCTATACGAGGTGGTATCTTCTGCCTCAATTTTAGCCCAATCTTTTCTATATGAAAAGTATGTTTTCAGTGGCGTAGTCTTGATGATCTTTCCATCTACAACTTCTTTTAGCGTATCTGCATTAGCAAAATCTAGGAATTTATTAGCCTTAAGAATTTTGTACGCATCTAAGGATAGATTTTCGCTTTTGGAAAACGACATCGGTGGAGCTATGGCTACTTGACCATATACATTGGCGGTGAATACACTTAAAAAGACAATGAATATAATTCTCATTTGTGGATTTAATTAGTTTTTACCTGCAGGCGTTTTTCAGTTTCTATGTGTCTGTTGTTACTTTGTCCCAATCTTGATTCATAAATTTTATAAGCCAATTTAATGAGTAATGTCTTTCGTAAACAACACTTTTGTCAAGTCCTCCTGGCGCAGTTTCGTTTTTTACTCTTGCATTTACACAAGCCCAGTCAAGTCGCAAAATTAAATCTGCTTGGTCAAGTATTTCTATTTTAGTTCTCAATTTTGAATTTTCTCTAAATTCTTTTTCTGTCCTTGAGAATAAGTGTTTTACATCATCAGCAACATTACACACTTCATTAGGATATTTTAAAGCCTCTATATAACCCAACGCCCACAACATTACGTGATAGCTTTCGGCTCTCCAATTTGCGTCTGTCATTTGTTGTTGAGTTGGATTGTCTGATAATGCAAATTCCTTTTCATTCGCTGTTAATTTAGCCATGACGTTATATTTTTTGTCAAAGTCAGCCAAGATTTTTTTGTCTGCATGCTCACTTTTAAGTTCTAAATAGCATAAAGCAATTGCTCGATCTACAACTTCGTCTTTTTTTCTAATTGTAACATTCTCTTCTGCGTCAACAAACAATGAGTTTGGATTTTTATAGATAGGAATGTTTTTTGATTTGCAGAAATCTTCCGATTTAGCCCGTCTTTCACTTTGATCTTTTGTTGCGGTAATATTGTCAACAGGTTTTGTAATAGGTGGAGTTTCTGAATTACCAGTAGTAGTGTTATTGGATTTATTCTGTCCACAACCAAAAAGTGTTGCTAAAAATCCCATAGTCATTATAATTGTTAGTTTTTTCATTTATGTCGGTCTATTAATGGTGTGGCTTGATATGCTAGCTGGTGACGTGTTTCGGGGATTTGTGTTCGGGCGTGTTTCGGAGCGCAAAAGCTGAATTTATTATTAAAGTTCAATTGAAAAACTGCCGTTGAGTTTTGTACTTGAGCCCGCCTGACTCAAAACCCTTGTGAACTGTAGACTTTATCGTTATACAAGTTTGTTTTTGTATTCGTCATATAATTCAGGATTGATAAGTTTGAAGTTTTTCTTTAAATCGCCTTGTTCGTAATCCGATGCTACAATCACAAAATCATCAGTTTTAATAAGGTCAAATTCAGAAATAATTTCCTTTATTTTTTTACAACACTCTACAATCATTTTTATCGTATTGTTTTCTTTATTGTTCAAAGAAGTTTCTTGATTGTATAATTTGAATAGATTTTGAGTTTCTACGTCTGGTTCGATTTCAATCATATGAGAATAATCTATTGGGTTCCAAATTATCCATTTGGATCCTTCGCCTTTTTCGTTTATCCATTCTTCACGGTCAGCTTGTGTTCCAAACCCAATTGAAGGTGGTATCATAACTTCGTGATAGTAATAAACATAAATACAATAAAGTTTTTCTTGCATGTTGCAATCTGAAATATTTTTCTTCAATAGCGACAAAATTTTTTCAAAAACAAGTTCAGTCAATTTTTTGTAGCTGATTTTTTTGTCAGGTTTATTGTAATGAAAATGTTCTTTTTCTTTTATGGATTGAAGTTCTCCAATTTCATTGAAAGCGTAGTCGAAAATTCTGTCAGGAACTTCTTTCTTATCATAAATACGTTGCATAAGTTTTGTTGAAAGTTTCCCATTCTGATAGTTATAAGAATATTTTATCCAACCATTTTTAACAACAATGTAACATGTATTTAGTCTTGAATTCTCATAGTTGAAAGATTTCACATTATCTATCTTTTTTTCAGGACTGTAATCGTATCTGTAGCTTTCTATTTTATCTTTTTCTCTTATATAGAAAGTTTCGTAAAATAATCCTTTTAGCCCTGTGAATTGCCTTTCAACAATAATTTCTTTATTTGCATCGATACCGTATTGATATTGATTTTCTTTTTTTATAGGTTCGGCTTTTTTTATTCTTCCTTTGGAAAACCGATTTTGCTCAAAATAAAATGGTTCGAGGTCAAAAATACTGTCAGTTGCCCAAAACCAACTTACAACATATTTTTCTATGCTTTTTTTTATTGTCTTGTAATTTTTCTGAGCTGTAGAAAATGTTTCTTTTAGTTGTTCAATATTTTTCATTAAGTCTTTAAATTTGTGTTGTCTGTTTGGTAAGCCTACAGCTAAATACAGGCTTTGCGTTAGTTATTTACTTTAGTGAGGCTTATTTTGTTGTTTAATTTTAGTCCTAGAAAAGGTAACCTTTTTATGAGTTAAATCTCCCTTTATTTTTTCAGATTGAGCTAAGCTATAACCATCTGTAATTATAGTTTTGATATCAAAATCTATAACGTCATCAAATTTGTTATTGAATCCTTGTCCACCTTTTAGATATTCATTTTTGATTGACAGAATATATTTATTCTTTGATTGCCTTAGACTAATCATTGCTTTCTTGATTGGTTTTGTCCTTTTAGCTTTCAAACCTTTATAGACCAAAACTACCTCATTTAACATTGGGTTGTAGGTATAAATCCCACCAACTGTTTCTGTAAAATACATGTCACCGGAATAATAAGTAGTGGCTTCAAACTTACCATTTTCGTAAAAATTGTAAACTGCACCGAAAATTACTGCCCCTCCAGAAATATCGCCTTTGATTTCCCAACATTCATTTGACAAAAAATCTTGCTTTTTATCTTGCGCTAACACATTTGTGAAACAAAAAATCAATAGTAAATATTTCATTTTTTATGGTTGGTGATGAGTAACTGATTGGTTATTTGAAATGTGCTAAAGATGAAAAATCTACAAAGTGCTTAATATTTGAAATAGAAATAAAAAAATGGAACCGACAATAAAAGTAGAGAAGCAATAAAAATAATGGCCGTATTTCTCAATTTTACTTCGTTATTTTTATGAAATTTATTGATTTCATAAATTAAAAACGACATAAATAAAATCACAAAAACTAAACTTAGTTTAATGAACATCTCACCTTCTGCCAGGAAACCAAATTTGGCGTTTAGCAATTCATCAGGTACTAAATAATGTGCGCCATTCCAGAATAGTATGATCACAACCACTAGAATGATGATCCTTATGATGAGGTATTTAAATATGTTCATTTCTGATGCTATTAAAAGTAAATCGTTACCTACATACTTTTGCTACTACCTTTAAAAGCAGTCGGATTGTAGACACGTTTAGTAGTCAAACTTTGCAACCGTATGGGTTCTTTATTCTTGTTGAAAAATATTTTAAATTTCTTAACAGCTTTGCTATCCGTTTCTGTCAGAATTAATAGATCATTTTTAACTTCGAATCTGTAAATAAGTGTTTTGGAAATGAAGCTAGGATTAGCCAAGACGCCATTTTCATCAGGCTTAATGGTGCTGTTAAAATCAAATGGTTCATCCTTAAAATTTTCTTCAATAGTGACCAAATCATATTCAAATTGTATGTTTTCTTTAAACACCTTATTTGCTGGTAAAAGCTTTTGATCTGTAGTAATTTGCCAAGAAAATGCTTTTCTGATGCCAAATAGGTAACTTTTTGTTTTAATTGGTGCATTTGCTTCTTGTTTCGAAGTTTTGCTTTTAACAACAGTTGGTTTTTTTTGCCCAAATGCTGAAACGCTTACAAACGTGAGGATGATGAATAGGTATCTCATAGTTTTTTACTTGAATATATTTTTGATGTTCAACATCGATTTTCTACTAATTTTTTTTTGAGTTTTTAAGAATCTGCGCCAGCCATAATTAACTGTTCTACAATTTCATTAAAACCTTTTTCAGATGCGTAATGTAAAGCAGATTGTTGGTCGTTGTCTTTCTCATTAACGGATGCACCGTTGCCAATCAAAATTTCTGTGATGTCATTACAACCACACATACTCGCCACAATTAATGGCGTTTCGCCTTCATTATTTTTTGCGTTCACATCCATTCCGTTTACAATTAGCAATTTAGTGATTTCTTTGTTTCCTCTGCCACACACAAAGTGAAGAACTGTGTTTCCATCCAATCGTCTCAACAACAAATCTGCGCCAGCATCGATTAACAATTGCGCAATTCTCAAATTATTTAACACGCAAGCCATAATCAATGGCGTTTCTCCTGCATCATTGAGTGTGTTTAAGTTGCTTGCTTTGGTTTTAATCAGCTCGTTCACAACTTCTGCTTCGTTATTGTAAACAGCTTGATGAAGTGGTGTATTGCCAAAACTATTTTTGTCTTCTGTTTCACCAACCAGTAATGCCACTGTGTCTCGCAAACCTCTACTTGTTGCGTAATCTAATGCGCTATGCCCGTCATTATCTTTAATGCTTTTATCTGCTCCGTTGATCAACAAGAATTTGGTAAACTCTGTCCGTCCTTCGGCTAGCGAATATATTAAAGGTGTTTTTCCATCTTTATCTGTGGCATTAATATCCGCTCCGTTTGTTAATAAAATAGCTACAATTTCCTTATTTCCACTTTGCGAAAGAATATGTAAAGGCGTTGTGCTGTGGTTATTTGCCAAATTTACATCGGCTCCGCCCTCCACTAAAATTTTAACAATATCTCTGGCGCCTTTCTGACTGGCGTAAAATAGTGGCGTATTGCCCATTGCATCACGTTTATCGAGATTTATACCGCCTTTTTTTAGTAAGGTTTGTACAATTCCTTTTTGATTATTTTTGCAGGCATTTAAAAAAATAGTATCCATTTGTTTTGTGTTTTATTATCGTTGTTGTTTTTTAGCTGTTTCTAATAATTCATTCAAGAAATTATCCATCTCCTCATCTGGTTCGTCCGAGAGGAAACTACTGTCATCATTCGGGAAATCTTCGGTCCAAATAATTGTTTCAGCCTTGATGTCTGGATTTTTAATTTCAGACATTAATTCTACAATATAACTTGTTTTATTTTCAGGATCGTAATCATCATCTTCATGGTCAAAAAGTTGCTTTACAATTACCCTATAAAAACCATTTTCAATATTTATTTTTTGGTCATTGTTTAGCTCTTCAGGCAATGTTGTGTTTTTAAATTGAAGAGAAGAAGTTAAATCAGTCCAAGTTATCAAATGCAAAGCATTATCAGTGATTTCAATGCTTTGCTCAAATTTCCTGAAAAAATCTTGTTTATTTTCTTTGTTAATTGAAAACTCAAATGTCCATTCTTCTCCGTAAGCGCAATCAAAAACAACTAAATTATCTTTATTCGTCTCCAATAAAAAAGTATTAAGCTGTTTCCAACTCCAATTGGTTTGGTTATTTAAAGTCTCGTTATATTTCTTTGTATTGGCAATGGCGATTATTGAACCATCTGCGATGATATTTATTTTTTGCGTACTCATCTTCCTTTTAAATTTAGATTACTGTCTTTCCAGCAACCAAGCTACCAAATTCTCATTGTCTTTTTCTACCGCATAATCTAACGCAGATTTTTCTGAATTATCTTTGGCGTTGACCAATATATCTCCGAATTGTTCTAATAATTCGCAATAGGTTTTAGCGGTAGATTTTTCTGCATTATTGGTTGCATAAATAAGTGCTGTTTTTCCATTTTTGTCGATTAAATCTGTTTTTGCACCTTGCTCTAATAGCATCAGTATTTCTTTTTCAGCTCTTGATAAATCAGCCAATCCTAAATACATTAAAGCAGAAATTCCGTCTCTATTGGTTTTGTTCACATCGGCATCCGAATAAATGGCTTCTTCAATTATCGACTTTGCAATGGTGTAATTATTATAAAGTTGTAAGTTGTCTGCGTTTTTAGCCGATAAATTGACTATTGTATTTTCTTCATCGTCTAAAAATGAATCAATATTAAAACCTGCGGTAACGAATGATTTTAAGATATTTGCAAAGACTTTTTTCTCAAACTGATCAAAACTTGTATTTACTGCTGATGAAGCCGTGTATAAGTACCTCAATGGGTGCCAAGATTGACTATCGACCAGCATTGAATCTGCCCCATTTTTTAATAATAAAGCTACACTTTCGAAATCGTGATGCACAACCGCAATGGAAAGTGGCAACATTTTATTGTAGTTGTTTCCTTCCTTGTCATATTCCTCATTCGGGTTTTCGCCAAGTTTAATCAAAGCTTCAATTGCCTCTAAATCTCTGTTAATGCAAGCCTGAAATAAATCTTGACCACCAGCTTTAAGATAGGAATCAGAAGTTTCGTCGTCAGTAAAATCGTAACCTTTAAGGTA
Organism: Pedobacter changchengzhani; assembly: GCF_004354365.1. Taxonomy (GTDB): domain Bacteria; phylum Bacteroidota; class Bacteroidia; order Sphingobacteriales; family Sphingobacteriaceae; genus Pedobacter; species Pedobacter changchengzhani. The sequence continues at coordinate 162,968 of NZ_SJCY01000004.1, forward strand.
GGCGCCCACTAATTTTGACTTCCTTTTAATGGCAAAATCAATTGCGGTTTCGCCATAATTATTTTTTTGATAAGGATCTAAACCTGCATCCATACAAGTTGAAATAAACGCGACGAAATCGCCCAACCTTGATGCTAACAATTGGCATCTTAAGCCAAGTTCTTCTTTTCGATTTACATCTCGGCGACTGTTAGGATCAAAATTAGAATCCTGATCAAAATTTTGCAGGTCGTTTTGAGCATAAGCTAAATCTGAAGCAATTTGACCTGAATTTTCTGCACAAATGTGCAACAAGGTATTGCCATCTCTATCAACCCAATCTATTTTTGCACCAACTTCTCGATAGGCTATGAGCATTTCATAATAGCCAGCTTTGGCACCAATCATCAAAGCCGTAAAGCCATCGCTATTTTTCCGTATCGGACTCACTTTATTAGCCAATAACCTTTTAGTGGTTTCGTAAATCTGTCCTTCAGCCATCATGTAAGAGCGTTCAAATTCTGCTTCGGCCATTAGATGCAATAACGAATTTTCGTACCGATCTTGCACACCCATCGCTCGCCAACCTTTTTCTATAAGCTCATCAATCATTTCGAAATTGGCGAATGCACAAACTTGCTTCCAAACTTCTAATTTTTCCTCGTCATTGAGTTCGCCCTCAGCAAGTAAGTTTCTATAACTTTGATTAATTTCTTCAATTGGCGTTTGTTGTTGGTAAGCGCTTTGTATTTCGTATAAATTCATGAGGTTTTTTTAAGAATTAATATTGTTTTTTTGCTATCGCTACTGCTTCAATTACATTTGTACATTTTTCCATTTCGGGTAATGAAGCCAAGCGAATCACTTCTTGCCAATTCTCTATTTTTACATTTGCATCTATCAATAACCTGCGAATTCTCAACTTAACTATGGCAGGGTTTATACTAAAAATCGTTTCTGTCAGCGCAAAAAGATGCGCATTAGTTTGATGTTCTACAACCCATAATTGCTCTGGGAAATTACTTGCTTGGTTAGCTAAACTAGAGGGTTTAGCTGTTTTTTGTAAAGCTTCGTTTAACATCACAATGGTTTTTACATATTCCTCTGCAAAGAAATGACAAAGCGCCATATTATAAAGCATAGCGCCACTTGGATTTTTTACAGCTGAAATTAGTTGTTTAAAAATGCCATACGCCAGCAACCATTGAGCCGAGTTTATGCACATAACTCCCTCCATAAACAGTTCGCTATCATTGGTTTGGCTATTAATTTTTTGGTCGATTAGCATAGATTTAAGGATTTACAGCCTGCCATTCCATGAATAATTTACCATTGTACAGTGCCATTTGTTGCTTGTCTTTTATGCCCTCTAATTTTGTCATGAGCTCATTTGATTGCAGGTTCCACGCCTCAAAATCTTTTTGAAGTAATGCAACAGCCGTCGTATCTTTTGCTTGATTGGCTTGTTTATATTTGACTAACAGCGTTTCAAAATTATCAAAATGCTTGTCGTATTGTGCGTCACCAAATTCAGGTCGTTCCATCGTTTTCATATCTTCCATTACTTTTGAGTGACGTTCATCAGAATCTTTAATCAAATCATCAGAAGTTGTTTTTTTACTGCCTGTAAGCAATAAAATGGAGAAGAAACCCACTAAAAAAACGCCGGTAATGGCACCCAATGTAATTACCTTGCCTCCGTGATTTTTCCACCTCGCAAACCCAAAGTAGATTAGCGCTAAACCCAAAACAATCATGGCTACAGCCAAACCCTTGTTGCCCAATGTTGTATAAACCGGATAAAGGATGCGAGGAATGTTGTAACTAGATTGTTCTTTAAAATACAAAGTACCTTGACTAAATATTCCGACTCCGATAAGCGTCATCGCACAGGCTTTAACTTTTTCGGCAACTGTTAATGTTTTATTTTTTTCCATTGTATATCTCGTTTAAGAAGATGAATTTAAGGTTTTCAAACGTAGAATTTGTCGAAAGTTTTTATCCGTAAACAATTAGTCTTTATTCGTTAGACCCTAAAAAATATTCGTTTAGTGGATTTGTAAATTAACTATCAAATAAAGCATCATTAAATTTCATCCAACTTTTTATTCCAGCTTTTTAAAGCTTGCTGTAATTTTAACAAAAAATAATCCAGTCGATCTTCGCCATCCGTATTTTCTAACTTATAATTCATGAAGTGAATTACACTTTTTACCTGTGTGGAATTGAGAAGCGAAAACCTTATGAGTTGGTATTCATTTTCTGGTTCATAGCATAAGGTAAATAACACATCTGGGGCTTAAACTTTTTTTTCTTTATAATCTCTTCCTCCAAAATATCAAAAATCAAAAATTTTGGGAGATGAAATCTCATTCCTTTTGCATCAAAAAAAGAGAGTGAACTTTCGCAGTAACTAAGGTCTTCGTAAGGAAGAAGTTTCCAATTATCTTTTTCGTCTTTAGCTCTTAGCGTTACAATTTCTTCTTCGCTCGCATAATCATCAATCCCTTGTGCCTGCCAAAGCCCAATTCCATCTTCTAATTTAACGTCTGCAAAAGCGAGTTGTATTTGGGTAACTAAATCTTCTTTTATCATTGAAAAAAGCTTTGTAATGTTTAAAAATCAAGTTTAAAAAACCAATATATCCATATCATAGTTAAAAGTTTTAAACTTCAATAATTAACCGAATTTTTAAAACGATATTGGCAATAATTATTCTGCAGATTTTATCTTGATAATTAAACCACCTCCTAAAAAATCCCTTAATACTCCTTCAGAATTATCTCTAACATATAAATAGTCTTTAAAACTTCCTTCCCTTTCTTTTCCATTACTTAAATAGTAACTAAAAAAATGGCTTGGACTAAATTCGAAATCATTTTTTTCTATTTTACAACTATAAAAATTCATTCCGCTATTTGAAGCATAATAAATTCCTATCCACCTTGCACCAAAAATGCGACAAATCGTCTCTCCTAAATAAGCGGTCAATTCCGCTACTAATTTTCCAGTTTCGATCCGACCTTTTGGAATTTCGTTTTTCAAAATTTTGTCTATTTCATTTTCCAAACTTTCTAAACTGAAATCCAATTTGAACCCTTTCCTCAAATACTTTTCACTTACTTTTTCAGCAATTTGTTTTGGGTTATCTCCTTCATTTAACTTTTTCATAATAGTTGCTAAATTATAATTCCATCTTCCAATTCAGATTCTGCAAAAGCAAGTTGTATTTTGATAATCAAAGCTTATTTTGTTATTTTGAGGAATGTTTTTTCTTAAGCTTATAATTCTTAACTACCTACATATCCATATCGTAAGTAAATGTTCTCCATCTCAATAGTTGTAGTTCATTTTTATCTTTTTGTTTAGCAAAGAAAAAATAATGGTAATAATCTATAAATTTCGGAACGCTTCCTTTTTCCCATATTCCGGACAAAGCAGGAAAGTTAATCATTGCGTTTTTTTTGCCAGTTGATATATCATATTTTAATCCAAGGGTTGCCATTTTGCCATTGTCTGTAAAAACCAATTTGCAACTATCTATTGGAGGTAAGTTCAGTTTGTTTTTAAAAAAACGTTCTCTTTCTTTAAATACCCATTCTTTTTCCATGTTACGCAATTGTGCAGATTGATATTCTGCTACCTCAATTTTCTTTACAAAAGCCTTCGCATTTTTATCATTTACAGCATAAAGAATTGATTGATAGCGAGCATACAAACTATCTAATAAATCGGGTTGTTTTCTCAAATCGACATATGCTTCTTCCTTAAAAAAATGATAAGCTGGCTTTGCCTCAAATTCTATCTCCTTCACATAATATCCTTTTTTGAAATCTCCATCCTTCAAGTCTGAGTACAAGAGTCGAAATGTTATAGCATTATCATCGTCAAAGCCTTTTTTAAGATTAATGCTTAAAATTTGATCTTCTGGTTTAGGTGCAAAGTTTTCAAGTGTGACTGCATTTAAATCTAAAATTATTTTTAATTTTTGAGTTCCTACTTTTTCTATTCCTAAATCCAATACAGTTGCTCCAACCCACGGCAAGACTGGATGAATTGGGAATCCATTAATGAAAATCTCTGCCTGATAGGAATTGCTTAAATGCACAGTGTAGTTGCTGTTTTTTTTATTGTAAACAAGTTTATTGGTTAAGCCCACTTCTTCTTTAATTTGGCCTTTACTACAACTTGTAAAAAATAGAACCGCTATTAAAATTGGTAAATATCTCATGGTTAAATTTATTTTTTCGATACATTTTTATTGTAAAGTCCAATACATTTCTCTTGATAATCAAAGTTGATAGCATCGCTAAAAGTTTCTAAATAGGTTTTCGGAAAAATCATCTCCGCATTAATAAATTTCTCCACCACTTTGCCCTTCATCTCTGTTTCAACCACACCCACGTATTTATTGGTCAGTAAATTCACGGTCGATTTATACAGGTTTTGGTTAGGATCATCTCTCCCCAACATGTCATCGCTTCTGCGCATTTGCACCAACTGCATTTTCTTAGCCGTTTTATTGTATTCAAAAACATTGATCCAGCCCGAGCGGTCGTAATCGTTCCAAAACTCAAACCCTTTTTTGGTTTCCACTAAAGTATTCCCGAAATTTAGGTGTGTTATTTCTTTACTTTCTACTCGCTTGTATTTTTGTGTAGATAGCCAAACCATCAGCATGTCTTTCTTGCTATCTATAAATACGCTGTCTTTTTTTCCATCACCGTCAAAATCTTTTACAATTTTACGCGTGGTTTGGGCAGATGCTAGATTTACCAATAGTAGGAGCAGGAAGAGGCAATAATATTTCATTTTTTGTTTGTTTATTAATTATTTGGGCGCCTGCCTGCCGGCCGGCAGGTTCCCCAATCCCGATAGCTATCGGGAGGGCTATTCATTACAATCTTTTTATGCTCGTTCCTCGCAAAAAAAAGGATTTTCATTGCCATCCCTAATGCAAAAAATCAAGGTTCAAAAATCAATCAATTCGATTAAAAGTATAAGTCCGGGTTTGTTTATTTGTACCTGAATAATTTACTTTGTAGGTAACATAAAAAATGGTGTTTTTTGTTCGTATCAGTAATGGATATTTCTCTTTTCTAAAGTCAATTTTAGTTAACCCTTTTTTGTCTTTGTAATTTAACCGATAATAAGTTAACGGAACTGGCCCATACTCTAAAACCACTATCGGAGAATTTTCGGCTCCGCCAACACCCGCGTTTGACCCAATCGTAACTTCATCAAAGGCTTCTAAATCGGCATCTGTTTTAGTTGCAAATGCACCCTGAACCCAAGGCGTGAACAAAGTATCAACGTCTTTGACATTAACATCAGCAATTGTTTTGAATTCACTGTAATTGGTTTTTGCTTCGTATTTTCGTTTTCCAATAGTTAGATTCTTTTTGTCATCCAAATCGAAATTAAAACTAAAATCTTTATCTGTCCATCTATTATGTTTTGTTTTATTTCCTTCAATTTCCAATAAGTCAACCGTATAATTTTCACCTCCGTATGGATAATCAGGATGGTCTGAATTGGTATAAAAAGTAATAAAATAAACAGCGGAATCTTTAACCAAATACCTAAAATAATATTTGTTGTTTAGGTTTTCAGCTTCCTGATTTAGCTCCAAACTAATTTCTGCAATTTGCTTAGCATTAAATACATCATCCTTAAACATTGGAAAATTAGGGATTTCTGGATATTTATCTTTCTCTTTTACCACATTATCACACGAAATAGTGGCTATTGATATGAGCAGTAAGAGGAAGACTTTTATTCGCATAGCTCAAAAATAGGTTATTTGGCACAATAGAAAGGTTTGTATTACTTATCCGTAAGATTTCAACCGTTATTTAAAGCTATCAATTTATTATTCGTTTGTGTTTAAGTGCTTTTTAAAGACGTAAGCCAGACCCCGATAAGGAGTGAAAATATAAGTATCGTCTTATGTTGTTTCTTTTATTTAAGATTATTCTTTTTAATCAGTTATGTTTTTCTCAAAGTACTCCATAATGGTTTCTTGGAAATCGATTAGATTTTGTAGCTGAGTTTTAATGATTTTTCCTTTATGGTAAATGTCGTACTTGCCATTTTCATCATCCGTTGGTGTGAAAATTATTCCATTTTCAATACTTCCAATTTTGTCTGTTACTAAGTATCCAGTCATTAAAGGTTGCGTTTTTTCTGCATAGCGACCTAAAAAAATCCGCAATAAAGCGTCTTCCTGCGAAAAAAAATTGGCTACAGAATCAAAAACAGCATCAATATCATTCAAATCTGCAGGGATAGTCAGTCGTAAAAAAAGTTTATATGATTTGTCTAATCTATAACCTTCGGTGTTTTCAAATTGCATTTTGCCAATGTGGCTTTCAATTTTGCCCTTAACTATTTGGTTAGTTATCGTACTGCTTTTTGGTAAATTGTTGAGATCAAAAGCAATCGCTTCGATAGAAGAAATCACTTTTTCATCATACAAAAAATTCCGAACCAAAAATTTATCTCTGAATTCAATTTTAATTTGGGTATTTGGTTCTTGTGCATTTGTAATTAGGATGAGATCATTCACTTTAGTAAACGTCAGTGCATTTCCATAATTCATGGCATACATTTCTACTATCATACTTTCTAATTTCTCTCCGATATAATTTTTAGTAGTTTGTCCACTTTCAATCTTCACAGTGATAGAATTTTGGATTTGTCCAAAGGATGATGCGCTCATAAATAGTAAAACTAAGAAGAATATTTTTTGAATATTGAGTCGATTTTTCATAACCATTATTTAGAAGGCAATTTTTTATAAACGGTAATCTTGTTTTTTATAAAGCCGTTTTTATCAATATGGATGTCCCATTTTTGATGTCCAATAGTATCTATATCTTCTTCGCCATTTTCAACGTAGCCCCAATCTACTTGGTCGAAAGTAATCTCCGTTTTGTTGATGATTTTCATTGCAATAGTATGGCTAGTCACATCAAAATCTGTCGCCGTACCAATGTATAATTTATCAATTAGGTTTAGTTTTTTATCATGCGTGCATAAAAACATTTGTGCAGAAACGGCACTGTTGTAGAGCATACCGGCTGAAATTCCATTCCCAGGATTCAAATCGAGTTTTTTTGCAGTCAATTTGAACAACCGTTTAATCGTATCGGTAATGTTGGGATAATACTTCGCTAAACTTTCTTTTGTGAGTTCTCCATAAATGGGTAAATCATTTCTCGAAATTTTTGTGGTGTCTGGTTTTAACAAGACGTCGGTAGCTCTTGCGTTATCTTCATTCACTTTTGCTGTATCAACAGTTATTGAATCCGTTTTTTTATCAGCTTTTTTATTAGATGTGCAACTGATCGCCATCAAAGATAAAATGATGATATTTATAATTGAATTCTTCATTTATTTATTTCTCTTACTTGTTCTTACTGCACTAGATTTGATAATTTCAGCGACATAAACACTATTGGTATTTTTGTAGATTGCTACAATCATCGTTGCTATCCCTTCTTGAAAATCCGTTTTAATTTCTAGAATATATTTGCCATCTTGTTTTTTCACGCCAATAATTTCGTCATAATTCCCATCATCTGCTTTAAGTTCAAAATACGGATAATCATCATACACATATTTATTTTTTATCATTCTCACAAGACCTTTGTATTGTGCGTTTTTATCAGAAAAAATAACCGGACTTCGAGTTTGGCATCCCGTTAATCCATTATCGTCTGCAACGCCAATTCCATAATATTGGGTAGGGGTAAAGGAGATTTCATTTCCTTCAATTTTAACGGTTTTGTTTTGCTCGTCATTAAGTAATTGGTAAACTTTTCTACCCTCTACAACACCTTCCAAACCTTTCGCTAATACCTTAACATATTTAAATTCTTGGCAATATTCATCTTTTGGATTTGCTTTATAAGTGCTGTCGCTCACACCAATTACTTGAATAATCTGTCCATTCATAAATGAAATATCTTTAATTTCATTTAGACGCTCGTCCAATAATTTAATGTCCTTACCAATTAAAACGCCTTCGTTAGTAGTTTTTTTAAAAGGGATAGCTTTAGTTTTTTTGACTGCATCGCGCTTTAGAGAAGTTTTAACTTCAGATTGCTTTGTGCTTGAAGTGTTTCTATTCTCTTGGCAGGAAATAAAGAATAGAATCGGTAGGAGATAAATTAGTTTTTTCATATTGACACTTTAATTCTTTACGTTTTCTTTTCTATACGATTTAATCTGTGCTAAAATATTCCAAATGAAGGCACAATAAAAGCCAACATTTAAAATCGAGAGCAATAATGTTGAAAGTTTAAAACCATCTTGTTGAAACATCTTGTAAGCCAATACCGAAAATGCGGGACACAAGAATAACAGTCCGATATTAATTAATAAAGCCTTTTTATTAAACTTTTTTACTGTTTTAAAAGTAGGAATACCTCGGTTTTTAAGTGCATTTTGATAGGAGGTAAGTGCTGTAAATTCTACATTCCCTGCGTTTTCGAACCCTGTTCCGTGACCAATCAAATCTTCTACAATCAGGAATTTAATTTTTAATGGTTCATCGGCTTCAATGGCTAATAACTCATCATTAAGCGCATCGCAAAACTCATCAAGTGAGTTATAGAACCCAGAAAATTGGGATATGTCCAGTTCTAGGTGGTCGTAATTTTTAGATTTTTCTTTAATAAGATCTATAAAGTCATCAAAAAGCGGAATGGTTTTAGGAAAGTGCTTAAGCAGAAATATCCGTCCATTTTTAGCATTTATTTCAAACCTTTGTTTGCTTATCGATATTTCGTTGGAATTTAGAGCTAAATACTTTTCGGTTTCCTCTTCATCATGAGTGCTTTCATAGGTTTCAGCTTTTTTCCAAACTTCAATTTGTTGCCCTAGAGTTTCTTTATCTAATAGCAATAACCAGAAAAACGGCAAAGAGTTATTTGCATCAAAAATATTTAATGCTTCATTTTCATTTTTTAGATATAGATAGCTTCTGTTTCCCATGTGTTCACTTCTTAGAGTTTTATAAAGTATTTTAGCATTGATTCTATTTACAGCTTCTAATTATCTTCAAGGTTAGGGTATTGAATACTTTTGCCTATCAGATCTCTATAGCTTTTTTAAATATTAATCCAACACTTTGAGCCGTCGAATTCCGAAGTTAGTTTCACATCGTCTTCGCTTTAATCTATTATATAAATCTTAAATTTTGTTTGGTCTTTTATGGGATCATCTTCATAAATATTTTCTTTTGTGATTGAAATCTTCACACCAGCATTTTCAATTTCTAGTCTATCGCCATCTTGGTCTACTACTTTACCAGTTTTTCCGTAATAATCTTTCACTTTCTTAAAATCATCCTTTGTAAATGAAATAAAATCTCCGCCGATTGTACCTGCTTTATCAGTACTTACATTGATATAGGTTACTTTGCTGTTAGGATATTTGCTTATCAGTTTAGTTACTGGTTCAGGTAGTTTTTCAGCATCAGAACTTTCTCTATAATAATAGCTTATACCGCCTTTATCATTTGGAGTTCCTTCTGCCTCGCTACTGCTTTCGTAATAATTTATACCTACCGCCGTTAATAGTAACATTGGTAAACCGATACCTATGCACAAGAAGAAAATTTTTCTGCGCTCTTTGTTTTGTAAAAGAAAAAGAATGGAACTCATAATTTATTGATTTTTAATTTGCTTTGTAAATAAGTTAAGCTGTCTATAGTTTAACGTTTTTTGGTAAATGTAAGATTTACATTAAAAACACGGTTTTCTTTTTAATTATATGCTTCAAAATTCTCACCACCAATCCTGCTTCCAGTTTCTTTTATAATTGGTAAATATTTTTTGTTAAAAATCACAAAATCAATTTCAAGTCTTTTTTCAAAATACGATTTTTCGCCAGCGCTTACGGAATAAGTTTTCTCCATTTTTACCAACCGATAAATAAAATCTTCGTTTTGGTAATCGGAAATTTTTTCACCGCTGAAGTCAGATTTGCTTGCTTTTCCTACTTTGTATTTCGACTTTAAAAAACGTTCTAACGTATCAATCACAGCTTGTTTCATTTCTGATTTTGACGCTTTTACCATCACAAAGTCGCCATCTTCACTCTCAATCATATCCACCTTTGGAAAATAGACTGTATTTAAAACAGCAATTGTATCAGTTTCTTCGCTCCATGCAACGGTTTTGTAAGCATAACCAAAGGTTTTTATAGGCTTCAACTTTTTAGTCGTCCAACCACTTTTGCTATCAATGTATATCCTATCCGATGACTGACCATCTTTAAAATAACATAAGGTATCTTTAACAATAAATGGATTGTCTAAAAGTTTGGAAGCTTCCTCTTTATCTATTTTTTTTGGGTCTTTGGCCAGCGTTTCATTTGTTGTTTTTAATTTTTGATTATAAAACTTAGCTACATTAAAATTTGTAGTGATGTTAGCCAGATTTACAATTTTCTCTTCTTGCGCTGAACACGATGAAAGTGATAGCGTGATCACTGAAAGTAGGATGATGTTATTTAGTTTTTTCATTTGTTGAAAGGTAAGACTTCAAAAAATTTGATTTGTGTTTAAAATACTTATTTATAATGCTGGAAAATACCGGAATCTGTAGGCGTCCAAAACGCCGCTTTTTGCCCTGCAACTTTTAGTGCATTATTTGTCCAGGTATTGCAAGTGCAAAAGAAGCTATAGCGCCCACTTGCCTCATAAAAAGCATCATTTTCGCCGTAGACAGCATTTGTTGGGACTAAAATATTTTTACCGTCAACGTCCTTATCAAACTTGGTATCTATAAATTTGATCAAATCTTGGTATTGCTTTGAGGTTAAAAACATCTTTTTGCAGTCGTCGTCTTCTTTCATTTCGGTGTAGTAGGTGCAGTGTAAGGCAGACTCGCCTAACCAAAATGCCGCTTTAAACGCAGTAGAAAATTTGAGTTCAGCCCAAGTAGGAGTGTCGAGATAGAAGCCCTTGTCTCCCCATCCTATGCCAATGTATTGATAGTCTGCCGTAGCGTCTTTTGTATTAGCATAAGGAATTTTTGTGTTCCAGTCTATTTGTGTGCTTTTCACAGGCAACACAATATCGGTGTGCACACCGTTGGTATAAATATAGACGGGAATATTTGCAACATCTGTGGTGGCTTTTTTTGAAACTTCGATATAAGGCAAGGCTAATGCGAGAATTACATAGATGATTACGATAGCTAATATCCCGCCTAAAACACGCAGTATATTTATGATGATTTTCTTTACCATTGTTGCTGTTTTCAATTATTGAAAATGTTTATGTCAATTCAATTTTTCTTAGTCAAAAACCATTTTAAGGCTTCTATAATCTATCCACTCTGCAGATTTTTTGCTGATGGTGCTGATCACGATAACCGTTAATTTATTCTCTTTAGTCGTTAAGTTTTCTTTAGAAATTACGTAATAGTTGGCCTTGTTTTTATCATCATTCCATTTGGTGAGTTCTTGAATAATATGGTCTGTTTCTGGCTCCCCATTGTTATCTACAAATGCGGGACGAGCCTTCGTGCTTTCTACCTTTTTGTAGAAAGTGTTTTTTCCAAAATTATTCTTCAGTTCGGCTAATATTTTTTTACAATTAGGATTGTTTTCTAGCTCTAATTCATAGCAAAATGTAGATTTATCATTTTTTAAATAAAAAACCACCAAACTTTTTATCTTCCCGATAGCAACATCGTTGTATTTATATTTATATTTTACATCGAACGCAAATTCTTCATAATCTAAATTCACGTTATATTCCAAATTGCTATTGTCGTCCTTGGTTAAATTATAAGGCTTTAATAGGATGGCTAAAGGCTGATTGAGTTTTATACCATTAATCGGAATGGCATCGGTTTTTACATTAAACGAGGTAGTATCAATCTCTTTAATTTCTTTTGTAACCTGAGTTGTGTCAATTTCCTTAGCATTTTGAGTAGGGTTATCTTTAGCCGTTCTTTTAGTTTCGGCATTGCAAGAAATGATCAAAGGTAAAATGATGGCCATTAAAAAAGTTTTTTTTGTGAGTTGTTTCATTTATTTGCTGTAGATTCCTTCTTAAAGATGATGAATATTCTTCAATTTTTCAGGCTGTTTTATTATTCGTAGTGTTTGGGTTATTATTCGTGCTGAATTAATCTTTTAATGATCTTTGGAAGGCAAAAATTTCAAAATATATTCTACTCCCGAAATTTCCTTTTCGCTAAGGTATCACGCTTCTTAACAACCCCAGATTTAATTTCTATTACCAACTGAGTTTCTGGTTATTTTAACGAATAAGCTTTAAAAGCTGTCGAATAATTGTGCAAATCAATCAAATAATCATCTTTTCATAGACAAGTTTGAATTATATGTATTTTAGTGACTCAGATAAAATTTGTAAAATAAATGAGAGCACTATCAACAGCCTTTAATTTTTAGAAATTATTGTTCACAAATAATATGAGAAAACTCGTTTTGATCTTCTTATTTATTTTTGCCAATCAGTTGGTAAAAGCCAGCGAATGTTATGATTACCATACTTCCAGAACCACAAAATTAATGGTTAAAGGTGGTAAATTATATTTTCAATTTACAGAGAAAGACCATAATGGTTTTACTTATGTCAAACAAAATAACAGGATAGTAAAAGGTATTGATTTTGCGAGTTACAAATTTTATGGAGAGTACGAAAGTATGGATCGGAAGTAATAAATCTTATGCTTCATAAAGGCTTTTTAAAATTTAAATATGAAAAATTCAGCTTTCATTTTTTACTGCATATTGGTTAATCTAGTAATTGGAAATATTACGCTGTTATTTTTAATGCCGGATACATCAATTTTGTATCACTTAATTATTTTGTTATTCGTTACGCTTTTTTATATTCGCTTATTTTCTAATTTGAAAGCAGAGACCTCAAAAATATCCAATTGGAAGTTGTTTTTTAAAGCGGTAATTGCCAGCCTTGTATGTATGATCATTGCCTGTATATTAACTTCTATTGCTAATCGATTGCCACATGACGATATGGTAACTGCAGGATTAAAAGGAATTTTACCATTATCTGTTTTTGCGTTGTTTTTTTCAGCTCCAGTTTGGATTTTAATCTCGATTTTCAATTTTTTATTTTTCAAAAAAATTGTGCAGAACGAAAAAAATAATCTTTCTTGACCTAAAACGAATAATCTTCCATTTTTCACAGATTTAAGGATAAACACTACGCATAACAGTTCTCCAAAAAACGGTAGTGGATTTGTATTATATTTAACCATGCGTAAATCGAAAATTAGAAAAAGAGCTTTTATACTTTGTTTGCTATCCATAACCTTTGGCTCTTGCATTTCTAGATTATCAAGACCACAGATTACAGGTACGATTGTAAATTACGATAAAAAACCGATAAAGGGTTGTAAGGTTGGAGAAGTATTGACGGATGAAAATGGCCATTTTACCTTACCAGAAAGACGCTACAATGCTTTTCTTTTAACAGAAATTATGGTAATGGAAGCACCGCCTTTATTTGTTTTTGAACCTATTGAAAAGGAGGGTTTTGAGAGTGATGTTATTTCTATGAGCAATCCGTTTGGTGGCGGAAAACCAAAAGGAGCAAAATCACCTATCGATACTATTTTCCTCAAGAAAAAGAACCAGCAATTTGATTTACCCAAAATGCTAAATAACAGCAATTGGAAATTGGCCTATACCAAAAATGCCGACACCATTTATATGATAAAAGATGGTTTTGAAGAATGGTGCAAAACAGACCGCTGTGGTAGTTTTTTGATGGATTACAAGGTATTAACCGATAATTATTTTTATTCTAGCGCGAAGAATCTCCCGGAAGGAATGATTAAAAGATTTATAGATGTCGCATTTAAAAAAAATAATCCTAAAATTGAGATAATCCGAATTAGACAATATAATTCTACTTTTGATGGACCAAATATACCGCCAGATACGTTGAATACTTCTGGTGTTTGGAAGTTAAAAAATGACAGTTTGATCACGCTCAATATTGATAAAATAAAAGCCATTTCTGGAGAATTTAAAATTTCAGACATCGATTTATACCAATTAAAATTGATTAAAACCAAATGAAAAATTTAATAATAAACGGTTATTTAAGTTTAATTTTGGGAGGCAGTTTGCTTTCTTGTCAACAAGTAACGGAGCAAAAGCAAACCAAATCATCAGAACTTGAAAAAAGCAAGGTTGATAAAACTGACACTGCTCAAAACATTGCAGGTCAGAATAAAACCGTAAAAATAGTTACAGATACTGTCACTTTTGTGGAGTATGATGATAATGGCGATTATCCGCTTTTATTTGCAAAGAAAGGAGGGAAGCGGTTCACCTATATTTATAATACGGATAAAGATGTTGATTTCTTGAGGGATGACCAATTGTTGATAAAATGGAAGTTAGACAGTACTTGGATTGCTGGCGAAGGCGAAAAATTAGAAATGAGACCATGGATTACCGAGGCCAAAAAAATCAAAGACGGGAGCGTTGCCAATTATCGAAAGCAACATAAAAAGCCCCTAAAATATTGGACGGCAGAGAAAGATGGCTACAGCGATACTTTTAAAGATTATTTATACACGTTAGTAGAGTATTATTTGGCAAACACAAAAAACGAATTGGTGAAGCTCAATTTAAAATCGAATGCCAATTTAGTTTATTCTATAGAGGATGGGCAGAAAAACGGTCGCTCTTACACCATTTTAGGGCTTTCCACAGAATTTGAAGACCATTCTAGCATCATCGTTTGGTTGTATTTGGACAATGAAACCCGAAGGTTTTATGAATATGATTTGGCTAATGATAAATTGGTGGAGTTTAAATAAAAAACATAAATATTCTCCACCTCAAAATATTTAAAATGATGAAAATAAAAATATCTTTATTGTTGACCATGTTAGGATTACAAAGTTGTAAAGGTCAGGAGCAAAAAGTTTTACCAGAAGAATTCAATCAATACTCGGTTTTAAATACCAATTTTAAATCGGATAATTTCGAAATTGTGTTGTTATCGGAAGTGCTCAATTACATGCCTCCACATCCTATACGCTTGTTTTACAGCGTAAACAAACACGTTATTTTAGAGGAAAGTAGAGATGATAATCAGCAGGAAGAGGGCTTGCATTACTACAAGTTAGATGAAAATGCAAATGTTATAGATAGCCTTTACGCACCGTACTCTGGGGTAGAAAATCTGATATTCATCGGCGATTACAACATTCATAAACGCCATCATGAAGATTCTACTTATGATACCTGGCCATTAAACGGAGATAAAACGCAGAAAAAAATGGCTGTTTTAAACGAGGATTTAAGTTGGCCCGATGAAAAAACGGCTAAAAAAGAAGAAGAAATCGTAAGCAAAGCAACTTATTATTTTTACGATGCATCGTATAATACCAACACAAACAACCAACGATGGACTTTGCAAAAAATCTTTTATTTCATGGATGGGAATTGGCAGATATTGTACAGGCCATTTCCAAAGATTATCCGTATTGATGAAGACCTCGATTACAGACGTTATCGGGATAATTTTTTTTACAGCAGTGATGATGGACAATCTGATGCTGTCGAGAATTATAAATTAAAGCATTATCAAAAAGAAGAAAAACTTACCTATCTCCATTCTATTGGTGGTGGTTCGCAGAGTTCTTCTGTAAACGGATGGGTAGGTACTGGTTATTTCGATATTCCGTTACTCAACGATACCCTAAAAGTGAAGAAGTCAAATCTGATTGTGGAGGAGGCGACTCCGGCTGATCCTAAAACGCGTTACTATTTAAGCAACGGTAAAAAAGAGTCCGTTTCTCCATTCAATATTAATGTGTACACCAATCCTGTTTTAAATTTTGCCATATATTCTACCAGTAAGTATAAGGTTTACGCCATAAGAAAAAAGCAGAAATAAACCATTAACCGATGAATGTGAAATTAAATATCGGACTAGTTTTCTTAACGTTAAGCGTTTTGTTTTTAGGAATAAAAGTTGATGACGAATTTGATGATTCTACTCTATTTGTAAAATACAAAACTAGTTTTCAAATTTATTTTAAATCGCCATTAGGCATGTAAGATCTGCCAGCAAACTATCCTAAAGAATTAAGGGCGGTGGAAAATACTTATAATCAATTTGTTAGAAAAAAGCATTGGAGCGATCAACCTTTTTTTGATGTCAGCATTTCTGCGATCTTAATTTTAGGCACATTTTATTTTATGTTTACGGGGATAAAAAAGCAAATTCGCTATGCTAAATAGTACCAAAATAAATTTATGAAAAACATTGAAATCAAGAAGTGGCCAAAAAAGAGAAAATTTACTGCGATAGCAGGAATCATGATTTTACTGATTAGCGTTTTCATTATCTATCCGATAGAAATGGTTAAAGCAAATTTTGTTAGTGATTTTGTTAATACTTATTTAGGCTTAGCAGTTGCGCTGTTGCTTCTGATGTTAGGTTTAATGGGAAAATATTTTGTTCAAGGACTGTCATTCATGTTAATTAGTACTATTTTTGGGTTTACACTCATTGCAGTATCAGTAGAATTTGGCGCAATTTTAGGCTTTATAATAGGTATTCCGTCTGGTGTTATAGCAGGAATGCTGTTTTTAGTAATTAATTTCTACTTTTTAAAGGATGTTAAGCGTTACCGATTACCTACACAGATTATTTCCTATTGCATCATTCTTTGCATTGTTTCCTTTTTATTTTATCATGGAGGCGACTGGATTTACGACATTACACAATATTTCAACAATAAATCTTAATGTAAAACACAATTTAGAGAATTTTAATCGTCGTAAAAACACATTCATTTGCGCAAAGCGACAATCCTTTTAGTACAGAGAATGGTTCAAATACAAAATCACATGAATACACACAAGTTAACTTTTATTTTGCTCTGCACATTCTTTATTTTCGGTTGCAACCCTTTCCCAAGGACTGATGCGCATCCCGAAGTGCCATTATTAGAAGATTTATTGAAAGATAAATCTAAATTTAAAAAGATTGTAGGAATGGAAAATCTTACTGAAATTATTTTTCTTAAAGATGATCGAATTCTTTTAAAGCCTGATAATAGTAATCTGCCGTTCAAAATAATCAACCCTGAAAACAACGTGATTTTAGCAGATAAATACGATTGGAACCTGCCTTTTTACATTGACAAACAGGGAGAGTTATATTTTAATCGTAAAAAGTACTTTTATCCCGATTATAAAAAACAGGAAGGATTTAAAAACATAGTTGTTCAGGATAGTTTGAGTAAAATATCAGAGGAGAATAACGACTTGAATGATTCTATTGGACTTAAAATATGGCAGGATTATGAGGTTAAATTATTGAAGCCTTATGGTTTAGTGCCATGCGGAAATACAATCGTAAACACTGATCAGTGTGATTTTTTTGAGGTGAGAAACAACACTTTAGTTGTAAGACAGGATGAGCGTTTTAAAATTGATTTCGTAAAACAGAAGAATGATATTCCTAAATTTGATGATAACGTTTTAATTGCATGGCATAATGGAAAAATGCCAAACCCTATTTACTTAGCCTATTATCAAATCAATACGATAAAATTTAAATGTGATGATATGACTTATCCCCAAACAGTTGTGATTGCAGATAAAACATATCTTTACTCCGCTAGTGTAGGCCTATATCAAATACTATAAATTATGAAACAGATACTTCTTATTTTTATTTTAATTATCGTGAAAACGCCTTCATTTGCGCAAGATAAAAATCCTATTATTCCAACAACAGGTGCAAACCTAAAATCATTTATCCCAAAAGGCTGGAAAATGATTTTAGAAACCACTGGCGATTTAAACAAAGATGGCTTGGCAGATAAAGTAATCGTCATTGAAAATACAGACCCGAAAAATGTAATTGCTAATGACGGATTAGGGATGAATAAGTTAAACATCAACCCTCGCATAGTATTGGTGCTTTTTAAAACTACAGCTAATTTGTACCAATTGGGAGCTAAAAATTCTGGATTTATTCCTTCAGAAAATGATGCTGAGTCTAGCTGTTTAGCAGATCCATTAATGCAGGAGGGTGGTATCAGTATAGAAAAAGGACTGCTCAAAATTTCTTATCAATATTGGTACAGCTGTGGTTCTTGGTATGTAACCAATAAAAATTATACGTTTCGGTTTCAAAATCAAAAATTCGAATTAATAGGTTATGATGAAGATAGCTTTCATCGCTCAAGCGGAGAAATGTCTAGCACAAGCATTAATTTCTCAACTCATAAAATGAGCGAAACTAACGGCGGTAACGAGTTTAATGAAGAAGAGAATAAACCTAAAACGCGTTGGACTAAGATAAAATCAAAAGATTTACTGTCTTTGGATTATTTAACAAATGATAGGATAGATCATTTTTTGGAAAATATAAAGCCATAATTAATTGTAACATGTTAATTCCCCTTTGGTTGGTGTTATCACCAACCACTAAAATTCTTATGTTGCTAAATATGCACGCTAACCTATTACCCACTATATGGAGCACATTTAATATAATAAGATAGTGATGGATAAGGTAGTGATGGTTGGTGATAACACCAATCTGGTATATCTTTTATTCCCAAAACTTCCTTTTTACTAAAGTGTCATGCTGTTTGCCCATGTTGGATATAATTTCTAGCACCAATTCATGTTCTGTTTCTGCCAGAAGCTTAACTTCAAACCAGAATACGACACCGGTTTTTGTATTGTTGGTCGAAAATATTTCACTAGGTTTTTCCGAGATTGTTTTTTCTAATAAAAAATAACGCTCCACCACTTTATAATGGTCACGATAACCTTCTACTTGGTAGTGAGCTCCATCAATTGGTTTACGAATGTAAAAATCGAAACTGAGCAGTTGATAGATGCTTAAAGTGATAAATGCAAGTCCAAAAAATAGAGAGCTGAAAAACTTAGTTTTTGAACCAAAAACAATAAAAAGGTTGACGATAAACAGGATTAACCAATACCAGAAAAAAGTTAAATAAAGTAGTTCAATATTATAAAAGTAATTGGTTATCAGGTTAATAAATCCAATAATTGGTAATAATATAGCACCTGAAAAAAGTATCGTTTTAGCAGTTTTCAAAATATTTAATGATTTTACAATTTTTAGCAACTTACAATTTCATTCGATAATCTCCTTTCTCCACTACTTTAATTAAAGCAGACATTATATTTCCTTTTTCATAATAAGAAAGCTCGTTAGTTAATAAATTAGTTGCTACGTAATTGATATCCTCATAATTGTCATTAAAATTATTGGTAAGTATCCTAACGGCCTCCTGAAAATCTGAACAATCAGAATAGCTATATTTATCTGCTGTTCCGTAAATACTTTTTAGTTTATCCAAATAATGGTCCCTAATTACTTCAGGATACTTTTTAGTAATAAGAGGCATTAATTCTGTTTTTTCTGCCAAAAAATTAGCTAATGCATTTGCCAACTGTTTGTCGGTTAATACTGCGATGTCCGTTTTTAATATACCTTGTTGCTTGTAATAGGTCAAGAAATCTGCAGTTGGATTAATGCCATGCCCTATAAACCAATCAATTGTTTTGCTGTATCTATCTGTGGGTACTTTTAGGTTTTCTAGTGAAGCAACTGATTTTATATCGTCAATCAGTTTTTGCCAAACGGCTCGACTATCGTTGTTTTTGACTAAACCAATTATTTGATATTGTTTACCAATTTTTTTTAAGAAAAGGATTTCATAATAACTTTTATTCATTTCAAATGGATAACCTATTGCCGGAGCGCAATTACTTACATTAACTAAATAATCTTCATCCTGTGTCGCCACCCTAATTTCTGCCTTTTGAAAAACAAAACCGGTCTTGTTTTTAATGATGGTATCCACAGCAGTAATTTTATAGAAATAATTGCTCGAATAATCATTGATGATTTTACTGGAGTCAATCACGTTCTTTTGGTTGCAAAACAAAATGACATCGCTTTTTAACGTTATTTTTCTAACATCAAAGCTTTGTCCATAAGTGATGACCACTGTAAAAAGTAGGAGTATAGTTAAATAGATTTTTTTCATAGGAACGATTTTTATGAATGATGGATTTAAATTACACTTTCCATAACGAACTTTAAAACTGAATGCGCTTCTTAACTTTGATAACGCAGTTTTAAATTAGGTTTTGTAATAAAATAGGAAGAGAAATAATAGCATGTATATAACTGCAAGTATGCCAGTCAGATAACTTGAATTCATTTTATAATCTAAACGATGTGGTTTGGTCGTAAAATTTGGCATTAATAATTGTGTTATAGCAAGTAACAAAGCCACCCATGTGTATGCGACTAGGTAGTTGAAAAATCCTTCAGTTATAAAATAATTGTTTAAAATTAAAGAAATTACAATCAAGGCGACCACTACTGAGCCTAAAAATATAAATATTTTCCTTTTTGAGACGCTTCCAATTACACCGTAAAACACAAGAGAAGTGGCTAGATTGGCGTAAGGCCAAAAGAATATAATTGTGTATTTAAAGGAACCAAGTTTCCCATAATAGCTCACTTTGTCTTCGCTGAAATATATATAAGCGCCAAAAACGAGTAGAACAATGATCAAGCTGATTAGATATCTGAATATAAAGTTTTTCATTGATTCGAAAGTTAAAATTTAACTATGGCTTTGAATTTTTTTGGTAGCAACTTTACAAAAATATCAGTATTATTTCTGTGAGTTTTACTATGCTTTTAACTTCTATTTAGGAAGACTTTATCTAATAAAAAACGATTACTAATTAGATAAAAAACATTATAGCCAAACTTGCCATGACTACCAAAAAAATAAGCCAATAAGCAACCTTTTTGTTTTTATCAAAACGTCTGTAAATCAATTCTATAATCATAGCCAATAGCCAAATAACTACAATAAAACCACTAAAAATTAAGAAGCCAAACATGGGCCCCATGGTATGCCTGTGCTCATCGCCAATGCAACGTTCGTGGGGATTATAATTAAAAACCACCAAAAAATATAATATGACTATCGGCACTATTAAAAATGCCAATCTGATTAAAATCTGTAAGTACCTTAGTTGGTTTCTCCTTATCCTATTTTTCATGATAATCTAATTTTAATCTGCTTGCTTTACAGCAATTAATTTCCCTAATTCATCAAATTTATATGTGTATGTTAGCCACTTGTTGCCAACTTTGCACTTCGCTACAATTTGTTTGTGTGGTTTATTCAATTTTAAATCGCCAAAACTAACGCCTTTAGTAGATGTTGCTTTTTGTAATTTATTAAATTTTTTAGTTGCGGTGTTATAGATAAATATTTCTTTAATATCTTCCACAACCTCCACACCATTGTAAATAGAAGTGCTAAAAGAGATGTCGTTTATACCATCAAAGTTATAATCTTCTATATTGATATGTCTTGCATCATCTTTATTAATTGTACTCAAAAGTTGTTTGGTTTTACTTCCATCAGCGTAAACAAATGCTAAATTATCCTCATAAAAAACATAATAATGAATTTGTACCCCATGCAAAAGCGCCATATCTTTTCCATCGTAAGTCTCTTTTTCATCAATTAATTCAAATTTAAATTTCTTTCCGTCTTTATACCTGATGTAGTAAATATCAGCTACATTTCTAGGCCATTCCGTGATGCCATATTCTCCGGTAGCTTTACCGTTATACATTTCAGTATATTTATAACTGTAAAAATCTGGCTGACCACTTTCCCGTTCAGTGCTATCAATATCTAGAGCTTTCAATTTTAATGGGATAGGCACATTTTTCCCTTTGTACCAAACAAAAGCACCTTTTTGATGCTGGAATCCGAATGTGAATTCAATAGGTTTTGGGGTGCCAACGGATTTAAACTTCATCTGAGCGAAGGTTAATGTTGGTAATAATAAAGCAATGTAAATGATCAGGTTAATTTTCATTTTCTTTTGGTATTTATTTCGTCCCTCCTTGGATCCATCCCTCTATCAAACCCTATAATAAATACAGTCGCCAAAGCAGTAAACACTATAATTAACGCAATTGCTAAAATCAATATCTTCTTGCCGATGGAATATTTTGTATTGAAAACAAAAAAAGAAATTATTAAAATAATGATGATAATTAATGGTGTTATTCCCATAATTTATAGTTTTTCTAAAAATTTTAATTAATCGTTCGAACCAACAATTTTATCGTTTTTGATTTAAGCTTAATAAATTTTAGTCTCTGGATAAATTAAAATTTAACACACAGTAAATGGTAAAAAAAAGGATGAAACCTAATATTATAATCGCGATTAGCCAAGCCTTTTTTCTTGTAGAATAAGCCGATTGCATCACAACATAAGTTATTAAAGCAACGGATAGGAGGAAAGTTA
Organism: Pedobacter changchengzhani; assembly: GCF_004354365.1. GTDB lineage: Bacteria > Bacteroidota > Bacteroidia > Sphingobacteriales > Sphingobacteriaceae > Pedobacter > Pedobacter changchengzhani. The sequence continues at coordinate 185,332 of NZ_SJCY01000004.1, forward strand.
GGTTTACCCACATTGTTAATAAGCGTTTTCTTTACTTGTTATTATTATTTTAAACTGATATTCTCAGACATTAAATAGTTGAAGTTGATGATTTTATTCATCTCTTCAGCATTTGGATAATTCTTGGTTTGGCGTCGATTAACATCAGCAAAAATGAAGATATGAGAATTGCCCGATTTGAAATATTTTAAAGTAAAAAAAGATTGCACTACTGCTTGTTCGCTATCCTCGTCATATCGGATTGTATATCCTACAATATTGTTTTTTTCTTTTTTGACAATAAACATATTAGGATTTTCCGAGTAATAATTTTCTATGTTAAAAGGCGTAGGATCGGTAGAAAACCAGACACTTACCTGTTTCAATCCATAGTCAATGTTTGGATATACGAGGTCATATATTTTAGAGTTTTTTTGAAACGTGCCAACCAAAATTTTTCCAAATTGCTCATTGTTTACACTTCCGGTTTCTTTTAGTTCAATTTCTTCAGGAATAAGTAATGCTATTTCATGATCAGATTTATCATTACTTATTTTTACCGTTTTTAAGGGGAGTTTTTTTACGGCATTCAAAATTATGGGAGATTGCTTTGCTAATTCCGATTTTAAAGCATTCATTTTTCTTGCGACCTCCTGCTTATGCGCAACATCTTTTGCGATATTCTTTTCAAAATCCTCTTTTGAAATTTGTTTAAATTCTATAATGCCGTTTTTTGGGTCGGTTAAAGTATTGTCTTTAAATTTTATTAAAAATTTGTCACCAGCAAATTCATGATTTTCCATTTTAAAATATTCTTCCTCATCTATATTTAGCTGACTGAGGCTTTTAAAATTCTTTAGACTTACTTTAAATTTTTGGGGTAGTTCAAAAAATAGACTGTCGTTTCGCTTTCTAAAGTTGAAATTTTTCTGAAAAATTTGATCCAGATAAAATTCTTTCATTCCCTTAATTGGTTTTTCATCTGGTCTGTAAACACTTGCAATTTGCCAATAGGTTTCCTTTTCTTGTCCGCAAGATTGTAGAGACAGGGAAACCATTAAAATGAGGACGATGTTTTTCATAATATTTTTTGGACTGTTATTAAAGAAGCTTGATGATTACTTAATTTATTTAACATAATTCTTTAAAAAGTAACTGTCGTTACCATCCTCTTTCTGTTTTTGATTAACAAAATCTTTGTAAGTATATTTTTTATTTTGATGTTCAGGCTTATTTTTCTCAAATAAATAATCACTATAATACCCAAAACCACCAGCGATATAGTAATTGTAGAGCACCTTATTCTTATTGTTTACCACATTCAAATCGGCTGAGATAGTTTTCTTCCCATTGAATTCTGTTGTATGGTTAATTTCCAAAAAATAGGTGTTTTGATTAGCTTCCCATATCCTGAAACTAAAATCTTTTTTATCATCATAATGGTAATCCGCTTCGCCAAACTTTTCTATTAAAGCTTTTTCTAACTTCAGTGATTCATCTTTGGTTACCAATCTCAATTCATAGGATTCAATTTTTCCCGTTTTTTTACTCAATTGGAATGTTACGCTATTGGTTCCGAAAAATGAACCTTCGTCAACCATGGTTCCCGAAAGTTTTTCCTCGCCAAAATATAACGCATTTTCATCTTTAACCCTTATGGATGTTACTTCTGCAAAATCTGATCTTTCTTTAAATTCAAACTTTTTGGTAATCGCATCTTTAGCCATCGGTAGCGTTAGCTGAGCCAAATCAAAATCATGCTTTTGGCAGGATACTAATGGCAAAATAAGCAACATTAACCACATTTTAGATTTTACTTTCATGAGTGTTTTATTTTTATTAATTGTTTTTTAGTAAAGTCATTTTAGACGTTACGTTATCGCCAGAAAACTGAATCGTCATGCTACTATCTGTTTCGCTAATAAACTTTGCATCTTGGATTGACCAAATGGCTATCCTAGTGCTGTCATTTATGGCAACATGCTGGTTCGTATTTGCAACCCGTTTCTCTATTAATCCTCTATTCTCCACAAGCTCCATCAACGGTCTTCCCATTACACCATAACCAACAATTTGAAGTCTGTATTCCGGCGTAATTTGTTTTTTAAAATGTAAGCCACCCCCGGTGGTGGATAATACGATGGCGAAAAATGGAATCATCATAGGTAAAATGCTTAAAATTATACCAGTTATAAGTAAACCAAAATAGATTTTAGTCAATACTTTTTTCCAAAATATTTTAATGATGTAAATTGTGCTAAAAAACCACATCCAAAACAAAATTCTATCGCTCCAATAACCAGCAATACTCAACTTATAAATTGAGTCGCCAATTACATTTGCAATGAGCAAAAGTGAAATTATGATGTACGCCATTAGCGCTTGTTTTTTACTCATTAGTTAAGTTGAAAATTAACAGGCATGCGCATTCTGTACCTGACATCGTTTCCATTTAGTTTAGCTGGGCTCCATTTAGGCATTCTCTTCATCACCCGCATCACTTCTTCATCTAAACCAAACCCCAAACCTTTATCAATTTTAATTTCAGTAACTGATCCATCTTTTTCAATTACAAAAGTGAGTATGATTGTACCTTCAATCCCATTTTCGAGAGCCTCAGCAGGATACTCAACATGCTCCCCAACATACTTGCGAGCATTGTTTATTCCGCCAGGATATTCTGGCAAAACATCAACTTCATCTGGCTTGCCAGAATTATCAACAGCGGTTATAACAGTACCAGAACTTGGAGGTGGTGGTGGAGTCATAGCTACTGGTACGCCGTATTTTAGAAATGATAAAAGTCCCTTACTATTTTGCATGTATTTTCTATAGGCGTCATCGGTAAAACCTTCTCGCTTAAAAATGATTGATTTAGGGAAGATCTCATAAGTAGTGTTTAGTTGAACTTCACCGCTACTTTTTTCTGTAATTTCCTTAATTTCTTTACCCAATACTTTGGTATTACCGACCCTATATAGTAAGTAGAAAGTAGTATCCGCCAGATCGGTATTTGGCCTGCCACCAATAGTGTATAAATTATAACCAACACTACCAAATTTGAAAGATTTTATAAGTTTTCTGGTTTGGGCAGAAGCATTTATCGTAACTAAAAAGAGTAACATTAATAAAATTTTAAATTTTTGAGTATTGTTCATAAGTATAGATTTTGTTAAGCTAAAGTACATTTCTATTTTATTAAAAATTTGCTTTAATTATTATTTGTGTACTTTTTGGTGGTATTTGTATGGTTTGTGATGTTATTCGTAATTAGAAAAACGTATTATCATTTTATAATACTAATTTGGCCGTTACCGAAGGATCTGGGCTATCCGCTTAATCTTTTTTGTTTGTAGTTTTGCCAATGCTTTGGCTAATAAACAAAAAAGCCTGCCGGAAAGGCAGGGATATTGCTTCTCTGTAGAAATTCTCTGGACTATCCTGCCAAGTGCATCTCTTTGAGACTAGCGCAAAACCGACTTTGCCAAAAAATCGTTTTATCCTAAAAATTAGCAAAGTAAATTGTTATTATTGGCTCGATTATTACGTATTAAAAACTATGAAAAAAATACTCTTTTTTATTTTTATGATTTGCTTAGGCTTAACGATAAATGTAGATGCACAAAAGATAAAGCCTATAAAAAAAGCGCCTCCAAAAATAAAAATTGTTGCACCAGAAGAAGCACCATTGCCTCCGCCTCCGCCTAAAAAGTTACTTGCAAACCCAATTATTATGGAAAGCCAAGAGGCAACGAATTTTAGAAAACAAAGATTTTGTTCGGATTGTGACACCCTTATATTAGCGCCAGAAAAAAAGCACATTCTTATTTATGATGTAAAATGGATGGCAAATAGCGAAGCGCAAACTTATAAGAAACAACCAACCGAAAGTGATTTAAAAAAAGATTATTATGCATTAAAGGAAGAAAATAAGAGAGAATGGGATGAATTACAGCAAAATTTTTCGCCGCAAGAATATATCTATCATTATATTTATAGAAATACTTACATAGAAATACCTAATAAACAGCATCAAATTTTAAATTTATTGGATAGAAAAGTTCGGCATGAAGGTTTTTTATTTTGGACTGGAAAAGAACTGGACAGTATAATTACCCGTAAAAATATGAGTTTACTAACCGAAGTTGTTTCCGAACAAACTGGGCAACATAAAAAATCATCGTACTATAAAAAATTTGTAACGGATAGTTTAACAATTGTTAATCTTCAAAAAACAAGTAATCCTTCGGCCAACCTATCAGCCAACATGAACACTATATTAATGCGAGAAGCCTTTGGTTCTAATATATTACCACTTCAATTTTTTAATTTAAGCAAGGTGAGTAAAGTGACCTTGAGTGCTAAAACTAAAGGTGGGGATATGCTCGTATTAAATTTAAACAAAAATGGCCAATTAACAGAAGTAATTGATAAGCACAATGGTATAGTAATCACTTATAAAGATAACCTACCAATTTTAGCTAAAAGCCCAGCCAAAACATTAAATTTTTATTACCGCAACGATACGCTAATTATTAAAGGTGAAAATTATTTAAAGGTGAACAAGCTTATTGGTAATGTTTTTTTTAATGTAAAAAATTTCAGGACTGAAGAAAGAGATTATTCGAATTTAACATTAGAAGATGGCCTAGAAATACAGCTAACAAACGACGGTGGTAATACTTGTTTAAGTCAAGCAAACACAAGCGAAGGCAGTGCAACCAAGCAGTGTTATAGTAATACCCGTTGGCAATTACCATTAACAATAACCAACGTAAGTGCTGGCGAAAGATATGATTTTACAAGCACAGCTTCTTATAGTGAAAATGATAATATTTTAGTTGTTGAAGACTTAAACAAGGCAAAATCTACAAAAATACAATATGGCTTAGTTGATGGTAAACCAACTACAATTACAAGTGCTTTTAAACGTGGCGAAGCCGAATATTCTGAGCCTTTTTTGGTAAACGTGAATTATGAATATTATAAATAACAACGCAAGTTTTTAAACAAATTATATTCAAGTAAAGCCATTAGTTGCTTTATTTATTAAATACAAAGTAGCAGACGGTTACTAAAATGATGGCCGCTAAAATTATCCATAGCCATGTTTTTGGTCGTTCCTCAACAAAAACAGAAGCAGTGGTGTTAAAATTATTTTCATTGAATTTCTGTTCATATTCTAGCATCAATTCTTTGTTCATCATCAGTTTTTTAACGTGCGCCCAAATTGGGTCGTTTGGGGTTACAAAATTCATTTTGCCGTTATTATCTGTGTAGGTTACTTTTATGTCGCCGTTATTTTTTTCTACACGAACACTTTCTTTATAACCAGTGCTTGTGGGTTTTGTGTAACCATCCCAATTTCCATCAGTTAAATTATCAACCAACTCTTTGGCCTCTTTTAATCCAATTTTGGCGGTTTCGTGTACTAATTTTACAGCTTCTAATTTTTTATTTTGCTCAATTAATTTCAGAATTTCCGCCAAATCCAATCCTCTATTTTTTAGCGTTTCCTTAAAGTTTTCTGCTGTATTGTTTCCTATTTCTCCACTGTTTGTTGGGGTTAAAAATCCATTTAAACTACGGCCTTCTATGGCTTCAACCATATCTTTCGCATCTTTTAATCCCAAATTTGTAAGGTCTTTTACTAATTTTACAGCTTCTACTTTTTTATTTTGGTTTAAAAGATTCGCTATTTCCAGCATATCAATTTCAGCTCCGTTGATGGTTATTTTATTTTTTTCCATAGCAAATGGTAATTATTTTTTTGACTGTATTCATAATATTTCTCTGCGTGTAATACTAAAACTCCAAATACTACGGTGGTTAAGATGGTTTAGGAGCATTTCGCTATGCTATCAAAGGCTAGTTTGGTTTACGTGCCCCATAATTGCACGAGTCTCCTCTAACAACGCCTCAACTTTTTCAAGTTTGTAGAATCTATTAATTTCTATCTGCTCAACCTTGTTATTTTTTTGAAATTTAATCATCAACGAGATTCCGGTCTTTATAAAGTTAGTTCGGTGCTTCGTTATTAGAAACTGAGTAAATTCATCAAAGCCACAAACCAGTTTCATGAATCCAAAAATGGAAAGCTCTACCGTTCTATCGTGGGTGTTTATAATTACTCGCTTACCGATAATCAATAGGTTTAATAAGATTATGACTATCGGAATAATTTTCATGTAAATGGAATCTCGTCCACTTTCCATAAAAAAAAGTGCCCAAATTTCTATTACGATAAAAAGGATTAATGTGATATAGGCTAAAATATTATTCTTAATAGGATAATATTCCGCTCCATTTTGTCTATAAAAAGATTTTGTTGTCATTAGATAATAAGGGTATATGTTAAATATTGAATTTGAGATTTACGACGTCTTTAAGCGAAACTTAGGTAAATATGGATTAGTAAATTACACCCGTTTTAAATTCGTACAAGTTTTCCATATTTCTGTAGCAATAGCTAAATTATTGGTTCTTTGAAGTACAGTGTGTTTAGCATCAAGTTCGAAGTACAAAGTGATGAACCCATTAGCTTTAATAACCGTAAAGCCAACACTTATACCAATCTTTACAGTTTCTTTACTAATAATGCGCTCTGCTTTCTCCTCTTCAGCAGAAATAAAAATCCAAAAGCGATAATGAATGCAACCACAATATCTAAGCCTAAATTTAACCAGTCAGTTGCGCTCGTTACACCGAACTCTTCTCCAGTTTTAGGATTCACACTAATGCTACAAGCGTCTTTGTAAAACCAAAATGGATAGCTTAGGCTGTTGTTATCTATTATTGCACTTATAAATACCAAAACCCCAAATAATACGGTGGTTAAGATGATAAGTTTTAAAGTAAATTTCATGTTTAATCGATGTATAAAAACTTCCATTTATTCCATCCTAAATGCGTAAATAATAATGCCTGAATCGCCAAAACTCACTGCATAAAGCCAATGCTCATCGCCCCTTAAAAAAGAAGTTGCATAACCACTGTCAACCATGTGTCCATTTGTCATTTCTGTTATTGTACTTTGTGGCACAGGGTGGTTAAGCATTAGTGATTTAAAGGTTTTTGACGTGCCCAACTTTTTCCAATCCGTTAAATAAAAATCTACGTATTCTTTCATATCCTCATTTGGTTTTTGAGTATTGCGATTTCGAAGTGCAGAAATGTCTACTTTATCTTTATCTACGGTATATCTTGCTGGATAAATATCTAAACTTTTGCTGTCGTTGGGTAAAAATATGGCAATGCCAACTGCATCTTTACTTAACATTGTAGCCTCTAATTTTCCGGCTTTTTGAAATTTGGTTATAAAAGTATCGAGGTATTTATAATTTGGATTTGTATGATCGGACGACGACACAGCATTGTTTAACCTTTCAGTATAATCTTCAACTGGCTTTTGTTGCGCTTTAATAACCATAAACGACAGGAGTAAAAGCAAAAAGACTGATGTTTTGATGATTTTATATTGGTGTCTCATAACTTTTAGTTCTTAATATTTGATTTTGAGAAGCCCCAAAAAGTAATTAAAAATTCTGTGTCTAATAATTTCGGTATTCTTTTCAGCAATGCTGAAATATATTGTTTAAAACGTTAATTCACATTACCAACCAGTTACCAATAATCCCCTTGCACCTTTAATACTGCATTTCTGATATTTTGCATAGGCCAAACTTGCCTTGGTTATGGCTTGTTCATTCGTGCCACCATTTACATAAACTGAAAGTGCATCGTGTATAGAATACGCTTCGGGACACATTAAATTGGTTGTCCAAACTAACGGATTTACATTTGCCTGCTTTAAGTGTGGGGTAAAATATTGCTTACTGGCACAGGCCAGAATAATTACATCGCGTTTTTTGTGGTCGGTATTTACAAATGTTTCGGTGAGTTTAAAATCCATTAAACCATTATGCCCAATGTAGGCAACTAAGGCAGCATTGCCACCAATGCCAATTTTCACACCATTAACATCGATTGTTTTTTTTGTGTTTCCAGCACTGCTGTTTAAAAAATCTAAAGTAGTTTGTTTTATAAATTGACCGTTGTAAGCATCTGCAACCAAATAATAATTTTTAATGGTGTGCTTAAAAATCAAGCGTTCCATAATATTGCCTTTCAATTTTTCGGCTTTTAGCAACTTCCATTCTTTGCTCTTTTTAAAATACGTACGGATACCATTTGCACAACCCCAATACAAATTATTATCCGGGTCTTGTCCGTTGCCAATTGCTTTTGGTACAGGTACAATCCCTTGATATTTATTATCGCAAAGCGCGACATAAATGTGAATGGTTTTAAAGTCAGTATTTCCGCCTTGCGCAAAACTAGTTGCCGTTAAAAATAGTGCGAAGATGATTAAAAAAGATTTTGTTTTCATTTATCTAGTTTGTAAGAACTTAATGAGGTATAATCATATAACGCAAGGCTTATGGTATTGCCTTTTATTTCTTTAATGTTAAACAAGATAAACATGTTGTTATTCATTTTTGCTCTATAAAACGTCGCCAACCAACTGATTTCTGACGTATTTTTTTTAGTTGAACTTACTAATAACTACGCTAACGATTGCAAATGCAAAGAATAAACCGATAATAAACAGACCGAAATAATGTGTTATTGGTCTTTTAGCTCTTTTGTTGCTCTCATCATAAACGGATTGTAATTCTATGGGCAGTTGGTTCGCATAAAGCGCTTGTTTACAGTGGCTACATTGGGTAATACCTATCTTAGTAGTTGGGAAAATCGGAATCCAGAAAATATGGAAATATTTTGCGAAGAAACTAATGCGAACTGTCCCTACCGAACCGCAATTTGGACAATTGAAGGCATTGGATTGTTGCTTCAAATAAGTACCTCTTGTGCCAAAAATAATCATAAATATAAAGTTATTGAGTGGAAAATATAATTGTAAACCTGCTAAATAAAACCGACAATTAAAGCGTGTATTTATTATTCGTTGGAAGGAAAAGAATATTCGTAAGCAGTTTTTAAAAATCCGTAAGTTTTCGGCTTACCCAAAAACGATGAATTTTTACGTGTATAAATTAAATCAATTTTAGGACTTAACTATTATGGCTTTACATTCAATTTCGCATTTTAATAAATTATTTACTCCTTACCGCAGTTAAAAATAAAAACAGAAGAATTTTCAACCGTGTAGGGCTGGTTAATTAAAACCTTTGGATTAACTTTTTGATATTCATAAATTTTGCTGGTGTTATGATAATCTTTGTCATCGCCTGCTTCGTTATACTTATCAATAAAATAATAAGCGCCTGCATATTCTTCTTTTTTATATTGCCCAGAATTTACATCTATACCTTTCATTTCAAAGAAATTATAAGCCGGATTGCAATAATAATTCTCAGATTCTGAATATGCTCTGTTGTACATTCCCAATACATCGTCAACCTCTGATTGACTCATTGAATTTTGTTCTTTTTCAAGAATTTCGCCTTCATAAATGAGTTTATCTTTGCTAACATTTAACGTCAAGTTTACCCTTAAATTTTCATCTTTTTGTGGCAAATACAACACAATAAAATCTCTGTAACCCTGATTGTTTTCAAATTCATATACTTCTTTTTTGCCTTGTATTGCAAAATAGAATTTTGAGTTTTCATTTGGATTATCAAGTACATTTGGATACGGAATGCAATTTGCATTAACGTTGAATGCTCGCTTCATTTTATTTAATGAATTATTATTCTCATCAAAATTAATTAATGTTTTAGCTTCATTAAAACTTTGGAACATAATCGTATTGCCCCCAACCCTCGATTCACTTTTTCTGCCATACAAAACAAAAGGCACTTTAGGTACGTAAGGTTTAATGGTAACCATATTTCCATTAATTTCAACAGTTCCTTTTACAAAAGCATTTTCTGCAAACATCATACAGGTATTGTCGGCATTAATGACTAATAATGAACCGCCAAATTTATACGACCCTGCAATTTTGCTCGAATTTTGAGCGCAGCAAGTAATTGTTAAAAACGATAGGAATAGTAGGAGGGAAAGTGTAAAGTATGGTTTCAATTTCATTTTTGGTTTTTTATGATTGATAAACGATCAAACGAGTTATTATCCTTTAAGTAATGTTGGTTATTGATAAAGCCTAATTAATTATTCGCTCCTTTTTCCCTGTCTTTTTCAAATGGATATATTTAACATCACATTCCCCAACTTTTAAGTAATGGTTCATCGCATTGCCATAATTTTGTATTATGATTTCGTTTTCGCCCAATAAACCTTGAATTACCGTTGGCAAATCTGCATTTGGTTCATCTTTATCCGGCTCATTTGAAATATCACCATCATCTTCTGCCCACTCAATCCCGTTAAAATTGATATACACTAGGTTTTCTAATAAACTTCTGCTAAAGGTAACTTTGCCTTTTAATGTTCGTGTTGTACTGTCAAAATTGTAAAAATACCCGTTATCGTTTTTAGTAATAACGATGTCTAATTTGCAGGGTTTCTCATAAAAGCTATATGCGCCAACAAAATTTTTCGGCAAAGCGGGAATGGGTTTATTCGTTGGTTTTAAAGTTAAAATAAGTGCTTTTTTAGTTGATAAACTTTCCCATTTCCCATCAAAACCATTTTTAGTTAATGTGCCAGTTATTTTTGCTTGTTTTTTGTTTTGATTATTTAGTTCATACAGAACGGTTTTGCCATTTACGGTTTCACCAATTAGCTTAATTTCAATGCCTATTTTATCGTAATAATAAAAGCCTGTCAGTTTACCACCATTATTTATCAGACTAAAAACAACATCAATGTTATTGTTTAATTTACCAATAAAGTTTTCGGTTTCTTTCCCTGCTGAGAATGAATTTTCAGCTGAGCAAAAACTAATAGGTAAAATGAAAAGTGAAGCGAAAAATATTCTCATAATTAATCTTTTTCAAAAATATTAAGTTTTTGTATTCCTAAGTGATTGTAAATTATGCTGAGTTAATTAAATTCTTTTCATCACTATACCATACCACAGTTGCCATAACAACAACTAAGCTAGTGTTAAGTTGCTGGTAAATTTATCAATATTATTATTGGGTTGCATCATTTCAATATTCGTTGGTGGTTTAGCATTATTCGTTTAAAACGTCGTGATCAAAAACTTTCGTTGTTAAATCGTTAATCAGGATAAACTTAATTAACAAAATTATATAATATCCATGATGAAGGTCATTTTTTCAGGGGAGTATGGTCACAGCAATAGACAATGTGAATGGGTAGCTTTATTAAATTTAATAGTTGTAATACAGCCCCAAAAAGTTTATGAGTATAGTAACGAATACAAAAGAATTTCTTGATGAAACGGGCGCTATTGCAAAGTTTACGGGCAGGTTTTTCACCACGGGCATCATGCCAAGATATGAAACCAAAGAGTTGCTTAATCAATGTTACATCATCGGCTATAAATCATTACCATTAATTGGGCTAACTGCTTTTATTATGGGTTTGGTACTTACTATGCAACTTCGTCCATCACTGGTTGATTATGGTGTAGAATCTCAATTGCCGGTAATGGTGGGATTGGCTATTGTTAGAGAAATTGGACCAGTAATTTCTGCCCTCATTTTTGCAGGAAAAATTGGAAGTAGTATTGGTGCAGAACTGGGATCGATGAAGGTTTCCGAGCAGATTGATGCGATGGAAGTGAGTGGAATCAATCCCTACAAATACTTAGTTGCAACTAGGGTTTTCGCCGCTACACTCATGTTACCCATTTTGGTTATCCTTGGCGATACGATTTCACTTTTTGGTGCATACATCGGTGTAAATATCAAATCTGTTACGTCTTTCGAGCTTTTCTTTCTTCAGGTATTTAAAAGCTTAAGTTACAGCGATATTTTACCAGCGGTAGTTAAAACTATCTTTTTTGGTTTTGCAGTTGGTATAGTTGGCTGTTATAAAGGGTTTAATTCGAGCAAGGGAACACAAGGCGTAGGCATATCAGCAAATTCTGCCGTTGTGCTATCATCTGTACTTATTTTTATTATCGACCTTTTGGCGGTGCAAATCACTGAAGTTCTTGGATTAAATTAATGAAAATGGAGACAACGGAAAAGAAGGTTAACAAAGTTGAAAACGATAAAAAAGATCCGGTTATTGTAATTAAAAACCTTAAGAAGAGCTTTGGCGAAAAAGTGGTCCTGACTGATTTTAATCTTTCCATCAAACAAGGCACGAATGTGGTTATTCTTGGTAAATCTGGCTCCGGCAAATCTGTATTAATTAAATGTATAATCGGTCTCCTTAAACCCGATTCGGGTAGCATCAGTGTATTTGGTGATGATATTACCCAAATGAGTTATGATGAATTGAACGAATCGAGGAATAGAGTTGGCTTTCTATTTCAGAGCAATGCGATATATGATTCGATGACGATTAGAGAAAACTTAGAGTTTCCGTTGCGCAGGCACTGGGTAGATATTACTGAAGAGGAAATAGACAGATTGGTGGCCGAAGGTTTGGAAAGTGTTGGGTTAGCGAGTACGATAGACATGATGCCTTCTGAATTATCTGGAGGGATGCTAAAGCGCATTGCATTGGCAAGAACAATGATTCTCAGGCCAGAAATTATTTTATATGATGAACCTACCACGGGGCTTGATCCAATCACTTCAAGAGAGATTGAAGATTTAATTCTTAGTCTGCAGAAAAAAAATAATGCTTCCTCTATCATCATTTCTCATGATATGAATTGTGTAAAGCACGTGTCAGATGTAGTAGTATTGTTATTAGAGGGCAAGTGTTACACAGAAAGTACGTACGCAGAAATGGCTGTTTCGACGGATGAAAATATTAAACAGTTCTTTTTATAAAAATAATATGGCAGACCAGAAAAAAAACAATATCAAATTAGGAATATTCGTTGTGTCGGGACTTGCATTACTAATATTTGCTTTCTTCATCATTGGCAAAAATCAAAACCTTTTTGGCAGCGATTTTAAACTTAAAGTTCGTTTCTCAAATATTGGAGGATTAACGCAAGGCAACAATGTGCTCTTTTCTGGTATCCAAGCTGGAACGGTGAAAGATATCGATATCATCAATGATACCACAATTGAAGTAACCATGCGCATTAACAGCAAAGTAAAAGCGTTTATTCATAAAAATGCTACTGCCACGGTGGGAACCGAAGGATTGATGGGGAATAAGGTTATTAATATTTTACCGGTAAAGGGAAAAAGTGCTTTAGTTGAGGAAGGAGATTTGCTATATGCGCAACAGAGCGCTAGTATGGAAGAAATTATCCAAACCCTTTCTAAAACCAATGAAAATGTACAAAGTATTTCGGAGGTTTTGAAGGGAACAGTACTAAAGATAGACAGTAGCGCCATACTTAAACTTATAAATGATGAGCAGATTGGCATTAGTTTAAAGGCTTCATTAGAGAACATATACGTTGCCACGAAAAATGCTAACCAGATGACCGCGGGATTGAATAATCTTGTGGCTGACATAAGGAATGGTAAAGGTGCAGCTGGAATGTTGCTTACAGATACGGCGGTTGCTAAGGAGCTTCAGTATGCAGTTTCAAAAATAAAATTGGCAAGTATCAATGCTAATCAAATGACAGTTGAGGCTAATGATTTGGTAAAATCATTAAACAATGAGCTTAAGAATGGTACAGGACCTGTGCATACTTTATTAAGGGATAGCACAATGTCGAGAGATTTAAAACGTTCGATGTCGAATATTCAAAAAGGTTCGGATGGGTTTAATCAAATTATGGAATCCCTAAAACACAGCTTTTTATTTAGAGGGTATTTTAAGCGACAGGACAGGGAAAAGAAACAGGAACCAAAAAAAGAAGAAACTTTAACTGAGCAGAAAGCCAAAGAGTTGGAACAATAAATATTTATTACTAAACTAAATGTTATGGAATTTCATAAGATACTAATCGCAATTGATAAAAGTCAAAGCGCAGAAAAAGTAGCCAAAAGTGGTCTTGAATTGGCAAAACAGTTTAATTCTGAGATTGCCTTAGTCACAATTATTGATGAAAGCGCAAACGAAAGCGGAGACCAGCCGACAGCAAGAGAAATTGAAGATATGAGAGGTCACAATCTTAATCACAGTCAGCGGCAGGTGATCGAAAAAGTATTTAAGGATTTTCCAATTAAAAGTTTTGTTGAGGATGGTGAGCCCGCTCAAGCGATTGTTAAAATTGCAGAATTATGGGGAGCAGATGTCATCGTTATGGGTACTCATGGTAGAAAAGGGTTGTCGCACCTTATTATGGGCAGTGTGGCGGAGGAGGTAATCAGAAATTCTAAAAAAACAATGGTTGTAATTCCGATTAGCGAAGCATAGTGGTTGTTGCTTTCCTACTGGCTGGATGACCTCTTTAATGTTCTTTCTTTAAGGCTTCAAAGCCCGAAACTACATCAAAGAGTTCTTCGTCGATCATACTTTGTCTTAAACTTTGGAATTTCTTTCCTAAGCTTTCCAACATATCACCGATACTTTTTTCGGCTCTTTGCATGGCGCCCAAACGGCTAGCATTTTCAGCAGCTAAAGATTCTGTGCAGGCCTTAAAAACTGAAACAAATAAATATGCATTAATTAGGGCTGTTAGCGTATCGGCAGGATTACCAATAATCTCGGGTAATTTATTTGTTGGCCATGTGATGGAAATTAGGTCTTGCATCCATTTCTCATCTAACGGCAATAGCCTTTGCTCTACTGTTTCATATCCCGAGCTGGTTTTTGGCTGATTATGAAACACAAAAAATTGTTTAATATTCCCGTCGGTACGGCTTTCTTCTATATCAATTAAAAGTTGTTGTATTAGTGGTGTAACCGCATCAATTGAACCTGGAACAGTGTACGATTTTGTAATATTCAGGCCTACATCCGCTAAAAGCGATTGAATACGCTCGCCAATTACCCAAATTTCTTTTCTACCATCGATATCCTGCAATGCGTTTTGTACATATCCAAAGATTTGATCGTTAAATTGGCCTACCAAGCCGAGGTCTGATCCAAAAACGATAATACAAACCGCTTGGTCTCTGTCTTGTCTGTTCGTAGGTTGTGCTACCACTTTTTGGATTTTTTCTGCCATTAGGTAGGCTTTAATTCCAAGGATCACGGTGTGGTAGTAATCTCCAAGTGAAGTAACAGCTTGCTCATATTGTGTAATATTCGAGGCTGCCATTGCTTTCATCGCTCTCACAACCGATTTAATATCTTTTGCACCGCTCAGCTTTCGGTTTAAATCTTCGAGTGTATCCATTATGTAGATGTTTTATCCAATTCCGCTTTTAAAAACGGAGCCAGCATTTCGTTGGTCATCTTCAAAATTAAATCATGATCCTCATCCTTCAAAGGCTGATCGCCAAATAAATTTTTCATTACATCGTCAGGAAATTGCGACATGTTCTTGAGGATTGCAGCCTCAGCTTCTGCTACTTTATCGATAGGAATGAGGTCAAAAAGACCATTAGTTAATGCTAAAAGAATCACGATCTGTTCGGGTACGGTTAGCGGATTTAGTTCGTTTTGTTTAAGACAGATTCGAATTCTTTGTCCATGATCAATTACTTTTTTAGTGCTTTCATCTAACCTGGTACCGAAACGTGAGAAATTTTCTAGTTCTTCAAACTGTGCATATTGTAATTTTAGTTTTACAATTGCTTTATAAACTGGTAATTGTGCATTAGATCCCACACGAGAAACAGATTTCCCGACATCAACCGCTGGTAAGTTGCCAGCTTCAAATAATTTAGGTGAAAGATAAATCTGTCCATCGGTAATGGAAATTAAATTAGTAGGAATATAAGCAGAAATATTTTGAGATTCGGTTTCTATAATGGGTAGGGCAGTAAGCGAACCGCCTTTTAGTTTATCGCTAAGGTGTGTAGATCTTTCTAATAATCTAGAGTGGATGTAAAAGATATCTCCCGGAAAAGCTTCTCGGCCCGGTGGTCTGCGCAATAAAAGTGAAAGTTCTCTGTAGGCTCGGGCGTGATGGGTAAGATCGTCATATACAATAAGCACATTTCTGCCTTTCTCCATAAAATATTCAGCAATACTGGTGGCGGCATAAGGCGCAATATATTTCAATCCGGCGGCGTTGTTTCCCTCGGCAACCATAACTATGGTGTACTCCATTGCGCCGTTCTTTTCGAGGTTGGCAATTACTTTGGCAACTGCGCTGGCACGTTGTCCAATAGCACAATAAACGCATATTACATCTTTTCCGCGCTGGTTAAGTATAGCATCAATTGCAATTTGGGTTTTTCCAGTTTGCCGGTCGCCAACAATTAATTCCCGTTGTCCGCGACCAATTGGAATGAGCGCATCAACTACTTTTATACCGGTTTGTAAAGGAGAATTTACAGCGGTACGGTCCATAATTGCTGGTGATGGTCTCTCGATTGGCAACCTTTTAGTTGACACTACTGTGCCTTTCCCATCAATAGGAGCACCCATCGGATCGATTACTCTTCCAATTAAGTGATCTCCCACCGGAATATCCATTACCCTTCCAGTCCGCTGAACTTCATCACCTGCGTTTAGCAAAGTATCTTCTCCAAGTAGGATTACGCCAATTTCTTCTTCATCAAGATTGTAGGCGATGCCATAAAGTGATTCGGAAAATTTTAATAATTCTTCAAAGCCAGCGCCTTTAAGTCCAGAAACTTTTACAATACCGGTAGCTACACTGGTTACATAACCAATTTCTTGCGCTGCAAAAGGGAAAACATATTCGGCTAATCCGCTATCTATTATGCTAAAAGCTTCTGTAATACTAGTTTCTAAACGAGGTACTGACATAATGTTAAATTAATGCGACTTGTTGGGCTTCGTTTTTTATGGAAGTCATATTTTTTTCGAGCGAATTTAGATATGCCGAAAAGCTCCAAGAAAGCTTATATCCGTTTGTTGCCAAATCTACGCCTCCAATCATTTTAGAATCCGTTGTAAATTCATATTTACTGTGGTCACCAAGCACACTATCAATTGCAGACTTGATGCTTTTATGGTCTTTCTCGGATAATTTGGATGCAGTTTTGATTACAATAGGAGAGGACTCTGAATGAAAAGCGTCGATAAATTGTTTCTTATCCGAATCAGAAATGTTTTTTATTTTATGGATAAATACCTCGACCAATTGCGCTTCTACATCTGTGGAGGTGAATTCTGAAAGTACCTTTTTAGTAATGTCAAAAACCTTCTGTTGCATTTTTTGCACTACTTCATTACTTAAATTTTCTTGTAATTCTGCGGACGCTGCATGCAACTTCAGTTTTACATCTGCAGCTTCTTTTTTTGCCGCATCTAGTAAATCTTGTCTTTCATTTGCTGCGTCTGCAGTGGCTTTAGCCATCATTTTCTTTTTATCCGAGTCAAAGGCCTCATTTTTCTGCTGAAACTCATCCTGCTCTTTTTTAGCTTCGACCATTTTGGTTTTTGCTTCTTTAAGTTCTGATGCGATCTTTTTCTCCCGCTCATCAACAGCCTGCAGAATTGGTTTATAAAGATATTTCTTCATTAACCAAACCAACACCAAAAAATTAATCATTTGTGCGATTACTGTAAACCAGTTAATTTGCATGATATGCTATTTAGCAATAATGTGAGTCCAAAATGGATTTGCGAAGATTAAGATCATTGAAACCACAAAACAATAAATAGCGGTTGATTCAATCATGGCCAGACCCACGAAAAGCGTTCGGGTAATTGTTGGTGCAGCGTCTGGTTGCTGTGCTATAGAGCTTAAAGCTGTTGATACGGCTTTTCCTTCGCTCAAGGCGGGAAACATACAGCCGATGCCTGTGGTTAAGCCTGCTGTAATAATTGATGCAATTGCAATTGATGAAACATTATCCATTTTATTTTAATTTTATTTGGGGTTATTTTTATACGTTAGTTTCTTTTTTTTGATGCTTTCCTGCACAGCTGCGGCGATATATACCGCAGCCAATATGCTGAATATATAAGCTTGCACCATACCCGTAAGCAAACCGAGTGCTTTCATTACGATAGGAATAAAAAGAGGCGATATACTCAGCAGGATTGCGATGATCATGCCACCACTCATTACATTGCCAAATAGCCTGATGGCAAGTGCGAGTGTTCTCGAAATTTCGCTGATGATATTGAAAGGCAACATGATAAAAGTTGGCTTGATGTAAGTTTTCAAATACGCAAAGAAGCCACTTTCTTGTATGCCGAAAAAAGGTACAGCCAAAAATACCGCTATGGCTAAAGCAACAGTTGTGGAGAGAGAGCCTGTTGGTGGCTCATAAAAAGGTAAAACAATCCAAAAATTACTAACGGCAATAAATAAAAATAGTGTACCTATAAAACCAATATATCGACTGGGTTTTTCTAGCCCGACTTCTTTAATCTGCTCGTTTATTCCGATTACAATCATCTCTAAAATGCATTGCCATTTAGATATTTTATGAGTGGTTTTTAGCTTTCGGGTAATCAGCACTGCACCAACAACCATAAATAGCATAACTGCCCAAGTAGTTAGTAAGGTGAGGTTGATGGTGATGAAGCTCCAATTCCAAAATATGGTCTGATCGGGAGATATGTTCATATCGGTTTAACTTTGAGTTGGTATATGCTTTTGTTCAAGTTGTTTGGTAATCCTGAAAACTAAAAAGCGAGCGATCACGAATCCTATTAAACAAGACGCAACTTGTGGTAACCCTTCACTCGAAACGTAATAAAATCCTACTAAAATGATCGTGGTTCGTATCATTAAACTTCCGAAAAACCAAAGAGGCGCATAAGGTGTGCCCAGCGCCTTTTTCACCGTAAACCATAAACCACCGAAAAATATGATTCCCAATGCCAATCCTACTATAAACGTGATGATCATCATGATGATTATTTTTAAATTATTTGTTCTCTTTAATTACCCAGTTCCACGCAATTACACAACCCGTCACCAATCCCACTATTAAGCATGTTATCGTCCATGAAAACGTTTGTGGATAGTTTTTGTCCAGCCAGATTCCACCTAACGTACCTAGAAACGTGGGTACAGTAATTGACCATCCCACCATGCCAAACATCCCTAAACCAAACCACTCTGATTTCTTTTTCTCGTTCAGTGCGTTTAGTTTTTGTTTTTCTTTTGCCAAGATGATTCTACTAAAATCACCACTCTTGTGTTTTTGATCTTCCATGGTAAATTACTTGAATTTCTTTAACCTAGAGAGCAAACCACTTTCTAACTTCGACGCCATTTCCCGAACTTTTACTTCATTTTCGTCAATATTTTTAAAGTCATTTTCAACCATTGTGGCTAATTTTCCCAATTGAACGCCGCCTACTGCATTTCTTACAGATACTAGAACCTGCGATCCTGTTTTGACCAGCAGGCCTTCATCTACCGCTAAGTAATGCGTCTGATCTGTTTCATAACTAAAAATGCCTGGTACCAATACGGCGACACAATCTAGTCTCTGCGGTAGAAAACCGAAAGAGCCATCGCTCGTTTCAGCGACGATGTTGCTTACGTTTTTGACCTCTGCAAACACTTTGTACGGAAGTAAGATTTTCAAGTCCATTTATTTTTGAGCTACAGGATTTTCCATGACCGGATTTGATTTGTTGTCTTTTTGTTTCAGTAAAGCATCTTCAATCTTTCCTATCATATAGAAAGCATTTTCTGGTACATCTTTAAATTCATCTGCTAAAATGCGCTCACAGCCATCTAGTGCGTCTTTTAGGCTAACTACTTCGCCTTTCACTCCACTAAATTGCTCAGTAGCGAAAAACGGTTGCGTTAAAAATCTTTCCAGCCTTCTCGACCGGTTTACCACAAGTCTGTCGCTGGTTGATAACTGCTCCATCCCAAGCATAGAAATTATATCCTTTAAATCTTCATATTGCGCCAATGTTTGCCTAATCTTTTGCGCAAGTTGATAGTGTCGATCACCAATTATTCCAGGTGTAGCCATTTTAGAATTCGATTGTAGAAAATCTATAGATGGATAAAGTCCTTCACTTGCCCGTTCTCGAGAAAGTACAATGGTTGCAGAAAGGTGAGAAAACGCATGTACCGCAGCTGGATCGGTTAAATCATCTGCAGGCACATACACCGCTTGTATAGAAGTAATTGCGCCATTGTCGGTATTCGCTATACGTTCTTCTAACGCCGATAATTCAGTTTCTAGCGTGGGCTGATAACCTAATCGTGACGGCATTTGCCCCATTAAACCCGAAACTTCCATGCCTGCTTGAATAAACCGGAAAATGTTATCTATTAACAACAAAACATCTTTATGTTCATCATCGCGAAAATATTCAGCCATTGTTAAGGCTGCGTGGCCCACTCGAAAGCGGGCACCAGGTGGCTCGTTCATTTGTCCGAAAAGCATAATCATGTTTTTTAACAATCCAGCATCTTTCATGGCTTCATAAAGCTCGTTACCCTCTCTACAACGTTCGCCAATGCCACAAAACATACTCACCCCCTTATTGTCGCCCACCATATTGTGAATCATCTCTGTTAACAATACGGTTTTGCCCACACCAGCACCACCAAATAAGCCACCTTTGCCACCACGTTCGAGCGGTATCAAAACATCTATTGCTTTAATTCCCGTTTCAAAAACCTGTGTTTGGGTAGAACGCTTGCTTAACGGGGGAGGTTCTTGATGGATACTTCTTCTTTTTCCTTCGGCCAAGGGTTTTAAATGATCTATTGTATTCCCAAACACATCGAACATTCTGCCCAATGTTCTTTTGCCAACCGGTACCATTAACTCCTCACCATTGGCTGTTATTTGCATGCCACGAGCTAAACCTTGTGTAGGCGTTAAAGCAATTCCCCTCACGGTTTTGTCATCCAGTTGTGAAAGCACTTCGATAGTAATTTCCTGATTTTCTCCTGCATGTAACACAGTGTAAACCGAGGGCAATGATTGCTCAAAATATGCATCAATAACACTACCGCGAACAGACATAATTTTCCCGTAATTTATTTTTTGTTCAACGGGTTTTAGAGGTTTCATTATCTTAATTCGTGTTGTTTTTAATTATTTAAGTGTTGAGAACATAACCATTAACCCACAGTAAACTTCGCGTAGTAATTGTGTAGATCTCCAACATATTTCTCCTCTACACCTTTATTTGGCACATATTCGGGGCTATTTTTTACATTTTCCACAGAAATTCTGAGGATGACTTCGGAACTATCCCAACTTATTTTCTTAATCAGTTTTGGTGATATCAATACCTTCTTTCCGGGAAACCAATCGCCTGTATCCACTTCGAAAAAGTCCAACTTCCAAGAAGTATCATCAACTATGAAATCGTCAACATCTCCGATTTTCCCATCAGTTGCATGTATCGTGTAGCCTGCTACCATATTTGTACTCCGCAAATGAGGGTCGACAGCTCCGACTTCTTTAATATCTTTGTTAACTTCTCTTTTCACTGCATCTTCGAATGGTTCGCTCGCCTCTGTCATCATTCCAGTAACACCCATACCGCCTCCCCAAATACCAGTGCCCCAATAGCTGGTCCACGGATAGTAATTATACATTTCAATTTCATGCTGACGAGAAACAGGGTTTTCCGTATCAACATTAGGGCTGTTCTTTACCTTTTCTTTTGAGAGATTAACTGGAAAAACCTTATTTTCCCAATCTGGCGTTAACAGCGCCTCAGGAGATATTAGCACCCTACGATTATTAAGCCAACTTCCGGTTTCTACAATTAGGTAGCGAACCGTCCAGCTGTGGTCATCAAAATAAAAATCTTTAACTTCTCCTATCTCACCATCGGTGGCACCCATGGTGAAGCCAATTAAACTTTTAATATTGCGTTTCATATCCTTTTTCTAGTGGTAAATTATTTTATGACTAAACTGATTTCGAATCTCTCTTTTAAACGGTATTTTGCCAAGTATATTCTGGTTTATGAGAATTCTCACAAGCGAAAACTACTTATAGCTCTCCAAGAAGCCAATCGTCACATGTAAAATCTATTTGTAAAGCCCTGCCGTGTTTTACGCAGAGCTCAAATCGTTCAATACCACAGTGTCATTAATTTTCTAAAATTACTTTTAATGCTTTTTCTTCGGCAGCGTTTTCAAAGGTATCGTAAGCCTTCATAATATCGTCTAGCTTAAAATGATGGGTAATCAATTTGTTAGGTTCTAGTTTTTTCGCATTGACTGTTTTAAGCAACATAGGCGTTGTAACCGTATCAACAAGACTGGCGGTGATGGTGATGTTTTTAGACCACAATGTTTCCAGATGTAGGGCTACGCTTTTTCCGTGGACACCAATATTTGCAATATGACCACCCGGCGCAATAATTTCCTGGCAAAGCTCAAATGTTGAAGGTACCCCCACTGCTTCCATAGCTACATCAACACCTTTGCCATTTGTAAGGCTTTTGATTTTTTCCACAGCATCTTCATTAGCACTGTTGATGGTAGTTGTAGCACCGAAATTTTTCGACATGATTAAGCGGTTTTCGTCCAAATCCACCATGATAATTTGAGCAGGTGTATAAAATTGTGCTGTTAAAAGTGCAGCTATGCCTATTGGTCCTGCACCAACAATCGCAATATTATCACCGGGCTTTACCTTTCCATTTAAAACACCACACTCAAAACCGGTTGGTAAAATGTCGCTCAACATTACCAATGCTTCTTCATCAGTTCCAGCAGGAATATGGTGGAGACTGTTATCTGCATGAGGGATTCTTACATATTCTGCTTGCGTCCCATCAATGGTGTTACCCAATATCCATCCGCCATCTTCACAGTGTGAGTACATTCCTTTTTTACAATAATCACATTTACCACAGGAAGTAATACAGGAGATAATAACATGGTCACCTTTTTTGAAATTGCTTACCGCTGTGCCGGTTTCTAGGACTACACCAACACCCTCATGACCAATAATTCGCCCATCTTCAACGCTGGGTACATCACCTTTTAAGATGTGTAAATCTGTGCCGCAAATGGTTGTTTTTGATATTTTAACGATCGCATCTGTAGGTTTTAAAATGCTTGGCATGGGTTTTTCTTCCCATGCTTTTTTTCCTGGACCGTGATACACTAACGCATTCATAATCTATTCTATTAATTGTGTAAATATTAATTAAAAAATAACCCATCTTATCAGATTTCGCAACTATAAGCCCGCTACTACTCGGTTCTATCTTTCGCCGAATTAGAGTCTATTGTGCTGTTTCTATGTTTGAATTTGCCATATTTCTAAACCGTATTCCATTTCCAATTGATCACCTCAGGCATATCTTCGCCGTGGATATCTATAAAGTGCTTATGTTGGATCAATTTATCTTTCATCATCTGCTTAAGATAGTCTCCTCTAGAACCCAAGTTTGGCACGCGATCTACTACATCCTGTACGAGGTGAAACCGATCAATATCATTCTGCACCCGCATATCAAAAGGAGTAGTTATTGTTCCTTCTTCTTTATATCCTCTTACATGTAAATTACGATTTTTTCGCCTGTAGGTAAGACGATGAATTAACCAAGGGTAGCCGTGAAAAGCAAATACGATATGCTTATCCTTAGTAAATAAGGAATCGTAATCATAATCGCTTAGTCCATGGGGGTGTTCGCTAGCCGATTGTAATTTCATTAAATCGACTACATTAACAACTCTAACCTTCAATTCGGGTAAATGTTCTCGAAGAATAGAAACGGCAGCCATTACTTCTAAAGTGGGTGTATCGCCACAACAAGCTAAAATTACATCTGGTTCGGTTTGTTGATCGTTACTTGCCCATTGCCATATTCCAATACCCTCTGTACAATGAATAATTGCAGCATCCATATTCAACCATTGGGGTAATGGATGTTTGCCTGCAACGACAACGTTTACGTAATTCCGACTGCGGAGGCAATGGTCAAAAACCGATAAAAGGCAATTCGCATCTGGCGGAAGATAAACCCTTACAATATCTGCTTTCTTATTAATTACATGATCTATAAAACCTGGGTCTTGATGCGTAAAACCATTGTGGTCCTGTTGCCAAACGTGTGAAGCGAGTAAATAATTTAATGATGCAATTGGCGGTCTCCAAGGCAGTTCTTTGGTTACTTTTAACCACTTTGCATGCTGACTAAACATAGAATCCACAATTCGGATAAATGCTTCATAGCTATTAAAAAGTCCATGTCTTCCGGTTAACAAATAGCCTTCTAACCAGCCTTCGCATTGGTGTTCGCTTAATTGTGCATCCATCACTCTGCCCGAAGGCGCTAAAAACTCATCGTTTTTTTGTTCTCTTGCGTCCCATTGGCGGTTACTTACTTCGAACACAGCCCCCAATAGGTTAGAGAGCGTTTCATCTGGGCCAAACACTCGAAAATTGTCTTGGTTTAACTCAATTATATCACGAAAAAACTTCCCTAAAACGGGCGTGTCTCCCAATTGGACCGCTCCAGGAGAGGGAATATCTACCGCATGAACCCTAAAATCGGGCATGCATAAATTTTTCAATAACAAACCACCGTTAGTATGTGGATTTGCGCCCATTCTTCGGTTTCCTTTTGGTGCCAAATCAGCGAGTTCTGGCATCAACTTTCCGCTTTCGTCGAATAATTCCTCGGGTTTATAACTCCTCATCCAACTTTCTAACTGTTCCAAATGTTCGGGATGTTTTTTATCAACCAAAATTGGTACTTGGTGTGAACGGAAAGTTCCTTCAATCGGCAAACCATCAACCATTTTTGGCCCTGTCCATCCTTTTGGAGATCTTAAAACAATCATTGGCCATCTCGGGCGACTATTATCATTGTTCCCCCGTGCATTTTTTTGATGATCTTTAATATCGCCAATGGCTTTTTCTAAAGTTTCTGCCATTAATTTATGCATGGTTGCGGGGTCATCACCTTCTACAAAATACGGTGTCCATCCACAGCCTTTAAAAAACTGTTCTAACTCTTCATGCTCAATTCGAGCCAATAAGGTGGGATTACTAATCTTGTATCCATTTAGGTGTAAAATGGGTAAAACAACACCATCTGTTATGGGATTTAAAAACTTGTTAGAGTGCCATGCAGTCGCCAAAGGACCAGTTTCGGCCTCTCCATCGCCAACCACACAAGCAACAATCAAATCAGGATTATCAAAAGCCGCACCAAAAGCATGGCTCAAAGAATAACCCAGTTCGCCACCTTCGTGGATAGAACCTGGCGTTGTAGGCGCAACGTGACTGGAAATCCCTCCCGGGAAGGAAAATTTGGTAAAAAGTTTCTTCATACCCGCTTCATCCTGCGGAAAATCTGGATAAACTTCAGACCACGTGCCTTCTAAATAAACATTGCCAACAAGTGCAGGGCCACCGTGACCAGGTCCGGCGACGTAGAACATATCTAAATCGTACTTTTTAATGATTCGGTTTAAATGAACATAGATAAAATTTTGTCCAGGAGTTGTGCCCCAATGACCAACAACCAACGGCTTTACATGCTCAAGTTTTAAAGGTTCTCGCAATAGCGGATTATCGTACAGATAAATTTGCCCAACAGAAAGATAATTAGCTGCCCGCCAATACGCATCCATTTTTTGTAAAAGTTCAGTGCTGATGCTTTCTTTTTCTGTATCTATGAGTGTTTCTTCCATTTTATTTGAGTCATTTTTAATGAGCAATATTTCAATCAGAGCCAAGTTGGCTTTTCATGTTTTATCCTTCCTAACAAATTTCAGTTTTGATAGCTGTTATGTGAATGACTGCGGTCACCCGATTTGAAGACGTTCGTCATTAAGGTGCCTTTAGAAAATTGGACTGAGCAACGGTAGTCAAAAAAAATTAAACCTTTTGCTAACGGTTATCGCGTTATTGCAACTCACAAAAATCAGTTTGTATGGCGTTTTGGTTGCATTTAAAAACGATAAGTAGCTGATTTTTTGATTACTGATTAACATCGGCTATACGTATGACAAATATCATTTGTATTCATTCATAATTAGGACAACTTTATGAAATCAATATTTTTTGGAATGTCGGGATCATGCAATCAATTTTTTCTGAAGCATCGCTTAAATGCAACCTGTCCAAATAAGTGTTGGTCATTTAACCGGATATTAATTTAATAAAAGATGAAGTACAATGAAGCACTTAAAAATGATGTCATAAATGCCTTCAGCGTCGAGCCACTACTTCAAGGAGTCAAAGTGCAGGTAAATGCAATTAATGGTACCGTCACTTTATCTGGAACTGTAGATAGTTATGTTAAAAAAAGAGCGGCAGAAAATGTTGCAAACAAGGTGGCAGGCGTAAATGCAGTTGTAGAGAAAATTAAGGTAAAATTTGATCCCGAAGAAATAGTTACAGATGAGTCGTTAGCATCGGAGGTGCTTAAAGTGATAAAATTTAGTCCAGATATTGCCGAAAATAGCGTATGTGTACTGGTTGAAGATGGCTGCATAACCTTGGAAGGCAGTGTGAGAACGGTTGCTGAGAAAATTCAAACTGAGCGTAATATCCAACATCTTAGCGGTGTGAAGATGATTGTGAATAACATTGCTGTGCAGTTTGAAAATGACGATGAAAGACAAACAATCGCTATCGAAAATGAACTGCTCAAGAATTGGGCAATAGATGATCAAGACATACGAGTAACTGTTGTTGGCAATCAAGTTACGTTACGTGGGAAGGTGACGTCAATGTATCAGCGAGATACTGCAGAGCGCATTGCATGGAACGCACTTGGGGTATGCAATGTTCATAACAAACTCACTATAGAATAACTAATTTAGTTTTAAATTATGCAATAGCTTGATAAACGATACTTTGTATTTAAGAGCCTAATGATAAAGGTTTTATCAATAGTTAGGTCAGTTTTTCATTTTTGAAAGACCTTCAAAATTCAGAATTGTAATTTTCGAACCCACACGGTCAATTAGTTTTTCGTCCTTGAAGTCCGAAAGCGTGCGGCTAACGGTTTCTGTAGCCATACAGGCCATGGCTGCTAAATCTTCTCTGGTCATGTTAAACGACTCATTTTTAATATACTTGTTGTGAAGCTTAACAATTGTGCCTGCCATTTTTTTCCTCACAGAATGATAGGCGAGCTGCAATAGCTGATCTTCTTTCTCCCGATTATCCTTAGATAACAAGTGAATAAATTTTCTGGCTACTTCTGGGTAAAGATTAAATACGGATTCCATCTGTTCTGTAGATACTAGGCATAACATGCTATCCTCTATAGAAGTTGCTGTGTCGCCACAAGTGCTATTGCTCAATACAGCGTTTATGCCAATGTAATCTCCCTCTCCATATATTCCTGTCATTAACTCTCTTCCATCCTCCGCCAATTTTATCGTTTTTACTTTTCCTTGGGTAATCAAATAAAGACCTTTAGCATGATCATCTTCGTAGTAAATAACCTGGTTCTTTTTAAAACTTCTGCTCTTTCTACCATCTATAATCTTGTTGAATTCTGCAAGTCCATCCGTTTTTGCGACAAGAACCTTGAAGTCGACTAAATTATTTTTATGAGCATTGTCAGCCAGGGCTTTTTTTCTGAGCCTGATATCGATCGCATTTAGCAATTCCATATCATCAAAAGGTTTGATCAGGTAATCATCGGCACCGAGTTCCATTCCTTTCCTCAAATCTGCATGTTCTGCCTTTGCGGTTAAAAAAATAAAAGGTATCCCTGATGTTTCCTCATGTTTATTTAACATATACAATACACCGTAACCATCCAATTCGGGCATCATGATGTCGCAAAGAATAATATCAGGGGCGTATTGGAGCGCCATCTCTACACCAATCTTACCATTTTCTGCCTGACAAACAATATAGCGGGCCATTTCTAAAATTTCGACCACGTTTTCACGTATGGCATCATGATCTTCAATGATCAGTACTTTTTTGCTCATGATTTGTAGGTTTGTGGAAAGGTAAGTGTAAATAATGTACCCTTGTTAATTCTACTCTGAAAACTGACTTTGCCATTCATTAAACCGGTGTATCTCGATAGAATACTAAGACCCAAACCATTTCCCGAGATTTTTCCGGTATTATGTGCCCTAAAAAAAGCAGCGAAAAGATGCTTATGGTCAGTTTGGGGAATACCAATTCCATTATCGCAAATCTTTATTGTACAATTTTTTTCATTAATTTTAGTATAAAAATGAATTTTGCTGTCCAATCCGGAATATTTAATGGCATTGTCGATTAAAATAATTATACAGTTTTTTAGTAGGTTCTGATCAAGATGGATCATGAGATCGGGCCCTCTGTGTTTAAATACTATTTCTTGATTTCCCCTTAGTGCAACCTGCATTTCTTCCGCAATTTCTTTGGCAGTATCCGATAGACTAAAAGTGCTTAGCTTTGGTTTTACCATTCCCGAATCCAATTTCTCGAGCGAAAGAAAGTCGTTAAGTATGGCAGTAACGTTTAAAACGGCATCTTTAATCTTTACTACATGTTTCTCAATCCCCTGCCTATCAAGGGTTTCCGCATATCGGTCAATAAGTGATGCAGAAAGGTGTATAGTGCTTAAAGGGGTACGAAACTCGTGCGATGCTATGGACACAAAACGACTTTTAAGTTGACCAAGTTCTTTTTCTTTATTTAAAGAAAGGTTAAGCTCATCTTGGGTTTTCTGCAACTTATCCAAGCTTGTTCTAAGCGAATGCGTCCTTTCTTCCACTTGCTCCTCCAGTAAAGCAGCGTATTCTTGTAGCTTATTTTCAGCTTCTTTTTCTTTTGTCAGATCATGAATAAATCCAGCGTAAATAATTCTGCCAGAATATTTCACCTCACTTAAACCAATTCGAAAAGGGAAACAGCTTCCGTTTTTTTTGAGGCCTACAAGTTCCCTTCCAACGTTGATAATACTTCCATTACCGGTTTTTTTATAATTAAACAGGTATCTCTCATGCCTTGTCCTGTCCTGCGGAGCCATGAGCATGGAAATATTATGACCTAGAACTTCATCTGGTAAATAATTGAAAAGCTTGCACGCAGACGGATTTATAGATTCGACAATACCGAGATCATCTATGGTAATTAGACCGTCTATTGCATTTTCAATGATTGCTTTAAGCAATACGGTATTTTCCATAAATTATTGATTCACAATTAAATAACTAATTGTCTGTAAAAAACAATCGGAAGCTGTATTTGTTTCATCCATTAGCATATTTACACAATTTATTTAAAATAATCCGATTTTCAGTGATAAGCATCATGATATAAATCGTTTAACGTCACTTATAGATCCTGGTACCTGAGTTACTTTTGTTAACATGGATGTTTTCGGTCGATTCTGATATTCCCCATCCTTTTCATCAATATGGAGAAGAAACAACAAATACCTGTAGGAAATTTTATATTGGTCATCAACGCTGGTTCTTCAAGCTTAAAGTTTGCCGTTTATCAATGCCAGACCATCAAAAGAGAATATTCTGGTCTAATAAAAAACATTGGCAAAGAATTTTCCAGCTTAAAGATAAACGATGCTAATAGCGTTGCGGTAAGTGTAAAAAAAGCAGTTTATCAAAACATTGATGAAGCTGCATCGGGAATAATTTCATGGCTAAAAACAATACAATCTAAATGTTTTATCTCGTCTGTTGGCTATAGGTTGGTACAGGGCGGTCCCCATCACCGTAGCCCTGAAGTTATAACCGATGAATTGTTGGAAGATTTAACCAAGTTTATTTTTTTGGCGCCCAACCATTTGCCTGATGAATTAGCACTGATCAAGAAATTTCGGTCTGCGTTTCCTGACCTAACACATGTGGCGTGTTTTGACACTAATTTTCATCGAGACATGCCCGATCAAGCTAAATATTATGCACTTCCGGAGAAATTCAAAGGTCAAGGATTAATTCGTTACGGTTTTCATGGCCTATCGTACGAATACATTATGGACAAGCTCGATCGGAATTTTGCATACATCAACCAGAAAAAAATTATCATCGCTCACCTTGGCAGTGGTTCAAGCATGGCTGCGGTTTCGTTTGGAAAGTGTATAGATACAACAATGGGCGTTAGCCCGATAGGAGGTTTGGTCATGAGTACGCGAAGTGGCGATCTTGATCCCGGCGCAATTCTTTTTATGCTTAAGCAAAGTAAAATGACCGTTGAGGAGCTCGATAATGTGCTCAGTCATGAATCCGGCATGAAAGCAATTGCAGGCACGGGAAACATGGAGGAGCTTTTGAAAAATGCAAGCTTTGATAAAAGGGCAGAGGCTGCGGTAAATTTATTTTGTTGCCAAGCCAAAAAATTTATCGGTGCACTTGCAGCTGCTCTCGGTGGTCTTGATATACTCATCTTTACCGGAGGCGTTGGCGAAAATTCTCCTCAAATTAGGGAACGTATTTGTGCAGATATGGATTTTATGGGGGTAAAACTTGATCGGCTCCGCAATCAAGACACTCAAAAGATCATTTCTTGCCAGAGCAGTAAAGTTAGTATCATGGTTTTTGAAACTAATGAAGAACGTATGATTGCACTACACACAAAGAAAATTGGATCGCATTTAGCGGAAGACGAAATGGCACTTAACGCAAGCGTCAATCCTTAAGAATTACCAATATGAGTATTGAATATCCCGTAAAAACTCCTTATTTACAAGCCCTAGAGGATCTGTCGATCGCTTTGTCAACTTCTGAGAAAGAAGGTATAAGTACTGCCGAGGCTTCTATTCGCACGAAGCAGTTTGGGCTGAACAGCTACAAAAGTCAAAAACAAAAAAGCATTTGGCAAATGGCTTTTGAGCAGTTTAACAGTCCAATTGTTTATCTACTTTTAGTTGCAGGACTTGTATCACTTTATTTCAAAAACTCGTTAGAGGCAATTGCCATATTCATCGTAATCGTTGTAAACGCAATTATTGGTTTTTTTATGGAGTTGCAGGCCAGAACCTCCATGCGGGCGTTAAAAAAAATGGATGTTAGTTATGCGAAAGTGGTAAGGGGAGGCAAGGAACTCGAAATTGCATCTGAACAGCTTACAATTGGTGATTTGCTGTTGCTCGAAGCGGGTGACGTTGTTTCTGGTGATGGAAGAATTGTTTTCTCAAATGGCCTTCAGGTAGATGAATCATCATTAACAGGCGAATCCTTTCCAGTTTTTAAAACTTCAAATATCGATAATGAGAAATTAGAATCTTCGCATGCGCTAAACATGGTTTATAAAGGTACCGCTGTTTTAAATGGAAATGCGAAGGTAATTATAACTGGAATTGCAGAACACACCGAGCTCGGTAAAATTAGTGAACTGGTTGGACGTTCTAAATCTACAAAAACACCGCTTGATATAAAAATTGGCAAACTTACTAAGAAGTTAATTTGGATTACATTAGTTTTAATTCTCGTTTTTGTAATTACGGGCTTGTTAGAAGGAAGAGCTTGGTTAGAAGTTCTAAAAACATCCATTGCATTGGCAGTTGCTGCTTTTCCTGAGGGTTTGCCGATTGTAGCGACCGTGGCTTTGGCCTATGGTATGTTGTTGATGGCTAGAAAAAATGCAATTGTTAAAAAATTATCTTCAGTAGAAACATTAGGCAGTGTAAATGTAATACTCACCGATAAAACGGGCACACTTACCGAAAATAAAATATCCGTAGAAATGTTGTCTTTTCCTGATCAGGAATTTCACGTTTCGATGAAAAATGGAAAACTTAAATTTAAGGAGGATGACATTGAGAAAAGTAAGGAAAATTTCGATTTCCTGGTTCGGATTGGAACACTTTGTAATAACGCACCTGTAAATCCTGATGCTAAAAATCAAAAAGCTTTTGGCGATCCGGTTGAAATTTCACTTTTACTTTTGGCTGATGCAGCCGGTTTTCCAGCACAAAAGACCGTGAGCGAATTTGAACGTTTATCTGAAATTCCTTTTAGCTCAGAGAGTAAGTTAATGGCAACGCTTCATAAAGCCAACAAATCTTTTTTTGTTTCGGCAAAAGGCGCTGTTGAGAAAGTTTTGTTGAAATGTAGCCATATTCAATCGGGCGATTCCATTTTGGATTTAAGCGCAGAAAAGAAAAAGGAAATTCTATCTAAAGCGGAGTTACTTTCTGCATCTGGACTAAGGGTTTTAGCTTTCGCTTACCAATCATCGGATACAAAACCCGATGAAGATTATCTTAAAGATTTAGTTTACGTTGGTTTGGTCGGTTTTTTGGATCCACCGAGAAGAGACATTAAGGGTGCAATTAGTGAGTGCCACTCCGCAGGTATAAAGATTGTGATGATTACAGGCGACCACCCAATGACCGCATTAAACATAGCAAAAAGAGTGGGCATAGCCGAAGAGCAAGACGATAAAGTAATTGCAGGTTCCGAACTTCCGGATATGGCAGCTTTATCAAAAGAGTGGAAAGGAAGGATATTAAGTACGACGGTATTTGCCAGAACGACACCGAAACAGAAGCTAGAGATTGTTGATGTTTATCAAAAAGCAGGCTACATTGTAGCGATGACTGGAGACGGTGTAAATGATGCACCCGCCCTTAAAAAAGCAAATGTTGGTATTGCTATGGGCCTCCGCGGAACACAAGTAGCCAAAGAAACAGCCAGTATTGTTTTAAAAGATGACTCTTTTGCTTCAATTACGCACGCCGTAGCCCATGGAAGAGAAATTTTTCAGAATATACAGCGATTTGTAATATACTTGGTGTCGTGCAACCTCAGCGAGATTTTAATTATAACCATACTTGGATTTTTAGCACAGGGAACGATGCTTTTTCCTTTGCAGATTTTATTCCTCAATATGATAACCGACGTGTTTCCGGCACTAGCATTGGGGCTTGGTAAAGGAGATTTAACCGTTATGCAAAGGCCACCGAGAGACCCTAAACTTGGTATTGTTTCCAATAGAAACTGGCTGGTAATTTTAATTTATGCCGTATTAATGAGTGGAGCTGTAATTTTAGCCATTTTTATGTGCAGGTTTTATATTACTTCTGATGTTAAAGTGATAAATAATGTTGCTTTTATCACATTGGCTTCCTGCCAATTATTTCATGTTTTTAACATGTCATCCTTACAATCGGGAATGATAATGAATGAGGTAACCAAAAATAAATTTGTTTGGTTGGCACTTCTACTTTGCTTTTTTCTACTTATTGTGGTCTATTTTTTCGAAGCTAGTCGCGAAGCGCTTAACCTTAATGTTATTTCAGGTCAAGCTTGGCTTATTGCAATACTTTCAAGTATGCTTCCGCTGATTTTTGTGCAATTATATAAGTTGTTTAGAATGCAAAAATCTCAATCTCAACAATCTACAAAAAACCTAAATAAATAACTCAATTCTAAAGGGGTAATTCGTAAAGTGATGAAAAATAAATTTTAAGATGACCAAGTCAAGCTTATTTATAAGGCATTACCTCAAGCTAAACATGTCGCATAACCGCTAAGAATATCCTTCTTGTACAAAATAATTTGATGATTACCATCTCACGTGTCGATGACGCGGATCATAACTTAGATGAAATTTTTAACTGACCTTCATTTAATCATAATCAATTAGAAAATGGATTCATCTACAGCCTATAATATAGAACAGCGTATTCGTGATGCAGGTAGCCTGCCTGAAATCGATTACCAGAATCAACTTTCCCGAATAGAGGAGAAGTTTCAAATATGGAAAAATAAGGAGTTTTTGGAAAGATCTACGATTTTTGAAAAAGTAGCTTGTTTAAGTAGATGCCATGGCGATAGCCTATCCGAATGGGTGATAAGCGAAATGGGGATTTTGCTTGAAAAAAGTGAACTGAGTTTTATTTAAGTAGGCTAGCAAAGTATAATCATGATTTTAAACAATTTCAGTCATGACCGCTGTCATTTTCTTTAATTGGACTGTTATCGACCTTTATAATCAACCACTGTTTTAATGGAAGCATAATGAAAACAATACTTATCATCAACGATCAAACTCCTGAAGCTGAACATGCAGCTGCTTTTGCATTGGTATTTGCTCAAAAAACAGAAGCCAACATTATTCTGGCGACTCATTCGAATGCAAATGGAGATTTAATTGATGATGAATGGGGAAGAAGTACAAATAGTGAAACCATTTTAGCGCCAGTTCATTCTGTACTGATGAAAAAACTATTAGCGCGCAAAAAAAGCTATATTGGTTTCAGTCCGTTAATTCAAGAAATTGAAGTGAGAGATGAGCAGGAAAGTCTTGTCTTTCTCACGACCAATAAAGGTATTTATATGGTGGTAAAAGGGATTGAAGAATTCATCCCTCACGCATTAATAAACGTTAAATTGTGCATAAGTGCCTTATTAAATAAACTTCAAGTTCCGCTTTTATTAATCCCTTCTTCTTGGTCAGAAATCGGATTTAAGAGATTGGTTTACTTAACCGACCTCCGCTTTTGTGGGATTCAAAACGTAAGATTTCTTGCAGAACTTGCAGGGAAATGGAAAGCTAGCCTTGTAATTGCACATTCTAAAGTAAGTGGTTTGCCTGAAATAGAAGTTGAGGAAGCCGAACATATTTTTAGCGATGCGATAAGCCTTAATATAAAATACGGAAATCTCTTTCTAAATATTCTTGAACAAGATAATAGTGAAAATGTTCTTGAGGTGATGGTGAGCCAAATGCATGCAGAATTATTGGTTTTAGTCAATCAGCATTTCCACTTCCATACGCTTACAAAGCAATATTTTAAGGATGGAACTGCGATTTTTAAACCAGTGCCTTTACTTATTTTCCCAGCTTAACATTTTTAGTCAATTTCCTACCACTATGAATACCATAAACAATAAATCAACAGCACACCAACAATACCACGCCATTGCTAAACATTGGGCATCTGATGTGGAATTTTTTAAAGTGGAAACTGTTTTTCTGCATCATCTGCTCGATGATTATTTCATTCGTTTATCTGATCCAGAACATCTGCAAGGATTAAACAGTGTTGGTTTAAAACTAATGCACCTAGAAAAAGATAAATTTAGCGTTGATCATCATCTGATCGACCACCTTAAAAATTTGGAGGGACAAACCGAGGATTTGGATTTTAATGATGGAGAATTACTAGCAAAGGCACATGGAAAACTCGAGCAAACAATGGCGCAGTTAACCAATAATTATAGATTACTTAAAACTGAGTTATTTACGTTGGTGCAAAAAGTTATTAAAGCACAAAATGATGCTTTGAAAATAAAAAATCAGGTTTAGCTTATTGTTATCTTGTTTTAACCTTAAATCAGCATTTTAAATTTGTTAATCGGTTGCAATTACGCTTAGTTAATTCTACGAAAACATAATCATGAAAATTAAATTTAAATTCCTCCATCACTCAAAAAATAATTTACTATTTACAGCTGTGTTAATATTTATGCTGCTAAATATTTCGGTGCAAAGTTCGGCTCAAAACTCGCCGATAATTTTTAATAAGGAGGCGAAGCAACAAAACGCCACCATATCTGATGATATTAAAATACAACTTATTGAATGTGAAAACACACTTAACTATCCACAATCAGTTAAACGCTTTTATGAGGAAAAAAATGACCAGCTAATTTGGGTGGAAAAAGGAAATCACAATCGCCAGTTGGCGCCAGCGATGATGATATTAGATTGTGTGCTCCAGTTTGGATTGAACCCTTTAGATTTTCATCCAAATGAGCTTATTTATGATCAGATTAAAATATTTACCGAGCAACCCGAAATGTTAAGTGACGTTGAGCGTGCTAAGTTTGATATTTTGCTAACTGATGCAATGATTACTTTTATGAACCATTTGCACTACGGGAAGTTTAACACCGTCTTCACCCGATCGAAAATTGATGCAGGCGGTTTAGGTAATTTTAGTGCTGAAAACCACTTATCGAAGTTGATGGAAAGCAACGATTTTTATACCGAAATCATTAACGTACAACCCAATACAAAAGAATATGATGATTTGCAAAAATATATGCATTTGGTGCGAGGACAATATGTAGAAGATAGTTATGAATTTCCCGAGAAGAGTGTAAGGAAAATGACCATTAATATGGAGCGCCTTCGGTGGTTAACCGCAAACGAAAATCCAAGGTTGATGATCAATATACCAGCCTACACCGCAAAACTGAAGCTTAAAGATAATAGCTATCTTTTTGAAGTGATCGTAGGTAAGCCATCTTCGCCTACGCCTGTACTAGAAAGTGCGATTACCCATTTCACCGTGGCTCCGGATTGGAAAGTGCCTTCAAAAATATTCGTAAAAGAGCTATTACCCAAAGCAATTAAAAATATCGATTATTTAGCAAATAACCATTATGCTATTTATGATGCTAAAGGAAAATTTGTCGAAATCACATTGAAAAAACTGAAGTTTATAAAGGCACATCCTTTCGGTTATTTCGTCAGACAGTCATCTGGTTGCGATAATGCTTTGGGTAAAATCGTATTTCGTTTCGCAAACCCTTACGATGTTTATTTACACGATACCCCACAACCTAAATTATTCCTTTCAGCCGAGAGAGCTTTAAGTCATGGCTGTATCCGCATTGACGATGTTGAAAAACTTGCAAGTTTATTGCTGGCTAATGATGGAGCATCAACAAAAATACCTTTAATGAAGAAAGCTGTTTTAGCGTATAAAAAACAGGATTTTTTATTGAAGAATCCGCTTCCAATAAAACTAACTTATGTTACATGTGAGCTGGTTGATAGTCAACTTATAATATACAACGATATCTACAACTTAGACAGAGGGTTGGAAATTGCAATGTACGGAGCCGAAAGACTCCTAGCCTCAGATCAAAAAATTTTCGAAAGGAAGTAATTAATTATAGTTGTAAAAATACGCTTTGCAATAGCCACATATTGATTAATTGTTTAGTTCTCGAGCAAATATATTTTGATGCTTTCTGCAAGTTAAATATTGATTTATATCACATTTCGTGTTGATTACTGTCATGGCAAAAAATTGTGCATTTAAACAACTTTGTATTAACAAAATAAGTTGCTACAAGCGAGGTAAAAGGAAAGATTTAGCGTAGTGATTAACAATATTTAAATTTTAACTTTTTGCAAGCCATTACATCTATCGATATTAATCATGAAAAAATTCGCTCTGATATTTTTAGTATTTCCTTTTGTATTTAATTTCACTTTTGCGCAACAAAAAGACCGGACTAAGCTCACCGACACAATAACAAACTATTCTGCGCATAAAAGAAAGATAACATTCGCAGGCGTTTTGCAAACGCGGTACGTAGTTTCCTTAAATAACAATGTTGATATTACTGGTAAAAACTTCGATCCTTCAACATCGAAAGCCATATCAAATACATTTTTAGTAAAACGAGCACGAGTGATGGTTAAAGCCGATATAAACGATCATTTTTCTGCTAATATCTTGGCTAATCTAGCCGAATTTAATGGCGACCCTACTAATAAGGTTTTGGAAAATGCATATATCAAATATTCACTCAATAAATATTTTCATGTTCAGGTGGGTCAGTTTCGTCCATTTTTTGGGATAGAAGATGCGCTGTCGGTGGACATTATCCGTTCGCTGGATTTCTCAAATCAATATTATGCTTTCGGTAAAAATGGTTGGCAGAGTTTCCAAACTGGGCTCTCCGTCTTCGGAAACGTTATCCCAAATGGAAAACTTCGATATTTTGTTGGTGCTTATAATGGCAACAATAAAAATAAATTATCGGATGATAACAACACAAAAAATTTATACAGTAGGCTAGAGGTCGATTTTTTAAAAGATTTTACTGTAGGTGTAAATGTGGGTTCAGGAAGTTTAGCTGCGAGCAGTATCGGTCAGGCTTATGGCGCCGATGCAACAGCAAAAATACCCTTATCAAAAAAATTCGATGTACTATTAATGACCGAGTTTAAAACAGGCGCAAATTTTTTAGCTTACAACTCAGCCAATCAGTTGGTCAATCCAAATTTAAATGATTATCAAATGAAAGGATTTTATTTCTTCCCGACACTTCGCTACAATCACGAAAGTAGAAGGCTTCGTGCTATTGAATTTTCTTGTCGGTACGAATATTTTGATGAGAATTACAAGTTGCAGTCTAACGCGAGGCAAACCATTATTCCCAATGTATCGTTAATTTTTGCTGATGATTTTTACGCTGCCATTCAGGTTGGGGTTGCAGTAGATCGTTTTAAAAATCAAGTCCCATTAACTACAGCCTATAACCACAGCTTGGGTTACGTTCAACTTCAAATACGCTTTTAAACAAATTATATGAAAGAAATTAATTTTAAATCGCTCATCATCACCTTCGTTGTTGGTATTGTGATCTGGTTTATTCCAGTGCCCGAAGGTGTAAAACCTAATGCTTGGCACTTACTAGCTATTTTTGTGGCCACTATTGTTGGCATCATTTCTAAAGCTGCATCAATGGGTACAATGGCCATTATCGGCATCACATTATGTGCAACTACACAGGTTCTGGCACCTGGCGATCCAAAAAATTCTATTTTGAACGCATTGAGCGGATTTGGTAATTCTACCATTTGGTTGATCGGATTGGCATTTTTTATTGCACGGGGGTTTATTAAAACAGGGTTGGGTACTCGGATCGCTTATAGTTTTATTAAGATTTTTGGTAAGAGTCCGCTGGGATTAGCCTATGGACTAAATACAGCCGATTTAATTTTAGCGCCTGCCATTCCGAGCAATACCGCAAGGGCGGGCGGTGTAATTTTTCCCATCATGAAATCTATTGCCGTAAACATGGGCTCTATACCAGAGAAACCAGAAACGCATAGGAAAATTGGTGCTTTTTTAACGCTGAGTAGTTACAACGCCAATATGATTACTTCGGTTATGTTTTTAACCGCAACGGCAAGTAACCCGATGGCACAAAAGTTTGCGAAAGATTTAGGCGTAACCATTACCTGGGGAAGTTGGGCAATCGCAGCAATGGTTCCGGGTTTAGTTTGTTTTTTACTGGTGCCTTTGTTTTTATATAAAGTTTTTCCTCCAGAATTAAAAGAGACCAAAGAAGCGCCTGCAATTGCCGCCAAACAATTAAAGGAAATGGGCGCCGTAACGTTAAAAGAATGGTTAATGGTGGCCACGTTTATTATTTTATTGGTGCTGTGGATTTTCGGTAATTTATTTCAAATAGATGCCACAACGGGAGCACTGATTGGTTTATGTATTTTACTTTTAAGCGGTGTGCTTACTTGGGATGATGTAAAATCTGAAAAAGGTGCTTGGGATACCATTGTTTGGTTTTCATCATTGGTTATGATGGGTTCTTATTTAAATTCATTGGGCTTAATTGGCTGGTTCGGACAATTGGTTGGCGGCCAAATGAAACACTTGAGTTGGCAATTGGCTTTTCCTGTTATTATTTTAGTTTATTCTTATTGCCATTATATGTTTGCCAGTGCTACGGCACAAGTTGCTGCAATGTATTCGGTTTTCTTAGCAGTTGGTATAGCAGTGGGCGTGCCAGGAACGATGCTCGCTATTTTCTTGGGTGCCTGTGCAACTTTAATGGGTTCGCTTACGCATTATGGCCATGGTCCAGCGCCGATATTTTTCGGGAGTACTTATGTAGATCTTAAAGATTGGTGGAAACAGGGCTTTTTTATGAGTGTGCTGTTTTTAGCCGTTTGGTTTTTAGTAGGTGGTATGTGGTGGAAAGTTATTGGATTGTGGTAGAAAAAATTAAAAGCACTATCGTTTAAAGCATGAAACAAACAACATTAATTTATAAAATGATTATGGCTGCCACAGGGTTATTCCTGTGTTTTTTCCTAGTCATTCACCTGCTGGGAAACCTGCAATTGCTTTTGCCAGAAGCTGAGGCGCGAGCACAGTTTAATTGGTACTCACATTTATTATCAGGAAATATACTAATTAAAATTATTTCTTATGTGCTGTATCTTTCATTAATCGGCCATGCCGTTTATGCACTTTTGATAACGTTAAAAAATAATAAGGCGAATGGACAAAAATATGCCTACGATAAACGTGGCTCAGTTAGCACATGGAATAGCAGAAATATGGGTATCCTAGGTGCCATCATTTTGATTTTCTTAGTCATCCATTTTAAAGACTATTGGTATGAATACAAATTTGGCGGGTTGCCATTAGATGGTAAGGGAAATAAAGACCTTTACGCAATTGTAATCAGCTCGTTCCAGCAGGGATGGTATATCATTATTTACGAGATTTCATTTTTAGCGTTGGGGTTTCATTTATTACATGGTTTTTTTAGTGCAACCAGAACCATAGGCCTTTATCATCCAAAATATGCAAAAGCTGTTCGGGTTTTCGGATGGATTTATTCTCTTCTAATTACGTTGGGCTTCATGCTTATTCCCCTTTACATTTATTTTAACCTCAATTTATAATGATGGATTCGAAAATACCAGAGGGTGATATCGCCGATAAGTGGAGCAATTACAAAAACCACGCTAAACTCATTAATCCGGCGAACAGAAAAAAGCTCAACATTATCGTCGTTGGAACTGGTCTCGCAGGTGCATCATGCGCAGCATCTTTAGCCGAGCAGGGGTATAATGTAAAATCATTTTGCTTTCAGGATTCTGCGAGAAGAGCACATTCTGTTGCAGCGCAAGGAGGTGTAAATGCAGCTAAAAATTATAAAAATGATGGCGACAGTGTTTATCGCATGTTTTATGATACGATAAAAGGTGGCGATTTTCGTTCTCGCGAAGCGAATGTTTACCGTTTGGCAGAATGCTCGTTAGCGCTTATTGATCAGGCAGTTGCCCAAGGCGTACCATTTGCCAGAGAATACGGAGGATACTTAAATAATCGCTCTTTTGGAGGTGTTCAAGTCTCTCGAACTTTTTATGCTCGTGGACAAACTGGGCAACAGCTTATGATTGGTGCTTACCAAGCATTAATGCGACAAGTTGCTGTTGGAAAGGTGAAAACTTATACCCGCCATGAAATGCTCGATTTGGTTTTAGTTGATGGAAAAGCAAAAGGCATAATTGCTCGAAATTTAGAAACCGGTGCTTTGGAGCGCCATGCAGCAAACGCAGTTGTATTGGCCACCGGAGGCTATGGTAAAGTATATTATTTATCTACGCTGGCAATGGGCTGTAATACTTCTGCCATTTGGCGGGCACACAAAAAAGGCGCTTTTATGTCTGGCGTAAGCTGGATACAATTTCACCCTACCTGTTTACCACAAATTGGCGAAACACAATCTAAACTAACGTTGATGTCTGAATCGCTCCGTAACGACGGAAGGATTTGGGTGCCGAAAAAGGCAAATGATGAACGTACACCAAACGAAATTCCTGAAGAAGAAAGAGATTATTATTTAGAGCGGCGTTACCCGGCTTTCGGAAATCTTTCGCCAAGAGATATTGCATCAAGGGCAGCGAAAGAAAGAATTGATGCCGGTTGTGGCGTTGGGCCGATGAAAAACGCAGTATGTCTCGATTTCTCAAAAGCAATTAAAGAACAAGGCAAAGATAAAATTGAGGAGAAATACGGAAACTTATTCCGCATGTACGATAAAATTAACGGTGTAAACGCTTATAAAGAACCGATGCTGATTTCCCCGGCGGCGCATTTTACCATGGGCGGTTTGTGGGTAGATTATGATTTAATGACCACCATACCCGGCCTATTTGCCTTAGGTGAAGCGAACTTTTCTGACCATGGAGCGAACAGATTGGGGGCAAATTCATTATTGCAATCTTGTGTAGATGGTTATTTTATCGCGCCTTATACCATTCCGAATTTTCTCGCCGGCGAAGCAAAGGTTGAAAAAGTAACGACCGATCATCC
The DNA here is from genome assembly GCF_004354365.1 of Pedobacter changchengzhani. Taxonomy (GTDB): domain Bacteria; phylum Bacteroidota; class Bacteroidia; order Sphingobacteriales; family Sphingobacteriaceae; genus Pedobacter; species Pedobacter changchengzhani. The sequence continues at coordinate 227,035 of NZ_SJCY01000004.1, forward strand.
AGCTTTTGCTGCAGCCGAAGAAACTATTAAAAAACAAATTGAGCAATTTTTAAATGCTAAAGGTCATCTTTCTGCAGATCATTTTCATAAAACTTTAGGTAAGCTGCTTTACGATAAGTGTGGATTATCTAGAACAAAAGAAAGTTTAGAAGACGCCATTGTGGAACTTAAAGCCTTGAAAAAATCATTTGATAAAGATGTTAAAATAACGGGTGATGGGCAAATGAACTCCGAACTTGAAAAAGCAGGACGGGTTTCTGATTTTCTCGAACTGGGCGAATTGATGTGTCACGATGCTTTGCAGAGAGAAGAATCTTGTGGGGCGCATTTTAGAGAAGAATACCAAACTCCAGATGGAGAAGCAGTTCGTAACGATGAGGATTTCTGCTACGTATCGGCTTGGGAATGGAAAGGTGAAGGTAAAAAGCCCGAATTGCACAAAGAACCATTGATTTTTGAAGCCGTAGCGCTAACCGTTAGAAGTTATAAATAGTTAATTATTAAGTTTTTTATTATGAAATTATATCTGAAAGTTTGGCGTCAGGAACATAGAGAATCTAAAGGCAAAATGATCGATTATGAAGTAGGTGGTATTTCTGTTCACATGTCTTTTTTAGAAATGTTGGATATGTTAAACGAAAGGTTGATCCAAAAAGGGGAGCGGGTAATCGAATTTGATCACGATTGTAGAGAAGGAATTTGTGGCGCCTGTGGCATGATGATCAATGGTCGGGCGCACGGACCATTATCTGGCACTACAACCTGCCAATTGCACATGCGAAGTTTTAAAGATGGTGAAACCGTTTATATTGAGCCTTTTAGAGCTGCTGCTTTTCCTGTTTTAAGAGATTTAAAAATAGATCGTTCATCTTTTGATCACATTATTCAGGCCGGAGGTTATATTTCAACTTCAACTGGGCAAGCACCAGAAGCCAATAGCTTACCAATTTCGCATGATACAACGGAAGCTGCTTTTGATGCTGCGGCTTGTATTGGTTGCGGCGCTTGCGTGGCAACTTGCAAAAATTCTAGCGCTGCATTATTTACATCAGCAAAGGTTTCTCATTTGGTTTTGCTTCCACAGGGAAAACTAGAATCAGCAAATAGAGTAATTAAAATGGTCAATCAAATGGATGAAGAAGGCTTTGGTCATTGCTCAAATACCGAGGCTTGTGAAGTGGAATGCCCGCAGGAAATTTCTGTTTTACACATTGGTAGGATGAATTTTCATTACAATAAAGCCCTCATTTTAAGAAAATAAATTCAATTTTTAGTACAACGAATAGCATTTAGCACTCCAATTTTATAAAAGAGAAAATAAAATGTTAAGACATTTCGGCGTTAAGAGAACATATACCCATAACTTAAAATTGGCGGTGCTTTTAAGTCTTACTGCAGGTTTCGTAAATGCTGCGGGTTTTCTTGGTTTTGCAGCACTCACAACAAATGTAACGGGGCATGCAGCGCTGTTTGCCGAAGGTATTGCCGATCAGAATTGGGAATCGGCGAAGGCAATAGCTTTGTGGATGATGTTGTTTTTGTCAGGTGCTTTTACCAGTAGTTTAATTGTAACCAAAATTGGACACAACGGACGATTTTCTTTTACCATTCCCATTGTTTTAGAAATCATAATTTTGGTTTATTGTGCTTTTTCAGCTTATCAAATTGGCTTTGGTTTTTCTAAACATTTTTTTGCTGGTATTTTGCTTTTTGCTATGGGCATGCAGAATGCACTGGTTTCGGTAATTTCTGGTTCTGTAGTTAGAACCACACACCTTACCGGAACCTTTACCGATTTAGGGATAGAACTTGCACAACTGAGTGTACATAAGTTTGGGATGCAAACCGAATTGATTTCTAAAATTAAACTCCGAATGGCCATTATTTTTTTCTTTATGCTGGGGGCTTTATCAGGTGCTTATTTGTTTAAATTTATCAGTTTTGAAGCATTTTTAGTACCTGCGTCTATTTTAGGTTTTACGTTAATATATGATGTTTTTCGATTGAATATTAAGCGTTATTATTCTAATTTCCGCTACCGCAGACGGCCAATTTCTAAACCATTAGTAGAATAGGGGATACATAAGAAAGCAAATGCTTCTAAATATTTTGGCTAAAGCCAACAAGATTTTTAATAACCATCCGTCGGTTAAAACCGACGGCAATAGTGAAACCAATAGCCCTTAAATTTAGCCTAGGGATTTTATTAAATATGAAACAGGCTTTGGCCAAAAAACAAAATATAAATGAAGCAAATGATTTTTTTTATCAAAAGAATTTTAAAACCGTTTGCTTTGAAACAAATGATAATAAATAGCAATTGCCAAGTATTAATGGTTACATTTAAACACACTTTTTCTGCATTACCCATCTTTTTTATCAATACAAGTTTAGATTGCATTTTACCCAGATACATAGTGAACCTTGCCCACATAATTTATAATCCGTAATGAAAGATCCTCAATATATCATTGCCATTGGTGCATCTGCCGGTGGTTTAGATGAAATTAATTCCTTTTTTGATCATACCCCAATCGATAGCGTATCCTATATTGTGGTGCAACATCTTTCTGCAGATTTTAAAAGTCGGATGGCAGAAGTGCTCGCCAAACACAGTAAACTATCGGTGGAAGAAGCAACTGAAGGAGTTATTGTGGCAACAAATCGTGTTTATCTTATCCCTCACGATAAGGTGATGACTATTCAAAACGGTAAATTACATCTAACGGATAAGGAAGAATCTAAAGCGCCACATTTAACAATTAATACATTTTTTTATTCTTTAGCAAAAGATTGTGGTAATAAAGCAATTGTAGTTGTGCTATCAGGGTTGGGGAGTGACGGAACCGAAGGACTAATTGCAGTGAAGAAAGCCGGGGGGATGGTAATGGCCAGAAATCCAGAAACTTCACCATTTCCAAGCATGCCTTCTAAGGCCATTGCAACCGGAATGGTCGATTTTATTTTGGAGCCTGCTTCAATGCCGGGTGCTATCGAAGATTATGTAAACTATGAAGGTGAAATCAAAAACGAAGCAAAAGAAGATGATAAAAATCTTGCACTTATTGTAAGTTTAATTAAGCAACGCTCGCCTCTTGATTTTTCTGATTATAAACCCTCCACTATTATGCGGAGGACCAAGCGAAGGGCTACTTATCATGATTTTAATTCACTTGCCAAATATTACGACTTTTTAAAAAATTCACCAGAAGAAATTGAAGCACTTTCTAAGGATTTTATGATCAGTGTTACCGCTTTTTTCCGAGATAAAGAAGCTTTTGATTATCTGCAGAAAAATGTAATTCCTGGCATTTTAAAAAAATTAGTGCCCAATGAGGAGCTTAAAATTTGGGTAGCAGGTTGTGCAACAGGAGAAGAAGTGTACTCGCTTGCCATGATTATTGCTGAACAGCTTATTGGTGATTTAGCCTTTACCATAGTTAAAATTTTTGCGACTGATATCGACAGTGCAGCGCTTATTCATGCTGGAAAAGGCATTTATCAACCTGACGTAGTAAAAGATGTAAGCCCCGAAAGGTTGAACAACTATTTTATTAAAGAAGGGGATAATTATCGCATTGCGCCCGTAATACGGAAAATGGCGATTTTTGCCCAACACGACTTGGTAAAAAACCCGCCTTATTGCAACATGCACTTAATCAGTTGCCGTAATTTGCTGATTTACATGGCGCCTACATTACAGCGAAAAGTATTTTCTATGTTGCTGTTTGGTCTTAAAACCGATGGATATCTTTTTATAGGATCGAGCGAAAACCCAACACCAATTATCCAGAATTTAGAAGTTGTAAGTAAGCAGTATAGAATATACCGCAACATAAAATCAAAAAAGATGTTCAGCTTTGACGCATTTTCTATGCCCGATATTTTGGAAGCGAAGCAAATTCCAGTATCGGTAGCTACCCAGAACATGTATATTGGCATAGATGGATCACTTTCAGATTTAATGCATGTAGAGCTTGCCGAAGATTTGGATTATTTGGTGCTTTGCATCGATGAAAATAAAAATGTTGTAAAATCTTATGGCAAAACTGCTAAATTTCTTTTGGCCAAACATTTTACCTCTAATTTAGAAGAACTTTTGCCCAAAAAACTTGCCATGGCTTTTCATACGATGTGTGCCACGGTAATAAAAACCGAAAAAAGAGTGACGCTCAACCGGGTTAAAATTAAACATGAAGACTCCTTTATCCGTGTCAATCTTTCCCTATCTCCAATTTCGGTACGGGGTGGTACACAGAAACTGATCATGGTAACATTTATTGAAGATAAATCTTTCGCCATCTCCAAACAGGAAGGGATTGAATTTAATGAAAAAGTGTACCACGATGAATATACATCAAACATTGAGGGAGAGTTGAAAGATGTTAAAGCACAGCTGAAATCGACCAATGAACAGCTTGACGCATCAAACGAAAACATGCAGTCTTTTAACGAAGAAATGATTTCTGCAAATGAGGAGATGCAGAGCACCAACGAAGAAATGCAATCGGTTAATGAAGAACTTGACACGATAAATTCTGAATATCAGCTAAAGAACAAAGAGTTGTTGGAGATTAATGATGACCTAAATAATTATTTTAGAAGCAATATTAATGGTCAGCTTTTTATTAATAACGAACTGCTGTTAATGAAATTTTCACCCGGAACGGTAAAGCAAATTAACCTTTTAGAAACCGATATTGGTAGGCCTTTAAGTAACATTACCACAAATATAAAGTTCGAGACGATAATTGAAGACATAAAACAGGTGCTCGAAAATGGCGAAATTATCACCAAGGAAATAGAAACTAACAACGGTAAATGGTACCAAGTAATGACGATGCCTTATGTTAGACAATCGGACCATAAAAATAGCGGTGCAATTATTACTTTTAACGATATTAGTGAACTTAAGAAAGTACAACGAGCATTAGATTTAAGTAATAGAACGATTGCAATGGCGATGGATGCAGCCGAGATGGGCACTTATTCTATAAATTTAGAAAGTAGAGAATTTATTTCTTCCAATAGGATGAGAGAAATATTTGGCTTTACAAGCGATGAAGAAGTAAGTTTTGAAGATACTGTTGAGCGAATCGGAAAAGAATATCAATCGATCGTGAAGGAGGCAATTGAGAAAAGTATTAAAAATGGCGAGCGATTAGATATTGAATATCCGATTAATGCGCCACTAGATCGTAAAACTCGTTGGGTGCGGTCTGTTGGCAATATTTCGTATGATAAGGATAATAAGCCAGCGTATTTAACAGGAGTTATAAATGATATAACGGTTCATAAACAAGACGATATTCGTCAAAATGACTTTATAGCAATGGCGAGTCACGAGTTGAGAACACCGCTAACCACCTTGAAAGCTTACACACAGTTGCTAACTTCAAAAGCCATAAAAAATAAAGATGATTTTATGGTTTCATCTATGGAAAAGGTGAATCTTCAAGTCAAAAAAATGACTGGCTTAATTAATGGTTTTTTAAATGCTTCTAGTTTTGAAGCTAAAAAGATACTGTTGAATCCAGAAGTTTTTGAAATTAACGCATTGTTAGAAGAAATCATAGAAGAATCGGAAACAACTTCTCCCAATCACCATATTAAGTTATTGGTTAAAGAGAAATTTACGGTAAATGCAGATCGGGATAAAATTGGGCAGGTAATTAGCAATTTTATTAGCAATGCAATAAAGTATGCGCCCGGGAAAACGGATATTGAAGTATCATCAGGCAAAAATAAAAAAGAAATTACCGTGCGAGTGAAAGATTACGGCGTGGGCATTAAAGAAAAAGATTTAGAGAAATTATTTAAACGTTACCATAGGATTGATAATATCGAAACCAGAAAAATTGCGGGTTTTGGTTTAGGTTTATATCTTTCTGCAGAAATTATACACCTTCATCAAGGTAAAATCTGGGCAGAAAGTGTGGTAGGGAAGGGCTCAACCTTTTGTTTTAGTTTGGCAGTTTCGTAAATATCTCACTGCTCCTGAAAAAATCGGGACAAGTTACGCTCGCTCGATATGACGATAACCCAAACCAAACCCGTCACTTCCTACCTACGGCAGGCTGGCGAACGAGTTTTTCACGAGGAGAAGTCTGTTGGTTTGTGTGCAGTACTAACATTAAAGCAGTACAAACGAACCTAGAGATATCTCGTCGCTACGCTCGTTCGATATGACCGAGTACTCTCATCATCGCCATCACTTCCTGCATGCGGCCGTCACTTCGAACGAGTTTTTCACGAGGAGAAGTCTGTTTGTTTATTTGCAGAAGCTAACGTTAAAGCAGTGGTACGGAACTTAGAGATATCTCTTCGCTACGCTCACTCGATATGACGAAGTACTCTGGCTGTTGCCGTCACTTCCTACCTGCTGCCGTCACTTCGAACGAATTTTTCATGAGGAGAAGTCTGTTAGTTTGTTTGCAGTAGCTAACGTTAAAGCAGTGGTACGGAACTTAGAGATATCTCGTCGTTGCACTCACTCGATATGACGTATGAGTAAGCCAAATCGTCTTTTCGAACGAGTTTTTCACGAGGAGAAATCTTCCGGTATATTTGCACCAACTAACGTTAATGCAGTGAATAAGGAACTTAGAGATATCTCGTCGCTACGCTCGCTCGATATGACGTATGAATAAGCCAGATCGTCTTTTCGAACGAGTTTTTCATGAGGAGAAGTCTGTTCATTTATTTGCAGTAGCTAACGTTAAAGCAATGCACATTAACTTAGAGATATCTCGTCGCTACGCTCGCTCGATGACGAAGTACTCTGGTCTCTGCCCTCACTTCCTACCTGCTACGGGCAGGCTACCGAATCTTTCACGAAGAATCTGGTTGCGAATGTGACTGTAAATAAATCATTATTTTATATACCGTAGCCTTTTTTAACATAACAGCGCATATTAAGCCTAAGAAAACCAAATGGAAAAAATAGAACAAAGTACATTTTTTTAAAATAAGTTTTTTCGTTACTTTTGCAACCAAATAATTTTTATAAATAAAACATGTATTTTTTGAATCCACGCCTTGCCGCAGATATATTTGATGGTGAGTATATTATAGCAAATTTAGATACAGGACTTTATTATAGTATCCAAGGTTTAGCCGTATCTATGGTTAATGCATTGCCTTTCGATGATGAAAAAGAGGTAATTATGGATTTGGCAACCGCTTTTCCTGAACATACGGCCATCATCGAAAATGAGCTAAATATTATATTTAGCGAATTGCAAAATGAAAGTATTATTAAGCTAAACGCAATGCCTGCTGATGCTAAATCTAAATTGCTGTTGCCCGAAAAATATGTTATATCTCATTTTAATAGATACGCTGATATGCAAGATTTATTAATGCTAGATCCTATACATGACGTTGATGAAGAGGGATGGACTGTTCAAAATGATCAAAAATAAATATTTATTTTGACACCTACTCAGTATTTTAACGAAGCGCTCTCTCAATTCCATAGCTTAGCATCTTTTCATAAAGATCAGTTATCAATTGCTGATAGGTTAGTACGTTTGAATACACCATCAGCAAATTTACGTAACCTGTTTCTGCCTTCACTTGCTCATTTAATAATTGATGTAGAAGATGATAACGCGCCAGAATTAACCATTTGGTATGCAGAACAAGCTCATTTACCTAAAAAATTAACTGCTCCAATTTGGGATGGATTTAATGCGCAGGGGTATAATTCTTCAATTGATGAGGATGATGTTCAACTGTTTTTTCAACCGTGGCAAAAACAGGTTTTTTTATACTCCAAATCTAAAAACGTAGGTATTTACTGGGTTAGAAGTGCTGAAGACGTGCCATGGTGGGAATGTACTTTTTCTTTTAGGATCATTTTTCATCTATGGACAGAGGCTTTGCCAAGTCAGTTGGTGCATGCAGGTGCAATGGCTAAAAATGGCGTTGGTATCCTAATCCCCGGCCAAAGTGGTTCAGGGAAATCGACCTCGTGTTTAAATCTTTTACGCAATGGCTACAATTACTTGGGCGATGATTATGTTTGGGTAGAAATTGGAGCAGAGATTAAAGTATTTTCTCTTTACCAAACGGCTAAAATAGAACCAGAAAACCTTGACAAACGGTTTGCAGATTGGAAACCTTTCATCGTAAATAAGGCAGAATATTTATATCAGAAAGCTGTTTTTAACGTAAATGATCTTTTTCCTAAAGCGTGTATTTCTGTGTCAACAATCAGTGCTATTTTGTTGCCTAAAGTTGCGCATCAAATTGATACAGTTTTTAGAAAAGCAAATCCAACACAAGCGTTAATGGCAATGGCACCCACAACACTTCATCATTTACCACATAATAGGCAAAACGCTTACCAAAAAATGATGCGCATTTCAGCTGCTTTACCGAGCTATCATTGGGATTTAGGATTTGATGAGAAACAATTTATTACCTCTTTTAACGATTTTATAGAGAATGAATTCATGTAAAATTAGTGTTATCATTCCAACGCATAATAATGGAATTGAATTAAGAAGGGCGATAATGAGCATTATTGCCCAAGATAGCAAACACTGCACAATAGAAATTATTATCGTAAATGATGCGTCAGATCGTGAGTTTTTGGCGCAGTTGGATCAATTAATTCTTGATTTTCCCGGCTGTAAATTATTAAATACAACGAAACAATGCGGACCGGCAGGAGCCAGAAATTTAGGTATTCTTGCTGCCACAGGCGATTTTATAAGTTTTTTGGATGCGGATGATGAATGGCCAAATAACAAATTGAGCATACTACTGCCGTATTTTATATCAAGCGATGTAGAAGTTGCTGGCGGTAAAGTAAAATATATTGTACAGGATGATCAACCTGCCATCAATATGAACTTTGAAGATGAGCAAAAGAGATTAACACATGTTCATTTAGGCGCACTACTTGTTAAAAAAAGCATATTTGAAAATAGGCTTTTGTTCGATGAATCCTTAATATTTAGTGAAGATATAGATTGGTGGTACCGTTTGAGAGAAAATGGTATTAAAATCGTCATTTGTGAGGCAACAACGCTAAATTATCATGTGCACGGAAGCAATATGTCGGTAAATAAAGATTTAAATCAGCTCAATGTTTTAAAGGTTTTACATCAATCTATTCAACGCAGGAAAAATTTACAATTGAAGCAACATTTACCACAAATTAAAGATTTTCGAATTGATCAAAAAGACCCTTTAATCAGTATCATTGTTCCGTTGTATAACGGCAAAAATCTAATAAAAAAAACTTTGGATAGTGTTGTAAGTCAAACCTATACTAACTGGGAACTTATTATTGTTGATGATGGATCTACCGATGGTGGTGCAGAATTTATAATGGCAAACTACCCAATGGCAAAAATTTTTGAACAAAAAAATGCAGGGGTGGCCAATGCTCGAAATAATGGCGTAAAATATGCTGAAGGAGAAATACTTGCATTTTTAGATCAAGACGACGAGTGGGAGCCAACAAAATTAAAAGATCAATGGGCATTTTTGAAAAAAGATCCATATTGTACATTTGTAACCTGCAATCAAGCGTTTGTATGCGAAGATGGCGTAAGTTTACCACCAACGTTCGATTATAAATATATGGAAGAGCATCGTTCGTTCATACCCAGCGGTATATTAATCAGAAAATATATTTTAATACATGTAAATCTTTTTGACGAAACCCTAAAAGTGAGCAGCGATATGGACTTAATCCGTAAATTACGAAATGCAGGCTGTAAAGAAGGTAATGTAGAAAAGTTGCTTTTAAAAAAATGGTTTCATGGAAGTAATGAAAGCCAAAATACTTCACTAATGCTTAAAGAAATGTTAGGGATGTTGCACAAACAAATCAAAGTAAATGGAAGCTAATTTTATAGATGTTATTATTGCTGTTTACAATGGCGAAAAATACATAAAAAAAGCTATTGAAACGGTTCAAAAACAATCGTGGCAAAACCTAAATATTATAATTGCTGATGATGGCTCTATAGATGATACTGTATTATTTGTTAAAACATTACAAGAAACGGATAATCGTATTGTTCTTTTGCAATGCTCACACAAAGGTGTATCGGCTACACTTAACGCAGCGATTAAATATTGTAATGCGCCGTACATTGCAATGTTAGATGTTGATGATTTATGGCATGAAGATAAATTGAATAAACAAATGCAAGCTATCGAAAATGGAGTAGATATCTGTTTTTGCCTACTGCAAGAATTCGAGGATTTTGAAGATGAAGTAGCACGTACACATAGCAAACGAAATGAGCCCCTTAAAGGATATTCTAAAAGTGCTTTTTTAGGGAGGAGAAAAGTATTTGATACCTTCGGTTTATTTAAAGAAGATGTTGTAATTGGCGATTTTGTTGAATGGTATAGCCGAGTAATACGTGCCGAACAACCTATTGTTATGTTAAATGAAGTACTGGCTTTTCGTAGAGTACACGATTCCAACATGACTCGATTTGTAGATAAAAACGCATTTTTAAGCCTAATAAAAAAACATTTGAACGAAAAGAGAAAAGATGAGTGATAGAGCGAAAAAATCTTTTGAGGAGGGTGTGGGCTATTGGTCCAATTTTTTAGCTTCGATGCCAAAAAAGCAACTTCTGCTATCTATTTTTTTTGGTTTGTTTCGCATTGTGGTTGCCGCTAGTTGGCCTTTTATTCTTTATCGTACCATAAAGAATAGCGCCTCCCTGCCAAATAGCGAAATCATAATGAATATCGTTTTAGTTAGTATCATTCTGGCTCTTGGTGCAATCGCATCTCAATTACAATCTAAAATAAACATCAAAGTATTAAAGTATTCTACGTTGGATTTAATTCATCAAATATGGGTTAAAATGAACGGTTTAAGCTGGCAAACCTTCCACAAAAATAATAGAGTTTATTATTTTGATATGCTTATGGTAGAAGTATGGCGCTTGAGGAGGGGAATGTCAGCTTTATTGGAGTATCTGATCGTGAATAGTATCATCGCTTTTGTATTAAGTTTATTTATCATATTTATTAGTTTACCGCTGTTTATCGTTTGTTTTTGTGGATTAATTTTGATGGTAATTGGCCATTATATCGCAACGGTGAAAACAAGGCCTTTCATGAAAGATTTTCATCATGCTTGGCGGGTTCAACATCATTGGGTTGCGAAGACTGTAGATCAATTTGATCTTATTAAAATGGATAGGGGTTACGATGAATCGGCAACAGCCAATTTAAAAAACGGAGCGGTTTTTTTAGAGTCAAATTCTCAAATGATGCTCAATCAAGAAAAATGGCGTAACATTAATCAAACTATTGGGAATTTTGTTAGAATTGGTGTTTTTGTAATTGGGTTATATTGGGTTAAAGTAGGTTTTGTGGGTTTAGATGATTTATTACTGACACTATTAATCGTATCTATAATACAAAGCAATATCGCACAACTTCCAGGTTCGTTAAACAGTTTCGTAGAAGCCCAGGAGGCACTGAAAACAATATCAACTTTTTTCGATTTAGAAGAAGAGAACGTTGATGATGCTAAATCAATGGTTTCTTTTGGTGCTATAGAAACTATAAGTATTCAGAACCTATGTTTTAAATACGATGATAAACCCATTATCACTAACCTAAATATTGATTTACAAATGGGCAAAGTTTACCTATGGAAAGGGTATAATGGCAGTGGAAAATCTACCGCAGCGCATATTTTGCTAGGCTTGTTGCAACCCAATAGCGGGTGTTTAAGCATTAATGGCAAACCTATAAATTGGACAGATTTAAAGCAGTTCCGTAATCGATTCACGTTTCTGAATCAAGATTCCCCAATATTTATGGGTAGCATTAAAGAAAATATTTTATTCGGACATAATTCACCATTGCAAGCTTGGGATAAATTGAAACAATCTTGGCTAGTGGACCTCATTCCAGTTTCTGGTTTAGCAGAAAACCGCATTGTAGGAGAAAGAGGTGAAGGATTATCAGGTGGAGAATCAAAAAGAGTTGCTTTAATAAGAGAGTTACTTCGTTCATCAGAACTATTGATTTTAGATGAACCATTGAATCACTTAGATGAATTCGCAATAAATGAAATTTATAGGGAGATTTCTAACATTAAAAGTAAAACCATTCTAATCATTATCAGTCATCAAACTGGCTTCGAAAATATTGCAGATGAAATTAAACAATTTTAGATCAGAAAATTATTTGACGTCCACACAGCGTTTAATGATTAAAGCTTGTTTGGCAACTGCTAAAGGCGATAAAGAAGAGGCGCTTCGTCTTTGGGAGAAAGAAGTAAACATCGATGATTTAGATTTTAGCTCATCTCGCCTAATTCCGTATTTTTTGCATGAAAACCAAAAAATGGGGATTATTTCTATACATGATAAACGCTTAAAAATTATCTACAAACATTGGTGGTTGCGTACTAAACACATCAATCACGAACTGAAAAAAGTATGTGAAACATTGTTTAATGGAGGAGTTGATGTTACGGTTATAAAAGGCGCATCTATAATGGATTATTATGATCTTGAGGAGCTTCGCTGTATGGCTGATTTTGATATATTAGTACCTCGCAAAGATGTTTTTAAAGCCTTAGATTTGATTAAGCAGATTGATTATTTGCCCGTAAATTATGAAAATAAACTTTTAGAAAAATCGGAAAAGCAATTTTTTGAAAATTTTCATTCTACCTGTTGCATCCAACAAAAAAACCAAACGAATTTAGATTTGCATTGGAGAGTTGGTTCTTTATCTTCGGCTAAGTTTACTGATGATTTTTGGCTCCATTTAGAAAATTACGAAAAAATCCCTCATGCTAAAAAGCCTCAAGTTGCTTATGAAGTGTTTTTAATCATTATTCATGCTGTGACATTTTTTAGTAGAGATAATTTAAATTGGATAATCGATATTGCTACGATTAACAAAAAGGCAGGCCATTCTTTTTGGGAAGAGGCGAGAGTACTCTCCATTAAGGAGAAAAAAGAAGATTTATTCGACTATGGCTGTTCGGTACTTTTAAGTTTTGGTATTTATGCGTTAACTCCAAAAAAAGTTAAAATACCGTGGAATTTAGTGCCAAATGAAGGTAATAATAGAGATCACATCGGTTTTCTAAATCTTTTCTACCTCAAAGCAAAAAACTTAATCTCGGTTGTAAACCGTCAATATCACGATCAAAGTTTTTTTGGGAAAATTTATCAGGTGGCAAAACGAGTTGAGTTTTCTTTTAAAACGCGAAAGATCATACCTTAAACAAAAAACCACTTCGTAATTAATTCTTTACTACATAAAAAATTAACAATTAAAACATATTTCCCCACAATCATATTCATAGCTTAGGCACTTTAATAATTGCCTGTAAACTATGACAAAAAATGAAATTTTCGGTTACAATACAGCTCCAGAATACGAAACAGTAGTTGCTTATTTCTCGATGGAATTTGCCGTCGATCAATCTTTAAAAATATACAGTGGCGGTTTAGGATTTCTATCAGGTTCACATTTGCGAAGTGCATTCGAACTCAAACAAAATTTGATTGGAATTGGAATGCTGTGGAAATATGGCTATTACGATCAGGTTAGAAATTCAGAAGGTAAAATGCTGCCTACATTCGTCCAAAAAGATTATTCTTTTTTAACCGATACAGGAATCGTTTTTTCTGTTCCTGTGCACGATGCTAATGTGCAGGTAAAAGCATATTTATTAAAACCAGAAACTTTTGGATCTGCGCCATTATTTTTGTTGAGCACCGATTTAGCAGAAAACGACGAGCTGAGCAGGAGCATTACGCATCGTTTATACGATCCAAATGAAGCCACGCGCATTGCCCAATCGATTATTTTAGGCATTGGTGGCGGATTACTGCTAGAAAAATTGAATATTACACCTGATATTTATCACATGAACGAGGGCCATTCGGTGCCACTTAACTTCTTTTTATACTCAAAATTTAAAAAATTAGACGAAACAAAAAAGCGTGTTGTTTTTACAACACACACACCTGAAATAGCCGGAAACGAAGAACACGATTTCGATTTGCTGAAAAAGATGTCGTTTTTCTATCACTTGCAAGATCATGAAGTAAAATTTTTGCTAGGGATGGAAGGCGATAAATTTAATTATACGTTGGCAGCATTGAAATTTTCTGGCAAAGCGAATGGGGTTTCTAAACTTCATGGTGAGGTTGCCCGAAAAATGTGGGGCGGTTATAATGGGATTTGCGAAATTACATCAATTACAAATGCCCAAAACCAACATTATTGGCAAGATGAAGAAATTGCAAAATGTATTAAAACCAATGATCTAAATGCGTTTCAGTATCGAAAAAAAGAAATGAAATCACTGCTTTTTGAAGAAGTGGCGAATCAGACTGGAAAAATATTTGATGAAAATGTGTTGACCATCGTTTGGGCACGACGTTTTGCAGCGTATAAACGGGCAGACCTTTTAATGCGCGATTGGGAAAGTTTTATGTCGCTAATGAACAATGCAAGCTTCCCGATTCAAATTATTTGGGCAGGAAAACCTTATCCTGAAGATATTGGTGCAAATGAAATATTTAATTCAATAATTGACAAGACAAAAGAATTTAGCAACTGCGCCGTATTGGTTGGTTATGAACTCGAACTTTCAGCTTTATTAAAAAAAGGTTCTGATGTGTGGTTGAACAACCCACGAATGTACCGCGAAGCATCTGGTACAAGCGGAATGACTGCTGCAATGAATGGGTCAATAAACTTATCAATCCCCGATGGATGGATTCCTGAATTTGCAGTTGATGGAGAAAATTGCTTCATCATTGATCCAGCTCCTGACTCACTTTCTGAGTATGATAGAGATGTTTTGGAAAATAAAAATTTAATGGCTGTATTGGAAAATAAGGTTTTACCGGCGTACTATCAACATCCAGAAAAATGGATGCAAATGATTAAAAAAGCTGCGGAAGATGTAATTCCTGCGCTCGAATCGACTAGAATGGCAAAAGAATACTATACGAAGATGTATGATAAAATAGATGGATAAATTTATAACATAAACGTATGGTTTTTTTGTACCTAAAAGGAATTTAAAGTTTTCTAAAATTGTAGATTTTGAAGATGATTTTAATGAAGCTTTTTATACCCAAATTTTGATAGTATATTTCTAGTCTAAGTAATCAAATAACGACTCAAATATGAAAAAAATATTAATTCTTCTTGGTTTTATTGGCTGCAATATTGCCATGGCTCAAAATAAAAATCACGTACAATCAGTATTATGGAAAGTTGTATATGCCAAAACAGGAGCAACAAGTTATGTACTGGGAACAAATCACAGTTTGGGAAATGCTTGGTTAAATAAATTTCACTTTTTAGTAGATATCATTGCATCTTCTGACGTAATGTTTACCGAAACGGCTTCTTACAAAGTTGCACAACAAGACATGGATGGTTTAAATGATGGCAAGCCCAAAACTTTTATTGAGCTTTTTGGAAGAGATTCGCTCTTGGTTGACAGCTTTTACAATGCCTACCTCGGATTTCCTATAGGTAATATTGGAGCATCCAAAAACATTGTGCCAAATAATAGTTTTGAAAAGCAAAAGTTATTTTTGGTAGCATTTAACGATCTAGCCATTACTAAATTTCATGTTGACTTATCTAACCAATATAAACTTCGGGCAGATACTTTTGATATAACTAATATAGAAACCCTTGACGGTATCTTGGAAAAAACTGCGCTAAAAAACAAAAAACCACTTTTTGGGCTAGATGATAATGTCAAAGTAATTAAGTCTTTTGCAAATGTTTCTTTAATTTCCACAGAAATTGTTTCAACAATTAAGGATATTGTTAATTACCAAAACGGCGTGAGATCCGAACACAACGATAAGCGGATAAAAGATTTGAAGTTATTTTATAAGGGACTAATGGATTTTACTGTGGCGTACACAACGAAATTAAAGGATGCGGATAAAGCATCGCTTTTAGACCGAAACAAGTTGTGGGGAGATAGATTAAAGGAGGAGTTAAAAAACAAAAATGCTTTTATAGCTGTGGGTGCGGGCCATTTGTTTTTCAGGAAAAAGTACGGCATTTTAGATGTTTTGAAAAGGAGTGGTTATATTGTAACTCCTGTTAACATGATAGAAGCATCAAAAGCCTTAAATTAAATTCGATCAATTTTGTCGTACGTTTCATATTACATCGAGCTTTATCTCAAAGCAAAATCACCAAACTTCCGCCTACAATCATTGCACCGCCAATAAGTGTTTTAATTTCGATAGGTTCTTTTAGAATTACAAAAGCCAAACCCATTGCTATCGCTACGCTGAGTTTATCAATTGGAGCAACTTTTGAAACCTCGCCAATAGATAGTGCTTTGAAATAAAATATCCACGATAAGCCAGTGGCAAGACCCGATAATACCAAAAAAATAATATTGTTGCGGGTTAGGTTTTTTATTTCCGATACCTCGCCACTAATTAACACAATTCCCCAAGCCACAAATAAAATAACGACAGTTCTAATGGCGGTTGCCAAGTTGCTGCTCATATCTTTAATCCCAATTTTAGCGAGTATAGCAGTTGCAGCTGCAAAAATAGCGGATAAAATTGCGTAGAATTTCCACATGGTGATTCTTGATTATATTTTGAATAAAGCTAAGGCTTATTTTTGTAGATAAGTTGTAGTTGATTGGGATTTTTATGGATAATTTGTTTAAAGCGCACACCTAATTTATAATAATTATAAATAGTTTATTTATTTAGAATGATTCTTGTTAACTTAGCCGAAATATTTAGATCCAAACTATAATTGGTTCTGAAATTTTGTTTAATAAGCCTTACCTCGAATATGAAAAAAATCTTTTTAATTATCTTTGCTATTGCGTCTATGAATGCAAATGCGCAAAAAAATTCATTTCTAAATCAAAGTTTTTGGAAAGGTAATCCAGATGTTACTGCGATAAAAACAGAAATTGCCAAAGGTAATAGTGCAAGTGAATTGAGTAACAACGCAATGGATGCCGTCGTTTTAGCCATCAATAACAATGCATCCGAAGAAAGTATTTTATATTTATTGGCTCAACCCGGTAACGATGTAAACAAAATTACGCACGATGGCAGAACTTATCTTTTTTGGGCCATGGCGAAAGGAAATTTACCAGTAACGGAAAATCTTTTAAAAAATGGAGCCAAAGTTAATGTTCAAGATAGTCACGGTTATTCTCCATTGATGTTTGCCTTAAATGCCGGTCAAAAGGATACTAAAATTTACGATTTATTGATTGAAAATGGTGTTGACCTTAAGAAGGAGCTTAATCCAGACGGTGCAAACGCATTGTTGATTGCCATTCCAAATGATGAAGATTTTTTGCTGACTAACTATTTTATTTCGAAAGGGTTAGACTTAAATAGTAAGGATGCGAGTGGCAACACGGCATTTAATTATGTTGCGAAATCGGGGAACATCGACCTGATGAATAAATTGATTTCAAAAGGGGTTAAATTTAACGATAACGCGATGATTATGGCTGCGCAAGGTAGCGGTGGGCGAACTTCCATTCCTAATTCATTAGCCGTATTTCAATATCTCGAAGGATCAAAAATTAAACCTAAAGCGTTGGGTACTAACGGAGAAACCGCTTTATTCTACATCGGCCGTAAGCCAAATCAACAAGAAATTATAAATTATTTTATTTCAAAAGGAGTAGATGTAAATTTGGCCGATAAAGATGGTAATACCGCTTTTATAATGGCCTCGGGTAGTAATAAAGATCTGTCAACTATTAAGCTATTAGCGAAAAACATTCAAAATATCAATCACGTAAATTTAAAAGGAACTTCAGCTTTAGCAATGGCCTTTAAGGGAAATTCTGCAGAAATTGTTCAGTTTTTGGTGGATAGTGGTGCAGATCTAAGTGCTGTTGATAAACGTGGTGATAATATTGCATCTTACTTATTTCAAGGTTATTCAACAAGAAACCTTGCAGACTTTGATTCAAAATTAAAATTGCTTACTGATAAAGGATTTGATTTTAAAACTACTCAATCCAATGGGAATTCTTTATATCATTTAGCCCTTGCTAAAAACGATTTATCGTTATTAAAGCGTTTGGAGCCATTAAAAATTGATGTAAACCTTAAAAATGCAGATGGTTACACCGTATTGCATAAAGCAGCTATGACGGCAAAAAATGTAGAAATTTTGAATTATTTAATTTCTATTGGCGCGAAAAAGGATGCCACTACCGAATTTAAAGAAACAGCTTATGATTTGGCTGCAGAAAATGAATTTCTAACTAAAAATAAAGTATCAATCGACTTTTTAAAATAACAAAAAATGAATACAATTTATAAAATATTTCTTGGCATCTTGATGGTGCTATTCACTGGTTACTCTTCAATGGCGCAAAAAGTAACTAAATACAAATGCATGTTACAAATGACCAATTATATGGGCGAAGGTGCTTATATAGTAGTTTCATTAATTGATGCAAAGGGCGCCTACGAAAAAACACTTTATGTAATGGGCGCTAATAAAAAATGGTATCACGATATTAAAGAATGGAATAAATTCTATAAAAAAAAACCATCAAACATCAGCGCAATTACGGGTGCATCGGTAACAGGGGGCGATCGCAGTACCACCACATTTGAAATAGAAGACGCAAAATTGAACAAGGGATATACCATCCGTTTCGAATCGGCTGTGGAAGATAAAAAATACAATGTTAAAGATGTAGAAGTGCCTTTAACCACCGAAGGACTTGCGGCCAAAACCGAAGGCAAAGGGTATATTAGGTACGTTCGTTTTAGCGCAAATTAAGAGTTTTTTAATGACAATTTCAATTTGGAGATACAGCCATTTAGCTTTGGCCGTATCTTCTTTTCTTTTTATTACGCTCGCATCGTTAACTGGTATTGTGCTTTCTTTTAAGCCGGTGGCTGATAAAATGCAACCTTATAAAAGTGAAAATTTCAACAATCTTACCGTTGCACAGCTCATCCCTAATGTAACCAAAAACTTTACCGATGTTATTGAGGTACATATTGACGAAAATAAGTTTGTTGTGATTGATGCTACGGATTTAAAGGATCAATCAGGTAAGTTTTACATCGATCCAAATTCTGGCAAAGTTTTGGGTAAAGTTGCCAAAGAAAGTGAATTTTTTCAGTGGGTAACTGCATTGCACAGGTCGCTTTTTCTTCATCAACTGGGTCGGTTTTTTATTGGCTTGTCTTCGTTTTTGCTATTTTTGATTGCTACATCGGGCACAGTTTTAATTATTCAAAGGCAAAGAAGCATAAAAAGGTTTTTCGCCAAAATTGTTAAAGATAATTTCGCACAATATTACCACGTAGTTTTAGGTCGGTTGCTGTTAATCCCGATTATCATTATTTCTGTTTCGGGCGTAATACTATCTTTTCAAACGTTCGAATTGTTTCCAGCACAAAAGGGTTCGCCTAAAATAAATCTCGATCTTTTAAAAATATCGCCAAAAACGGATTTAAAAGATTTTGCCATTTTCAGTAATACTAAACTTTCTGATGTGCAATCCATAGAATTTCCATTTTCTAACGATGTTGAAGATTATTTTACCGTTAAACTAAAGGATAAAGAAATTACAGTAAATCAACTTACTGGTGATGTTTTGAGTACTCAATTTTTATCAAAAACGAAACAGCTCGTTAACTTAAGCATGGATTTACACACCGGCAAAACAAGTGCAATTTGGGCAGTTGTGCTTGGTATCGCCTCTGTTAATATCTTATTTTTTATCTACTCTGGCTTTGCTATTTGGTGGAAACGGAGGCAAGTTAAAATCAAGAATAAATATAAGGCGAGCGAAGCTGAATTTATTCTTTTGGTAGGTTCAGAAAATGGAACTACTTTTCATTTTGCTAAAGCCATTTACCACCAATTGTTAAAAAGTGAAAAAGCAGTTTACATTGGTCAACTTAACGATTATATGGTTTTTCCAAAAGCTAAACAATTAGTTGTATTTACAGCTACTTACGGCATAGGCGAAGCGCCAACAAATGCGTCGAAATTTATTGATCTGTTAAAAAGAAGCCAGCAAAAACAACC
This sequence comes from Pedobacter changchengzhani, assembly GCF_004354365.1. Classification (GTDB taxonomy): domain Bacteria; phylum Bacteroidota; class Bacteroidia; order Sphingobacteriales; family Sphingobacteriaceae; genus Pedobacter; species Pedobacter changchengzhani. The sequence goes on from NZ_SJCY01000004.1 coordinate 247,093, forward strand.
CGTAGCTTTTAGTGTGGTGGGTTTTGGTTCGCATGGCTATCCCGATTTTTGCAAATTTGGTTACGAAGTAAATAACGTATTGTCGCAACAAAATTGGGCAGAACCACTTGTAGAAATTCATTGCGTAAATGATCGTTCACCAGGAGATTTTACAAAATGGGCAACTTTGTGGGCGCAAAATTCTGATATTTTACTTGATAATTTAACAGAATCATTAAAAGTTAAACCAGTTAAAACACAAATATTCGATGTTATTGAAAAGAAAATTTCTGTACAAGAAGAACCTTCATTTCTAATCAAATTGCGACCTCGAAAAAACACTAAATTTAGATCGGGCGATTTGCTAACCATTTTCCCAGCAAACGATTATCGAGAGAGGCAGTATTCTATCGGTAAAATTGGCAACGATTTACAATTGAGTGTTAAATTGCACCAAAATGGTTTGGGCTCAGGATTTTTACGTCAACTAGAAATCGGACAAGCGATAAACGCAACCCTTGTAAACAACAAACATTTTCATTTTCCATTAAAAGCAAAAAAGGTAATTATGGTATCAAACGGTACTGGTATTGCGCCTTTTTTAGGGATGATAGATGAATATGGAAGCGAAAAAGAAATTCATTTATATTGTGGTTTTAGAGATGAAAATTCTTTTAATCTTTATGAAAGCATTTTAAATACCGAACTGCAAAAAGTTAAAAAAATCAATATCGCATATTCTCGGAGCCACCAAAAGCAGTATGTAAAAGATTTATTGTTTAAAGATGCAGATTTTATTCATACAATCCTAAAAAATGGAGGTGTTATAATGTTATGCGGTTCGTTAAATATGCAAAAAGATGTAATCGATTGGTTAGAAATTGTTTGCGAACAGAAAGCAGGTAAAAGCGTAAGTTATTATCAAGCTCGCGGTAAGCTTTTAATGGATTGTTATTGACATACTTAATCCACTTTTATTCTAAGCTGAATTAACTGAAAGTATAATATTAAAAGGTTCAAATAGTTAATAAATTGATTGTTTAACTGGTGTTAGTTTATATTTATAAATAAAATTCTCGTTCATTTTCTTTAAAATTATTAACTTACCTGTGTATCATCAAAACCAAAATTTGTTCGGTTTCTAATTAAAATGAGCATATTCAAATTTAAGCAATTCGATGTAAATCAAAGCAATTGCGCAATGAAAATTAATACAGATGGGGTGTTGTTGGCTACTCTGGTAGAAAGTGATAATCCTAAATACATATTAGATATTGGAACGGGAACAGGCGTTTTGGCTTTAATGATGGCGCAACGTTTTCCAATGGCTCTTGTAGAAGCGGTCGAAATTGATGAAAACGCATCCGCGACTGCGGAAAAAAATTTTCAGTTATCGGCTTTTAGTAATCGATTATCAATTAACAATATACCAATTGAGCAATATAACAATAAAGAGCACTTTGATTTAATCATTTCCAATCCTCCGTTTTTTGTAAACGATTTAAAAAATATAGAACAAAAAAAAGGAATTGCGCGCCACACCAACGAAGAATTTTTTGTTAATTTAATTAAAAAGGTTGATGCGCTGTTGAGCGGAACAGGCAGTTTTTGGTTTATATTGCCAATTAAACAGGCAAAATTATTAATAAAAGATGCGCTAGAAAAAGGGTTAATCCTCGCCAAAAAGATAGAGCTTCACTCTGATGAATCGAAACCGGCTTTTAGGTGGATTGTTTGTTTAGCCAGAAATGGTGCTCAATGTAAAACAGAACATTTTTACATTTACGAAGGTGAAAAGGTTTATACACAATCTTATAAAGATTTACTAAAAGATTTCTTTTTGCAATATTAAGGTAGTTATTAGTGATGAGATATGAGTGATGAGTGATGAGTTGGCATGAGGTTAGTTATGAGGTAGGAGTGATGAGATATAAGTGATGAGTGGGGTTTGGCGAAAAAATAAGGCTTAAATAAAAGTAAGTAGGTACAAAATGAAGAAGATTGGATTACTTTCTGATACGCATAGTTTTTTAGATGAAGCTGTTTTTAAGCATTTTAGCGAATGTGATGAAATTTGGCATGTTGGCGATTTTGGAAATGATGTAGCCGATAAATTAGCCGATTTTAAACCACTGCGTGGCGTTTATGGTAATATTGATGATGCTACAATACGGTCGCAGTTTCCGGAGCATAATAGGTTTATGTGCGAAGGTGTGGACGTGTGGATGACTCATATAGGCGGTTATCCAAATAAATATGCGCCACAGGTGAAGCCAGAAATCTACACTAAGCCACCTAAAGTATTTATTACCGGTCACTCACATATTTTAAAAGTAATGTTCGATGATAAAATTAAATGTTTGCATATAAATCCCGGCGCAGCAGGTAAACAGGGTTGGCATAAAGTACGTACCTTAATTAGATTTTGCATTACTGACGAAAATATTCATACCTTAGAAGCCATAGAATTATCGGGTAGATAATGTAAAAAGTACACTAAGTATGATTCACGCCTTTAAAACACTTGGCCAGTTTATTATTCAGAAACAAGCAGATTTTCCTTATGCTAAAGGAGAACTTTCAAGGTTATTACGAGACATCGGCATTGCCGCCAAAATTGTAAACCGCGAAATTAATAAGGCCGGGTTAGTTGATATTTTAGGCGATGTTGGTACCACAAATGTGCAAGGCGAACAACAAAAAAAATTAGATGTTTACGCCAATGAACAATTTATTGCGGCCTTAACCACCGGAGGCGAATGTTGCATCATCGCAACCGAAGAAGAGGAAGAAATCATCCATATTCAATCTCCAGTATCCGGAAACGCCAAATATATTGTCTGCATTGATCCTTTAGATGGCTCTTCGAATACCGATGTTAACGTTTCTGTGGGAACAATATTTTCTATTTACCGCCGTAAATCTGTTGAAGGATTAGCCGATTTAAAAGATGTTTTACAAAAAGGAACCGAACAAGTTGCTGCGGGTTACATCATTTACGGTTCATCAACCATGTTGGTTTATACCACCGGTGTTGGCGTAAATGGTTTTACTTTAGATCCATCAATTGGCGAGTTTTGCTTGTCGCATCCACAAATAAAAATCCCTACTACGGGCATTGTGTATTCGGTAAATGAAGGTAATTATGTTCATTTTCCCGATGGGATAAAAAAATATATCAAATATTGCCAGGTTGAGGATGAATCTACAAATCGTCCGTACACCTCTAGATATATCGGTTCTATGGCAGGCGATATTCACCGTAGCTTAATTAAAGGCGGCATTTATATGTACCCAACTACAGCGAGTTCGCCTAATGGAAAATTAAGGTTGCTTTACGAGTGTAACCCAATGGCATTTATTATTGAGCAAGCAGGAGGGAAGGCAACAACGGGTTACGAGCGTATTTTAGACATTCAGCCGGACGAAGTTCATCAACGTGTACCCATTATAATTGGCTCCATTGAAATGGTAGAAAAAGCCGAAGCATTTATGAAAGAATTTTCTCCAAAAGCAAAATTGACTGAAGAAAAAACGGACACAAAACTAGAAGCATTAGGTGTTATTGGAGGAATTGATTAGGCAGTCAGAGTTGAAAGGTAAAAGGTGGGTTTAGGCCATCCCTTGGAAAAAAGTGAAAAGTATTACTTGATTAACCGGATTTGATTTAGAAGTTTTGTGAGTTTTTTTGGAAAATTAAGGTCAGTGGTAAATAACTTATTTAGCCCCGCTTTACGCTTTATCTCGCTAAACAGCCGAAAAGGCTGTTGCTAGATGTTCGCTCCGATCGGGTTTAATAACATTGGCTTGTTCTGTGCAGAAACATTATTTAGCCCACTGCTATTTTTTTACAGCAATGTCGGTTTATTCCTTTCTGCTTCAAAAAAGGAATCAATTGCGAGTGCAGTTTTGTTTTGAGATGCCGCAACAGCCAAACGATCGCAACGTTCGTTTTCTGGATGCGCATTATGGCCTTTTATCCACGTAAACCTAACTTTTTGCAATTTATAAACCGCTAAAAAACGCATCCATAAATCTTTATTTTTTTTATCTTTAAAACCAGTTTTTACCCAATTAAATACCCATTTTTTTTCTACCGAATCTACTACATATTTAGAATCAGAGTAAACCATTACTTCATTGTTAATGCTTTTTAGTGCTTCTAACCCAGTAATTACGGCGAGTAATTCCATGCGGTTGTTGGTAGTCATCCTAAAACCACCACTTAATTCTTTCTCATGTTTCCCCGAACGCAAAATTGTGCCAAAACCACCCGGACCAGGGTTGCCACTTGCGGCGCCATCTGTGTAAATCTCTATCATAAACACAACAAAGCTAAGTTTTTCGCACTAAATATGTCTGTTTAATAAATTTTTAATTATTCAATCAATTGACGGTTAAGTCATTAAAAAATTTTAATAAAAGTTTGATAAAAATATTTGCAGGAAATATTTAAAATCGTACTTTTGTTGCACGAAAAAACACGGTGGTTGTAGCTCAGTTGGTTAGAGCACTGGTTTGTGGTGCCGGGGGTCGTGGGTTCGAGCCCCATCATCCACCCCGAGTTTTTAAAAGCAGTTCTGAAAAGAGCTGCTTTTTTTTTGGTTATTTTATGCAAATTTATTATAAATTAATAAGAGCTTTGGAAAGATTGCTTATATGTGTTTTGAAAATGGAAATATCCATACAAATCCTTTTACCTGTTGCAAGGGACGAACCGAAAAGGTAGACCGCCAATATTTCCATCAGGATGAAATACAGTTAATTGTTAGCAAAAAAATTGCTTCCGGCAGGCTGAATATGATCAGGGAAGTATTTTTTTTTGCTATTTTTCCGACCCTGCCTATGAGGATATTAAAAAACTAAGAAACGCCCATATCGACAAAGGTATTGCTCCATGGCTGGAGAATTTTTATTTCGCTACAATTTGATGTTGGCTTTTAACTTTAATTTGAAACGCGCCATCGTGTAGAAAAATATCACACATTTTTATTTTTATTACATTATATTTGCGTTAATATTAACGTGCCTTCACTCTCCTTAAAGCTGTGGCTTTTTTTGGCAAAAGGTTTTAAATTTTTTCAATGAATTTTGGCTCAGACAAAATGCTTATATCCCGAATTAATGCCGGATTCAAGCAAAAAAAACAATTTACTTTTTTACTAGGTTCAGGATGTACTCTTTCTAACGGTGCAGGTTCACGTGGCGTATCAAGTGTTAGCGAAGTAATATCATTAATAAAAGGTCAATTTGAGGCTGATGGTCAATTAGACATTTTGGAGGATGCCTTAATGATTGAAAATAAAGAGTCCAATCCCTATCAGATTGCGATGAATACATTATTGCAATGTTATGGACAGGATGATGTAAATAAAGTTATCATTACTGCGGTTTTGAATGCTAGAAACAATTCCATAGTTCACTCAGAAAATCAGAACGATTCGCTGATTTTAGAGGATATAGAAAAAGATTTAACAGGATGGATTTTACAAGACGGGATAATTGCATTAGGAAAAATTCTTGTGCAATACCCAAGGATTTTTAAAAGTCCAGTGCTAACAACTAATTTTGATCCGCTGATAGAAATTAGCGTTGCTAAAAATAATGGAACGTATGCTCCAACAAGTATGACAAATGATGGGAATATTCTAAATGTGGTTAGTAGTCCCAGTGTACAAATTGTGCATCTGCATGGTTATTGGAGGCAAGGGGATACAATGCACTCATCAATTCAATTAACTAAAGAGAGAACTTTGTTAAAAGGAGATCTGCGAAAATTACTGCAAAATAGCATTCTAGTCATTATTGGATATGGTGGGTGGGGGGATGTTTTTACAAATACACTAATTGATGTAGTCAATGAGGGAAATAGCGAAAGTAATGTTTTATGGACGTTCTATGACGATGATGAAGGGTTAATAAGGGACAAAAACGATGCTCTATTTGAAAAACTAAAAAATAGTCTAGATCAAAGGGTTGTGTTATATAAAGGAATCGATTTTAATTCGATTATGCCAAGACTTTATGAAATTATTTCAGGTCGTAAAATTGACTTACCTGGCCAGCAACTAGCGGATGGATCTGTAATTAAGAAGGTTATCAACGTTGTTAGCAAAAAGTTTATGACAACTTATGAATGTGACATTCCACCCTCAAATATCCATTGGGTCGGAAGAGTGAATGAGCTCAAAATATTGGATCAAACTAATTACAAAGCATATTTTATAACAGGGATTGGAGGGCAAGGAAAATCAGGTCTTGCATCTCATTTTATTTCAACAATTGCAGATACTGATGAGTATGATTTTTGGGATTGGAGAGATTGTAAAGAAGAGGATAATCGTTTTATAACTATATTTATTTCTTTAATTGAACGAATAACAAATGGAAAATATAAAAGTTTCCAATTAATCAATGAATCTATTCAGGGCATCATAAATTTATTTTTTAAAGAGCTAGGGGAAAGGAAGTGCGTGTTCGTTTTCGACAATATTGATAATTACATTGATTTAATAAATTTTTATCCTTCAAGAGGAATAAAAGAGTTGCTCGAAAAGATAATTACAGTTAATCACAACTCTAAATTCATATTTACTTGTCGTCCTGAAATAAATGTAACAAATCCTGTTACATTTCAAATTGCTTTGAAGGATCTTGATATCGATGAAACTAAGCAGTTATTTAGAAGTGTGAACTGTTCATTAAGTGATATAATCAAGGAAGAAATTGCCATAAAGGCTCACCAACTTACTAATGGACATCCTTTATGGCTAAATCTAGTAAGTGCACAATTAATGAAAGGAGAGGAATCGGCTATTGGTTTTATCGAGGATATAAAAAACTCTAAAGGATCAGACATACAAAATCCCTCTACAATTTTAGCAGTAAATACTCTGAATATCGTTTGGAAAAGTCTTAATCAAAAACAAGAGATATTAATGCGTGGGCTCTCAGAAAGTGTTGTAGCAGAAACAGAGAAACATTTACGGCAAATAATGTCATCAGAATTGAATGATAATCAATTTAGTAAAGCATTTAATGCAATAAAAAAATTGAATCTGGTAGTAATTAAATCTGCTCCATTTTCTCCAGAACTATATGAACTCCATCCCTTAGTTAAGGAATATATTGTATATAAATTTCCAAAAAAGGATCGTAATAAATACATAACGATGTTTGTGAATTTTTATGACCAAGTAATTCTTTTAGTAAAAAAAACACCTGACTCATCAGCACCTTTAAGTTTATTCCAAAATTGGACGAACAAAATTGAGCTTGAAATAAATCAAGAGAATTATATATCTGCTTTAAGCACCTTACACCAAATTGGCGATTCAATAATAACTGCTGGGTTTATTGAGGAATACCAAAGAGTAGCGACACGTTTTTTTATTGAAGTAGATTTTAACGAAGCGCTTACCAATGAATTTCCTTATTTTGAAGAGCAATTTAAAAATTTTGTAATATCTATGAGCGAACTTGGCAAATTTACAGAAGCGGAGGCTTTCTTAAATAAATTTTCCAAATCAATATCGTTTAAAGGCATGACATATATTTCATTTTGCCATACTTATGCATATCATAACTGGTGTAAAAAAGACTTTATCTCATCAATTGAATATTCCGAAAAAGCATTAGCCATTATAAATAGTACAAATATCACTATAGGACAAGATGTACCACACACGTTGGCTCTAGCACTCAGAGATACTAGAGATGATACTAATATTAGACGTGCACTTGAAATTTTTTGCGAAGGAAAATCAGAAGATGATATAATGATAGAGTTAGAAAAAGAAGAAAAACAATCAGGCTCTTATTATGGTAATATAGGTAGGTGTTTTTGGTTTTTGGGTAAATCTCAAAATGCTCTAAAGCTCATGAAAGCCTCATTTAAAGCGTTATTAAAGGAAAACTATTCCAATTCGACCCTTAATAAAGGATTTGCTTGTAATTGGATAATGGAATTGCTACTATCCGAAAAAAGATTAAATGATGCTTACTTCTTTTATAGAATGACCCAAAAGTATTGGGAAATAGTTGCTCCCGTTAAGAAACAAGAATTGGAAAGAGACTATCTAACAATTTTTAAAAATTTAACACAAAAAACGTTATCAAATACAGCGTGGGAAGTCGAAAAATTTTGTGTCAAATTTATTAATTAAATTTACAATAATTATGCAAACATTAAAATCGAGTTCAGCCAAGAGCGAAGTTAGCTTATAAGGGCAAACGTTTGAATTGCACACCACATAATATGCCATCTAGCGCAAGCGGCCTGCTTGTGATATGAAAAAATCCAATTTCAAAATGTTGTAACCCACATGCTGAACTCTTTTTGATTGTAAAAGACCAGTGGTTGAAGAAAATGCATAGGCCTCATCTGGGATCAAGATTTCAGCAAAATCCCACTTTTTCATTTGGCACATTTCAGCAGCTTGTCTTAAGTTGAGCTTACCTGCTTCATACAGCTTGGCTGCAATAAGGCGCACGGTCTCATTGTGCTCTTTCTCAAGGGCTTCAAGAACTTGTATGGTCATTGTAGTCATAATATAAAGATACGTATTATTGAAATTTAAAGCAAAACTTGTACTGATGACAAATCAACGTCAATTATCGAAATTCGGTTATTAAAAATGTTGCAAAAAAATTATTCAAAAAAAATGGCGCAACTTTCGGGTTGCACCATTTCTTACGCCAAGTTATTTTAAATATTACCCCATCTAGCGCAAGCGTCCCGCTTGTGAAATAAAAAAAATCCAGTTTCAAAATCTTCTAACCTAAATGCTGATCTTTTTTATTTTAAAAGACCAGTGGTTAAAGAAATTGCATAGGAACAAGCGGGACGCTTGCGCCATAAGCGGATTAACTTTGAGTAGGAGTTTAGTAATTATAATGAATGAGCACCGAAATTTCTTAGTTTTATGGTACTGCTATGGTTGTGCTTTTTCAATTTCCTGAAGCGCAACCTCTAAAGCTAGGCTTGGTTCGCAAATTATATTCGGTGTTACACCGATTCCATCGAGTCTTTTACCGTCAAAAGTATAATAATCTAGCATAGGTATCGTTAGAGCAAAGTTTGAAATGTGAAAATATTCCATGCTTAAAACTGAGCCTGCTGTTTTGGCGCCGATTAAAGTAGCAATTTTTTCTTTTTGTAACGTATATGCAAATGGTTCGCTTGTGCTTGCAGTAACGTTGCTGGTTAGTATGTATATTTTCCCTTCAAATGTTTTCGGTAACGGTTCACTGATAATGCTCAATCCTTCAACGCCACTTTTTACTTCTTTTTTATACCTGTCGTAGTTTGCATTATTCATAACCTTAAACTTTCCATAATCTTGGGTAAGGGGTGGAGACTGATTGTTTTTCCAATAGGATTGGGAAAGCACTACGCCTCCGTATAGGGTTTTTTTGGTTAAATATTGGCAAATTCTCATTGCGCCTTCTAAATCTCCACCTGGATTGTTTCTTAAATCTATAATCAGATTTTTAGCTTTAGAATTTACAATTTCATTCATTATTGCATCAATATCGCCTGATCTGAAATCGAAGGCTGGAATATCTAAAAGAAATGTGCTTTCATTTAATGGCTTTAATTCGGGTTTATTTCCTTTTACTGTTTCTACTGCTCCTGCGATTAGGAAGTTGCTCGCATTTTCTTTATTACCGGTTAAAGAATAGTGAGAGAAAGGGAATTCACGGCTTTTATAAAAAAATCCAGACATAAATTCAGCATCGTCTTCCACTCTATGGCTAAAATCGTCCATATACTTAACAAAATTAGTCCATTCCTTGCCTTCTAATACGGTTTTGTGGTAAATATTTTCCTCCGTAAGAACCTTGATTTCAGTCCATAATTGTTGATAATTTTTAGGCTTTTCAATTAAATCAACTTGCGTTGCAACAAATTTTCCATAAGTTTTACCGGAGCTTTTACCCATTAAATTGGCAGTTATTACATTTCCATTTTTTGTACCTTGTAAAAAGTATTTTTTCTTTTGAAGGATTAAAAAGCCAGTTACGGTATTATTTTCTATCAGCACACTATCTAATTCCATCATACTACCATCTCTTTGAAAAAAACCTTTAGCAAAAGAACCTTTTAAACCTCCGAGAATTCTTTTGTTGGCATCTGGCTTTGTGATTCCAAAAAGGTAAGAATTGTTCTTTTGCAATGTGAAGTTAGTAATCAGTTGTCCAAACTCTCCAGTAGTGATGTCTGCTCTCCAGTTTCCCTGTTGAGCGTAAGTCATATTGACGATAAAAAAAGTAAAGATTGATAGGAATATTTTCATAACTATGGGAGGATTAATCAATTTCAAGGGATTTTTTATTCGGTAGTTAAATGTCTAGTATTTAAGATCTAAACTTAGAAAAAAAGAATCTTCTAAACAACGTTTATCTCATAAAAATAAAGATGGAAATCGGTGTCAATTATTTAATGACCTTGCAAAAAAATTATTCAAAAAAAATGGCGCAACTTTCGGGTTGCACCATTTCTTACGCCAAGTTATTTTAAATATTACCCCGCTTTAAACATCTTATTTACAGCCTGCTCAACTTTAACTATATCTGCAGTAATTGTTTTTTGAATGCCCGCATCAAATGAAGCCGTAAACCTTGGCTCAATTGTAATTTCATTTGGCTCATTGTTAATATTTATCCTAAAAATGTGCTTACCAAATTTAAAGCCAGCGCCAATTTTTGTAATTTTTGTTTCTACAGTTTGAATAAATTCATAGCTGTTACTCACCTGATCCAATAAATCTTTTATCGCTTGAAAAACCAATTCGGTTTCTATATTCAGCTCATTTATAATTATTGTTGTAGCTTCTAAATCAGTTTTTAGTGCTTTACTGATCTTAGCATCCTTATGCATATCTTGCAAAACTTCAAGCAAATCTTCACTGTAAATAATACGTCTTTTATCGGTAATTAAGATGGTTACTGCGTTTTCATCTTTGTTAGTTTCCTGCTTAAGATGAATTTCATCGTTACCGTCTTTAACTGTATATTCAGTAGGTGATAGACTTTCTACTTTCGAATCTGCTATCGCATTCTTCAATGTGTTTACAATATGATCCAAAACTGGATGATTTTCTATACCGCTCATTTTATTAATTTTTTTTGCAAAGGTAAGTTTGTAAATTGATTTTTTGGTTATTAGTAAGGATTACTTTTTAATCTTCCTTAAATAATTTGATGCCACATGCTACCTTTCTAAATCAAGTTGTCTTCACACTTGCTAGCGTTAACGATTGAAGTGGCATCCTTTTTGGTTTTTTCTACCAAAAAGATAAAATTCCGAAAATTCGGGATTAAAACGCCCATAATAAATAAGGATTTATAATAACTATTGAGCTATATTGTTAATAAAACCCACCAACTATATAGCGTGCTGATGATATACCCGATTTCATCGTAAATTCTGCTATTTAAAGTTTCTTCCATTTGAAAAGATTTCATTCCGCGCAGTTTCTCGTAACTGGGTTCTCTTGTTTTCTGGATTGGGCGCTGTTTTTTCATCGCCCCGAGCAAGTGTTAACAACGGTAATTGATCATCATTTTTAGCAGTCAGCCTCTTCAGTAATTTAGTAAAATCGAAACATTTTTGTACAATTACATGTACCACTTCGCCCTCTCGCTGTAATTTCCCTTCTACCATAAGCAACCTAGAATGAAGTATTTCTTTACGATATTTATCGAAAATTTTCTCAAAAACCACTAAGTTAGAAAAACCGGTTTCATCTTCGATAGTGATAAAACATACGCCACGGGCGGTTCCCGGTCTTTGGCGCACCAATACCAAACCCGATACTTTAACCAGCTTTCCATTTTCTGTTTCGCCAATTTCTTTGGACGATTTTACATTGAACATTTGCAGTTTTTCCCTAACCAAACTAACAGGATGCGCTTTCAATGAAAGTGAGGTTGAAGCATAATCTTGCACCACATGCTCACTTTTGGATAACAGAGGCAATTGAATTTGTTTTTCGGTTTCACTTTCCGAAACCTGACCTTCAAAAAGTGCAATCGGGCGGTCTTTTAAGGCAGAAACTTCCCAAAGGGCTTGTCTTCTATCTAATTTTATAGATCGAAAACAATCTGCATCTGCTAATTTTTCTAACGCGCCCATAGAAACACCCGCATCCAATAAACTGTGTATGTTTAAATAACCGTTTCCGCGCCCATTTACTAAGGCAATCATATCATCTTCCCTCAACCCAGAAATTTGCCTAAAACCCAAACGAAGCGCATGGTATTTGCCCGATTTTTCTTGCAGAATATTATTCCACTCAGAAATATTTACATCAATTTCTCTAACTTCAACACCGTGGTTTTTAGCATCAATAACTAATTGTGCGGGTTGGTAAAACCCCATAGGCATAGAATTAAGTATGGCGCAAACAAAAACATCAGGATAATAACATTTTAACCAGCAAGATACATAAACCAGTAAAGCAAAACTTGCTGCATGACTTTCAGGAAACCCATAACTTCCAAAACCTTCCAATTGTCTGAATACTCTCCGGGCAAAATCTTCTGTATAACCTTTTTTGGTCATTCCATTTACCAACTTCTCTTCAAATTTGGTTACCATACCGTGCATTTTAAAAGTGGCCATGCTCCGCCTAAGTTCATCCGCTTCGGTAGGCGTAAATCCAGCCGCCACAATGGCAATTTTCATCGCTTGTTCTTGAAAAAGTGGCACGCCTAAAGTTTTACCCAAAATTTCCTCAAGTTCTTTCGAGGGATATTCTACAGGTTCTTCGCCATTTCTTCGCTTAAGATAAGGATGTACCATGTCGCCTTGAATTGGACCCGGACGTACGATTGCAACTTCAATTACTAAATCGTAAAAGCATTTTGGGCGCAACCTAGGCAACATTTGCTGTTGTGCCCGACTTTCAATTTGGAAAACGCCAATGGTATCGGCATGACTGATCATTTCATAAACTTTCGGATCATCCTCTTTATTAATTGAAGCAAGTGTGAGGTCTAAATCGTAATGTTTTTTAGCCAAATCAAACCCCTTACGAATACATGTGAGCATGCCCAAAGCCAAAACATCAATTTTTAAAAATCCTAAAGCATCAATATCATCTTTATTCCATTCTATATTGGTTCGGTTTTCCATTCGGGCATGGAAAATAGGGCAGAGATCAGTGAGTTTGCCACGGGTAATCACAAAGCCTCCGGTGTGTTGCCCAAGCTGGCGCGGAAAGCCCATCATCTGTTGGGTTAAATCCAAAACTTTTAGCAACAATGGGTCTTGTGCGTTTAGTCCTTGTTCTGTTATGCGTTCTCCTTCAAACCATTCTTTGCTAAATTTCCAAACGGAGGCCGATAATCGATCAATGGTATCTGTTGATAAACCCATTGCTTTGCCAACATCGCGCAATGCACCTTTTTGGTGGAGTTGTGTAACGGTGGCAACAATGGCCGCACGGTCTCGGCCATATTTGTTGTAAATATATTGAATCACTTCTTCTCTTCGCTCGTGTTCAAAATCTACATCAATATCTGGCGGTTCATTACGGGCAGATGAAATAAAACGCTCAAATAAAAGGTCGAATTTTGTAGGATCTACCGAGGTAATACCCAAGCAATAACAAATGGTAGAATTTGCTGCAGAACCACGACCTTGACATAAAATTTTCTGATTGCGTGCAAATTTTACAATATCATAAACGGTGAGGAAGTAAGAGGCATAATTCATTTCCTTCACGAATTTCATTTCGTAGTTTATGTTGTTAATTACTTTTTCGGGTAAGGGTAAACCGAAAATTTCTTCAGCACCTTTCCAAGTTAGGTATTCTAATTCTTCTTGTGGCCCGCGGTCGCTAGAAAGTATTTCCTCAGGATAAACATATTCGAGCGTATCCAAACTAAATTTACAAAGTGCAGCAATTTCTAATGTTTTTTCAATCGCATCTGGATAAGGTCTAAATAATCGCTGCATTTCTTCAATGGATTTTAAATGTCGCTCTGCATTCATTTTTAACCTAAAACCTGCATTTTGAATCGTGCATTTCTCTCGTACGCAGGTAAGAATATCCTGCAACTCTCGGCGCTGAGGTTGGTGATAATACACATCGTTGGTAGCAACCAAAGGGATACCAATTTTTTTTGAAAGCTGATCTAACCTAAATACTCTTTTTTGGTCTTGGCCATGATAACTCCTGTTTACACCTAAATAAAGTTTTTTGCCAAAAAGCGCTTTGTAATTCTGCAGTTGTGTGGCAAAGTTAGCTTCAAAATCAAAGACGTTGCTTAAGGCATCAGGTGCTATGGCAATAAAAATAATCCCCTTTTTATATTCTTCTACATCTTTAACATATAGGTAGCATTTTCCCTTTTCAGCACGGAAATTACCCATACTTAACAATGCAGATAATCTTCCATAAGCTTCTTTATCAGTAGGATAAGCGAGTAAACTCGGCCCATCAAGCAGTTCTAATTTACATGCGGGGATAATAGAAATATCAAATTTACGAGCTTCTGAATGCGCACGAACAATCCCCGCCATGGTGTTTACATCGGTAATGGCAATTTTAGAATAGCCAAAAGCAGCGGCTTGCTCCACCAGTTCTTCTGGATGAGAAGCCCCTCTAAGAAAGCTAAAATTACTTGTTACCTGTAGTTCGCAATAGCCCATTATTTTTATTTTTTATGCGAAAAACCCATGAATGAACCAATTTGATTTTTCTTCGCTATAATGGCCAGATCTAAATATCCAATATCTTCTTCCTTTTTCATCCTCAACAATATAATAATCTCTATGCTCGCCTTTTTCTATCCACCATTCTCTTTCAATGCGCTCGGGTCCATCGGCTTTTTTAATTAAATGCAATTCATCTTTATACCTAAAATTCATTGGTGGATAATCTGGAATGGGGGCTGTAACTTGCACGGGTTCTGGGTTTTTTAACATCTCCATAGGGCGAGGGTTAACTTTTTGCCAACTACATTCCGATTTTTCTTCTAAAGATACCGCTGTTCTTAGCGAGCGTTCTGGCCAGTAATGAGCTTGAGGAATGTATCTTTTAATCGCCTGAGGACCAATTTTTCCAGCAAGTCTATCTAAAAGTTGAGCGATATTTTGATCTGCAAGTCCGGGTTTGCCACCCCAAAGTTTTTCTTGTTGTACAAGCATAGCTTCAGTTTTGATGGCGGTTAACATAAAAAGCTCTATGCCCAAAGCGGGTTCAATTTGGTCAATTCGCAATTGAAAAAGTTTAAATAAGTGCTTAATGTTATGGCTTGGCTGGTTGGTGCCGATTTTTGTTAACGTAACCTTGCCATCTAAACGGTAACCTTTCAATTCTGCCGAGCGCATACCTAAACCATCACTGGCTAATCTATTACATAAATTTTCTAATAATTTTTCAATCGCAATTTCTATCGCGGTCTTTGTTCTTATCGGCTCTAAGCAAGCTAATCTTTCTTCGTAAGGCTGGATGATGATGATTGGTTTAACCGTTTCTTCTTCGGTGCCCAATGCTTGCGCGAGTTTTAACAACATTCCTTCTCCAAACCTTCTGCGGAGTACTGATCTTGGCATCTGGATGAACTTTCCAATTTTATCAAGTCCTAGTTTGTACAACCGTTGATAACTATTTGTTTCTAAACGAAGTGCAATTGGTGGCAGGTTCAAAAGTGCATTGTACTGCTCGTTAGGTGCAATAATCGGCAGCTTTTTGCCAAACCTGGCAATTGCCCAACTTGTGCCAATGGTATCGGATAATGCTGCACGGCAGCCATAACCAGATTCATTTAGCTTTGCGAGTATATGCTGAAGATATTTTTCTTCGCCTCCCCAAAGATGTGAGCAACCACTAGAATCTAAAATAATCCCTTCAGGAAGATCTATAGCCACAAAAGGGGAGTAGCGAATTGCCCATTTCGCAATTCGGGTAAGTAATTTTTTATTTAGATTGGCTTCGTCATCAAAGCATTGAATGTTCGGTACAATGGCTTTTGCATCCGCCAGAATAGCGCCACAAAAAATACCTTGCTTTTCGGCTTCTTTTGAAGATGCAGTAACTATAATCCGCCCGCGTTCGGGTTTTGTAAATACAAATACTTCGCCCTTGAGCTCCGGTTTGCGGGTGGCAAGCCAGTCCGAAAGTAAATTCGGAAACCATATTGATACCATTCTTTTCATTTTACCCTGCCTGTTTGGTTTGTAAAACTGCTAATGCTATTTT
This sequence comes from Pedobacter changchengzhani, assembly GCF_004354365.1. Classification (GTDB taxonomy): domain Bacteria; phylum Bacteroidota; class Bacteroidia; order Sphingobacteriales; family Sphingobacteriaceae; genus Pedobacter; species Pedobacter changchengzhani. Next base: position 263,286 of record NZ_SJCY01000004.1, read on the forward strand.
TTGATCAAATGAAGCAAATTTATCTTCGAGCCATTGTATTTGAAACGTACCTGTAACGCCGTTACGAACTTTTAACAAATTCACTTCCCATATTGGATTGCCCACGCCAGGCATTTCATCTACCATTTCACTTGGTTGTGGCTTAATTTGCCAACGCACCGTACATGGTGTGGCCGAGCGTGCATATTTAGGTTGTTTGCGAAGAATTATTCCGGTTACACCGCTCTTTTCTGTCGCAAGCTGTAATCTTCGGCTTTGTGCAAAACTAATATCTGGTATTTCTGCAACTACACAGGCAAGTCCTTCGCATTTCAAAGCTTCTTCGGTAGTCCATAGTATTTCTTTCTCATAATTAAGGTCGATAAAAATAACCTGTTGTGGATCAACCCCAAAACGTTCCATTGATGGTGGAAAAAGTTTCCGATTACGGCTTATCCATATACAAGGACTTCCGTTTTCCATTAACTTTCCCATTACTCCAGAAATAAAACCTTCGCTAGAGGCCGCATCTTCGAGGTTTTCTGATAGGAATTCGTGAATGGTAGCTGTTGGAAAAACTGAGTTTGGAAAGCACGCTTCTAAAGAACCAAGACCAAATCCTTCAGTATTACTGATTGGCGCAGGTTTGAATCCTTGCGTTTCCAATATTTGCTTCTTAAGTTGTGCTACTATTTCCTCTTTGTCTGTCTTCATCGCTATGTCCTGATCACATTTTTGCAGTTATCATTATAGTAACAAATATAAAACTAATAATATTAGTAATTACTAACAATATTAGTAAAATTATCAACATTTAAGTAGTCGTTTTGTAGAGATGATGGTGTTGAAATTTTCTTTTTTTCTCGCCAAGAAAACTTTTCAAAAGTACATTGTGGGCTGAAGGGTATAAGGGGCAAAAACATAAACTATTGCTTTGTATTAATAAAATTATTTACTTTGCTACCAAAATAACCAAATAACAATATGACTGAAACTAAAACTTCTACAAGGTTTGCCTTTGTGATGATTACTTCCCTTTTCTTTTTATGGGGCTTTGTGCATAACCTCGATCCAATTTTAATTCCTCACTTAAAAAGAGCATTTAGTTTAAGTACTTTACAAGCCTCATTAGTAGATTCTGCCGTGTTTATTGCCTATTTTGTTATGGCGCTTCCAGCAGGATTGATTATGAAAAAGTATGGTTATAAAACAGGTATAATTGTAGGTTTATTGTTTTTTGCCATAGGTTCTTACCTTTTTATTCCCTCAGCAAATACACAATCTTATGGATTTTTTCTTTTTGCTTTGTTTGTAATTGCTTGTGGTTTAACAATACTAGAAACTGCAGCAAATCCTTTTGCATCGCTATTAGGTGATCCAAAAACGGCTGTTCAACGGTTAAATTTGGCGCAATCTTTTAACGGTTTGGCAGCTACAATTGCGCCAATTATCGGGGCGAAAATAATTTTAACTGAAGGTGTTCCGCAGGCTATTTTACAAAGTATGGAGCCTCAAGCAAAAGCAGTTGCTCTGGCTACAGAAGCTTCATCGGTAAAACTTCCTTATTTTATTTTAGGGTCAATAATCTTAATCGTCGCAATTATATTTTGGTTTACCAAACTTCCTAAAATAAAAGAAGATTCATCCTCGGGTGTAAGTATTTTTAGTGCATTAAAGCATAAGCATTTAAGGTGGGCTATTGCTTCTCAGTTTTTTTACGTTGGCGCGCAAGTATGTGTATTTAGCTTTTTTATTCTTTATGCCACCAAAGTAGCCGGGATAAGCGAACTTACAGCAGCTAGTTATGCCGGTTTTGGCGTCGGTATGGCTTTTATGTTCGGCCGTTTCTTTGGTACATTCTTCATGAAATATATCAGTCCGGTAAAACTATTGTGCATATATGCCGCTATTTGCGCAGTATTAAGCATTGCCGCCATGTTTGTTACGGGTATGGCTGCTATTTTTATAATTATTGGTACAGCGTTTTTTATGTCGGTTATGTTCCCAACAATATTTTCTTTGGGGATAAAAGATTTAGGTGCAGATACTAAATTTGGAAGTAGTTTAATTATTATGTCGATTGTTGGTGGTGCCATTTTACCTCCACTTTTTGGCTTTATAAGCGATGAATTTAACAATATTCAGTTTGGCTACATTGTGCCATTTATCTGTTTTCTAGTTATTCTGTGCTTCGGTCTTTTCGGTCATAAAGTGCAACCTTCAGATGATAGTTTATTAAAACCTAACTTTTAAAGTTAGGTTTATATTTGATTGTTGAATACGGAATAGCATCAAATGCAATTTAAAATAAAAGTGTTTGAGTAGCACAAATAAAACCTAAAATAGGATGAAATTAATAAGATACGGAGCGATAGGGAAAGAAAAAACTGGTGTAATTATCGATGATAAAAAATATGATACATCGGCTTTTGGAGAAGATTACGATGAGAATTTTTTCGAGTCGGATGGTATCAAAAGGCTGACTGATTTTGTTGAGAAGCATAAAACGAATTTAACTGAAATTTCTGATGGAGAAAGGTTAGGTTCGCCAATAGCAAGGCCTTCAAAATTGGTATGTATCGGTTTAAATTACGCCAAACACGCTAAAGAAACCAATGCACAAATTCCGCAAGAACCAATTATCTTTTTTAAATCTACTACAGCTATTGTAGGGCCAAATGATAATATTATGCTTCCTAAAGGTTCGGTAAAAACCGATTGGGAAGTAGAATTGGCTTTAGTAATTGGTAAAAAAGCGAGCTATGTTTCTAAAGAAGAAGCTTTAAATTACGTAGCCGGCTATGTTTTACATAACGATATTAGTGAAAGAGCGTTCCAAATAGAGCGTGGCGGGCAGTGGACTAAAGGGAAAGGATGCGATACTTTTGCACCACTTGGCCCTTGGTTGGCAACTGCCGATGAAATTGAAGACCCAAATAATTTGCGCCTTTGGTTAAAATTAAATGGTAAAATAATGCAGGATGGAAATACCGACGACTTCATTTTCGACATTGCCCATGTTGTTTCTTATTTAAGCGAATTTATGACACTTTTGCCCGGTGATGTAATTTCCACAGGTACGCCAAACGGTGTTGGATTAGGTTTTAATCCACAAATTTATTTAAAAGAGGGTGATGTGGTTGAATTGGGGATTGATGGTTTGGGTACAGCAAAACAAAATGTGGTTGCCTACGCTAAAAATTAACAACAAGCTATTAAATGGATAAAAAAAATCAATTTAACACAAAATAGTATTCATTACTGTTGGTGCTATGTAATTGATTTAGAATTGCCAAAAACAGAACTTTTTTTGTTCGAGCATAATCCCTTAATCGCGATTTAAAGTGCCTTTGGAGTTAAAATTAAGTGATTTCTCTCACAGAATAAATAATTTTATTGAAGTATTAGTTAGCATCATCATTATGAAGATTAAAATGATTAGGTTTTTTTTGGTTGCTTTTGCAATTTTAACAATGGGAATTACCAATGCTTGTGTAGCCCACAATAAGGGAGCTTTTATTTGGACAAATGGCTCGAGGCACACAAATTTGATAGACTCGGCAGGTTTACTTGTAAAAGTGAAGAATACTTTATCGACAAAAAGAACTGCGCAAACGATAGCATTAGATTGGAAGCGGTTATGTAAAAAAGTTAAAAATGCTACAGTAAATAATATTGTAGTTTATGATGCCATTACGAATAAACAAATCCCATCTCAGGTGCTGTACAAAGGCAAAAAATCACCTCAGGATTTAATTTTTCAGACTGATATTTCAGCAGAGACAACTTTAAATTTTATAATTCGTACGGGTACGAGAGACGATTATAAGCGCAAAACTTTTGGTAGGCAAGTGCCAGAGCGTTTTGATGATTTTGCATGGGAAAATGATGTGGTTGCGTTTAGGATGTATGGTGCAGCGCTAGAAACGCAACCCGATAATGCAAAAGGGTTAGATGTTTGGTCGAAAAATACGCCAGAATTGGTTTTGAATAAATGGTACAAAGAAGGCGATTACCATACCAACCACGGCTTAGGTATGGATGGGTACAAAGTTGGTTTTTCGTTGGGTGCAGGTGATTCTGCCCCGTTAATAGGCGATAAATTTATATTCCCGAAAAATTACGACAGTTATAAAATAATTGATGAAGGACCAATACGCCTCACATTTGAATTAAATTTTAGCGCTTGGAATGTTAACGGACAACAAGTTACCGAAACAAAACGGATCACTTTAGATGCGGGTTCGAGCATAAATAAAATAGAAAACTTTTATCATTTTAAAGTTGGCGTGCTACCCATAGCAGTTGGCGTAACTAAACACAGTGGCGATGGCAGTATAAAATTAGATAATATTAATAACTACGTAAGCTATTGGGATAAAACCGATGGTAAAATTGATAATGGGATGATTGGTGTAGGTGTTATATTTCCAGCAGCAGAAGGTTTTAAATTGGCCGATCAGGCGAACCACCTTTTGGGCTTAAAAACCCTTCGTAAAAATCAGCAATTTGTTTATTATCAAGGTGCTACATGGAATAGAGGTGGGCACTTTACTAATGAAGATGAGTGGTTGAAATATTTAGAAAATTACAGCAAAAATTTACAACAACCATTAATCGTAGCCTTTTAATAGAACAGTAGATATAATACCACATTGGCAATTTAAAACCATTAAACTTTTTGAAATGTAAGCTCCCGAAATTGGCAAACATTGTGTTGGGAGATATATGCACAATTTTTTAGGATCATGAAAATACAATTATTAAACAGTAAGTGGCAATTGTTGTTAGGGTAATAGAAAAAGATAAATCTATAAACTCAAATTTTTTTGAATAAAAATATTTTCATTCCTTGTAAGAATATCCGGAAAACCTACAAAAAGTTAAATATTACGCATAAGTTGTTAATATCACAACAATTTATTCAACATTAAATGTGCATTATTGCATAGTATAAGTGTGCCTTTTGTTAAAAGTATTACATTTATGCTCATTACAACTTTTAAATGAAAGATAAAGAGATAACCATTAAAGATATTGCCTTAAAAGCAGAAGTTTCTACCGGAACGGTTGATAGAGTTTTGCATAAAAGAGGAAGAGTGGCTCCTAGCGTAGAAAAGAGGGTGCTTAAAATCTTGAAGGAGATGGAATATGAGCCGAACATTATTGCAAGAGCACTCAGCTCTAAAAAAGAATATAAAATTGCGGTACTCATTCCTGATGATGCTTACGATAATTATTGGTTTGCGCCCAAAGCTGGCATTAAAAAGTCTTTAAAAGAACTTAAGCGATTTGGTTTAACGGTGAAATTTCATTTTTTCGACCCTTACCAGGTTCATTCTTTTGTTGAAAAAGCAAACGAAGTGAACAACGAATTACCTGATGGAATTATATTGTCGCCTATTTTTCATCGCGAAACCTTACCATTTGTACAAAATTGGAAAAAAGCTGAAGTTCCGTTTGTACTCTTTAACACAGAAATATCTGATTTTGAGCCATTGAGTTATATTGGTCAGGATTCGTACTTGAGTGGTTTTCTTGCAGGGAAATTAATTAACTACGGCCAATGTGATCCATGCACTATTTTAATTGCACATTTTGATGAAGAAACCTCAAATGCAGCACACTTAGAAAAGAAAGAACAAGGTTTTAGAAATTATTTTACGCAAAATAACCTATCTCAAAAGTACGAATTGATTAGGGCGGATATTGAAACACAAAATGCTTCATTAACGGTTAAACAATTGGATGAGGTGTTTGAAACAAATCCAAATATCAAAGCTGTTTTTGTAACCACTTCAAAGGCATTTGAAATTGCAGCGTATCTTAACCAAAAACATATTGCCGATGTTAAAATTATCGGATACGATTTGTTGCCAAAAAACATACATTATCTTAAAAACAATACCATCAATTTTTTAATTAATCAAAACCCCAAAGGGCAAGGCTTTTGGTCGTTGCAGTTGTTAGCAGATAAATTAATTTTTAAAAAGGAAGTGCCATTACTCAAATATTTACCGCTAGATATTGTAACTAAGGAGAATCTAAATTATTTCGTAGGGGAAGAGATAGAAGGTTAACTAACGATATTGACAGCAATAAAGCCTGTTTTTAAAATGTTTTAGCTTTATTAACTATTGATTGCTTGATATAGCGCTGTATAAATAAGTTGTTAAGATGCCCAGTCAAGCTGAGCATGACGACGACACCAAATTAAATTCTATTGGAATTTCTTAACTCATTGTTTTGAGCGAGCCTCGACGTTGCAATAACCGAAGACTGCATTTAGCCTTTTGAAAGGAATATTTAATTGTCCACATTAGGTTAACATTAAAACGATATATTTTATGGTTTGTAACATTATAAATTCATTACAATATTTAGGTGATGTTTTTGCACTTTTACAGCACTAAACTTATTCAAAAAATTCTTAAATAATTTTCAATCACTACATGAAGAAGAAAATATTCAGTCTATTGCTCGCTGTTTCTGTTTTTACTTTCGCTCAGGCGCAAGATAAGCCAGTTGTTAAGGCAGCTCCTACAGATTCTACAAAAAGAACACCTGGTTCAGCCTTGGGTTCTGGCGTAAAAGCACAGCCAAAGCCTTACAACGAAGTAATTACCGATAAGGCAATTACCCGAAGAGGCATGATTACTTCTCATAAATTGGAAGATAAATACTTTTTTGAAATTGCAGATAGCACCCTCGGAAGAGACATTTTAGTAGTAAGCAGAATTGCAAAATCGGGCGCCGATGTAAGGGCTGCGCAAGGTTACGCAGGCGATCAAATCGGAAGTTCGGTCATTCGCTTCGAAAAAGGTCCAAATAATAGGATTTTTATGCGCAAAGTGAGTTTTCGTACTTATGGCGCAGATAGTACTGCATCAATGTATCAATCGTTAAAAAACTCTAATATACAAGCCATTGCGGCTTCATTCAATATTGCGGCGTACTCGCCTGATAAGCGAGGAAGTGTTATCGACATAACCGATTATTTAAACGGAGACAATGATATCTTTTACTTTGGTTCACCTCAAACAAAAAATAGATTTAGATTAGGTGCTCCCTTATCCGATAGGAGTTATATTCAAAGCATACGCAGTTTCCCGATGAATGTGGAAATTAGTACGGTAAAAACATATACGCTTACATCTGGTCAGGCGCCCGGTACACCACCTCCGGCAGGTGGCGCACCAACAGGATCGTCAACTGTAGAGCTTAACACTTCGTTAGTTCTATTACCAGCTGTGCCAATGAAAGCCCGCTATGCAGATCCGAGAGTTGGCTATTTTACCGTTGGATATACAGATTTCGACTTAAATCCTCAAGGTGTTAAAGATGTAGAATTAATTAAAAGATGGAGGTTAGAGCCGAAACCACAAGATTTAGCTAAATATAAACGAGGAGAATTGGTAGAGCCAGCAAAGCCGATTATTTATTATATAGACCCTGCAACGCCTAAAAAATGGATTCCTTATTTAATGGCCGGTGTAAACGATTGGGCTAAAGCTTTCGAAAAAGCTGGTTTTAAAAATGCAGTGATGGCAAAATTGGCACCGACATATAAACAAGATTCTACTTGGAGTATTGATGATGCCCGTAATTCTGCCATCGTTTATAAACCATCAGAAATTGCAAACGCAAGCGGACCAAGTATTTCCGATCCGCGTACTGGCGAGATTATGGAAAGTCACATCAATTGGTTTCATAACGTGCAGAAATTGCTTCACGATTGGTATATGATTCAAACAGCTGCGGTTGACCCAAGAGCACGTAAAATGGAGTTCGACGATGAATTAATGGGCGACTTAATTCGTTTTGTTTCTTCTCACGAAGTTGGCCATACCCTAGGTTTGTTGCATAATTTTGGATCAAGTTCTACCGTACCTGTAGAATTATTGAGGGATAAAAAGTGGGTAGAAGCAAATGGCCATACGCCTTCAATTATGGATTATGCCCGCTTTAATTATGTGGCGCAACCGGGAGATAATATATCCAAAAAAGGTTTATACCCACGCATCGGCGATTATGATAATTGGGCAATAGAATGGGGATATAAATACTTTCCAGATCAAAAGGGCCCAAAAGCCGAATCATTAGTGCTAAATAAAATGGTTATCGAGTCTGCTAAGAACCGTAGATTGTGGTTTGGTACCGAATCTAATCCTGATGATCCGCATTCGCAAAGTGAAGATTTATCGGATAACGCAATGAAAGCGAGTGCTTATGGTATTAAAAATTTGCAGGTTATTATTAAAGGATTGCCAGAATGGACAAAAGAACCCGTAGATGGTTATGATAACCTAAAAAACATGTATGGCCAGCTAACTACGCAGTTTAACCGATATTTAGGGCATGTTACCAAAAACATTGGTGGCATCTACGAAAACCCAAAAACGGTAGAGCAAGCGGGTACCGTTTACCAGCGCACACCAGCTGCTACACAAAAAGAGGCAATGCAGTTTTTGGATGTACAACTATTTAAAACACCAATGTGGATGGTTGATCAAACTATTTTAGATGATATTGGCATGAATGGTTTGGATGTTATTGGAAAAATGCAAAGTGCTACCATTAGCAGATTATTGAGTACAAATACTTTAGCTAAACTAATTGCAGGCGAGGCTGCTGATGGAGATTCAGCTTATAAAATAACTGATCTTTTTTCAAATTTAGATGCATCTATATTTACTGAATTGAAATCTAATCAGCCAATCGACGTTTATAGAAGGAACTTGCAGAAAGTTTATGTTGATAAATTAATTTCCATTGTAAAGCTCGGTTCAACCGATGCACAATCGGGCAATCAAGATGCAGTTGTTACATCAAGAAGTGATGTTTTGTCTGTTGCGAAAGGGGAATTGAAAGCATTAAATACGTTAATAAAAAACGCAGCTAATGTAGCAGTTGGTTTAGATAAATATCATCTACAAGATCTTTCAGACCGGATAGAGGGCGCATTAGACAACAAGAAAGATTAAGATAGTGGTTGATTTAGTTTAACACTTTTTTATTTAAAATTTTACCATGGGTTCGATAGTTTATCGAGCCCATTTTTTGTTTTTTCAAAATGCATCCTGCACGGTTAAAACCGAAAAGCTTATTTATGCATATTTAAATGTAAAAAGCAGATAAAAAGCTTAGCATTTACCTTATTTTTGTTTGTAATGAATAACCTAGCAGATTTACTCACAACCATCCTCCCAAGAGACCGAATAAAATCTCGTTTAATTGATTTGGTTGCTTTCGCATCTGACGCTGGTTTTTATTATTTGCGCCCTAAAGCCGTAGTTCAACCCATTTCTACGGATGAAGTACAAGCACTTTTTAAATTCTCGCACACGCACAACATTCCCATCACATTTCGTGCAGCGGGCACCAGTTTATCCGGACAATCAATTTCTGATGGAATTTTAGTGGATCTTAGTCAGTATTGGAATTTTGTTCGGGTAGAAGATAAAGGCGAAACAGTTAGGGTACAACCTGGTGTAATTGGCGCTATTGTTAATTCTGAATTAAAGCGTTATGGAAAAAAAATCGGGCCTGATCCAGCAAGTATAAATGCTGCGATGATGGGTGGCATTATTTCTAACAACGCAAGCGGCATGTGTTGCGGCGTAACTAAAAATTCTTATCACACCATAAAATATATCAAATTCGTTTTACCAAATGGCTTTATTTTTTCTACCGAAGTGGCCGAAGATTATGTTCGTTTTGAAGCAGAATTACCAGAGATTTTTACTGAAATTAAATTGTTAAGGGAAAAAATATTAACTGATCCATCTATTTATGAACTCATTAGACATAAATATAAAACTAAAAATACCGTTGGTTACTCTGTAAACGCATTTATAGATTATGAACATCCCTTAGATATTTTAGCGCATATTTTAGTTGGAGGAGAAGGTACTTTGGGTTTTATTGCCGAAGCAGTGCTTAAAACTGTGCCCGATTATCCTTTAAAAACCACATCATTATTATATTTTCCTGATATTTTTGCAGCCTGCAAAGCCATCGTTCCTTTAACTTTATCAGGTGCAGAAGCCGTTGAATTAATGGATAGGGCATCATTAAGGTCGGTTGAAAATATTAAAGGTGTGCCAGATGTTTTGAAAGTACTGCCCGAAAATACCGCTGCTTTATTGGTCGAATATCAAGGAAATACACAGCAAGAAATCGATACAAAAGCCAATCAATTTTTAAAAGTTAGCACTGATTTAAATTTACTTTATCCAGCTGTTTTTACAAACGATCCGACCGAGCAAGCTTTTTTATGGAAAATTAGAAAAGGAATGTTCCCATCTGTAGGTGCGGTTAGAGCAAGTGGTACAACTGTTATTTTAGAAGATATTGCTGTTCCTGTTAGCGAGTTGGGAAATGCAATATCAGATCTTCAATCTCTTTTTAGAGCTTACGAGTACGAAAACGCAATTATTTTTGGACATGCAAAAGATGGAAATATTCACTTTGTGGTTACTCAAGCATTCGAAACCCATGAGGAGATTTCTCGTTACGATAATTTTTTGAGAGCAGTTGTAGCCTTAGTTGTTGATAAATATAAAGGTGCATTGAAGGCCGAACATGGTACGGGAAGAAATATGTCGCCATTTGTAGCAACCGAATGGGGTAGTGGTGTTTACGAAATTATGAAGGCTTTAAAAGATTTAATAGATCCTTTAAATTTGTTAAATCCAGGGGTGATTATTAATGCAGATAAACAAGCGCACATTCATCATTTAAAAGAACTGCCCAAGGTAGAAGAAGAGGTGGATAAGTGTATGGAATGTGGTTTTTGTGAACATAAATGCCCAAGCAGGAATATCACTTTAACACCAAGGCAAAGGATTGTAGTTCGTAGAGAGTTGCTTAAACTAAAGGATAACAACGAAAAGGCCGACTATAAAAATCTTTTAAACGATTACCAATATGATGGTTTAGACACTTGTGCTGTTGATGGCTTGTGTGCAACTGCTTGTCCGGTAGATATTAATACAGGCTCGTTAGTAAAAAGATTGAGACGAGAAAACCACAACGCTTTTTCTAATAAAGTTGCCCTTATGGTTGCTAAAAATTTTAAAAGTGTTACGTGGTTTGTTCATTCTGTAATCAACATCGCTAATGGCATTAATAATGTTTTTGGCGCACGCGCGATGATTAATTTAACAAGAGGCTTGAAGAAAATTATTCCCGCAGTTCCGTTATGGTCAAATCAGATTAAACCCACAAAATATTTTTCGCAGTACTTAAATAAGACTTATCTGCATCCTGTACCGGGCGTAGTTTATTACCCAACTTGCATTAATAGGGTGATGGGCGGAAGTGCGTTTGGATCGAAAAATATTATTGATACTTTCATTAGTGTTTCAGAAAAAACAGGAGTGGATTTTATTATTCCAAATGATATTCAAGGTACTTGTTGCGGACAAATCTATTCTTCAAAAGGTTTCAGCGATGCTTACAAATTCAGTGTTAACGACACCGTAAGTAAGTTATGGACTTGGACAAAAGAGGGGAAATTACCTGTTGTGTTAGATATAAGTTCGTGTACACATACTTTAAAAGATTGCAGGCCAGCGCTTTCTGATGAAAATAAGTTGAAATATGATGCGATTAAGATAATTGATAGTGTAGATTATATATTAGAATATCTTTTACCCGTTGCAAAAATTTTAAATAAAAAACATAGCATTGTCCTTCACCCGGTTTGTTCATTAGAAAAAATGGGTACAGAAAATAAATTTCTCAAAATTGCACAACAATTGGCTATAAATGTAACGGTTCCCATTCACGCAGGTTGCTGCGGAATGGCAGGTGATAGGGGTTTCTTATTCCCGGAGTTAACCGAATCTGCAACAAAGCCAGAGGCCGATGAAGTTAAGAGTGGAAGCTACGAAGGATATTATTCATCTGCTAAAACCTGCGAAATCGCAATGTCTGATGCAGTTGGCAAAAACTATGAATCTATTTTGTTGTTGTTGGATGAGTGTATGTAAAAAGATAACATCGGATATTAAGTGATGTGTATCGATAAGTCAAACTCCCCGTTATTTTTAAGGCGGGGGTGGTTTCAATGCTGAATCCTTGATAGGTTGCGAGTCCGTTAGCAGGGTTTAGAGAGATGGTGGGTTATGTAATTCGCAACTCCCCTCCTTATTTTCAAGGAGGGGATGATTTGGGTTTGTGTGTTGGCGGGGGTGGTTGTAATCCTGTCATTTCATGCCTGAAGGCAGTCGATCGCGTTTTTCACCAGTACAAATCTTTTTATTGTAGGTAACGCTGAGTGTCTCTGCATCATGTCCCCCTTCCTTCTGAGGGGGCAGGGGGAGGATATACGCCTTATCATTTACTATTAGAGCTATTGTAATTCTACCCTTCAACAATTACACTATCTAACTTGCTGTAATCCAGTACAATTTTGCCTTCACTATTATGGTAGTACATCATTTCAAAACGGGCATTCATTTTAATATCATCTTCTTGATAACTCGTTCTGGTGTGAATAGTCTGCGAGAATGTATCATCAAATGCCTTCAATATTAGTATAATTTCTACTTGAGCTTGCTTAATATCTGCTAATGTTTTTTCAAATAGCGGGCTATCCTCATTTATGGGATGAACTAAAGTCCAGTTTAAGGACAACACACTTATTTTATCCCGTTCTAGCAGTAAAGGATAATAACTTCGTTTAGATTTTCCGTCAACAATTTCGTTAAATGTAATATACATTTGTGCTTCAATCTCAATTAAAGAATTTCTCCTTAAGTTTACCAAACGGCACATCAAGCCCATTTTATCTTGATAGGGCGAAATAACTATATTTTTGCTAAACGAAACTTTTGATGTTGGTCTGCTAAATCGGCCGTAAAGTAAGCCTGTGGCCAATGCGAAAGCAAGTAAACCCAACATACTTTCGAAAGCTGCTACAATGGATGTCATAAAACCTTGTGGCGAAATATGGCCATAACCAACCGTCGAAATTGTTTGTGCAGAGAAGAAAAATGCATCAAAAAATTGATCTCGTGGTGTTTTGCCCATTGCTCCGTTTAAATGCTCGATACCAATAATATTATAGGTAACTGCAAATAAGGTGTTTACGAGCAGGTAAACGATTAAAATAACTAAGAAAAAACGAGACCAGCCCATAGTAACCAACTTAGTATAGGTGTCATCAAATTTAAACCATGGCAAGCCTGTGCGTTCAATATTTGGAGTGCCATCAACATTTAAAGCACGTTGGTTTTTAACTACCGGATTCGAACTAAAACCCAAATCATCATTAAATTGTATTTTTCTTTTAAAAAAGGGCATATTTTTAATAAAGATTTTTGGATTTATAAAAATTATATCAATATTTGTTCCATACAAAAATGACAATTAAAAACTTAAATATCAACTGGTGGTGGCATAACGAAAATCGTTAGGCAAATTCTATTGTTGTATATTTTAAAAATATTCAAACATAATTAAAAGGATTGCCCAAAAAGCAATCCTTTTTTTTTTAACCGTCAGGCTTTAGAGGTTTTCCTTTAAGCTTGAACTTAGTTTAATAACTTATACTTTTCGTCATTCGTTCTTCGCAATGATGATTTTTTAAAGAGAAAATGAAAAAAATATTAGGTCATTTATTTGAGAATAAAAGTTTTAGTAGGGAAGAGGCGAAGCACATTTTAATATCGATTACGCAAGGTGAGTTCAATTCATCGCAAATTGCATCTTTTATTACGGCTTACGCCATGCGCAATATTACAGTTGATGAATTACAAGGTTTCAGAGACGCGATGTTAGATTTATGCCTTCAAATTGATTTTCAAGGCTATGATTTAATCGATTTGTGTGGCACTGGCGGGGATGGGAAAGATACATTTAATATTTCTACATTGGCCTCATTTGTTGTTGCAGGCGCGGGGCACAAAGTTGCGAAACATGGTAATTATGGCGTTTCTTCGGGTTGCGGTTCATCAAATGTAATGGAGTATTTAGGTTATACTTTTACCAATGATGAAGCGACTTTGAAAAGGAATTTAGATGATGCTGGAATTTGCTTTCTACATGCGCCGCTCTTTAATCCTGCAATGAAAATAGTAGCACCAATTAGAAAAGATTTAGGCGTAAAAACATTTTTTAATATGCTCGGTCCAATGGTTAATCCTTCGCATCCCAAATATCAAATGGTGGGTGTTTTTAGTTTAGAATTGGCACGGTTGTACAACTATTTATATCAAGACACCGACAAAAAATATACGATTGTACACGCTTTAGAAGGTTATGATGAAATTTCTTTAACCTGCGACGTGAAAACTTTTAGCAATAAAGGCGAAAGCATTTTAACTTTAAATGAAATGGGTTTCCAAAAGGTTGATCAAAATGCGATTAAAGGTGGCGATACAGTAGCATCATCAGCAAAAATATTTACAAATGTTTTAAATGGTACCGCTACCGAAGTGCAAAATAGCGTGGTGCTTTGCAATGCGGCATTGGCCATAAAAACGATAAAACAAAGCGCAAGTTTTGCCGATTGCTTTTATGAAGCCGAAGAATCTCTTCTAAGTAAAAAAGCTTTAACCAGTTTTAAAAAGTTAGTGGCCTAATGAAGCACCTAAAACTTAAAGTTTGTGGAATGAAATTCGCTTCGAATATTGCTGCTGTGGCAGATTTGGCGCCAGATTATTTGGGATTTATTTTTTACGAAAAATCGCCACGGTTTATTAGCGATGTTTCGGCAGAGCTGATTAAATATGTGCCTGCTGAAATTAAAACAGTAGGGGTTTTTGTGGATGAAGATTTGTTGAAGGTTAAGGAAAAGGTTAATCTGTTAAATTTAAAAGCAGTGCAATTACATGGGAAGGAATCGCCAGCTTACTGCATAGAATTAAAGGCTTCGTTTAGTCATTTGGAAGTGATCAAGGCATTTGGTATTGATGAAAATTTTGATTTTTCGATACTCGATGAATATGTAAACGGTGTTGATTACTTTTTATTCGACACTAAAACTGCAACGCACGGTGGCTCTGGTAAAACATTTAGTTGGCAAATTTTAACGAAATATACGCTGGCAAAACCTTATTTTTTAAGTGGCGGAATCGATTTAGAACAAATCATCGCGATAGCTGAGATAGAAGATGCAAGATTATATGCGTTGGATATTAACAGTAGGTTTGAAACAGCGCCAGGTTTAAAAGATGTAGCGCGTATTGAAAAATTTATAGCAGAATTAATTGAGAATTAATAATTCTTCGCAAAGCGGAAGATTAATCATCTTATAAATTTTACAATGATTATTAAAGAAATAAATTTATTCAATTCGGTTTTACCGATAAAGATTTGATAAAATATTATGAATTACAAAGTAAACGAAAAAGGATATTATGGAGATTTTGGTGGAGCATATATCCCTGAAATGCTTTATCCAAACGTGGAAGAACTGCGCCAAAATTATTTACAAATTATTGCTGAGCCTGATTTTCAAAAAGAATTTCATCAGTTAATGAAAGATTATGTTGGTCGCCCTTCGCCTTTATATTTAGCAAAAAGATTATCGCAAAGGTATGGCGCAAACATTTTTTTAAAGCGTGAAGATTTAAACCACACTGGCGCACATAAAATTAACAACACCATTGGCCAAATTTTGCTTGCCGAGAAATTGGGTAAGAAAAGAATTATAGCCGAAACAGGTGCTGGTCAGCATGGTGTAGCAACAGCAACGGTTTGTGCGCTGCGAAATTTAGAATGCGTTATTTACATGGGCGAGGTGGATATAGAGCGCCAAGCACCAAACGTTGCGCGTATGAAAATGTTAGGTGCAAAAGTCGTTCCTGCAAGTTCGGGTAGTAAAACGTTAAAAGATGCAACAAATGAGGCGATGCGCGATTGGATTAATAACCCAATTGATACACATTACATCATCGGTTCGGTAGTTGGGCCACACCCTTATCCAGATATGGTTGCGCTTTTCCAATCAATCATTTCTGAGGAGACCAAAAAGCAACTTATAGAACAAACAGGAAACGATCAACCTGATTATGTTTTAGCTTGTGTTGGCGGTGGAAGTAATGCAATGGGTATGTTTTATCATTTTATGGATGATGAAAATGTACAGTTAATTGCAGTAGAAGCAGCTGGAAAAGGCGTTTCTAGTGGTTTTTCTGCAGCTACAACTTATTTAGGTAAAGAAGGGGTTTTACATGGCAGTAGAAGTATTTTAATGCAAACTCCCGACGGACAAGTTGTAGAACCACATTCGGTTTCTGCAGGTTTGGATTATCCAGGTATTGGCCCACAACATGCACACTTATTTAAAACTGGTCGTGGAAAATATGTTTCCATTACCGATGAAGAAAGTTTAGAAGCGGGTTTACTTTTAACGCAACTTGAAGGCATTATTCCTGCAATTGAAACCGCACATGCATTGGCTTATTTAGAAAAAATGGAGTTTAAAGCAGGTGATAATGTTGTGGTTTGTTTATCCGGTAGGGGAGACAAGGACTTAGATACGTACATTAAATATTTTAATTTATAGATATGAGACAATAGATATGAGATATTAGACTATGAGTCTATTTCTCAAATCTCAAATCTCAAATCTCAATTCTATTGAAATGAACAGAATAAAACAACTCTTCGAAAAGAAGAAAAATATATTATCTATTTATTACACAGCAGGTTATCCTGATTTGATAGATACAGTTAGAATTGCTGAGGCTTTAGAGAAATCTGGTGCTGATATGCTCGAAATTGGTTTTCCGTATTCAGATCCTGTTGCCGATGGGCCAGTTATACAGGCGAGTAGTAAGCAATCGCTGGATCAAGGCATGACGCTGAATATTTTATTTGGGCAACTGAAAGAATTACGTAAAAACGTAACCATTCCGGTGTTATTAATGGGCTATGTAAACCCTGTTTTGCAGTTTGGTGTAGAAAATTTTTGTAAAGCTTGTGCCGAAGTTGGTGTTGATGGGTGTATCGTTCCAGATTTGCCAATGGTTGAATATGAAGAATTTTACAAAGGTTATTTTGAAGAACATAATTTAAGTAATGTGTTTTTAATAACGCCGCAAACTGCTGATGAACGCATCAAAAAAATCGATAGCCTCACTAATGGTTTTATTTATTTGCTTTCTTCGTCGGCTACAACAGGTAAAAATTTAGAGGTTGGTAATACTACCGAGGCGTATTTCAGTAGAATTCAGAATATGAATTTGAAAAACCCAACTATGATTGGTTTCGGGATAAGCGATAAGCAAACTTTTGATAAGGCTTGCGCATATTCGAATGGGGCAATTATTGGTACCGCATTTGTGAAAGCGATTGCTAACGGTAATATTGAACAGAATGTTAGTGATTTTATGAAAAACTTTAAAGGTTGATGATTTTATAGATTAACTGAAATGGCGGGACGAGGCTGTCTCAAAATTAATATTGAAATTTATTAGACAGAATAATATTGTGGGCGGTCGTCATTCCCGCGCAGGCGGGGAATCTTAATGGGACAAAATGACTAATAAATCAGTTCCTACCAATGCATTAAGATACCCAGTCGAGCTGAGTATGACGATAACGCCAAATTTAATTCTTTTACAATTTCTTAAATTGTCGTTTTGAGACAGCCTCTTTTTTTTTGAAAACAAAGTTTATTTCTGAATTTATATTGCCTTTTAGCCACATTTCGATCATTAATCATTAGAATTGATATTTTATCAATGGTTTTTGAACATCGCTAGCGTTAACGATTGCAACGATATCCTTTTTGGTTTTTTCTACCAAAAAATAAAGTGGAAAGCGTGTTAAAACGCCCAAATCTAATCTTAAATAAGTTTTAATTATCGAATTGAGTTTTCTAAGCTTCGACCTCCAAGTGTTAAATATTATCTTTTTTGCAAACTAAATCGAAAATTTAGCTTAACGTTTCGAGGCATTAAATTTTAAGAAGAAAAATCCAACTGCACCAGAAAAAACTGAAGCTGTTAAAATAGCAAATTTTGCTTCTGCGATATGTAAAGGGTCGACAAAAGATAATAACGAAATAAATATCGACATGGTAAAACCGATCCCGGCTAACATTCCAATGCCTAATATATGTTTCCAATCCGCTTTACTCGGTAACTTAGCAAATTTGGTTTTAACGGCAATCCAAGAGAATAATGAAACACCAATTGTTTTACCAACGAATAACCCAAGGATAATGCCCAAGCCCAACGGAGAAATTAATCCCATTATCATTTCCTTTTCGAAAGTGATATTTGTATTGGCCAAGGCGAAAATCGGCATAATTAAAAACGCAACTGGCTTAACCAAAAAATGCTCTAGTTTTTCTAAGGGCGATTCTTCGTCGGTATCGTTAGTTGGAATTGTGAATGCCAAAATTACGCCAGCAATTGTAGCATGAATGCCCGAATGGTGTACCAAGTACCAAAGCAAAATTCCAGGAATTAAATAAAACCAAAGCGACTTTACGTTAAAATAGTTAAGTAATAATAGTATTGCAATTATGCCACCGGCGATGTATAAATAGTTCCAATGAATTTCATTCGTATAAAAAATGGCAATAACCGAAATCGCACCTAAATCATCGACAATAGCCAACGCAGCCAAGAATATTTTCAAAGAAGCTGGAATACTTTTGCCAAGCAAAGCTACAATTGCCAATGCAAAAGCAATATCAGTCGCCATCGGAATTCCCCAACCTTTTGCGGTTGCTTGCCCATTATTAAAAATAAAATAAATAGTCGCCGGAATAATTATGCCGCCTAAGGCAGCAAAAACGGGTAAGGTAGCTTTTTTAATGGTTGATAATTCACCTTCAATCAGTTCTCTTTTTATTTCTAAGCCAACCAAAAGAAAAAATATAGCCATTAAGCCATCATTAATCCACGCAGAAACGCTATAAACAATAGGAGTAGAGCCAATATTGAAACCTAAGGATTGAGTTAGTAAATTTGAAAAATTAGATGCGTAGCCAGAGTTTGCTATTAATAATGAAACGACTACGCAAAGTATAAGTACGATACCGCCATTTTTTTCCGAATCAAAAAATTCTTTAAAAACGGTTGCATTTATTTTTTTTCTCATAATTACTGTTTAAAAAATTCGTGTGCTCGTAAATGTTTGTTAAATATTGAGCGGCCGAAACGGATTATTATCCGAAACACAAAGTTAAAAAAAACGCTAACTTGAGTTTGATATTTTTCATTAATTTAATCAAAAACCTGCATTTAATCTTTAATATTTTTTCGGCTTCTGTTGAATTTGAAACGCTAATGATTACTAAGCTGAGTTCGATAATTGTTTTATTGGAAATAGTGCTCCATTGGCATTACACTTAGGCTCATCGTCTTGCTGTCCCGACTTCTCGGGATCAGCAACTTTCCTGCTACAAAGACCCTGAACTGAATTCAGGGTGACGGCCGCTCTAACCAAAAACCTGAGTTTAATTTTTAATTTTTTTTTTGGATTTCTGTATAATTTGAAACGCTAATAGGTGCTAAACTGGAACGTTTTCACCAACCAAGTTATCGTCAGAGTTTAGTGATTTTAAAAATACAAAACCGACAATACCAGAAAATACTGAAGCAGTTAAAATTGCAAATTTTGCTTCTGCAATATGTAGAGGATCAACAAAAGAGAGCAACGAAATAAATATCGACATCGTAAAACCGATCCCCGCCAACATACCTAGGCCTAATATGTGCTTCCACCCTGCACCTGTAGGCAAATCTGCAAATTTTAATTTAACAGCGAGCCAACTAAAAAGTGTTACGCCAATGGTCTTGCCGGCGAACAAGCCAAAAATAATACCCAACCCCAATGGGGATATTAAACCCTTTAACATTTCTTTTTGAAACGTAATGTTGGTGTTCGCTAAAGCAAAAATCGGCATAATTAAATAACTAACGGGCGTAGTTAAAATGCCTTCCAATCTTTCTAATGGCGATTCAACTGCTGTATCGTTTGTGGGGATAGTAAGTGCTAAAAGTACACCTGCAATGGTTGCATGGATGCCGGAATGATGTATAAAATACCATAAAAATATGCCAGGTATTAAATAGAAGAAAAGATTTTTTACGCCCATATAATTGAACAAAATTAGCAGTGCTAAAATTCCTCCGGCATAAGCTAAGTATTCGAAATGAATTTGGTTGGTGTAAAAAATTGCGATAACCAAAATTGCGCCTAAATCATCAACAATGGCCAAGGCAGCAAGAAATATTTTTAAACTTACAGGAACACTTTTTCCCAAAAGAGAGATGATGGCCAGCGCAAAAGCAATATCAGTTGCCATCGGTATTCCCCAACCGGCGCCTGTTTCTTTACCAGTATTAAACAAGAAATAAATTAAAGCAGGAAACAACATGCCGCCCATTGCGGCAATTACTGGTAATGATGCAGATTTAACTGTTGATAATTCGCCTTCAATTAGCTCGCGTTTAATTTCTAAACCAACCAACAAAAAAAATATGGCCATTAAGACATCATTTATCCATGCTAAAATGCTGTAATTTACAGTGCCAAAACCAAGTTTGGTTTCTAAAAAAGCTTCAAAGGTTTCTTTTAAATCGCTATTTGCAATAAAAAGAGAAATTGCAACACAGAATAAAAGTATAATTCCACTTACTTGGCCTGATCGAAAAAATTTATTGAAAATATAGAGATTAATGACTTTAGCCATTCTAATAGATTAAGTGAAAAAAATTGGATTTTAATTTTTAAAGATAATCTTCGATATTACCTTTTCCTTCTCGAAGGATTTCAATTTCACCGTTGGTAAAATCAATTATCGTAGATGCTTCATTATCTCCGTAACCGCCATCAATAACTAAATCTACTAAATTCTCATATTTTTCATGTATCAGTTCTGGATCGGTCGAATATTCAACCAATTCATCATCATCTTTTATCGATGTTGATAAAATAGGATTGCCGAGTTCTTTCACAATACAACGAGCAATATTATTATCAGGCACACGAATACCAACAGTTTTTTTGTTAGAACTTAACAAATTCGGTACGTTTTTGCTCGCATTAAAAATAAATGTAAAAGGACCCGGAAGTGCTTTTTTTACAATACGAAAAGTTGTATTGTCAATTGGTTTTATATAATCAGCAATGTGGCTTAAATCGTGACAAATGAAAGAAAAGTTAGCTTTCTCTGGTTTTATTCCTCTAATTCGGCAAATTCTTTCTATCGCTTTTGGGTTTGAAATGTCGCACCCTAAACCATAAACAGTATCGGTAGGATAAATAATAATTCCGCCCTTTTTAAGTACCTCTACAACTTGCTCAATTGCTTTTTCATTTGGATTTTCTGGATAAATCTTGATTAACATAGTGTAAAAATAACAAATTTATGGTGCCACTTGTTTAATATTATTAATCTTTGTATCATTAAACTTATTTATTCCTAAAACATGAGAAAAGCTTTTATTGCGATAGCCGCATTTTTAGTTGCACTTACTATTTTATTGGGCTTAACGTACACGCCACTGTGGTGGATTTCTATTTTCACGTTTCCGATTGTTATACTTGGTATTTACGATTTAATTCAACCCAAACATAGTATTGTAAGAAACTACCCCGTTGTTGGTCGGTTGCGTTACCTAATGGAAGATATACGCCCTAAAGTTTATCAATACTTTGTAGAAAGTGATACCAACGGTACGCCATATAGCCGATTAAATAGATCGTTAATCTATCAGAGGGCCAAGCAAGAAAATGATACAATTCCTTTTGGAACCCAACTGAATGTTTACGATAATGGCTACGAATGGTTAAGCCACAGTATTGCTGCAATTTCTCATCACGAGCTAAATTTAGATCCTCGGGTACTTGTAGGTGGGCCAGATTGCAAGAAACCGTATGCTGCAAGCATTTATAACATTTCTGCAATGAGCTTTGGTTCTTTAAGCCAAAATGCAATTTTAGCTTTAAACGGTGGTGCCAAAATGGGTAATTTTGCGCATAACACTGGCGAAGGGGGCTTGAGTGATTACCACCGACAGCCAGGTGGAGATTTAATTTGGCAAATTGGTACGGGTTATTTTGGATGCCGAAATCAAGATGGAACTTTTAATCCTGATGCATTTGCAGAAAGAGCGAATACAGATCAAGTTAAAATGATCGAAATTAAATTGTCGCAAGGCGCAAAACCTGGTCACGGGGGGATGTTGCCCGCAAAAAAAGTAACGCCCGAAGTGGCACGAATTAGACTGGTGCCAGTTGGGAAAGATGTATTGTCTCCTCCATCGCACTCGGCGTTTAACAGCCCGATAACTTTATTAGAATATGTAAAAACATTAAGAGATCTTTCGGGTGGTAAACCCGTGGGTTTTAAATTGTGTATCGGTCGGAAGTCTGAATTTTACTCCGTTTGTAAGGCCATGGTAGAGACTGGTATTTATCCTGATTTTATTACGGTTGATGGAGGCGAAGGTGGCACAGGTGCTTCTCCACAAGAATTTTCAAATTCAGTTGGTATGCCTTTAAGAGAAGGCGTTGCTTTTGTTTACGATGTGTTAAATGGTTTTGACCTTAAAAAGCATATCAAAATTATTGCCGCCGGCAAAGTAGCTACTGGTTTCGATATTGTAAAAAATATTGCTTTAGGTGCCGATATGTGTAACGCTGCACGAGGAATGATGTTTGCTTTAGGTTGCATACAGGCGTTGGAGTGCAATAAAAATACTTGCCCAACTGGTGTTGCCACGCAAGACCCAAGTTTGATGAAAGGATTGGTGGTTGAGGATAAAACGGTAAGGGTAAAAAACTTTCACAATTTAACCGTGGCAAGTGCCGTAGAACTTTTAGGCGCCGCAGGTTTAAGAGAACCAAATCAGCTTACACGAGCATATATTAGTAGAAGAGTAAGCCCAAATTTAATTCAGAGTTATTTAGAAAGCTATCCTTATATTCCTGCCGGAAGTTTATTACAAACACCGTATCCTTCGCGTTTTGAGTTAGGAATGGCACTGAGTACCTCAAAAAGCTTTGCACCAACAGATTATAAGGTTTCTGCGGTTGATTATGCACATGCAAATCCTTACGCAGATAAAACTTTTGAGAACGAGAAATAAAAAAAAGAGGCTATCTCAAAATTCATTTTGATGATTTGTTAGAAGAATAATATTTTGCAAAGTCGTCATTCCCGTGAAGACGGGAATCTTAAAGCGATAGAAAGGCTATGAATTATTGCCTAAAAAGCATTAGGATGCCCAGTCAAGCTGAGCATGACGAAACCGCCAAATTTAATTCTTTTATATTTTCTGAATTTTTAATTTTGAGACAGCCTCTTTTTTTGTTGGAATTTTTACAACACCCGACCAGGATATTCCTTTAACGCTTTTTCAAGGCAATCCATTGCAGTATTCAAATCATCTGTATTCAAAACATAGGCCATCCTAACTTCGTTTTTTCCAAAACCAGGTGTCGAATAAAATCCTGTAGCAGGCGCCATCATAACGGTTTGGTTGTTGTAGTCAAAATCTTCCAATATCCATTGGCAAAATTTGTCGGCATCATCAATTGGGAATTTCGCTACAACATAAAAAGCACCACCTGGATTAGGACAGAAAACACCTTCAATTTTATTTAATCTATTTACCAACGTATCTCTACGTAAAGTATATTCCTTATTTACCTTTTCAAAATAAGAGTCTGGCGTGTCAACTGCAGCGGCGCCAGCAATTTGCTCAACCATACCAGGACTTAAACGCGCTTGCGCAAATTTTAATCCTGCAGCAATAACCGATGCATTTTTAGTAATTAAACAGCCTAAACGTGCGCCGCAAGCACTATACCTCTTAGAAACCGTATCCATAATAACAACGTTTTCATCCAGTCCATCTAAATACATTGGTGAGATAAATTCACGGCCATCATAACAGAATTCTCTATATGCTTCATCAGAAAACAGAAACAAGTCGTATTTTAAACAAAGTGTTTTTAATGCTTCTAATTCTGCTCTCGAGTATAAATAACCTGTTGGATTATTGGGATTGCAAATAATGATTGCTTTCGTTTTCTCCGTAATAAGTTTTTCAAATTCGGCAATTGGGGGCAATGCGAAACCATTCTCTATAAACGACAAAATTGGTTTTACCACTACATTACTCATACAGGCAAAGCCATTATAATTTGCGTAAAATGGTTCTGGAATAATAATTTCATCACCTTCATTTACGCAGGTTTGCATGGCAATCGTAATTGCTTCAGATCCGCCAACGGTAACTAAAATATTTTCTGGCTTAATGTTATAACCTAGTTTGTTGTAGTATTCAGTTAGTTTTGTTCTGTATGCCAACGTACCTTCAGAAGGTGTATATGCCCAAACATTAAAATCAATGTTTTTTATAGCATTTAACATCCCTTCGGGTGTTTCTATATCGGGCTGACCAATGTTTAAATGAAAAACCTTTTTACCGGCTAATTTTGCTTGATCTGCAAATGGAGTTAACTTTCTTATTGGAGATGCAGGCATTTCCAACCCTTTTAATGAAATTTTTGGCATGGTTCAAAAATAAAAAAAAAGTCCCGAAAATATCGAGACTTTAATGTGTTATGTTTTTAAAAATTACTTAGATGCTGGTGCAACAGTTTCGCCTTTAATATAAAGCACTTTTACTGGCGTTTTAGCATTCGATGAGATGGTAACAGTTTTTGTAAACGGCATTGGGCTTCCTGCAGGGTTAAAAGTTACAGAAATAATTCCTGTGTCACCTTTTTTCAACGGAACAGTAGTGTATTTTGGAACAGTACAACCGCAACTACCTTCAACTTTTGTAATAATTAATGGCTCTTCACCTTGGTTTGTGTATTTAAAATCGAACGAAACAGGCTTGCCAAGTACAACTTTACCAAAATCATGGGTTTCTTCGGCGAATTTAAATTCAGCGGGTTTAGCAGTTTGTGCATTTGCAACAAAACCAAAACCTAAAACGATAGCGAATAATACTAATACTTTTTTCATGTGTGTGGGTATAAATTATAACGTTTAATTATATAGAACAAATTTAACTATTTCATTGTAAAACAAAAACTATTCCAATTTTATTTTATTAACGATATTATATTTTACAATTCTATTTAAAGCAAAATTTTTATTTTGTCTATATTTGCAACAACCAATATTTAAAAAGCATGCAGAATGAAAAATTTGATAACAACTCCATTGATGCTTCTGAACTTAGTTTTAACGATTTCAAATCTATTGTAATAAGCGATTATACAGTTGCTTACCAAAGTAGGCAAGCTAGTGTTTTGGGCAGGAGGGAAGTGTTAACAGGTAAAGCCAAATTCGGTATTTTTGGTGATGGGAAGGAAGTGCCACAAATTGCGATGGCCAAAGCTTTTAAAAAAGGAGATTGGCGATCGGGTTATTACCGCGATCAAACTTTTGCTTTTGCAACTGGCATATCGACTATTAAAGAGTTTTTCGCTCAATTGTATGCAAATCCTGCGCCTGATGCGGATCCGTTTTCTGGTGGTAGGCAAATGAATTGTCATTTTGCAACAAAATCTATTAACGAAGATGGAAGTTGGAATGATTTAACGCAAATTAAAAACTGTTCTTCAGATATTTCTCCAACTGGTGGTCAAATGGCTCGTTTGGTAGGTTTGGCTTATGCTTCAAAATTATTTAGAGAAAATAAGGAATTAGATTATTTAAAGCACTTTTCTGTTAATGGAGATGAGGTAGCTTTTGGTACTATTGGCAATGCTTCTACATCCGAAGGTGTTTTTTTCGAAGCCATAAACGCTGCGGGTGTGTTGCAAATTCCAATGGCTGTTTCTGTTTGGGATGATGCTTACGGCATTTCTGTACCGGCAAAGTATCAAACTACAAAGGAAGATATTTCAGAAATATTAAAGGGTTTTCAGCGTGATGAAAATAATGCTGGCTATGAAATTTATAAAGTTAAGGGTTGGGATTATCCATCGCTTTGCGAAGTTTATGAAAAAGCAATTAATGTTTGTAGAGATGAACATGTACCTGTTTTAATCCACGTAACCGAGCTTACTCAACCTCAAGGTCATTCAACTTCTGGCTCTCACGAGCGCTATAAATCTAAAGATAGATTAACTTGGGAAGCAGAACATGATTGTATTTTGAAGATGAGAACGTGGATGCTGGAATCTGCAATTGTATCAGAAGAGGAAATTATAGAATTAGAAAAAAGTTCAAAGATTATTGTTCGCAATGCGCAAAAAGAAGCATGGAATGAATTTTTAGACAGTATTAAACAGGAACAAAAATTAGTTGTAGATTTTATTTATGATTTGGCGAAACATCAACCCGAACTTAAAAAAATAGGCGATCAATTGGCTTCTACCGCAGATGCGCAACGTAAAGAAGTTTTTACTGCCGCTCGAAAAGCAATTCGTTTATCAGCTAATTTTGATAGTAAGGAAAGAAATAATTTTCTACATTGGTATAAAAATCAATCTGAATTAAATTTTGATCGATACAATTCTAAATTATTTACAGATGGAAAAGAATCTCCATTAAAGGTAAAAATTATTGATGCCGAATACGATCAACTTTCTAAAATGGTTGATGGTAGGGAGATTTTAAATGCTTGTTTCGATAATAATTTTAACAGAGATCCTCGGTTGGTAGCAATTGGGGAAGATTTAGGCAATATTGGCGATGTAAACCAAGGTTTTGCAGGTTTGCAGGCAAAATATGGTGAAATAAGAATTACCGATACTGGCATTAGAGAAATGACCATTATGGGGCAGGGTATTGGGATGGCAATGAGGGGTTTAAAACCTATTGCAGAAATTCAGTACTTAGATTATTTAATTTTCGCGCTAAATGTTTTAAGTGATGATTTATCGACTTTATCATACCGTACAAAAGGAATTCAGAAAGCACCAGTTATTGTTCGTACCCGCGGACATAGATTAGAGGGGATTTGGCACTCTGGGTCTCCAATTGGAATGTTGTTAGGGTCGTTGCGAGGGATGCATATTTGTGTACCAAGAGACATGACGCAGGCTGCAGGAATGTACAATACTTTATTTAGAGGTGATGAACCTGCGGTGGTTATAGAGTGTTTAAATGGTTATCGTTTAAAAGAAAAATTACCAATTAATGTTGGCGAGTTTACGGTTCCGTTAGGCATTGCAGAAGTTTTACAAGAAGGTACGGATATTACAGTGGTTTCCTACGGTTCTACGTTAAGGGTGGTAGAAGAAGCTGCCGAGGAATTGATTTCGATGGGTATTTCTCTCGAAATTATAGATACCCAAACGCTGTTGCCATTTGATACCACGAAAGTTTGTGCTTCATCCTTAAGCAAAACGAATAAATTACTTATCGTGGATGAAGATGTTCCAGGTGGTGCTTCGGCCTATATTTTGCAGAAAATTGTAGAGGAGCAAAAAGGATATCTTTTGTTAGATGGACAACCGAAAACATTAACATCAAAAGCACATCGTACACCTTTTGGTTCGGATGGTGATTATTTTACCAAGCCATCTGTTGATGATGTTATAGAAGCAGTTTATGCAATGATGAATGAAGCAAACCCAGAAAAGTTTCCTAAATTGTTTTAACTAAAACCTTTTTTGAATAATAGTTATTGCGCTAATTTGGTTTAGTAGTATTTTTTGGTTTTTACATCCATTTTCGAGTGTTTTCGATTGAAGTGCTATGGGATACGAAATTTTTTATTTAATCCGTTAGTGGAATTTAGAGATTTCTTTGCTATTTCTGTAAAAAAGAATTTATACTGTCTTCTGTCTGATCTGCATCGGCTTCGCTTTGATTTTTCTTAAGTTTATTAATCAAAAGGTTTTTAAATTTTGAATTCTGACTGGCGCTAAGAATAATCAAGTCTGTACATAATCTGAAAACGATAATCATAAATGCAGCAGCAATAGAACCTTTGATTAGCATCATAAAAAATACGGCGATAATGGTTACGAATTGCTGTATAAAAATGCGAACATAAGGTTGCATAAACAGTTTTGAAACTGTTGCTTCCTTATAAATGCCGGGTAAAAAGAAATCCTTTAAAGTGATAGCCACATTACTAAACACTAGTGCGAGAAAGGCCATTAAAACATCATGCTGAGCGAGCAAATAAGCGTAGTTGCCAAAAACATTAAATGGTGTACTACCTTTTGGCAGGATATCACTTATCATCAAAAAAATGAAAACCGACTGTATAAAAATGAAAAAGAAATAGTGGAAAATAAAGAAAGGAATTGCCGCAAAGCCAGTTATTGTATTGCCTGGGGTAGGCGTATCAAACCTTTGTGCGTTGCTGTAGAAAAGTACAATTAACATTTTGAAAACATGTATTACGCCAATGATAATTGTTTCTAGAAAATAAGCAACAACCACTACTTCGGGTTTCCACCCAAAATGAAAAACGCCAACCAGCATCACTATGGCATTTAACCAGATAAAAATGTTTTTGAAGCTGGGAATGAATGCCTGCAATAAACTATTTTTCATCAATTTATACTTTAAAATAAGTTATTAAATAATTGTCGATTTTTAATGTTTCTTTCCGCCTGTATAAATTTTCTCGCCAGCTGTAATGCTCATTTGTAAATTATTATCTTCAGGCGGAGCCGGACAATTATAGCCGCCACCGTAAGCACAGTAGGGGTTGTAAGCTTTATTAAAATCAATCTCAATTTTGTCGTTCTTAATTTCTTTTTCACTTAAATCAATATACCGGCCACCACCATAAGTTTCATTGCCATTTGTTTGATCGGTAAATGGTAAAAACAATAAATTTTTATACATTGGATTATTTGCCAATGCCACGCTCTTATATAAAGTCATGGTTATTGGCTGATCATTTAAAATAAAGTTTATCAACGCGCAACGATAAAAATTTTTACTCGTACCATTGTAAGTTGGCATTTTAAAAACTTTTTTGTTTTGTAAAATTTGCACTTTTGCAGAAACCTTATAGGTGCTATCAGCATCAAAAAAATTTAAATGTTGAAGATCTTTTTGTTTCAGGGGAGAATTATCCTCTTTTAGAAACGCCGCTTTGTATTCGGTTCTATGTTGTTCAATTTCAGCTTTAAAAGTTTGAGCAGTTGCTGAGGATGTGATTAATAATAAGATAATGATAAATTTCATAACATATAATTTAGCCAAGTGCAAATAAAACTATGATGAAGGTAATACTTTAGATGGAATGTTGGTTGCGCTAATTTCCCTGGGCCAATTAGCTCTAAATGCCTTTACGATGTAAAATAGCGAAAATGCAACTACGCATAATTTAATTACAACCATTGCCGAAGCGGAAAAAGCACCGATAAAACTAAGCGAAAAAATAATTGCTGCAATAATTAAAACCACTAAAATATGCTCCAATACAAATTTCCAAATAGGTTTGCCTGCATAAAATTTACAGTTTGGGTTTTGTTGGCTTACATTTAAGGCTAAATTTTTTATAAATTCATTATATTCAATCGCCTTATCTTCAAAATTTGCAAACGATACATAGCTTACAGAAGAGATTTTCATTTTTGAAGGTGGATTAAGAAAATCCATTTCGCAAACATAATTGTTGGTTTTCATCCGAGTTGGAAAATAAAATAACCGAACTGATTTTAAGTTTTGATATACACAAAGTGATTCATGAATACCATCGTAACTTATAGTTAATCCCTCTGAATTTGTTTTCCAGGTTTCGGGTTGTGTTAAAACACTTCGTCTAAAAGTAAAACTTGCCATTTATCATTTCTTTTAATGTAAAATTCGGCAAAATTATTTACCATAGAAATACCTTAAAATACTGATTTTTTAGGCAACTATTTTTTTGCAAATACTATAATCGATTGCTTCTTTGTCTCAATAAATGATCGGCTACCACCAATGCGGCCATTGCTTCTACAATAATAACGGCTCTTGGTACAACACAGGGATCGTGCCTACCTTTTCCCTTAATTTCTGCGGCCTCGCCCAACGAATTTATAGTTTGTTGATTGTGCATAATTGTAGCAACTGGCTTAAAGGCGGTTGTAAACGTAATGTCCATTCCGTTTGAAATGCCTCCTAAAATGCCCCCTGCAAAGTTTGTGGTTGTTTTAAAATTATTTTCATCCATCGCTTTTGGCTGTGGAATATCGTTATGTTGCGAACCTAATAATTCGCTACCAGCAAAGCCAGAGCCATACTCAAAGCCATGCACAGCATTTATACTTAGCATTGCCTTGCCTAAATCGGCATGTAATTTATCAAAAACAGGCTCTCCTAAACCAGCCGGACAACCCTTGACAATACAGCTAATTTTTCCACCTATGGTATCGCCATCTTTACGAACATTATCTATAAACTCAATCATTTCATCAGCAGATTGTGGATCTGCACAGCGTACAATATTTTGTTCTCTAATGTTTAGCAAAGCGGATAAATCATTAATTTGCAATTCAGGTGCATTTATTTTGCCTACTGAAGTTACATGGGCAAAAATTTCAATGCCCTGTTGTTTCAAAAATAATTTGGCGATTGCGCCAGATGCTACTCGTGCTGCAGTTTCTCTTGCAGATGATCTTCCGCCTCCACGATGATCGCGAATGCCATATTTTGCATCATATACATAATCTGCATGACTTGGGCGATACACATTTACATTATGGCCGTAATCCTTCGATCGCTGATCCTCATTCGGGATAAGTAATGAAATAGGCGTGCCCGTACTTTTCCCTTCGAAAATACCTGACAAAATTTGTACGGTATCACTTTCTTTTCTCTGCGTGGTAATTTTTGATTGCCCTGGTCTCCGTTTATCCAATTCCGACTGAATAAATTTCATGTCGATATCCAAATTTGCCGGACAGCCATCGATAATTACACCAATGGCTACGCCGTGAGATTCGCCAAATGTGGTTATGCGAAATAATTGTCCGAATGAGTTACCTGCCATTTTTGAGTTATGAGTTATGAGTGCTGAGTGATGAGTTTTTATTGAGTATCATCATTTCCACGCCTCGTCTTAAAGTATATTTATTCGTTGCTCTTTGTTTCTTTATTCTTGCTCTCTAACTGAGAATCCCGCCTTCTTCAAATCTTCCCAAAAATAGGGATATGATTTTTCTACAACTTGCATTTCTTCAATTTCAACTTCATCGATTAATAGCGCAAGCGGTGCAAATGCCATTGCCATACGGTGATCTTCGTAAGTTGAAATCTTTATTTTTTCGGGGAAGTGAAGTTTGTCGGTGTTTAAAGTATAAACTAGATTATCTTCGGTTAAAGTAACGCCAATTTTTGCCAATTCGGTTTGTAGGGCCAAAACTCTGTTGGTTTCTTTAATCTTTAAAGTCTCTAAACCTGTAAACGACATGTTTTTGCCTAAAGCAGCAGTAATAACTATAATGGTTTGAGCCAAATCAGGGCAAGTTTTTAAGTCTAATACACCTAAAAGTCCTGAAGGGGCTTTTGCTTTACTTAACGAGATTCCGGTATTGGTTTTAGTTGTTGCGATACCAAAAGCTGTCATTATTTGCTTAATCTGACTATCGCCCTGCAAACTTTTATCTTTTAATGCTGGTAAAGAAATTTCAGCATCATCGGCCAAAGCGGCTATGCTATACCAATAAGATGCAGCACTCCAATCGGGTTCTACGATTAATGTTCCCGATTTAAAATTTTGTGGTTTAATAGAGATTGAATTTCCATCCCACGCATTTGCAATACCAACTTCGGCCAGCATATCTAAAGTCATATCTACATACGGTTTAGAAGTAAGTTCGCCCTCTATTTCTAAAGTTAAACCTAACGGAAGTTTTGGTGCAATCATTAATAAAGCAGAAATATACTGACTGCTAACATCACCTTTAATTTTCACATGTCCATTTTGTTGATTTAATGGACCAACAATATTCAACGGAGGGAAGCCTTCATTTTCTGCATAAGAAATATTGGCGCCAATGGTTTTCAAAGCTTCTGCTAAAATCCCGATAGGGCGTTGTTTCATCCTTTCGGTTCCTGTTAGCAAGAAATTACCATTTTTGGCAGATAAGTATGCAGAAAGGAAACGCATGGCCGTTCCAGCAGGACCCACATCTACCGTTTTTGATTCCTGAATTTCTACGTCCAAATCATTTTCCAAGTGATTTAAAATTCCATCAAGCGTAACCGTATCTGCAGCGTTTGATAAGTTTTCTACCTTAACTAATTTCTTACTTAAAGCGCTAATAATCAAAGCTCTATTGCATTCGCTTTTTGAGCCAGTTAATTGTATTTCCGTATTAATATTCTTGGTTCCTTTAAAAGAAACTAAGGCATTTTTTGACATTTTATAGCCTCTCTCTAACCCTCTCCTTAATGGAGAGGGCACTTTAAGTTTTAAATTTAATTTTTATAAGATCCGTTACTTTGAACCTAAATCTTTCGCTTTTAAGCTTTGGACTTTCCGCTTTAAGCTTTTTACTTTAGGCTTTAAGCTCGCTATGTTGTTCAGCAGCAATTCCTTTATCGGCTTTGCCAGCGTTCATTATTTCTGTTTGCTTACGGATAGATTCGCTGTGAACCAATTCTAAAAACTTTTCGGTAAAGTTTAAATCCAACTTTAAAGCTTTAGCAAAAGCGTGTCCTTTCTGAAGGATAGAATCCCAACGGTTAACCTGTAAAATGGTAACTTGATTATCGCGTTTAAATTCACCAATTTTTTCAACGATAGACATACGTTCGCCTAATTTCTGCATTAAAATATCGTCAATTTTATCAATTGATTTACGCATTTCGGCTAATTTATCTGCAGAAACTTCATTTTGAACTTCAGGATCGCGGATGGTTAAACGGTCTGCTAATTCTGCCAAAGCAGCCGGCGTTAACTGTTGCTTAGCATCTGTCCAAGCAGTTGATGGATCAATGTGAGCCTCAATCATTAAGCCTTGCATATCTAAATCTAAAGCTTTTTGTGATATATATGGGATTAATTCGCGATTACCACAAATATGACTTGGATCGTTTAGAATTGGTAATTCAGGACATAAAGTTTTCAATTGAATAGCAAGTTCCCACATTGGTTCGTTACGGAAAGAACTCTTTTCGTATGATGAAAAGCCACGGTGAATGGCACCAATTTTAGTTATACCTGCACGGTTAATGCGCTCAATTGCACCAATCCATAATTGTAAATCAGGGTTAATTGGGTTTTTAATTAAAACAGGTACATCATGGCCTTGTAAAGCATCAGCAATTTCTTGTACTGTAAACGGATTCACGGTAGAGCGAGCACCAATCCATAAAATATCAACACCTGCAGCTAAAGCTTCTTCAACATGTTTTGCGTTGGCAACTTCAACAGCGATTGGTAAACCAGTTTCTGCTTTAGCACGCTTTAACCATTCTAAGCCTATACTTCCAATACCTTCAAACTCTCCCGGACGAGTACGTGGTTTCCAAATTCCAGCTCTTAAAACCGATACTTTACCAGTTGCTGCAAGCAAATGCGCTGTAGTTAATAATTGTTCTTCAGTTTCTGCACTGCATGGGCCAGAAATGATTAATGGTTCGTTTTTTACCGTTAACCAAGTGTTTAATGGCTGAATGTTTAAATTTAATTTCATGACGTTTTAGGTTGTTTTTAGTCCGAAAGTCCGATGTAAGAAGTCCGAAGTTATATTGTTTAATTGTCTATTTTTTTATGGTATTTCGTAATGCTAAAATCGTACTTTGCTTACACTTTATCATTTTTTTGATATTCTCCGAGGATGTTGAAATTGCTGGTGTATTTTAACGCTTTTCTCACTGCCTTATCGTACTTTTCGGTAGTTGGCCATTCTAAGTCAACATAAAAATAATATTCATTTCTTTTACCTAAAACTGGCATAGATTGTATTTTGGTTAGCGTAACATCTTGCTCTGCAAAGATGTTTAGAACGGTTGCCAATGAACCTGCTTTATGGCCAACTTGAAAACAGATGGAAGCTTTGTTGATTTTTTTTCCTTCGTCTGTTTTGTCTTTTTTTAGAATATGAAAACGGGTGTAGTTTTTTTTGTTAGATTCTACACGTCGTTCTAAAATATTTAAACCGTATAACTCTGCTGCTAAACTATTTGCAATAGCCATTGTGTCCGTTAATTTTTCTTCTTGAATCCGTTTTGCGCAAGCTGCAGTATCGTTGCTTTCTACAATTTTAATATGTGGGTAATCGTAAAAGAAATCAACACATTGGCGTATAGCGATGGGATGTGAGGTTACAATTTTAATATCTTCAAATTTAACACCGGGTAAGGCCATTAAATGTAGTTGAATAGGTAAATAAACTTCACCTACTACAGAAAAACCGTAATCTCTTATTAACGTGTAATTTGGTAATAAACTACCTGCAATTGAATTTTCGATCGCCATAATGACGAAGTCTGCTTCATTTTTATCGAGTTTATCGCAAGTTTCTTTAAAGGAATTGCATTCTAAAGTTTCGATATTTTTACCGAAATATTTAAAAGCTGCTTCTTCATGAAAAGAGGCTTTAATTCCTTGAATAGCTACACGTTTAATCGTTTCCATTTTTTATTTTTAAACAAAAAAGTCCCGGCCATTGGCCGGGACTTTTTATACATTTTAATATTTTATATTATTTTGCATATTAGCCCCGGCTCTCACTAAAATAGTAAAAGTAACCAAAGTAATATGTGTTAAAGTTTTTCATTTTTTTTTCGTTGAGCCAAATGTAGCAACAAAATTTAATTTGTCAATAGGAAAATGAAAATAAATTTAATTTTTTTTGAAATAGACCGTTTTCGGTACTGGTATGAATTGTATAAATTTGGGTAATAGGAATTGCATTTTTATAAACTATCAATAATTTTTTGAATATCTGCTTTTGTTATTGTCGCTTCTTCAGATTTGTCGTAAATATAAATTAAGTTCACCTGGTTTTCTGTTTGAAGATAAGTGATAACGCGATAACCCCCACTCTTACCCTTTCCTTTACTTTTAACGGCCAGTCTAATTTTAAAAACGCCATTTCCTAAATCTATGCCAAGTTTTAAATTTTTGGATAATTCAAGCTCTAGATGATGTAGTTCATTAACTAATGATGGATGCTTTTTCTTTAACTGCTTTGCTTTTTTTATAAAAACTTTTGAATATACAAAGCTTACATTTGACATTATATATCCTTTAAAGATAGAGGCTGCAGCTTTCCTTCGCTAATTTGTTTAGCTTCTTGTAGGCCTTTTTTTATGCCGTCTAATAAATTCTCTTTTTTTGAAGTTTTCACAATTTTGCCATTAATCCTTTTCAAAACCTGTAAGAGGAAATCGGTATCTTTATCATCTACCTGAATTGTAAGTGTTGTCATGTCGCAATAAATTGTTTATTCAAAAATACAAAATATTTACAAATTAGTTTTATTATCTATTTTTAAAGGTTCGTAAATTTGATGATTGTTTTATTTCAGTCGAAAATTGTCCGATGAAACACAATCTTTGTTCCTAAACCCGATTGCAACGGAAAGCCTCAATTTTTCATTGAGCTTGAAGTGTAAAGCGGGACTTTCGGCCGCCAAAAACCACTTACTTTCGTTTCCAAACCCGTCAAAAATATTGTTAAATTAATTTTCCAGACTTTCTTGTTCGAGTAATTCTTTCTGCATAATTTTTGCAATTTTTGTGCTTCCGTCATGGCTCCAGCCCGGTGGGTTTACAATATATTTAACCTTATCCATAAAAGTCGGTGCTTTTTTAACATCAGCGGTTAAAGCTATAAACTCGTGGAAAATAATATTTACTGCTCCAGTATCTGTTGGTTGTGTGGTTAAACCATATTTAATTTTATCTTCGGGCAATTCTGCTTGGAAAGTGCCAAACCACCTATCCCAAAGTATTAAAACCATGCCCATATTTTTATCTAAATAACGCACATTACTTGCATGATGAACGCGGTGGTGAGATGGTGTTACAAAAATATATTCGTACCATTTTGGTAACTTTATATTGTATTGCGTATGCACTAAGTTGCCGTAAATTTGGGTAACTAAATAGGCAAAAAGAATATCCATAGCGGTAAAACCCATAAACGCTAGGGGCAAGTAAAAAAATACGCGGTAAAAAGGTTCGAACACGGTAGAGCGGAAACCTGTTGTTAAATTAAAATGTTCTGACGAGTGGTGCGTTACGTGCATTGCCCAAAAAAAGCGTACATAATGACCAACACTATGCAAAAACCAATACAAAAAATCTTGTGCAAGGATTAAAACCAACCAGTAAAACCAAATATTAGAAATTTGAAACAAACGAAATTGATAGCAATAGGCTAACAAAAAGAATGTTGCGGTTTTCATGGTTAGGTTAATTACAATAGCCGAAACCATTAAATAAATGTTTGTCCAAGTATCGCGTTTGGTATATAATTTCCTGTCGTGGGCATAGCTAAAATACATTTCAACCAAGGTTAAAACGATAATAAAGCCAAATAATGCGCCTACAGAAAAATCACTTCCGGTGTATTTCATTTTATAAATTGTTATAATAATCTAAGCTGCTTAAAATATCGGCTTTGCTTACACGGCAGTTAAACGTGCATTTTCCTATTGTTTCTAATAAAGAGAATAAAATATTGCCATCTTCGTTCTTTTTATCGCTTTTCATTAATTCCAAAAGCGCATCAAAACTTCCTTTTTTGATTTCATATTTTGGGTATAATGATAAAATATAATTGCCGATATCTTTTAGTTCATCTTTTGTTAAGCCACTGTTTTTAATTGAAAGCGCAGCTTCGCATACAAAACCGATGGCAATTGCTTCACCATGGGTAAGTGGGTTTTTGTCGTTAGCTAAAGAATAACCTTCTATTGCATGACCAATCGTGTGACCGAAATTTAAGATTTTCCGTAGATTTTTTTCATGCGGATCAATCGTAACCACTTCGTTTTTAATTTCTACCGAGCGGTAAATATCTTGGGCAGATGGGGTTAAATAGTCAGTGGTTTTTAATTTTTCGTAATAAGCTTTATCGTAAATTAAACCATGTTTTATCATTTCGGCAAAGCCTGATAAAAGCTCGCGTTGAGGCAAGGTTTTTAAAAATTCGGTTTCGATAAAAACCATTTGGGGTAAAGTAAAAGTACCCACCATATTTTTAACGTTATCTATATCAATCCCAGTTTTGCCACCTACAGATGCATCAACCTGCGAAAGTAGGGTAGTAGGCACGTTTATAAAATCGATACCACGTTTGTAGGTTGATGCAATAAAGCCACCCATATCGGTAATTACACCACCGCCAAGGTTAATGATTAAACTTTTTCGGTCGGCTTCGAAATCTAGCAGTGTTTTCCAAATGCCAATGCAAAAATCTATATTTTTATTTTCCTCGCCTGCGGATGTTTCAATTAAATCGAAATCAGAAAAATCATCCATTAAGGATTGAAAAACCGGTAAGCAAATCTCGCTCGTGTTTTCATCAGCAAGGATAAAAACTTTACTGTATTTATTACTTTCTAAAAGTATTTTTAAGGCTTCTAAGTTGCTTTCGAAATAAAGCGAATGGCCTGCGCTTGTTAAAGTTTCCATTAAATTACTTCAATTTTATCTTGTTCAAAAGTGATAATGTCGCCAACCCTAACTTTATACCGCTTGCGAAACTCCACTTCGCCATTGCATTTTACCAGACCATCCATCACTACTGCCTGCGCATCGCCACCTGTGCCCACCATGCCCGTTGCCTTTAACAGTTGGATAAGGGGAATAAACTCGCCTTCTAATTTGAATTGTATCATTTGGTTGCAAAAATACAATTAATTAAATATTTTTATCTTCCAACAGCGAACGGAATTTATAATTTTGCACGCAAGTGACTTAATTTTTAAAAAATGAACGTTTCAACCCCAAATCAACCAAATTTTGACAATACAGAAATTGCTTTTAAGCAAAAAAGTAATGGCGAACTGAAGAAGGCATTTTGGCTTTTTAAAATAATTAGCAGTAATTTTTTAACCAAAGTTGGGCCAGCCATTACCAATTTTTTTTTAAACATTGGCTTACCCGTTCAAGGTGCAATTAAGGCTACTATATTTCAACAATTTTGTGGTGGCGAAACCATCGGCGAATGTGATAAAGCCATAACTCAGCTCGCAAATGGCGGTGTGGGTACTATTTTAGATTATTCTGTTGAGGGCGAAGATGAAGAAAAAGTTTTTGATGAAACGTGCCAAGAAATTATTCGCACTATTTTGCGTGCCGATGGCGATAAGAATATCCCGATTACGGTTTTTAAAATTACGGGTATAGCGAGGTTTGCCTTATTAGAAAAAATTGATGCGAAGCAAGAATTATCCATTGAGGAGCAAGCTGAATTTAGTAAAGTGCATTTTCGTTGTGAACTTATTTGTAGGAATGCCTACGAAAAGCAGGTGCCAATTATGATAGATGCGGAAGAAACTTGGATCCAAGCTACAATTGACGAATTGGCTTTTGAGATGATGCGCAAGTTTAACCGAGAGAGTATAATCGTTTACAACACCTATCAAATGTATCGACATGATAAATTTGCCGATATGAAAGCAGACCACTTGATTGCCAAAGCTGACGGTTACATTCTTGGTGTAAAAATTGTGCGTGGTGCTTATATGGAAAAGGAACGCAAACGTGCTGAAGAAAAAGGTTATCCATCGCCCATTCAACCCGATAAAGAAGCAACTGATCGGGATTACGATGAGTCATTGCGTTATTGTGTAGATCATATTGAGGAAATTGCAGTTGTAGCAGGAACGCACAACGAAGATAGTAGCAGGCTATTGACTTATCTTTTGGAAGAAAAAAAAGTAAGGCATAATCATCCGCATGTTTATTTTGCTCAGCTACTGGGAATGAGCGATAATTTAAGTTTCAATCTGGCCGATTCGCAATATAATGTTGCTAAATACGTACCTTACGGTCCAATTAAAGCAGTAATGCCTTATTTGTTTAGAAGGGCTCAAGAAAATACATCGGTTGCTGGCCAAACTGGCAGAGAATTGGCTTTAATAGAAAGAGAACTGAATAGAAGAAGAATTTAATTGCTTTTTATTTGGTTTATTTTAAGGTTGATGCAAATATTTGTTCGATTTTATGATATTGGCGAATATTTTAGGATTTATTTGAAGTTATTCGAATATTAATTAACCACTCGCTATTTTCTTTTTCAAAACACATGCAGCCTGCGTGTAGCCACCTTCGCCACCGTCAACAAAGTGGATGTGGTCATCGGCCAAGTCTCTAATATAGCAAGACATTACAGATTGCCCACTGATATGAACACCATAATATATTTCCTGTTCTTTTTCGAGTTCGTCCAACGCCGAAATAAGCTTTTCTCGCTGGATTTTAATTCCTGTAATTACTGTATTAATTTTTCCGTCGATAACCAGCGTATCAGACATTTCTACCAATCGCGTCAGGTAATTTTGACCATTTTCTGTCCGTAGATAAATTTTTCCATATAGGTTGATGATCCATTCTTTTAAAATTTGAAAGAAATTGATGTTATCAAATTTTGCCGTCATTTCCCTACGCATATTATGGAAACTGGTTTTAAAAATCAGCTTCTCTACCGATATAGGTTGGCGAGCTTCTGGTTCGCCGTAAATTTTATCAATTAAGGAAATTATTTTGCTAAACACCCTCGCCTGATCACTGCCATTCCGAGCGATTGCGATAATGGTTACAATTTCTTCGCTGTTTTGTGGTGGATCAATTTTATCCCACCTGCATTGCATTCCGCTTAAATCTAGGTCGTTATTTACTTTTACTTGCTCGTTAAAAATATAATCCGGACCTTTTATTATTTTCTCGGCATAACTCAGTCCTTCACCTAAAATAATCGGGATGGAAAAGGATTTTGAGCTGGTAAACTTACAAACTTTAAGTGCTTGGTTATTTGCGTAAATTTCTGCTACAGCAACAGCCCCGGTACGTAGTTCTAGTTGAAATTTTTGGAAAGTATTTTGTCTGTACAAATAAAGTGCGTTCATCACTTCATCGTAAATTTCTGGCGGAATAATAAACGTTGCGCCATCGCCACCAAAGAAAAATGGAATACTTATTTGTTTCGCAAATGCAATATTTAACACCGCAACTATGCTGCCTGTCGCTACAAAATTTACATCTTCATGCTTGCCACTTAAAACTGCATCAGTAGAATTCTTAACATCCGTAATAATTACGTGCCAATTTGAAGGTATTTTTTGAAACAAATAATCCTTTAGCAATAGCTTGCTTAAAGTGATTTTATTTTCGGGAAGGTTAGTGTAAAAATTTAGGTCCGGCACCATGCATACTTTCAATAGTTAACAAGATACATGCATTATTGTTGCAATTTATAATAAAATGATATTTTAATTTTTAACCTTAAAACTTTGTTTTCCTTTTAATAAATCGTAAAACAAAATAAAATCGCTAACGAAGCTATATCCGGGATATTTAAAGGTAGCTGGCTTATTTTTTTCGAAGAAGAAATGTCCAATCCAGGCAAAGCCATAACCAAAAAGTGGCATACCTATAAAAAATCTAAAATCGTGAAAGAGAAAGCCGGTAAAAAAACAGAGCACAACTAAGCCTGTACCAATAAAATGCAATACCCTTGATGTAGTATTTGTATGTTGACTTAAATAAAAAGGATAAAATTCTTGTATCGATTTAAATTGTTTTTCGGTCATGATTAATTTACAAAATATGGTTAGCAATTAAAAATGATTCTAATTGGTCTGGTTTTTCTGTCATCAGTAGGGTATTCAGTCCCACTTTTTTTGCCCCCTCAATATGTTGCGGGCTATCATCAATAAACAATGTTTCGGCAGGGTTAAGGTTATTTTCTTTTAAAACTTGTTCAAAAATATTGGTATTTGGTTTACGCAGTTTCATGTGTTGCGAAAAATAAGCTTTCTCAAAATACGCATCGTAATTGTTTATTTTAAAAGCTGTTTTTAAATAATTGATAATCCAATCGTAATGGATTTCATTGTTATTGCTCAATAAAAAAGTGCGGTAACGCTGCTTTGCTTTAAGCAATACATTATGATTATCGGAAGTTGTGCCAACCAATAAACTGTTCCAAGCATCGTCTATTTGTTGGTCGGTAAGCTGTAAATTATTAGCGGCTTTTCTAATGCCATTTCTAAATTCTGCTGGTGATATAGAACCTGTCTCAAAATCATCAAAAAGTGGATTATGGCCTAAGTGAGCAAAAAAAGTATCGATATTTAAAATGCCCAACTGTTTAAAAGCTTGTTGTGTTCTCTTAAAATCTATTTCGAAAATCACATTTCCGTAATCAAAAATTATATTTTTTATTCCTCGCATCTTAAAAACAAAATTATGTACAAATATTCAATATTATATCATTACAAGTTCAAAACAACATCAATATTCAATTTCTGTTATCACAAGGATTATCAAAAACAAATTCATTTTAAAATTGCTATTTATATTAGTATATTTGACTGTGCAAGAGCCAATTCCATATTCTAAACTGCAAGATGAATCCATTCATCAATTCAACGATATAGACGCATCGTTAAGTTATAGTTATGCAAATTATTTAAATTGGCTTTTTGATGATCGGATAGAACTCA
Source organism: Pedobacter changchengzhani (assembly GCF_004354365.1). Taxonomy (GTDB): domain Bacteria; phylum Bacteroidota; class Bacteroidia; order Sphingobacteriales; family Sphingobacteriaceae; genus Pedobacter; species Pedobacter changchengzhani. The sequence goes on from NZ_SJCY01000004.1 coordinate 304,794, forward strand.
TAAAAGGGAAGATTTTTAAGATGAGTCCTGCGCCATCAAGAGTTCATCAAAAAATTTCCATTAGAATTCTCAATCCTCTGGTAAATTTTTTAAAAGGTGAAGTTTGCGAAGTGTATTCGGCTCCGTTTGATGTTCGTTTTCCTAAAGAGAGCAAAGCTGATAAAGATGTATTTACTGTTCTACAACCAGATATTTGCGTAGTCTGCGATAAAAATAAGCTTGATGATCGCGGTTGTATTGGCGCACCGGATATCGTTGTAGAAATTTTATCGCCTGGTAATACCAAAATGGAACTTTTGCATAAATATAAGGTTTACGAAGAGTTTGGTGTAAAAGAATATTGGGTGGTAAGTCAAAGCGACCAAAACATTTTAATTTATACACTTAATGGTTTAGGTAAATTTGAACCTTCTAAACAATTTACCCTGAGCGAGAAAATCACTTCATCGGTTTTACCAGGTTTTGAGTTAAAACTGGATGATGTTTTTGGGGATTTGAATTGATCTAAAAGCAAAGAAATTAAATTTTTCTTCGATAACATACTAAATTTTGTAAAAATAAATATATTTCTCGATGGTAAAACCTATTTTATATTCAGAATCGAACGATGAATCCATTCATCAATTCAACGATATAGACGCATCGTTAAGTTATAGCTATGCAAATTATTTAAATTGGCTTTTTGATGATCGGATAGAACTCATAAAAGGTAAGATTTTTAAGATGAGTCCTGCGCCATCAAGAGTTCATCAAAAAATTTCTTTTGCTATTTCATTGGCATTTGGTAAATTTTTAGAACAAAAAAAATGTGACGTTTATTGTGCCCCGTTCGATGTTCGTTTTCCTAAAGAGAGCAAAGCTGATAAAGATGTATTTACGGTTCTACAGCCAGATATTTGCGTAGTCTGCAATAAAAATAAGCTTGATGATCGTGGTTGTATTGGCGCTCCAGATATTATTGTCGAAATATTATCACCTGGCAATACCAAAATGGAACTTTTGCATAAATATAAGGTTTACGAAGAGTTTGGTGTGAAAGAGTATTGGGTGGTGAGTCAAAGCGACCAAAATATTTTAATTTATACACTTAATGGTTTAGGTAAATTTGAACCTTCTAAGCAATTTACCCTGAGCGAGAAAATCACTTCATCGGTTTTACCAGGTTTTGAGTTAAAACTGGATGATGTTTTTGGAAATTTGGACTAATTAGCTGACGAGAGGGTTTAAGCTCGTCAAATTTCACTTTTTAAAGTAAAGCTGAATTGACATATTTTCGAGTTATTTCTACTTCAGTTTTTCCACTGAAAAACGTATTTTTGCCACTCAAATTGATATTGAATAATTTTTCATGAGCATTTCCACAAAGTATAATCCTGCAGAAACAGAAGATAAATGGTATAGTTATTGGCTAGCCAAAAAGTTTTTCCATTCAGAACCTGACGAGCGCGAGCCTTATACCATCGTAATTCCGCCACCAAATGTTACGGGTGTACTGCACATGGGGCACATGTTAAACAACACTATTCAAGATGTTTTAATTCGTAAAGCACGCATGGAAGGCAAAAATGCTTGTTGGGTACCGGGTACCGATCACGCATCTATCGCTACAGAAGCAAAAGTTGTAGCGATGTTAAAAGAGCAAGGAATCAATAAAAAAGACCTTTCGCGCGAAGAGTTTTTGAAATATGCGTGGGAATGGAAAGAGAAATATGGTGGCATTATTTTAGAACAACTTAAAAAATTGGGTGCAAGTTGCGATTGGGATCGTACTCGTTTTACCATGGAGGATGATCTCTCTGATGCGGTAATTGATGCCTTTATCCACTTGCACAAAAAAGGGTTAATTTATCGCGGTATCCGAATGGTAAATTGGGATCCTGCAGGAAAAACCGCAGTTTCTGATGAAGAGGTGATTCGTAAGGAAGTGAACCAAAAGTTGTATTATATTAGGTACCAAGTATCTAGTAGCAATAATCAAGATGAAGCTGAATATTTAACTGTTGCCACAACTCGTCCGGAAACGATTATGGCAGACGCAGCGATTTGTGTAAATCCTAATGATGAGCGTTTTACACACTTAAAAGGTAAAACAGTTTTCGTGCCTTTGGTAAATAGAGAAATTCCGGTTATTGAAGATGAATATGTAGATATTGAGTTTGGTACTGGTTGTTTAAAAGTTACACCTGCACATGATTTAAACGATTATGAACTTGGCGTAAAACACAAATTACCTGTAATCGATATTTTAAATGATGATGGTACTTTAAATGAATTGGCTGTTATTTTAGTGGGCGAAGATAGATTTGTTGCCCGTAAAAAGATAGCCAAAATGTTAGATGAGGCTGGTCATTTAGAAAAAGTAGAGGATTATAAATCGCAAGTTGGTTTTTCTGAACGTACTGATGCAGCGATAGAACCTAAACTCTCGATGCAGTGGTTCGTTAAAATGAAAGAATTGGCAAAACCTGCTTTAGATGATGTTTTGAACGGTGAAGTTAATCTCATTCCAAATAAATTTGAAAATACTTACCGCCATTGGATGGAAAATGTGCGCGATTGGAATATCTCGCGTCAACTGTGGTGGGGACAACGCATTCCAGCTTGGTATTTACCCGATGGAACTTTTGTAATTGCTAAAACCAGAGAAGAAGCTTTTGAAGAAACTCAAGCCCTAAACCCTAAACCTGTAAACCTTAAACCATCTGATTTAAGGCAAGACGAAGACGTAATGGATACTTGGTTCTCTTCTTGGTTGTGGCCAATTTCTGTTTTTGATGGATTTAAAGACCCAAATAATAATGATATAAACTATTATTACCCCACAAATGATTTAGTTACTGCGCCAGAAATTTTATTCTTTTGGGTGGCGCGTATGATAATGGCAGGACACGAGTTTATGGGCAAAAAGCCATTTACAAATGTTTATTTAACGGGGATTGTTCGCGATAAGCAAGGCCGTAAAATGTCTAAATCGTTAGGCAATTCGCCTGATCCTATTGAGCTGATGGAGAAATATGGTGCCGATGCGGTTCGAGTTGGTATGTTAATGTCATCACCTGCGGGCAACGATTTAATGTTCGATGAAAGCTATTGCGAGCAGGGACGTAATTTTGCCTCAAAAATTTGGAACGCCTTCCGTTTGGTTAAAGGTTGGGAAGTAGATGAAAACTTAGCAAACCCTAATACACAAGCAATTTTATGGTTCGAAAACCGATTTAATGAAGCTTTGATGGAAATTGAAGCCAACTTTAAACAATATCGTTTATCGGAAGCTTTAATGATTACGTACAAACTTGTTTGGGATGATTTCTGTGCATGGTATTTAGAAATGGTTAAACCTGCTTACCAGCAACCAATTGATGCAGAGAGTTTTAAAGCCACCGTCGGCTTTTTCGAGCAAATTATTAAATTATTACATCCAAATATGCCTTTTCTTACCGAAGAACTATGGCACGATGATTTATTTGCAGAACGTGGAGAAATGGAATGTTGTATTGTCGCTGAGTTTCCGAAAGGAGGCGCAATTGATGAAAAAATATTGAAGGATGTAGAGGTTATTAAAACGGTTATTGCAGAAATTAGAAATGTGCGTAATCAAAAGCAAATTTCGCCAAAAGAAGCTTTGCCATTAGGCTTGAAAGTTAATTCTGACATCGATTATGAACAATGGCTAAATATTGTTTTCAAATTGGCTAATGTATCACAAGCAGAAATAGTAAACGAGAAGATTGCTGGCGCAACGGCATTTATGGCTGGTAAGGATGAGTTTTTCATCTCACTCTCTGAAAATATTGATGTAGATGCGGAGCGGATTCGCTTAAATGCTGATTTGATTTATCAACAAGGTTTTTTGAAATCTGTTGATGCAAAATTAAATAATGAGCGTTTTGTACAAAATGCAAAGCCCGAAATTATTACTAACGAACGAAATAAAAAAGCAGATGCCGAAGCGAAAATTAAGATAATTGAAGAGAATTTAGCATTGTTAGGATAAGTAAATAAATTGATTATTTTACCAAAAATAATTAATTTAAAGTTTTTATAAGCCTTTCGGATTAACTCCCGAAAGGCTTATTTTTTTATTTCAGCTCTAAAAATTTTACTTTCTCCAAAAAGAAAAACTCTTTTTTTCTCTAAAATTATGATGTGCTTTCGGGTTTTTTAATTTATGGATAAATGCTCCTCCATCTGGATGCAACATTTGCCAAACTTCATCCCAGCCTACAAAACCACCTAAATTTCGATCATCAATAAACAAATCGGCATTAAGTTTTCTGCTGTAACTAACTTCTTTAGATTCGCCAAGGTAACTCTCATTAACGGCGTAAAATACCAAACCATTCTCTGCACAATAATCAACAGCTTCTTGCAACAATTCGCCTTCCCTGTAAGTCCATAAAATTAAGTGATGCCCTTTTTCTTGCAATTCCTTTAACGTAGCAAACGCAAAAAGCATTTCTTTGCCAATATTTGGGTATTTATGCTCAACAATTGTCCCGTCAAAATCTACAGCTATTATTTTTGGATTCAAATTCATGGTTGCGTTTTACAGTATTTTGATAGTTTTATCAAACTTTGTTCCAAAATATTACTCCTAATTTAGTTCAACTTAACAAAATTTATAATGTGGGTAAAGAAAAAAGGGAACAACGTTAATTGCTGCAAATATAAACCTAACTAATGATTTATTACTGCATCTATATTAGATGAATGGACATAGAGATTTTAACAGCTAATGCTACAAATCTTCATAATTAGGCAAATTCTCGATAAATGAAAAATTTGCTTTTTTTAAGTCCATTTGCGCATAAACGTGTTTTAAGCCATTTGTAAGCACAATCCACTTCGCTTGATGGATGGAATTATACCTCGAAGCCTGCTCAAATACAGCGTTCGTTATTTTTATTTTCGGCGCTTTGCACTCAACCAGCATTAATTTTTCTCCAATTGCATTATAAACTAATATGTCGCTTCGTTTTTGTAACTGATTTAAAATAAGTCCTCCTTCAATTTGAATTAAACTTTTAGGAAATTTTTTCGTGTTAATAAGGTATTGAATAAAATGTTGTCTAACCCATTCTTCAGGTGTTAAAATCAAGTGTTTTTTTCTTAACTCATCAAAAATATAAATTACATTATCCTTCTCTGTTATTTTAAACGAATGTGGAGGCAAATTTAACGGTGTTGGAAAAAACATTTTTGGTAATCGGTTTAAACTTATTATTTACAGTACAAATAAAATAAATGCTTGGTGCAACTTAATACGCGTTGTAGGTTTTGATTGTCAAAGTTAGCATTTTGTGCATAAACAATTTGAGTAATTTCTCCAATCGTAAAACCTAAATCGTAATTTTGCTACGATGACTGCTGCCGAAATTATAAAAGATATTAAAGCCCGTAAGTTTAAGCCTGTGTATTTATTGCATGGCGAAGAAGCTTATTATATCGATCAAGTTACCGATTATATAGAAAGTAATGTTTTAAGTGATGCCGAAAAAGGCTTCAATCAAACGGTATTGTACGGAAAAGATACGGATATGGGAACAGTTTTAGGCGCAGCAAAACGTTACCCAATGATGTCTGAATTTCAGGTTGTTGTTGTTAAAGAAGCACAAGATTTAAAATGGGCGAAAGAGGAGGGGAATAGTAAAGAGGCTGAATTTGTTTTAAATTATTTTGAAAAGCCTTTGCCAAGTACCATTTTAGTTTTGGCGTTTAAGTATGCAAATTTCGATAAACGTAAAAAAATATATAAAGCAATAAACAAAAGTGGCTTAATATTTCAATCAGAATTGCTTCGCGATTATAAAATAGGGCCGTGGATTGAAGAATTTATTAAAGCTAAAGGCTACAAGATAGATCAACAGGCCACTGCTTTAATGGCGGAGTATTTGGGTACAGATCTTTCAAAAATAGCTAATGAGATAGAAAAGTTAATGCTGAATGTGCCTAAAGACCAATTGATTAACACAGATTTGGTGCAAAAAAATATTGGTATTAGTAAAGAATACAATGTTTTTGAGTTACAAAAAGCTTTAGCGACTAGAGATGTATTGAAATGCAATAAAATTATCAATTATTTCGCCAGCAATCCTAAAGCAAATCCGATGGTGATGGTTTTAGCAAATTTAGCATCGTATTTTACCAAAATTTTAAAATATCATTACGTGCCCAATAAAGCAGATGCTGCATCCGCATTAGGTATTTCTCCGTTTTTTGTGAAGGACTTCGAAATGGCTTCACGAAATTACAGCAATGGAAAAGTTTTTTCTGTAATTAGCCTTTTAAGAGAATATGATTTAAAAAGTAAGGGTTTAGATAGTACAGGCAATATAGATGATGGCGAACTTTTGAAAGAATTGGTTTTTAAAATTGTACATTAAGCGTTAATCTAGTTTCCTTAAGTTCACTTAAAATTTGTAAAAAGTTAAGCCTGCCTCTAAATGTGCTAAAGTTTAGTTTGTTGGCCCTACATTTAATAATAATAAAAGGCTACCAAAAAATTGGTAGCCTTTTAAAATTTCTCAACTTATAGCCGATAAATTTATTTTATGCTTTTGCATTTTTTAACAATGTAATTGCTGTTAAAGCGTCTTGAATGCCTGTTCTTTGCTTCGTTAGCAGTTCTAAATGATCGGCGTGAGTAGATGGATGGTTAAGTAATGCATCGTACTTTTCTATTGCTGCTTTTTCTCCAGTTTCTATTGCACCTAAAATAGCCACATCTTCTTTGCTACTTAAAGCTTCTTTAATATCAATCCAAGTTCTGTGTATTGCGCCTAAAATTCCACCTTCACTATTGTCTGATTCAGCACCATGTGTTGCCAAATGCGCTTTCAATTCCAGCTCGTAAATCTTACGTTCAGCAGCATATTTTAAAAAAATTCCTTTTAATTCTAAACTATCTGTTGTTTCTGCAGCCGATTCGTAACCCTCTTTACCATCATTAACAATTGAGATTAAACCTTTAAGATCGCTGATGATTTCATTATTATTTTCCATGATTCTTATATTAGTAAATGTTTAGTAAGAACTGGGAAAATAAAAAATTGTTTTGGAAAAATAGATTTTCAGAATTTTTAAAATATCTATTTCACTAAATTGCTACTTGTAATGATGTCTCAATACTACTAACGTGATGCTGCAATTGGAACAGTAATAATAGCAGCACCCAGCGCCAATACAGCACCGCCGATTAGAACTTGGTGGAAAATAGTTTTCCTTCTCTTTGTCTTTTTAAAGGCTGATTTTCTAAAAGTTTCAACATATAAAGAATCATTCAGCATTGATGTATTACTCGTTGTTTTGGCAGTAGGTTTGAATAAATCAGAATTTGGATTTCTACCGTCTGCTTTGAATGCTTTTAAGTCGGTTTTATCTAATTTGAATTTGAGAACATCTTTTAGAGCTATTTTTTTTACCGAATCAGTATTAATAACTTGTGCATTTAAAGCGCCAGAAATGCCGAAAATGATAAAAAAGACCAATGTAAACTTTATAAACTTCATAATGTTTGTATAACAATTTAAAGATTCTGCTTTCAATTTACTAATATAAGGTAAATCGACCATTTTATTTTTAGCAAAAAAATATTTTAGCCATAAATTTAAAGTTTAAAAGTTGATATTTTTATCCTTTTATAAACTTATATTTTTTGCCCTTTAAAAAAAAGATTGAAAATTTAGATCATAGTTAAAATGCTGTTCCAGATTTTTTCATCAACCGGAATACCCTTTTGTAAATTTTCCGCTCTGAGTTTTTTAACGTTTTGGCCTGGTAAATGCACTTGATTATCGTTACTAGAACTTAGGGTAAAAGCTCGTACCTTTTCGATTATATCTGCATAATTATAGTTTTCATTTTTTAAACTGAAACAAATAAAAATTTGTGAAACGTTTGTTTCAAGTGGCGCTGCAGAAATCTCTGCGGTTGTTCTACCTCCAGAAAGCAGACTGCACATCAAATCCAACATCAACGATAACCCAGTACCTTTCCAAAATCCGATTGATAATAGCCTGCTGGAAGCCACAATTTTCTCTGGGTCGTTGGTTATTGTGCCCATTTCGTCGTACCCTCCGTCAAAATCTAAGCGTTGGCCACTTGCTTTGTAATTTTTTACTTTACCCATCGAATATTGCGATAATGCCATATCTAAAACCAAAGGTCCATTTGTAGCATCAGGGATAGCAATGACCAGCGGATTATTGCCTAAACGAGCTTCTAAGCCGCCAAAGGGAACCATTAAAGCCGTTGCATTAGTAAAATTTATGGAGATAAAGCCTTTTTCGGCCGCCTGCCATCCATAAGTTCCACCCCGCATCCAATGGTTGGTGTTTTTAAGGGCAACGCAACCAATTCCGTGTGTCGTGGCCAAATCCATTGCCCTTGCCATACTCTTCTTCGCATTGCAAATGCCAGGTCCGGAGTGTCCATCCCATATCTCCAATGCTCCTAAACTGGTTTCGAGTTTTGGTGTCGCATTTTTATCTAATAAGCCTTCTTTACACAAATGAATAAAATCTGGAAATCTATTCAAACCATGTGATGGAACACCCTCCAAACTATTCTCTGCAAAAACAGTGGCAAGGTCATTGGCAACATTTTCAGTAAAACCATTGTTTAAAAGTATGCTTTCGAACGCCTCGAACATTTTTTGGTGTGGAATACGCATCATATTTTGGGGTTACAATAATTGGGTAGAGAGTACTTGTAGTTCAATTCTACTCGTTACGGCTAAATTGAACACAAAAATTGTTTTTTGCAAATGATAAGCAGAAATTCTCTGAAACGGCTTGAGTGTTTTAAGTGTTTTTTCTTAAATCTGATGGGCGGGAATTCGTAAATTCCAAAAAGGAATCGCTAAAAGAAGCAATTGAACTGTAGCCTAAGATGCTAGCAATTTCTCCGATGGATTTGGAACTCTTCAATATCATTTCAATCGCTTTAACCATCCTAATTGTTTTTAGGTATTGTAGAAAAGACATTTGGATACTTGATTGGAACAGCCTAGATAAGGACCTTTCGCTGGTATGAAATATTGCGCTTATTGTACTTAGCGTGTGGCGTTTATCAATATGCTGTTCTAAATAACTTAAAATTTGCTTAATTCTTTTATCATCTGTAATTGGGAGTACAATTGGCAGTGCTTTATTGCCTAACGTGGGCAGAACTTCTTTTAGGGCTGCCAAAAATAAATATCCATCACTTAGCGCATTTATGTGTTTGCCATCCCAACGTTCCGTATGGTTAATCATTTGGATTAATAATTCGTTAGCCGGATATATTCCCAATTTGGCGTAAAATTTATTCTTATAATCATCTGCTGATTGAAAATAAAGTGACCTTAATACCGTGGCAGAATTGCCAATTCGTAAAGTATGTGGCATTTCAGCAGGAATCCAAAAATAATGTTTGGCTGGTACAACATAAGTTCTGTCGGTAATAGTGATGTATGCAATGCCGCCTTCCACAAAACTTAATTGCCCTTTATTGTGGCTATGATGCGGTATTAAGCGTTCCGATTTTTCGTGCATAACGAAGGCAGATGTCGGTTGCTCATTTATTTCGGGTAGTGAGGCAATTAATCCCATTGTATTTTATATCATTTATTGAATGGTACAATGATAATCATTTTGGCTGGAATGATGTAAATAATGACTATTAATCGTAACGCTACCTGTTGCCGAAGTTATACTTTTGCACGAAATATGAATTGTAACAAAAATATGGTTTGTGTGCTCATTCTGTTGATGATTAACATCCCCATTTTAAGCGCTCAACAAAACAACACTAACGATACCTTAAGATTATCATTAAAAGAAACTTGGGAAAGAGCGGAGAAATTTAGTCGGGTTATAGCCATAAAAAATAAGGCTGTTTCCATCAGTAATGAAGAAATTAAAGACTCAAAAATGGAACGTTTGCCAGAGTTGGGCATAATGGGAAGTGCAGAAAAAGCAACTAACATACCTATTTACGAAAACGGATTATTTTCGCGTCCAACGCAACACGAAGTTATTCATACACTTTACAAAGTAGGTACCGATTTTGCGCTCAACATTTACAACGGAAATAAATTAAATCTAAAAATAGAGGAGCAAGGTATTCTCCATAAAATAGCATCATTAAAAAAAGACCAAAAAACATCGGATATCCACTATCAAACGGCATCATTCTATTTGGATCTTCAGCGCTCATTCATTTTCCAAACGCTAATAGTAAAAGATATTGCCGACCAGGAGAAGCAGCTTGCCGAAGTTAAAGCTTTTTACAAAAACGGCACTGTTTTGAAAAGTGATGTGTTACGCATTGAGTTAGAGCTCTCAAAAAGGAAGATGACCTTGGTGCAAATCCAGAATGACATCCTGATTGCAAACCAAAAGCTCAATATAATTATTGGCGAGCCTGATGATCGTTTAATTAAACCGATAGAAACTTTAAGTACAACGGATGAGAAAAGTTATGATGATTTTTTGAAAGAAGCTTTAGAATATTCTTTTCCTTATCAAATCTCAGAGAAAAAAACTGTAATCAGCGAAATTGGTGTAAAAAAAGTAAACGCCAATTTAAGACCTAAAATAAGCATGTACGGTGAGTTTTATTACGCAAATCCTCAAATATTCCTATATCCTTACAATCCGTATTGGTATTCTTTGGGCATTGCAGGTGTTAAAATTTCCTTTCCAATTTCTGCCACTTATCATAATGTACACAAGGTGCGCGCAGCAAAACTAGAGTTAGAGCAGGAAGAAATTGCGCATAAAGACCAGCAAGACATGGTTAGGCAACAGGTTAAAGAAGCTTATTTAAGATATCGCGAAGCACTCATTCAAATAGGCGTAGCAAAAATTGATGTGGTGCACGCAGTTGAAAATGCACGAATTATCAAAAACACTTATTTTAACCATACCACTTTAGTTACCGATTTGTTAGACGCAGATATACTCGTGCTGCGATCGCGGTTTGAGCTCGAAGGTGCGAAAATAGTTGCTCAAAACAAATACTACTTACTTAAAAATATTACTGGCGTTTTATAAAATGAAAAAAAAGTACACAGTTACAGATCAAGTTATTACAAAAATTACCGGTTGGATAGCTGTATTGGTAATTATTGCAATTTCTATATGGGGAATAGCCACACTTTACGGCTATTATAAGTTTGAACAAACCAACGATGCCCAGGTGCAAGAATATGTAAATCCCGTCATTTCTAGGGCCGGAGGCTTTATTGTTGCTGTAAAGTTCGAAGAAAATCAATATGTAAAAAAGGGAGATACGTTACTCATAATTGATAACCAGGAATACGATTTGCAACAACGCCAAACTGAGGCATCGCTTAGTCAAGCAACTGCTAAACTTGAAGTTTTGGGCATTAATGAGTTTACTTTAGAAAAAGATGCTGCAGCTGCCGAAGCCCAAATTGCAGCCAACAAAGCAAAGCTCTTGAAACAACAATTGGATTTCGACCGATACAAAAAACTCTTTGATGAAGAATCGGCTACGAAACAACAAATGGAAAATATACAAGCAACATTGGATGTTAATTCCAGCGAATATTTGGTTTCTAAAGAGAATTTTAGCGCATCTAAATCAAAAGTTAATGATGTTAGGGCGGAAAAAGTAGTTGCCATTGCCGAAATTAATAGGCTTAAAGCATTGCTTCTGCGCCACAAATTGGACTTAAGCTATACAGTATTAAGGGCGCCTTATAATGGTAGGATGGGAAGGAGAACTGTAGAAGTTGGACAAATGATTGACGCCGGTGCTGTATTGGCCTTTATTGTGAACAATGAAACCGATAAATGGGTAGTTGCCAATTATAAAGAGACGCAAATTGAACACATGCAACTTGGAGATTCTGTAGAGGTTATTGCAGATGCATATCCCGATCAAAAATTTAAAGGTACTATAATATCGCTCTCTCCTGCAACTGGATCAAGCTTTTCTTTATTGCCACCAGATAATTCTACCGGCAATTATGTTAAAATTGTGCAGCGTGTTCCGGTTCGTATTAAACTAACGGATGCCAAAACAGAAACTGAAAAGCTGAAGGTGGGTATGAATGTAAATGTTTTTATCCCTCGTAAAAGACATGGATAAAGCCATACCAATATTTAGAGATTGGGTGCCAGATTGGTTAGTGAAGGTATTTCTATTTTTATTGATTTTACCAAGTACCGTACTTTTTTTTCTACCAATGGCTAATGTTGCGGCTGCGGCCGGCTACTATGGCGCAGAACCAGCAGATATACAATTTTCGGTGGCCTTATTTTATGCAGGGTATGTTGGTTTTTATAGCTTAGAAAGACGGTTTTTTAGATTTGTAGCGACCAAAGAATATTTCATAATATTTACTTTTTTGCAAATTATTACCACCTTAATTTGTTATAAAACTAATGAGCTTTACGTTTTCTTTCCTGTAAGGTTTTTCCAAGGAATGTTGTTTTCTAGCTCGGTTAATTTGTCGCTTTCGTTAATGTTTTCTCGCTTAAAAAGCGAAAGGGCCAGAGAAGTAAGTTTCTCGGTTTTTTTTGGTTTATTACTCTGCGCATTACCTTTTAATAACTTGGTAACCGCAAATTTAATCGATTCTTTTAATTTTAATATTGTTTATAAAGGTGCAGTTTTTTCTTACTTACCCTGCTTGGTATTGCTTTTAATTTCTATGAACAATACAAGGTTAAATGTACGTTTTCCATTATCGAAATTAGATTGGCAGAGTTTTACAATGTACAGCATAATGCTCTGTATTGTAGGCTACATCTGCATCTATGGGCAGGAATATTATTGGCTAAATGATTTGAGAATTAGGTATGCAGTAATTGTTTTATTTGGTTTGATGCTTGTGTTTTTGGTTAGGCAAAAATCGATGAAAAGACCGTATATTGATTTAAACATATTTCGATTTAGGAATTTTTATGTTGGATTAATTGTACTATTCGTGATGTACATTTCGAGATTTGCGTCTGGCATAACCAATAATTTTTTTTCGGGAGTGCTCGGTTTTGATCCGATGCACGTGTCGTATATAAATGTGACCAACCTGTTAGGGTTAATTTTAGGGGTGATAATTGCCTGTTGTTTAACCATTCAAAAGCAAAGTGTGCGAATGATCTGGTTTCCTGGATTTTCCCTTTTGCTCATTTATTACTGCATCATGTTTTTTCTTTTTGATATTCAGGCAGATGAACAAAACTATCTTTTGCCACTTTTTATCCAAGGCTTGGGTATTGGGTTAATCATGGTGCCCGCAATAGTTTATGCCATCTCGTCTGTGCCCGCAATTATCGGTAGTTCTGCTTCGGCAGTTTGTTTGGCTATTCGTTTTGTAGGCTTCTGTGCCAGCATTGCAATTATTAATTATGCAGAACTTTATGGTAAAAGTAAACACTTCAATTCCTTTCAAGATCGAATTTCTATTGACGATCCAATTGTAAAAGCTTCATTAAAAACACATTCAACAGGTTTAATGTCCAAAGGTTTTTTAAATCAATCCGGTGCGATAAAGGCATCAGGAAAACTATTGATTAAACGAGTAGAGAAGCAGGGAACTTTAAGGTTTGCAATGGATTATTATGAATTTATGGCAATTATGTTAATCGTAATCCTTTTATTGATTGCTGTATTTCCGCATTTAAATAAAACGGTACTGTACTTGCGTTCCAAACGCTTGGCACCTGCATAACAATTTTACTTGGTCTTCATCAATATAAACTTAATCAATAACCTTTCAATTCTGTATCATTTTGCTAATTTTGAAATGATTTAAATATTGAAGCGGAAAATGATTTGTCTCAATGTTTCGAAAAATTAATCAATTTAATAAAATACCCTTAATCACGAACTACAATGAACCATTGGTTAGTAAAATCAGAACCTTTTAAATACAGCTGGGATCAATTTAATGAAGATGGGCGTACCTTTTGGGATGGCGTTAGAAATTATCAAGCTAGAAACAACCTAAAAGCCATGCAAGAAGGCGATTTGGTGCTTTTTTATCATAGCAATGAAGGTAAAAACGTGGTTGGTATTGCAAAAGTGGTACGAGCGTTTTATCAAGATCCAACAACCGAAGATGCAAATTGGGTTGTGGTAGATTTAGTTCCTGTAGAATCGTTAAAAAATCCTGTGAGTTTAGAGCAGGTTAAATCAGAACCGAGTTTGGCCGATATTTCGTTGGTAAAACAAGGCCGATTGTCAGTAATGCCTTTAAAAGCGACAGAATTTGATAAAATTTTAGAAATGGGAAGCTGACCAATTTGCGTTTACTGGTTGGTAGTTGCCCGATACAGTTTGATAATTGCGTTTTTCGATAATATTTTGCTTTAAGTCCGTTATTCTATTAATAAATTGTTAGCTAAATAATCATGAAAAGTATCTACTTAATGCTCTCGTTGTGCTTTGCAGTTCTAATTGTAGCTGCACAGAATGTTAAACCATACCTTGCTATCGTCAGATCGAGTAATTCGGTAAATAGGGGAGTGCTGTATAAATTGGCTTCTACTGGCATCATTATTTCAGTTGGTAATGAATTCCTGTCGATCCCATACACCGAATTAAAATCGATTAAGATTAGAGTTCCAAAAAAAGATTATGAAATAACTCAATTTGTAACTTACGATCCGTGGTCTGATAACAACTTTGAACTCAATGCAAATGGTATAAAAGTTAGAAAATGGGGCGCAAAAGACCCTACTTTAGGCGAGGAAATTGGAGTCCATGTGATTTCTACCTTAGTTAACACAACAGCGAATGTACTTGCAATTCCAATTCATGCTATTAACCCTAAAATAGCAAATTTTAAAATAAACGGTAAATTAACTCGGTTTAATCAATTTTTTAATGAATTGAATTATTTTTCAATTTACTACCAATCGACCCCAAATAACAACGATTTAGGGAAATTCAAGGCAATTTCTGCCGACTTTAAACCGTAGCTACCTCTTCCTTCTTTCCTTTGCTAAGGGTAATGCCTAAAGTCATAATAATACTTGTACCCAAAACAACCAAAAATAAAAATGATGGGCCAATTTGTTCCATTTTAAGAGATTCGGGAAGGTTGAAATAGAGCAAAATGCTGATTAACCCTCGTGGCGCAATGTAAAGTATCGGTGTTAAGGCACCTTTCTTTAACGCTTTCAAAAGCCCAAACCTAATTGCGAAAATTGCAACCAAAATGAAAACTCCATTTGCAATGATGATAGGATCATTTAGCTTGGTAATGTCCATTGTAAACCCAAATATCACAAAGAAAAAAGTACGCAATATAAATGCACTCTCTGCTGATAGCTGGTAAAGTTGTGATAAATCTGTTGATAAATTTTTATAAATAAACACACTTCTAAACCAGGCATTCTTAATATTATCAACATTATTTAAAAATAAGCCAGTACTTAAAATTAAAACTAATGAGGAGAGGTGGTAAGATTGCCCTATTGCATAAACTAATATTAAAATCGAAATAATTAAAAAGAATTTGATGTTATGCACCAATTTTCCCATAATAAAAATTAGAATAATACAAGCTACCGCAGAAAGTATGAGAATGAGCGAAGTACTAAATGCCAAACCAAGAAATGAAGATGGTGTTAGCGTGCTATTAGTGATAACGAAATTGAAAGTTACAATGCCAAGAATATCAGAAAAAGAGGATTCGTAAATCACAAACTCTTTATCATCTTTGTTTAATGCTGCTGCCGAGGGTATTGCAATTGCAGAACTAATTACGCTGAAAGGAATGGCATTTGCAATGCACGTATATAAATCTTTGTGCGAGATTTGATAAATTACAAAGGTAATAACGGTTGTTGTGGCGATTAAAATTAATAGCGCACTTAAAAAAGCCGTTTTTATCAACTTATTCTTCTCCTTATCGTATTTCAGCTCTAACGATCCTTCAAAAACAATCATGATTAAGCCAACAGTGCCTAAAGTGGGTAATATTGCTAAAAAGTTGATGGTTGGTATTTTTAAATAATCAACTAAAAAATGCAAACCTATACCCAGCAGTAGCAACAGCAAAACTGAAGGTATTTTCGTTTTAGTTGCAACCAAATCGAATAGGTATGAGAAAATTACTAGCCCACTTAAAATGATCAGAATGGTGTAAGTTGTCATGTTTTTTAAAAAAGATTAAGTTTTAAAATTGCATAAACATTTTTAAAAATTATGTTTTTATTTATAATTCCGATTTTAGAAATAGTGCTTTAAGTTCATTAGCGTCTTGGGGGCGCATTTTTCCGCCCAAAACTAAGCGCAATTGTCGCCTGCGTAAAGCACCATCAAAAAGATCAGTTTCTTCTTTCGATTCTGGTATTACTTCAGGCACTGGAATGGTTTTTCCGTTTTCATCCAAAGCTACAAAAGTATAATAAGCCTCGTTGCTTTTCTGGCGTTCGCCACTTGGAATGTTCTCTGCCCAAACATCCAACCGAACCTCTACGGAGGTGTTAAAAGCCCTGGTCACTTTTGCTTCAATGGTAATTACATCACCAAGTTTAATGGGTTGCTTAAAAGAAACATTATCTACAGAAGCAGTCACCACGATTCTGTTGCAATGCTTTTGAGCGGAAATAGCTGCTGCGATATCCATCCAATGCAATAACCGCCCGCCCATTAAATTATTGAGTGTATTGGTATCGTTTGGCAAAACCAATTCGTTCATAATGGTTGCACTCTCTTTAGCAAATTTCTTTTTCAAAATCATAATTATGCGCAAATTAATCAAAAGTTTTAGTACTGGGTTTCATTATTGGTTTAAAAATAAGTTTGTAGCATTCATTTTATACAAAAAATTAAAATATTAAAAATAGTTGTAAATCTTTCCTGTTAAAAATTAGGTACTTAGCTAAATGTTTTGGTTTTTTTTAAATAAAAAGTTAAAAATAGGTGCATTACTTTTTGATAATTGATTCTAAGTTCTATCTTTGCAATCCAATTTAAATCCTAACTGCGGATGTGGCGTAATTGGTAGCCGCACCAGACTTAGGATCTGGCGCTTCACGGCGTGGGGGTTCGAGTCCCTTCATCCGCACAATTATGAAGCCGTTTCGATTTTAATCGAAACGGTTTTGTTTTTAAAAGACGTTGATAAAAAATTAATATAAATCGATGTGCCGTTTGGGATCAGTCTCAAATCTCATGTCTCATATCTTATAGCTAAAATGAATATTACACAGGAAAAAACCGGCAACTTAACTGCTGTTGTAAAAATCAAAATCGCACCTACAGATTATTCCGAAAAAATCGAAAAGGCAATTAAGGATCAAGCTAAAAAAGCACAACTACCCGGCTTTCGTAAAGGAATGGTGCCTGCTGCACACATTAAAAGAATGTATGGTAAAAGTATTTTGGTTGAAGAAATCAACACGTTATTGAGTGATTCTTTATCTAACTACATCGCCGAACAAAAATTAGAAATTTTAGGTCAGCCCTTACCGTTGTTGGATAACGCAAAAGATTTTAAGTGGGACAATACCGATGAATTTGAATTTGATTACGAACTTGGTTTAGCACCATCGTTTGATGTAAATATATCTTCTAAAGATAAGTTTACGCAATATGTAATTAAGGCAGATGAGGAAACTTTAGATAAAAGAATAAAAAGCATTCGCCGCAGTTACGGTAAAATGAGTAATCCAGAAGTATCTGAAGAAAGTGATGTGCTTTACGCATCAGCTACCCAAGTTAATGCAGATGGTACCGACGTGGAAGGTGGTATTTCGAGCACTGCTACGCTCCGTTTAGATTTAGTAAAAGATAAAGCGATTGCAAAAACCTTAACGGGATTAAAGAAAGACGACGAAGTTACCATAGATATTAAAAAGGCTTTTGATGATGTAGCGGTGGTGGCGAAAGCATTAAATATTCCTGAAGAGGATGTTGCTGCAATAACTGATCAATTTAAGGTTGTGGTTAAAAATGTAAATCGCTTAGAAGAGTCAGACCTAAACCAAGAATTTTACGATAAAATTTTTAGAGCAGGTTTAGTAACTGACGAAGCTGGTTTTAAAGCAAAAATTACGGAAGAAGTAGAAGATATTTTTACGCAAGATGCAGATCGTAAGCTATCAAATGATATTTATGAGCAGTTGCTGAGCAATCATAAATTAGAGTTGCCTGATGAATTTTTACGCCGTTGGTTAAAAGCAACAAACGAAAAATTATCGGATGAAGAATTGGCAGAAGGTTATGATGATTTTGCTAAAAACCTTAAATGGACTTTGATTGAGAATAAAATTATGAAAGACAACAACATTGAAATAAAATATGAAGATGTTGTAAAGGCTGCTAAAGCAAAATTAGACGCACAGTTTAAAATGTACAGCCCTAGTCCGCTTCCCGAAGATCAGTTGGCACAGTATGCTGGCCAATTTTTACAAGAGAAAGAAAATGCTAACCGTATGTTTGAAGAAGTAAAAGCACTTAAAACTTTCGAGCAAATCAAATCTGTTGTTACTTTAGATCAGAAAGATATCGATTACGATAAGTTTGTAGCCTTAACAACTGGGTAATCTCCACTGACCAATTGTCAGTTTATTAAAGAAACCTTTAAAAGAGCAACTTATTAAGTTGCTCTTTTTTTATTCTTCCGTATGTAAATTTTATGACTCTTATGTCTATAATTTGCTCATTAATTGAGTATTGGCTTTTTTTTAGTGTTGAATTATGGAAAATTGCATTATATATCTAAATATTTCAATAAATTGGCACGGAAATTAACCATCATATCATAAAATTTTATTAAAATTATAGCTTGGTAATCCCGAAAAAGCTTACCATTCCTAATCAGAATATAACATGAATATAGATTCACAAGAGTTCAGAAAGTTTGCAGTTAAACATCAAGGTATTGGTGGCTTACACGTAGATAAATTTATTGCACAGGCGAATGTTAATCCACAAAGCATGACGCCCTATATTATTGAAGAGCGCCAGTTAAATGTGGCTCAAATGGATGTGTTTTCAAGGTTGATGATGGACCGTATCATTTTTTTAGGTGATGCTATTTACGATCAAAATGCTAACATTATCCAAGCACAATTGCTGTTTTTACAATCTGCAGATGCAGAAAGAGATATCCAAATTTATATTAATTCTCCGGGTGGCTCTGTTTACGCAGGTTTGGGAATTTATGACACCATGCAGTACATTCAGCCAGATGTGGCTACAATTTGTACTGGTATTGCCGCATCTATGGGCGCTGTTTTATTGGTAGCTGGTGCAAAAGGCAAACGTGCTGCATTGCCTCACTCTCGCGTAATGATTCACCAACCTTCTGGTGGCGCGCAAGGTGTTGCCTCTGATATGGAGATCAACTTGAGAGAAATGTTGAAATTGAAAAAAGAATTATACGATATCATTTCAGAGCATTCTGGTCAAACTTACGACTGGGTAGAGAAAGCCTCTGATCGCGATTACTGGATGACTGCTGGAGAAGCGAAGGGTTTTGGTATGGTTGATGAAGTTTTATCGAGAAACGCAAAAAAAGATGGCGAAGCAAAATAAAGAATCCCGCTGTTCATTCTGTCATTCTGGCAAGCATGAAACGCTGATGTTAATTGAGGGTATGGACGCATTTATCTGTGATAAGTGTGTTACCCAAGCCAATTTGTTGCTTGCCCAGGAATTGGGTTCAAAGAACACCAAAAATATACACGATGCAATTACATTGTTAAAACCACTTGAAATAAAAAATCATTTGGATCAATATGTAATCGGTCAAGATGACGCTAAAAAGGTTTTGTCAGTAGCGGTTTACAATCACTACAAGCGTCTAAATCAAAAAATTGATAAGGACGAAATTGAGATTGAAAAATCGAACATTATGCTGGTTGGCGAAACAGGCACGGGTAAAACGCTTTTGGCAAAAACCATTGCGAAAATTTTGCATGTTCCTTTTTGTATTTGTGACGCTACGGTTTTAACAGAAGCTGGTTATGTTGGCGAAGATGTAGAAAGTATTTTAACGCGTTTATTGCAGGCTGCCGATTATGATGTAAGTGCTGCGGAACGCGGAATTGTATATATTGATGAAGTGGATAAAGTAGCGCGTAAGAGCGATAATCCATCCATTACACGTGATGTTTCTGGCGAAGGTGTGCAACAGGCTTTACTTAAAATATTAGAAGGCACAGTGGTTAACGTTCCACCTCAGGGAGGTCGTAAACACCCTGATCAAAAAATGATACCTGTAAACACCAACAATATTTTATTTATTTGTGGTGGTGCATTTGATGGTATTGAACGTAAAATAGCCAATCGTTTACGTACCCAAGCGGTAGGATATAAGGTAAAGAAAGACGAAACGGTGTTAGATTTGAAAAATCTATACAAATACATTACTCCTCAAGATTTAAAATCATTCGGACTAATTCCCGAGTTAATTGGCCGTATTCCGGTATTGTCACACTTAACGCCACTAAATAAAGAATCGCTGAGAAACATTTTAACAGAACCTAAAAATTCATTGGTAAAACAGTATATAAAACTGTTCGCTTATGAAGATGTTAAACTGGTATTTGATGATGATGTTTTAGATTATATTGTGGATAAAGCAATGGAATATAAGCTCGGTGCCCGTGGATTAAGGTCTATTTGCGAAGCCATTATGCTAGATGCCATGTTTGATACGCCTACACAAACTGATGTAAAAGAATTGCATATCACTTTAGATTATGCAGTTCAAAAATTTGATAAGGCCAATTTTAAACAATTACAAGTGGCTTAAAAAAAACCTCTCGCTAATAACGAGAGGTTTTTTTTTGACTTACTCTTTTTACATCTAGTGCGCTGGAAAGATGTGAAAACTATGAAAGTCGTAATTATAAACCTTATATATAGCATTTTGTGCATTAAAATTTGGTTAGGTCATAAATTTTTCTTAACTTATTTCAAGATTACAAATATATGAACGAGGAAAAAGACGTAAAAAAAGATGAAAAGCTTGCAGAGAAATCTAAAAAAAATAAAGAAGTTAATTCGGCTGTAAAGTCAGGTTTAAAATCAAAACAAGACATTGTTAATAATTGGTTGCCAAGGTATACCGGCAGATCGTTAGATCAATTTGGAGCGTATATTTTGTTAACTAACTTTAGTAAATATGTAACCATGTTTTCGCAGTGGAATGATGATGCACCAATCATGGGGTTAGATAAACCGATGCAGAGCGTATCCGCAAACGGCATTACAATTATAAATTTTGGAATGGGAAGCCCACTTGCCGCTACCATGATGGATTTATTAACTGCTATTAAACCGAAAGCTGTATTGTTTTTAGGTAAATGTGGTGGCTTAAAAAAGAAAAACCAATTGGGCGATTTAATTTTGCCAATAGCCGCAATTAGGGGAGAGGGAACATCAAACGATTACCTCCCTGCAGAAGTACCTGCACTGCCTGCCTTTGCTTTACAGAAAGCAATTTCTACAACGATTAGAGATCATGGTAGAGATTATTGGACAGGCACTTGTTATACCACAAATCGTAGAGTTTGGGAACACGATAAGGATTTTAAAAAATACTTAAAAACATTGCGCGCAATGGCTGTTGATATGGAAACAGCAACTATTTTTACAACGGGTTTTGCCAATAAAATTCCAACAGGCGCATTATTACTAGTTTCTGATCAACCTATGATACCCGAAGGCGTAAAAACCGCGGAAAGTGATAGTGCGATTACTGAGAAATATGTTGAAACACATTTAAGAATTGGAATAGACTCTTTAAAGCAGTTGATTAATAATGGATTAACAGTTAAACATTTGTTGTTTTAATCATTAGGTAGAGATTATAAGTCAGTAAACGGCAATTACATCCACTGTAATTGCCGTTTTTTTATAATTGAAATTTTAATTGGCTCGTTGAGCTGAATTGTAATTTAGTGGTCTTTCTGTCGATTACGATTCCCGCCTGCGCGGGAAGGACGGCTACAGATAATATTATGCTGCTGTTAAGTGTCAGAATCAACCATAAGATAGACTCTTTTTTAATTCACGTTAAGGTACTTCGAAAATCCAGCATAATGGATAGTCGATCTTTTTTATTAATAATTATCGAATGATGATTAATAATAAGTTAACCTCACTACGTCAGCGAGTTTTTTGGCCAACCGAATTACTTGTCTAGTATAGCCATATTCATTATCGTACCATGCGTACAGAACTACTGTTTTCCCATCTTTAGATAAAATTGTTGCAGGCCCATCGATAATAGAGGCATGTGTATTGCCGATTAAATCGCTACTCACCAATTCGTTTGAGATGGAATATTCAATCTGTTCTGATAAATCTCCAAAAAGGGAAGCGTTTTTTAAAATATCCTTGATCGTTGCTAAATCTGTTTTTTTCTTAAGTGTTAAGTTTAAAATGGCTAAAGATACGTTTGGTGTGGGTACTCTAACCGCATTTCCTGTTAATTTGCCCGCTAATTTTGGTAAAACCGTAGAAACAGCTTTATCGGCTCCTGTTTCTGTAATTACTAAATTTAAGGCAGCCGAACGTCCACGACGATATTTTTTGTGGTAATTATCTAATAAATTTTGATCGTTTGTGTAGGAATGAATGGTTTCAATATGTCCTTTTTCAATTTCAAAAGCATCATCAATAAGTTTTAAAACCGGCGTAATCGCATTTGTGGTACACGAAGCATTTGAAAATATATTTTCTTTTTTGAAATCGAAATTATGCTCGTTAATGCCGGCCACAATATTCGGTACATCGCCTTTGGCTGGTGCAGTTAATAATACTTTTTGTGCGCCTTTGGCCTTTAAGTGCTTACTCAAAGTCTCTCGATCTCTATAAATACCCGTGTTGTCAATAATTAAGGCATCGTTAATATCGAAGGCAGTGTAATCAATATCTTCAGGATGATTTGCTTGGATAATGTAAACCGTTTGACCGTTAATAATCAATGCTTTATTCTCGAAGTCTTCTATAATTGTACCATTGAAGTTTCCATGTACAGAGTCTGTTCGTAAAAGTTCTGCTCGTTTAGTAAGTTCGTGATCGCTGTACGATCTCGTTACGATTGCACGTAGCCTCAACTGTTCGCCTTTTCCGGCCTGTGCAACCAATTCTCGGGCTGCTAATCTGCCAATGCGACCAAAACCATACAACACAACATCTTTTGCTTTTAACTGCTTCTTGTCTTTGCCAATATGAGCAGATAATTTTGTGATTACAAAGTCGGACATTGATGCGAAAGTATTATTTTCGTCAAGCCACTCGGAAGTTAGTCTTCCAATATCTATTCTGGACGGCGCAAAATTGCATTTGGCAATAGTGTTCGCTAATTCTAAAGTTTCATAAATAGAAATGTCTTTACCGCTGATGGATCTTGCATATTGGTGGTGAGCCAAAATCTCACTGCTTCCAATATCGAACAAGGGTTTTCTAAATAAAACGAGTTCAACAGAGCGATTAAACCAGAGATTACCGACTACATTGATAAGTTCAATAGCCTTTTTCTCTTTTTCAATCCAGCTCTGAAACTCAGTCTGGTATTTGTTTAACATGAAATGAATAATTTGGTTAGAAATTGGGGCAAAAGTAAAAAAAAAGATCGGATGCTATGTCCGATCTTTCATTTATTAAAACAAATATGTTCTATAATTTTATCCTAAATAAGATTTTAAGATTTTGCTTCTTGAAGTGTGACGTAAGCGTTGTAACGCTTTATCCTTGATTTGTCTAACACGTTCGCGTGTTAAATTAAATTTCTCTCCAATTTCCTCTAGCGATAATGGATGGTTTGAGCCTAAACCGAAAAATAAGACTATAATTTCTCTTTCTCTTTCTGTTAAAGTAGATAAAGAACGTTTAATTTCCTCTGATAGCGATTCGTTGATTAATGAGCTATCGGTATTTGGTTCGTGGTTTTCCAATACATCTAACAATGTATTTTCTTCACCTTGAACGAAAGGCGCATCCATAGATACGTGGCGGCCAGAATTACTCAAAGTATCGGAAATTTTTTCAACCGTAGTTTCTAAAATTTCTGCCAATTCTTCAGGAGATGGCTCACGTTCAAATTCCTGCTCTAATTTAGAAAAAGCTTTACTGATTTTGCTTAATGAACCAACTTGGTTTAAAGGTAAACGTACAATACGACTTTGCTCGGCAATTGCTTGTAGTATAGACTGACGGATCCACCAAACTGCATAAGATATAAATTTGAAACCTTTAGTTTCATCAAAACGTTTTGCGGCTTTAATTAATCCTAAGTTACCTTCGTTAATTAAATCGCCTAAAGTTAAGCCTTGATTTTGATATTGTTTTGCAACTGATACAACGAAGCGTAAATTTGTTTTTGTTAAACGCTCTAATGCAGCTTGATCGCCCTCACGAATTTTTCTTGCTAAAATTACTTCTTCTTCGGCTGTTATTAAATCTACTTTACCAATTTCGTGCAAGTACTTGTCTAAAGACTGACTTTCGCGGTTGGTAATGGATTGAGTTATCTTGAGTTGTCTCATTTATACTTACGGTGTGCTCTTAAATTATTTGAGTCTGCAAAGCTACTAAAAAAACAGCAATCTGAAAAGATAAACTGCTGAAAATATAAGTGTTTGCAATGAATTATACAATATAATTTACTAACAAAAATCATTCCAAATTATATTTGGCAGATTTTAAGGGATGAGAACCTAAAACATTGAAAAATAATATTTATTTATTGATTATCAATAAATAAATTATGAATTACAATAATTAAATAATTATGTTTGTGAAATAAATAATTAAATAATTGCAGAATCAAGTTATTTTGTGTCAAAACCCAACTGAATTTGAAAAAAGAAAAGGACTTAACAATATAAATATGAACACTAAAAATCAAATCAAGCTAATTAAGGTTATTTATATTGTGATTTTGTTGAGCGGCTTAATCATTTCTACATTTGGTGACGGAATTGAGGGTTTTAAAAAAGGGATGGAAGATGCAAACAATGGTGTGAGTTTATCTTTTAATCTTCTCTCGTTTCTGCAAGGCATTTTATTGATCATAATTCTATTCTTATCACTCAGAGTGTTTTTATACTTGTACCGTTTTATGGATGCTGTTGAAAGAGGCGAGGTTTTTAGTGTCGAAAACATTGAACGGTTAACTACGATGGGTTGGTACTGTGTAATGCTTTCGTTTGGTACATTTCTATTTAATTGTTTAGAATTAACACGTTTTACTTTGAGTGCGATTATGAATGTAGGATTTGAGTTTTGGCTTTTAGTACTGGGCATTACATTATTAACAATTGCTTTTGTTTTTAAAAAGGGGATTGAGCTTAAACAAGAAAACGATTTAACCATTTAAATTACACCTAAACTATGCCTATAATTATAAACTTAGATGTAATGCTTGCCCGGCGTAAAATGTCACTGACCGAATTAAGTGAGCAGGTGGGTATTACGATGTCTAATTTATCGATACTAAAAACTGGTAAAGCAAAGGCCGTGCGGTTAGAAACTTTAGAAAGCATTTGCAGGGTTTTAGATTGCCAACCTGGCGATATTTTAGAATTTAGATCTGAATAAACAAAATGATCAAGCTACCCGAGAGGGAAGAATTTAATGATTTCATTTATTTGGGCGATGAATTGGTTTAGTTAAATGCACAGTACTTTGTTAAATAAACCCGATTGGATGGATGCCGTTTTTCTCGGCAGGAAGGAAAGCGGGGCTACAACAACCGAAGAATTACCGAGCCCTGATTTTTCAAAAAAAAAACATTATATTTTCATCAGAAAGATTGCCACAGCAGAATTAGAATTAGCTTCGTAATGACAAAAAGTATAAACAGAATTGGTTAAAAAGATTGCCACAGCCCAAGAAAAATTAGCTTCGCAATGATCAACTTCTGAGCATAAAAAAAACCTTCCAGTTTGCACCGAAAGGTTTTTATAGTTTATTATGTTGCTTTAAGCTTTGTATTTTCAGCTCTAGTGTTTCAGCTTTAGTCTTTAGTCTTTCAGCTTTAGTCTTTTTACGCTTGCTCAGCCAATACTTTACTTACTAAATCTGCAGCTTCTTTAAGCGCAATTGCAGAGTAAACTTTAAGTCCAGATTCGTCAATTAATTTCTTAGCTTCTTCTGCATTTGTACCTTGTAAACGACAGATAATTGGCACAGGAATATCGCCGATTTCTTTATATGCATCGATAACACCTTGCGCAACACGGTCACAACGTACAATACCGCCAAAAATGTTAATTAAAATTGCTTTAACGTTTTTATCTTTCAAAATGATATTAAAAGCCGCTTTCACAGTTTGTGCGTTTGCAGTTCCACCAACATCTAAAAAGTTAGCAGGATCGCCACCAGCTAATTTAATAATATCCATGGTTGCCATTGCTAAACCAGCGCCGTTAACCATACAACCTACGTTACCATCAAGGTTAACAAAGTTTAAGTTACTTGCACTTGCTTCAACTTCCATTGGATCTTCTTCCATGGTATCGCGCATTGCTGCATAATCTGGGTGACGATACAATGCATTTTCATCGATGTCAACTTTGGCATCAACAGCGATAACTTTATCATCAGATGTTTTTAAAACCGGGTTAATTTCGAACATCGAAGAATCTGTCGTATCGTAAGCTTTATACAAAGCAGTTACAAATTTAACCATTTCTTTATGCGCGCCACCAGTTAAACCTAATTTGAAAGCTATTTTACGGGCTTGGAAACCTTGTAAACCAACTTTAGGATCAATTTCTTCTTTAAAAATAAGATGTGGCGTATGTTCGGCAACTTCCTCAATATCCATACCGCCTTCGGTACTGTACATAATAATGTTGCGACCTTTTGCACGATCCAACAATACAGAAATGTAATATTCTTTAGTTTCAGAAGCACCTGGATAATAAACATCCTGCGCAACCAAAATTTTGCTTACCAATTTACCTTCTGGTCCGGTTTGAGGCGTAATCAACTGCATACCAAGAATATCGGTAGCGCGTTGTTTAACTTCTTCGAGGTTTTTGGCTAATTTAACACCACCACCTTTACCGCGACCACCAGCGTGGATTTGCGCTTTAATAACAACCCAATCAGAATTGTAATCGATTTTTAATTGCTTAGCAGCTTCAACAGCTTGCTCAGGCGTATCGGCAACGATTCCTTCTTGAACGTTAACACCGAAACTTTTTAATATTTGTTTACCCTGGTATTCGTGAATATTCATTTGCTACAAAATTTGCTCAAAGCTACAATTTCAAAGGCGCTAATCAAACAAAAGATGGCTAATTTTTTAGAAAATGAACGTTTTGTGAGGTTTGGGAATTAAATAACCATTAAAAGTCATCTGATGAATATTTGCATCATGCAGTTATGTCATTCGATGGCTAATAGAAGATCTCGTTGACTTTATATCATCGCTCTATCTTCGCTTCCATCTAAAAACTTTATTTAAAATCTGCTTCGGTTAGTTGGTAAACTAAAAATCTCGTCTGTGATGTTCGCTAGTATAAACCAAGCTAAACTGGCAACCGCCAAAATCATCGCAAAAATTTTATGTCTTCTTTTCATCGTTTGTTAAAACCAAAATGTGTTGCCACTCTCCAATCTTGTAAATTCCACGATAACCAGCTTACTTCTTTATATCGCTCTTTAAAAAAGCCTATTCGCTGGTCGAGTTGGTTTTGATAATAACTTAAATTTTCGGGCATGGCATACGTTCTATCTGCTAAATCTGTGCCCTCTGTAAAGTGTAAAATCTGTCTATTCTCATCCAAAACAACCAAAGTTTTATCCGATAGGGAAAGCAAATAATCAACATCCAAAGAGATTTTATCACGATGTGCTAAATTGTATTTGGCAATAAAAACATCCCAATTAATGGTGCTAAATATTAATAATAATGCAAACCATATATTACCGTTTACTTTAAATAAATAGAACAATGTTTTCTGCTTTCCTACTTTAAAATAAACAGTTGCCAATCCGATAATACAGAGCAGTGCAAATACCGAAACGCCAATTCTTTTATGTGTTAAACCGTAAAATTCTATGTAATACCCATCGCGAATGAATACCGAAATAATTAAGATTAAATTTTGGATAATCCATGCGTAAGCTAGAAAACGAAGCGTTTTACTTTTGCTGTAAAAGTTTAAATTTTTTCTGAAGAAATATAAAATCACCGCCATTGCTAAAAGGATACTGAAAATTAGCGAGTTGGTTCCGTTGTGCAAATCGGCCGAAAAATTACCTGATGGTTTGTAGCCGAACCAAAGCGTAGAAATATCTATGAAGTTTACCATGAGCAGTAAAATGTTTAGTGCAATAAACGATATAACACCGATAACATATTCGGTTTTAAGCGCCATGTTTTTAGAAACGATTGTACTTGTAAACGTGTTTGCAATTTCAAACCATAAACTCTTTCTATCTTTATCCCGTCGGTTTCTGATCAAATCTTCTGTACAATTGCTTTCTAATTTTTCTATACTTCTGTTGTAAAATGTAATGATTAAACCACCACTTATTAAGATGCCTAAACAGATGTGTAGAAAGCGAGCAATACTTAAATCTTGAAAAATGAAACTAAATATTCGACTTATAAATAGGGAGATGCTATGACTAATTGATATTAGGTAATGTGCGAAAACTTCGTTGGCACTACTGTAAATACTGGCAAAAATAACCACAATAATTATAGGCAGTAGGATATATTTTGTGAGCTTAAAAATCGGTTTTAGATTGAATCTTCCAACTTTGAATTGATAAAGATGGCGAAGTATGCTTGCCGGAACAGCCATGATTTGCAAAAG
The DNA here is from genome assembly GCF_004354365.1 of Pedobacter changchengzhani. Classification (GTDB taxonomy): domain Bacteria; phylum Bacteroidota; class Bacteroidia; order Sphingobacteriales; family Sphingobacteriaceae; genus Pedobacter; species Pedobacter changchengzhani. The sequence continues at coordinate 333,554 of NZ_SJCY01000004.1, forward strand.
GCTTGCTAAACCAGCCGAAAATATATTGCGAATGGTTTGATAGTGTGCAAAACCAACGAAAAGGATTAGGCTAATGTAATAGGTTGCAAGTGTAAGGTCAGAATTGTTGATGACAACTAAAACCGCTGCAAATAGATTCGCAATTGCATAAATTATAAATTTTTTGCTTTTAATAATTTCAGAATTAAAAAAGCTAATTGCTATGATGAAAACGCTGTAAATTAATAGGTTGATGGCTAGGCGTTCCATCCAAAAAAGACAGGTAAATAATAGCCCACCAAATAATGTTGATAGGAGTAGAAAGTTGGATCTTGTTCTCATTTTTTAAGTTTTAGAATTTTAAATTTAAGGCGATGTAACAGTAGAAAATGCTTAATGGGATATTTACAAGCATGAAAATTATTGTTGCGATATATTTTCTCCAATGGATTAAATTACTTAAGCATTCGATAACTAATAAGAGTGCGAAAACACCATTTATAACTATGGCTATTAATATATAGCATAGTCCAAACGGCATCAACAAATCAGCCTTAGTGATTAAAAAGGCAAGTAATATTAATGTGCCAATCCCTGTAGAGCATACCGCAACTTTCTTTGAGATTTGAATAATTTTAGATTCTTCAGGTTTCTTCATTTTATATTTTCGATTTTAAAAGTGCTTTGTATTTCAAAGTATATAATCAAAAAAAAATACTTACAATTTTTTTATCATTTTTTCAAGCGCGTCTAAATGTGATTTAAAAGCTTGTCGGCCCAAAGTTGTGATAGAGTAGGTGGTGCTTGTTTTACGCCCAATGAAACCTTTGTGCACTTTAATAAATGTTGCTTGCTCTAAAGTATTTAAATGCGACGCCAAGTTTCCGTCTGTTAACTCCAGCAGTTGTTTCAAATCGTTAAAGCCAATTTCATCGTTAACCACAAGCATAGACATTACGCCCAGCCTAATTCGGCTGTCGAATATTTTATTTAAATTGGCGATTGGATTATTCATTTATTTGGCCTCTCTCGTATTTAAAATACATTAAAAGACCATAAACAATATGCAACACGCCAAAACCAAAAGCCCAGAAAAGTATTCCGTAGCCTGTGTAAAACATACAGATTAAGCCTAAAATAACTTCGCAATAGCCCAGATAACGAATATCGCTATAGGTATATTTGCTTGCATTAATTAAAGCTAAACCATAAAATATTAAACAGGCAGGAGCGATGATAAAGTAAGTATTTTCATGGCGTATCAAGAGTGCAATAATGAATAAGCCGCCAGCAACCAGTGGGATTAATAGATTGATTAAAAGTGCTTTTGAGGTTTTATCCCAAATTGGTAAATTGTTCCTTTGACTTTTTCTGTATGTAAATAGAATACCGCCTGCTAACGAAACAATAAGGATGATTACAGCTAATTTAATTAAGTTGTACTGTATATCAAATACTCCTTGGTAACCAGAAGAATAGCCTCTTTTCTCGATAAACTTATTAATTTCTTCGTAAGCAAAATAAGCGCCCATCAAGGCAATTGCACCAGCAAAAACACCAGATAAACCACTTAAAGAGATAAACCTCGATGATCTATCCATCATCTGCCTAATATCTTTTAAGGTATTTAATTGTTCTTCTTGATTATCCATTTTAAAAGTGCTTTGTATTTCAAAGTTAGGTAAATTATTTATAGTTGCAAATTTATTTTTGGGAAAATAAATTTGGTTTAATGTTTTTAGTTAAAATTCACCGGTTTGGGTGCTTACACCCAAACTCCAAAGGGGCTTTTAAAAACATGTAGGCTTTTCTATTGCTTTAGTTTTGTCGTCATCTTTTCCCAGCCGGATGCCTTTGACACGGCTTTGGTTTTTAAGCTTTTATCATTATCTTTTCCGAAATGGATGCCTTTTCCACAGCTTCGGTCTTTAGGCTTTCAGCTTTAGTCTTTAGTCTTTCAGCTTTAGTCTTTCAGCTTTAGGCTTTCAGCTTTAGTCTTTCAGCTTTTAACCCCCTCGGTCTTTATTCTTTTATCTTTGTTCTCTCATTCTTTGCTCTTTAAACTTTTAACTATTTTTGCCCCATGCTTAAAGCCACTGGAATAAAAAAATCGTATGGTAAATTGCCTATTTTAAAAGGGGTTAATTTTGAAGTGGCGCAAGGCGAGATTGTAAGTATTATCGGGGCTTCTGGTGCTGGTAAAAGTACGCTTCTGCATATTTTAGGCACGTTAGATAAACCTGACAGTGGTGAGGTGGAACTAAAAGGCACAATTGTAAATAAACTCAGCGGGAATTTATTAAGTAATTTCCGGAATCAAAATATTGGTTTTGTTTTTCAGTTTCATCATTTATTGCCCGAATTTTCTGCTTTAGAAAACATCTGTATTCCGGCTTTTATTGCGAACAAAAGCAAAAAACAAACTGAAGTAAGAGCAATAGAACTTTTAGATTTATTTGGCTTAAAAGATCGTGCTTTCCATAAACCGAACCAACTTTCGGGTGGCGAACAGCAACGTATAGCCATTGCAAGGGCTTTAATAAATAACCCAGCAATTGTATTGGCTGATGAACCTTCGGGAAATTTAGATTCAGAAAATGCCACAGCGCTTCATCAACTATTTGTAAGCTTACGCGATAATTTTAAGCAAACTTTTGTAATTGCAACGCATAACGAACATTTAGCTAAAACCAGCGATAGGGTTGTAGTAATGAAAGATGGTTTGATTGTTTAGTCGTTTGGTTGGTTTTTTGGTTGTTTAGCTAGTTGGTTTTTTAGTTGGTTAGGTTTTGGTTTTTTAGTTAGTTGGTTTTTTAGTTGGTTAGGTTTTTTAGTTGGTTAGGTTTTTGGTTTTTTAGTTGGTTAGGCTCGTGGTTGCTCATAACTCATAACTCATAACTCATAACTCATAACTCAACACTCATATCTCATCACTCATATCTCATCACTCAAAACTAAATTAACATTGTTTTAAAAAAAATATAAAGTGAAAATACTTATTACAGGTGCTAATAGCGCAAAAGCATTAAAATTATTAAAAGCGTTTCCTAATCATTTTGTGCTATTGGCAGATTATGGAGAGGTTCCGGGTATATCGACAGCAAATTATGCTTTTCAATCTTTAGGCATTTTGAATAAAGAAAGTATTGCACACATTCTGCTTAATTTTTGTATTACCAATAGCATAGATAGTGTTATCCCAATGCACGAATTTGAAGTTGAACCTATGGCTAAATCTTCGGTTTTATTTAATGAGTACGGCATACACGTGCTTTTACCGAGCGATAACCAGCTTTTTAAATATATTAGTAACGAAAAAAACACCTATCAAAACTTTGCTGTTTTTGTGCATGGTGAATGTGTTTTTGCGAGCGGTAATGAAATATTTATCAAAAGAGAAGAAGAGTTGAATGGTGTTTTTGGCTATAATACCGCTGATGATGATTTTAAACTTTTTACTTTATAACGATGCGCAACGAAGATTTTCTCAAAAATAAACAAATTGCTATTTTAGAACTCGACGATGTTCTATTTCCGAATAAAGACTATTTGTTACAGGTTTATTATCTTTTTGCCCAATTTATAGAATATACCGAACATCAAAACGCACAAGAAATTTTAGCATTTGCAAAAACAGAATTTCTGCAAAATGGTGCAGATGGATTATTTGATGAGGTTGCGGGGAAGTTTAAAATCGATGATAAATACCGCTATAATTTCGAACTATTGCATGAAAATGCCCGACTACCTTTAAAGTTACTGTTATTTGAGAAAATGCTCAAACTTATGCAGGATTTAGTTGTAGAACGGAAAAAAATTTACATCGTAACCAAAGGTAAACCAGAACAGCAACTAAATAAAATTAAACAAGTTGAATGGAATGGTTTAGAAAAATATTTAACAGTTTTTTTTAGCGATGAGCTCAATCAGGAAAAATCAGAAACATTTCAAAAAATACTCAATACCAATGGTTTAACTGCTAGTGAGGCTTTTGTAGTCGGTGCGAATAATTCGGATAAAAAACAATCTGAAATACTGAATTTACCGTATATTAGTATTGAAAATATCTAGCTAAATTCTATGTTAAATAAATCTACAACCAATAATTTTCTGTTTTTTGGATTATTAGTCTTAATTGCAATTACTTCATCGTGCAAAAAATCTGAAACGTCTCAAAATTTGAGCAGAGAAGATTTGACGAAAGATTCTATTTATCTGTATGCGCAACAAACTTATTTTTGGAATGTGGGAATGCCATCTTATGACGCTTTTAATCCGAGAAAATACAGTTCTAATAATGCCGTACTTGCTGCCTTAAAAGCTTTGCCAAGTACAGGCGGAAAAGATAAATATTCTTTTATTGATAATGGTTCTGTTGCAGAGCAACTAAGCGGGGTGAGTGGCGATTACGGTTTTTCAGCTAATTATGACGCTTCAAACTTATTGCGGGTAAAATTTGTTTACGGCACTTCGCCGGCTGCAACTGCAGGTTTACAACGTGGTTACCAAATAACGAAAGTAAATGGCCGGACAACCCTTCGCACTAGTCAGGCTGATATTGACAATTTAAACAACGGTATTTTTGGCAATAACCCAAGCGTTTCTTTAACGGTTGTAAAACCAGATGGTAACCAGCAAGATTTAGTTATTTATCGTGGAAAGTACAATATTAATCCAATTTTATATTCAAATACTTACACCGTTAGTGGTGGTAAAAAGGTAGGATACATCGTCTTTAACAGTTTTACAACCAATTCTGCATCATTATTAGATGCTGCTTTTAATAAATTTGCTACTGATGGGATTACGGAGTTAGTGGTTGATTTGCGGTATAACGGGGGAGGCTCTGTCGCAACTTCGCAAGTGCTTACAAATTTAATCGCGCCAGCCGTTCAAAATGGCAATATAATGTACACAACCTATTGGACTAAAACCATGCAGGATAATCAAGCTACTATTTTGCAGAATCAGAAATTTTACGATACCGATGCGAACGGCGTACGTAAATTATACTCTTATTTCGATTATGATTACAGACCAACCCAAGCTGCCGGTAACCAAGAAATTTTTGTAAAACGAGGAAGTGTGAATGCTTTAACAAGAGTTTATTTTTTAGTGTCTGGTGGAACTGCCTCTGCAAGCGAATTGCTTATTAACAATTTAAAACCAATAATGGATGTAAAATTAATTGGCAAAAAAACTTATGGTAAGCCAGTTGGATTCTTCTCTATCCGTATTGATAAAAGCGATTTATACATTCCGCAATTTCAAACGAAAAATTCGGCCAATTTTGGCGATTATTTTGATGGAATGCCCGTTGATAAGGATGTTTCCGATGATTTGACTAAGAACTTTGGTGATGTTACTGAAAGTTTACTTGCTCAAGCGCTAAATTATTCGGCTAATGGTGCTTTCACATCCTATTTGAGAGATAGTAGTGTAAGTAGTTTATCTGGTTCGGCCAGGCAACAGATTGATCAAGCAAATGATCAGCTCGACCATGAGTTTAAAGGCATGGTAGAAAGTAAAAGACCCAATTTTAAATAGTCTTATCATTATAACTTTCGCTGTTTAACTCAAATTAATCTATTTTTGCATCAAATTTTAGATTAATTAATTTTTTGGTTGCTTTTGTACTCAAAAATTAATAAGCTTGTTTAACATTAATCGTTTAAAAGAAACCATGTCAGTAGAACTTATAGAAAAAGAACACTTAAGCTATTTAAATATTATTCCGTCAACCGAAGATCATACTGAACAATTAACCACTAAACTTGCAGATGCACAGCGTTTGGGTAACGAATTTAAATCGAAAGCCACAATCACTTTCAATACAACCATAGGCCCTAAGAAAGTAGAAACTACGGTTTGGTCGGTTACAGAAAAATATCTTCAATTAAAAAACAACATTCATATTCCGTTAAAAAGTTTAATTGATATTGATTTTTAGGCTTTTTTTAAGGACATAAATCATCCCAAAGTATTTATAACCCTTAGCTTAAAAACAATGAGCACGCTCCACAAAATTGCATTAACCTTTATAAAATCGATAGGGCCTGTAAACGCTAAAAATTTATTAGCGTACTGTGGCAGCGCCGAAAATGTTTTTTCGGCTACTAAAGCACAGCTTTTACAAATTCCTGGCATTGGACAAAAAACAGTTGAAGCAATTTTGAATACAAATGCCTTAAAGAGGGCAGAAGAAGAGCTGCTTTTTGTGGAGAAACATGGTATCGAAGTGCTGTTTTTCTCGGACGAAAATTACCCAAAAAGATTAAAAAACTGTATTGATTCGCCAGTTTTACTTTATTTTAAAGGCAAAGCCGATTTAAACCACACCCGGATTTTAAGTATTGTGGGTACACGAAATGCAACGGAATACGGAAAAAACTTGTGTAAACAACTGTGCGAGGTTTTGGCGCCTTACAACGTTTTAATTATAAGTGGTTTAGCTTATGGAATAGATGTTACGGCTCATAAAGAGTGTATTGCAAATGATATTACTAATATTGGCGTTTTAGGCCATGGATTGGATCGACTTTACCCCCAGTTGCACAAATCAGTTTCGCAAAAAATGGTTTTAAATGGTGGTCTTTTAACCGAATATCCAACGCAAACCAATCCCGATCGGCAAAATTTTCCTCAACGCAATCGGATAATCGCAGGTATTGCCGATGCGACAATAGTTGTGGAAGCATCAATAAAAGGTGGTGCATTAATTACCGCAGAAATCGCCAATTCTTATAATAAAGACGTTTATGCATTTCCAGGCAGAACCACTGATGTGTTTTCTGAAGGCTGTAATTTTTTAATTAAAACCAATAGGGCAGGGTTAATTAATAATGCAAAAGATTTAATTTATTATTTGGGTTGGGATGATGAGGTTAAACAACAAAAAATTAGTGCGCAAACTACGCTGAAATTAAATTTAACCGCAAATGAACAAAAGGTTGTAGATACACTCCAAAATGGTCAGTTGGCAATTGATGAACTCGCAATAGCATTAAATATTCAGCAAAGTAAACTGGCGATTGTTATATTAACTTTAGAAATGCAGGGAATTATCGTTTCTCTCCCCGGGAAAGTTTATAAGTTAGCTTAAGTGTTATATTTTTAATAAATCGATATTACTTTTTACAGAATAATCAAACGCTAACGCCGATCAGAATTGTAGATTATAAAATAATATTCTTATAATTTCTTCTTTTCAGAATTATGTTTCAAATTAAATATTGTTTGTAAAATACTTAATGCCTTTGCTTATTTTTGATGCATGTGGTATAATAATATTCTAGAAACTGTTGGCAACACGCCATTGGTTAAATTAAATACAATAACAAAAAATGTTCCCGGTACAATCCTTGCAAAAATTGAAACCACCAATCCTGGTAACTCAATTAAGGATCGTATGGCGATCAAAATGATTGAAGAAGCAGAAAAGTCTGGAGCGCTTAAGCCAGGCGGAACCATAATTGAAGGCACATCGGGCAATACGGGAATGGGTTTAGCGATGGTAGCCATTGTAAAAGGTTACAAGTGTATTTTTACAACTACCGATAAACAATCAAAAGAAAAGGTAGATGCATTACGAGCTTTTGGAGCCGAAGTAATTGTTTGTCCAACCAATGTTGAGCCAGAAGATCCTCGCTCGTACTATTCAGTTTCTTCTCGTTTAGAGCGTGAAGTGCCTAACTCTTGGAAACCAAATCAATACGATAATTTAGCAAATTCAAAAGCGCATTACGAACAAACCGGACCTGAAATTTGGGAACAAACTGAAGGAAAAATTACGCATTTATTGGTTGGTGTGGGTACTGGTGGCACAATCTCTGGAACAGGAAAGTATTTAAAAGAAAAAAATCCGAATATCAAAGTTTGGGGCATCGATACTTATGGTTCTGTTTTTAAAAAATATAAAGAGACAGGTGTTTTTGATAAGGATGAAATATATCCATATATAACAGAAGGAATTGGTGAAGATTTTTTGCCAGCCAATGTTAATTTTGATGTGATTGATTTATTTGAAAAAGTGACGGATAAAGATGCTGCCTTGATGACACGCGAAATCGCCCGTAGAGAGGGTATTTTTGTTGGTAATTCGGCTGGTGCTGCGGTTGCGGGATTAATTCAACTAAAAGATAAATTGAAGCCAGAAGATGTTGTGGTTATTATTTTCCACGACCATGGAAGCCGTTATATGGGCAAAATGTACAACGAAGATTGGCTTCGCGAACGTGGCTTTTTAAAAGATGAGAAACTAACTGCAAAATCTATTTTAGCTAAAAAAGGAGATTCGGAAATTTTAACTATCGATGCAAGAAAGTCAGTTTTTGAAGCCATAAATACGATAAAATCGATGAATATTTCACAAATTCCAGTTACCCAACAAGGAATGATTGTAGGTAAAATAGCTGAAAGTGATATTTTATCGGCCTTATTAGAAAATCCAGCGCTGAAATCGGCACCGATAGAAGACATTATGACCGCAACTTTCCCTTTTGTAGATTTGAATACGTCTATTGATAAAATTTCATCTATGATTAACAGAGAAAATTCTGCAGTTTTGGTGGAAGACGAGCAGGGAAAAATTAATATTATTACGCAGTACGATATTATACATGCAATTTCGGGGTAGGAAATTAAAATTTATTTGTAGAAGTTTTGTAAGTTATTGATGCACATAATTTTACCAATTTGTCATTCTGAGCTTGTCGAAGAACGCGTTAAATTATTATTAGGGCATTTCGACAGGCTCAATGTGACAGACTCATAATAATTCGATTAACAAACTAACCGTGTGTAAAAAATTTTATCTAGTCGAAAATTTTCTTCGAAAATTCCATCGCTTCATCCCATTTCTCCATGTTAAGATTTAATTTTTCTCCTTTGGAGGTTAAAAATCGAATAATATCTTCAGTTGGGATATTTCCAGTTAGGTCGTCGGTAGCCATAGGGCAGCCCCCAAAACCTTTCAACGCACCATCAATCCTCTTACAGCCAGAATGATAAATGGCTTCAATTTTTTCTAACCTTTGTTCGGGGGTCGAATGTAAGTGAATTCCAATTTCTGTGTGGTTGTACCGAGCAATTAATTTTGGTAAAATATGTTCTATTTTTTCCACGGTAGAAATGCCAACCGTATCTGCGAGGGATAAAATTTCAACGCCTTTATTTGTTAATTCATCGGCCCATTTATCAATAATTTCGTAGTTCCATTCATCACCGTAAGGGTTACCAAAACCCATGGATAGATAGACTACGGCTTTTTTATTGTTTTTGGCACAAATGGAAAGCATTTCTTCAACAACACTTAACGATTGTTTTATACTAGAATGGGTATTGCGTTGCTGAAAAGTTTCGGATATTGAGAAAGGAAAACCTAAATAGCTGATTTCTGTATGTTTTACAGCAACCTCAACACCACGTAAATTGGCAACAATTGCCAAAAGTTTAGTGTTGGTGTTACCTAAATCTAAGTTTGCTAAAACTTCGGCAGTATCGGCCATCTGCGGAATCGCTTTTGGCGAAACAAAACTCCCAAAATCAAGTGTGTCAAAACCAACCTGAAGCAATAAATTCAAATATGCTGTTTTTAGTTGAGTCGGAATAAAATGATGCAAACCTTGCATGGCATCTCTTGGGCACTCAACTAGTTTAAAATCGCTCATTTTATAGAGTTTTAACCTCTTTTACGCTCGCTACATCATCTGTTTGGTAATCTATACTTCTATCTTTTGCAAAAGTTCTGATGATTAATCTCGCACCACGATCATAACTAAAATAGCTCCAAACCCAGTTGATAAACACAATGATTTTGTTTCTGAACCCAACTAAAGTCATTAAGTGTACAAACATCCATGTAAACCATGCAAATACGCCTTGGAAACGTATTTTACCAATATCTACAACAGCTTTATTACGGCCAACGGTAGCCATAGAGCCTTTGTCGAAATATTTAAAGTTCTCCAATGGCTTATTCGAAACGAGATTTACTAAATTTTTTGCTAATAAATTTCCCTGTTGTATGGCTGCGGGTGCAACACCGGGATGTCCGTTTGGCGTAGCCTCGGTAATAATTGCGGCAACATCGCCAATGGCATATATATTTGGATAGCCAACAATTAAATTTTGTTGATCTGTTTTTAATCTGCCACCTCTCACAATTTCTGCAAGATCTAATCCGGGAATAACTTCACCCTTAACACCTGCACTCCAAATAACAGACGATGTCAAAATAATCGGCTTATCTTGTAAAGTAAGGGTGTGGCCGTCATAGCCTAAAACTCTGGTGCTGTTCATTACGTTCACACCCATTTCAACCAAAAAGTCTTTTGCTTTGGTTTGTGCCTGAACAGACATTACGCCCAGCAATTCTGGCGAATTTTCGATTAAATAAATATGTACTTTATTTAAATCAAGTTCGGGGTAATCATTTGGAACAACATGTCTTTTCAATTCGGCAATTGCGCCTGCTGTTTCAACGCCGGTTGGTCCGCCACCCACAACAACAAAATTTAATAAAGCACTTTTTTTATCAGCATCTTTTTCGATCAACGATTTTTCGAAATTTTGCAAAATCATACTCCGCAAATCCAAAGCCTCAGGAATAGATTTCATAGGCATAGAATTTTCTTCAATTTCTTTGTTGCCGAAGAAATTACTGGTAGATCCTGTTGCGATAACTAAATAATCATAATTTATTTTTCCAATATCGGTAAGTAAAGCGTTTTCTGATGCAAGTACATCAGTTACTTTAGTTACCCTAAAAATAAAATTCTTTTGGGCTCTAAATATTTTACGCAGTGGAAAGGCGATAGAATCCGGTTCTAATCCGCCTGTTGCCACTTGATAAAGCAATGGTTGGAAAGTGTGATAATTATGCTTATCCAACATCACCACCTGAAAAGGTTTATTTTTTAATCTTTTTGCGAGTTCGATCCCACCAAACCCACCACCAATAATTACTACTCTAGGGTATTCACTTTTAGGAAGTTGTAAATCCATTTTTCCTTATATTTATCTAATATGCAATTAACAAAAAGCTAAGTAAATGGTTTGAAAAACAGCATTAAACTGCCTCATTAAAATATTTATCTTTTGTTGTGATGAAAAATACATAGGCAAGATCTAATTAAAATTTGCCTAATACTTCGTAGCTTTTTGCATCGTAAAGTTTAATTTTTTGTTGTTTTTTAATCTGATAAGAAACATTTGGAATGTAAGTTAAGGTATCATTAGATACATATAAAATGTTTTTATCTTGAATAATGATTACTATTTTTTTAAGCTGATTATTTGTTTCCTCTACTGAAATCTGTTTAACGGAAATTTTTTTGTTATCAGTAACATACTGCGTTACATTACCCATTTTTTTTACGCTGAAACTTCCTCGCCATGCAGCTTTATTAATATCTGCAGCAGTAAAAATTTTTAATTCATTTTCCCAGTCTGCAATTTTTAAAGTTTCGTGTTCAACGCTTCCGTCAACACTTACCAGCTTTTCTATCGTGGGGTTTAATTTCGTTAACCTTTGGGTTTCCTTATCAAAAAAACCCTTTAAATCGAAGTATAATAAAGTAGTATTGGTGTTGTCTGCTTTCGGTTTACACGAGAAACAACACAACACCAATACGAATAAAATGTATTTTTTTTGCATTACACCAAGCAGTTTCCAGTCATTTCTTTAGGTGCATCAATACCCATTAGTTTTAAAATTGTAGGTGCAATATCGCCCAATTTTCCATCTTTAATTGTTTTATAATCGCTATCAATTAAAATGCACGGCACTAAATTTGTGGTGTGTGCGGTATTTGCAGAGCCATCTTTATTTACCATAAATTCTGAATTGCCATGATCGGCAAGTAAAATAAATGAATAACCGTTTTCTAAACCTTTTTTAACTACTATTTCAGCGCATTTATCGGCCGTTTCTACTGCTTTAATCACTGCAGAGAAAACACCTGTATGACCAACCATATCTGGATTTGCAAAGTTTAAACAAATAAAGTCTGCCCAACCAGTTTCCAATTCTTTAGTTATAGCATCAGTGATTCCTGCAGCGCTCATTTCTGGTTGCAAATCGTAAGTAGCAACTTTTGGCGAAGGGATTAAAATTCTTTTCTCATTTTCAAATTCTGCTTCTCTTCCTCCAGAAAAGAAAAAAGTAACATGTGGGTATTTTTCTGTTTCGGCAATGCGGATTTGATTTTTATGGTTTGTGGCTAAAACTTCACCCAAGGTTTGTATTAAATCATCTTTTGTAAAAACAACTTTAATATTTTTGAAATTTTCATCGTAGGTAGTCATCGTTACATAGTACAATGGCAATTTCTGCATACCAAAATCTGGGTAATCTTTTTGCGTTAGCGCAGCTGTAATTTCTCTGCCTCTATCGGTGCGGTAATTAAAGCAAATTACTACATCATCTGCTTCAATTTTAGCAATTGGAATTCCATTTCCATCAGTTGCTACAATTGGTTTCAAAAACTCATCGGTTACGCCATTATCGTACGATTTTTTGATGGCATTTAGCACATCATCTGTTTTTTCGCCAACTGCATTAACCATCACATCGTAAGCCTGTTTTACGCGCTCCCAACGGTTATCTCTATCCATTGCATAATAACGGCCAATTAAAGTGGCAATTTTGGTGTTTGTGTTTTCAATGTGTCGCTGTAAATCGCTAATAAATCCAAACCCCGAATTAGGATCGGTGTCTCTTCCATCTAAAAAACCGTGGATGAAAACACGTGCTACATTTGCTTCTTGCGCGGCATCACATAAAGCCTTTAAATGCTCGATATGTGCATGTACGCCACCGTTAGAAACTAAGCCAATAAAATGAACAGCCTTGTTATTTTTCTTTGCATAATCGAATGCATCTGTTAGCACTGGTAAATGATGCAGTTCGTGATCTGCAATAGATTTATTTATTCGTCCTAGCTCTTGGTAAACCACTCTACCGGCGCCTAAATTCATGTGGCCTACTTCTGAGTTGCCCATTTGGCCGGCAGGTAATCCAACAGCTTCACCAGAAGCTTCTAATTTCGAGTTTGGATATTTTTCTATCAGTGAATCGAAAAAGGGTGTGTTTGCAGCAAAGGCCGCGTCAGAATTATCATGTTTTCCATAACCCCATCCATCAAGAATAATTAGCGCAACTTTTTTATCTTTTATCATTATTTTGTATCGATATTATTTGTACTTTTTTTAAAACATTTTTATAACAAATGTTGTTTTCCTTTTTTTTAACAACACAAATATAAATTTTTAAAGCGTATTGAAATAACTATTACTTATTTTGATATGCTAATGGCATAATTTTAGCTATTGTTGGGTATATCCTATACCAAATGATTCGTAGCTTATTTATTTTTTTAGTCGCATTTATTCCAATATCTCATTTGAGTGCTCCTCAGACTGATATAGTGGACGATTTATCTACTTTTTTCAAGGCAGGAGATTCTAAAAATATAGCTAAAAACTTTTCAACAACGATTGAGTTAGTGATCGGTGATGAGGAAGATGTATATTCTAAGCTACAGGGAGAACAGATACTTAAAGATTTTTTTGCAAAGTTTCCCCCTACAAAATCAACCATTTCTCATAAAATAAATACTAATCCAAATTACCGTTTTGGCGTAATTATCCTAAATACGGCTAAGGATGTTTTTCGCGTTTCTGTAACGATGAAGAAGATTAATAATTCTTTTTTAATTACCGAGTTGAGGATAGAGCAGGTGAAAAATTAAGTTTGAAAATCAAAATATTTTTCTAAATTGACATGCCTAGAATATTTCTTATTTTTGCACCTTAATTATTTGTTTTGGATAAAAAAATTGTACACGATTTTATAAAAAATGCCTTATCAGAAGATGTTGGCGACGGAGACCACACCTCATTATCGACTATACCGAAAAACGCACAGGGAAAAGCCAAGTTAATTATTAAAGAAGATGGTATTTTAGCTGGTGTAGAATTGGGCGTTGAAATTTTTAAAATTTTAGATCCCAGTTTGAAAGTTGATGTGCTTTTGCAAGATGCATCAGTAGTAAAAGTTGGCGATATTGCTTTAACAGTTTCTGGAAGCACCCATTCTATCCTTTTAGCCGAACGCTTAGTGCTTAATTGCATGCAACGAATGAGCGGTATAGCCACAAAGACACACCACATTGTGGAAATGTTGAAAGATACCAAAGCCAAACTTTTAGATACGAGAAAAACAACTCCAGGCTTACGCTATTTAGAAAAATGGGCGGTTAGGATTGGTGGCGGTGTAAATCATAGAATTGGTTTATACGATATGATTTTAATTAAAGATAATCATGTAGATTATGCCGGAGGCATTTCGAATGCGATTAATGCAGCTAAGAAATACCTTTCGGATCAAAATAAATCGCTACAAATTGAAGTAGAAGTTAGAAATCTGGATGAACTTAATCAAGTAATTTCTACAGGAAGTGTAGATCGGATTATGCTCGATAATTTTGATTTTGAAACACTTAGAAAAGCAGTTAGCCTTATTGATGGTAGATATATTACAGAAGCATCTGGTGGAATAACAGAAGAAAATGTAGTAGAATATGCTGATTGTGGCGTGGATTTTATTTCGATGGGTGCACTAACGCACTCCGTAAAAAGCTTAGATATGAGTTTAAAAGCATTTTAAGTAACATGCTTGTAAAATTAAAGGCTTATTTTTTGTAATATTGTAGGCTATGATTACGGTTTATTCACTCGGTGCGGTTATACTTGCATATCTTTTTGGTTCAATTCCTACGGCGGTTTGGCTAGGCCAAGCATTTTATGGCGTTGATGTTCGTGAATACGGGAGTGGCAATGCTGGCGCAACCAATACTTTTAGGGTATTAGGAAAAAAAGCGGGTATTGCGGTAATGTCTATCGATATTGCTAAAGGTTACACCGCCACAAAGTTGGCTTACTTAATAGGCATGTCGGTTACTGGTCCCATCCATTCTGCACAATTTGTAAATTACGAGCTGGCATTGGGCGTAACTGCGGTTATGGGTCATTTGTTCCCGATTTTTGCTGGTTTTAGGGGCGGTAAAGGTGTGGCTACGCTTTTTGGGATGATTTTAGCAGTTCACTTCCAGGCAGCTATGCTTTGTGTACTTGTTTTTGTGGTTGTATTGTTAATTACTAAATACGTGTCTTTAAGCTCGATTTGTGCGGGTTTTACTTTTCCATTAAGTATAGTTTTTCTCTTTCAAGTAAGCATAAAATCAGAAGTTTTATATGGAATGGTGGTGTGCGTATTAATTTTAGTTACGCATCAAAAAAACCTCGAAAGGTTATTAAAAGGCAAAGAATCTAAAGTTTATCTGTTTAAAAGGAAAACAATTTCACCGAATTAAACTTTATTAATTGTGAAAATCTTTTATGATCTCATTTTTTTACTAAATTAAATTGATATGAAAAAAATATTAGCGTTAGCATTTGTTAGTTCATTATTGCTATTCAACTCTTGTTCAACTGTGCCTTTAACAGGTAGAAGTAGATTAAACTTAGTGAGTAACGATCAAGTTTTGCCGATGGCTTTCCAAGCATATAGCGAGTTTTTGACTGAGAATAAATCGACAGTATTGCCTGCTTCTAATGCACAGGCATTAAGAGTTAAAACCGTTGGTAGCAAATTAATTACTGCCGTAAAGCAATATATGAATGCGAACAATTATGGCGATTTGATAAAAGATTACAAGTGGGAAGTTAACGTGGTACAAAATAAAGAACAAAACGCTTGGTGTATGCCGGGTGGAAAAATTGTTGTTTACACCGGTATTTTAGCAGTTACGAAAGATGATGCTGGTTTGGCTACCGTAATGGGCCATGAGATTGCACACGCCATTGCTGGGCACTCTGCAGAACAAATGTCGCAAGAAATGTTGTCTCAAGGTATAGGCGCGGTTGGTGGAGTTGCTTTATCAAAAAACCCACAAGCGCAAGGCATTTTTAATACACTATATGGTGTAGGTGCTCCGGTTGCTATGTTGAAATATTCTCGCGATAAAGAATTAGAAGCCGATAGATTGGGTTTGATTTTTATGGCGATGGCTGGCTACAATCCACAAAGTGCTGTTAATTTTTGGCAGAGAATGTCAGCATCCTCTCAAGGCAATCAAAAACCGCCTGAGTTTTTAAGCACGCACCCAAGCGATGCATCACGTATTGCCCAAATTCAAAGGTATTTACCAGAAGCACAACAGTTTTACAAAAAATAATTTTTTTAGTTATGAGTGTTGAGATATGAGTGATGAGTCCTGTTAAAGGCATCATTTTTACTGAGTGTTGAGATATGAGGCATGAGTGATGCTAAAGGCATCACTTTTTTTTGATAATCAAAACAAAATTTTTAGTGGTTCGTTTTCTCATAACTCATAACTCATAACTCATAACTCATAACTCATAACTCATAACTATCCCAAACTCATAACTCAAATTTCACTTTCCAATACGCTCAAAATTGCGCTTGCCTTAAGCAAACACTCCTCATATTCTTTCTCAGCATCGCTATGGTAGGTAATTGCGCCACCAACCTGAAAAGATAGATAGTTATTTTGCTTATTATAAAGAATACTTCTAATCACTACGTTAAAATCGAAATCTCCATTGGGATTAATGCAACCGAATGAACCAGAGTAAATACCACGTTTTGTCACTTCAAATTCTTCAATCAGTTCCATGGCTTTTATTTTGGGCGCACCTGTCATAGATCCCATTGGGAACGTATTCTTAATTGCATCAATGAAATGAATCTCGGGATTTAGGTCGCAACTTATGGTTGATATCAATTGATGGACTTGTGGAAATGAGTAAACTCCAAACAGCTCATCAACTTTTACAGACCCTTTTAAAGCCGATTTTGTTAAATCGTGGCGAACCAGGTCAACGATCATCACATTCTCCGTTTGCTCTTTAAGATCATTTTTTAATGCATATTTTATTTTATGATCTTGTATAGGGTCAATATTTCGTCGTGCAGTTCCTTTTATGGGTTGAGAAATTAATTTATTTCCACGCTTACATAAAAACCGCTCCGGCGTAGCCGATAAAATATATTGATCGTTCAACTTAAAATAGCCACCAAAAGGAGTAGGGGAAAGCATGTTTAAAGCCTCGAAAGTTTCAATAGGATTTATAAATGCATTCTCGGCAAAAAACTCTTGACAAAAATTTATTTCGTAAATATCGCCACGGATGATGTGTTTTTTTAAATGCTCAACTTTATCTAAATATTGATCTTTTGTTAATCGAGGTTTTATATCCAAGCCACTTTTCGCTTTTCGTTTGTCGTTTTTTCCGATCTTGCTGGCAGGCAGTACTGCTCCATTCTTAGCAGGAAGAAAGGCTCGATCGATGTCGTTTATTTCATCTAACACATCTTTATCTCCAACCAGCACCTCTATTTTCCCGTCTTTAACGGCAATTAAATATGCTGGAATAAAAAAATACAAATCTGGAAAATTCAATTTATCCAAGTTATCGGAATGAAGATCTTCAATTTCATTTTTAAGATCGTAGCTAAAAAAACCGAATAACCATTGCTTATTTTCTTTTTGAAAAGTTTTTAGTTTCTCGAAAGCGTCACCATAATTTGATTTCAGTTCAGCGTTAACGCCAGTTGCAACAATAAAATCGTAAGCCGAATATTGATCTTTGTAGTGATTGGAATCTAAAAAGCAACAAACATCGAACTGATTAGCCCAATGCAATAATTTTTGTTTAAAAATGGAAGGTTGATCTGAGTTTTTCAATTATAGCAAAGTTAATCAAACTCAGTGTAATCCAAGACTAGAAAATTTCGATTTTAGGCCAGTAATTAAATAAAAAAATCCGTAAAATGTCCTAAAGCATTTGCCGAATACGGTAAGGATAAGGCTTTTTTTAAACAAACTTTAGGCGCTAGGATTTTTAGAAAATATTACTATTTCTTATTAGTTCTTTTACCTGATTTTTAAAATCAGCTACATTTAATTGTAGATATTTATTCCCTTTAACTAAAATGGTTATTCCAAATTTTTTAGTTACTTTAAGATTACCGTCATTTCCATCAATTCCATCAGCACCATTTTCGCCATTTTTTCCACCGATACCGCCCTGTCCGCCAGCACCACCTTTCCCTCCAGTTCCACCTGAACCACCATTTCCTCCATTGCCACCTTGCCCTCCAATACCCGCAGTGCCACCTTTGCCACCAAGACCGCCTTTACCACCAAGACCGCCTTTACCACCGTTCTCCCCAGAAATCCCATCTTTTCCATCTGCACCATTAATACCATCTTGCCCATTACCTGCAGTTTTATGATGAAGGCTAATTGTATCAGGCTGAAAATTTTTGCAGATAAAAACAGTTTTATCATTTCGCTTAATGTTTTCGTTCAAAGAATTAAATGTATTCTTTAACTTCAAAATTTTAGTTGCATTATTCGAGAATACTTTAATGGCCGATTTCGAATGTAATTTGGCATTTTCATTCGAAATAATTGAATCACAAATAATAATTACTGCATATTTATTTCCTTTTGGGTTAACGATTTCAATATCATCATTTACGACTAAAATTTTCGTTCTAATGATTGAAAAGGTTTGTCTCTCATGTCCACTTTGCCCCCAAATTGTTTTTTCTACCTCGTATTTGTTATTTAAGATTGAAGAAACCAACTCATTCTTGGTTGTCTGGCCTTGGGCGTGAAAATTTAAGAGTATAAATAAGAAAACGATAATTTTTTGCATTTAATTTGGAGTTTATTTTTGAAATTTTGCTTATGAACGAAAAGTACAATTGATAATTCTGCTCTTACTAAACTTATAATAATAAAAAAAGTAGTTATAATTTTTATTTAATATTGATATTGAGTTAGTTGCTATTTTGTTTGTTGATTTAAGCCACAAATTATCATTAATGTAACCTATGACATTTTCGATCGCAATAATTGAGCCGTTCTTGTTATCGTGTAATTGAAAATCAACTTTAGTTTAGAAATATTTTAATATTTAGGTTGAGGCTTTGGTTCGTAATTTAAAC
The DNA here is from genome assembly GCF_004354365.1 of Pedobacter changchengzhani. Lineage (GTDB taxonomy): Bacteria > Bacteroidota > Bacteroidia > Sphingobacteriales > Sphingobacteriaceae > Pedobacter > Pedobacter changchengzhani. The sequence goes on from NZ_SJCY01000004.1 coordinate 352,575, forward strand.
AAATGCTTCAATTGATTTTTGAATCCAGTAGGTTTATGCTGATCAAGTAGAGAAAAATTTTAATAATTAAGCAACAAATCAAATTAATTTTGTTTCTCATTTAGAAATTCTTTGCGAAGAATAGCATTTTTTTTGCTTAACAAGCATTTATTCATGTGTTTAATCTTGTTTGATTTTCGGTATTTCTAGTTAGAAGTCAGATGAGTTATTTTAGCAAGTGGATTACGCTATTGTATCTGGACGGACTGGAAGAAACCCGAACGTAAACGGAAAAACCTGATACGTTTAGGAGTGGATGCCGACCACGCCTATGCATGGAGTAGAACCAGAAAGGGAGGTTGGCGCATAGCGCAGAGCCCAATTTTGACAACTACGATAACAATCAAACGGTTAAAGCAGAAAAGCTACATTCCAATGCTAGAGATTTACACAAAACTCAACCCATCAGTTTACGAACCGCCGTATACGAGACCCGTACGTACGGTGGTGTGAGAGGCGCACTCTGTCAGGTTTCTGGCAGAGCCGTCTACTCGATTAGCGGTAGTTTTTATTTGTAAATTATTAATCGGCTTTTGTCAAATTTACAATAATGTCCATTTTTCCATATTTCAAAGTAACTTTTCAGAAAGTCCTGTTCAGGTTTATCTACAAAACTTGGATATTGTAAATAGTATGATAAATAATAATCACAATTTATTGAATAATACGCTTCACTTAATACACTATTTAACTTTTCCTCGTTTTCGTTTTCTATTCCCCAATCTGAAATAGCATCATATATATACGAATTTAGATAATCGTCTTCTAATTCGATTTCTTTTTCAACGACATTTATTTCATTTACATTATTTAGTAATTCTTCCAATTCATTATCGTCAATGAATTTTGCGAATAATTTTAAATTTTCGATATGCTGATGTCCTAATTCTTCTAATAATGCAATATTTTCACTAGCATTTGGGCAAAAATAGCCTGGTGAAACACCTTCTTCAAATTGTTTTAAAGTCTTTTCTTTCGTAACTTCATAAACATCTAAAATTCTTTTTAATAATTGTTCGCTATTTTCTAAAGGCTGAAATACTTTTTCAACATTTTTACCCTCGGGCATAAAACATTGAAAATACGCATAAAAAAGTTCAGAAAAATCTTCTTCTCCGATTTCAATATCTAAATCTTCTACTAAACTTGCTAAATATTCTGAATATTTCTTTTTGTCCATTTGTTATCTTAATTATTTCATTTTAAGTTCGTTCCGTAAAATTACCGCTAACGTTTTGAAAATTTGTTCAGAAATGGTATTGCTTGCAGAACCAATGTCGCACCGCACTGAACTAAATAATTAACGAAAAACCTGAGTTGAACCACCGTCAGCCATTTTTGAACAAATTTGCTGTTAGCGGTAGGTGTTGTTTGTCAGCTACTTAAAGTATGCTCACAATAACGTGATGTTTTTTCGTTACGGCTTTTTTATAAAATTCTAGAATTTCAGTTAATGTTTGTTTGAATTCTCCAATTAATTGTTCCTTGCTGTCCTGCTCAATTCCCTTTGGATATACTTTGTTTTTTTTCAACATTTTGGGGTCGAAATTACTTGCAAGTTTGTCAAACTCAATTTTTTCAATTGCAGTTATTATTTCTGTCAATTCTTCATTTTCTGTGCAGGTAATAAAGTCAGCATCATCATCGTCAATGTTGAAGTTGTGTATACCAACAATAGCCTCGCTTAATTTGTCGCCCTCAATAGGTTCAGATGCAGAAACTCCTGTCAAAAAGCAATGAAGTGCATCCCAAACTTTGTCAATGTCCATACATTCAAACTTTCCGCTTTCTTCTATTTCAAAAAGTTTGTTAGTCAAGTCTTCGTTATTTAAGTCCATAAGAGAATTTAAAGTCTCTTCATCAACCATAAGATATTCAGCAATCATTCCCATAATTAATATTTATTTTATAAAGTTGTTGTTCGTGTATGAAGGCCGGTCTGTACACTTAACGCTAACTTATATATATGTGCAATGAATCCGCACAAATGCAGCTTTATTAGTATGTATATGTGCAACTTCATAGCTTATAATATTTTTTTGAAGTTAATTATTTTATTTTCAAATCAACACAATAATTTCTGGCAAATAAACACTTATTCCTTACCCAAAACAAAAAAAAGCAACCCAAATAAATGGATTGCTTTTATGATAATGTTAAAGATCTCTCCCTGCCTACCGGCAGGCAGGCACAAGGTCGAGATGACGATTAATACAACGCTAAAGTTTGTGCTCTATCTGGTCCAACGGAAAGAAATTTAATCTTCACTTCCAATTCTTTTTCTAAAAACGCGATGTAATCATTCAGTTTAGCAGGAATTTGATCAACAGACGTAATTTTTGTCACATCTGTATTCCATCCATCAATTGCTTTTAATACGGGTTTAGGTTCAATAGAAATAATATCGTACGGCATGTAATCAATCGTTTCCCCATCAAATTCGTAATGCGTACAAGCGTAGATGGTTTCGAAAGTATCCAAAACATCTGCTTTCATCATAATTAATTCGGTTACACCGTTTAGCATAATCGCATATTTTAATGCAGGCAAATCAATCCATCCACAACGGCGTGCACGGCCTGTAGTTGCTCCAAACTCGTGCCCTAAAGCGCGTAAGTTTTCGCCAACTTCATCATCTAATTCAGTGGGGAAGGGTCCGCCACCAACACGTGTACAATATGCTTTAAAAATACCATAAACGGCGCCAATTTTATTAGGTGCAATACCTAAACCTGTGCAAGCACCTGCAGTTGTAGTATTACTCGAGGTTACAAAGGGATACGAACCAAAATCAACGTCTAACAGCGTACCTTGCGCACCTTCTGCTAAAACATTTTTTCCTTCTTTCAAAAATCCATTCACATAATGCTCGCTATCTACATGAGGGATTGTTTTTAAAAATTCTATCGCTTCAAAAAAAGATGCTTCTTTTTCTGCCAGTTCATACTCGAAATCGTAATGAGAAAGAATTTCGGTATGTTTTTCTACTAATTTGGCGTAGCGTTCTTTAAAATCGGGTAGGGTGGTGTCGCCAACACGTAAACCATTACGTCCGGTTTTATCCATATAAGTTGGTCCGATACCTTTTAAGGTAGAGCCAATTTTATTTTTTCCCATGCGGGCTTCGTTAGCTGCATCTAATAACTGGTGCGTAGGTAAAATTAAATGTGCTTTACGGGCGATTACTAATTTACCATCGGCTACTGGATCGTGACCGGCTTTTTTTAGATTATCGAGCTCTCTTTTTAAGATAATAGGATCAATTACGACACCATTACCAATAAGGTTCATGGTTTTCTCGTTAAATATTCCTGATGGAATAGTGTTTAAAACGAATTTTTTTCCATCGAACTCTAGCGTATGTCCGGCGTTTGGGCCACCCTGAAAGCGGGCAATAAGATCATATTTCGGACTTAGCACATCAACGATTTTTCCCTTTCCTTCATCGCCCCATTGTAGGCCAAGAAGTACATCTACTTGCGTCATTATTTAAAATTTAAGCTGGTTTTATTTAAGAATTAGTTCTTTTGAATTTTGGTTGTCGAATTTTCGCTCACTTTTCTGGCCATGCTACAATCGGAGCAGAAACCGTAAAGATTTAATGAGTGGTGTTTAACATCGAATTTTAATAAATCGCCAACCATGGTTTGGATTTGGTGGATTCTAGGATCGCAAAATTCGACAACTTTACTGCATTCGATGCAAATTACATGATCGTGTTGACGATAACCATAAGATTTTTCGAACTGCGCCATATTTTTTCCAAACTGATGTTTGGTTACTAAATCACAGGATACCAAAAGTTCTAAAGTGTTGTAAACCGTTGCACGGCTGACACGATATTTTTGATTTTTCATGTGTATATAAAGCGTTTCCACATCAAAATGGTCATTTCTAGAATAGATTTCCTCTAAAATAGCGAAACGTTCAGGCGTTTTTCTAAGGTTTTTATTTTCTAAATAAGCCTCAAAAATTTTACGAACGAGCTCATTTGTTTTCTGTTCAGACATAGTTTTTTAACTCCTTTCAAATGTAGGTAATTTGTTTGATTGTTAAAGTGTTTGATTGTTGAAAAGTTGTAAATAGTCGGGAAGACTGAAAAGTCCGAAAGTCAGAGGTCTGAAGTCGGAAGACCGAAGATTTGAGTTTCATACAGCAAAATTCCAAGGGGTTGGGTGAAAAAAAGTTGGCCACGCCATAAAATTCAAGAAAAAACTGAATAAGTGATGTCACACTGAGCTCCAGCCTGTAAGGCAGGTGTATAAGGGTATTTGTCTGGTTAACGATAATGAAGGATTATCGGACTTCCGTCTATTTTATTTTTACGCCCAAACTTCGGTCTTCCCGCCTTTTCGGTCTTTTTTCTACGCTTAAACTTACTTACTCAGTCATCGGCTTTCCGCCTATTTTATTTTTACGCTCAAACTTCCGTCTTCCCGACTTTTCCGTCTTTCGGACTTTTTTTTACGCTTAAACTTCCGTCATCGGCTTTCCGTCTATTTTATTTTTACGCCCAAACTTCGGTCTTCCCGACTTTTCCGTCTTTCGGACTTTTTTCTACGCTTAAACTTACTTACTCAGTCATCGGCTTTCCGTCTATTTTATTTTCACGCTTAAACTTCGGTCTTCCTGACTTTTCTGTCTTTCGGACTTTTTTTAAACTTCCGACTTCCTACGCATCAAACCTAGTTACAGCAGTAACACCTTTTACTTGCAATAAATTTTTAATTAAGTTTTCTAAATGTTCGGTATCGTTAACGAAAATCATAATCGAACCATCAAAAATACCTTCATCTGTGTCCACGGTTATAGATCGCATATTTACTTTAAAATCGTTAGAAATTACTTTGGTTATGTTGTTAATCAAGCCAACATCATCAATGCCTATAATATGTAGGCCCGTTAAGAAAGTGAGTTCTTTTTGTCCGTTCCACTTCGCTTTAACTACTCTATAGCCGTAATTCGCCATTAATTGCGTTGCATTAGGGCAATTTGTACGGTGAATTTTGATGCCTTCGCTCACGGTTACGAAACCAAAAACATCATCGCCAGGAATAGGATTACAGCAAGCTGCCAAAGTATAATCGATGCGTTGCATATCTTCACCAATCAATAAAATATCGGTGTCGGCACCTTTCATTTTATTTTTCACCATATCAACCGTTAGGTTTTCTGGTCTTTCTGGCCCTTTAGTATCTACATCTTTTTCACTGGTAACGTATTCTTTAATATCTTTAAGTTCAATTTTGCCCTGCGCTACCTGTATAAAAAGTTCTTGTGTAGATTGAAGTTTAAAAAAGTAACTAATTTTTTGAATGTTTTCTGTATTGTAGGTGATTTTTAGCGACTTCATTTTGCGCTCTAAAATCTCTTTGCCATTATCGGCAATTTTGCGTTTTTCTTCTTTTAAAGATGATTTTATTTTAGATTTGGCTTTGGCCGTCACCACTACATTTAGCCAATCTTCTTTTGGCGTTTGCTTGCTCGAGGTAATAATTTCTACCTGATCGCCGTTTTGCAACTTATAAGATATTGGTACAAGCTTGTGATTAACTTTTGCGCCAATACAAGTTGCACCAACGCCGGTATGAATTTCAAAGGCAAAATCTAAAGCGGTAGCACCTAACGGAAGTTGAATTAAAGCACCTTTTGGCGTAAAAATAAAAATCTCATCCGAAAAAAGATTCATCTTAAAATCGTCCAAAAAATCTAGCGCGTTGGCTTCAGGATTACTGAGCATTTCCCTCACTTTCATAATCCATTGGTCGAGCCCGTTATCGTTGCTCGATTCTTTGTATTTCCAATGCGCAGCAAAACCTTTTTCAGCAATTTCATTCATGCGTTGCGTACGAATTTGTACTTCTACCCATTGTCCGCGGGGTCCCATTACCGTGGTGTGCAAACTCTCATAGCCATTACCTTTTGGCGATGAAACCCAGTCGCGCAACCTGTCGGGATTAGGGCGATAAAGATCGGTAACGATAGAATATGCTTTCCAACAATCGGCTTTTTCATTTTCTGGCGCACTATCTAATATTATTCTAATGGCAAAAAGATCATATACTTCTTCAAAAGGAATGTTTTTATTTTTCATTTTATTCCAAATTGAATGTATGGATTTCGGTCGGCCATACACATTTGAAACTAATGATTGTTCTTGAAGGATCTCATCAATCGGCTCGACGAATTTTTTAACAAATAATGCACGTTCAGCCTTTTTTTCGTTTAGTTTTTTTGCGATAAACTTGTAAGTATCTGGTTCTAAATACTTCATTGATAAATCTTCCAGTTCGGATTTAATGGCATATAAACCCAATCTATGTGCAAGTGGCGCATATAAATAAATGGTTTCGGATGCTATTTTAAGTTGCTTATGGCGAGGCATAAAATCCATGGTGCGCATATTATGCAAGCGATCGGCAAGTTTTATTAAAATCACCCTAACATCATCCGCAAGGGTAAGTAGCATTTTCCTAAAATTTTCTGCTTGCAAGGAACTATTGGTATCAAAAACACCCGAAATTTTGGTTAAGCCATCAATTATTTTTGCGGTTTTTTTACCAAATTCTCTTTCAATATCTTCCAAACTGATGTCGGTATCTTCCACAACATCGTGTAGTAAAGCGCAAACAATTGATGTAGTGCCTAAACCTATCTCTTCTGCAGAAATTTGAGCCACCGCAATTGGATGATAAATATAAGGCTCGCCAGATTTTCGCCGCATATCTTTATGGCTCTCCAAGGCCATATCAAAAGCTTTTCTGATTTCTTTTTTATCGCCTTTTTGCAACGTAGATTTGCTGGCGCGCAACAATGCCCTATATCTTTTTAAAATTTCTCTTTTCTCAGCCTCTAAATCAATTACTAACTCTGTTTTCATTTGTTTTTTTTGCGTAAAAAATGCTGTGTTTTATTTGAATTAAACCTTATATTAGATGCAATATTTAAGTAATATAGAAATAACAGCTAACTTTGTTCGACTATAAAATTATGAAAATTAAAGTGTTTTTTATGCTGTGCATTGTAATGATTTTTAGCATTTCGCTAAAAGCACAGGGTTTTACACCTCCAGTTTTCCCTAAAAAAGGTTTATCGGATACGATTAGAGTTGGTGCAACCAATGATAACGGTGTGATGATTCCTTGGATGCAGTTGCAAGATGTTAGCGTAGTTGCTGAGCGTATTTTTAAAACGCCAGAAGCCAAATTGGCTTTTAATAGGTTGAGGTATAATGTGTTAAAAGTGATGCCTTATGCGCTTTTTGCTAAGCGACGTTATGAGCAGCTAGAGGAAGATTTGCAAAAAGTCTCTGAAAAAAAACAACAAAAAGAATTGGTTAAAACATGCGATAGGGAAATTAAAGATATGTTTAATCGAGAAATTAAAGATTTAACAATTACGCAAGGTCAAATTTTAACAAAGTTGATTGACCGAGAGGTTGGTAAAACAACTTACGATCTTGTGAAGCAAACAAAAGGCGGTTTTACGGCGTTTTCTTACCAACTTATTGCCCGCGTAGTTGGCCATAATTTAAAAAGCACTTATGATCCTGTAGAAGATCGCGATATTGAATCCATTATTCGTTCTTCGGGGTTTTACCAATAAATAATGAACCAAAACCTACCAAATATCTATTCATTTCAGGTGAAAAAGGTAAATGGCGAAGATCAACCTTTGTCGGCCTACAGAAATAAAGTTTTATTGATAGTAAATATTGCTTCAGGATGTGGTTTTGCGCCTCAGCTTAAGGAGTTACAGCAACTTAGAGATGAATTTGGCGATGATGGTTTTGAAATTTTAGGTTTCCCAAGCAACGATTTTGGTAAACAAGAACCTTTGGAAGGTGCCGAAATTAATTCGTTCTGTGAAATTAATCACGGCGTACAATTTCCTGTATTTGATAAAATTAGGGTTCGAGGTGCGTACGCTCATCCACTTTATCAATTTTTAAGTGATAAAAAGCAAAATCACGTTTTAACATCTCACCCCAGGTGGAACTTTCATAAATTCTTGGTTAACCAAGATGGAGCGGTTGAAGATTACTTTTTTTCTTTTACAAAACCCTTAAGTTCTAAAATTAAAAAGAAAATTCAGCGCTTGCTCAATTCAAATTCGAAAAAATGAAATTAGATATTTTAGTTATTGCAGTTCATCCTGATGATGCTGAACTTGGTTGTTCGGGAACAATTTTAAAACACATTGCTTTAGGTAAAAAAGTTGGCATTGTTGATTTAACCAGGGGCGAACTTGGTACACGCGGCACAGCCGAAACGAGAGATAGTGAAGCTGCCGATTCTGCTAAAATTTTAGGGTTGCACACACGCGAAAATTTAGGAATGAGAGATGGTTTTTTCTTAAATGATGAGGCGCATCGATTGGAAATCATTAAAACGATCCGTAAGTATCAACCAGAAATTATTTTAAGTAATGCGCTTGAAGATCGTCATCCAGATCATGGTAGAGCAGGAGATTTAGTTTATGATGCTGTTTTTTTATCGGGGTTACCGAAAATAGAAACGAAATTTGAAGGGCAAACGCAAAACGCACACAGACCTCGATTGTTATTGCAGTATATACAAGATAGATATTTAAGGCCAGATGTTATTGTAGATATTTCTGATTTTATGGATGGTAAAATCGAATCTATCAAAGCCTTTAAAACGCAGTTCCATAATCCGGATGTTGATGGATTGGACACCTATATATCCTCTCCAGAATTTTTTGAAAGTGTAATCGGCAGAGCGAGAGAATTTGGCAAAAGTATTGGCGCAACATTTGGCGAAGGTTTTACCTCAAGAAAGTTATTGGGCGTTGATAATCTTTTTGATTTACGTTAATTTTAGTTACGAACCAAAGAGCTTAATTAAGAGCACATTTTTTTTCTGGCTGGTTTTTAATTTTACCTTCGAGTTGTTGCAGTACTTTTTTTGGTTAGTTGTGTGTATGCTCATTGTTTAGAGTTTGATACGCCAACAAAATAAGCATTTGTTTGTTGTATTTAAAACCAAATATTATGGGCAACATCTTTTCTTCTCTCAAAAACGCATACCGTCTTTTTAAACACGTAGATTTTGATAAGCTTGATGCGTTATCAAAAAAAGTTGATTTACCTAAAATGGTTGAAACCATTTCAAATCTTGATGACAAACAGATTCAAGGTATGATGAAAATGATGGGTGCAACGGAAAAGGAGCGACCACTACCAGAAATTGAAGGCGATTTTTATCACTTAGGCGACGAAGCTTTAAAAGATGAAGATCGCGAATTGCAATTGAAAGTGAGGGCTTTCTTGGAAAAAGAAGTAGAGCCGATTGTTAATCATTATTGGAATAAGGCAGAATTCCCTTTTGAAATTATTCCGAAATTAGCCGAGCTAAATATCTGTGGTTTAACCTATAAAGGCTATGGTTGTCCGGGTAAATCTAATTTAATGGAGGGTATTTTGGCTATGGAAATGGCGCGGATAGATACTTCCATCTCTACATTTTTTGGCGTGCAAAGCGGGTTGGTAATGGGTTCTATTTATATTTGTGGCTCGGAAGAGCAGAAGCACCATTGGTTACCTTTATTACAACAATTTAAAATTATTGGCGCCTTTGGGTTAACCGAGCCAGAAGTGGGTTCGGCTGCAGCAGGCGGTTTAACTACAACTTGTAAAAAGGTTGGCGATAAGTGGGTGCTAAACGGACAAAAAAAGTGGATTGGCAACGCAACTTTTGCAGATATTTTAATTATTTGGGCCAGAGATGAAGATAGCAATGAGGTAAAAGGTTTTATCGTTAAGAAAGATAATCCTGGCTTTACGGTAGAGAAGATGGAAAACAAAATGGCTTTGCGTATTGTTCAAAACGGGATTATTACATTAACAAATTGCGAAGTAGCAGAGGCTGATCGCTTACAAAATGCAAATTCGTTTAAAGATACTGCGAAAGTTTTACGAATGACTAGAGCAGGTGTTGCTTGGCAGGCTGTTGGCTGTGCGCGAGGTGCGTACGAAAACGCATTGGATTACACCCGCAAACGCAAACAGTTTGGAAAGCCGATTGCTTCTTTTCAACTAATTCAGAATCATTTGGTAGAAATGTTATCTAACTTAACGGCCATGCAAACGCTGTGTTTTAGGCTTTCACAGCTCCAGGATCAAGGTTTACTTAAAGATGAGCATGCATCTTTAGCAAAAGTATTTTGTTCTTTACGCACCAGAGATGTAGTGAGTAAAGCGAGAGAAGTAATGGGTGGAAATGGAATTCTGCTCGAATATAATGTTGCTCGTTTTGTTGCAGATGCGGAGGCAATATATTCTTATGAAGGCACTAAAGAGATAAACACTTTAATTGTAGGCAGGGCGATAACGGGTTTTTCGGCTTTTGTTTAATATTTGTTTTATTGGGGAACGAAAAACGGTAATAAACGGCGCGTAAGGTAATGCCTTAAATTTAGTGTGGGCTTAAGCATTTCCGATGTTTACACATTTTGGTTTTGTTTTAACGATTAACCTAGGTGCATAAACCTGATTGGCAGTGAAATCCTATTTGTTTTTTCTACAAAAAGATTGAACAGAAAGCAGGACTACAGAAGCTATGAAATGCCGAACCGTTCGTTTTCTAATTAAAATTTTATTTAAGCGGGTGTTTATTAAATGCGACCAAGCTCATGGCGCTTTTTTCATACAATGCAATGCAATTTTTATTGAGTTGCGGATCAAAATTTACTTCTCCGGGTTGTAATGTTTTGGGAACGCTTGTGTGCTCCATAAAAAAATAAACTTTGGTATTGCCGTATTTTGTATGCGGCATTAAATTGCCATAATCGCTCATTTCGCTCCAAATACTGTCTTTTACCGTAACTACATAAATTCTTTGTATTGGCCCTGTATTGTTATCGTTTCTATACTTCGTAATTTCTTTAAAACCGGCTTTCATTTGGTCAATACCCGTTTGGTTGAAGGTACTTTTTACAATAAAGAAAAGTATAACTAAAACGATTGCACCGGTAATATAGCTTAAAAGTTTATTTTTCATTAATTACAAAGTTGGCAATATTTTCTCCATTACGGTTAAGCAACAGTTAATTTGACTTTAAAACGTATATAAAGGCTCGGTGGAAATCTAATTTTCTTCTAGGTGAAAGATGTTTCGTTTATTAAAGTTTTGTCTAACTTGAGTAAAATTTTTTTTTTGATTAACCTATAATTAAATTAGAAGGGATTTGTAATCAAAAACAACTATTTTATCCATTTCACGCTAAATCTTTGTGCAGTTATCCATATTGAGCTTACCAAATTTGCATTTATATTGTACGTTTAAAAAGACAAAAATAAAATTATTTGTATAATTACTATTTTATTCAACTATATTCGCAAAAATAATACAATTCATAATTATATAAATGTCTTATCTTCAATATTATTCTTCATATTTCATTTCGGAGTTTTCGACCTACCCATTTATAATTCAACTTACAGCACTTTTAGTATTAACGATGCTTAGTATTTTGCTAATCTCTATGGTTCGGTTAATATTCATCAATCGTAAAATCTTTAAGTTTAGTAAGGCAAAGCAGAAGGTTTCCAAATTATTGTACAGTAAAATAGAGAATTTAATCTTTGGCGATGAAAATTTAACTGCTGAAAATTTTAATTTAATTTTTGCAGGTGATTTAAACGAAATTAAAACGCCGCAACGAAAGAAAGCGTTAACTGAGATATTATTGGAGATGCTTTATGCTAAAAAAACTAACAAAGTTTTAAACACTGATAATTATCTACTGGTTTTAAATATTTTTGGAATCATTGCTTTTTGGGAGAAATTGGTTGTTTCAAATAATGCAACAAACCGAAAAACATCAATGAGAATTTTAGATGACTTGCAGATTGGTTTGTCAGGTTCATCAATACAGCGCTCTGTTTATCAAAAAAATGATGACTTGCGTAAGCTCGCCAGAGCAACATCTATGGAGTATGACAGCAATGACCCTTTTAAGTTTCTTGAAGATAGTTTCGATAGCAATTTTAATTCATTAGATGAAATTAGGGTTCATTATTTTTTATCTAATAAGTCAAAGGAAGAAAAGTTACCTCAATTAATTCGATGGGTTAAAAGCTCAACCAATGCTAAATTTCGGGCTTTCATAATTAAAGAGATTGGGTATTTTAACCAAATGGAAAGTGCTCCATTATTAGTAGAGCTTTTGGATGATGAAAAAAATCAAAAAGTTTTATGTTCTATAATAGAGGCATTAGGCAAATTAAATTATACTCAGGCAGAAGAGAAGTTAATTTCTTTATACGAAGTTGGATCCAAACCAATACAAAGAAGTGCAATTAAAGCTTTTAGTGAATTTAAAACGATTAATTCTTTAAATGTTTTAGAGAAAAGTTATTTTAAAACACACGATAATGATATGAAGTTATTATTGGCTTATGCGATATCCGAATTTGGAATATCTGGTAAATCGTCATTAAAAAAGCTTTCTAAAACATCAACGGATTTTGATAAAAAGATTTTCGATCAAGTAAATTATCAATTTTAGTTAATCTTTTTTTAAAATACTTTCTCCATTTTAATGAGTTACTTTGTTACGTTTTACCAGTATGCCATATATTTTTATGCTACTGCAATAACCATAATCTACTTCACGTTAGCTATTTTCGCTTATTTTAATATCCTTAAAAATAAGTTAAAATACACTGAAAAAGAAGAACGTATTTTTTTAAAATATCCAGAAACTGCGCCTGGAATTTCTGTTGTTGCGCCTGCTTTTAATGAAGAGGTTATCATAATTGATAGTGTTAATACCTTATTGGGCTTAAATTATCCTAATTTTGAAATTGTTATTGTTAACGATGGAAGTAAGGACAGTACGCTCCAATTATTAATTGATAATTTTCAGCTTGAAGAAGTTCCGTTTGCTTATATGGAAAAAGTGCCTTGCAAGCCTGTTAAAAGAATTTTGAAATCCACTAATAGCGAATTTTCTAAACTAACCGTAGTTGATAAAATTAATGGTGGCACCAAAGCCGATGCAATGAATGCTGGTGTTAATGTAGCCAAATTTGATTATTTTATTAATACAGATGTAGATTGTATTCTGTCTCCAGATACACTTAGTAAAATAATCCTTCCTGTATTAGATTCAGACATACAAGTTATTGGTGTTGGTGCAACAATGCGTATGGCAAATGGTTGCGATATAGATCATGGGTTTATATCTCGCGTTAGCCCACCGAAACAAATTATTCCTACATTTCAGGAAACAGAATATTTACGCTCTTACTTAGTTGCTAAAATGGGTTGGGCTTCTTTTAATGCTGTACCAAATATTTCGGGCGGATTTGGCTTATTTGACAAATCTGTTGTAATTGCAGCTGGTGGATTTGATTCGCTTTCGCATGCAGAAGATATGGATATGACTTTGAGAATGATCGCTTATATGCGAGATAATGATAAGCCTTATCGTATTCTTCAGATTCCACATACGCTATGTTGGACAGAAGGGCCACCAAACCTTAAAGTACTTTCTCGGCAGCGTACAAGATGGGGAAGGGGATTAATGCAGATATTTTTTGTACACCATAAATTTTTGTTCAATAAAAAATATGGTCGAATGGGGTGGGTTATAATGCCTTACACTTTGTTTTTTGAGTTGTTGGCGCCCATTATAGAAACCATCGGAACATTCTTTACCATCTATCTTTTATGGTCTGGAGAAATTAACTTTAATACATTTTGGTTAATGTTATCGTACGTTTATCTTATAGGAGTGAGTATATCTATTTTAACAATAACTTTTGATATAACCATCAAAAAGCTCTACAGAAATTTTAGAGAATATTTAAGGTTGCTGTTGTTTTCATCTGTTGAAGCATTTTTTTATCATCCTTTTACGGTTTTCTTTACCCTTAGAGGTTATTTTCAGTTTTTTACAAGAAAAGAATTTAAGTGGGGCGCAATGACCAGACAGGGTTTTTCAAAAAAACCACAATCTGGTATTATTGTAGAAAAAGTTGCTTAAAACAAGAGATAGATTTTAACATTATGGAATTTGATATTATAGTATTGAGCAAGAATTTTAACTTAAAAAAGAGTTTAATTTTATTCTTTTTATGTTGCAACGTATTTTTTATAAATGAAACGGCAGCGCAAACGAAAGTAGAGTTTAACGACAAATCAAGCTTGGTGAAATCAATTAATGACAAATATCAAAGTGGAAATTGGGAAGGTGGAAAGGTCATTAATGATGAGGCACTAACAAAATATCCAAAAGATTCTGATCTTAGAATGTTACTTGGTAAATATTATGTTAATGGTAAAAACTATGATAAAGCGAGGTTTGAATTAAATAAGGCTATTGAATATAATAATGCAAACGTAGATGCTAAGCAACTTTTAGTTGGCGTTGAAACCGAAACAAAAAGATACTCTAGCGCCATTTGTTATGTAAACGAATTGTTAGAGGTAAATCCATACTGGAAAGGACTGTGGAGGAAAAAAATTGACTTATACCGTTTGCAAGGTAATAATATTGAAGCCAACCGTTTACTTAAGCGCATTTCTCAAATATTCCCTAACGATAAGAAAATAGAAAAAGATATTGCGTATGAGACTTCGCAGAATGCTTTGAAAAAAAGCAAAGAGGGTAAAATTGATGAAGCTATAAAACTGAATAGTGAGTTGGTAAATGATGATGCTGGTAACTCAGAAAATTACGTTTCATTAATAGATAATTACATCAAAGCAGGTGATTATAACCAAGCTTTAGTTACGGCAAATAGAGGATTAAATAAGTTTCCAGGTAGTGGGTTAATTGTACAGAAAAAAATAAGCTTACTAGAGCAACAAAAGAAGTATGATGAGCTTTTACCATTTATTCAAAGTCAAATAAAAAAAGGTAATAACCAATCTTTAAGGAAACAATATTCTTATTTTTTGTTGGAAGCTGCGAGATATAGTAAAGAAAAAGATCCTGCTACGCTTTATGGAAAGATCTTAGATTCAAGTCCTGGTAATAATGAGGCTTTTAATTATGTGTTTAATCAAACAATGGGTGCGCAACAATATGATCAAGCATTATACTTACTCAATAAATATCGTAAGGTTAGAGGAAATTCTAAAAATAGTTCACTAAACGAACTTCGAATATATAGGAGAATGGATGATGAGGTAATGGTGGCAAAATTATCGAAACAACTTTTTGCGCAATATCCTAACGATGAAGATATAAAAGAACAATATGTTTCGGTTATTTTGCAAGAGGCAAAGACTAAAATGGATCGGGGAACATATTTAGAAGCTATTCCCTTGTGGAAAGAAATTATTGCTAATGGTAAAGAAGATATGTATAGCGTTGGCCAAATGGGGCTTTTTAATGCGTATTATAATTCCGATCAATTTATAGATGCGCTTAATGTTTTAAACGAAATTATATCTAACGATCCAAGAAATGTAAGTCTATTTTTGAAAAGATCTGATCTATATTTTAAGCAAAAGAGATATGATATTGCATTAGAATCTTACGAAAAGATATTTGCCATTGCAGAATCTTCCAAAAAAAATTACTACTTAACCGGATATGGAGATTTGATGGGTAAGATAATTAAAGACCTTATTGGTCAATATAAATACCCTGAAGCACTTGTATATGTAGAAAAGTGGATAGCACAAGATCCTGAAAATAAAGATGCACTGATGTATGCTATTAACTTTTCTAGCAAAACGAATGATTTAACGAGTATGGAGAAATTTGCGAAGCTTGCAAATCAGGTTTATCCTAACGATGTCGTTTTTAAAGTAAAACTTGCCGAAGCGATGCAAAAAACTAATCAAGATTTTAGTCCATATTGGCTATCTCTAAAGCAGGAAATTGAAATAAACCCATATAATGATGAGCTATCTAAAGCATTTGTAGGCGTATCTACAACCTATGGCGAACAATTGGTTAAGAATCGAAAATTAGATGAGGCATTAGTTGTGTATAATGAAGCAATTATTCATGATCAAAAAAATAAAGAATTAAAATACTTAAAGGGTGTTGTTTTTGAGAAGATAAAACAAAACGATTCTGCATATTATTATCAATCATTTTACGAACCATCTTTGTTGGAGGTGAAAGATTTTAAGCAACATTTATATACACTCAGCCAAAAAAGCTCGAAGAATGAAATAGGCATTTATCATCTTCGGGCTCGTTATGGAGATGATTATAGAATAACCTCTGTTTCAACAATTGAGTACACACGTAAAGGAATTAACAATATTTACGTTGGTCGGATAAATTATGCAGGTAGAGATACCGGGCGTGGTTTACAGGCTCAAGCAGAATGGAGTAGAGTTTTCTCAGATGATTTCTCTGGTAAGGTTGATTTTGCTGTATCTGATCGATTTTTTCCTAAGATAAATGCCAATCTTTCGATTTATAAAAATATTTTTAAGAGTTATCAATTAGAAGCTGGTATTGGTTATAGAAAGCTTTACACTAGCGAAAAATTATCCAATTTTGTTTTAGGTGTAACGAAAGAATTAGAAAACTTTAGACTAAATGCACGTTATAATCAATTTCTGTTGGATGGAAAATTACTTTATAATTTGTCTGCTCAGGGAAGATATTTTATGGAGGGACCGAAAAATTACTTATTTGTTACTGGCAGCATAGGTTCATCACCTGATGTTGAGCTGATCGATAACCAGTTTTATAATTCTTTTTCAGCTGTAAATACTATGGTGGGTACAGGCTTTGGACATATTATTAGTAAAAATGTTTCAGCGGGCATTTTAGGAACGTGGTATAATTTTAATAGTGGCACTAACCTTGTTAATCCGAAGTTTCGTAATTTGTATAATTTATATTTCCAGCTAAATGTTTCGTTTTAAATTAGCTCTACTATGTATTTTGCTTTGCTCTTTAACAAGTTGTAAGGCTGAGTATAAAGGTGTTAAAGCTGATGGCTACATCATAACAAGTGAGGAAGATGGTGTGAGTCAAAAATGGCAAAATTATCTTTATAATCAACTTCAAAAAAGGGCTAATAATAAGGCGAAGGTTATTAAATCTACTGGCGTAAATCCAAAAATCCCAGCTGGTTTTAAGGAGGTTCATATAGAAATTGCAAAGGATTTAAAGAACGATTACTGTGTAGAAAATAACGCAGCAAAAATTAATCTGCGCATGCATGATGAAAAAACTGCGGTTTGGATGATTTATCAGCTAATTGAAACCATTGGGCAACAGGACCATAATTTTAGTTCTTTGGATCTACCGCCTTCAATAATTGAGTTCAGCGATCAATGCACCAACTTTGATTTTAGTTATAGAGATGTACACTTAGCGCCTAATTTGGATGTTGATTATGCAACTATAATTGGAACAAATACGGTTGACGATGACTGGGGGATTTGGGCGCATAACTTGCACAAGGTGGTTAAGTTGAATGAAGCGACCAGAGCCAAAATTAATGGCGTACCAACAGATGAGCAATATTGTTTTTCGTCGGATGATTTATATAATCAACTAAAGGCTTATATAAATGATAATTATGGAAGCGGTAATAAAAAGCCATTCCGTTTTATGATTGCGCCGAACGACAATGATTTAGTTTGTACATGCGAAAAATGCACCGAAGCTGGTAATGATAATCGAAATGCAACTCCGGCGGTAATTAATCTAATCAATAAGCTCTCTCTCGATTTTCCAAAACATTTCTTTTATACGCTGGCTTATCGTACTACACAGAAACCGCCAGATACCGAACTTTTAGATAATTCTGGCGTGTTTATCAGTACAATTGATGTACCTAAAGGAATTGAGATAACGGGTAATAAAAAATTTGCAGTGCTAAAAGGTATTGTTTTAGATTGGAAGAAGAAAACAAATAACCTGTATTTATGGGATTATATCTCAAATTTTGATGATTATTTAACACCACTTCCCATTTTAACTGGATTTAAAAAACAATTTCCAGATTTTAAAAAGATTGGTATTAAGGGCTTGTTTTTAAATGGGAGCGGTTACGATTATTCGCCTTTTGACGATGTAAAAACTTACTGCGCTGCTGCAATAATGATGAATGGGGGTTTGAATGCTGATTCGCTTAGTGCGCGTTTTTTCGAAAAAATGTATCCTGTTTCGCATAAATTGCTAACTAAATATTATTCGGGTTTAGAGCAGAAAATTAACGAAACAGGTAAAGCTTATGCGCTTTATGGGAGTTTTAAATCGGCAACAAGAAACTATTTATCTACCGAAAGTTTTATCACTTTCTATAATGCGCTAACAAAAATTGTAGGGTCAACATCTGGCGAAGAAAATGAAAAGTTACAAAAATTGTTAACTGCATTGAGTTTTACAAGGTTGCAAGTGGCTTATTCTTTGGGTTATAGCTCTGGTGGTGCTTTCGTAATTGATCAAGACCAAGTTAAACTCAATGCGGATATTGATGTTTATTTGAACCAACTTAGAAATTTTAATAAGTATAAAGACTTAGGGAATTTTAAAGAAAATGATGGAAAGCTTGGCGACTATATATTAGGGTGGCAAAATTTAGCTAAATATCCTGCAAAAAGAAATTTATTGGTGCAAGGAAAACTCCAATTCTTGTCAATACCAGATGAAGATTATACGGATTTAAGTACATTAAATGATGGGGTTAGCGGCTTTAGTTCAAGCTATCATTACGGCTGGATGTTGGTAAGTCAAGATGATTTACACCTGAAAATTTTATCAAATAACCTTTCTGAGGTAAGAAAGTTGAGCATTCGTTTTTTGAACGAACCGCATTCGGGTATTTATGCACCCACAATGGTGCAAATTATTGTAGCTGGCAAAATAGTTAAAAGTTTGAGTCCGAAACTAGATCCGAATGATGGAAAAATTTATCAGGTTAAAGAAAATTTAACTTTTGAAAAGGGTACAAAAGATTTTGAGATCAAAATCATCAGAAATGCCAAAGGAAAAAGAACTTTAGCTTGTGATGAAATACTATTAACAAAATAAAAATGAAACGTTACATATTGGTTTTTTTATTTGTTTTGCCAATGCTCAACGCTTGTGTTGATTTACGCAAAGAAAAAACAACAGTCGAGGTAATCGACAATAATCGGCATTATTATCCTATTCAAATGGGACAAAAGTTGGAAATTCTTTTCCACGTTAAAAATACGGGTAAACATCCGCTAATTATATCGGATATTATAACTTCTTGTGGATGCTTGGTCCTTTCTAAATCTAATATTAATAATATCCCTTCGGGTGATGAAGCAGTATTGAGTCTTACCTATAACAGTGCTAAAAACGTTGGTTATGTGAAGCATTATATTACCCTATACGGAAATTTTCTTACAGATGTAAAGCAGGAATTAATTTTTGATGTAAACGTTGTGCCAGATGCCCTTTATACCAAGGATTACGAAGAGCTGTATAAAGAAGAAAAAGAAAAATATGGTGATGTTAAAAGTTTAGTCGATGGGAACGCAAATAATCAAGGTTATTACATGGGAGACCACTAATAATTGCGAGGTGTTTTAAAAAAAATTAATTCGCAATTTCGATGTATCGGTTATTCAGATGGCTTTTAGCTAATCTATCGAAATTAAATTTCTAGATTTTAATTATAATTTTTAGAAATTTAGCCATTAAACACGTAAGTTAATTGAGCCAATAAACATGCTATTTCATTAATTATCAGCTAAAAATTATTTAAAAATTAAGGCATTAGGAGCACTACTTAATGTTTTTAATGCCTCAATTTTTATTACAACTTAAATATGATTATTTACTAAGAAATTAACCTTTATTTCCAAACAACTATTATAAATTTGGCAATATTTTTTCCATTGCTGTCAAACCTTCATCTATATGTTTTTGCTCAATACATAACGCAGGGCGGAAACGGATTGTATGGCTTCCGCAACCTAAAAACATAACATTTTGTTCTAAACCCTTTTTAACAAATTCATTCCTCATTTCGGTATTGGGAAAATCAAAAGCGCATAGTAAACCTTTGCCACGCACATTGCTAATTTTGCCATGTTTTTGTGCAAATTTTTCGAGGTTCGACTTTAAATAATTTCCAACTTCCATTGCGTTGTTGCAAAGATCATCTTCTTTTAAAATTTGAAGAATTTGTGTAGAACGCACCATGTCAACTAAATTTCCACCCCAAGTGGAGTTAATCCTACTCGGTATGTTAAATACATTGGTTTCAATTTGATTTACTTTATCGCCAACCAAAATGCCACAAACTTGCATTTTCTTTCCAAAAGCAATAATGTCCGGACGAGCTTTTTCGCTAAAATGTTGGTGACACCAGAACTTGCCCGTTAAGCCGACACCGGTTTGCACTTCATCATAAATTAAAAATGCATCGTTTTCATCAGCCAAAGTTTTAAGCTGAATTAAGAACTCTTCGCGTAAATGATTGTCACCGCCTTCTGATTGTATTGGCTCGATGATAATGGCACAAATATCATCTTTATGATCTGCAAAAGCCTGCTTCACTTGGGCGATAGATAACTCTTCAGTTTGTATGGCGTGATTTAAATTTTCGCCATTTAACGGGAACTTTACTTGTGGTACACTTACTCTAGGCCAATCAAACTTGGCAAACCACTTTGTTTTATCAGGTAAAGTATTTGTTAAACTTAAAGTATAGCCGGTTCTACCGTGAAAAGCCTTTTCGAAATGCAACACTTTAAAACCTTTTTCTTCTTTATATCCTTTAGCAAAGTTTTTTTGCACTTTCCAATCCATTGCTACTTTAATGGCATTTTCTACAGCTAAACCACCACCTGCTATAAAAAAAGCGTGTGGCAAATAGGAGGGAATACCAATTTCCGAAAATCTTTTCACAAACTCTGCGTATTGCTGCGTGTACACATCAGAATTTGATGGATTGGCAATGGCTGCCGCTAATAGATTCTTTTTAAAGTTCTCATCGTTAATCATTTTTGGGTGATTATAGCCGAGCGGAACGGATGCGAAACAGGTGAAGAAATCGAGTAAAGTACGGTTGTATTTAGAATCGTAAATGTATGCGCCATGGCTTTTTTCCATGTCATACGTAAGATCGAAGCCATCAGCCAAAATGTGCTTACTTAAAATTTCATTTACTTGATCGGGTGCTACCGTTAATTGATACATATACTTGGATTTGGTTTCTCCAAATGTAGTAAAAAGCCCCTAATTTGCAAATTTAGGCACTTTTTGAAGATTATTTAAAAAATAGGTTTAAACAGTTTAAAGTATGTTTTTGGTTAAAATCGTTAGTTTTGAGCATAAAATGTTGAAAACTTTTTATGCTTACAGAGTAGTTTGAGGTGGTAAACTTAGCTGTAAACACCGAAAAAATGTAAAAAATGCGTTTAAATAAAATGGGGTCGTAGGTTTAAATCGCCTAAAATTTATCCATCATTCCAAACATACCAAGCAAGCCACCAGTATGAATGGCCAAAATTTTATCGTTGTTATTAATAATCTGTTTTTCCGCTAAATCTTTAATGGCGAAAAACATTTTGGCCGTATAAACAGGATCGATAAGCATGCCGGTTTTGGCCGTAAAGTCTTTTATAAAAGTGATGAGTTCTGGAGTGGTTTTTGCATAACCACCAAAGTGGTAATCGGTATGTAATATCAATTGATTAGAAATACTGCTATACTTTTTTATTTCCTCGGCAATGAAATCGCCACCCTTTAAAACGGGTATAATATGAAGTTTAGTTTTTAAATTATTCTTATAAATGCCATTTAATAACCCCGATGCAGTTGTGCCAGTACCTGCAGCGCAAAATATATGGTCGTAAGTTGTGTCAAGTTCGTCAATAATTTCTTCACAACCCAATGTTGCTTCCAAACATGCACCACCTTCATCAATAAAATAGGCATTTTTATCTGTTTCGAAATGGGTATCGAATAAATGAATTTTATTTTTGTATGCTTCTCTATCTACAAAAATTAAATCCATGCCATATAATTTGCAAAGCAAAAGCATTTGATTTGTTACTTCTTCACCGCGAACGAAGGCCGTAGCTTTTAGGTTTTTCCTGCTTGCCAACGCTGCCGTTGCAACTAAATGATTAGAATAAGCACCACCAAAAGTAACTAAATGTGTTCGGTTTTGATTTTGTGCTTCTTTAAGAATGTATTTTAATTTACGCCACTTGTTTCCAGAAATATATGGATCAATTAAATCATCTCTTTTAACAAATAACCGTTCAAAAGGAGGTAATTCAATTTTCTGTATTGGACTATTTAAATGTTCGAACACTTTTTAGTAATCCTAATTTAAATGACGTATTGATTAAGATGATTACTTAAAATATATTTGCCGCACTAAATAAGGGAAAAAATTAATAATGATTTTGATGTTTTGAGTGAGATTTTTCATTTTCGAGCGAGTTAATGTTGATTTTTCTTCTTCCAGAAACAACGGAAGCAATAAAAAGTTTTATATTATTTTAAAAAATTTAATTCAACCGTAAAATAAATTTATAACATGTTATAAAAGAAGCATTTAAAATTAGGTTGTAAAGATAAATTGTCTTAATTAATTAAGCGCAAAGATAATTACTTTTATTTAAAAAGCAGGCATAACGAGAAAAATGATGTTAAAAGTTTATTTTTGCCAAATGGAAAATGAGGTAGAAGTAAACGAAACCGAGGATCAAGAATTATATGAGCATTTAAAGATTGTAGTTGACAAAGGTCAATCGCTTTTGCGCATCGATAAATTTTTGATGATTCGGATTGAGAATGCTTCGCGTAACCGCATCCAAAATGCAATAGATGCTGGGAACGTTCTGGTTAATAAAAAGCAGATAAAAGCCAGCTACAAAGTTAAGCCTTTTGATGAAATTTCCATCGTTTTGCCGCATCCGCCACACGATAATGAGGTATATCCAGAAGATATTCCGATAGAGATTATTTACGAAGACAATGATTTAATGTTAGTGAATAAAGCTGCTGGCATGGTGGTGCATCCTGGTTTTAATAATTACACTGGCACGCTCGTAAATGCTTTGGCTTTTCACCACGATAATTTACCACAACTTGCAGGCAACGAAGGCAGGCCCGGTTTGGTACATAGAATTGATAAAGATACATCGGGTTTATTGTTAGTGAGTAAAAACGAGAAATCGATTACGCATTTGGCCAGGCAGTTTTTCGATCATAGCATTACCCGAAAGTATGTAGCTTTGGTTTGGGGCGATTTAGAAAATGAAGGCACAATTAGTGGCTATATTGGTAGAAGCGCTAAAGACCGTAGAATTATGGATGTGTATGAGGAGGAAGATAAGGGTAAATGGTCGGTAACACATTATACGGTTTTAGAACGTTTTGGCTACGTTACCTTAATAAGTTGTCAGCTAGAAACCGGCCGAACTCATCAGATTAGAGCGCACATGCAACATATCGGTCATCCATTATTTAACGATGCCTCGTACGGTGGTGATCGAATTTTAAAAGGAACTACCTTTAATAAATATAAACAGTTTGTAGAAAATTGCTTTGCATTATTGCCTCGCCAAGCGCTCCATGCCCAAAGTTTAGGGTTTGTACACCCCACAAGTGGCGCATTTATGCACTTTGAATCGCCATTGCCAGAAGATTTTGAAGCTGCTTTAAACAAATGGAAAAATTACGTTGCAACCACCTAAAATATGCCGTCACAATTTCTTTTGTTCAATGATGAATTTCATCCCGCTGATGAGCCCATTTTAACAGCTACTAACCGTGGCTTTAAGTTTGGAGATGGTATTTTTGAAAGTATGCGGATGATTAACAATAAACTCCAATTTGCCGATCTACATGCCGATCGGTTGATGGATGGTATGAAAGCGCTCAAAATGGATGGTTACGCTTTGATGGATGATTACTTTATCCGTCAAAAAACGACAGATTTAGCTAGAAAAAATAAATGGAATGGAAATGTACGTTTTCGTTTAGCAGTTTTTCGTGGTGGTTCTGGAACTTATACGCCCGAAAGTAGTAAAGCAGGGTATGTTTTGGAGGGTATCTCATTAAAATCGAATAAGTACGATTTGAACACCAAAGGATTAATTATTGATGTGTTTGATGAATTACCAAAGCCGATTAATAGGTTATCGAATTTTAAAACTTCCAATGCTTTGCTGTACGTTATGGCGGGAATTTTCAAAGTTCAAAACGGTTTGGATGAAGCTATGATTTTAAATCAGAACGGTTTTTTATGCGAAAGCATTAGTGCCAATGTTTTTGTAGTGTACAATAAACAAATTTATACACCATCATTAAGCGAGGGATGTGTTGGCGGTGTAATGAGAACTGCCGTAATGCGATTGGCCAAAGCGCACAATATTCCGTTAATTGAAGCACAAATAAATCCAGAAATATTGAAAGAAGCCGACGAAGTTTTTATTACCAATGCCACACAAGGGATACAGTGGGTTATGGGCTATGGGAGGAAACGCTATTTTAACGAATTTTCTAAATTCTTATCAGAAAAATTAAATACTTTTTAAAAAGTTTGTGTCTTCTAAATTTCAATTTGCACGCCAGCGTTGTACCACTTAAAACTCAAATTTAAATCTTAATCCACCATTGGTGAGGTTCAAATTTTCTGAAGAAAAATCTTTCATCGGTACATTTAAAAAAGGTTCAATTGCAATATTTTTCTTCGATGATATTTTTTGCTTATAACCTAGAGAGAAGTTGTAAAACCCCAAATATTTATCGTTAATAACCTCATTTTCTGTTTGTTTTTCAGATACTTGATTCGTTTGTACCAACATTTTCTGCTCTGCAATGCCAAGCGTACTTACCACGCTTGTGTTTTTAGTTTCGGTTACTATGTAATTATTTTGTTGGTCATTTTTTATGGTGGCAAATGCCGAAATACCCAATCCTGTATAAAATTTATCGCTAATGCTGTATTTTAACGCTAAGGGAATATTTATACCTTTTAAATTGGCGTCAATCGATTCTAAATTTTTTGTATTGGTAGGCAAAGCACTGGCTCTAGCCATGTTCATTGGGGCGCTTGGCGAATTTGGCAAGCCACCTTTGGTACTTAAAGCAGAGTAGGCAATGCCCGAGCTTAAAGATAGTTTTTTAGCAATAGAATAGGATAGCGAGAAACCATAATTCATATTCAACTTGTTATCGTTACCCATTGATGGTGCAACGTAAATATCTTGTTGCCACTTATTAACAGTTTTATTTTTTCCTGCCTTAACTAAATTATTTTTACTATCTGTCGCCAGCAATTTTTCAAATGTAGCGCTAGCGGTTGGTTTAGCTACATTGTCATTCGGAACAGGTACTGCCGTTTTTTCTTCAGCTAATTTATTATTAGGAGCGTTAGAAGCAATTATATCACGCTGTTCTAACTCACTTGTCAAATCAGCACTTTGTTTTTCTATGGCAACGGCGGGGTTAGCCATTAAGGTATTTTTAAAATTTAATTTAGCTTTATTTTGAATCGAAATACTTGTTAATCTTTTTTTAGTTGGAATTGGGTTATTCGATGCTACGTTTAGTTTTTCTAAAATTATTTCTGTTGTGCCCTTTTTTACTTTCGGTTGCGTATTACTTGATTTAACTTTTACAATCATATTATTTGTACCATTTGGCGTTTTGTGCTCATTACCAACATATAACAAAGTGCCAAGTATTAAAACAATAACAGCGGCTGCCCATAGTGGCCAGTATATAAATTTCGGCTTTATGGCATTTTGCGCACTAAATTGCTCCCACGCACCAGGTTTATAAGCCTCTTCGTGTGCAAGCAGGCTGTCCTTAATCTCGTCAATTAATTCTTTATCCATTTTTTTTGTGTGAACTAACTAAGGTTTTTAAATATAAATCTCGGAGCTTACTTTTAGCCCTTGTTAAATAAACTCGACTAGCACTTTCGGAGATATTGATCATTTTAGAAATTTCTTCATGCGAAAATCCTTCAATTTCATATAGGTTGAAAACCAATCTATGTATTTCAGGTAAATCATTCAATAGTCGTAAAATATCTTGTACATGTAAATCAGAAGCTAACGAAACCTCGTAAACCGGGAGGTCGCTTTCCAATAAATCATTAACATAATATTGGTCTTTGAAAGTTCTGATTTTATCTATCGCAGTGCGAGATGAAATTTTCGCCATCCATCCTTTAAACGCTTTCTGCACATCAGTAGATTGAGCGGGAATGTGAAAGTCTTTTATACCTTTAAAAATTTTAATAAAGCAATCATTTACAACTTCTTCGCGGTCATAATTGTTGTTTATATATCGCAAAATAATTCCCATAACATAGCCATAAAATGATTTATACATCATTTCTTTACAGCTGTTGTCGTTCCGTTTACAGCCTGCTATAATTTCGTCAATGGTGGGTATCTTTTTTATCAACCTTCAACAAATCTGATGATATTAATTTAATGATGAATATTTTGTACACTATAAACGAAAATAACACCATCCAGTTGTGTGTGTTTTAGGATGATGTTAATTTTCATTTCGATAGGTGTATTATTTGTGTGTCAGAATACTCAATCCAAATTTCGTGCTGTCCGTTGTGCTTTTTAAACCCTTTGCCCAAAGCGTGTAAATTTTCCCTGCCTCAATTTTTGTAGCTGGTAAAGTGGCGGTTACATTTGTGCCTTCTTTAATTTCGAAAGTATAACTAGCTGATGGATCGATTGAAATAAAAGGAGAAACATCTTTAAAAGCTTTGCCGTTAAATAAAGTAGTGCTTTGTCCCATTATATCCAAATCTAAAGCAGGTGCATCCGGACTTAAATTAATAAAACGAATTTTTGCTTTACCCGTTTCTGGCGCTTTTAAATCATCTTGAACCAACAAAATTTCTGGCTTAGGTAAAACACCAATAATAAATGCAGAATAAAACGTACCCTCCGCCAAGTTTACAGGTAGCGTTGCAAGATATTTTACCGAATCTTTTTTGGCGATTCCGATTAATCGACCGCCAGGAAATGCGCCGAAATAGCCCAAATCGTTAGTGTAAGTAAAAATTTTATTGGTTACTTTTTGGTTATCTACAATTAAATCTAAAGCGCCAGTGCCTGGCGATGCGTGCACAAAACCTAATCCGGCTATGGTAATTTCTTTATAATCGTTCTCTTTTTTACAAGCCGACATCAATAAAACTGATGCAAATAGGGTAAATAATAATTTTGAAGTTGTACTTAATGTTTTCAAATTAGTTTTCATTTTAATGTTTTTTAAATCAATTTAAGGATAAAATTTTGTTAACAGCCATTAATGCTATATACAACTAAACGTATTGAAGTACAGAAACGCTACACCTAATTTTAAAAAAAAAGCCACATGTAAATTTACATGCGGCTTTAAAATATAAATTATGTTTTTTTACGAATACATTTCTTCGCGAAGTTTTGCAACATCCGCGCTGTTAATGTATTCATCGTAAGTCATTAATTTATCAATTGTACCTTTTGGCGTAATCTCGATAATTCTATTTGCAACCGTTTCAGTTAGTTGATGATCTCTTGAAGTAAACAATATTGCACCTTTAAAATCTTTCATTCCGTTGTTTAATGCTTCAATAGATTCTAAATCCAAGTGATTGGTAGGTTCATCGAACATTAGTAAGTTTGCTTGTTGCAACATCATCCTAGAGAACATACAGCGCATTTTTTCTCCACCCGAAAGCACTTTTACATTTTTCAAAACTTCTTCGCCAGAGAATAGCATGCGACCTAAAAAGCTACGCACAAATTGCTCATCGGCATCGGTGCCAGAATATTCGCGCAACCAATCTACCAAGTTCTCATCTTTATTGCTAAAATATTCAGCGTTATCGTTCGGAATATCGGCAGTACTAATGGTTACACCCCATTTAAATTCGCCTTTATCTGCAGTTGTTCTACCAGTTAACACATCGTAAAAAGCTGCGGTAGCTAAACTATTTTGAGATAGAACAGCAATTTTATCGCCTTTATTTACCATGAAAGTTATTTTATCGAATAAAACACCATCATTGCCAGATTTAGCTAGTGCATCAACCTGTAAAATTTGATCGCCAGCTTCTCTACCAGTATTATTGAAAATAATTGCAGGATATTTACGGCTAGACGCTTTAATTTCGGAAATATCAATTTTATCTAAAGCCTTTTTACGCGAAGTTGCTTGCTTAGATTTTGATGCATTTGCGCTAAACCTGCGGATAAATTCTTGTAATTCTTTTACTTTTTCTTCTGTCTTTTTATTTTGATCGCTGCGTTGTTTTAATGCCAACTGACTAGATTCGTACCAGAAAGTATAGTTACCCGAATAGGTACTCATTTTGGCAAAGTCGATATCCACAATATGTGTACAAACTGCATCTAAAAAGTGTCTATCGTGAGAAACCACCAATACAATATTTTGATAATCAGCTAAGAAGTTTTCTAACCAAGCGATGGTTTCAATGTCCAAATCGTTGGTAGGCTCATCTAATAACAAAATATCAGGATTACCAAATAAAGCCTGCGCTAAAAGCACACGTACTTTTTGGGTGTTATCAAGCTCTTTTAATAATTTATAGTGATTTTCTTCAGTTATGCCCAGGTTGCTTAACATGGTTGCAGCATTGCTTTCCATATTCCAGCCATCTTTTTCAGCAAAGATATTTTCCAATTCGCCAGCACGTTCGCCATCTTTTTCGGTAAAATCTTCTTTCATGTAAATGGCGTCTTTTTCTTTCATGATGGCATAAAGTTCTTTATGGCCCATCATTACAGTTTCCAATACCGAATTATCATCAAATTCGTGGTGGTTTTGCTTTAAAACCGCCATTCTTTCGCCAGGTGTAAAAGCTACGCTACCCGAAGTTTGACTAACTTCTCCAGATAAAATTTTTAGAAAAGTAGATTTACCTGCGCCGTTAGCTCCAATTACACCATAGCAATTGCCTTGGTTAAATTTTAAGTTAACGTCTTCAAATAATGTGCGTTTGCCGTAGCGTAATGATAAATTAGAAACTGAAATCATGCTTGAAAATTAATAAGGCGCAAAGATACGGAAAAAGGTTGAGGGTAAAAAGAAGGGATTTTGTAAGGTTTTCGTAATGATGCGCCGTCATGTCGAGCGAGCGTAGCGACGAGATATCTCTAAGTTTATATGCGCTGCATTAACGTTGGTTTCTGCAATTAAACTAACAGATTTCTCCTCGTGAAAAACTCGTTCGCATGCGTGCCTCAGGCATGAAATGACGGTTTGGATATTCGTCATGTCGAGCGGGTGTAGGGCGAGATATCTCTAAGTTTATAAGCGCTGCATTAACGTTGGTTCCTGCAATTAAACTAACAGATTTCTCCTCGTGAAAAACTCGTTCGCATGCGTGCCTCAGGCATGAAATGACGGGTTTGGATATTCGTCATATCGAGTGCGCGTAGCGACGAGATATCTCTAAGTTTATATGCACTGCATTAACGTTGGTTCCTGCAATTAAACTAACAGATTTCTCCTCGTGAAAAACTCGTTCGCATGCGTGCCTCAGGCATGAAATGACGGTTTGGTTATGCGTCATATCGAGTGCGCGTAGCGACGAGATATCTCTACGTTTATATGCACTGCATTAACGTTGGTTCCTGCAATTAGACTAACAGATTTCTCCTCCTGAAAAACTCGTTCGCATGCGTGCCTCAGGCATGAAATGACGGTTTGGTTATGCGTCATATCGAGCGAGCGTAGCGACGAGATATCTGTTTGTTCTTTTGCACTGACCCCATTTAACTACAGTTTTTCAATTATGAGATTTCTCCTCATTAAAAAAAATTATTCGCCTGCATACCTCGGGAGCGAGGTGACGGATAGAAAAATTTTTCTAATTTTATATTATCATGCAATTCATAATCGACTCCATAAAAACCACAATCAGTAAAAGCAAAGTAGAAAAACTGGCTTCTATTGCTTGTGATGAAACTTTTTCTGTAAAATATTTAATCGATTTAAGTTTTCATGATGATAAACAAATCGGTTTCCGTGCTGCGTGGATTTTAGAGAACGTTTATTCCAATCATAATGAAAGGTTTTTACATTACACTAATTATTTTTTAGAGAAATTTCCACTTCAAAAAAATCTATCCGCCTTAAGGCATTATGTTAAAATCTTAGCATTTATTACAAAGAAGAATGCATCACCAGAAATTAAAAACATCATTAATAACTATAACACAGATGAAATTGTTGAAGTAGTTTTTGCATGGTTAATTGATGAAAAAGTGCCAATTGCAGTAAAATCATTCTGTTTAAATATATTAGCCAATCTTAATATTAAACACGATTGGATAAAAGAAGAGTTGCTGCAAACGATGGATTTTTTGGTGGATAAAGAGCGCATTGGTTTTTTTTCGAAAGTGAAGATGATTCGGAGGCAGCTAAAATAGTATCAAGTATTTAGTATTAAGTCAAAAGGGCATAAAAACAGCAAATCTTCTACATTTCTTACCTTTAGTCTTTCAGCTTTTAGCTATTTTTACAGCATGAGTACCAATTACGAAATTGTATCGAAAGTTATAAAGGAGCGTCGAAGTATTTTTCCGGCGAGTTATCTTAAAAAGGAGATTCCTGTTGAAGTAATTAATCAGATTTTGGACAGTGCAAATTATGCACCTACACATAAATTAACGCAACCTTGGCGTTTTACGGTGATTAGAAAAGCAGGTTTGCCAAAGTTAGGTGTTAAGATGGGCCAACTTTATAAAGATTTAGTATCACCAGAAAATTTTATTCAAAAAAAGTACAATAGTTTTGCAGAGAAGACAAGTCAGGCCGATTGTATTATCGCTATTAATATTGCTGTAAGTGGAAAAATCCCCGAATGGGAGGAATTGGCAGCCGTTGCCTGTGCGGTGCAGAATATGGCCATTACCGCAGAGAGTTTAAAAGTTGGAGCCTATTGGAGTACGCATGCATTAATTAATAATTTGGGTAGTTTTTTAGGCTTAAAAGAGAATGAAAAATGTATAGGCTTGTTTTATATGGGCTACCATAATGAAACACCTTCAAAACCAAATCGAACACCTATCGAAGAAAAAATAACGTGGATTGAGGATTAGTAAACTAGTATCTGTTTTCGTTATCACTTATTTTATGTTAACTCGTTAGTGCTTTAGATTTATCTTATTTATCAAACATCTTTCTCATGTCTCAAATCTCACTGATCAAATCTCAACTATATCAGCTTTGCCTTACTTTTATTCAAAATAGGATAGAAAATATAGAATATTCACTTTTACAAGCACGGCAAGCATCAAACGATGATACCAAAAGTAGCGCTGGCGATAAATACGAAACCACCCGCGAAATGATGCAGCAGGAGATGGATCGAAATAGTAAACTGCTTTATGAAGCCGGACAGCAGAAAATTGCTTTACAGCAAGTGGAAAATGTAGAAGAAGCCAAAATTGTAAAAAATGGAAGCTTAGTTTTAACGAATGAGGGAAATTTTTACATTAGTATTAGTGCTGGAGAATTAAATGTTGAGGGGAAGAAATACTTTGCTGTTTCGCAGGCATCGCCAATTGGCAAGCTTTTTATTGGTAAAAAGATAAAAGATGAGTTGGGTTTTAATGGTAAAAAGTATTTAATCGATAAAATTTTGTAGAAAGGGTTGGCGTTTGCTATCGTATCTAAGACGTAATTAATTTTATAAAACCATTATAAATGATGTTTTATTGTTCTAGCCGGACAGGCTTTTTTCTTTTTGACAGCAAAAAGAAACAAAAACTACCGGCTGAAAATTTTTGTATTAAAGTTAGTGGTTTGGCTCGGAAAGTGGATTCCCAAAAATTTGTTAGGCTGGGTCTAAGCTGAACGGGGATTTATTAATTAGGCTTAGCCAGACGGAAATACCAATTTAATACTGATTAATAATTAATTACAAATACCTTCAATGGTAAAGTAGGCTAAGGATAAATAACTTGTTATTTTTCTCCTTAACTTTATGAAATTGCACCAAGGTTCTATGTGTTAAAGAGCAATTTAAACAAAAATATTAAAAATGATTTCCTTTAAAGCTGAGATAGAAAAATTTGGGCAAGCTGGAGAAAAAACCGGTTGGAGCTATGTTTTTATTCCTTCTGCTCTGGCTAATCAACTAAAAAAAGACTGCAAAAAAAGTTTTAGAGTTAAAGGGAAAATAGATGCTTTAGAAGTAGCTGGGCTTGCAACTACGCCAATGGGTAATGGCGATTTTATATTGGCTTTAAAAACTGAATTGCGTAAAAAGTTGAGAAAAGAAGCGGGTGGAAGTTTACTGCTTTTTTTAGAGGAAGACATAAACTTTAAAATAGAAATGCCCGACGATTTGGAGATTTGCTTGCGCGAGGAATCACATTTAATGCAAAATTTCATTGGGCAACCAAAGTCCTACCAAAATTACTATATCAATTGGATTAATCAGGCAAAAACGGAAACTACCCGAACAAAAAGAATTGTAATGACTGTTATTGCAATGGATAAAAAGCAAGATTTTGGAACAATGATGAGGGAAAGTAAAGAGAAATTGTAGGTCAACTTACCACTTATAACCTACTACTTTCTATTATAATTCCGAAACCAACTATTAACCTTCATCTGTATTACGCCAACAAAAGCTTCTCTAAAAATACTGGTACTCATTTTTGATGCGCCTTCCGTTCTATCGGTAAAAATAATAGGAACTTCTACCACATTAAAACCGTACTTAATGGCAGTAAATTTCATTTCGATTTGGAAAGCATAACCTACAAATTTAATTTTATCCATAGCGATGGTTTCCAAAACAATGCGCTTGTAACACTTAAAGCCTGCAGTAGCATCTTGGATGTTAATTCGAGTAATTAGGCGCACATACATTGAGGCAAAATACGACATCAAAACTCTGCCCATTGGCCAATTTACAACATTTACACCCTTTACATATCTAGAACCAATGGCAACATCTGCGCCATTAAGGCAAGCCGTTCGCAAACGAATTAAATCTTCAGGATTGTGCGAAAAATCGGCATCCATTTCGAAAATGTAAGCGTAGCTTTTTTGTAATGCCCATTTAAAACCGTGGATGTAAGCAGTGCCTAAACCTTGCTTTCCCGCCCGTTCCTCAATAAATAACTTTTCGGCAAATGCTAACTGTAAATTTTTTACAATTTGAGCGGTGCCATCCGGAGAACCATCATCAATAATTAAAACATGAAAAGGTTGTGCCAACGAAAATACCTTACGGATAATCTTTTCGATGTTCTCCTTTTCATTGTAGGTTGGTATAATGACTAAACTGTCTGACACGCTAATTTTATTAAGTTATTCAAGTTTTGGCAATCTGCTTTCCGCTTTTCCCAAAGAGATGACTTTAGACTTGCTTTATGCCTTCCGCTTTAGGATGGCGAAATTAAATATTTAATTTGAAATTAAACCTGCATCAATACAATTGATCAGGGTTAAAATATGTTACCTAACTTCCTGCATTAATTTTTTAACTAAAGGCGAAATTACAATAAGTATTACACCAGCAATAATTGCATAAATGGCAAGCTGTTTATAACCATCGGTGTAGGTAATTAATTTTTGCGGAAGCGAATCTGCCTCTGCACCTTTTGATAAACCTGCGCCCAAAATACCTGCCACGTACTGACCATAAGCACTGCCTAAAAACCACATACCCATCATTACGCCTTGCAGTTTTCTTGGCGATAATTTAGTCATAATGGATAATCCGATAGGAGACAGGCAAAGTTCGCCGAAAGTAACTACTAAATAAGCAACGGTAAATACATCAAGCGAAGCAATACCTTGAATGTTTGCAAAAAAGCGAGTGGCGTAAAAAATATAATATCCACCGCCTAAAAACAAAAATCCCAATCCAAATTTAATAATCGTGTTTGGTTCTATTTTCTTTTTTGCCAAAGCAATCCATACTATGCTAAATACAAACGCGAAAATTATAACAAATAACGAATTTGCCGAATTGTTAACGCCATTGGGGTCGAGATGAATAGCACCCAATAAACTATCATTTAAATTTCTGGCAGCAAACAAACTCAATGAGCCACCACTTTGCTCGTAAATACCAAAAAATATGATCGAGAAAAAGATAAATATTAATGCCGCACAAAGTTTTTTACGCTCTGCCCAATTATATTTCATCATTTCGTAAAAAACATAAATTAATGCTGCCGGCCCTACAATAAGCATAAACCAGTTGGTATATTCTGTTTTTTTAACCATAATCATAATTACGGGAATGATGGCCAACGAACCAAGATAAACGCCATAAGTGCCCAACAGGCTCGATTGCTTTTTCTGGGTAATAACTGCGGGTTCTGTTTTAGAATTTGCACCAATGCCTTCAAAAATAACTTCCTCAAATTCTTCTCCATTTGGTGGTAAACCAATTGGCCCCATTTGTTTTTGAGTAAAAAGAAAAGTGATCAAACTTATGGTCATTACCACGGCAGCCAAGCCGAAGGCTACGTTCCACGTTAGATTGGCTGGAATATATTCGTTAAAAATTTGACCTTTACCAATTGCAATACAAGCATAACCGCCAAGTAATGCGCCGACATTTATACCAGCATAAAAAACCGAAAAGCCAGAATCGCGCCTTACATCATTTTTATGGTACAAGCTACCAACCATTGTAGAAATGTTGGGTTTAAAAAATCCCGTACCAATGATGGTAAAACTGATTCCTAAAAAGAAAAATTGATGCGGATCATACGCTAAGATTAAACTACCGGTAATCATCAATAATCCACCCCAAAAAAGCGATTTTCTAAATCCTAAAATTTTATCGGCAAATAACCCACCAATAAAAGTAAAAGCATAAACAAAAGCTTGGGTAGCACCATACTGCAGTTGTGCTACATCATCTTTCATAAAAAGTTGCGTTACCATAAAATAGGTAAGCATTCCCCGCATGCCGTAAAAGCAAAAGCGCTCCCACATTTCGGAAAAAAATAGTGCCCATAACTGTTTCGGATATTTACCCTTAAAATTTTGAATTTCGCTTAATGAAATAGTTTTTTCCATCTTTAAATTTTTGTTGAATTTAAAAAGCCTTTGAAGTTTTTCAAAGGCTTTTTACGAATATTTTATTTTACGCCGTGCATTAATCTTTTGATTAATGGATTAAGCAACATAATGAATAAACCCAAACCAATTGGGATAATTGTGAATATTAAGAAAAAAGTACTCATAGAATATTGCTCGGTAATTTTATCAATCATACCACCAGTTGTACCTGCAATTTTATTACCAATGGCAACTGCTAAGTACCAAATACCAAACATAATTGCAATCATCCGGCCGGGTACTAATTTAGATAGGTACGATAAGCCTACTGGCGAGATAAAAAGTTCGCCCATGGTGTGGAAGAAATATGCTAAAATTAGCCAAATCATACTTACCGAAGCAATTTTTGCACCAGAAGGGATTGAGCTAGAACCATAAGCAAGTGCAGCAAAGCCGATGCCCAATAAAATCATTCCGAAGGCATTTTTCATCGTTGCCGATGGATTGTACTTACTTTCCCAAAGTTTGGAAACAATTGGAGCAAAAGAGATAATAAAAAGTGAATTTAATATACCGAACCAAGTTGCAGGCACTTCGGCTTTAACATCAGTATATTGATTTTTTAACATGTAAATTACGATGCCCCAAATCAATATAAAACCGAATGCCAATATAATGTTACCCAAAGCGTATTTGGCAAAAGTTTGTTGGAAAAGCTTAATTAATACAAATGAAATGATTAATAATGGTACAACGGTGATTAAGGTGTTGGCGACGTTAAACATTATTTTTGCATCTCCATCCAACAATCTTGCGGTATAGTCTTTTGCAAAAATCGTCATTGATCCACCTGCTTGCTCAAACGCAGCCCAAAAGAATATAGTGATAAATGCTAAGATAATTACAACAATCATTTTATCTCTAAGGATTGAAGAGTATTGGGTAATCCTTTTTACTAAGACGAAAATGAATAGAATTAAGGCACTTATTATGGCAAAATTACTGCCTGAGATATTGTAAACATTAAAATTAAATAAATTGATTGAGGTGATTTTTGAAAGCGGATCGTTAATAACCCAAACCAAACCAACAACAGAAATAATTGCGATAATTACCAAATCTAAAGTAGAAAAAGGATTACGTTTTGCGTCAGACGGATGTTCATCTTCATCAACTGCGTTGATATCGTTAACAGGTTTTAAACCAATATCGCCAAAAATACCTTTTGTAAAATAAAATTGAAGCATGCCTACAAACATAAATATTCCTGCTAAGCCAAATCCGTAGCTCCAACCCCAATTTGGGTTTTCGCCGATATAACCACACAATAGCATGCCTAAAAATGCGCCAGAGTTAACCCCCATGTAGAATATGGTGTAGGCACCATCTTTTTTCTCAGGATGTTTTTTATACATTTGAGATAAGATAGAAGTCATATTCGGTTTAAAGAAACCGTTGCCAATTACCAATAAACCTAAGCCCAAATACATAAAAATTGGGTTAAATTCGAAAGCCATAGAAAGGTGACCTAACGTCATTAATAGTGCGCCAACAATAACAGCCCAGCGGTAACCAATAATTTTATCGGCAATATAGCCACCTAAAATTGGTGTTAAATAAGCTAAAGATGTATAAGAACCATATATTGCTAAAGCTTGTTCTCTTGGCCAGCCCCAACCCGGGTTGCCACCCATTATGGCAGAAGTAAGGAATAATACAAGCAAAGCCCGCATGCCGTAATATGAAAATCTCTCCCACATTTCTGTAAAGAACAAAACAAATAAGCCAGCCGGGTGGCCCATTACTTTGCTTTTAAAGAAATCGTTATTGGTTTCGGTTGTTGTTGTAAGCATAAAACAATCTTTTGTTTAGGTTTATGAATTCAGAATTTGTGTGCTGTTCAGTTAGTTTTTAAAGGGTGCAATATAGGGAGTGAATGGCAAACTCACAAATATTTGCAATAAACACCTTAATGGCTTTGATTTTAAGTTGTTTAAAATTTCTTTTCGGGTTTTAATTTCTTTTTTGGATCTGCATAAAGTTCGTCATTTCCATTAATTTCGTTTTTTAAATCCACGTTTTCTTGATGTTTTAATCGGCCTCCAATAATTTTAAAGCCATCAAAACTTAAATCCGACCCATAATATTCGAACTTGCCAACCATGCTTTCTTCAAAAGGCACAAGGTGATCGTAAACAATCATACCTGCTTTTTTATCAGATTTAAGCATCATGGCGTTTTGTTTGTTGTACTCAAATATTACCCGATTGGTATCTTTAAATAATTTTCCATCAAATACCGGCGCACCAAAAACAACTTTATCTTTATCGAAGGCTAAAATTTCAATCACTTTTTTTGTAGTGCTTGCGTTGTTGCCCTTCCAGCCCAACAATACGTAATAGGGGAGCTTTCCGGGTGCAGTAACTGGAATAATTTCGTAATAACGGGCACCGAACCATTTTTGATTATCGGTGATTTGATTTGCATTAATAATGTTTTCGGTTTGATCAATTAGGGGATAAAGTTTTAATGCACCTCCATTTGTATTCATTTGAATGGTGCCATAAAAGCGGTAAGTGCCATCATCCAACGGTAAATACCATGATAAAATGCGAAATGATTGATCGCCAGAATTGATAACAGATACGGTTTTAAGTGAATCGAACGGGTAATTGTAAGCATTGTTCAGTTTTAGCGCTTCGATTAGGGTTTTTACAAAGCGCGCATTTTCGGCAAGTTTTTTCTCTTTACCAATGGCATTTAAAGTTAAATTGGAAATTTTGATCAAGCTATCTTGCAACGCATTTAATTTGTTTTGCTGCGCATGAGCAGCAATGGTAAAAAACGTAACTAAAACACATAATAACAACTTGATATTTTTCATATTTAATCTAATCTCTAATCCCTAAACTTTTAACCGCTAACCCGCTAAAACCTTTCCACCACCAAAGCACTGGCACCGCCACCACCATTGCAAATTCCAGCAACGCCAATTTTTCCGTTGTTTTGTTTTAAAACTGATAATAAAGTCACCACAATTCTGGCACCCGAAGCACCAAGTGGATGACCTAAAGCCACTGCGCCACCGTTCATATTTACTTTTGATCCATCGAGTTTTAGTAACTGATTATTCGCAATTGCAACTACAGAAAAAGCTTCGTTAATTTCAAAATAATCTACATCATTTATATTGATATTGGCTTTATGTAGCGCCAAAGGGATTGCTTTAGCCGGTGCAGTTGTAAACCATTCTGGCGCTTGTTGTGCATCGGCGAAGCCTAAAATTTTGGCTAATGGTTTTATTCCTAATTGTTTTGCTTTTTCGGCACTCATTAAAACTAAAGCAGCTGCACCATCATTTAATGTGGATGCATTTGCGGCCGTAACAGTTCCATCTTTTTTAAACACTGTTTTTAAAGCTGGTATTTTATCAAATTTTACCGCATTTGGTTCTTCATCGCTATCAATTTTTGATATTTCTCCTTTCCTGTCTTTTACTTCGATAGGAATTATTTCTTCAACAAATTTTCCGTCAGTTTGTGCAGCCTGTGCTTTTTGGTAAGATTTAATGGCAAATTGATCCTGCGTTTCTCTCGAAATATCGCATTCAGTTGCGCAAAGTTCTGCTGCCGAACCCATGTGGTAATCGTTGTAAACATCCCACAAGCCATCTTTTACTAATCCATCAGTTAACTGGCCGTGCCCTAATCTATACCCATTTCTGGCTTTATCTAAATAGTAAGGTACGTTACTCATGCTTTCCATTCCACCGGCTACAATTATATCATTATCGCCATTGGCGATACTTTGTGCAGCCAGCATAATGGCTTTAGTGCCCGAAGCGCACACTTTGTTTACCGTAGTTGCGGGCAAATCTGGCAAACCAGCGTATTTGCTTGCTTGGGTTGCTGGCGCCTGACCTAAATTGGCCGATAAAACATTGCCCATAATAACTTCTTGAATCTGATCGGCCTTTAAGCCTGCTTTTTCTATAGCGCCTTTAATTGCAAAGCCACCTAATTGTGTTGCAGAAAATTGAGCCAACGAACCTCCAAAGCTTCCAATAGGGGTTCTAACAGCTGATACAATAACAACTTCTCTCATGAATTAAATTTTTTACGAATTTTGGTTAGGCCGCTAATTTAGTATTTTTAAAACTTCATAAACGTAATAAAATGTATTTTAGCTTAATATTTAAAATCTTTTATATCAAAATACCAATGCCATACCGAAGATTTAAAATAGTATGCGTAGATTCAATAAAATTAGATATTAAAGAAAAATGCTAATTTTGACAACCACCTAAATCCATAGTTTTGGCTAAAATTAAAAAAGATTCTCACAAAATATTATATCGTAAATATTCATCAAACTTAAAGTACGTGATGATGGTATTTGCTGTTTTCATTATTACCTTGTTTTTGCCTAAACAGCCCCGGTTTCGCTACGAGTTCGAAAAAGGTAAGCAGTGGATGAATAAAGACCTGATTTCGCCTTTTCCGTTTGCTATTTTAAAAACTACGCCGCAAGTTAAGGGAGATAAAAAAGATGCTTTGAGGAATGTGTTGCCCATTTACCAATTGGATAGCGAAGTGAGTACAAGCGCACTTGGTAAGTATGAAAATGAATTTGATATTAAATGGAAATCCGCCCAATTGGATGAAAAAGATAAAATTGCTTTTAAAAAGGAAGGATATAAAATTCTGCAAAATATATATGCAAAGGGCATTATTGGATTAAATATTAAACACCAAGGAACATCAAAAAACTACGATTTTTCGTTAATCATTAACAATAAAACTGAGCAGAAGAATACACAAGATGTTTTTACTGCCGAAAACGCTTTAAATTATTTCAAGGAGCATTTTAAATCGAACAACCAGGTAATTGTTGATTTGGTTGTAAATTTAGCCGAGGATCACATTATCCCGAACATTGTTTTTGATGAGCGCTTAACCCAAGTAGTTCAGGAAAATACCGTAAATAATGTATCTACCACAAAAGGTATGGTGCAAAAGGGCGAATTAATTATTGCAAAAGGCGAATTTGTAGATGATGATATTTATCAAAAGTTAGAATCTTATAAAGCGACTTATGATGAACAGACGAAGACGATTGGAAGCCGTTCGTTGGTTTATTTAGGGCAAGTAATTTTGGTAGGTTTTATACTTGCTATTTTGATGGCCTTTCTATTACTCTTCCGTAAGGATATATTTAATGATAATAGGCAACTTTCATTAATTTTAATGGTTACCTCCGGCATGTTGCTGGCATTAACCTGGGCTTTAAAAATGAATTTAGTGAATTTATACTACATTCCTTTTTGTGTGGTGCCTATTATTATTAGAATTTTGTTTGATACCCGTTTGGCGCTTTACATGCACATGCTGGTAATTTTAATTGCAGGTTTCTTTGTGCCCAACAGTTTCGAGTTTGTATTTTATCAGGTTACGGCCGGCATGGTTGCTATTTTTAGTATCAAAAACTTTGTAAAAAGAGAACGTTTTTTAGTTTCTGCATTGTATATTTTGTTGTCTTATTTGGTAACTTTTGTTGGTATTGCGCTTTTGCGTGAGGGATCATTTTCGGCAATTGATTGGTTAAATTTTGTACCCTTTGTATTTAGCGTATTACTTTCTTTATTGGCATATCCGTTAATTTACGTTTTCGAACGTATTTTCGGTATAACCTCTGATGTAGCGCTTATAGAATTGACCAATACCAACAATAAGTTGCTTAGAGAGCTAGGTTACAAAGCGCCAGGCACTTTTCAGCACTCTATGCAGGTTGCCAATTTAGCCGAGGCTGCAATTTTTAAAATTGGTGGCAACTCTGTTTTGGTTAGGGCAGGCGCTTTGTATCATGACATTGGTAAAATGGAAAATCCGCAATATTTTATTGAAAACCAAAATACGGCACAAAGTCCGCACGATAAATTACCTTATGAGCAGAGTGCGCAAATTATTATTCAGCACGTACATAAAGGGATTGAAATTTTAAGAAAAAATCAGATGCCCGAAACCATTATCGATTTTATTAGAACGCATCATGGAAATACACGGGTTGATTATTT
Source organism: Pedobacter changchengzhani (assembly GCF_004354365.1). Classification (GTDB taxonomy): domain Bacteria; phylum Bacteroidota; class Bacteroidia; order Sphingobacteriales; family Sphingobacteriaceae; genus Pedobacter; species Pedobacter changchengzhani. The sequence goes on from NZ_SJCY01000004.1 coordinate 393,664, forward strand.
TTATCAATCTTTTTTGAAAAATTCTCCTGAAAAATTTGTGGATGAAAACATTTTCCGCTACCCCGGACCAATTCCTTTTAGTAAAGAAACTGGGGTGTTAATGTTGGCAGATTCTGTCGAAGCGGCGTCGAGAAGTTTGAAAAATCCCGATGCGCAGAACATAAATGACCTCGTTGAAAGGATAATTAGTTACAAATTAGAGCAAAATCAACTAGATAATTGCGATTTAACGTTAAAAGATATTGAGACTATCAAATTGATATTCAAGACGATGCTAATGAGTATCTATCATGTTCGGATAGATTATCAACAAGTTTGATAATTTTTTTTTGTGGAATAGGTTGTTTTGCTATATTTGCACACCGAAAAAGATGTCGGACGATATCGTTTGAGGTTTACGGAGAGGTGCCTGAGTGGCCGAAAGGAACAGTTTGCTAAACTGTCGTACTGGTAACGGTACCGCGGGTTCGAATCCCGCCCTCTCCGCAAAATAAAAATGCAAAAATTGATAATTTTATCATTTTAAAATTGTTACTTTGCATTCCCTTCGAAAAAGGGTTAATAAAAAGAAGATACCAAGTTCGGGATGTAGCGTAGCCCGGTATCGCGCCTGCTTTGGGAGCAGGAGGTCGTAGGTTCGAATCCTGCCATCCCGACAACTTCCAGTTCATCTGGATGCAGAAGCCTCTAAATATCACTATTTAGGGGCTTTTTAGCTTTTAAGTAGGCTATCATAATCCTTTTCAATCCATCTGTAGTGAGAACTAAAGGGATCAAGTAAAAAAGCTGTGGACTTGGGGATAAAGTTCGGATATTGGTGTTGGCTCAAAAGTGATGTAGCGTAGCCCGGTATCGCGCCTGCTTTGGGAGCAGGAGGTCGTAGGTTCTCCCGAAACTTCGGGACTGCCATCCCGACAACTTCCAGTTCATCTGGATTTTAGCTTTTAAGTAGGCTATCATAATCCTTTTCAATCCAAGATCGAATAAAGTTGCCACAACATTAGCAGTTCAAGATTATAGTCAATTGAAAAAAGATTATGGGCGTGAGCAAGCAGAAGTTATTCTAAACATCGTTGGAAACATAATAGCTGGTCAAGTTACTGGCGACACCGCAAAGCATTTGTCCGAGCGGTTTGGTAAAATCCAACAACAACGCCAAAGTGTTTCGATTAATAGTTCTGATACTTCTATCAGTAGATCAACTCAATTAGACTTTGCTATTCCCGCATCTAAAATATCTACTTTATCTTCTGGAGAATTTGTGGGTATGGTTGCCGATGATCCTCACGCTAAAATTGAGTTGAAAGTTTTCATAATGAAATTTTAAATGATCAAAATGCTATAAAAAGAGAAGAGCTTGAATATAAAATGATGCCTAAAATCCGAACCACCGATTCGGAAATGGTACAAATGAATTATTATCAAATTAAACAAGACATACAAAAATTAATTGGGATCAAGCAAAAAAGCTGTGGACTTGGGGATAAAGTTCGGATATTCGTGTTGGCTCAAAAGTTATGTAGTGTAGCCCGTTATCGCGTCTCGCGTTTTCGGCGGGAAGGTTGTAGGTTCTCCCGAAACTTCGAATGCTGCCATCCCGACAACTTCCAGTTCAGCTGGATTTGCTTTTAAGTAGTCTATTTTATTTTGTAGTAAATTGCAGTTCCTTTTTCCATCATCTCAAAACAAAAAGTTATTTTTTCTTCGAAAGGAAATCCAACACACTCGTTGCATGTTCATCGCCCTTTAGCATTCCTTTAAATTTGAATACCACTTTGCCTTCTTTATCTACTAAAAAAGTTTCCCTACCGGTTACAAACATTACATTTTTAACGCCAAACATTTTTAAAACTTTGTTATCCGGATCACTTAATAGGGTAAAAGGGAGTTTGTGGTTTTTTTGAAATGCTAAGTGACTCTCAACACTGCCAGAGTTTATACCAATCACCATCGCATCTGCGTTTTTAAATTGCTCGAAGCTATCTCTAAAAGCGCATGCTTCTTTCGTGCAAACACTGCTTTCATCCTTCGGATAAAAATAGATAACCAACTTCTTTTTACCAATGTAATCTGCAATGGTAAAGTTTTTCCCGTTTTGATCTTTCAACACAAATTTGGGAACTTTACTGCCCAATACAATTGGTATATTGGTTTGCCTATTTTCTTGGGCGTTTACATGGCTATTGCAAATTAGAGCTAGGGCAAAGCAAAATGACGACTTTAGTATTTTCATGCTGGGTTTCTTTTTAGTGATTAACCTATTTACGAAATTTTGTGAACGATGGATGATAGAAGCAGCGCAAACGGATTTGTATATTTTGGCTAAAGCCGACAAAAATTAATTAATATCCGTCGGTTGAAACTGATGGCAGAAATAATATTAATAGCAGGATGCCTAAAAACAATAAATTAACAAATTGTAAAAGAAATAAATTTGGCAATGTCGCTGTGTTCAGTTTTTTCGATGATTATTTTAAGGGTATTTTAAAACTTTAGAAGCACTAATGTGGGCGCTTTTCTCGCCTAAAATTTGGATGCCAGTTTTTGCCCGCCGACGGGCATGACGATGGTCGGGATATTATTCTGCCTAAATAATTTCTAAATTGATTTTGAGAAAGCCTCTTAGTAAATCTAATAGCACTTGGATTCAGCCAATAGATTATATCAAAGATGAAAATTGGCTTTAACTAAAAAGCAAACCAATTATTTGTTTTGAATCTAATCAATTTGTTATCGAAATTTGTTTTTGGTAGGCTCTAAATGCTGCATTGTAATTGAACATTGGATCATCGTTGAGCGAAATTTCTTTGAAAAAACTATTTACCTTAAGTAGGCTAAGTTTATAATCTGCCAGCTTTATGGCATTTATTCCTAACATTTGAGCAACCTCATCGCCCAGGAGATGGTTCATTAATCCCGTAATTTCTGCAGTATCTATTTTTGGACCAGCCGTTTTTTTAATGTGCTCGATCAAACTTGCGGTAAGTTCCTTGCCATGGGTAGAAGGTTTGAATTGATCTGATTTAATCGCACTTTCTAACAAAACTGCTTGTTTTAAATCGTTGGGTAAAAGTGCTTGTTCAACGCCCATACTGTTTCCAATAACGTTCCAAAGGTGCATAAAGCTTAGTTTTTCCTTTTGATTTAAAATGTAGCCCAGCTTTCTCAGTCCTTTAATTACGATAAAGGAGAAAGATAAATTTGTGCCCGCCATATCTTCTTGGTTGATGGGAACTCCGTATTCACCGGTTTTCCAAGCGGTATTTAAATAGGTATAATGCCTCACTGCGGCATGCATTAACCTAACCTTTAATAGTGCAACAAAACCATTGCCCTGTTTCGTAAATGCAACAGGCGACATAATTGCCCACACAAAATCGGCGGTTTCTTTAAGTCTTTTTGGTGCATCGTTACGCATCCGGGCAGATAGATAAAGCACCATTGCGCCGTTTGCAGCGGTATAGCAATAGGGTAGTGAAAGTAGCCCAAGCAAATTCATAATTTCCGCCGCGTGGTTTCCAAAAAATGCTGCGCCTTGTTTCATCTGTTTTTCATCTACCCAATTGGGTAAACTTACAATAGAAGCAACAAGTGTCTGTTTTTCGGGGCTTACATTTTGTAAATCCTGGTTTGTACTTAGGCCATTCATCCAATCAAAAAGTTCTTTTTTTCTTTCTACATCGGCAAAGGCGTACGCAATAAGTGCATCAGCTAAAGGATCGCCAATATTTCTTTTTTCATTCAGAAACGACTTCGAAAAAGTGAATGTATCCATAAGTTTAAATCATTAATGATATGCCAACAAATTGTCGGCTTATGATGGTAATGCAATTTATCGATTATTTATGTTTGATGCAAAAAGGTGCAATAAACTTGTTGAAAAATGATAGAAATATTAGAAAATAAATGCGCAAATTTTGTCTTTTAATGATGGGCTGGTTATCAAAGTTTTACTGACCATATCGCAATCAATCAATTTTTTAATCTCCACGATTTAGGCAGCTTGCTAGCGCTCCCGATTGGAATGGCATCCTTTATTTGGCTTTTCTGCCAAAGAAAGATATAATGAAAAGCGGGAAAAAGCGCCCAAAAAATGAATAAGAATACGGTTAGATTAGCTACGAGCTAGAATACAAACAACGTTTTCAACCAAATCAAAATACTATACAATTTCAGTATTTTCGTTAAGTTTACATTTGCTAAAGGCGTTGCTGAGTGCAGTTTGTTTAAACCTTCAAATATTATAAAATGAAAAAATATATCATTCTTCTGCTGGTGGCATTTTGCTCATCCGAAATTTCCTTTGCGCAAGAAGAATCGCCTTTAGCTACTTTTAATAGTTTAAAAAACCAAGTTAAATTGCAAGGGGAGGCGTTGTTGAAAGACGGCTTTAAAGCTGGAGATGGATATGGCGAAGTATGGATTAGAGATTTTAACACTTTTATGGAGTTATCTTGTAAGGTGAACGACAAAGACGTTATCAAAAAACACCTGATTACGTTTTTCCAATTGCAGCAGCCTGACGGCGAAATTGTAGATGGGTATGTTCCAAGGCCGAAAGAAGGTGCATCTGATTATTATAAATATCAAACACCTTTGGCGCCAACGTATGTTGGGCATAAAAATACAGTAGAAACTGATCAGGAAAGTTCGTTGGTACAGGCGGTTTCAAAATATATTAGAAATACTGGAGATACCTCTATTTTAAAGGATACAGTGGGCGGAATAACGGTATTAAAACGACTTGAAAACGCCATGCAGTTTTTGCTGCAGCAAAGGTTTAGCGAAAAATATGGCTTGCTTTGGGGTGCAACAACTGCCGATTGGGGCGACGTGCAACCAGAACACAGCTGGGGCGTAGAGGTAAATGAAAATACGCATAAAGCGATTGACATTTACGACAATGCCATGTTTGTAATTGCCTTAAATAATTTTTTAGATTTTGCTGGTTTAACCAAACAAGATGTAAAAAAATGGGCCGCAGTGAAAAGTAAGCTTAAGCAGCATATTCGAAAATATCTTTGGGATAAAACCAAGCAGAAATTTGTGCCACATATTTACTTAGATGGATCGCCATTTCCAGCTTCTTTTGATGAATCTGTAATTTACTATCATGGCGGTACGGCTGTTGCCATCGAAGCAGGTTTACTAAGCAAAGCGGAGGTTTTGGCTTCGTATTATAAAATGCAAGATGATGTGAACAAAGCGCATGCATCCACAATTGGGTTAACATTATACCCAACTTACCCAGCAGGTTTTTTTGAGAACAAGGGTATGGGCCCATATTCTTATCAAAACGGTGGCGACTGGACTTGGTTCGGCGCCCGTATGGTTACACAGTTGGCAGATTATGGATTTGCGAAAGAAGCTTTGGTAGCTTTACAGCCGATGTTGCAGCGTGTGGTTAAAAATAAAGGTTTTTTTGAGTGGTACACTCCAGATAATCAGCCAAAAGGTTCTTCAAGTTTCCGTGGCTCTGCAGGCGTATTGTTTACTGCAATTACTAATTTAGAAAATAAGTTGAAGAACTAGCAAGATCGTAGCAAATTAATACGTTAGTGATAAATAATGGTTGTAAATAACATTAAATTTTGTTTAATACACAGCATGGTGCCCTGCGTTAAAGATTGAAGGTGTTTTTTTCGTCTTTATTTTTTATGCAATGTTAGTTAAACTAAAATTTATTGCCACTACTTTGATAACTGAACGGTTCCTTTATAGCATCGGGCCCGGTGAGTTTCAAATCATCAAAAACGCAATCATGTGCATCGTCTAAAACAACTGCGTTGCGAAAATCTTTTTTGGTACTGGCTATGCGAACATTTTTAAAACTAATATTTTTCGAGTGTCGGATGTAAATAGCCCAAGATGGAAGTTCGCCAAACATATCATATTCTGGATAGACTTTTGGATTCTCGGGCACTTTTGTAAGTGTTTTAGCAGACATTTTATATGTTGCAGCATTTGCTCCACCGAGCGTTGCTACAGAAATATGTGTTAAACTTATATTAGAAACAAATTGGCCAGGCAAACCTGCAATAAGGATGGCCGGAGCGGATCCATTTTCCCGACCTTGCTTAATGCCTACCTTAATCGACACGTTACTTATTTTCACATCTTTTATTTCGCTAGGGCGATTACCACCTCTTGCACCCAAACGGATAAAAATTCCATTTCCAACACCTGTGGCAGTCATGTTATTTATTTCAATATTTTGTATAGTAGAACCATCTACCGATTCTAATGAGACGGCGGCACGGTAACTATCATATACTTTATTGTTAATTATTTTTATATTCCGAAATGTACCATGGGTTGCGGTTCCAATTTTAAAACCACTAGCTCCGTTGTGCATTTCATTATTTTCGATGAGGATGTTTGCGTTACTTTTTGTTGAATCTAAAGATTTAAGGCAGATACAATCATCGTTAGCAGTGAAGCTAGAATTTTTAACCGTAAAATTTTCACAATCTACAATGTCAATGCCGTCATTATTGTGAAATGCTTTGCTGTTTACGTTAATGCCATTAACCATTACATTTTTGCATTGGTTATAACACTCTACCCAACAGGCCGAATTTTTTAGAGCAATACCTTGCACCGTTACAGCTCTGCAACCAAATAAACTGATAATCATAGGCCTATTGTCTTCACCGGGTTTTTTTGCATTTGGATCTTTAATTAGTCCTTGATTAATCATGGCAGTTATATTAGCGACAAGCGGTGCGCCTTGGCCATCAATTGTACCTTTTCCGGTAATACCAACATTATTTTGATTTAAACCTAATAGGAGTGCTAAACAACTTTGTCTGCCATTATCAAAGGGTGTATTTTGCCTGTCGTAGTCGAGCGGATTTGTTGAGCCAAGCAGTATCGACCCATCGTTTAACTGGACTGTAACAGCAGATTTTAAGTGAATGCAACCCGTAAGATAGGTGCCTGAAGAAAAAACCAATCTCCCGCCGCCATGATTGCTAATGTAATCGATGCCAGTTTGGATGGCTTTAGTGTTTAATACATCAGCGCTATTTTTAACACCGAAGAAGGCTGCGGGATAATCTTTTGCGCATACAGAAGTGTAGTTGAAAATAATTAAGGCAATTGTAATTGAAAATAAAGTACGTTTCATGATTATGAATAGTTTTGCAATACTGCACCGTTGTTCAAACGTACGTATAAAAACTTAGTGATCCGTTCTTTGAAAAGCAACAATTAATTTCAGTTAGCTGGTAAATGTAGCACAGGAAGACAGTTTTTATTTTTTTAGCTAAAGATGTAGAAATTATCTCGAAAATTAAATGGCTGTAAATCTTGCAGCTATGTTGCTGATGCCGTAAAAACTACATTTCTTATAATTTTATTTTGCAAGGATGCTAAATTTGATTTATCTTCGCAACACCAAAAAACAAAGAGGTAAATATTTCGATATAACCTAAACTGTTTTTTCGGGATGTAGCGTAGCCCGGTATCGCGCCTGCTTTGGGAGCAGGAGGTCGTAGGTTCGAATCCTGCCATCCCGACGTAAAGCCTGAGAACACGTGTTCTCAGGCTTTTTTGTTATCAGCAACTCCAAGGATGCTGGAAAAGGGGACCATGGATCAAGCAAAAAAGTTGGGCAAGAAAATTAAAGCTCGAGGTTAATCATAGCCAAAATATTTAAAAGTAAGATAGCGCATAGTTCAAAATAATCGACAATTCAAAGTCTATCACTTATTTATAATTTTTGTGGTTGAAAGACGCTTTGTAATATTTTAGATTCTCAACAGTTTTCTCTTTAATATTTCCGTAATTTTCCATCCTTAAATATTCTTCATTTATAAAATTACTCCAATAGAATTACCAATGAAAATCAAATACTTTTTAATCGCCTGCTTTTCAATTACTGCATTTTCTCATTTTAGTGTAAGTGCTCAGGTTAACGGATCAAATCCAGATGACGGTTACCAGAAATTACCACAACTATCACAAGGATTACATGGGTATATTTCTATGAATATGCCTCAGCAAAAAGAAGGTTTTGGTTACGGTGTGAGCTTTTATGTTAATGCATGGCCGCTGTTAGAGAAACCGCTTTCTAATTTCCAAATTGGGTTACCAGGAACTTGGGTTGTGCCTGATAATAGAGGATTTGAAGATCCACTTTGCCCGATTGGTACCTACGGCAGAGACAATTGGCCACAAAGAGGACCTTCGTATAGAGATGTTTTCCAGACAATTGAAGGTAGCTTGGGTTTTTGGGGCAGTACACAGTTCGGCTCTACCACCGCAAAATATAGAATGAACGGTACTGCAAATTGCTACAGTGGCGAAATATCTTCTCCGGGTTGGGGCTTTGGTCAAACAAAACCTTTAGCTAAAGATGCAATGGGCATGGCGCAGTTAAGTAACCATTTAATTATTCCGCCAGATGGGATTACGTTTGTAAAAGGCACATCGGGCGAATTGATGGGAAATGCGTGGATGGCTTTACCAATTGTTGTTGCGCAACCTAAAAAAGATGGAAAAGCCGCTTCGGGTGATGAAAGTTGGACTTGCTTTTTAAATGCCTCTAATTTTAAGGGGCCAATCGCATTTTATATTCCTGGTATTTGGAGTAAAATTGCCGATAATTATCCTACGGCTGAAGGCAGAACGTTAGATACGAGAGAGGGTGTAGTTGGGGCTGGTGCAATTGAAATTAATTCGGTGCCACGTTTTGAGGCAACTGATAAAAATGGTGTGGTGTACAGTAAAATTCCTCGATTACAATTTCCGGTAGATAAGGACGGCATTACAACCCTTATGCAGGATGCAACATTGTATTCTAAAAATGCAATTTTCGGTCCACTACAAAGTTTTTTTAATGATGGTGGTGTAATTCCAAATCGTTTTCCTGTTGATGCATCGTTTGTGCCACAATGCTCAACGGATAAAACTACCTATGATCAAGGGCCAAATTCTACACCAATTCAAGGCATTGATTCTTATTTTCAAGAAACAATGTTGGGTAAATCATCTTACGGTTTAAAATGGAAGAAAGAAGTAAAAAACGGCTTGGCATTTTTTCCTGAATATTTTAAAGAGGAAGGCAATAAAATGGTTGCCATAACGGCTTCAGAAGTTCCGGATGATATCAACTTAAAGACTCAAAATTTCAATCCGGCGAGAACAGGTAGAACTTACAAATCTTTATCAAACGAAGGGAATGTTTACCAAACACCAGGTCCAAAATCTCAAACTTTTAAAGCAACACTTACGGATGGATCGATCGTTACTTATCAGTGGTATAAATTTATAGATCAACCCGCATTGCAATCGTTAAATTTAAGCAGTGCTGATAAAGAGACCATCCAAAAAAGAGTTGAGAAGATTCATGCAAGCTGGACATCTGATAAAACCTATATGGCGGCGCCAACCAAGGGCAAACTGGTTACTTTAGATAAAGCAATTATTGTAAAACCACCAAAGGGGATGGAAGTTGGTTATGTGCCAATTGTGATTCAGCAAGAAGCGGGGAAATAAATAGCATTGGTCTGTACCTAACCGAAATTAGTAGCGTTTTAAGAGTGCATTGAATCGTATAACAGTTGTTTTGTTAATTGTATGAGTTTTGGTGCCATTAAATTGAATTATATTGCAGTAATAATTTAGAAAACTATTCGATAATGAAATTTTTGACAACGATATTTTTTGTAATTTTTTGTTCGAATGTACGTGCACAAAATGTGGAAAGAAATGCCTACACTGCGCCCAATCAAACTGAAAGGGTAATTGGTGCGATCAAACTGATCCAAAATATTCGTTACGGCAAAGTACCTGCAATTGTAAAAGATTCAATTTCTGATCGATTATTAGATTTGTATTTGCCTGAACAAGCGCAGGGCGAAAAGCAATTGCCTCTGTTTGTATTTATCCACGGAGGAGGTTTCGCAGGTGGCGATAAAGGTTTAACAGATTTATGCTCCAAAATAGCTTCTGGTGGTTTTATTGTGGCCTCTATTAATTATACTTTGCTGTTAAAATACAAGAAAGTGAAAGACGCGTCGTGTTCGGCTAATATGGCTGCTGGTTTACCTATTAATGGCCAGTTTCACCCGTTATTAAAAGAAGCTTTGTTAGTTGCTTCGGATGATGCTATAAGCGCGCTAAAGTTTTTAAAAGCCAACCAGAAAAAATATAATATCGACTTTAACAATGTTGCCATATCGGGCGGTTCTGCTGGCTCTATGACAGCGCTATACCTTACTTATGCTTCTAACCAAAAAGTAACTAAAATTAAAGCAGTTGTTGATTTGTGGGGAGGATTAGAAAATACAAATGTGATTAAAAAAGGTGCGCCACCAGTGTTAATTTACCATGGCGACTTAGATAAACTGATTAATGTTGATTACGCGTATGCTTTAGATAAGCGCATGAGAGAAGTAGATTCGAATAATTCTGATTTACAAATTTTAAAAGGTAGAGGCCATGCAGCGTACAAATACATTGCACAAAATAAAACAGCAGAAATTATAGGTTTTTTAAAGGCAAATTTAAAATAGATTTTACTCTTCTAATTGTTCTTAAGGAGAGGATTTTTTTTTTGCGCCCTGCATAGTCTAGCCTTACTTGCCTGCGTTTCGCAGTCCTTATTTGTGGCGAAAAGCCTAATTTTTTTCCCGTCATTTCATGCCAAAGACATGCAGGCGAACGAGTTTTTCACGAGGAGAAATCTGGTCCATTTTTGCACTACTTAATATTGTAGTATTTTCTTCCCACGAAGGGTGTGATTTTTAACTTTAACAAACTTTATCGATCTTTCACATTCCAAATCCGCCTTAGAAAAAATCGAATAAAAACTCACGCTAATGAACCCCCAATTAAAAGCCAAAATCATTAAAATTTGCGATGAAAAAATCGAAAAGAAAGGTATAAACGTCGGCTTATCATTTTATGCCTTCTTCAGCAATACAAACGATGATCCTAAAACTTTAATGGAGGTTGCCACTTGGTGGATAGAAACTGAAAAATTAAACCATTTCGAAAAGGCAATTAGAATAAAAACTTTAATTCAGGCGCTCCAGTAGCCAAAACACTAATTCAAATATTTACAAAGTGATTATTCTCATTTTTTAATGTGAGCACTATTTCAATCTCTTTTAAGCGTAATAAATAGGTTTGTACATAAAAAAAATATTTTATGTCGCATACTTTCCATATCCCCGTTCTTGGCTTAGGTTATTCTATTGATACGCCTTTAAAAGTGTCGAAATACGGTGTTTCATCTGTATTATCTATCGTTGACGATGAATTAGTAGAACGCATGAGGGAATACCATTCTAATCAAAACGGACGTGTTTTTAATAGTATTTCAAAAATAGAAACAGATAGTAGATCGAAAAGAATTACGGCGTATCTCAATTTCTTATCCACAGAAATTACCACACAGTTTGAACTGCTTCGCCAGCAAGAATTTATTAAAGGAAACGATATATGCCGTTATTTCGAGCTTTTGCCCGAATCATCAAAGCTAAAAGCCGGTTATGAATTAATGATGGATTATCCCGAAGGAGATAGCAAAAAAATATTTCAGGATATTTTACGCAAAGGGATGAAACTGGGCGCTGTAGATGTAAATATTATGGCCAAAGTAGATAAAATGAATTTTGTAAATGATGAATATACGGGCGATATGAACACCGATGCACTTGCTGCGTTACGTGGCTTCGCTGAAAGTAATTTACATTCTTCGGTAATTCTTTCGGCTGGAATGAACCCGCGTTTATACAGTTATATAGAAAGTTTCGAAGATTTTTTACCCAACAAAGACGCCGAATTGAACAAGAAAATCATCCTTAAAGTGAGCGATTTTAGATCGGCTTTAATTCAAGCTAAGTTTTTAGCCAAAAAAGGGTTGTGGGTTTCGGAGTTTAGAATAGAATCGGGCTTAAATTGTGGCGGACATGCTTTTGCCACTGAAGGCTATTTATTAGGGCCTATTTTAGAGGAGTTTAAGGTGAAAAAGAAAGACATGTTGGTTGAGCTTTTTGGTATTTATCAATCGGCTTTAACTCAAAAAGGAATATCTTTAACTAATAAGCCAGCACAACGGATTAGCGTACAAGGTGGCATAGGAACAGCGGCAGAACATGAGTTTTTGTTAAACCATTATCAGTTGGATGCTGCGGGTTGGGGCAGTCCTTTTCTTTTAGTACCAGAGGTAACCAATGTAGATAATGCAACTTTAAAACAGCTAACATTTTCTAAAGAAAGTGATTTTTATTTGAGTGGTTCATCGCCTTTGGGCATACAGTTTAACAATTTTAAAAACAGTAGTATTGATGCGCTTCGCTTAAAAAGGATTGAACAAGGCAGGCCAGGGAGTCCTTGTACCAAAAAATATTTGGTAAGCAATACCGAATTTACAACCGCACCAATTTGTACAGCTTCTAGAGAATATCAGCATAAAAAAATTAAAAGTTTAAAAGCTGCCGAACTTACCGAGCAAGAGTACGAAAAACAATACAATGCCGTGGTAGAAAAGGTTTGCCTATGCGAGGGTTTAACATCTGCAACCTATATTAAATATAACATTAGTAAACCAAAAGAGAATAAAGCAGTTGCTATTTGTCCGGGACCAAACTTGGCCTATTTTTCTAAAGTTTATTCTTTTGATGAAATGGTAGGCCATATTTATGGTAAAGTTGATTTGTTAACCAAAATTGAACGTCCACATTTTTTCATTAAAGAACTTAATTTATACATCGATTATCTTCAGAATGAATTGCAACAACACCTCCAAAATTTTAACGATAAGAAGAAGAAGCAACTCAATAATTTTAAATTTCAGTTAACAGAAGGTGTGAATTATTACAAGCAATTATTTAATGAGGTTGCCGATCATGCTTCGGTGCAGGTAAAGGATTTATATGACCAATTAGCGATTTCTAAAGTGAAGTTAGATAGCATCATTATCGATTAGTACATTTTCGTTTTAAATCATAAAGCCTATATTTGTTTTTAACAGATAGTAAATGGACAGATCCAAGTTTTTAGATGCGATTATAGAAAATGCCATTGATGGAATTATTACCATTGATGATAAAGGTATTATTGAACATTTGAATCCGGCAGCGTTAGAGTTGTTTGGTTATAACCGAGGAGAACTGGTGGGCAAAAATGTTTCTGTTTTAATGCCCGAACCTCATAAATCTGCGCACGATGGTTATTTGGCAAATTATGAAGTAACTGGCCGTAAAAATATTATTGGTGTTGGGAGGGAAGTAGATGGATTAAGGAAAGATGGCAGTATTTTTCCTTTCAGATTGGGAGTGAGTGAAATTAAATTCTCCGACCGCAAAATTTACACTGGCTTTATTCACGATTTAACCAAAGAAAGAGCCAACGAAGAGCAGATTAAAAGCTATACAGAAAAGCTCGAAGTTAAGATTAAAGAACGTACCCAAGATTTGGTAAAATTGGTTTCAGAGCTAGAAATGGCCAAAGAAAACATGCACGCGCTATTTAATAAGGAGAAAGAGCTCAACCAGCTGAAAACTAGATTTGTATCTATGGCTTCGCATGAGTTTAGAACGCCATTAAGTTCGATGCAATTATCCGCCTCGCTAATTGATAAATATACTTCAAAAAATGATGTTGCCAGTGTTGAAAAGCACACATTGAAAATCAAAAACTCAATCAATAACCTCACTACAATTTTAAATGACTTCCTATCGTTAGAAAAATTGGAGGCAGGTAAAGTAGAAGCATCCGCTTTGCGTTTTAATGTAGTAAGCTTTGCCGAAGAAATTGCAGAGGAAATGCAACTCATGACCAAGCAAAACCAACATATTATTTATGAGCATACGGGCACAAGCGCCGAGGTTTGTTTAGATGCTAACCTATTGCGGAACTGCATCATTAATTTGGTTTCAAATTCGATAAAGTATTCTGGTGAAGACACGCTGATTCAATTTAATACATTTTTAAATAGTGATGAACTAAAAATTGAAGTGAGCGATAATGGAATCGGAATACCCGAAATGGATCAAAGTAATTTGTTCGAGCCATTTTTTAGGGCGCACAACACTGGCGATATCCCGGGTACGGGGCTTGGGCTAAATATTGTAAAAAGGTATGTAGGTTTAATGAATGGAACGGTAAGTTGTGAAAGTAAACTTAATTCGGGTACAGTTTTTACGCTCGTTTTCAAAATAACGGAATAATATATTTCGAATATAAAATCATCGCATGAATAAGAAGGTATTAATCATTGAAGATAACGACGATATTAGAGAAAGTACTGCTGAAGTTTTAGATTTGGCAGGTTACGAAACTTTTACGGCTAAACACGGTAAAATTGGCGTAGATATGGCAACAAAGCACCTGCCCGACGTAATTCTCTGCGATATTATGATGCCCGAGTTGGATGGTTACGGTGTGTTGTATCTGTTACATAAAAACCCTGCAACGGCAAACATTCCTTTTATTTTTATTACAGCAAAAACCGAACGTGCCGATATGAGAAAGGGCATGGAAATGGGTGCCGATGATTATTTAACTAAGCCTTTTGATGATGTTGAACTTTTTAAAGCGATTGAAAGCCGTTTTAAAAAGAAGCAACAATTAACCGGTTTTAGCAGTTCTGTAGCCAATACCGAAGCGGTGATGGATGATCTCCGGAAAAAAGGTAAGGCTAAAACTATTGCCAATAAACAAATTATTTATGTAGAGGGGGATGAACCTACGCATCTTTATTACTTGATAAAGGGGCAGGTTAAAACTTATAAACGTTTTAAAGATGGACGAGAACTTTCATCTAATCTTTACCACGATGGCGATTTTTTTGGCTACGAAAGTTTGTGCAGTAACGAAAATTATGCCGATAACGCCGCCACACTTTTAGAATCTGAAATTATCCATATTCCCAAAAGCGATTTTGTCGATTTCTTGTTAAATCATCAGGCTGTATCCAAAACATTTATTAACCTGTTAACGCACAATGTTCGCGATAAGGGCAAGCAAATGCTCGAGTTGGCCTATTCATCGGTAAGGAAGCGTGTTGCTGAAGCTTTATTGCATGTGGCGGATAAGTTTGCAACCGAAACATCTGATACTTGCACCATCAAAATTTCGAGAGATGATTTAGCAGCGCTTGTAGGCACAGCAAGCGAAACCGTAAGCCGTATGCTGGCCGATTTTAAAGAAGAGAAATTGATCGATAAAACGGGTAATGCAATCAATATTTTATCTATCGAAAAATTGAGGAATATTAAGCAATAGGGTTAAATTATTGAATTTTAGAAGTAGGATTGTTTTTGGAGTTATTGATGAAATCTAATCCAATTACATCTTTAAGCAACTTTCTAATAATGCAATTTTTCATAACTATTATTGTTTGGTGCCCAAATATCTTTTTGCTGTAAGTTGATTTCGTCTCTAAAAAAAATTGACTTTCAATATCGGTCTCAGCCTCAACCTCGTTCTCAGTCTCAACCTCGTCCTCAACCTCAGCCTCAACCTCAACCTCAGTCTCAACCTCGTCCTCAGCCTCAACCTAACGCCAAGCGCCAAAATATAACCACAATCATTTTTAATACTAAGCATTCTCATCTCGCTGATTCTCTTCGCCGTGTATTTTTGTAGTTAAACCATTTATGATAATTCCGTATTGGAAAGAAGGTTAGTAGATCTAAAATTCTAATTATAATAAATACCATTAAAAAGCTAAAAAGATTACTAAATGAAAGCAATTGCTTATAACATAAAACCAAATGAAAAAGAGTGGTTGGTTTTGGCGAACTATAAAAAGCATGATATTACCATCATTGCAAATAGTTTAACGGCCGATACCATTCCATTTGCGACTGGAAAAGAAGCACTGTTGGTTTTTAATAATGATGTGTTAAGTAATGAGTTACTAACTGGATTGCGGGATTTAGGTATAAAGTACATTGCCACTTCATCTATCGAAACCAGTCATTTAGATTTACAAGTAGCCGATTTGTTAGGGATAAAAGTTGCCAATGTGCCCTTAGGTTCTATAGATTTTAATCCGAAGCAACGAATGGATCAGGTTATTAGAAATTTAGATCAATGGGCTGCGGGGAAATGTTTGGGCACTGCTTGCTGTTGTAGAAAAGAGTGTGCTCCTGTTAAAAAAGTTAAATAATGGATACAGAAACTCTTTTAGAAAAATATAATGTTGTAGCGCCACGTTACACCAGTTACCCAACAGTTCCCTATTGGGATAATGAATTATTTACCAAGGAGGATTGGCTAGAAAATTTTAAAAAAACGTATGTCGCCCATAAAAGCGAAGGCATAAGTTTGTACATCCATCTTCCATTTTGCGAAAATTTGTGTACTTATTGTGGCTGTAATAAGCGAATTACCAAAAACCACGGGGTAGAAAAACCTTACATTCAAGCGGTGCTTAAAGAATGGGCCATGTACATTGCTATTTTGGGCGAAAAACCTAAATTAAAAGAACTCCATTTAGGTGGCGGAACACCAACTTTTTTTAGTGCTGAGAATTTAGAAATTTTAATAAACGGCATCACTGCGCATGCAGAAATGGTTTCTGATGCAGAATTTTCTTTTGAAGCCCATCCGGCCAATACAACCGCTGCACATTTATCTGTTTTGTATAGCCTAGGTTTTAAACGCTTAAGTTTAGGTATTCAAGATTTTGACCCACATGTACAGTTTTTAATTAACCGTTTTCAAACGCCAGAACAGGTAGATGAAGTGGTTAAAGAAGCCAGAAGAATAGGTTACACTTCTATAAATTTCGATTTAATTTATGGTTTGCCGGGTCAAAACCTAACTAATTTGGGCAAAACGATTGCGCAATCTATTCTGTTGCAACCCGATAGAATTGCGTATTACAGTTATGCACATGTGCCTTGGTTAAAAGCGGGTCAGCGCCATTACAGCGAAAAGGATATCCCGGTAGGCAATGAAAAATTTGCGCTTTATAAATTAGGCAGACAATTGTTTATTGATGCCGGTTATGAAGATGTGGGTATGGATCATTTCGCTTTAAAAAGTGATTCTTTGTATTTAGCAAGTGCCGAACAAAAGCTGCATCGTAATTTTATGGGCTACACCGATCAACATACGCATTTATTGCTCGGTTTGGGTGTATCTGCTATCAGCGATAGCTGGAATGCTTTTGCGCAAAACAGCAAGGTTGTAGAAACGTACATCGATAAAGTAGAAAACGGAATTTTACCGGTAGAGAAAGGGCATATCCTTACAGAAAACGACTTGGAAATAAGAGAACATATCTTAAACTTGATGTGTAGAGCACATACTGTTTATAAAAATGGTATTCCTAAACATATAAAGAGTAGATTAGAACCACTTTTAGCAGATAAATTAATCGTTTTTGACGATTTTAGGGTGGATATTACAGAAATAGGGAAATCATTTTTAAGAAATGTATGTATGGTTTTTGATGAGAAATTATGGTTGAAACAACCCCAAACCCAATTATTTAGTTCGGCTGTTTAATTAATTAACAATGCAGGATCAACATAAAACAACTACCGAATTGCTTTGCTATCACTGTGGTGCAGATTTACCAAAAGTGAAATATCAGGTAGATAATAAAGATTTTTGCTGCGCAGGTTGCTTGGGTGTTTATAAAATTCTATCCGAAAATAACCTCTGCAATTATTATGTTTATAATGCAAATCCGGGTAAACAACTCCAGTCGGATGGCAGGTTGGAGTATTTAGATGAGCCAAAAATAATTAATCAACTGCTCGATTATAAACAAGATAATACCAGTATTATCACATTTTATGTTCCGGCTATTCATTGCAGTTCTTGTATTTGGTTGTTAGAGCATCTGTATAAAATAAACCCTGCGATTTTTAGTTCGAGAATTGATTTTTTGAAAAAACAGGTTACCATCAGTTTTAACCACGAAGAAATTTCATTAAAACAATTGGTCGAAACCTTAAATCACATTGGTTATGAGCCTGCAATAAATTTGCAAGATGTAGTTAAAGAACACAAAAGTGCTGTAGATAAGGCTTTGATTTTAAAAATTGCCGTTGCTGGGTTTTTAATGGGCAATGTAATGCTTTTCAGTTTTCCAGAATATTTTGGACTTTCTAGTTTCGAAAAGCAGTTTCAGTATTTATTTGGTTGGTTAAATTTAGCATTTTCCATTCCTGCAGCTTTTTACTGCGGTCGCGATTACTTTATTTCGGCCATAAACAGTTTAAAACATAAACACATCAATTTGGATACGCCTTTAGCGCTAATTATTGCGGTTTTGTTTATCCGCACTGCGGTTGAAGTGGTATTTAATTTGGGTCCTGGTTTTGCCGATACCCTAACTGGATTGGTATTTTTGCTATTATTGGGAAAATGGTTAAAGCAACGTACGTACCACCATATTTCTTTCGATCGGGATTACAGATCTTATTTCCCAATTGCTGCAACTGCACTTATTGATGGCGTTGAAAAACCAATTGCCATAAACGACATTAAAATAGGTGATCGATTGTGGATTAGAAACGGCGAATTGGTGCCCGCAGATGCAATTTTGATGAAAGGCGATGCTTGGATGGACATGAGTTTTGTAACCGGCGAATCGGAACCTGTACACAAAGTGTTGGGCGAAATTATTTATGCAGGTGGTAAACAAACTACCGAGGCGATAGAATTGGAGGTTATTAAACCCGTTTCTCAAAGTTATTTAACCGGTTTATGGAACAGCGAAAATTATAAAGAGCACGCCGAACAACAAAATTTTAACGATAGTGTGGCCAAATATTTTAGCTTGGTTGTGTTTTTTGTCGCTTTCTGTGCAACGGCTTTTTGGTTATTTCAAAACGATAGCCATAAAGCATGGTCGGCATTTACAGCGGTAATTATTGTGGCTTGCCCGTGTGTACTCGCTTTAAGTACGCCTTTTACGCTTTCGGCCATTTTATCAATTTTTGATAAAAAAGGTTTTTATGTTAAAAATACCGATGCGGTAGAAGCTTTGGCAAAATGCGATACTATTATTTTTGATAAAACAGGAACGCTAACAAGTAGTGAAGGTGCTTCTATTCATTTTAGTGGCGTGTTAAGCGATGAGGAAAATCGTATTGTGGCTTCGTTGCTCAGAAATTCCACACATCCATTAAGCAGGCATATTTTAAAAGCTTTAAACGTTGATCATTTTTACGAAATTTCTAATTATAAAGAAGTAATAGGAAAAGGTTTACGCGCAGAAGTTAATGATAGGGTTATTTATGCCGGCCACACATCTATGTTGCCAATTGGTTTAGGGGTTGGCCATGAAACTGGTGTTCACATCGCTATCGATAATGTTTACAAAGGCTATTTCGAAATTAAGCAGGAGTGGAGATCGGGCCTAGCCAAGTTGATGATCAATCTTTCAAAATTTAAACTTCTGGTATTATCGGGCGATAGCGATAAAGATCATTCAGTGTTGAAGGTTATCTTTTCTAAATCGACACATATTAAATTTAAACAATCGCCACTTCAAAAACTAGAAGCCGTTTTATTGCTTCAAAAAGCACAAAATAATGTGTTAATGCTTGGCGATGGTTTAAATGATGCCGGCGCTTTAAAGCAGAGCGATTTTGGGATCGCACTAACAGATAACATCAATAATTTTACGCCAGGTTGCGATGCGATACTTAAAGGTGATGAATTGAATTTACTCCCAAATTTTATACAATTGAGTAAAGATGGATTAAAAATTATCAAAATTAGTTTCGCCATTGCCATTGCTTACAATTGCGTGGGTATTTTTTATGCGGTGCAAGGCACACTGTATCCATTGGTAGCAGCTGTTCTTATGCCCATTAGTACGGTAACCATAATAAGTTTCACTACATTAGCAACAAGATGGTTTGCAAAAAAAAATAAATTGTTATGAATATACTCTACTTCTTAATAGGCTGCAGTGTTTTTATGGCCCTCATATTTTTAGGGGCATTTATTTGGTCCTATAAAAACGGTCAGAATGATGATGTGCACACACCGGGTATGCGCATGCTCTTTGATGATGAGGTTTCTCCAGAAAAAAGTGAAGAAGATCACTTTTCTAACTAAGAAACATCATCCTTTAATTTCCTTAATCAAAATATATTTGACCCACAATACATTCAAAAATTCCTTTTCAATATGCAGTTAGAAAAATTTAGTTATGATAACAAAATTGTTCGAGACTTTGGTATAGCTACCTTAGTTTGGGGCATTATTGGTATGACTGTTGGTTTGCTCATAGCAACCCAATTGTTTAAACCCATTATGAATATGGGCAGTCAATATACCACTTTCGGACGTATTAGACCGTTACACACCAATGCGGTAATTTTTGCTTTTGTAGGAAATGCCATATTTATGGGCGTGTATTATTCATTACAACGTTTGCTAAAAGCTAGAATGTTTAGCGATGTTTTGAGTAAAATTCACTTTTGGGGCTGGCAGCTTATTATTGTATCTGCAGTAATTACGCTTCCGTTGGGTTTTACCACTTCGCATGAATACGCAGAATTAGAATGGCCAATTGATATTGCAATTACCATTATTTGGGTAATTTTTGGTGTAAACATGTTTGGTACCATTATCAAACGGAGAGAACGCCACTTATATGTTGCCATTTGGTTTTACATTGCAACATTTGTAACTATTGCTGTATTGCATATTGTAAACTCTTTTGAGTTGCCAATTTCTTTTATGAAAAGTTATTATGTGTACGCAGGTGTCCAAGATGCTTTGGTACAATGGTGGTATGGACATAATGCCGTTGCATTTTTCTTAACAACCCCATATTTGGGATTAATGTATTATTTCTTGCCAAAAATGGCAAATAGACCAATTTATTCTTATAAATTAAGTATTCTCCACTTCTGGTCGTTAATCTTTCTTTACATCTGGGCTGGTCCTCACCATTTATTATATAGTTCGTTGCCAGGTTGGGCACAATCGTTAGGTGTTGCATTTTCAATCATGCTTATTGCACCAAGTTGGGGCGGTATGATTAATGGTTTGTTAACTTTAAGAGGTGCTTGGGATAAAGTACGTGAAGATGTTACATTGAAATTTATGGTAGTTGCACTTACCGCTTATGGTATGGCAACTTTCGAAGGCCCAATGCTTTCGTTAAAACAAATTAATGGCGTTGCACACTTTACCGATTGGATTATTGCGCACGTACATGTAGGTGCTTTGGGATGGAACGGTTTTTTAACGTTCGGTGTAATGTATTGGTTAATCCCTCGTATTTATAAAACAGAATTATATTCTAAAAAATTGGCGTCTTTTCACTTCTGGATCGGCACTTTAGGTATTTTATTTTATGCAGTACCAATGTATTGGGCTGGTTTTACACAAGGCTTAATGTGGAAAGAATTTACCCCTGAAGGCTTGTTAAAATATCCAAATTTTTTATCAACAACGTTACAAATTATACCGATGCATGTACTGCGAGCAATAGGTGGTGCACTTTATTTAACGGGTGTAATTGCAATGGCATATAACTTGGGCAAAACGATGTTACAAGGTAAACTGGTTGCAAACGAATCAGCAGAAGCCATGCCTTTACCTGTAATTATTGATGATTCTGCACCTGGCGATAAAGCTTGGCACCGTGTGTTAGAACGTAAACCAATGCGTTTTATGGTTATTGCGTTGATCGTAATTTTAATAGGTGGGGTGGTAGAAATGATGCCAACTTTTACCATACAATCAAATGTACCTACAATTGCAAGTGTTAAACCATACACTGGTTTAGAATTACAAGGTAGAGATTTATACATTAGAGAAGGTTGTGTGAATTGCCACACGCAAACGGTACGCCCATTCCGTTCGGAAACCGAGCGTTACGGAGAATACAGTAAAGCTGGTGAGTTTGTGTATGACCATCCATTTTTATGGGGCAGTAAACGTACCGGACCAGATTTGCATCGTATTGGTGGAAAGTATTCTGATTCTTGGCATTATAACCACTTGATGGATCCAACTTCAATGTCGCCAGGAAGTATTATGCCTCCTTACCCTTGGTTAATAGAGCAACAGCTAGATATAAGTACAACGCCTAGCAAAATCAGAGCGATGCAAACTTTGGGTGTTCCTTATCCTGCAGGATATGATTTAAAAGTAAATGAAGACTTAAAGATTCAAGCGGAGAAAATTGCGCTCGATTTAATACAAAATAACATTAAAGTTAAAAGTGATAGAGAAATTATAGCTGTAATTGCTTACTTACAGCGTATGGGTACAGATATTAAAGCGAATAAAGAAAAAATTCCTTCAAACCAATAAAAAGATGTTCAAACAAATTACAGATCTAGCTGGAGGCGAAGTTTATCTAACCTTCTCATTACTTATGTTTTTGGTGTTTTTTATCATCGTTGGTATTTACTTACTTAAAATGAACAAAAAACACATAGAAAATATGAGTTCACTACCTTTTCAAGACAATAATGCTCAAACTAATGAAGAAGATTAAACTATCCATTTTATTTTTATTAGCCTCAATAAGTGCTTTTGCTGTAGAAGCGGCACCTGCACCAATGGCGACTCCACCAGCACCAGGTTTTAGTTTAAGCAGTTCAGAACTGCTTATACTTTTTCTTTTGTTATTTGTGGTGATTATGCTTTTTGTTGCAATAACACTGCTTAATGCATTTAAAGTTATTTATAACGAACAGGTTAATCCTACACCTTACTTAAACCCCGAAAAACATAAGGCTTTAGATTATGAAGCTTGGTTGGGTAAAAGGCCATCAAAACCATCAATTTGGATTAAGCTTTTAAGTTTGAAACCGATTGAGGAGGAAAAAGATTTGGTTATTGAGCATGCTTATGATGGTATTCAAGAATTAAATAATCCTGTACCTACTTGGTTTAATGTGCTATTTTATGGCAGTATTATATTTGCAGCAGGCTATCTTTTCTATTATCATGTTGGTGGCTACGGCGATCGTCAGGATACAGAATACGAAAAAGAAATGGCCAGTGCGCAGATAGAGAAAAAAGCGTTTTTAGCAAAAGCTGGCGCGGCCATTGATGAGACTTCTGTAAAGGTTGATAAGGATGCTGCAGTATTGGCCGAGGGTAAAACGATTTTTGATACCAATTGCAAGGTTTGCCACGGCGATAAATTACAAGGAATTATAGGCCCCGATTTGGTTGATGAATATTGGTTGCACGGTGGTGGAATACACAATATTTTTAAAACAATTAAATACGGTGTGCCCGAAAAAGGAATGGTAAGCTGGGAAAAAACACTAACGCCTAAACAGATTAGTGCGGTGGCGAATTATATTCTTTCTCAAGCTGGAACAAACCCTCCGGGTGCAAAAGAACACCAAGGCGAAAAATACGAAGAAAAAGCGCCTTAAAATTATTTCATATAGCTAGTAGAAGATTTAGTGAGGTTAGAAGATGAAAAAAAGCAACAAAATTACAAACAGATTTAAGAATTTTATTTACCCTAAAAAACCTTCTGGTAAGTTATTTAACTATCGCCAGTTGGTTGGTTACGGGCTATTATTGCTTTTAATTGTTTCGCCATTTTTAAAATTAAATGGCGAACAACTGGTTCTGCTTAATTTTATAGAGCGTAAGTTTGTTTTTTTCGGATTGATATTTACACCTCAAGATTTTTATCTTTTCGCTTTGGCCATGCTAATTTTTATCATGTTCATTGTTTGCTTTACGGTAATTTTAGGTCGGCTGTGGTGCGGTTGGGCTTGTCCGCAAACCATTTTTATGGAACTTGTTTTCCGTAGAATTGAATATTGGATCGAGGGAGACGCCAACAAACAGAAGAAATTGGATGCATCTCCATGGAATACGGAGAAAGTTTTTAAGAAAGCGGTTAAACACCTTATTTTTCTATCAATTTCTTTTGCAATTGCTAACTTGTTTTTAGCATACATTGTTGGCAGTGAAGCGCTGATTAAAATCATGACCGAGCCTGTATCCATGCACGTGTCGGGTTTCGTATCGATAATGATTTTTACCTTCGTGTTTTACGGGGTTTTTGCCTACGTGCGAGAAGTTGTTTGTACAGTAATTTGTCCATACGGTCGCCTTCAAGGTGTATTGTTAGATAATCAAAGTTTAATTGTGGCGTATGATGTAACAAGGGGAGAACCTCGTGGGCATCTTCAAAAAAACGCGCTCGATGCGCCAATTGGCGATTGTATAGATTGCAATTTATGTGTTCAGGTTTGCCCAACAGGTATTGATATTAGAGAAGGAACTCAACTAGAATGCGTAAACTGTACCGCATGTATTGATGCCTGTGATGAGGTGATGGTTAAAATTGGTAAGCCGAAAAAATTAATCGGATTTTTTACACAAGATTACCTCACCGATAGGAAACCTTTTAAATTTAGCGCAAGAGCATTTGGCTACGCCGCAGTATTATTTGTTGTTTTGATGGTTTTTTCTTCGCTAATTTATAAAAGGCAAGATGTGGAAACTACTGTTTTAAGGGCAAGCGGAACACTTTACCAACAAAGAGGTAAGGATAGTACTAGTAATCTGTATAACGCCGAGCTTACCAACAAAACCAATAAAACAATTACATTTACGTTTAAGCCACAAAGTGATGCAGATGGAATTAGTTTTATCGAAAAATCGGTTGTGTTGCCAAAATTCGGTTCAACACACCTAACATTCTTTTTAATTCGTAAAAATACCGCCATTAAAAAATATAAAACAGACGTTGCTTTTGAAGTAATTGCCGATGGTAAAGTTTTAAGCAATTCTACAAGTAGTTTTTTTGCGCCACCCGGCGGAGGAGAATAATAATTTAATAATTTTAAGCTTAGCAATATAAATAAACATGAACTGGGGAACGAAGATTGTAATGGGGATGTTGGCCTTTATACTGTTTATTACGGCTATGGTTGTTTATATGTTTGCTGTACACGATAAAGATCCACTTATTGAGGAAAATTATTACGAAAAAGGTATCAATTATAATGCAGATTATAACGCACTGCAGAATGTAATAAAAGATAACGCATCGCCAAAAATAACAGTTACAGCAAATCAAATTATTATCCAATTAAAAGAAAAAGGCACGTATAAGTTGGTGCTAATGCGTCCTTCTAGCAGTGCCGATGATGTTAAAATTAATGGCACAACTGCTGGCGATAATAATTTAATTGTAGTTGATAAAAGTAAATTGGCAAAAGGAAGGTGGTTTTTAAATCTACAATGGCAATCTCAAGAAAAAGACTATTTATTTAAAGAAAATATTTCGCTATAATGGATTTTTTACCCTTAGCTTTTATGATGGGCTTGTTTGGCAGCTTGCACTGCGCAGTAATGTGCGGTCCGATTATGCTGGGTATGCCTTTTCAAAAAAGTAATTTTCTCAAATCGGGGTTGCAACTCTTACTATATCAATTTGGCCGAATTGCAGTTTACACTGTATTGGGTTTTTTAGCGGGTTTTGTGGGTAAAAGCATAGGCGTTTTTACCAACCAAAAAGTATTAAGCGCGAGTGTAGGCGTTTTGTTAATCATTTTCACGCTATTACAATTTAATTCAAAGTATATAAAAGGCTACTCCAAAATTCAAAATATGGTTTTAAATCCCATTAGTAAATTGATGGGTAAAGTTTTTAATCTCCCATTTTGGGGCTTTTTTGCGGGTATGTTAAATGGAATAATCCCCTGCGGGATGGTTTATTTAGCACTTGCTACTGCACTAAATACAGGCGACGTTAAAACTGCTGGTGGGTTTATGTTTGTGTTTGGATTAGGCACAGCGCCATTAATGTTGATGATTTCTTTAGGTGGCATTTACCTTAAAAAGTACATCCGTTTTAACACCAATAAGCTCATTCCTTATTTTATGCTTTTTATGGGTGTATTGTTTATTTTAAGATCAGCAGATTTAGGTATTCCATTTTTATCGCCTCAAAATGCAACTGGATACGGGCACTCAATCGAATGTAAATAAGGTTCTATTTTCTGTTCATCTACAAAAACATTATTCTAAACAGCTATAATTTCAAAAATATTGAAACATTTTGATATTGAATTAGTTATAGTACCATTAAGATTTAATAATAAGGGCAAGAAAATAGGATATGAGAAAGCGGATATGTGTTTTGGAAGATAACGACGATATAAGGGAAATTATAAGTTTAATTTTGGAAGATGCCCACTACGAGGTGTTTGCTTTCGCTACGGTGGATAGTTTTTTTAAAAGAAGTTACAACATTTTACCCGACGTTTTTTTATTGGATGTGATGTTGCCTGATGGAAATGGAATTGATGTTTGTAACGCTTTAAAAGTTGATGGCAAAACTAAAAATATTCCAATTTTAATGATGAGTGCAAATTACAGTGCGACAGATGTAAAAACGAATTGCAAGGCAGAAGATTTTATTCCGAAACCTTTTGATATTGATGATTTTGTAAACAGAGTTGCCATTTACGCAAAAGCTTAAAAATTACTTAGCAATACTGAACGAAATTTTGGTGCCTAAACCGATTTCAGATTCTACGTGAATTTTACCATGAAGCCTTTTAATTAAACTCCTCACAGAATCTAACCCCACTCCGTTACTTTTATTACCTAAACAATCCTGATCTGAAAGTGTAAAACCTTCTTGAAAAATTTTATCAATATTCTTCTTCGCGATTCCAATTCCATTATCAGCAACGGTAAAATAATATTGATCTGGATCTTGTTTAAATCCAAGCTCAATTTTGGGCGATGATTTATCGTTATACCTAATTGCATTACTCAATAAATTTAATAAAATCTGCTCGAGTGCAATTCTGGAACATTTTAAAGTGCAGTTTTCTGGCGATTCAAATTTGAATTTAGCTGGTATATTTAACATTGGCATTAACCGCTTTAAAAGGTCGCTTAATTCAAATGTATCACGAGATGCCAATAAAATTGATGGTGCTTTAGAATAATCAAGCATGTCATCAATATAAGTAATTAAATTTTTTGCCGACCTTAAAGCAATATTTACCAACCTAACCGAGCGTTCATCGCCTTCTTTTAC
Organism: Pedobacter changchengzhani; assembly: GCF_004354365.1. Taxonomy (GTDB): domain Bacteria; phylum Bacteroidota; class Bacteroidia; order Sphingobacteriales; family Sphingobacteriaceae; genus Pedobacter; species Pedobacter changchengzhani. The sequence continues at coordinate 420,650 of NZ_SJCY01000004.1, forward strand.
CAATTTTTTCTGTAATGAATCGGCAGACATAATAATACTCGAAAGCGGATTTTTAATATCATGCGCAACTCTTTTCGCAAATTTTTCTACAAAAGAATTTACTTCGCTTAAAGTTTCGTTACTTTTTTCTAACTCTATTACCTTACGCCTTAATTCTAACTGGTGTTGCACCTGTTTAGCCAAAATTTGTAACGCTTTAATTTGTCTATCTGTTAATGTTTTTGCTTCATGATTTATGACGCAAATTGTGCCCAATGAATAGCCTTCTGGATTTATGAGCGGTACACCGGCATAAAAAATAACTTTAGATTCTCCAGTAACCAATGGATTATCGCAGAAGCGGGTATCAATGCGGGCATCATTAACAACCATTACTTCGTCTCCAGCTATCATTGCATGTGTGCAAAATGCCAGCTCTCTAGGAGATTCAGTTTCTTCTGTACCGTATTTTGATTTGAACCACTGTTTTTCTTGTCCTAAAATCGTAACTAAAGCAACATCTGTTTGACAAATTTCGGCAGCAAGCATGGTCAATTCATCAAAATTTTGCTCTTCTTCTGATCCAATAATATTGTAAGAATCTAAGGCGATAAGTCTTTCAGTTTCATTAAGAGCGGTAAGTGGAATTGTCATATTAATTTACAAAACATAAATATAAAAAAAATTAACTAATTAATGGTTTTTGTGTACAAAAATACTTTAATAATATTCAATAGTATTTTTTTGTACATTAAGTTTGCAGTTTATTTTATCACTATATGACTTCTCACCCAAAAATCTACCTGCTAATTATCAAAATTCGATTTTTCAATTATATTAAGACCGTTGCAAGGCAGATTTCTTCAAAATGTGTATAAATAATTTTATAATTATTTGATTACTAGCTGGTTAATGATTATTTTAGTGTTATGAAATTGATAAAAACACCATCATTTGCTGACGA
>NZ_SJCY01000005.1 GCF_004354365.1 Pedobacter changchengzhani
ACTGTTGTTTGTTCTTCAAAACTTAACTTCTTTCAATAATGTTTAAGGTTAAAGGCTGAAAGGTCGAAGGCTTAGGGTGAAAACCTTATACCTTTATACCCTCCACCCTATACCTTTATAAAATATTTAGGTGCCTATATCGGCGGTGTCCACCTCTTCCCATTCCGAACAGAGAAGTTAAGCCCGCCAGAGCCGATGGTACTGCAGTAACATGTGGGAGAGTAGGTCGGTGCCAAATCTTAAAACCCCAAAGAGGGATTTAACAAGAGACCCTTCAGTAAATACTGGAGGGTTTTCTTCGTTTATAACAGTTTTTTTGCCAAACGCCGGGCCAGACCCAAATGCCCGCGTGGCATGTTCGCGCACTGTTTGGCATAATGCCGAGACCTGAGTTTCCTCCCGCAGCATTACATTCATAAACCTGATGGAAACGTAAATCCTTTTTGGTCAAAAATAAATCTGGTTCCGAAACAAAATCCCAAAAAGAATGGAAGTTCACTATCTGTGGTCTCATCTTTTTATGTCTACCTCTTCCCTCCCGATATGCATCGGGACCGGACAGAGAAGTCAACCCCACCAGGGCCTGTGGCACTGTCCCGATCAATCGGGATGGGAAAGTAGGTCGGTGCCAAATCTTAAAACCCCAAAGAGGGATTTAACAAGAGACTCATCAGTAACACTGGAGGTTTTTCTTCGTTTATAACAGCTTTTCCAAAACGCCGGGGCAAACCCAAATGTCTGCTTTCCATGTTTGGCATACTGAACAACCTAAGTTTCCTCCCACAGCACTATATTCATAAACCTGATGGAAACGGAAATCCTTTTTTATAAAAAGAAACCCGATTTCAAAACAAAGTCCCAAAAAGATTGCAGTGGACAGCAGGAAGAAACCTTTATTTGAAAAACTGCAATTGCTTTTCTAATTTTTTAGTCTGATATCTACTATGCGAAAAGAAACTTATTCACTCTTGCTGACGTTATTGTAAAATAATTGCTCGCACAGTTGTTAAAAAGTCTTAAATTTTGTTCCGACAATCAATAAAACTGTATTATTGTAACAATACGTATATACTATTATGATGAATATGAGTCGCTTAAAAACCTCCTTAATAATTTGCTTTTTAATGTTATCTAGCCTTACTTATGCGCAAGATAAAAATGTAAAACTTCCACCAAATTGGTTTAATCTAGATTTGGTGACAAGTGGATTTTACGGCATTAGTACGCAGAAAGCTTACGATTTGCTTTTGAAGGATAAAAAACCAAAACAGAAAGTAATTGTAGCTGTGATTGATGGTGGTGTTGATCCGACGCATGAAGATTTGAAGTCTGTTTTGTGGACCAACAAAAAGGAAATTGCTGGAAACGGTATTGACGATGACGGTAATGGTTACGTTGATGACATCCACGGGTGGAATTTTATTGGCTCTAAAAAGGGGAATTTGCAGTATGATAATTTGGAATTAGTGAGACTATTGAGGATATATAAACCAAAATATCAATCTACCACCAACCTCACGCCTTTAGATAGTACACAAAAGGAAGAGTTTAGGCTTTATAAAAAGATGGTTGGCGATTTTGGGAAAAAATACGAAGATGCCAGCAACCAGTTCGCGGTAATTTTTGCAATAAAAAAGGTGTTAGATTCTGTAGCGACGATTCACAAGAAGCAAATCCCATCTTTAGAAGATGTTAACGGTTATAAGCCAGATGACGAACTTGAGGAGCAAGTAGTTTCTATTATTAGAAAAGGTTCTCGTGAGGATGGAAGCTTTGAGAAATTTTATAAAAATATTATGGACGGCTACGAGCAGTATAGCGATATGCTCAAGTATAATTTGAATCCAAAATATGATGAACGGGCGCAATTAGTGGGTGATGATTATGCGAATTCATATGAGAAAAATTATGGTAATAATGATGTAGCAGGGCCTGATGCAAAACACGGAACTCACGTATCGGGTATTATTGGTGCAGACAGAACAAATGGATTGGGGATTATGGGCGTTGCAAATAATGTTAGCATTATGGCCATCCGCGTTGTGCCAACGGGTGATGAGCGTGATAAAGATGTTGCGAACGGAATTAGGTATGCTGTGGATAATGGTGCTAAAGTGATTAATATGAGCTTTGGAAAAGGCTATAAGTGGGATAAAAAAGTTGTCGATGATGCTGTGAAGTACGCAGAGATTAAGGGCGTATTATTGGTGCATGCAGCCGGTAATGATAATAGTAATAACGACACTGGGGAGAACTATCCTAATAAATATTTTGATAGTCCGGAGGCTAAAGCCTACAATGCCGCACATAAAAAAATGGTTAAACCAGATTTTGAGCCGCCAAAACCAAATAGTCAGTACGGTGCGGGCATGCAACAAAGACCTGGAGGTTATTCAAAAACGCCTCTGGATAAGCCTGTAATTTTAGATTCTTTAAAATATAGACTTCCGCACGCAAGTAACTGGATTGAGGTTGGGGCTAGTGCATATAAAGATGATGAAACCTTAAAAGCTGATTTCTCGAACTACGGAAAGTATAATGTGGACGTTTTTGCACCTGGATTTTTAATAACATCTACTGTGCCTGGAGATAAATATGATGCTTTTGATGGAACGAGTATGGCCTCGCCTGTAGTGGCAGGCTTAGCTGCGTTAATTTTGACCTATCATCCCAATTTAAAACCTTTTCAGGTTAGAGAGATCATCATGAAATCAGTTTCAAAAGTGGAGCATAAAGTGAAATATAAGAACGAAAAAGGTGATAATGTGCGAGTACCTTTTTCGGATATTTGTGTGAGTGGTGGTATTGTAAACGCCTATAACGCACTTAAATTAGCAGAAAATTATAAGTAGTTGGCGGTTGCCACTTACTCTCCAAGCGATTAATTTAGCACTGTTTCAAGTTCTGAATAATAGTTGAGAAAACTTAATTGTTGATTGATTTAATGAAATCTTGAAAAGTTCCGAAAGGATAATTTTGAGATTTCATCCATTTTAAAAGATTGTCCATTCTATTAATCATCTGAGTACCCGAGTTTTTTGTTACATATTTAGGGAAACCGAATCTGTCGCGGTCGTCCAAATCTGTAAATTCCCATGGGTGGAAATAAATATTAAGGTAACCATCTTTGTTATAAGTCCATTTCGCCAGTCGCTTATACAGCCATAAAGGTAGGTTGTGGAAAGATAACCAAAAAAGAGGGAAGCGGATGATAGGAGAAACCGATGCTGGAATCTGCAACACTGTTGCTTTGGTAAAATAAGTTCTCGATATATTGAAGTTGTTGTAACGCCCCGGTAAATAAGTTGGGTTTATTGACGTGTTGTATTGGTAACCCGCCTTTCTTATTTCATTTTCATCAACAGGCATCATTCTCGCCATTCGGTAGCCTAATATTTTTTTGCCCGACAGTTCTTCTAATTTTAGTTTCGATTGTAGCAAGTGTTCTGGCTTAAAATCTGAGTGGTAATAGCCGTGCGAAGCCAATTCATGGCCTGTGTTGGTAATCCTTTTAATTAAATCAGGGATGTTTTCTGCAAAAGTTACCGTGCAAAAAAAGGTAGCTTTAACGTTATATTTATCCAATAAATCTAAAATTGAGATTGTACCATCCCGAGAAATGGAAATTTGATCTTTAAAATCAATTTCTTTACCATACTCAAATGGCATGTCAAATTCTTCAATATCAAAACTAAGCAGTACCATTAACTTTTAAATTTGTAGATCTAACGATATAATTTGGCCGATTTTTGCCCTGCATGAACATTTTGCCTACGTAAATACCAATTATACCTAGGATGATTAACTGCAAACCACCAAAAAATACAATTGTCATTATTGTAGATGCCCAGCCAGATACTTCTACGCCATAAATAAAAGCGTATAAAACATAGGGGATATATAAAATTGAGGCTATGGAAAAAATAAATCCTAAATAAACTGCTGTATATAAAGGTTTAATACTAAAAGAAGTAACGCCGTGTAAAGCCAAATGCATCATCTTCTTAACGGTGTACTTGCTCTTGCCAGAGAAGCGCTCTGCCGGCATATATTTGATGGCGTACTGATTAAATCCAAGCCATTTTACCAACCCTCTTAAAAATGGTTCGTTCTCTTGAAAATTCCTAAAAACGTTAACAACCTTTTGATCGAGCAAACGAAAATCTGCTGAACCAGGTTCTAAATCAATATCGGATAGCCAATTTAAGGTTTTATAAAATATATTTGAGGAGCTTCTTTTTGCTTTCGAAAGTGATTTATCTTCTGCTCTAATGGTGTAAACTACTTCAAACCCTTCTTCCCACTTCGCAAGCATTTCCGGAATAAGTTCTGGTGGATGTTGTAAATCGCAATCCATACTAATTACGCAATCGCCAAAAGCATGATCCATACCAGCTTTTACCGCCAACTGATGGCCAAAATTTTTAGAAAATTCTAAAAAGTATATGTTACTGGAGACTTCAACAACCTCTTTCACTCGCTTTAAAGTTGAATCTGAGCTTCCGTCATCCACTAAAATAACTTCAAAATCATAATCGATAGTTTTAAATACCGTTTTAATATTCTCTATAATGACAAAAATATTATCAGCCTCGTTGTAAGCAGGGATAACGATTGAAACTAATTTTCTCATTTTTCTGTCGGCAAATAGTAGCTAAAATCTTCTTTAAGCATTTGGTAGATAATAACAAACCAAATTATAACGCAAGGTAGGGCTTTAAGCGAATTTAGTCTAATAAATTCTTTTACCGAATGCGGAAATATATCTGTTGGTGATAAGCTTGTTAAAATAAGTGCAAAAATTAGTAAACCAATCTTCCAGTTATTTTTATTTGGTTGAACTGTAAACCAAATGGCTACACCAGCAAATGCAATAATGTAGGTTGGCGACTCTGATCCGCTACTGAAAATTACCGTAAATATTAAGGTAGAAGCGAGTAACATTAATTGAAAGCCCGCGTGTTTAAATTGTTTGACTCTTAAATAAGGCAATCCAAATAGTACCACTCCAAAAACCAAAAATGGCAAATTTGGGATGTTTACATCGCCAGAAATACGTCTGGCCATACCCATTATCGATATATCCTGAAAAGAGGTTAACGAAGCATTTGTAGTGTTTTTGTGGACTAAAGAGTTAAACCAATCTGAGTAGGATTGAATGATAAAACTTGGAGATGATATCGCCATCGGCAAAATAAAAAGGATCAGTAAACCAAATATCCCTGCAATGATAAATTTTAATTTCTTTTTGGTAAAAAAGAAAAATGCTAAACCTACAATACCATATAATTTAACGAGTGTGCCCAACGCGATAACGAATGCAGATTGAATTTCTTTCTTTTTAATTAGGCAAGAAAAACTCAAAATAATTAATCCTGTTAAGGCGATATTGAATTGAAAACTAAACAATGCGGTTAAGGTTTCGTGCGCACATAGCCAACCAATTATTGTTCTTTTATTTAACGATATCGGTAAGCTTAATATGCCCCAAAGTAAAATGCTTACGTTCGCAACGTTCCAGAGTACCATTCCCAACCCATCTGGCAATAATGCGAATGGTGCAATTAGTAAAGAAAAAACTGGGCCGTAGTGGTTACTATCTAGATATTCGGGATAATTGTTATAGAGGTTTTGTAAATCTACGGTGTGCCAAAAAGTATATTTAAAAATGAGATAGTTATTGAAACTATGGCTAAAATATTGCTTAGATGCTGTGAATACCGCTAGGAGTATATAGACAAAAATTAAGACTTCCTTTTTTAAGAAGAACGTACCGATTTTGCCCTCCTTAAATGTTTTTATGGAATTCATTTTTGATCTTTCTGCGAATATAGTTAAATAATTATTTAGCGTTGAGGAGTGCAGGATTAAATTTTGATAATTTGTTAGTTTATAGGTATAAGCATAGCATTTTTGAAGATCTTTGTTAAGTTGTTTTAGGTTTCTTTTGATTTCTAATTAATGTAAATCCAAGGATAGCTTCATTAAATTGTCAATAAATTTAACCTAATTGGTATATCGGGAATTATCGATGTATATTTGTGAGGTGGAAAAGATTGAACTATTTAAAGCCCTCTCGAATAAAACCAGGTTGCAGATTTTAACTTGGTTAAAGAATCCTGAAGCCCACTTTGCGGATTACGAATTAACTTCGAAACATATCATGAATGGTATTTGTGTGGGGCATATTCAAAAGAAGGCAGGATTAACACAATCTACCATTTCTGAGTATTTAGCCATTTTGCAAAGAGCGGGTTTGGTTACTGCAACACGAGTGGGGCAATGGACTTACTATAAAAGAAACGAAAGTACTTTTGAAGCGTTAGGAAATCTAATCACAAATGAATTGTAATTTATATGGAAAGAAAAGCATTATCGGCGTTGCCATTTTCGGTATTGGATTTGGCGGGTGTTATAGAAGGGAAAACGGTTGCAGATACATTTAATAACAGTGTTGATTTAGCACAGCATACCGAAAAGTTGGGCTACCTTAGATATTGGCTTGCCGAGCATCACAATATGATTAGCGTAGCAAGTGCCGCTACTTCAGTTTTAATTGGCCACATTGCGGGTAAAACGAAAACAATTAGAGTTGGTTCTGGTGGCATCATGTTGCCCAATCATTCGCCTTTAGTTATTGCCGAGCAGTTTGGAACTTTGGCAACTTTATACCCAAATAGGATAGATTTAGGATTGGGTAGAGCACCTGGTACAGATCAGTTAACAGCGATGGAAATAAGAGGCGAACGTTTTGCGTCGCCCCATAATTTTCCGCAAGATGTGTTAAAACTGCAAAGATTTTTATCGGCGAGTAATAGTGGAGCGCAAGTTCGGGCAATTCCTGGCGAAGGTACTGATGTGCCAATTTGGATTTTAGGATCTAGTACAGACAGCGCACATTTGGCTGCTTCTTATGGTTTACCTTATGCGTTTGCGAGCCATTTTGCTCCAGCTCAGTTTCTAGAGGCAATTAAAATCTATCGTCAGAATTTCAGGCCATCGAAAGTTTTAGCAAAACCTTATGTAATGGCCTGCATAAATGTAGTTGCAGCCGATACAGATGAAGAGGCGAACCGATTATCCACATCATTAAAAAGATTGTTTTTGGGAATTGTAACCGGTAAACGACAGTTGCTGCAACCACCGATAGACAGTATGGATAACGTATGGGATTTTAACGAAGAGGCAGCTGTAAACCAAATGTTGGCTGTCGCTTTCATAGGCGGTCCACAGCATTTGAGTGGTCAATTAAATTCATTTTTAGCACAAACGCAAGTAGATGAATTAATGGTTACTTCACATATTTACGATCATAAAGCAAGGCTTCATTCTTATGAATTATTTGGTGAGATTATGAAGAAGGGATAAATTCGTTTAAAGAAATCTTACAGCTCATGCTTTAAAAAGGAGTTCAATTTTATTTCAGAATTTTTAATGATCTTGTGCTAGAAGTGAAAGTTTTTTGATGATTATAAGATACAAAGTGCAAAACTAGTTGCACTTTGAATCTTTAAAATTTTACTTACTTTAACTTCCAATCTGGTCTTTCGAAATGGCAGGTGTAACCGTAAGGTATTCTTTGTAAATAATTTTGATGATCTTCTTCAGCATTCCAAAAATCGGTTGCAGGTACCACTTCGGTAACCACTTTACCTGGCCAAACTCCCGATTCATTCATTTCTGTAATCAACATTTCAGCAGTTTGTTTCTGCGTTTCATCTAAATAAAAGATTGCCGATCGGTATGAAGTACCGATATCATTTCCTTGTCTGTTTTTTGTTGTTGGATCGTGTATCTGAAAGAAATATTCTAACAGTTTACGATAAGAAAGTTGATCAGGGTTAAAGCTAATTTCAATTGCTTCAGCATGTGTGCCATGATTTTTGTAGGTTGCATTTGCTACGTCGCCTCCGGTGTAGCCAACAATGGTAGAAATTACACCATTTTGATGGCGAAATAGTTCTTCTACACCCCAGAAACAACCTCCAGCGAGAATGGCTTTTTCAGTATTCATAATTTAATTATATTTTTAAAGATACATTGATGAGTTGTAAACAACAAACAAACGGTTTGTTTTGTTCAGCAAAGATTGAAAATATGTCGCAATTTAGACCAAAATTGTTGTTGCCTTATTCCATTAAATAGGCGGAAAATTTACTTTTAATCTATCGAGAAAAAATATTTAACAATCTAATCTTTCTCCGTTTACGTTCATATCTTTGTAAAACTTAATCAGATAAATTTAAATCACTTAATGAACTTGGAGTTTCGGCCTAGAACATGGGTAATATATATGAATACATGAAAGTAATAACGAAGTTTCCTGCCCCTGCCAAAGAAAATTTTTATGCAGAATTGCGGAAGCGTGTAAATAACGATTTTCTAGAGCGTAAGCAAAGCATAAATGCCAATTCTTTAATGTGGGTTAAAACCATCATATTTTTAACGCTATTTACAATTGTGTATTTTACCATTCTTCTTGTTAAACTAAATGGCGTAACATTAGTATCACTTACCGTTTTACTAGGTATAATCTGTGCTTTTATTGGTTTTAATATTTGTCATGATGCCATTCACGGCTCATTTTCATCAAGTAAAAAAGTAAATAAAGCGTTGAGCATGTTATTTCATTTGGTTGGTGCAAATCCTTATGTTTGGAATATTACACACAATGTAGTTCACCATACTTACACCAACATTCCTGGGCATGATGAGGATATTGAAATTGCGCCAGGGTTGATTCGAATTTCGGAAGATGAGGAATTAAGACCGCACCAACGTTTTCAGCAATGGTATGCTTTTCCGATGTATGGCTTAGCGTCTTTATCTTGGGTGTTGAGGAAAGATTACAAAAAGTTTTTTCAAAAACATATTGGTGCTAGAGAAAATATACACCCAAAAATTGAGTATTTTAATCTCTTCTTTTATAAATTTTTGTACTATTTTCTTTTTATTGGTTTACCATTAATTTTTATCGATATACCTTGGTGGCAGGTTGCAATTGGCTTCGTTTTACTTCACTTGGCACAAGGAATTACAATGGGTTTGGTTTTTCAATTGGCACACGTTGTAGAAGGCACAATATTCCCTACGCCTAATGTAGAAGGTAACATGGAAGAAGCTTGGGCAGAACATCAAATGCGAACAACTGCAAATTTTGCCACACAATCTCCGTTGGCAGCATTTTTCTTAGGCGGATTAAATAGACAGATTGAGCATCATTTATTTCCTAAAATTTGTCACGTTCATTATGGCCGCGTTTCGGTAATTGTAAAGCAAACCGCTTTAGAGTTTGGATTGCCTTACCATGAAAATGAAACTTTTACGAAGGCATTAGTTTCACACTTCCGTACTTTGAAGAAAATGGGTCGGCCATTGGTTTTGGTAAACGAATCTATTAAAAATCAAGTAGTGGAAGCTTATTAAGTTTTACTTCAAAGTTTTCGGTCGATTTTTATTGTCGCCGTAAATAGACGTGAAGTTAAATTACTTTTCCATTTTATTCTTCAATCTATTCTCAAAAACCTTAGACTTGTATATCCGTATATATTAAGCTGTTGTTGTGAGAAATTATTATGCTGTATTCATCTTTATAAGTTTTTTTATTTGCACTTTTAATGCTATTGCGCAGGTAAAAACGGTTAATTATAAGGCTTTTTTTGATCAAAAGGTTTTAGCATTTAACAGCCTGCCCAAAAGTTGGGATGAAGCACCATATTTTGGAAATGGGTTTATTGGTTCGATGATTTATCGAGATACAACCGTAAACAATGTTTTAAAAATTCAGCTTTTTAGAACCGATGTACAAGACCATCGCAACGATTCATCGGGTTGGACAGCTTATTCGAGACCTCGATTATTAATCGGTTTTTTAAACATAACGTTTAAAGGTAAAATAATAAACGGCAATTTTAGGCAAAATTTGTACACGGCAGATTTGCGGGGCGAAATTAAAACCACTAAAGGAACTGCCATTTTACATCATTTTTTATCGGCCACAAAGGATTTGATACTGACTAAAATAACTTGTTATGGCAATGAAAATTATGCGATAAGCTTTATCCCAGCGGAGGCTAAAACGACGAGAAATATCAATTTTCCAAATAGTAAATCGAATATTAAAAAGTACGCACTAGCGTATGGAGATAAGTATTTAGAGATGCTAAAAATTTATCAACCCAACCCAAAGCCAATCATTTCGAAAGTTGGAACAATTAATTTAAGTACGCAAAACTTTACAGCCGGTGGGCAATTTACGGTGGGTTGGAAGCGCATGGATAAAACACAAAATAGTGGAGTTATAGGTGTTACAATTCAAAATTCTTTTCCCGAACGGCAGGCAGAGACGAAGGTATTAGAAATTTTAAACCGTTTTGCTTTTTCTATTTACGATGTAGAGTTTAAGGCGCATAAGCTTTGGTGGTATAAATTCTACCATAAAAGTTTTATGACAATTCCTGATAAAAACCTGGAGAAGATGTACTATTTGCAACTGTATAAAGTTGGGAGCGCAACCCGAGCAAATGGGCCAATAATGGATACTTCTGGTCCGTGGTTTCAATCTACACCGTGGCCATACATTACGTGGGATTTGAATGTTCAGCTTTGCTATTGGATGCTAAACACGTCCAATCATTTAGATATTGCCCAATCTTTGCCCAATACCTTATACAATAATCAACAACAATTGGTGGCAAATGTAAAGCCAATTGCTTGGCAAAAAGACGCCGCTTATTTGGCTTTAGCTACGGCTCAAGATTTAAAAGGCGCTGCTGATGACGATAAACGCTATCAAAATTTACACAGTAATTTGCCATGGGCAATGCATAATGTATGGTTAATGTATCGCTATAGCATGGATACATCGTTTTTGCGGACGAAATGTTATCCATTGTTAAAAAAAAGCATGAATTATTATTTGCATCTATTAGAAAAAGAGGCAGATGGTAATTATCATATTCCGTTAGGTTATTCGCCAGAATACCCAAAAGCTAATAAGGGATTGTTAGGCGAAACGAAAGATCCAAATATGGATTTGGCGCTTATTAATTGGGGTTTAAAATCATTAGTAGAAGCCTCCAAAATATTAAAAATTGATGAGCCAGAAAGGAATAAATGGAACGAGATTTTAGCACATTTAGTCGGGTATCAAATTAATGATACAGGTTTGAAAATTGGCGCTGATTTAGCTTATGAAGTTTCACACCGTCATTATTCACACTTATTGATGATTTATCCGCTTTATCTTTTAAATGTGGATGATGAAGAAAATAGGCCTTTAATATCAAAATCTTTAAATCACTGGATTGGCGATCAGAAAGGTTTGTTAGGCTATAGTTATACTGGTGCTTCGTCAATTTCATCCGCCGTTGGCGATGGAAATAATGCCTTAAAATATCTTGAAGATTTGAACAGATTTATTTTGCCAAATGGATTGTACAAAGAATCTGGGCCGGTTTTCGAAACACCTTTATCTGCAGCGCAAGCTTTACAAGATATGTTGCTACAGTCTTGGGGTAATAAGGTGCGCATTTTTCCCGCAATTCCAGATAAATGGAAAGATTTAGAATTTAAAAACTGGTTGGCGGAAGGTGCTTTTGAGGTGAGCGCGAAGTTAGAAAACAGCAAAATAACTCATATAGAGATTAAGAGTTTAGCTGGTACTCCGTTGGTTTTTAAGACTAAACTAAATACCACACAAGCAAGTATCAATAATAAAAAAGTGATACTGAAAAAGATAAGTGCCGATGTTTATAGCGTAAATTTGACTAAGAATGAGACACTCATTATCGAAAATTTTTAATTCACTTCAGTATATCAATACTTAACTATGAAAATTCTAATTGTAGAAGATGAACAATTATTATTGCATAGCATTTTAGATTATTTAAAGGGCGAGGGGAATGTTTGTGAGTCTGCATCCGACTTTAATTCGGCGTTGAATAAAATAAATTTATACAGTTACGATTGCATTCTGCTCGATTTAGGTTTGCCTGGTGGCGAAGGATTAGAAATTTTAACTAAAATTAAAGCATTAAAAAAAGGCGATGGTGTTTTAATCATTTCGGCAAGGCATGCGCTCGACGATAAACTTGCTGGCCTCGATTTAGGTGCCGATGATTATTTAGTAAAACCTTTTCATCTATCAGAATTAAAAGCGCGTTTAACAGCTATTGTTAGAAGAAAAAATTTTAACGGGAATAACATAGTTGTTTTCAATGAAATTAGCATACATCAATCCTCAATGTTCGTTTCTGTAAACGACAATAAACTAACACTTACTAAAAAGGAGTTTAATTTACTGATTTATTTCTTGGCTAACAAAAATAAAGTGGTATCAAAAAATGCCATTGCCGAGCATTTATGGGGTGATGAAATGGATATGAGCGATGATTTTGATTTTATTTACACGCACGTAAAAAACTTGAGAAAGAAACTGCTAGAAGCGGGTTCGAAAGACTATTTACACTCAGTTTACGGGGTGGGCTATAAATTTAGTCAGCAATGAGATTAACTAGCAATTATAACAAAGTAAATATTTTTACTTCATTTGTTATCTTAATTTTAACGGGTATTATCTACTATGTTTTTATACATGCCATATTAACGGATAAACTGGATCGGGATTTAGGTGTGGAAGAAAATGAAATTCGGCAATACACTGCAACTTACCAAAAACTCCCGTTGCCAGCTGGCTTTCTTGATCAGCAGGTTGCTTACAAAGAAATTGAGGGGGAAGACGTTGAACGTACTTTTGCCTATACAAACTATTTTAATTCAAAAGAAAGTGAAGAGGAGCCTGGTAGAAGTTTGGTGACTTCTGTAAAACTTGGGTCGAAAATTTTTCGTGTTACCATTACCAAATCGAGATTAGAATCGGAAGATTTAGTAAGAATAATTCTGTTAATTACGTTGGCCACAACGCTGGTTCTTCTGGCTTCGCTATTGCTGATAAATAGATTTTTTTTCAAACGGATTTGGAAGCCTTTTTATACTATTTTGGAGCAGATAAAATCGTTTGAAGTATCGAAAACTCAGAAAATTGAAATCGAACCAACGAGGATTGATGAATTTATCGAACTCAATACATCTGTAAATGCAATGGCAGAAAGAGTTAAGCAAGATTATCGTGAGCTGAAAAGCTTTACAGATAATGCATCGCACGAAATGATGACGCCATTGGCCGTAATTAATTCAAAGTTAGATTCGCTACTGCAAACCGAGAATTTTACGCAACAGCAAAGTGCATATATTGGAGATATATATTATGCAACAGGTAAACTTTCTCGTTTACATCGCTCGTTGTTGCTGTTGTCTAAAATCGAGAATAATTTGATTTCAGATCGTCAGCTTATCAATATGCAGGAACTCATAAATGGGAAGATTCGACAATTTGAAGAGCTTTTTAAGAAAAATAATTTAAAGGTAAATGCAAATATTGGATCACTCGAACTAAATATGAGCAAATTTTTAGCCGATATTTTACTCAATAATTTATTCAGCAATGCTGTTAGGCATAATATAGATGGTGGAGAAATAGATGTTTTTCTCGATCAGGAAAATCTGAGAATTTCTAATACCGGTAAGGATATTAACATTGATGGAATGTTGTTCGAGCGGTTTTCGAAGTCGGTCGAATCAGAAGGAATGGGACTTGGTTTAGCAATTACGAAACAAATTTGCAATTTGTATAATTTTAATATCAAGCATAATTACCTAAACGGAAGACATGTTTTTTCGATAAAATTTAACGGCGGTAGTTAACTACAGAATTCCTTCATAATTGAGTTTTAGATTTGACTAAAAAATCTATTATGAAAAAGTTATTTGTATTTTTAGTAATTTCAGCTGGTCTTGTAAACATAGCTCAAGCACAAAAATTAAAAGCAGAAAAAGTGCCAATGGCAGTTAGAAATGCTTTTACCAAACTTCACCCAACTGCAAAAGTAAAATGGGAATTAGAGAAAAAAGATTATGAAGCGGGTTTTATATTAGGCGGTAAAGAAACCACCGAAGTTTATTCAATAAACGGCGTTTTAAAAGAAACAGAAGTTACAATTAAGCTTTCGGAATTTCCGATGGCAGTGATGGCAAAGCTTAAAAATTTAAAAATTACCGAAGCTGCAAAAATTACCAGAGCAGATGGTTCAGTTGTTTATGAAGCCGAAGTAAAGGGTAAAGATCTGTTATTTGATAAAGATGGTAAATCCATTAAAAACTAAATTATGCGTATTTTTTTATCAATTTTTATTCTTGTTTTTAGCATTCAAACAAATCTGTTTTCTATGCAGATTGATTCACTTAAATATGCTTCTCCTGATACGTTAGGCAGATGGTATGCAGGTAAAGTTGTGCCAAAAAAGAAATTTAAATTGGTGCCATTTATTGCCCCGGTAGCTTTGGTAAGCTATGGATTTATTGCGGTTTACGATAAAGGCGCTTTAAACAAGTTAGATTTAAGTACAAGAGCCGAACTTCAAGAAGACCATCCGCTTTTTGCCGCGCACGTTGATGATTATTTGCAATTTGCACCTGCAGCAGCAGTGTATGCTTTAAATTTATCGGGAGTTAAGGGCAAGCATAATTTGTTTGATGCTTCTATGCTTTACCTTACATCGGCAGCGATTATGGGGGCTTCTACACATTTTATCAAAAAAGGTGTCGGCAGGTTAAGACCCGATGCCAGTGGTAATAATTCTTTTCCATCTGGCCATACCGCATCGGCTTTTATGGCAGCAGAATTTTTGCATCAAGAGTATAAAGACGTAAATCCATGGATTGGTTATGCGGGATATTTTGTGGCTACCGCTACCGGTACACTGCGCATGTACAACAACAAACACTGGTTTAGTGATGTGGTGGCGGGCGCCGGCTTTGGTATGGCATCAACAAAAATATCGTACCTAATATACCCGTACATTAAGCGCTTATTCATAAATAAAAAAGGTGGTAATTTTACTTTAATGCCTTATTACGGCCAAGGAACCAAGGGATTAGCGCTAGCCGGTAGGTTTTAATTACCAAAAGGAAAGAAAATCTTTTGGCTGAAGGAGAGTTTAAAAATCATTAAATTATAAATATTCATTTCATGAAATTTAACAGTAAGGTATTAAAAGAAGTAATTGGCGCAATACCCTTTTTACTCCTTTTTGGTATTTTAATCATCAGGTTAGCTTCTATTTGGTTAATGGGGCCTATGCCTCAAGACGCATATTATTTTTTCTATGCGCAACATCCAGCACTTTCTTATTTTGATCATCCGCCTGCAATTGCTGTTTTATTAAAAATTTTCACGTCCATTTTAGGCAAGCACGTTTATGCAATAAAATTAGCCGATTCATTACTCACGGTTGCAATTTCTATTTCTTTATATCAATTGGCCATTAAGTTTTTTCCAAATCAGGTATCCAAAAAAATTATTATTTTATTTTTAAGTACCTTAATGGTGAGTGTACTTTCTTTGGTATCTACACCAGATACGCCATTGCTTTTCTTTTGGGCATTAACATTAATCGCGCTTTTTGAAGCTATATTTAACAATAAAAAATCTTACTGGCTTATTGCTGGCGTGTTAATGGGGCTTGCTTTTGATAGCAAGTACACGGCTGTGTTTTTGCCTGCGGGGATGATTCTTTTTTTATTGCTTTCCACCTCCAAAAGAAAATATTTGTTGTCGGTATGGCCTTGGCTTGCTTGTATTATAATGGTTTTTGTAGCTGCGCCAGTTATCATTTGGAATGTGCAAAATCATTTTGCTTCTTTTGCTTTTCAAGGTGCACAGAGAATGCATGCTGCCGCTGCCTTTCAATTACAACCAAAATTTGTAGCAGGTTTAATTGGTCACCAGCTTTTTCTATTAATTCCTATAGGCTTAATTGCTATTTTTTATGCTTTAATACAGATTATAAAAAAGTATAAAAACAGTTGGAAGTTAATGCCCGCAGAAACCGTCTTTTTACTTTGCTTCTTCTTACCGTTATTTTCTGTTTTTTTAATACTTTCTCCAATATATTGGATCAAAATAAACTGGATGATGCCTGCGTACATTACAGGGATTATTTTGGCTGGCAATGTGATTAGCAAGAAGTGGCTAAATGTGCAAGTAGTTATTTCTTTTGTAGTGCATTTTGGTCTTTTAATAGAAGTGTTGTTTTATCCATTTCCAATTAAATCAGACGATACTTGGGTGGGTTGGAAAGAGGTTACTGAAAAAGCTAACGCCATTCAAACACAGCAACATGCAAATTTTATCTTCTCTGCCGATAATTATAAAACCACCGCAGAACTTAATCTTTTTAGCAATGAATTTGTTTATGGCCAGAACATTATTGGAGAACATGCCTTGCAGTTCGATTTTATTGGTACTGATCTTACTGCGCTAAACGGGAAGTCTGCAATATTTTTAGATTCTGATCCTCAGTTTAAAAATAATGACCAGCAAGTTGAAATAAACCCAAATCTTAAATCATATTTTAGGGATGTTAAACAGCTTCAACCCATTATAATTTCGTTTAATAATAAACCTGTTCGTAAATTTTACGTGTATTTATGCGAAGGTTACAAACCGAAATTAAATAATCAAACTACAGAATTACGCCATAATTGATCAATATCTTTAACTAAAATAAGTAAAATAACTTGTTGCATATTAAGTGTGTGGGTTATTGTAATATTAAAATGATCGCGATAAAGAAATTTTTTATAACCTTATTAATGTCTATCTCGCTGATGGTTTCCATGGCGCAGACTTCACCTAAAGATTTAAACTATTTTTTAAATAGTGCGCATTTTACAAGTCCTTTGTTAAAAGATCTGAACAATCAACGCAGATCTGCAAAAGTTGATAGTTTAATTATTAAAGCCACATCTGGCTTTCAAGTTAATGTAAATTCGGCTGGATTGTATGCCCCTGTGGTAAAGGGATATGGTTTTGATGAAGTGCTTACAAACGGGCAAGCTTTAGAAGGTTACCTAAATTTGAGTTACAATTTGTTAAATGGTAAAAGATTAAACAATCAGCTCGAAGGTGTTAAAATACAAATTGATTCTATTCAATATGCCTCAACATTATCGAATTTCGATTTAAATAGAACCATTACAGACCAATATTTAACTGCTTATTCTAGTCAATTACAAAATATTTTTAATATTGAAGTTGTTAACTTATTAGAAAAAGAAGATGGCTTGTTAAAGCAACTTACCCGGAGTAATATTTATAAGCAATCAGAATATCTTACCTTTTTGGTTACGTTACAACAACAGCAATTAATTTTAAGGCAATCGAATTTACAGTTTCAAAATGATTATGCAACCTTGGCTTACTTATCAGGGATTCAGGATACTTCAAAAGCCGTATTAATTGCGCCTAATCTTGATGGTATTAAAATGGCGTCAGAGCAAACATTTTTTCTTCAAAAATTTGCGATAGATAGTTTAAGGAATGCCAACTTAAAAAGGAATATCGATTTGAATTATTTACCAAAGCTTGGTGTTTATGCCAATGGTGGTTATAATTCATCATTCATTTTACAGCCTTATAAAAATTTTGGAGCAAGCGTTGGTTTTACTTTTTCTGTTCCAATTTATGATGGTAACCAACGGAAAATGCAGTACAATAAGTTGGCAATTGCTTCGGATACCCGATCTATTTACCGTAGCTTTTTTATCGATCAGCAAAAGCAACAATTAAACCTAATTCGCCAGCAGATTGCGCAAACAGATGCACTTTTTAGTAAAATAAATGATCAAATTCGCTTTAGCAAAAGCCTTATCGATGTGGATAGAAAACTGTTGCATACCGGCGATTTGCGAATGGCTGATTTTATTATGGCGATAAATAATTACATGACTGCGCAAAATTTGTACAGACAAACAACTATAAACAAATTGAAGCTTATTAACCAGTTTAACTATTGGAATAAATAATATGAAACCAATCTTAAATCAAAAAATCACTTTAATGCAATGGCTAGTTTGTATGGTTTTTTCTTACTTATTGATACAAGCATGCGGTAGTAAAGCGCCCGCAGCTAAAGAAGAAGTATCATTACCGACAACACCTGTGGAAGTGGTGGGCATTGGCGACACTACGCTTGCAGAATATATCGATATTTCGGCAGTTTCTGCTTACACCGAAAAAAGTATGGTTAAAGCCAACATAAACGGTTATATACAAAAAGCAAATATTAAGTTGGGCGATAAAGTTGGTAGAGGCGAATTAATGTTCTCGCTAATTACCAAAGAAGCCCGCTCAATCGGCAACGCTGTAAATAAGCTAGATCCGGGTTTTAAGTTTACGGGTATTTCATCAATAAAAGCAAATGTAGATGGAATTATTGTGCAGCTAAATCATCAAAAAGGAGATTATGTACAAGATGGAGAAGCGCTAGCAAGTATTGTAAACAGAAACAGTTTGGTCTTTTTACTTAACCTGCCTTATGCTTTAAATACAATTATTGGTACAAATAAAACGATAGCAGTTATTTTGCCCGATGGTGTTAAACTTGATGGAAAAGTGACCGGAACAATGCCCGCTGTTGATTCTTTGGCCCAAACGCAACGCTACATTATAAAAGTAAATACATCAAAAGATATTCCAGAGGGATTAATTGCTAAAGTTAGGCTAACAAAATTGGCACACCAAAATGCGCAAGTTTTACCTAAATCGGCAATACTTGCTAACGAAACTGAAGATGAGTTTTGGGTAATGAAACTGATTAACGATTCTACCGCAGTAAAAGTAAAAGTTGAAAAAGGAATTGAAAACGATCAAACAATTGAAGTGTTAAAACCGACGTTTTTAAAAACCGATAAAATTATTTCATCAGGAAATTATGGCCTTGCCGATACAGCAAAGGTTAAAATACAAAAATAGGAATGAATAGTTTTTTTATAAACCATAGAAAGTCAATTCTTGCCATGATGATACTCATTCTGGTAGGTGGCTTTTATGCATTTTTTCAATTAAAAACGGGGCTTTTTCCCGAAATTACGTTCCCAAAGATTAAAATTATTGCAGAAGCAGAATTGCAACCTGTAAATAAAATGGTGCTTACCGTTACCCAACCTTTAGAAAATGCGGTAAAGCAAGTTCCCGATCTTCAGTTGATAAAAAGTACCACAAGCCGTGGCAGTTGCGAAATTTCTGCTTTTATGAATTCGGGTGCCGATCTAGATTTAAGTCAGCAACGAATAGAATCTCAGATTGCTAAAATAAGTGCTTCACTTCCTCCTGGCGTAAATATCTCAGTCGAGAAAATGAATCCATCTATTCTTCCCGTTAGTGGTTATAGTTTAGAAAGCAATAAATTCTCGCCAGTTGAACTTAAAAAAATTGCAACTTTTACTGTTAAGCCGTTTCTTTCGCAGGTAGAAGGGGTTTCTGAAATTCGAGTAATTGGCGGAAAAAACAAAGAATTGTGGATGGAATTAAATCCACTGCAAATGCAGGCTTTAGGCATAACACCCGATTTAATAACGCAAGCACTTGCGCAAACTAATTTTATCAAATCCAACGGTTACTTAACGGATAATAATTTTTTATACCTCTCGGTTACTGATGCATCCGTTAAAACTAAAACAGATTTAGAAAATCTAGTAATCGCAAGAAAAGGAAATAGGATTGTTAAAATAAGCGATGTTGCCAAAGTAAGTTTTCAAGAAAGTGTAGAATATACCCGGATAAATGCAAATGGAAAAGATGGGGTACTCATTGCCGTAATTAAACAACCCAATGCAAACTTGGTTGATATTTCTAAAGAAATGACGGCAAAAGTTGCAAAATTAACCGCTATTTTGCCTGCTGGAGTAATTATTAAACCGTACTATGCACAAGCAGATTTTGTTAATGAATCGGTAATAAGTGTTAGAGATAGTTTGCTTATTGGTTTGGCTTTGGCCATTATCGTCGCAATTATTTTTTTACGCTCTTTAAAGGCCAGTGCAACAATTCTCATCACCATTCCCATTACTTTATGCTTAACTGTAATTTTTCTTTATGGGATTGGTTATACCTTAAATATTATGACTTTGGGAGCAATTGCAGCTGCCATCGGTCTTATAATTGATGATGCCATTGTAGTAGTAGAACAAATACATCGCACGCACGAAGAACATCCGCACGAAAAAACTAAAAAATTATTGGGCAAGGCGATAAAATACTTGTTTCCGGCCATGTTGGGTTCATCTATAAGCACAATTGTTATTTTCGTGCCTTTTGTTTTAATGACGGGTGTTGCGGGTTCTTACTTTCAGGTAATGACCAATACAATGATTATTACATTGGTGTGCTCGTTTTTTGTAACGTGGCTTGGTTTGCCAGTGGTTTATTTATTATTGAGTAAAAATTCTGGTAAGCTTAAGGATAAAAAGGTTGAGGTACATGAAGTTAAAACCCAAAAATGGGTTTATTATTTTATTTCGCGCCCATACATTTCTATTGTATTTATGTTGGTGCTTGTTGCTTCAATCGTGTTGATTTATCCACGATTACAAACAGGTTTTTTACCAGAAATGGATGAAGGAAGTATTGTTTTAGATTATTCTTCGCCTCCGGGAACATCGTTAGCGGAAACCGATAGGATGCTTAAAGCGGTGGAAAAAGAAATTGTAAAAATTCCTGATGTTGAAGCCTATTCTCGGCGAACAGGTACGCAAATGGGCTTTTTTATAACTGAACCAAATCGGGGCGATTATCTTATTCAACTGAAGAAAAACAGGACAAAAAGTACCGATGAGGTTATTGCTGAAATTAGAAAAAACATAGAAAGTACACAGCCGGCATTGGTTGTAGATTTTGGTCAGGTTATTGGCGATATGCTTGGCGATTTAATGAGCTCGACCCAACCCATTGAGGTTAAAATTTTTGGTAACGATCAGCAAAATCTTAAAATACTAGCTAAACAGGTGGCTGCGCTAATCGGTAAAATCCCCGGCACGGCCGATGTTTTTGATGGGATCGTTATTTCTGGCCCTACGGTAAATATACAGCCAAATTATGTGGCGCTTGCACAATATGGCATTACGCCAATGTCTTTTCAATCGCAAGTACAAACTGCAATGCAGGGTAATTTAGTGGGCGATTTTTACGATAAGCAACAAATTTCTCCCATTAGGATGATTTATCCCGGTAGTAGAAAATTCGGCACATCAGATATTTCGAATCTGAAAATATTTCTGCCAAATGGCGCCACCATACCCATTCAAGATTTAGCACAAGTGGAGTTAAAAACAGGAAGTGCAGAAGTTGAGCGAGAAAACTTACAATCAATAGGTACAATTACCGCAAGGCTAAACGAACGCGATTTGGGCAGTGTAATGAAAGATATTCAAAAGGCTGTAAAATCGAAAATTAATCTACCTTCTGGTTATCACATTGAGTATGGGGGCGCTTATAAAGAACAACAAAAATCTTTTTCGGAGTTGTTAACCATATTAATTGCGTCGAGTTTGCTCGTTTTTACCGTAATCTTATTTCTTTTTAAAGATTTTAGGGTCGCATTTATCATTTTTTTAGTTGCAGTTTTGGGTATTTCTGGTAGTTATATTGGGCTTTTAGTAACAGGCACACCCTTAAATGTTGGCAGTTATACAGGGTTGATTATGATTGTGGGAATTATTGGCGAAAATGCAATTTTTACTTTTTTACAGTTTAAAGAATCATTGCACGATAAGGAAATTGACGAAGCGATAACCTTTGCCATTTCTACACGTTTACGCCCAAAGTTAATGACTGCTTTAGGCGCCATCATAGCATTAATGCCTTTAGCATTGGGCATTGGTGCGGGTGCACAGCTTCACCAACCTTTGGCAATTGCTGTAATTGGTGGGTTTTTAATTGCACTGCCACTGCTATTGGTTGTTTTACCAACCCTTTTAAGAAAGTTTTATAAATTTCCAACTGATGATTATGAAACAGAATAAATACAACTTAGAAAACAATATTAGCCGGAGTAAATATGTGCCGTACATTTTGTTGCTGGCAAGTATTTGTTTCGTGCTTATTACCACTTTGGTTGTTATTTTCCCATCTAACGCCATCGATATTGGTTTTACGCTGATGATTCAACATTATCAAAGTGCTTTTTTAGATAAATTTATGACTGCCATAAGTGTATTTGGGCACATTAAAATATCGGTGCCGATGGTTTTAGCTACTGCGATTATTTTTTTACTTTTTAAGAAGAAAAAGGAGTCTCTTTTTATTGTATTTACGGCTGCTGCGGGTATTGTGAGTTCATTAGTTAAGTACTTTGTTAATCGTCCACGACCACCTAAAAGCATAGTTAGGTTAATTGAGGTTACGCATCAGCAAAGTTTCCCCAGTGGGCATGTGCTATTTTACACGGTATTTTTTGGGTTTATACTTTACTTAATGTTTAAGCTAAAAGATGCAAGTTTTTACCTGCGTTTGGTCGTTTCTTCAATCTGTGTGCTCATGATTGTGCTCGTTTTCTTTTCGAGGATTTATTTGGGTGCACATTGGTTAAGCGATGTTTTAGCGAGTTATTTTCTTGGCATTTTATGCCTCTATGTACTCATCTATTTTTACGAATTGAAAAATTATAAAATCTAATCTAAATCAAAAAATCTAATCATAATGAAAAAGCAACTATTAACTATAACTATGCTAATTGGGTTCGTAATTGTGGCAAATGGCCAAAAGAAAGGTACTTTCGGTATTTTGGCTAAGTACGAAATTAAGAGTGATGGCGGATGGGATTATTTGACTATCGACCAAAAAACAAATAATATTTTCGTTTCTCACGGTAACCAGGTTAATGTGTTATCAAAAAATGGCGATTCGATTGGGGTAATTAAAAACACGCTGGGTGTGCACGGTATTGCAATCGTTAATGCTGTTGGCAAAGGCTATACTTCTAATGGTAAATTGGGTACTTGTACTGTGTTCGACTTAAAAAACTTTGTTGTATTGGGGCAAATTAAAGTAGGAGAAAATCCTGATGCGATTTTTTATGATGATTATTCGAAAAAAGTAATCGTGTTTAATGGTAAAAGTAAGGATGCTAGTATTATAGATCCTCAAAACGATAAAGTTTTAGCTACTGTTCCCTTAGGTGGAAAACCTGAAGCCGGCGTTTCAGACGATAAGGGAAACATTTTTGTTAATATTGAAGATACTGGCGAAATAGTTTCTTTTGAAAGTAGAACCTTTAAAGTAACTGCTCGGTATAAGTTGAAAAACGGCGAAGAACCATCTGGTTTAGCGATTGATAGGGCAACATCACGTTTATTTACGGTTTGTGGCAACAAGTTGATGCTGGTTTTAGATTCAAAAACAGGTGCACAGGTTGCGAGTTTGCCAATTGGCGAGGGTTGTGATGGAGTTGTGTTTGATAAACAAGCAAAGCTGATTTACAGTTCGAATGGCGAGGGAACGGTAACGGTGGTAAAGGAGAAATCGGCAAATAAATTTAAGGTTGTAGAAACCGTTAAATCAGAAATGGGTGCAAGAACTATCGCATTGAATGAAAGTACTGGTCGCATTTTTTTACCAACGGCAAGTTTTGAAAAAAGTACTATTGCAGGCCAAAGACCAAAAAGAATTTCTGGTACGTTTAGGGTATTGGAAATAGGTAAGTAAAATCAATTATTATTTGATGGTATCTAAAAAATTAATGGCAATAAATCACTTTTAAGAGTATAAGAAAACCAATATTATGAACCCAGCTTCCAGTCATTCCACCAACCTTCAACTGCTATTTTTTGCGGTAATTATGGTGGCACTTTGGCATTCAGAAATGCTGTTTAACGAAATTCCCTTAAAGGAAAAATGGAAACATGCGGTACTCAATTTACAATTTCTTTTAACAGCAACGTTTATTCAATTGCCATTAAGTTTAGCGGTGATTAAAGTAAGCGCTTTAGCCGAAATCAACTCGTGGGGTATTTATAATCATTTGCCAAACATCCCTAGTTTTTGGATCAAATTTCTTATCGGTTTTTTAATGTTGGATTTTTGTGAGTACGCGTATCACTTTGTGATGCATAAAATTTCATTTTTATGGAAAATGCATTTGATCCACCATACCGATAAATTTGTAAATGTATCTACCACCGTGAGGGAGCATCCTGGAGAAACATTTATTCGTGTTAGCTTTATGATCGTTGTTGTTTTTGTAACAGGTATTCCGATTGAGATTTTACTTATTAGGCAGTTTATTCAAAGCTTTTCGAATGTTGTTTCGCACACTTCTATGTCGCTGCCTAAAAAGTTAGAGAAATGGTTAGGTTATATTTTAATTACCCCAAGTTTACACAAAGTTCACCATCATGATAAAATGCCATACACCGATTCAAATTATGGAGATATCCTGTGTATATGGGATCGTCTATTCGGTACTTATCGCGAGTTAGAATTATCGAAAATAAACTTTGGAGTAGATACTGTGAAGGATGAACATGTTGCTACTTTTTCGAAATTAGTTGCTTATCCCTTTTCTAAATTTTCAAAAAAAACGCCTGTTAATATGGTAGATCAAACTACAAAGGTAATTGTTGATTTACCCAAAGTCTTAATTGTCGATTTGTAAATAACAAATTTTTAATCTAATTCTATAGTATCTGTTAAATATTACATTATTCTAAATGGAATACCCTTGGTAATGCTATCGCAATTGGCGATTGATCGGCATTTGTTTCCATAATATCGCCCATAAAAGCCCACCATTTTTTCATTATCGCTTCTTGTGTTAAATCAGGAATTTCACCATTTAAATGTTGTACAGCAAATAAGGTATCGGTTTCTTCATCTAAAAAAATGCTGTAATTAAAAATTCCAGCTTGTTTCAGTAAATCTTCTAGCTCTGGCCAAATTTCATCATGTCTTTTTTGATATTCTACTTTAAAGCCTGGCTTTAATTTCATTTTAAAAGCAACTTGTTTTGTCATTTTTCGGAGTTTTTAAATAGCATAATCTGATTTGAAATTATGATATTTATGTTTTATTTGATTAGAATTAACCAAAGATAATCTCTAAGGTGAGCGATAAAATAATCTAATTGATATATTTAATGTACTTTATGATATCAAACTTACGCTGCATGCATAACTTCTACAAATATTTTCCATCGAGTGATAAGGGTTGTGATTGGGGCTTAAACGTTTTAAGCGTAGGTTGTAGTCGGGTTTTGCCAAATGAAATCTATCCAAATCCAAGCCATCCATCTCACCATAATTTTACTTGGGAAATGGGTCGAGTGTTACAAGAATATGCTTTGGTTTATATCGTAAATGGAACAGGAATATTAGAAACAGAAACACTAAAAGAAGAAATTACTGATGGGACGGTTTTCATGATTTTTCCTGATGAAAGACATCGATATAAACCAGATAACCAAAAAGGTTGGGACGAATATTGGATAAGTTTTAACGGAGATTATATTGAAAAACTTATTGAAGAACATTTATTTTCTAAAACTGATCCGATGTTTCAATTGGGTTTTAATGAGCAGATGCTTCAACTATTTGCAAGTGTTGTACATATCGCGAAAGACGAGAATAAAGGTTATCAAGCAGTTATATCTAGCGCTACGATCCATATTTTAGGAATTCTACATGGATTTAAGCAACAACAAAATCATGATAAAGATAGCATATCGGATCTAACCGTGAAAAAAGCTAAAATATTGTTTAGACATAAAGTTTTAGAGATTACCGATCCAAAAGCGATTGCCGATGAGTTAGAGGTTGGCTATTCTTGGTTCCGCAAGGTTTTTAAAGAAAATACTGGGATTTCTCCAGGTCAATATTTTATCCAGTTGAAAACACAGAAAGCTAAGGAGTTATTGGTTAACCAACAATATTCGATAAAAGAAATAGCCTATATCTTAAAATTTGAATCGCCATTTTACTTTTCTAAACTTTTTAAGCAAAAAACATTATTTACACCATTGCAGTTTAGAAAAAAGTTTGCGAAAAGTGATAAATGAGTTAATTATAAATGATCTTCGTTGCTATTAATAGCTTTTTTTTATACGTTATAAAGATTTTGCGTTAGGGATTGAAGTGAAAATCCTTTTTACTCTTCTTCAGAGTAAAAAGATTGTAACGAAAAGCCCGCCCGAACGCCCTAATTACTATTTTAATATTTTAAATATGATTAGTAAGTTCTGCACATTTATTCAATGTCAAAATGATTAGCTAAAATATCATAATGTATATTTTTAAGCTTTCCTGATACAATAGCTTTTCATTGTCCATAATTAGCAATACTGTTAAAAAACACGTAAATTTATGAAAAAAAAGTAGATGAATCTATTCAGTTTTATAGCAAATTTTGATGGTGAGGAGTTCTGCCGTTTACACTTTAAGTCAGAACGGGATAAGATAGGTGTTATGTGCAGTTGTGTTCAACTGAACATTTTTGGCATAGGAGCATCTGGAGCTATGAATACAAGAAATGTAAACATAGAACTTCTTTAATAACTGGTACTGTTATGCAGAACTCTAATCTATCTTTTCTAATCTGGTATAAACGATGTTTCTTTTGAGTGCGACCAAGAAAGGTTTTTCGAGCAAGGAAATACAGACACAAGCGCAAGGAGCACCAAGTGAGAGTTATAGCGGTTTGATTCATTCTGCTGGTTACTATTTTATATCGGTTACAGCAAGTGTTCATACTCATACCCCTGATAGATCAGATGGAACAAACGGAGTTTCTCATAATGTAGGTGCTGATGATATCCAATTTGCTTCAAATCATCCAGATTTAAAAAATTGGATAATTGGTTGTGGAGCTGTAGCACAGTACAACGCTACTAATTCAAGCTTTTTTAATATTAACTCAGGAGCGATTTCTTCTAATTGTTCTTTAATACAATAGTTATGAAATTTAGACTAACGACAATTTTTTTATTAACGATATTAGTAAACAATTCTTTTTCTCAAAAAAAAATCCAACTCAATGAAAATAATGTAAAGACAGCTATTCGAGAAATCGATATTACAAACAAGTTTCTGGTGGAGGAAGTGAAAAAAATTATAAAAAGCAAAAAAAATAAAGACTCTGTTTTTAAAACCAAAGGTTATATAAGAATTAATGTTAAAGGAGGAGGAGTTTATAACAATATTCCTATCTCATACAAATACTACATAAACAATGATTATCATAGCTTCGATGATATTAGTAATCAAGATATTTTTCCGGACTATTACACTTTTATTAATGGTAAACCTATTCTTATCTTTTCTGATGTTTATGATAAAATTTTTAAAAAAACCTTTTTAGATGAAAGTATTCTATCCTTTCAATCTATTATAGAGCCCTATCTTTTTGAAAAAAAAGAGATAGATAAAGTGCAATTTGAAAATAAAGAACTTGTTACTAACCACAGAAATAAATATCCATTTAGACCTAAAGAGTTGATACAAGTTCATGGTGGAATAACAATTTATTTTCCGGTAGATGGAGGTATAATGCCAATTGTTGTGAAAAATATTTATTAGTATTATTATAATTACAAAACCGTATTGAAAGAGATGACTACATTAATTTCTTAGATTTTTAAAAGAAAAGATGAATGTAAAAGGAATAGAGCTATATAAAATTAAAAATAATGGTTCAGGAGAGAGAAAACTTCTAGCTACAAATAGTAACGGAAAACCAATCATAAATTCAATCCCTTGTCCTCAATAGATTATTAAAAATGTTACAACAAACAAATATGAAAAAGATAATTATTTTATTTATTGCCTTAGCGCTAAGTACCATTAGTTATGCGCAAGTTACTATCTCACTTGAACAAGCAGAAAGTTATAAAGATTCACCTGATGGTATTCCGGAAGATGTTGTCTACGTAAAAGACATTAATAATAAGCTCCCTAAATTTGTAGGAGTATGGAAAGGTACCGCTAACGGTAAATCAATAGAGTTACATTTAAACCGCTTTTTACACCTACCTGAAAGTACAGATGGTTTCAAGATAGACCAGATTGCAGGCAGATTGCTGATCATAGATTCAGCTACAGGACAAATATTATATAATACCTTAAGCATAAGTAACGACGAAAACACAAGTTTACTTGGATTTTATTTTATAAACAATAGTTATGTAATGAATTTCGCAAATATAAATGAAAATTACTGCATGGATAGCGGAGATGTATACCTTTCTATTAGTAGTAATGATTTAACAGCAATGAAGTTAAACTTTCTTAGAACCCAAGAATGGCGGTCACCTTCAGATTGCCCTAACTTTAGCACTTATGTACCTATTTTACCCAAAAATGTTTTATTGACAAAGCAATAGTTATAACCATATCAAAAGTTTAGAGGGAAAAAAATAAGAAGAAGAAAATATTTGGCATTTTTTTCAGAAAATTATCAACAGTCGAAATTTTGATTTTTCACAATCTTTGTTAAATCTTATAATTTATAGAATTTAAATCTGAAATTACTGCTTTAATAATTGAAATCTGGTTAATAAATATCAGTCAGCACATTTATTCAATGTCAAAATGATTAGCTAAAATATCATAATGTATATTTTTAAGCTTTGCTGATGTAATAGCTTAGTATTTAATTAAATGCTAACCAATTTATAATTCTTGCAAAAAAATCATCAGATGAATAATCAAATTACACAAGCACAAATTGATGCTTACCAAGAAAACGGGTTTGTTGTTATTGAAGACTTTTTAAATACCGAAGAACTTGAGTATTGGAGAACCAGCGTTACCCAAGCTCTGGCAGATCGTAAAGGTTTAAAAATACCCGGTAAAAAAGGTAATATTGATGAAAGCGATGGTATAAATGAGGATTCTGATTACTACACAAAAGTTTTTGATCAATCTATTAATCTTTGGCAAACGAGCGAGACCATGAAAAAAATCATGTTTGACGAGCGGATTGGAAAAATGGTAAGTGATTTATCAGGATCGGATGGCGTTAGAATTTGGCACGACCAAGCCTTAATCAAACGTCCTTGGGCAAACCCAACATCGTGGCATTTAGATACGCCGTATTGGTCTTTCTCTGATAAACGAGCAATGTCTATCTGGGTTGCTTTGGATGACGTAACCTTAGAAAATGGTTGTCTGTTCTTTCTACCCGGAACACATAAATTAACCACTTTCGAAAATCCATCTATAGGAAAAAATATGGATGCCATCTTCAGTTTTTATCCAGAATTTAAAGAACGTAAATCGCAACCCGTGGTGATTAAAGCGGGCACTTGCTCTTGCCACAACGGTTTAACAGTTCACGGTGCACATGCAAACATGACCCCGGGTTTTAGGCGTGCCATGACCTGCGCATTTATGCCTGATGGAAGTACGTTTAATGGAATTCCGAATGTATTGCCAGATAGTTATTTGAAGACTTTAAAAGTTGGCGATGTGTTAAATAATAATGATCAGAATCCCTTAATCTATAAAAAATAAATGCCTAAAGTAAAGTTTTATTGTCCGAGATGGGGTGCTGAGGATTTGGATTGGGATGTGTTTTTAGAAAAAGTAATTTCTAGTGGATACGATGGTGTAGAGGTTTATCCATTACTTACGCCAGAAGAAAAACCAGCGATGTTGCAGGCTTTGGAAGAAACAAGTTTAGATTTTAGTTTGTTGCATACTGTACAGAATGAAGGTAAAGATTTTGCGAAATACTGCGAGGCTTTGGAACGAAATCTGAATGAATTAATAACCTACCAAACAGAAACGATTAAGCCAAAATTTATCACTTCGCAAACCGGAAGAGAATATTTTACCAAAGACCAAATGGAGATTTGCTTCGCCATTTGCGATAGAATTAGTGCAGAAAGTGGCATTCAAATTTTTCATGAATTGCATCGCAATAAATGGTCGTACGCAGCACATGTTGTAAAAAGCTATTTGGAGGATGAAAGGTTTGATGAAGTTAAATTAACGTTAGATTTTTCTCACTGGGTTTGTGTTTCAGAAAGTTATTTGGAAGATCAACAAGAGGCAATTGATTTGGCGATAAAACGGGCTGTTCATATCCATGCAAGGGTTGGTCACATAGAAGGCCCGCAAGTTACCGATCCGAGAACATTAGAAAATAAAGAGGCTTTAAATTTTCATTTATTATGGTGGGATAAATGGATGGAGCATTTAAAATCAAGCGGGATAAAAGAGTGCAGCATTACGCCAGAGTTTGGTTCGTATCCATATATGGCTCATCAAATTGGTACAACTACGCCAATAGCCAGCCAATGGGAAATTAATTGTTGGATGAAAGATTTGTTGAAGGAACGATACTGTTAATGTAATTACTAACACTTCCATGGAGTATGTTTAATAGCCTTCAAATGAATTAAAAAGAGATCAAACTTACCGTTTTTATTCTGTTGATTTTAAACGTGGCAATTGCGCAAGAACGAGAAATTAAAAGATATTATAACGTAGTAAACATATTTTAATTAGCTAAAACATTTATGAAATCAAATTACATCAAATCGTTATTAATTTTATTGTTTTCGGCATTTCAACTTCATGCTCAAAATCCGTCAGCTATTAAAATTGATTTAGACAAAAATACCGTTCAAGAAATCTCTCTAAATGGACAATGGGATTTTATCCCAGCAAAAGGTACAAGTAAACCAAATGGAACAACCGCTGATTTTATAGATCAAAAAGCATTTGAGATTTCTGAAAATTTGAATAAAATTGAATCGTTCCAAATTGGCGTACCGCAGTTTCTAAATCGAGTTTCGTGGTGGTTGCCAAATGTTTCTAATGAATTCGAAGCGCAGGAAACTGCGAGAGTTAACGCACTTCCGTTTAAAACCGATGACTTACAAGCGGGTTGGTATATTAAAACGATCGATTTAACTAATCTCAAAAAAAGCGATAACAGCGAGATTTATGCAAATTTTGAAGGTGTGGCAACTGTTTCTCGTGTGTACTTTAATGCGCAATATGTTGGTGGTCATTTAGGTATGTTCGGCTCTTTCGATTGTAGACTTACCCCATTTATAAAAATGGGACAAAAAAATAAACTCCTGGTTTATGTAGAGCGTGGCACTAAAGCTGATAAAGGAGACGAGGTGGTTTCTGTTGCGGTTACGATGCCAATTACCCGAGATTTGCTTACATCCTTGAATTCGGGAATGTTTGGTGGTTTTGGAAACGGCCCGAGAGCAAAGTTTATGGGTATTTGGCAACCTGTTAAATTGGTCGTATCTAAAGTTGGCGGTAAAATTGAAGATGTTTTTTTCAATCCATCCTTAACTGGCCACAAGTTAGAATTTACGTTAAAAAACGCTTCACTATCTACTGTAAACGGCAAACTGACTTATCTGTTAAAAGATGCAAAAACAGGAAAAGTTTTTACCACAGAAGAAATCAAAGTCACCTTAAATCGGGGAGAGTACGTAATTAAAGCCGAAAAAAGTGGAATTAATCCGAAACTATGGAGTCCAGATCATCCAAACTTGTATCAACTTGAAGTGACTTTAACCGATATTTCGGGTAATAAATTAGATTTTTGGGAAATGCCTGTCGGTTATAGAACCGTTAGTACTAAAGGAGAACAACTCTATTTAAACGGCCGTCCTTATTGGGTACGTGGAGCAGGAATGCCTCCTTATGGTTACAAACCGACAGATTCTGCAACCGCTAGAGGTTTTTTGCAGTTGATGCATGATGGTAACACGGTTTACACGCGTACGGGTTGCAATACTTGGAACTCACTTTGGTATGGGCTAGCCGATGAAATTGGAGTTGGCGTAACGCATGAAGGAATTCGTCCTTGGGCTTTAATGAGCAAGGCACCTGCGCCACCTGCTACTATTTTACAACATTGGAAAGAGGAGCAACTGGAGGTGATAAAAAAATACCGAAATCATCCAAGTGTGATGGTTTATTCCATTTCAAATGAAGGTTTGCAAGGTGATTACAGCAACCCAGTTAAATTGGCAATATTTAAGGATTTAATTGATGCGATAAGAAAAATGGATCCAAGTCGGCCGATCATTCAAACTTCTGGAGATCCTGATGTTGACCATAATGCGGATATAGAAGACGTGCATGCGTACTGGGGCTGGTACGAATCATCATCATTTTTAAATGATTACACAAAACCGCGCAGAGGATTAACTTTGAATGATGGACGCCCA
Source organism: Pedobacter changchengzhani (assembly GCF_004354365.1). Classification (GTDB taxonomy): domain Bacteria; phylum Bacteroidota; class Bacteroidia; order Sphingobacteriales; family Sphingobacteriaceae; genus Pedobacter; species Pedobacter changchengzhani. Next base: position 32,094 of record NZ_SJCY01000005.1, read on the forward strand.
TTTTTAAATCATGAAAGTGCCGTTCCGTATTCAATGATTGATGACGGTTCTGTGCATCCGGCATATACTAAAAGGTTTTCTGCACAATCTTGGGTAGGCGACATCGGTACTTACGCAAAGGGAAAAGATGTTTCTTATTTTCAAGATCACATTTTAGCAGAGGCCAAACTGAAGTCAGAAAAATTGAGATACAGCAGAAAAGCGTTACCTACAGCAGGTGTTTTGCTATTTGCTAGTGTAACTTGGATACAAAATGCTTTGTCTAAACCATTTGATCAATGGAAACCTTTTCCTGTTTATTATGGCGTAAAAGAAGCTTTTGAGCCTGTTTTAGCTTCGATGGCGACCACACAAAGATATTTTTATGAAGGTGATCATGTGAAAACTAAAATCTATTTGGTAAATGATAATGTTGATTTTAAAGATTTAAACGGCATTACTGTAAATCTTTCTTTTTTAATTGACGGCAAAGAGGTCAGCTCATCGGTATTTCCGATTGGAAATGTTAATTATTTCGATGTTAAAGATGTTGATATATCTTTCTATATTCCAAAAATTGATAGTGCTAAGCAAAGGTCTACGATTCGTTTAACGGTAAAAGATGAAAATTCGAAGACGCTGTCGATTAATTCTTACCCAGTAACAATTGCCACCAAACAATGGATAAGTAAGAAGGCAACTGCACCACTGGAGATTGTGGCTTTGGGTGTGAATGAGGATGTTAAAAATCAAATTTCTAATATTGGAAATCTATTTGAAAAACCATTAAGCAAAATAAAATCCAAAGCAGATGTAATTATTTTGGGACCATCGGCCATTAATATTAGTAAAGTGGAAATACAAAAAGCATTAAAGCCTGGCGGTAGATTATTGGTGTTACAACAAGGTAAAGCTGCGCATCGTTTTATTTTAGATGTTGTTAAAGTTGCTGAAGAAAAGTCAGTTGCCTCTAAGCCCCATTTAGAAGATTTTATGTTCGATTCTGGTGTTGTTGATGGACAAGCTGTTGATTCGATTAAGGGTGAGTTTGTAGAGATGTTAAATTGGAAACAAAATCTACCCATTTTTGATGGTTTGGAAGCGATGGATTGGAAATGGTGGGGTAGAGGTGATAATCTTGCTTATGCCGCAAGTGCCAGCCATAGGATTGATATTAAAAACCCAAAAGTTTTGCCAATTGGCCGTTACTTAGCGCCACATTTTTATTGGAGTGGAGATTTGCAAAAAATGTATGATGCTAAAATTGGCTACCCAGTATTTGCGGTAAAAGAAGATTGGGGAAATGTTATTATTTGTGATCTTACCATTTCTAATGCCATAAAATACGATCCACGAGCTGCAAAAACTTTGGTAAATTTAATTACGGAACCATTTGGTAAGTAAGGGTTCGGTCGTCATTGTGAGGCACGAAGCAATCTTACTACACGATTAACACGCTTGAAGATCACTTTGCGCATGATATACACGACAATTGAAAATTTTAGTATAGAAAGTCTTGTTAAATTGCATAGTTTTCAACCAACGAATCTGACAATAAATTTTACCTTACTTACACTATTTAAGGTAGGTGTTCTAAAATATTTATCCGATTTGCCAAGAATTATTGATTTTAATTAGCTTTCCAACTTAAATCTTGTTTAAAATGCCAATCAAACTTTAAATGCAGGACAGACCATGTTGCCATTTCAATTTCTGTTGATTAATTTCGTTGTTCATCAATTTTAAAAACTGCCAATCAAATTACATTTGGTTTACAATTTTGGTGCAAAATGTTTATATTGTTTTAATTAGAAAAGAAACTGTATCTGCAATTAAATAACGTTAGTTGAGGTTGCACATTTAGTGGCCGACGAACAAAATTTATCGTGTGATAAACAAAAATACCCAAATATTATATTAAAATAACTTCACTAATGAGATTAAAAAAAACCGTACAGAGATGCTTATTTATCTTGTTAACTTTTAACGGATTAGCTACTATCGCGCAAAAAAAAGTTTCAATTAATGAAAATTGGGAATTTTCAAAAGTAGAACAATCTACAAATTGGGAGAAAATTAACTTGCCACACACCTGGAATGCTACCGATGTAATTGACGAAATACCAGGTTATTATAGAGGTATTGGCTGGTACAAGAAACAATTGAAGGTTAGCTTTTCTAAAAATGAGCGGGTGTATCTCAAATTTGAAGGCGCAAATAACAATACCGAAGTCTTTGTAAATGGTAAATCTGTAGGAACTCATGTTGGTGGTTATACGGCTTTTATTTTTGATGTTACGGCCTACCTAAATCCTGTCGGCGAAAATGAAATAAAGGTAAAAGTTGATAATGCAGTTAATTTGAATGATTTACCCGTTAGTGCCGATTTTACTTTTTATGGAGGTATTTATCGGGATGTTTTTTTAATTGTAAAAGATGAACTGCATTTCGACATGAAAAATAGCGGGTCTTCGGGCGTATTTATATCTACGCCATCTGTATCTGCTAAAAAAGGAACGGTAAAAGTTGTTGGTAAAATTGAAAACGAATCCAATAAACCAAAAAAAATTGCGTTGCTTACCACAATAAAAGATGCCTTTGGGAAGGTGGTTTACGAAAGTACTAAGACAAAAAATATTGCTAAAAATGCCATTTGGGATTTTAATTTTTCGGATGCGGAAATTTTAAATCCAAATTTGTGGTCGCCAGAGCAACCAAATCTTTATGCTGTCGAACTAAAAATTATCGATCAACGTACAAAAAAAATTATAGACTCATCTACACAGCCATTAGGTTTTAGGTGGTTTAGATTTGACGCCGATAAAGGGTTTTTTCTTAATGATAAGCACTTAAAGTTAATCGGCACAAATCGTCACCAAGATAGAGAGGGTTATGGAAATGCCCTAACTGGCGATATGCATGAGCAAGACATTCGGTTGATTAAAGATATGGGTGCAAATTTTATCAGAATTGCACACTATCCACAAGACCCACGAGTTTTAGAAATGTGCGATAAATTGGGCCTATTGGTTTGGGAAGAAATACCCGTAGTAAACGAAATAAATACGACCAAAGAATTTGCCGATCATGCAAAGCTTTCGCTTGTAGAAATGATTAGGCAACATTACAACCATCCATCAATAATTATTTGGGCTTATATGAACGAAATATTCGCTACCAATAAAATGCGGAAATTGGTCGAAAGAAAAGAATTATTAGCCAAAACCACAGCGCTTGCCAAAGAGTTGGAGAAAATTGTGAAAACCGAAGACAGTAGCCGTAAAACAGCAATGGCTTTGGAATATACTTATGCCGATGAATATTTAGAAACCGGAATAGGCAACGTTTGCGATATTGTTGGCTGGAACCTATATATTGGTTGGTACCAAGAAGATATGACAAAATTTGGGCCTTTTTTAGATGATTGGCATAAGAAATATCCAACAAAGAGTTTCATTATTTCGGAGTATGGCGCCGGGAGCGATACAAGAATACACTCCTTAACACCTACTAGATATGATTACAGTGTAGAATATCAGGAAGATAATTTGGAAAGCTATTACCAACAAATAATGGCTCGGCCTTTTGTATCTGGTGCCACCGTTTGGAATTCTTTCGATTTTAATTCCGAAGGAAGAATGGATGTAGTACCCAACATCAACAACAAGGGTTTGCTTACAGTTGATCGGAAACCGAAAGATTCTTATTACTTTTTTAAAGCGGCACTTTCGTCAACTCCTTTTATAAAAATTGCTTCAAGCGATTGGATGAATAGGGCAGGAAGAGCTGAAAGCGAACAGTTTGCTTTTTGCAAGCAGCCAGTAGTAATTTACAGCAATTTGCCCAATGTAGAGCTTTTTAATAATGGGGTTTCTTTAGGCGTTAAACCAACTCAAGGTTTTAAAGCAATTTGGGATGTACCGTTTAATAATGGGTTAAACCAATTGGTTGCTAAAGCAAATAATAAATTAGATCAAATAGCTATTAACTTCCATTTGCAACCGTACTTGCTAAGCGATCCATCTTTTACTTCAATTGCGGTAAACTTTGGTAGTAAAGAATATTTTTTGGAGCAATCAACAGGTTTGGTTTGGGAACCTGAAAGAGAATATACTGAGGGGTATTGGGGTTTTGTAAAAAATAATTATGTCTATACGCAACCAACAAGGTTCGATGTAAAAAGAACAACAAACGATCCTCTATTTTATGCTTATTTAAAAGATGCCAATAGCATTAAGTTTGATGTGGCCGATGGCAATTATGAAGTTGAATTACTTTTTGTAGATCAAATTGGGAATAATAGATTCAGTACGCTCATCAACGGAAATGCTGTTTTTGCCTATCCTTCGCAAAATCAAGAAAAAGCTGCCATAACGGTTAAGGCGTTTGTAGAGGTAACCACCGGAAAAGGCTTAATCGTTTCGTTTGATAAGATGCAAGGAAGCCCAATTATAAGTGGAATTAAAATTAGAAAACGATTTTAGCAAAAATAAAATGATGAAGATTAAAATTAGCATATTGCTGGGTGTAGCACTTTTTTTTCTTGTTTCGTGCGGTAAAACAGATTCGGGTATTGTACCCCAAAAACCCGAAGTAACAACTGGCAACAACAACCCAGTTGCAGATCCAGTTGATGCCTCGGGGGCTGATTATGTGCCTAGCAACAATATAAAAGTTTATATAGGGGGAGGAGATAACGCAACGGGTGCATTTTTAGGCTATTTAGGAGATACAAATGGATGGCCATTTGTGCAACAATATGCTGATGGTTACTATATTAATAATTTTGCGTTGAACACCGATCCATTAGACGCCACTCAAAATCAGCGGTTAACCGCAATGGCGGGGCTTTTTACTAATAAAAATCTTTTTTATGAAACAGATGAGCAACGAACTGATGATGCATCTGATGAAGCGAAACTTGCTATTTTAAAAGCAAACGGCTTTAAAGTAAACTATGCGATTATTAATAGAGGTGTTGTAGATTCTCGGCTGGTTGCATTAAAAACGAATGGCCCGATTACGATTTTAGGTATGGGCGCTCCGTGGCAAGTAAACGGCGACATTAGCTCTTCTACGGCTGGTGCAATTGCGTGGCGAGATGGTATTGCGAAAACAGATGGTTCGGGCATTGATGGACCTTTAGGGTTGTGGATTGCAAATACAACCAATTATCGTGAAGGGAGCATTTCGGGGGTAAAATATGCACATAAAGCGGGTAAAATAGCGATGGTTATGATTTCACCCTACCAATCAAATACGCCAGATGCCCTTTTATCGGGCTCGATAGATTGTGTGCAAAAGCACGAAGATGCAGGTGCGAGTCCTGATATTTGGGCGGTAGAATATTATGCTGCACAAATAAAACAGTACCCTGTTACGCCAGAAAAAACAACAGCTGGCGAGCCAGGGCAATCATTAACAGGAGTTGCCTATTATATTATCAGACACCTAAATGGAAAATCGAAAGTGGCTTTAAATACAACTTTACCAAATGCTAACATTATGGCTAACGGAAGTGCATTAACAGTAAAGTTGCCACAAAATAATGGAAACGTAGATTTCTCAATCCCGTTAACGATATCATCCAATGATGATGCATGGGTGGATGTGTGCCCGCTAATAATGGCTAGTGCAGATAATGATAATTATGCAATATCGTACGTTATGAATGGAGTAAACATTACAAAGGGTGTATTAGGTAAGGGCTTTCCATGTTTTAATAGCTTCAGATTAAAGGGTACAAGTACAAACAACTTGATAATAAGGGTAAAAAGTAAAGCTGGAGTTAGCGCTAATGGGTTAACAAATATTACATTAAACTTGATGAGCCATGCCGGATTGCCTACTAATAAAATGAGTTCGCTAACGATAAAATGCAGCACTTAATTTATTTAATAGTAAACAATATTTCTTTTTTAAGCTTTGGTTTACTAAATCGATTTAGCCACAATTAAATGTATTGATAAATTTTGTTATTCAGTGTTTTAAGGTACGTGGTTCCTAAAAGCCCAACGTGCTAATCCTAGATAATTTAAAATTTTTAGCGAGATTAAATTTTTTGTCTAAATTAAAAGTCTTACTTGTTTTTTTAGCCAAGCCATTACGCTTGGTTTTTTAAGAAAATATTCTATGGTACATTAGTTAGGTATAGTAAAAGCTAAATATATTTTACTTAAAATACTTATATACAGTTTGTTGAAAAATAAAACATGGATCAATTAGTTTTGTGAATTTTGTTGCAATTTAGTTTTTGTATCCGCATTGTAAGCAGTAAATTTAATAATACAACGTTGTCTAATCGGCAAAAAAAAATTGCCATTTTGAATTATATTCCAAAAAAGTTTAAGTTTTTTATAAAAGCAGGACGGTACAGGTTGCCAAACCCTACATATAACAATATCTTCGGTTTGGGAAAGTCAGAGTTCCCTCCTAACCAAATTAATAAAATTTAACTTTAACTGCGATGTCGGTTTTAGTTAATAACCAGAAAACCAAGTATGATGAAAAAAAAACTACTTAGAAATTTTTGTGCCGTGTTACTCACACTCCTATGTGTAACGCTCATTAATGAAAATTTAAGGGCACAAGACAAAATTATTACGGGTAAAGTAACCGATGCAGATGGCGGTGGTGTATTGCCAGGGGTTACCGTAAAAGTGAAAGGAACTACATTAGGCGCTATTACCGATGCAAATGGAAATTATTCTATTAAAGTAAACGAAAAGAGCAGGGTATTAGTTTTTAACTTCATAGGATATGAAGAAATCGAAAAATTTGTTCCCGATGATAATAGCATTGTAAATGTTAAATTAACGTCATCGTCACAAGGTTTAAATGAAGTTGTTGTGGTTGCTTACGGTGCCCAAAAGAAAGAAACCGTAACAGGTGCAATTTCATCTATTTCCACTAAGGAGATTAAACAAAGTCCTGCAGCTAATTTAGCCGTGTCATTAGCCGGTAGGTTGCCTGGCCTTAGCGCATTACAAAGAAGCGGTGAGCCGGGTAGAGATTTGACGCAAATTTTTGTTCGTGGCCAAGGAACCACAAATACACAATCTCCAATTGTTTTGGTAGATGGCGTTGAGCGCGAGTTAACGTTCATAGATCCAAATGAGGTTGAGTCTGTAACTGTTTTAAAAGATGCTTCATCTACAGCAATTTTTGGTGTTAGGGGCGCAAATGGTGTTATTTTAGTAACAACCAAAAGAGGAACAAGTGAAGTGCCAGAGATTAATTTTACTGCAGAAACAGGAGGGCAGGATTTTACCCGCCTTGCTCAACCAGTTAATTCATTTCAATACGCAACATTAAAAAACTTGGCAAGTGCCAACGACGGCCTACCACCTGTATATTCTGATGCAGCATTGGCAGCTTACCAGTCAGGTTCGGACCCGATTAGATACCCAAACACTGACTGGGTTAACACGCTTGTTCGAAAATTCTCTCCAGAATCGCGGTATAATTTAAACATTTCTGGAGCGGGTAAAGCTGTACGTTATTTTGTTAACGCCGGTGTACTTAATCAATCAGGTAGTTTTAAAACTGAAAAAGACCTAAATTATGATCCAAGTTTTAAACTTAACCGTTACAATTTTAGATCGAATATAGATTTACAAATTAATAAAAGCTTAAAAGCCTATTTAAATATTGCAGGTTATTTAGAAAAGCAGAATGGACCTTTCGGCGTAGCTATCGCCTCTACTGGTCAAGGTGGAGATTCACCTTCGCTGTATGTTTTAGCAAATCTATTCGATTTACCAGCCACTATTCCAGGGCCTCTTACGCCCGATGGATCGGTTTCTACCAACTCTACAATTATAAACGTGCCTTACGGCCTTTTGAATAGAAGTGGATATAGACAACAAACCAGAAGTAATGTTACGGCGACTTATGGTATGGAACAAAATTTAGATTTTGTTACTAAAGGTTTAACCGCAAAAGCATTAATTTCGTTTGATACAAAATCAACCAATAACTTAAATGCTTCAAGATCTTTTGTTAAACAAGTTCAGTTCATTGATCCGAATAATTTAGGTCCAGATGGTTTACCTGTAGTATCCTACAAGCCATTTAACGCAGACGTTAATACTCCTTTGGCTATATCAGGAAGCGGTAATTTTACAAGTTTAGCAAATTTTCAAGGTTTTTTAAATTACAATAGAATATTTGGCAAGCATACTGTTACTGGCTTGGTGCTATATCAACAACAACAAACAATTATCGATTCTCAATTGCCTTTCAATTTATTAGGTGTTTCTAACAGATTAACATACGGTTATGACAATCGTTATTTTGCAGAATTCAATGCAGGATATAATGGATCAGAGCAATTTGCTAAAGGAAAAAGATTTGGGTTTTTCCCTGCATTTTCTGGAGCTTGGGTAGTATCAAACGAAAAGTTTTGGAATGTAAAAGGCATTAACTCTTTAAAAATCAGGGGATCTTATGGTGAAGTTGGTAACGACAGGATAAATTCGAAAAGATTTATATATTCAGATGATATAACAGTCGTTGGTGGTGGTTATTCTTCTACTTTAGGTGGTGGGAATAGAGTAAATTACAACCAAATCGGAAATCCTGACTTACAATGGGAAGTAGCAAAGAAAGCCAACATCGGTTTAGAAATTGGATTTTTGAAATCATTCAACCTTGTTGCTGATATTTTCTCCGAAAACAGAGATAATGTATTAATTCCAAGAGGAACAATCCCGGTTTTAAATGGTCTTCCGGTAGGCATTTTGCCTCCGGTAAATATTGGTGTAGTTAATAATAAAGGGTATGAATTAGAGCTTAATTACAAGAAATATTTCGATAAAGATTTTTCTATTGTATCTAGAGTTAACGTTAGTTATGCTACCAATAAGTTAAAATTTGCTGATGAAGCGCAACTTTCAAGCGACTATGCATATCGCTATCGCAAAACGGGATACAGCATTGGTCAGAATTTTGGGTACATCGTTGATAAATATTTTGATAATCAAGCAGAGATAGATCAATCGCCTGTTCAAAGTATTGGTGCTAATGCATCTAAGCCCGGCGATTTTAAATATAAAGACCTGAATGGCGATGGAATTATCGACCCCAAAGATTTAGCGCCAATTGGCTATTCAAGTGTGCCAGAATATACCTTCGGAGCAGCGTTTAGCATTACTTATAAAGGGTTTGATTTAAGCTTGTTGTTTCAAGGTGTAACCAATGTGAGCAATTACTATCAAAGTAGAGGAACTTTTCCAGGTAGTAACTATTATGTTAACCACTTAGAGAGCTGGACAGCAGAGAGAGCTGCTGCAGGCGATCCAATTAACTACCCACGCTTAACTACAAAAACTTCTCCAAATGAAAACAGAAATTCATTCTTTATCCTTGATGCAAGTTATATTAGGTTGAAAAATGCTGAAATTGGCTACACGCTACCATTAAGTATATCGAAGAGAATTGGTTCTAAACGAGTTAGATTGTATGCAAATGGCTTAAATTTATATACTTGGGATAAATTACCAAGCAAACAATTCGACCCCGAATTAACAGGTGAGTTGTCATACCCAGTGCTTAGGATAATTAACTTCGGTGCAAATGTTGCTTTTTAATTCATAATTAAAACATAAAATAATGAAAAAGATAATAATCGGTATGCTCGCCATACTAACAATTAGCATAAGTTGTAAGAAAAGCCCTTTAGATATTTCTCCTGATGGTAGAATTACTTTAGATGCTATTTTTAGCGATGAGAAACAGACTGAAGCATTCCTTAGTACATGCTACGGCAATATTCCAGGATATTTTTATAAATACCGTTTTTGGGCATATTTAGAGGGCTCTACAGATAATTGTACAGATGCAGATATAGGTAACGAATCTGGCACGATGAACGTTTCTTGGATATCTGGGGCGCTAACGCCTTCTTTTAATCCCTTAGAATTTGGTAATGGTACAGCGAGTGGTATGGATGGGAAAGCGAACAAATACGCTCAGTTTTGGAATGGAATTTATAACGCCAATGTATTTTTATCAAGATTACCTACAGCAAATGTACCAATTGAAACCAATAGAAATAGGTTTAAAGGAGAAGCACAATTGTTGCGTGCATTTTACTATTTAGAATTGATTAAACAATACGGTGCTTTACCAATTATTGATAAGCCTGTATCAAATACTTTTGATTACACATCACTTACAAGACCTACTTTTCAACAATGTGTGGACTTCATTGTGAGTGAGTGTGATAATGTTATTGCTAATCCGCAAATGCCAATTCGTATTACATTAGAAGGCGAGCGTGGGCGTTTCAGTAAAGCAGTTGCATACGCAATTAAATCAGAAGCATTATTGTACAATGCGAGTCCTTTATGGAATCCTAGTAATGATAAAGCAAAATGGACTGCTGCTTCAACTGCTTCCCAACAAGCTTTAACTGCATTAACCGCAGGGAATCAATATCAGCTTTTCCCTAATTATGAGCAGTATTTTTTCAGTTCTGCAGACATGTCAACTACGCCTGTTGATAAAGAGACAATATTTGAAATTACCAGTACTAATGATGGAACCTTTACAATTATTAATGCAATTGCAGGACAAAAAGGCATCAATAAGACAGGTTCTACACCAACACAAGAGTTAGTTGATAGCTACGAAATGAAGGCTACTGGCTTACCTGCAATTACTGGTTATAGCGATGATAGTCATTTAAATCCAATCATCAACACGGCATCTGGTTATGATCCTAATAATCCATACGTGGGTAGAGATCCTAGGTTTTATGCTTCCGTGTGGTACAATGGTGCTGTGCATCCAAATTATAATGGCGCATCTTTAGCGCTACAAATTTATAAAGGTGGTGGTCAACAGTTGTTAAAAACACCACCTAACAGACAAAATACCCATAGTGGATATTACCTTAGAAAGTTTTTAAATCCAGCAATTGCGGTAGGTACGGGATCATCAGCGAGGTTCAAAAAATATCACTTATCAGAAATTTACTTGAATCTTGCCGAAGCAGAAAACGAAGCAAATGGTCCTACTCAAATAGCTTATGACGCTGTAAATACTGTACGAGCTAGGGCTGGAATGCCAAACTTAACTCCTGGTTTGAGTCAACTTGATTTTCAAACCCGTATTCGCAATGAAAGAAGAGTTGAGCTTTTTATGGAGGAACATCGTTTTTGGGATGTGAGAAGATGGAAAATTTTGGATAAAACCGATAAATTAGTTACCGGAACAGAAATTATAAAAACTGGTAGTACCTTGGCATACAATCGTTTCGTTGTAGAATCAAGAAATGCTTGGCAAGATAAATTCCGTATTTTTCCATTGCCTTTAGGAGAAGCCTCAATCATTCCAGATTTCTCTAAAAATCAAAATCCGGGTTGGTAGAATAAATTTTGTTGCAGAAAAATTGATTTAATTTTTTACAGTGGCTAAAAACTCCTCGCTATCTTTAGATTGTGGGGAGTTTTTTTTATTATATTAATAAGCTGTTTACCTAGGCTTCAAATTTGTTGGCAGGTAAAAATTAGCTTTAAGTTTAATAGATGCATATTTTAAAAATTAACTTTCAAATACCCTTAAAACTTTATATATATTGATGAAAGGTAGTTTAGGTAAATCAATTTTTTTTCATTCTAAAATTTAACCATACACTCCTCTCGGTAAAAAACATTAATATTTTACTTTCTATAGACAAACACAGTTAATAGGATTTGCTTTTTTTTATTGAGATAAAATTTACATCATATAAATAGCTGTTATGCAGTTATTTGTTTAAGTATTTGAAGTTATTTCTTTACCGACCTTAATACCATTTACTCTCCTCTGGCAATTTTTTTCCCCTTAATAAATTTAATCTCACACTTGCCAACCGGCAAAAAATACATGTCAATTTATTTAATATTCTAAATAAGTTTAAGTTTTTTTACAAGAGCAGGACGGTACAGGTTGCCAAATCCTATCTACAATAATACCTTCGATTTAGAGAAACCAATAATCTCTCCTAACCAAATTAATATAATTTAATTTTAACTGCGATGTCGGTTTTAGTTAATAACCAAAAAATCAAGTATGATGAAAAAAAAACTACTTAGAAATTTTTGTGCCGTGTTACTCACACTATTATGTGTAACGCTTATAAATGAAAATTTAAAGGCACAAGACAAAATCATTACGGGTAAAGTAACCGATGCAAGTGATGGTGGCATGTTGCCTGGCGTTACTGTAAGATTGAGAGGAACAACAGTAGGCACAGCAACGGATGCCAATGGAAATTATTCTATTAACGCACCAGCAAATGCTGTATTGGAGTTTGCACTAATCGGATACGGAGAAAATCTAGTTAAAACGGAAGCTGGCAAATCTATTTATAACATTAAACTTAATGCTATTTCTAAAGGCTTAGATGAAGTTGTTGTTGTGGGCTATGGTACTTCTACTAAAAGAGATTTAACAGGAGCGGTGGCAAAGATAGATAACACAAAATTAGAAGCATTGCCTAACGTAAATATTTTGCAAGCATTAAGGGGTGGTACGGCTGGTGTAAGTATAACAAGCACTGGTAGGGCGGGTTCCGGAAGCGCCGTGCAGATTAGAGGTGGTAGTCGTTCTATCGCTGCGAGTAATAATGCATTAATTGTTCTAGACGGGATTATTTATCGTGGTGGATTGTCGGATTTGAATTCAGATGATATTGAATCTTTTGAAATTTTAAAAGATGCAAGCGCTGCGGCTATTTATGGTTCGCAGGCAGCAAATGGAGTTGTTATAATTACAACTAAAAGAGGAAAAACAGATAAGCCTACCATTCATATCAACTCTTATGTAGGTGGTCAAGATTTTGTTAAAAACCAAAAGTTAGAAAACGCTGCGCAGTATCGTCAGAAATTATTCGATGTTGCGAACACTACTTTCTACAGACAATCTAACGGTCAGTTAGCGGGCACACCTGTTAAGCCTAATTTCGATGATGTTTCTACTTATTTTTTAAACCCTACTGAAATTAAGAATTTCAACTTAGGCAACAGCCAAGAAGCACTTGATGTGATTAGTCAATCAGCACCGATTCAAAATTATAACTTAAGTTTATCTGCCGCAAATGATAAAACCAATTATTTTGTTTCGGGTGAGTATGCCAATCAAAAAGGTGTGGTAAAAGGAGATCAGTTTAAAAGAGCATCTGGCAGGGTAAATTTGGAAACACATGTTACCGATTGGTTGAAATTTGGCGTTAACTCATTTTTTACTTTTAATGATAATTCCGGAACCCCTGCAGATTTACTGCAAGCATCGAGATTAAGTCCTTATGCATCATATTATCTTCCAGATAATCCAACGATACTTAAACCTAATCCGGTAGATGATGGTTTTATTAGTAATCCACTTTTTGGGACCCTAAATAGAAGTACGATAACGAGAAGCAGTTTATTTGCAGTTGCTTATGCTGATGTAAATATTCCATTTATAAAAGGTTTAAATTATAGATTCAATTATTCTAACAACAGTCAGTGGGATCAAAATTTCAACTTTACACCATCTTACAAAACGCCAGGTACCGGCTTAAATAGAGAGGCATCTGCAAATCAGACGAACTCTAATTCTACTGATGCTTACGTAGAAAATATTTTGAAATATAACAGAACATTTGGTGATCATAGTGTAGATGCAACTTTTTTATACAATTACAATTATTCAAAATCTAACAGCACTACGGCATCAGCAAATACGTTTCCAAATGATGCACTAACTTATTATAGTTTATCATTAGGTGCAACTCAAGCTACATCAGCAAGTTATAGCGCGTATGCGTCAATAGCAGCTATGGCTAGACTTACCTATAAATACAAAAATAGATACATCATTACCGGAACTTTTAGAAGAGATGGCGCATCTGTTTTTGGCGACAAAAATAAGTTTGCCAACTTTCCTTCAGTGGGCGTTTCATGGATAGTTTCTGATGAAAGTTTTTTAAAGGATGTTAAAGTAATAAATGTTTTAAAGTTAAGAGCTTCTTATGGAGGCAACGGAAATCAAATTGGAAGATATGCATCGCTTAGTCCGTTAGCTGTTAATGCAGGTTATAATTATATTTTCGGTGATGGAACAGTGCCAGCAGTCGGAATAGGAACTACTGGTTTAGGTAACCCTGATTTAAAATGGGAGCTTACCTATGCAAGTAATATAGGTGTTGATTTTGAACTTTTAAACAGACGTATTTCAGGCTCTTTAGATGTTTATAACTCAAATTCTAGCGATTTATTATTGCCAAGAACCATCCCAACTATTAATGGTTTTGGTAGTCAATTACAAAATATAGGAAAAGTTAACAATAAAGGAATCGAATTTACACTGAATACAATTAACATTAAAACACCAAATTTAACTTGGACAACAGGAATCAATCTTTCGGCTAACAAGAATAAAATTGTAGCACTTCAGGGTACTGATAATAATAAAGATGGCATTGAAGATGATGATATTGCAAGTTCTAGGTTTATTGGCAAGCCAATAAATGCAATTTATAACTATGAAGTTATAGGCGTTTGGCAACAAGACGAAGCTGTACTAGCGAAGACTTTTGCAGCAAGACCAGGGGATTTAAAATTAAGAGATATTGATGGAGATGGAAAAATTACCCCGGGTAACGATCGTACAATAATTGGTTATGATAATCCAGATGTTGTTTATGGTTTTAATACATCATTAACTTATAAAGGCTTCTCGTTTTATACGCTAATTACGGGTTCTGCCGGTGGTATGAGAAATAATAATGCAATACTAGATCCAGCATCTAATTTAATTACTAAAGCCAGAGGTGCTAGCGTAGCTTGGTGGACACCAGATAATCCAAGTACCACACATCCATCCATCGATTACGGAAACTCACTTGGTGTAGTTCAATTACAAAGCACGTCTTTTATTAGAGTTCAAGACATTTCCTTATCATATAACTTTGGCAAAAGAATTACAGATTTATTAAAAGTTGGCGCTCTAAAATTATATGTAAGTGCAAAAAATCCAATTCTAATTACAAAGTGGAGCGGATGGGATCCAGAAATTGCAGCAGGTTTAAACCAATTTCCTTTAACTAGATCAATAATTGGCGGTTTAAGTCTTTCATTATAATAAAATATTTTAAAGCAATAGTTATGAAATTAAAAACGAAAATAAAAACTGGAGTTATATTAATTTTAGCTTCGGTAGCAATCGTTTCTTGTAAGAGAAGTGTGTTAGATGAAGTTCCACAAAATTTTTACAGTCCAGAAAATTTAAAAGATGCTGCAACTTTTCAAACAGCAACAAACACTTTATACTCGGATTTGAGAAACTTCACAATGGGAGAAATCGCTAATTCTGGAATGTATATGAGGGATTATTTACGTATCGGAACTGATGTTGCTACGTCAGGACAAAGGTCACGTCCATACCAAATGGTAGATTTCTCACAATTTAACCCGCAACACGAGGCCGTAAATTACTATTGGGATGCTTCCTATACAGGGATTTTGCCACGCGCTAATTTGATTATCAGCAGGGCTTCAAAGCCTGGCGTGACTTGGGCGAGTGATGCAGAAAAAAATGGCATTATTGCACAAGCAAAATTTTTTAGAGCCTATTCTTACAATACGTTAATTGGCGTTTATGGAGATGTACCTTTAATTACCGAAGAAATTACAACACCTCGTTATGATTATGTACGTACGCCAACAAAAACTATTTTAGATACTATAAGAAAGGATTTAGAATTTGCATCGAAATGGTTGCCAAAAGACCCAGATGCTTTAGTAAGCGCCAGTTTAGATGGAAGGCTTACAAGTGCAGCAGCAGATCAACTTCTTACTGACGTTTACTTGCATTTAAATATGCCTGATAGTGCAATCAGTAGCTCTTCTAGAATTATTAAATCAGGAAAATACAATTTAATGACAACGCTATTTGGTGATGCAAATCCACAGGGAAGAGATGTTTATTCTAATCTTTTTTGGGAAGATAATCCTAATAGAAGAAAAGGAAATAGAGAAAGTCTTTTAGTTATACAATTTAAGAATAACGCAATAGGTGGCGCACCTAAAGCCGGGCATAACGGGTTATCGAGAGCTTGGGGTCCTGCTTATTTCAACATGGTTGCACCTAACGGTAAGGCAGGGATGACTTTGCAGGATTCTCTTTATAGACCAGCAGCTTTTTGCAGACCGACCAACTATTTTTTCTATGATGTTTGGAATGGAACAAATGCTAATGATATGAGAAACTCTAAGTTTAATATAAGGAGAACTTGGTATTATAACAATGCTGGAAACCCTACATATTTCGGTAAAAAAATAGATTATACAACACTTGCAGATACTATTGAGACCATGTGCTCAAAAGTGAGAAAAGTGGAAGGGATTATATCAAATTTGGGAGCAAGCATAACTCCAGACAAAGATTGGGCACTTTTTAGATTGGCAGAGACTTATCTATATAGAGCAGAAGCTTATTTGCAAAAGGGTGATTTAATAAATGCCGCCGCAGATATTAATGTTGTTAGAGCAAGATCAAATGCCAAATTAGTAGATCCTTCTGAAGTCAATATTAGTTATATACTTGATGAAAGAGCTAGAGAATTAATAGTTGAAGAGCCTAGGCGCTTAACATTAAATAGATTGGGTTTATGGTACACTAGAACTTTACAGTATTCTATTTTCGCAATTACAAAGCAAACAATTCAACCATATAATAACCTATTTCCAATACCACAAAAGGCTATTGATGCAAATTCTGGTGCTGTATTGGCGCAAAATCCTGGTTACCCAAAATAAATCCGGGTTGGTAGAATAATTAAACAATACAATTAAGCGCTGTTCAAATCTGGTGTTCTTTCGGATTTGAACAGCGCTTTTAAAGAAAACGAATAACCATTAATAACTTAATTGCCATTTTAACCTTTCAACAAACAAAATTGACTCGCTTTTCATATCGGCTAATTACATTTTTTAAATGCATTTAGTTAATATGAAATTTTTAGTTTTATCCATTTTTAATTCAATTAATCTTTAGAAAATGTTCAGAATTAATAGATTATTGTTGTTCGGTTTGATACTACTTTTATCACGCTGTGGTAAAAATGACACAGTGCAACCCACCGCGCCACCCGCTCCTATTAAACCGCCTGTAGTGGTTACTGATACTGTACGTTACGCTGCTTTATTTTACTTCGCTAATTTTGGCGACAGTATGTTTTCTAGCGGTAACATTTCAACTTCTGGCGACGTATTTATAAACAATCAACAAAGCCCAGCTTTTAGCCCTTATGCATACCTTAATTTTTGGGGCAAGCCAGCTTGGGCAGCTACCCATGGCGATGGAACCATAAAAAATAACTATCGGTTTTACTTTAATGGAGATCCAAATCAACCCAATGAGGCTCTTTTAAATTACCATGCAGATTTAATTTCAAAAGCAGGCGTAGATTTAATCATTTTAGATTTTACAAACGGTGCACAAGATTTTGCGAACGGACCTACTTATATATCATCAACTACAGCATTGCTAAATACTTGGCAAAAAAGAATGAGAGCAGGTTTACAAACGCCAAAGATTGCGTTTTTTGTAAAAAATGAAGGTGCGCTTTCAGTAGTAGAAACTGCATTTTTTGCAAAGTATGATAGTGCTTTGTTTTTTAATTATTTAGGTAAAAAGTTGTTATTAGTGGGGCAACCTGATGTAACTTTGGGCAACAGCGATGTTAATCAACCTGCGGTACCAACAAATGGAAAATTCGCGAACTATACCACTAGGCATTGTTGGGGATTGAATAATACTGGAAAGTGCTGGCAATTTAAAGTAAATGCTGACGTACCACCACCGCCTTTTATGTATAACGGTAAGGCAGAACAAATGTGTGCGCCAGTGGCCACTCAAGCATCCTACATGACTCAAGATGGAATAAACCCTACTGCAGGTGCAATTGGGAGATCGAACGGCGCTTATTTTCAAAAATATATGCAAGCAGCCACGCTTAACAAACCAAAATTTGTTTTTATACACAGTTGGAACGAATGGGCTGCGCAAAACCTAAATAAAACCGACCCTACCAAGCCCTACCTAACAGATTTGTGGGGAACAGAATACAGTGCCGATATTGAGCCGATGGCAGGCGGACATGGCGATTTTTATTACCAGTTAATGAAAACCGAAATCGCAAAGTTTAAAAAAAATTAAAAGTATAGGGCTTTAAATTTTGTAATTGGGGTAATTATGGATGATTAATTTTATTTGTAATTATCCCATTTTATTGTTGTTTAATCCGGCTCATAATCAAACTATAAAAAATTCATGAATAGACTGCATGATATAAAATTGTGTTCCAATTATTTTTTGGGTTTTGTAGGCTTAATCTTGCTCACTTCTAATTTGTACGCGCAAAGCGAAGATTACACAAAATACGTAAACCCGTTTATTGGCACTGCAGAAAATGGACATACTTTTCCAGGTGCTTCAGTCCCTTTTGGGTTTGTACAGGTGAGTCCAGAAACTAGTATTATGGGTTGGAATCATTGCTCGGGTTACAATTATAACGATAAACAGCTTATTGGTTTTGCCCAAAACCATTTAAATGGCACGGGTATTGGCGATTTAGGCGACATTTTACTCCTTCCGTTTTCTGGTGAAAAAGCGGAATATAAAACCACTTTCGATAAGAAAACCGAAAAAGCATCAGCAGGTATTTATAGCGTAGATTTAGCAGATGGCGTTAAGGTGAAATTAACTGCTACAGCACATACCGCTTTTCACAAATATAAATTTACTAAAAACGAAGTTGCTCATTTACTCATTGATTTGCAAAGCGGAATAGTGGGAAATGAAACGGCTTTGCAAGATCATGTTGCTACAGCCGAAATAAACATTGAAGACGATAAACAAACCTTTACCGGGCATCAACAAGTCAATCATTGGGTTGCTAGAGATTTTTATTATATTATTAAACTTAGTAAACCTTATACAAAAATTAATCAACTCGCACCAAAACTTGGAGAAAAAGCAAAGCGATTAGTATTGGATTTCGATTTAAAACAAAATGAAAGTCTTCAAGTAAAAATAGGCATATCTACAGTTAGCATTAGTGGCGCTAAACAAAATTTAGAAGCCGAAAATGCATATTGGGATTTTGATAAAATAGTTAAACAAGCAAAAAGCGATTGGAACAGCATCTTATCAAGAGTAGAAATTGAAGGCACAAAAGATCAAAAAACTAATTTTTATACAGCACTTTATCATTTGTGCCTGCAGCCAAATAACATTGCAGATGTAAATGGCGAATATCGCGGTGCAGATAATAAAGTTCATCACTCAGCCACAAAAACTTACTATTCTACTTTTTCTTTGTGGGATACCTACCGAGCAGCTCATCCGCTTTATACCATTTTAACGCCAGAAAGAGTCGATGGAATGGTTAATAGTTTAATCGATCATTATAAAACAGAAGGTATTCTTCCTATTTGGACTTTATGGGGAAAAGAAAATTTCTGTATGATTGGCAATCATGCCATTCCTGTAATCGCCGATGCGTATTTAAAAGGATTTAGAGGTTTTAATGTTGATGAAGCTTACCAAGCCGTAAAAAAGTCTTCCTTAAAAAACCACCAAAAATCCAATTGGGATATTTACAATAAGTTTGGATATTATCCTTTCGATTTGGTTAAAGAAGAATCTGTTTCTAGAACATTAGAGTCTGCTTATGATGATTATGCAGTTGCTGAAATGGCGAAAACTTTAGGTACCAAAGAAGACGAATTTTATTTTAACAAGCGCGCTGGTTTCTATAAGAATATCTTCGACAGCACCACAAATTTTATGCGTGGAAAAGATTCATTCGGTCATTGGCGTACACCTTTTGATCCATTTTCACTTTCTCATGCAGGCTCTTCGGGTGGTGATTATACCGAAGGCAATGCTTGGCAATATACGTGGCAGGTGCAACATGATGTTGAGGGTTTAACCAAAATTTTTGGGGGTAAAATAACTTTCGCAAATAAGTTAGATTCGCTTTTTAAATTAGATTCTACCAAAAAAGGGACGGGTTTTACTGGAGATGTAAGTGGTTTAATAGGTCAGTATGCGCATGGAAATGAACCAAGTCATCATATAGTTTATCTTTTTACATTTTTGGATCGGCCGTGGAGAACACAAGAATTAGCAAGAGAAATTAACGATCGGTTTTACTTAAATAAACCTGATGGATTAATTGGAAATGATGATTGCGGGCAGATGTCTGCATGGTTTATTTTTAATGCCATGGGTTTTTATCCAGTAAACCCGGTTGGTGGAGAATATGTTTTTGGCGCACCGCAATTTAAGAAAGTTAAACTTCATTTACCGAATAACAAAACCTTTACAATCGAGGCTAAAAACTATTCGGTAAAGAATAAGTATGTTAGTGAAATAACATTAAACAATCAGTTGATTACTCCGCATTCTATTCACCATCGCGATATTATTGAAGGTGGTAAATTGGTTTTTGAAATGACTGATTTACCTCAAAAACCAAGAAATTAACCTATGAAAAACCTCCTTGTTATTTTTCTGGTTTTATTTAGTTTAACTACTAATGCCCAATTTGTGAGTATGAACAGCGATGAAATTAACGGATTAAAGAAATTAATTAAAACTGATGTAGGTACAAAGCGACAGTACTTAAAACTTAAAGCACTTGCAGATTCATCCATAAATGATATGCCTGCTGCGGTTGACACTGTTTTCTCGGAAGGAAGATTGGCGAATGATCCAAAAAAGATTAAATCGCTAAAGGCTTTAAAAGATGTTGATAAAATGTACGCTTTGGCATTGGCCTATAAAATTGAGGGTGAAAAAGCCTACCTAAATAAAACTAAAGATTTGTTGTTGAATTGGGCAACAGTAAATAGACCAATGGAAAACCCCATTAACGATACCAAATTTGAACGTGCTTTTGAGGCATACGATTTGGTTAAAAACGAATTGACTAAAATCGATAATGAAACCATTAAAAGTTGGCTTAGTTTTATGGCTTACAAAGAGTTAAACCATCCGTTTTTTTCTAAAAAGAAACCCGGTAGCCCAACAAGCAATTGGAATTCTCACCGCATAAAAGTAATTGGTATGATTGCTTATGCGATTAATGACGATAGTTTAAAAAACTTTATAAATACTGCTTTGCCTTCGCAAATTGCAACCAATTTATATGCAGATGGATCGGGCATGGATTTTAAAGAACGTGATGCGCTCCATTATCAGGTTTATACTTTAGAGCCTTTGGTTAAACTTGCAATTGTAGTAAATCGAGCTACCAAAAAAGATTTTTATCATTACGTAAGTGTTGTAGGATCATCTCTACAGAAGTCGATGGAATTTTTAGTGCCTTACACAACGGGCGAAAAAAGACATGAAGAATTTGTGAACAGCAAAACAGAATTTGATAAGAAGAGGGCTCAAAATAAAGAAGCTAACTTCATTATCGGTGCACTATATAAACCTTCGCATGGCCTTAATTTGTTTGCTATGGCCACTTATTTTGAACCCAACTATTTAAAGATCGTAAAGGATTTGGAACATTCAGAAGAAAAGTATCCAAATTGGGATGTTGTATTAAACCATATTTACGGGAAAGTAAACTAAAATTATTTCCAACATGATAAAAAAAATATTTAGTCTCGTAATTTTTATACTAATAATAAACGTTGCTTCTGCTCAGAAAAAATCGATTATCTACCACAAAAATTGGATCGATTTAAATAAAAACGGTAGAATGGATGTTTACGAAAATCCAAATGCTAAAATTGAAGACCGGATACAGGATTTATTGTCGCAAATGACAGTGGATGAAAAAACAAATCAATTGGCTACTTTATATGGTTACAAACGGGTGTTAGAAGATTCTATACCCATGCCGGGGTGGAAGAATGAAATTTGGAAAGATGGAATTGCCAATATTGATGAGTTTAACAACGGCATAATTAGGAGCAGTAAAAGCTTCAGCAATTTTGCCACATTTCCGTTTAGTAAACATGCCGATGTAGTTAACATTACCCAAAAATGGTTTATCGAAGAAACACGTTTAGGCATTCCGGTCGATTTTACAAACGAAGGGATTCATGGACTTAACCATACAAAGGCTACACCTTTGCCGGCACCAATTGGTATCGGCAGTACGTGGAATAAAGCACTTGTTTTAAAAGCTGGCGAAATTGTTGGCAGAGAAGCAAAAGCTTTAGGCTACACAAATGTTTATGCGCCAATTTTGGATTTACCTAGAGACCCACGCTGGGGACGGGTGTTGGAATGCTACAGCGAAGATCCTTTTTTAACAACAGAGTTGGGCAAGCAAATGGTTTTAGGTATCCAAAGTCAGGGTGTCGCATCCACACTTAAACATTTTGCGGTGTATTCGGTGCCCAAAGGTGGCCGAGATGGTATGGCAAGAACAGATCCTCATGTTTCGCCACGAGAACTTCACGAATTGTTTTTGTATCCATTCAAAAGGATAATTAAAGAAGCTTATCCAATGGGTATTATGAGCAGTTATAACGATTACGATGGCGTGCCCGTAACTGGTAGCCATTACTTTTTAACTGAATTGTTAAGGGAAAAATTTGGGTTTACGGGTTACGTAGTTTCCGATAGCAGAGCAGTAGAATATTTGGAAACGAAACACCATGTATCGGCTACTTATAAGGATGCCATTAAACAGGTAATTGATGCAGGGTTAAACGTACGCACTAACTTTTCGCCGCCTAAAGATTTTATCTTACCGCTCCGTGAATTGGTAAATGAAGGAAGAATTTCACAAGAAATTTTGAACAGCAGGGTTGCAGATGTGCTTCGCGTAAAGTTTCAATTGGGTTTGTTTGATGTGCCTTATGTTGATGCTAACACAGCCGATAAAATTGTGGGTGCAGATAAGAACCAAGATTTTGTGTTGGATATTCAAAAACAATCGCTCGTTTTATTAAAGAATGCAGCCTTAACTAAAGATGGGAAAAAGTTGTTGCCAATTGATAAAAGTGCCATTAAAAATATTTTAGTAACTGGGCCATTGGCTATGGAAACTAATTATGCCAACAGTAGATATGGACCGAATCAGCTTATCAATACATCAGTGTTACAAGGTATTCAAAATTATTTAGGCAATAGTGTTAAAGTAAATTACGCAAAAGGCTGTGATGTGATTGATGCAACTTGGCCCGAAAGCGAAATTATTTATACGCCCTTAACGGAAAAGGAAAAGTCAGACATTGATAAGGCAGTAGAAGAGGCCAAAAAAAACGATATCATTATTGCCGTTTTGGGTGAGGATGATGATTTAACCGGAGAAAGTAAATCTCGAACCAGTTTAGAATTACCTGGAAGGCAACAACAATTACTGCAAGCGCTTTATGCAACTGGCAAGCCTGTAGTTTTGGTGCTTATTAACGGACAGCCACTTACGATAAATTGGGCAAATAGATATATCCCTTCAATTTTAGAAGCTTGGTTTCCGGCACAATTGGGGGGCAAGGCAATTGCAGAAACACTTTTCGGCGATTATAATCCAGGTGGAAAATTGTCGATTACTTTTCCAAAAACGACTGGCCAAATCGAGTTGAATTTTCCCTTTAAACCGGGTTCTCAAGCAAACCAACAAAGTTCTGGCGATAATGGATATGGTAATACTCGCGTAAATGGGGCGCTATATCCTTTTGGTTACGGCTTAAGCTATACCATATTTGAGTATTCAAACTTAACTGTAACTCCATTGGCGCAAAAAACGCAAGGAGAAATAATGATAACTGTTAATGTAAAAAACACTGGAAAAATTATGGGAGATGAAGTGGTGCAACTGTATATTAGTGATAAAGTAAGTAGTGTAACGGTATATGAAAGTCAGCTGAGGGGTTTTGAAAGGGTTAATTTGCAACCCGGTCAAACTAAAACGGTTACTTTTAAAATTGGGGCTAAGGATTTAGAAATGTTGGATAAAAATATGAATTGGACTGTAGAACCTGGCGATTTTGAAGTCCGAATTGGTGCTTCATCAGAAGATATTAAGTTAAAGCAAACATTTGCTGTAGTAGAATAATCAATTGTCAATTAAAATGCACGTTTTTATCATCAACTATTAAAATACGAATGTCCAAAAATGAATATGAAAGTTAGATTATTAGTGTTT
The DNA here is from genome assembly GCF_004354365.1 of Pedobacter changchengzhani. Classification (GTDB taxonomy): domain Bacteria; phylum Bacteroidota; class Bacteroidia; order Sphingobacteriales; family Sphingobacteriaceae; genus Pedobacter; species Pedobacter changchengzhani. The sequence continues at coordinate 56,224 of NZ_SJCY01000005.1, forward strand.
AGCTTTTTTGCTTTTTTTCCAACGATGTTATTTGCCCAAAAGCGAAATATTATTTTCCCTAAAGAAATTTGGAAAGATAATCGAGGTGAACACATTCAGGCGCATGGTGGCGGAATTATTAAAGTGAAGAATATATTTTATTGGTTTGGGGAAGATCGATCTAAAGATAACGACCCTGCATTGAGATATGTTGGTTGCTATTCGTCGAAAGATTTGGTTAACTGGAAATTTTTAAAACAGCTGAAATTTACGCCTCCAAAAGGTTTTGGAGAACATTGGGTTTTAGAACGGCCAAAAGTTTTTTACAATGAAAAAACTAAGAAATTTGTAATGTATTATCACGTAGATGAGCATTACCGTTTAGCAAAAGTTGGCATCGCTGTGAGCGATAAAGTAGATGGCGATTATAAATTTGTAAAGGCTTTTAGTCCATTGGGGCATGAAAGTAGAGATATTGGCCAATTTATTGATGATGATGGATCTGCGTATTTGATATTCGAAGATAGGCCTTTTAAAGGTTTTAGAATTGCAAAATTAACCGACGATTATATGGATTTGACCGAAGTTTGCCTTATTCAAGCGCCTTTAGAAGGTGGTGCGATCGTTCATTACGAGGATTTATATTATGCAATTGGCTCTGGTTTAACCGCCTGGGATCCCAATCCAAATAAATATGCAACAGCAAAATCGTTGGCCGGTCCATGGTCTGATTTTAAAGATATTGCGCCACCAGAAACAAAAACCTATGGCTCGCAATCTACCATGATGATAAAAGTAGTTGGTACGAAAACAACCTCAGTCATTTTTATGGCCGATGTGTGGAAACCGGATTCTCAGTGGGATTCTAGATACCTTTGGATGCCTTTAAAAATTGGCGACGGAAAATTGTCGTTACCAGCTCCACAGCCATTCTCATTAAACATAAAAACGGGCATTACTAAAATAATTACGAACTAAATATTTAAATTACTAAGCATTAACGTTTCTCAAACAACTTAAAATCATACTATGGAAAAAAAATTAGTTAAGCATTTGTGCGCAAAATTGAGCATGTTGCTGGTCGCCCTTGTTTTCTTGATTAGCGGTTGCGCTACCAAAAAAATAACCCAAAATCAAACGGTACTGTCCACCATTAATCAAAATTTTGAGGATGGAAAATTACAGTACGAGCACATGATGACATTATTGCCAAAGCCCGATCGTTTTCCCCAATCTTACGCAAAAGGTAAAATGATTACCATTCCATCTGGAGATTGGGTGAGTGGCTTTTATCCCGGTTCTTTGTTGTTTTTATACAAAGAAACAGGCGAGCAAAAACTGCTTACCGAGGCGCGAAGAATTATGGTTCCGCTGTCAAAGGAGCAATTTAACAACACCAATCACGATGTGGGTTTTATGCTTTACGATAGTTTTGGCAATGCTTTAAAAATTGATCCAAAAGCTGGCGACAAAGAAGTGCTTATTAATGCTGCAAAATCGTTATCTAGCCGTTTTAGCGAAAAAGTTGGAAGTATAAAATCGTGGGATTCTAAAAATCCAGATGATTTTTTGGTAATTATTGATAACATGATGAACCTAGAACTGCTTTTTTGGGCAACTAAAGAAACTGGTGATTCTAGTTATTATAAAATTGCCGTTGCACACGCAAATACCGCCATGAAAAATCATTTTCGCCCCGATTATAGCAGTTACCATGTGGTAAACTATAATCCTAAAACTGGCGAAGTTGTTCAAAAGCGTACCGCACAAGGTTATTCTGATTCCTCTGCATGGGCACGGGGCCAAGCGTGGGGGCTTTACGGTTATACCATGGTTTACCGCGAAACAAAAGATAAAAAGTATTTAGATCAAGCAAATCACATTGCCGAATTTATGCTCAATAACCCAAATATGCCGAAAGATTACATCCCCTATTGGGATTTTAACGCACCTAATATTCCAAATGCATATCGCGATGCATCGGCCGCTGCCGTTATGGCTTCGGGCTTGTTAGAACTTTACAAGTACAACACTGGCGCAAAAGCTAAAAAGTACTATACAGTAGCCGAAACGGTGATAAAAAACCTTTCTAGCCCAACCTACAAAGCAGAAATAGGTACAAACGGTGGTTTCATTTTAAAACACAGCGTAGGGCATTTCCCCGGAAATGGCCAAGTTGATGTACCACTTACGTATGCCGATTACTATTTTATTGAAGCCATGATGAGGTACAAAAATTAACAGCAAAAACACTATTAAAATGCTCGTGTTTTGGTGTGTGGTTGAATTTTTTGGCTAAAGCCTCTTTCATGTTCGATATAATCCCTTGGCTAATGTCAAGAGCTATGAGTTTTAATACTGCCGTCGGTTTTAACCGACGGTTTTTGTTAAAAATATTGGTGGCTTTAGCCAAATTTTTAAAATCGTTTTGTCTTAAAAATTAATAATTTACATCAAGCTTGTGTATATTTCCATAAAGTAGTTCGCTAAAGAGTCGAGTTAGTTTCTCGGATGTTGTTGTTGACACTTAAACATTTAAGAAACCCGATTATTTCTGATTGCGCACCATCCTGTTTCATCTGCCATAGAAGATTTTATTAAACCTTCTTCATCTACTATGCAGGACAGAGCAGGTTGCCCAATTTAAAACAGTTCATTACGTTTAGGCTTTAATGAAATGAGAAATTGTTCATGCTAAATTTTTCTCATTCAATAAAAACACTAACCATTTATCAATTGCGCAACATGATGCTTAAACAGTCTCTAAAACAACCTAAAAGCCGTTATTTTGGCAAATGCCGTAAAAATAGGTTAGTTTTTTATACTACAAATAAATAATTTAATCATTTAGGTAAAAGCGCTCAACGTACTACTTTAACAATATATCATTCAATATTTTCTAATTATGATAGTCAAATCCATCCGCAAAATCACTCCATTTCTTATAATACCTGTGTTAATATGTGGTTTAATTTCATGTAGCAAAAAAATTACGCCCGTTAAATTAGAAAACATTGCACAACTTTCTCCGTTAGAACGGGGTTTTGTAAACGTGCCAGATTCTATACAAACAAGTGTTTACTGGTATTGGATGTCTGATAATATTTCGAAAGAAGGCGTCGTAAAAGATTTACATGCAATGAAAAGTCAGGGCATAAACAGGGCTTTTATTGGCAACATTGGCTATCCAAGTACACCTTATGGAAAAGTTAAACTGTTTTCGGCAGAATGGTGGGATATTTTACACACGGCTTTAAAAACTGCTACCGAATTAAATATCGAGATTGGTATTTTCAACAGTCCGGGTTGGAGCCAATCTGGTGGGCCATGGATAAAACCTTCGCAGTCTATGCGCTACCTTGCTTCGTCAGAAACGCTGGTTAAAGGCGGTAAAAAAGTAACTATAAATTTGAACAAGCCAAATGGCGATTTTCAAGATGTACGCGTTACTGCTTTTAAAGCGCCTAAAAATTATGCACAGGATATCAACAGTTTAAAGCCTAAGTTAGTATCAAGCGTAGCGATTAATGATCTTAATAAATTAATTGATGGCGACCAAAATACCGAAATTGCTATTCCTGCTACTAAGCAATTGGATCTTGATTTTATTACGCAGAAAGATTATACAGCTAGAAGTTTAGTTATTTATCCGGCGCATAAAGAGGGTATGGCAAATGCCGAATTACAGGTGAAAGAAAAAGATGGCTATAGAACCATTAAGTCTTTTAAAATTGATAGGAGCAGGGCAAATTTAAATGTCGGTTTCGATCCTTATGGGCCAGTTGCAATTTCTTTTCCAGCTACATCTGGTACAAATTTTAGATTGGTTTTTACAAAAGCAACCGCAAATTTCGGTATAGCAGAAATAGTATTAAGTGCAACCCCACGTGTAGAAAGTTTTACCGAAAAAACTTTGGCTAAAATGTTTCAAACGCCACTTCCTTATTGGAACGAATATCAATGGAAACCTCAAGCAGTGGTAGATGAAAAAGATTTGATTATCGATCCAACTACAATGGTTGATATTTCCGACAAAATGAATGCCGATGGTACTTTAAATTGGGATGCGCCAAAAGGCGATTGGATTGTTTTGCGTTCGGGCATGTTGCCAACCAAGGTAGAAAACGGACCTGCATCGCCTGAAGGTGTGGGTTTAGAGGTAGATAAAATGAGTAAAGAACACGTTGCAAGTCATTTTGATGCATTTTTAGGTGAAATTATGCGACGTATTCCGGCAGAAGACCGCAAAACTTGGAAGGTTACTGTTGAGGATAGTTACGAAACCGGTGGGCAAAATTGGACAGATGGAATGCTAGCTAAGTTTAAAGCAAATTATGGTTATGATGCTTTGCCATATCTTCCTGTTATACGCGGTGAAGTTGTAGGTAGCCAAGAAATGTCCGATCGTTTTCTCTGGGATTTGAGAAGGTTTATCGCGGATAGGGTGGCTTATGATTATGTTGGAGGCTTGAGAGATATTAGCCATAAATACGGTTTGCATACTTGGTTAGAAAATTATGGCCATTGGGGTTTTCCGGGTGAGTTTTTACAATATGGAGGACAATCAGACGAAATTGCTGGCGAGTTTTGGAGTGAAGGTGAGTTGGGGAATATCGAAAATAGAGCGGCTTCGTCTGCAGCGCATATCTACGGAAAAAATAAGGTTTCTGCAGAATCTTTTACCGCAGGTGGCAAACCTTACATCCGCTATCCATATATGATGAAACAGCGTGGCGATCGCTTTTTTACCGAGGGGATAAACAATACGCTGCTACATGTTTATATAGAGCAACCATCTGATGATAAAGTGCCGGGAATTAATGCAAATTTTGGTAACGAATTTAATCGTCACAATACGTATTTTAATTATCTAAATTTATTTACAACGTATTTAAAACGCAGTAATTTTATGTTGCAACAAGGCAAATACATTGCCGATGCTGCTTATTTTATAGGTGAAGATGCACCAAAAATGACTGGCGTAACTGATCCGGCTTTGCCGAAAGGTTATTCGTTCGATTATATAAATGGCGAGGTAATTAAAGGTAGAGTTAAAGTTGTTAATGGTAAATTAGTATTGCCCGATGGAATGACTTACAGCGTTTTAGTACTACCGAAATTGGAAACAATGCGCCCAGAACTTTTGCAAAAAATAACGGAATTAGTGGCGCAAGGTGCTACAGTTTTAGGCCCTGCACCTTCCCGTTCGCCGAGTTTGGAAAATTATCCGCAAGCTGATGCAGAAATTAAAAAAATGGCTAAAAATTTATGGGGTGATGTTGATGGTGTAAATGTAAAATCAAGAGTTTACGGCAAGGGCAATATTATGTCTGGAATGGATATGCAACAGGTGTTTGATAAATTGAACGTCCTGCCAGATTTTAAAACGGAGAAAAATGATCCGGTTTTATACATCCATAGAAAAAGCGCAGAAGCCGATATTTATTTCGTGAGTAACCAATCTGAAGAAACAATAGCATTAAATCCTACATTTAATGTGGAAGGCAAACAACCAGAAATTTGGGATCCAGTTACTGGAACCACAAGAAACTTAACACAGTTTTCTATGTCAAATAAAGGCACGGCTATTCCATTAAAATTGGCGCCACTTCAAAGTGCTTTTATCGTTTTCAGAAAACCAATTTCTGCTACATCTGGTATGGGCGAAAACTTTCCCGAAGCAAAAACAATTGCAACAATTAGTTTGCCATGGTCGGTAACTTTTGATCAGAAAATGAGAGGTCCAAAAAATCCTGTTATTTTTAATGAGTTGATCGACTGGACTAAAAGTGCCAACGATAGCATTAAATATTATTCGGGAACTGCTGTTTATCAAAATACATTTAATGTGAGTGAAAGAAAAACCGATGAGCGTGTTTATCTTAATTTAACTGATGTTAAAGTAATGGCGAAACTAAAAGTTAATGGTGTAGATGTTGGTGGTGTTTGGACAGCGCCATGGCGTGTCGATATTACAAACGCAGTTAAAAAAGGGAAGAATACCGTAGAAATTTCGGTTGTTAATACATGGGTAAACAGATTAATCGGTGATAGTAAGTTGCCAGAAGCTGAAAGAAAAACATGGACAAGTTATCCATTATACAGTCCTGATAGTCCGCTACAGCCTGCAGGTTTAACGGGGCCTGTTACCGTTACAACAATAAAATATTAAAATGATGAGATTAAAAAAGCAATTAATTATAGTTTCTGCTTTAATGCTAACGCAAAGTGCATTTGTTTCAGCTCAAGCTGTTTTGCCTCCGGTTTTTAAAGCGGGCGATTATCATACCGAAAAAGATAACCGTGCTAAAGTTTACCTTACGCCTACGCGTATCGTTTGGCAATCAGATGAGAGTGGAAAGTATGTAAACAATGCGAAGAGACTTTTGCAAGCAGGTAACGGACAAGCAGAATTGGTAAATAAAGATTTAGTTGTTTTAAAAAACGATAAAGATCATAAAGCTAGTTTTTTATTAGATTTTGGCAAAGAAATACACGGTGGCTTACAGTTGGTTACTGGCATGATGAAAAAAAATGCACCAGTAAAAATACGGGTGCGTTTTGGCGAATCGGTAAGTGAAGCAATGGCTGAAATTGATACTTTAAAAGGTGCTACCAACGACCATGCGATAAGAGATTTTACGCTAAATGTGCCTTGGTTGGGCGAGCTTGAAATTGGAAATACAGGTTATAGGTTTGTACGAATCGATTTGGTTGATGACGATGCCGAACTCCTTTTAAAAGAAGTGCGGGCAATGTTTATTTTTCGCGATATTCCTTATTTAGGGTCTTTTAAAAGTAGCGATGAAAGGCTAAATAAAATTTGGCTAACCGGTGCCTACACCGTACAATTAAATATGCAACAATACCTTTGGGATGGCCCAAAAAGAGACCGTTTGGTTTGGGTAGGCGATATGCACCCTGAAGTAATGACCATTAATAATGTTTTCGGCTATAACGATGTGGTACCAAAAAGCTTAAACTTAATAAAAGATGTAACGCCTCTACCCGCTTGGATGAACGGAATTAGCTCGTATTCGATGTGGTGGGTGCGTATTCAACGAGAATTGTATCAATACCAAGGCAACCTCACTTACCTAAAACAGCAAAAGGATTATTTAGTACCGCTGTTAAACTTATTAATGAGCAAAGTTAAAAATGGCAGCGAAGATTTAGATGGCATGCGCTTTATGGATTGGCCAACTTTTGCGAATAAACCAGCTGTACACGCAGGCTTGCAAGCCATGATGGTGATGACACTTAACGATGGTGCACAATTATGTCGTGTTCTGGGCGAAATAAAAACTGCCGAGAAATGCGAAGTAACCGTTGCCGAAATGAGAAAACACATACCTGATGCTGTTGGCAATAAACAGGCGGCATCTTTATTGGCTTTGGCTAATTTATTGCCTGCAAAACAAGCCGATGAAATTATTTCTGTTGGCGATACCAAAGACTTTTCTACTTTTTATGGCTATTACATGCTCGAAGCAAAAGCAAAAGCGGGTAACTATCAGGGTGCAATAAATAATATTAGGGATTATTGGGGCGGAATGTTGGATATGGGTGCTACTACTTTTTGGGAAGATTTTGATTTGAACTGGATGAAAAATGCTGGTAGAATTGATGAATTACTTCCTGAAGGTAAAATAGATATTCACGCCAGCTACGGTGCGTACAGTTACAAAAAACTTCGCCATAGCTTATCGCACGGTTGGGCATCTGGGCCAACATCGTGGCTTACCGCACACGTTTTAGGCGTAGAAGTGATGGAGCCAGGCTGTAAAGTTTTAAAAATTGTGCCTCACTTGGGCGATTTAAAATTTGTTGAAGGTACTTTTCCAACGCCTTATGGTGTAGTCAAAATTAAACACACCAAACTTGCAAATGGTAAAATAGAATCAAAAATTGATGCACCAAAAGGCGTAAAAATTATTAGAGGATAAAATGAAAAGATTTTTGAGCGTATTTTTTTTGCTATTTGCTTGTTCAATACATTTACCGGTAAAATTATACGCTCAACAAACCTCTAAAAATATTATTTCATCGTCTGCTGCGGATACATGGATAGCGACCGACCAACTTGGCAGAACAACGCCAACTGGCAACGGAGTTAAAAAAGACAAATATGTAGGCATATTTTATTTCGTTTGGCAGGGCGCGCACGGTTACGATTTTGCAGGAAAAGGTTTACGGAAAGATGAAGGCGTAATTCAAAAATCGGGGCAGGATAGCATTAGTCCGTACGATATTAGCAAAATGTTGAAAGAAAACCCAACTAATCCTCAATATGGGCCAATCAACAGTTTTCATTATTGGGGCGAACCTTACTTTGGATATTATCTTCCAGATGATGAATGGATTATTAGAAAACATGCTCAAATGCTATCCGATGCTGGTGTAGATGTGATTATTATTGATGTTACAAATTCGTTTATCTACCTCCCACAGGTTACAAAAATAGCAACTATTTACAATAAAATGAGGGATGAAGGACTATCAACACCAAATATTGCTTTTATCGTTAACAGTAATCCACAAAAAACCGTAGAGCGGTTGTATAATAATATTTATGCCAAGGGCTTATTTAAAAACCTTTGGTTTTATTGGAAAGGTAAGCCTTTAATACTCGCACCGCCCGATAAGCAAACCCCAGAAATTAGAAGTTTTTTTAACATCCGCCAATCTTGGGCTTGGAGTAAAGGGCAAAAATGGTTTGGCGATGGGCAAGATAAGTGGACTTGGCTGGATCATACGCCACAAGCTTACGGTTGGCATGAAAATAAAGATAAGCCAGAAGAGATTAGTGTGAGCGTTGCAGAGCATCCTACAGCAAATATTGGGCGGAGTTTTAATAATGGTAAAGAGCCAGAAATTAAGCAGCCAGCCTTGGGCTTACATTTTGCCGAACAATGGAAACGTGCTTTAGAAGTTGACCCCGAATTTATTTTTGTTACCGGTTGGAATGAGTGGGTTGCCATGCGTTTTGACAACGGAAATGCTAAAACTTTTTTAGGAAAGCCAATAAAAAAAGGAGATACTTATTTTGTTGACTTATACAGCGATGAATACAGCAGAGATATCGAACCGATGATGGGTGGATTTGGAGACAACTATTATTATCAATTGGTTGATAACATCCGAAAATTTAAGGGAACTAGTGCAATTCCAATTTATAATCAGGTTGATGAAATTACTATCGATGGAGATTTTAAAGATTGGGATAAAGTTACAGCCACTTTCTATGATGATTTGGGAGATACCATTCATCGTAAACATCCAGGTTTTGGCCGAATTGAGGAGTATGTAAACAATACGGGTAGAAATGATATTGTATTGGCTAAAGTTGCTACCGATGCGAAATACATCTCATTTTATGTAGAAACGGCACAGCCGATTAAGGGTTATCGCACTCAAAATTGGATGAATTTATTTATTAGTGTTGATGGTAAGAATATGCCCAATTGGGAAGGCTATCAATATTTAGTAAATGGAAAACCGATTAATGATCGCTTAACTACAATGGCTAAAAGCTTGGGTGGTTGGAAATGGGGGGATTTAGAAAACGTATCCTTCAATTTTTCGGGTAATAAAATGGAAATAAAAATCCCTAGAAGCGCCTTAAACATTACTTCAAATAATTTTACTTTAGATTTTAAGTGGGCAGATAATGTGCCTGCAGAGAATGGTGCAATCAACTTTTTAGATAAAGGTGATGCTGCGCCAAATGCCCGATTCAATTATCGTTATATTCATCAATAAGTTAAAAACCATTAATTTTTATAAAGAAATGCATTTAAAAATATCGAAAAATTTATTGGCTATCGCCTTAATTTTATGTGGTTTAACCAGTGCAAATGCCCAATTAAAAGGCATTAATGGCGCTAAAATTATCCCTGCCGGCAATGCATGGGCAAAAAACTCGGTAAACACCGTAATTTTTAGAAGAAATTCTCTAGTAACTTTTAAAGAAACCCAATACATTGCTTATTACGATGAAAATAAGAATGTGGTTTTAGGTAAAAGAAACATCCATGATAAAAATTGGGAACTCAAAGTTACGCCATATAAAGGCGATGCAACTGATGCGCACAAATCCATTAGCATTATGGTTGATGGAGATGGCTATTTACACATGTCGTGGGGGTTACACGGTGGGCCATTTAATTACTGTAAAAGTGTAAGTCCGGGATCGTTGGAGCTTACACCGAAAATGAGCATGACAGGGTTTAAAGAAAAAAGCGTTACCTACCCAGAATTTTACCGTTTAGCAAATGGAAATTTGTTGTTTTTGTATAGAGATGGAGGCTCTGGTAACGGCAGTTTAATGTTAAACAGTTACGATCTTAAAACGAAAAAATGGTCAACAATTCAGGATGGGTGGATCAATGGGGAAGGCGCTCGGAGTCCGTATTGGCAAATGGTTATAGACCATAAAGGCGCAATTCAAATTTCGTGGGTGTGGAGAGAATCTGGCGATGTAGCAACCAACCACGATATGTGCTATGCAAAATCGGAAGATGAAGGCGTAACGTGGAAAAAAAGTACCGGAGAAAACTATAAATTGCCAATTACGGCAGCAACTGCTGAATATGCTTTAATTATCCCTCAAAAATCTGATTTAATAAATTCTACAGCAATTGCCGTTGATGAAAATAATAGCCCCTACACGGTAAGTTATTGGAAAAACAAAGATGATAGCATTCCACAGTATCGATTAATTTATAAAAAGGACAACGAGTGGAAAACACAGCAAATTTCGCAAAGAAAAATGCCTTTTAGTTTATCTGGTGGTGGTACAAAGCGGATTCCAATTTCAAGACCGCTGTTAATTGTAACTGAAAAGAATAATAAAAAACAAGTATATGTGTTTTTTAGAGATGAAGAGCGAGGCAATAAAGTGAGTGTAGCTTACAGTAAGGATGTTGATAGCGGAAAATGGAAATTTGAAAATTTGACCTGCACATCAGTAGGTTTATGGGAGCCAACTTACGATACAGAGTTGTGGAAAGACAAAAAAATACTAAATTTATTTGTAGAAAACGTAGAGCAGGGCGATGGCGAAACTACCAAAGAGCTAACGGGGCAAAAAGCCGCGGTTTTGGAATGGAAAATTAAATAATATGTTTAGAAGGAAATTTTTATCGTTTATGCCCGTAACATTGGCCACGAGTTTATTGTTGCCAAAGCATTTAATGGCGGGCGGAGCCGATGATAAAATGCAATCTGCTTTGAAATATAATTCTAGAGCATATTGGGTGGCCACGATGGTAAAAATTGCAGATCCTGTTTTAAATAATTTATCCCAAGGCACATTGAGGCAGAATATGCCCATTGAATTAAATCCTAATAATAAAGAAGATAGAGCTAAAACAACGCATTTAGAAGCCTTTGGCAGATTAATGGCAGGTATTGCACCTTGGTTAAACCTCGGTGCAGATGATACAGAAGAAGGTAAGTTAAGAGCTAAATACATCAAACTTACACACAAATGCCTTTCAGTTGCAACCGATCCTAAATCGCCCGATTTTATGGTTTTTACAGGAGGCAGTTACGACCAAGCTTTGGTTGACACAGCTTTTTTAGCACATGGTTTACTAAGAGGACGCAAACAATTATGGGATCCTTTGGCAAACGAAGTGAAGCAAAATATCATCACAGCGCTGAAATCTGCCAAAAAGATTATGCCCGGATATAACAATTGGTTGCTTTTTATGGCAATGGTTGAGGCTTTTTTAGTAGAAGTTGGCGCCGATGGCGATTTGATAAGAATCGATCTTGCCGTAAAAAAGCATATAGAATGGTATAAAGGTGATGGAATTTACGGCGACGGCGAGAATTTTCATTTCGATTATTACAATAGTTTTGTAATTCATCCCATGCTTTTGCAGGTGGTAGAAATATTGGTGAAGCATAAGGTACAAAATGATGCGTTTTACAAGCTAATTTTAAGTAGGGCTGTAAGATATGCTGCAATAGAAGAACGTTTAATTTCGCCCGAAGGAACTTTCCCTGCAATTGGCCGATCATTAACTTACCGTTTCGGTGCTATGCAATGTTTAAGCATGGTGGCGTTAATGAAACAACTGCCTGAAATGATTAAACCTGCCCAAGTAAGAAGTGCATTATCATTGGTAATTTCGAATATGATAGAGCCAACAGGTACATTTGATAAAAATGGTTGGTTGCAGATTGGTTTCGCGGGCCATCAGCCAGATATGGCCGAAAATTATATTTCAACAGGAAGTTTATATTTATGTAGCGTAGGTTTACTACCATTAGGCCTGCCAGAAACTGATTCCTTTTGGGTAGATGCACCTGCCGATTGGACTTCGAAAAAAGCTTGGTCGGGTGTTAATATCCCTACCGATCATTCTATTTAAGCTACCAGCAAACTTTGCAATTGTAGCTGCTTAACTAGTTTTCAATTATTTTTTGAAACTCATAAAGCCAATGTTTCGAAACAATTTGTTTCAATCTTCTATTTCTTATAAACCAAGTAACTTATATTTGGTTATAATCGATGCTATAAACGATACAAATAATGAAAATACTGCTAACGGGATCAACAGGGTATATTGCACAACGTTTATTGGTTGTTTTGCTCGAGCAAAAACATCAAATCATTTGTTGTGTAAGGGATAAAACCCGTTTCGATAAAACTAAATATGCAGGTTTTGATTTAGAAGTTATAGAAGTTGATTTTTTAAATAAAGAAAGCTTAAAAATTATCCCAAGTGATATAGATGTAGCCTATTATTTAATGCATTCTATGTCATCTTCCGAACAGGATTTTTTAGAAGCTGAAATTTCGACTGCCGATAACTTCAAAAATATTATAGAGCAAACCACCACCAAGCAGGTTATATTTTTAAGTGGAATTGTAAACAGCGAAAATCTATCTAAGCATTTACAATCGCGCTCCAATGTAGAAAATCGCTTAAAATCTGATAAATATGCGTTAACAACCCTGCGAGCCGGAATTATCGTAGGCTCTGGAAGCGCCAGTTTCGAAATTATTAGAGATATAGTTGAAAAATTGCCCGTTATGGTTGCGCCAAAATGGTTAAACACTAAATGCCAACCCATTGGGATAAGGGATGTACTCAGCTTCTTAAACGGCGTGCTTTTAAAAGAATTCACCTACAATAAAGCTTTCGATATTGGCGGGCCCGAAGTACTTAGTTATAAGGAAATGTTGTTGCGCTTTGCAAAAGTTCGTGGGTTAAAAAGATGGATTTTGATTGTACCAGTTATGACTCCAAAATTATCGTCATATTGGCTGTATTTTGTTACCTCAACATCTTTTACCTTAGCTAGTAATTTGGTTGAAAGTATGAAAATTGATGTAATTGCCGAGCCAAATAATTTGCAGGAAAAACTTGGTATTACGCCCATGGATTATGAACAAGCAATTAAATTAGCTTTTGGAAAAATCGAACAAAATCAGGTTATTTCGAGCTGGCGCGATGCCATGAATACGAGTGCATACCCCGATCACTTTACCAAATTAATTGAGGTGCCACAAGAAGGTTGTTTTAAAGATAAAAGATCAATGCAGGTAGAGAATCCAGAACGGGTTTTAAATAATATTTGGTCTATTGGTGGCGACACAGGTTGGTATTATGCCGATTGGTTATGGTCTATAAGAGGCTTGCTTGATAAATTTGTTGGCGGCGTGGGTTTACAACGTGGCCGAACCAATTCTAATTCGTTACAAACAGGCAGCGTGATCGATTTTTGGAGAGTTATTTTGGCAGATAAAAATGAAGGCCGACTTTTACTGTATGCAGAAATGAAATTACCAGGAGAAGCTTGGTTAGAATTTAAGGTTGACAAGGATAATGTATTAACGCAAACGGCTACTTTTAGACCATTAGGAATATCTGGCAGGTTATATTGGTATGCAGTTTTGCCTTTTCACGCTTTTATTTTTAATGGAATGATGCGGAATATTGCAAAGAATTAGAGGCATTTTCATCTATACCAAGTTTCTGAAGTTGAATCTAATTGTGAGCTTAAACTTAAAACGAATTCTCATATTTTTATATGAACGTACAAGAGTATCAAATTTTGATACTTATCAAATTTTGATAAGTTAATTTTATTATTTACTTTTTTAGCGCATTGGGGATACACTAATTATACATCCTTTAAACTCTAATTATGAATAAGACAAAGATACTAATTATTTAGGCTATGAAGATTAGGATTGTTGACGAGTATCTAGTTTTACTTGCGGAGAACAAAAATACTGGGGAAAAAAAAGTATCCAGAAGAAGTTGAGATTGGGTTCAGAAAGAGGATAGCTCAGATTAAGTATGCCAATGGTTCTACCGATTTAAGACAAATTAAATCTTTACATTTTGAAAAACTTAGAGAAAAAAGATACTTGGGAAAATATTTTATTAGAATAAATAAGGCATATAGAATCATATTTATAATAGCAAAGGAAGAGCGCCTAGAGGTAATGCAAATTGAAGAAATCAACAACCATTACAGTTAAATTAACGCCCGCTTCGCATTCAGTGTAGCGGTTTAACCAATTTATAAATGAATAATCAAATTTTTAATTTTAAAGGTGTTGAAATTGAGATTGAAGCCTTTCATCCGGGAGAGTTTTTATTGGAAGAAATCGAAGAAAGAGGAATTTTAAAAAAAGATTTGGCATTCGCTTTAGAAATTCTTCCGAATAACTTAAGCTTGCTTTTTGCGGGAAAAAGGAATATTTCAGCACAACTTGCACTAAAAATTAGTAAATTTTTGGGGACGAGTGCAGAATATTGGTACGGTATGCAGACTGCGTATGATTTACAAAAAGCAAGGTTGGAAGAAAAACAGAAAGAATATGCATAACGGCTGTTACAGTTTTTTTCTACAAACTGGTTCTATGTAATCAACATTAAAGTCGATAACATTAAACTTCTAAAAATTAAGCTTTTTATAATTCACCATTACCTCATCAAAACAGATTTTTAACCAAGGCGTATAATTATGCTCGTGTATAATTAAATCATTTTTTAAGTCTTCCATATTGATGTATTTAAACGAAGCTACTTCTTGCGTATTAATATTTGGCAAATCATCCGACAGGCCAAAAAACACATGGTCGTACTCGTTTTCAATTAATCCATTATCGAACTTTGCAAAGTATGAAAAACTAAAAATTGGTTTTAAATCGGCAACTAAATCCATTTCTTCTTTCAACCTTCTATTGGCAGCCTCGGTGTTTAATTCACCTGGGCGGGGATGACTGCAACAGCTATTTGTCCATTTTCCAGGCGAGTGATATTTATCTAAAGCCCGTTGTTGTAATAACAATTCGCCTTTGCTGTTAAAAATGAAAACCGAAAATGCCCTATGAAGTTTACCTTCTAAATGTGCACTCATTTTAGGCATAGTACCTATTGGCTCATCTTTTTCATTTACAATAATTACCTCTTCCTCTACCATAAGCTAACTTTTATTGTTTTTACCGATTTTTAAGCTGGTTAGTATTGAATTTTTATTTCTTTTAACTTATTTTACTTAAATGGTATTTGTTTTATACCTAATTATAGAATCAAACATCAGTGCAAATTTACGCGGATTGGATATTCTAATCCTTTCTGCCATCACTTTCTCGGCAGAACTACCCTTAATTTTGTTGAATAACTTTTTGTAATAAACATAAGCTAAATAAACGCCATTTTTTGCTGATGGAGGTAACTTTCTTATGCCAACTAGTGCTTGTCTAAATTCATCTTCGATTTCTTCTTCAATAATTCTCTTTTCAGTGTTAGAGAAACTCGATAAGTTTACATTTGGGAAATAGGTGCGACTAAGACTGTAAAAATCTGCGTTAACATCTCTCAAAAAGTTTACCTTTTGGAAAGCCGATCCTAATTGCATGGCCGAATCCTTTAGCTCATCGTATTGTTTTTTATTTCCATCGGTGAAAACCCTCAAACACATCAATCCAACTACTTGCGCCGAACCTAAAATATATTTATTGTATTTTTCTGGCGTGTATTCTTCTTGTTTTAAATCCATTTCCATACTGTCTAAAAACAATTCTATAAGTTCTCTTTCAATATGATACTTATTTACGACATGCTGAAAAGCATTTAAAACAGGATTAAGGCTAATTCCATCTTCTATGGCTTCAAAACAATCTCTTCGAAACCTAGAAAGTAAAAGTTCTTTGTTAAAATTATGAAAGCTATCTACAATTTCATCTGCCACCCTTACAAACCCGTATATGGAATAAATGGGTTGGCGCAGTTTTGGGTTTAAAAAATAAATGCCCAACGAAAAACTTGTGCTGTAGCGTTTTGTAATCATTTCGCTACATTGCGTAGATAACTTATCAAATATCTCTTTCATAATGTCTGGAAGTTAAATAGGTTGTTCATGTTGTAAATAATAGAAGTTTAAAATGATAGAAATCAGCTTCTTATAGTTTTTTTAATTTTGGTTGTTAATGGAGAATAAGTTAAGCATTTTCTGCTTTAATTATATACAAAACCACTTGAATTTAGTTTGTGAAAATCTTCCAGTTTAAGTAATAATCTAATCAAATCTATTTTTTCAGTCTCATTAAGTGGTTCAGTTACGTTGTTAGAGGCTTGCCTTATATTTGGAATGCTTTCTTCTAAAAGGCGTCTGCCTTTATCTGTAATGCTTATTATTCTATTTCTTTTATCCGCGTCTGTTGTTGCCTGTTCTGCCCAACCATTGTGGATTAATCTATTTACAATCTGTATTCCAGCCGATTTTTCGTGAATATTCAACTTAATTAATGCAGTTTTAGTCATGCTGCCTAAAGATGCCAAACTAATCAAATAGATAAAATCATCAGGCGTAGAAAACTCAGTTCCCGAAATGGCATCTTTTGCGTGCAGTTTTGCATACCTGTATAAATGTACAAGTGAAGTATTAATTACACTATCTGGCGATCTTCCATCAGATTTTCCACCCCAATCGGGTTCTGGAAGAGTAGGATGCCCTTTCTGCTTAAAATATTCATTCATCCATTGGGTAAAAGAATATACATCGGTGGTTCCACTATGCTTTTCGGCATCGTAAATTTTAATTAAATCAATTACTTCTTTAGTTAAATCGTAATACATAATTAATATTATTTATACAAATCTAATACATTATAGTATATTATTGTACTAATTAATGAAATTAAAATATATTACCTTGTAATAAAAGTGTTATAAAATACATTTTTGGGATTTATTGGTGTATTTAAGTACTTAAATTATACATATATGAAAAATCAAAATTTTATTCGCATATATTTGTACCTATTCTTATCCTCTAAATTTAATTCACTTGAAAATTCGCTACCCTCTAATTTTTGCATTTTTATTGATTTGCAATTTTGCAATTGCTCAACAAACTGGTGTAATTACCGGCACGGTACAAAATATAAATACCTCGGAAGTTATCTCTGGCGCTACTATTTCGTTAAATGGAATATCGGCTACGGCTTTAAGCGATAGTTCTGGCCGATTTAAACTAACCGTTCCTGTTGGTACCTACAAAGTCTCTGCGGGCTATATTGGGTATTCAACACAAATTAAATATAATATTGTGGTGGGCAGTGGTAGTCCACAAATTGTAAATTTCGAGCTGAGTACCGAATCCACAACGCTGAACGATGTTAGTGTAAGCTTTAGTAAAGGTAAATCTGCAATCGCTACCGATATGGTTACACCCTTATCTGTTCAACAACTTACTACGGAAGAAATAAAAAGGAGTCCGGGTGGTAATTTTGATGTATCGAAAGTAGTACAAACTTTGCCTGGTGTTGGGGTAAGTAATGGGGTAGGAGAGCGCAATGATATTATTATTAGAGGTGGCGCACCGAATGAAAACGTTTATTATTTAGATGGTATAGAAATTCCCGTGCTTAACCATTTTCAAACTCAAGGAAGCTCTGGCGGTGCACAAGGAATACTCAACGTATCTTTTATCGAGAGTTTAAAATTAAGTTCATCCGCTTTCGATGCCCGGTACGATAATCCGTTAGCATCTACATTTGTAATTAAGCAACGAGAAGGCAACCCCGATCGAATTGCGGGTAATGCTCGTGTAAGTTTTACAGAAACTGCATTAACTTTAGAAGGTCCAATATCAAAAAATACCACTTTCTTGGCATCTGCCAGAAAATCATATCTAAGCTTTTTGTTTAAGTTGATCGATTTGCCAATAAGACCAGATTTCGACGATTTTCAATATAAAATTACCCATAAATTTAATGCAAAAACGAAACTTACTGCAATTGGTTTAGGCGCAATAGATCGTTTTAGCTTTGCGCCAACAAAAAAATCGACGCTAGAAAATACGTATGTTTTACGCTCAACGCCTTACATAAACCAATGGAATTATACCGTAGGTTTTAATTTAAACCACCAAATTGAAAACGGTTTTTACAACTTTACATTAAGTAGAAATGTGTTTGATAACAGTTTAAATAAGTTTGAGGATGACAACCAAGACGAAAGTAAAAGAACACTAAAAGTTCAATCGCAAGAGATAGAGAATAAGTTTAGGTTTGATATTAACAAATTTGTAAACGGCTGGAAATTATCTACCGGCGTAATGGCTCAACTTGTTGATTATAAAGCCGAATTTTACAACAAAATTTCTGCTGAAGTGAAAGATGGAATGGGCAATGTGGTTGCGCCTCTAAAAGAGATCAGTTTTAATAACGATCAAAGTTTCTGGAAATATGGGGCATTTCTTCAGGCATCAAAAAATCTTTTTAATGAGAAATTGTTGCTTTCAGCTGGCATCCGTACTGATTTGAATACTTTTACAAATTCTGGTGATAACCCGTTTAAAACACTTTCCCCTCGTGTATCGCTAGCTTATCACATTAATCCAAAATGGGATATTAGTGCTTCGGTTGGCACCTATTTTAAAATTCCACCCTACACAATTTTAGGCTATTTGAATAATGCGGGTGTTGCAGTGAACAAAAACACCGAATATATTCAATCTACCCATTATGTTTTGGGCACGCAATTTTTGCCGAGAAATGATTTGAGATTTACTTTCGAAACCTATTACAAAAGGTACAATAATTATCCAGTTTCTTTGGCTAACGGAACATCTTTGGCCAATCAAGGTGCAGAATATGCCTCAGTTGGTAGCGAGCAAGTAGTTAGTACAGGAAATGGAGAAACCTACGGTTTTGAATTATTTGTACAACAAAAGTTGATTAAGAATTTTTTCTACGTAGCAAGTTACTCTTTCGTCGTAAGTAAATTCTCAGGCTTAAATCAACAGCTAATATCTTCCTCATGGGATAATAGAAATTTATTATCGCTTACGTTGGGTTACAAGTTAAAGCGAAACTGGGATTTGGGCTTGAAATACCGTTACTCAGGTGGTTCGCCTTACACACCGTTCGATTTACAGCTTTCGCAACAAAATTACGTGACAATTGGAACAGGCGTAGCCGATTATGGCAGATTAAATAGCGAGCGCTTAGCACCGTTTAGTCAGTTAGATTTTCGTGTTGATAAACGCATAAATTTTAGAAAAACTGCCTTAAATTTTTATGTAGATTTACAAAACATATTAAAAAATGAGAATGAAAATATGCCTAAATATACCTTTAAAAGAACGGATGATAATTCGGGCTTTTTAACAACCGATGGCATGCCTCTGCAAACAAATGGATCAAAT
This sequence comes from Pedobacter changchengzhani, assembly GCF_004354365.1. GTDB lineage: Bacteria > Bacteroidota > Bacteroidia > Sphingobacteriales > Sphingobacteriaceae > Pedobacter > Pedobacter changchengzhani. Next base: position 75,889 of record NZ_SJCY01000005.1, read on the forward strand.
GGAATACCCTTTATTTTGAATACGAAATCGGGTAATCTTATTCCTTCGTTTGGCGTGATATTTGAATTTTAAGGCCGAATATATTTAGGGGCTATTTTTAAAACAAAATGCAACTTGAATTCCTTTTTTAGGTGTTTGGTTTGTCTTATCGAATTTTAGAAACAATTAAATCATTATTATGAAAAAGATCTTTGCTATTTGTAATTTGTTAGCCTTAATTGCCACAATTGTAATTAATTATCTTTCTAACACGGGGGTTTTTAATGGCAATACCATGAAAACGGTTTCGGATAAATACTTTAATTATTTTACGCCTGCTGGTTACGCTTTTTCTATCTGGGGATTAATTTACCTACTATTAATTTGTTTCGTAGTTTATACGGGGCGTGTTTTGTTTAATAAAACTGCCGATGAAACGCTAAGCAAAATAGGATGGTGGTTCGTGCTTTCTTGTTTAGGAAACTCGCTTTGGGTTGTGGCTTGGCTGTATGATTATACAGGTTTATCGGTATTGATTATGTTGGTAATGCTCGTTGCGTTAGTTAAAATCGTTACTAATATTAGTGTTCAAACAGCAAGTTTAAAGCATTATGTGTTCGTGTATTTACCTTTTGCAATTTATCTAGGATGGATTTCTGTCGCTTTGGTTGCTTGCGTATCTGCTTACCTAACCAAAATTAACTGGGCAGGTTTTGGCATTTCAAAGATAGATTGGGCGATTGTAATGGTGCTTATAGCAGGTTTGATAAACATATTGATGATTTCTTGCAAAAATATAAAGGAGTTTGGAATGGTGGGAATTTGGGCGTTAATAGCTATTGGAGTTTCCAACACGCAGGAGCGTGCACCAATTGCTTTTGTTTATCTCTGTTATCTTGTTGCAGGTATTTTAGCTTTAGCTATTATTATTGGTTTTTTTAAGAGAAAGAGGGTCGATATTTAATTTGTGTTTACTGGCTTATATCCTCGTTTAGATAATTAGCTGTCTCAAATTGGTATTCTATCAATGTTTTTAAAAAATAGCTGGTGTTAACGATTGCAGTGGCATCCTTTTTTTCTTCAAAAAAAGATAAAACGTAAAGCGTGCCTGCCTATCGGCAGATAGGTTAAAACGCACAAATAAAAAATTAAATTATCAAAATTAGGTTGGTAAAGGCATTGGTACCTCTGTAAATAATGTTTTTAAATAGTCTGAGATAAAAAACCTGCTGAACTTTTTAGGCGCACAGCAGGTTTAAAATATTTAATGGCAAATACAGTTAATTAGAAAGCAAACTAAACTCAGCGCCGGTTGCAAAATCTCTTCCATTTTGCGAACTCAATGCTGTAAATCTTACAAATCTTGCCTTTACAGGTGTTGTTAGTTTTACAGTTTTGGCTTTAGCATTGTCTTCAAAATTTCCTGATGCGATACTTTCGCCCCAAGTTTTTCCATCCATACTCACTTGCAACTTATAGCCTTTTATGTTTCCATTGTTGCTATCTTGGCGAGGCGTATAGCTAAACCCAGCGATGGTTTTTATTTCGCCAGCATCAAAATCTATAAAATGTGGATATTTAGCCACTGTTACTGAGTACATGGTATGCCAAAATGTTGTTAAATCGTGATCTAGCAAATTCGTAGCTTCACCCTCATCGGTTTCTTCGCTAGAAGCAAAAACAACTTTTAATGGAATGGTTGTTATTTTGTTAAAGCTATTGTTAAACTTTAACTTTTTGTTATTTGCGTACCAAGCAGTAACAATACCACCGTCTTTTAATAAAAAAGGTTTCAAATATTCTTGTGTTTTACTTAAGCCGACTGTATAATAAATTTTGGCATCGGCATTTTCACTGCTGATGTTTACGGTTCCACTTTCATTTTGAGTTATTGCGATAGGTGCATCTCCCGAAGTACTAACATTTACCTTATTAGTTAGATCGTTATTTAGAATTGGCCTAATAATAAAACCTAAAGAATATGTGGTTGCTCTAACCCTATCTTTTTCTAATGGAGGACCTTGCCCACAGCTATTTCCACCTAAACCAGTAACAGCTGCATTCAAATATAAATGTGTACCCGTACTTTTTGGCAATTGATACGGATGCGGTGCCAAAGTAAGTGCCAATTCATCCCAAGGTAATGCAGAGGCGGCAAAATCATTTTTAGCAATAAATGCAACGCCGTTTCCACTTGCATTGGTAAGTGAACACCAACGTACTTCTTCTCTGTTGCCCGTACTTTGCGGTTTTGGCCAAGGTTCGAACATATTTGCCACTTTGCTTGTATATACTTCTATATTTTGCGCCGTTTTACGATCTGCATAGTTGTTTATCGGTCCTCTTCCATAGTAGCTGTAATTATCGTACGCCGCCGGTAGTTCCATTTTGTAGCCTATATGCGCCAATGCTAACCGTGGATTATTGGAGGATATGCTCGCAGAAAGTTCAATCGACCCATCTTTATAAATAGACCAAATTTGATTGGTTGTAAATTTGAAGTCATCAGTGCCAAATGGCTTATCTTTCTTCTCCTCTATAACGTAATGCCCAGATGAACCACCGCTGATGGTTGCGCCATTAGGTGCTTGCGATACCACAGTGAACGATAATACGACTGTTCCATCGGGTTTGGTATAATTAGTTGTTGAGGTTACCTTGTGTTTTAAATTATGAAGTCCGTTTAGGAACCATTGTTGGTATGCCCAGTTATCATTATCAACAGGTGCACGCAGTGCATCAAGTTTTGGTCCTTCACCATCTCTAATAATTATGTTTTCGCCATATTTAAGCGCATATAAACTTCCTGTTTTATTGTCGAATTTGGCTTCATAGCCATCGCCCTTAATAGCACTAAAATCGCCATCTTTCGTCAGTGTTGCTTTATCGCCTTGCGCAACCGATGCAATAGCAGGTTTGTTTGATGCTGATTTTACTTTCAACTGCTCTTCCATTTGGGAATAACCTTTTTTAGCCCAAGGCATATCCTCTTTTAATAAAAATTGAATCTTTACAAAATACTCTGATTGAGGATTAAGTGCCTTAGCATCAAATGGTAGCGTGTAATTAAATCTTTCGCGTGGCGCTACATCGTTTGATGCGCTGATATTGCCACTAATACGCTGTACGGCTTTTCCGTTTTCAAAAAGTGTCCATTTTATGTCGTAATTAGATAGCGAAGAAAAATAGTTTTTATTGAAAATTTCTATTTTCCTGTTAGCGCTGTCTGCCCATTTTACGCCAACATTTTGATACACTTTTTTAACTTCATAATATTGAGGTTTTGGTGTAAGATCGGCGAAAATTAAGCCATTCATCACAAACATACCGTCGTTGGGTTTGTCGCCAAAATCGCCACCGTAAGCTAAATATTTTTCGCCAGTGGTTTTATCGTACGAATACATTGCCTGGTCGATCCAATCCCAAATTGCACCGCCCATAAAGAAATTTGTAGATTCGATAGCTTTCCAATAGTCTATTAAATTTCCTGAGGCATTACCCATAGAATGTGCATATTCTGAAACATGAAAAGGATATTTTAATCCGGGAATTCCCTTAACTGCATCATTAATCCAGCCGATTGATGGATATTGATTGGAACCCATATCAACAATATCGTTATTTCTTTCATATTGTACAGGGCGAGAAAGATCTACTTTTTTAATAGCGTCGTAAGCGGCCACAAAGTTTTTTCCTGGGCCGGCTTCATTACCTAACGACCATATTACAATAGAAGGATGGTTAATGTGTGCATAAACCATTTCTAAATTTCTGGCTACGTGCGCATCTTTAAATTCTGGTACGTGAGAGAGTGACTCATCGCCATAATAGTATTCATGACTTTCGATATTGGCTTCATCCTCCAAATAAATACCATATTTATCGCATAAATAATACCAATAAGGGTCGTTAGAGTAGTGAGAAGTTCTAACGTGATTGATGTTGGCACGTTTCATTAAATTAATCTCTGCTTCCATTTGCGTGTGCGATACCACTTTCCCTGTAGTTGGATTAGTTTCGTGTCTGTTTACGCCTTTTAGTTTTACAGTTTTTCCATTAATGTAATAATATCTTCCAGCCAATCCAAACTCATCATCAGCAGCCTTTGTGTCTTTTATTTCTACTTTTCTAAAGCCAACTGGTGTAGAAATGATTTCGACGGTTTTACCCTTATTGTCTTTTAACGTAGCAACTAAAGTGTACATGTATGGCATCTCTGCCGACCATTTTTTCGGATTATTTATCGATACCTTTGCAGTTGCTGTAGATGCCGTATTTGCACTAACGTTTACGATACCTGAGCTAGAAGTGCTCTCAACTGGAGAATTCTCATCGCTAAATAATTTATTTTCGAATAGTGAATAACTTACTTTATAGCCTTTAACTTGTTTACCGCTCGTATTTAAAATCTCTGCGTTGATGTTTAGTGAACCGTTTTTATATGTTGCATCTAAATCAGGTATTGCAATGATGTTTCTGATGCTCACTTTCGGTTTTGATGTTAAATAAACAGACCTAAAAATCCCAGGTAGTCTAAACATATCCTGAGCCTCTAAAAACGAACCATCGGAGTTTCTGTAAACTTCTACTGCAATTTCGTTTTTACTGTTTTTATTTAAGTATTTAGAGATGTTGAATGCCGCTAAGTTTCTCGAGTTTTTAGAAAAACCAACATATTTTCCATTAACCCATAAATAAAAAAATGAGTCCACACCATCGAAATTTAAAAACACGTCTCGCCCATCCCAATTTGATGGAACCTCGAACGATTTGCGAAATGAACCTACTTCGTTTCTGTAAATATAGGTTGTCCAATCCTTTGGTGGGGTACGCATTACGCCACCTTTCCAATCGCCCACCTTTACGGTATGCTGAAAAATAACTCTTTGGTTTACATAAATTGGAACCCCATATTTTAGCGATCCATCTTTTTGAATGCCTAAAATATTCCAACTCATTGGCACCGGAACATCATCCCATTTGGAAACATCAAAAGTTGGATTGTAAAAATCTTTCGGCCGTTCATCAGGTGTTTTTACCCAATTAAATTTCCAAGTGCCATCAAGCGATTTATAATAATCACTACTGGTTGGCAATACTTTTCTAGCTTGATCGGTACTGCTAAAAGAAAAGAAGTAAGCGTGCGGAACCTCTTTGTTGAGCGATAAATCTTGAGGAGATTCCCACTCTTTGCCGGTTGGAGATTTCTCATCGCCATATTTAAAGCCACCTAAAGAAACGGTGCTCAGATTTTTTTGAGCAAATGTTTTAGTGCCTACCACTAAACAGATAAATACCGATAAGATTAAATATTTCTTAAACTTCATATTATTTGCGTGTTTGAACACGCAAAGTACAAAATTTAGTTTTAAATAGTTATAAGATTTTAGTTACGAAACACTTACCTGAAATTTATATAAATACGTAGGGTATGAAAATTTACCTATTGTTAAATGTATAGCGTGTTTTAGAAAATTTGATTTATAGTGATTTAAGAATCTCTTCTGCTACAGATTTTCCGCTTTTCATTGCTGCATTAATTGATCCATTAAGCGAATGATCGCCACAAATAAAACAATGGTCAGCAATTTTCATTTTATCAACGTTTATGCTGTTAACTACTGATTGATTATTTGGGAGTGCATAAGGTATGTTATATTTTGCGATCAACTTCCAATCTTTTGATTCAGGAAACCATTGTGCAAGTTCATTTCGAACAGTTGTTTCCAAATCAATTTGTGCGTCGATAGTGCCATCTTTAATGGAAACAGAAATTAAGGATTTACCAATCGGTGAATAATTTGGTGCAATATCATCCAAAAAAGCGATGTTATTAATAATTTGATCCGCATTTGCGTTAAGTGCGATTCTATCTGTATTTTCCTGCCTTTTTTCAACACTAAAATACAAAGTTAACGCACTTTTGCTTTTGGTAACCGAGGCCGTTAATTGATGAGGTTGAGGAATATTTACAGCATCCGTGGCGATTAAAATCGTTTTTGCGTCAAAAGTCTCTCCTAAATCAGTCAGCACTGATGTACCTTCTATTTTGGTAACACGCGTGTTGAGGAGTAATTCGTCTTTTGTTAAGTTTTCGCCCAATTGTTTGCTAATCATCCCCATGCCATAAACAGGTACTGCAGCGTCTCCTTCTCCAAACATTTTAAAAAGAAATTCAAACATTCGACTAGAGGTTTGCAATTTGCGCTCTAGAAATATACCTGTAAAAAACGGAGTAAAAAATTGCGCAATAAAATTTTCGCTAAAACCAAAATTTTTGAGGTAGGTTATTGTCTCAATTTCCTTTTTTAGAAAAATCTGATCTATGGATGTTAGCGATAACTTCACCTTCAAAAAAAGCAGTAGAAATTTGTCTTTTAAACTTCCAACAGGAGAAAATAGTGTAGTAAATAGAAGTTTCGGCTCTCTCAGCGGATCGCCGATTTTATAAATGGAATTTTTATTTAAAATTAAAGCGCCCGGTTTAAAGCGTTTTAAATCTAGTTTTTTATAATCCAACAGTTCTTTTGCTTCTGGATAAGCCGTTAGCAATACTTGGAAACCTCTATCTAAAATAAATCCATCTTTATAATCTGTTCTTACACGTCCGCCAACATCGTCAGAGGCTTCGATGAGCAGAATTTTTTTTCCCGCTTTTTTAAGAATTTTTGTTGCCGTTAAACCTGCTATTCCTGCACCAATAATGATTACGTCTAAATCGTTGGGTTTCATGCCTATCTTTTAAATTTTTCCATAATGGAGGGCTCCAAATTTGGTTTGGCATAATGCAGCCGTGCCACCAAATCTGCATTAAAATAAGCATCTAAGCCGGCAACGGTAACGGTTTTGGCTTTTTGATGATCAATATATCCATCGTTGCCAATTAAATTTTCACTCAATAAAATGTGGGCAATTTCACCTATAACCATAGTAGTGTTGTTCGCCTTTATTGGAATAACTTCGCAAAGTTTTAGGACAATTTTAACTGTAGATTCTGCTACAAAAGGCACTTCAAACTCGGGGATAAAAAACTCCGTTAAGCCACATTCTACAAATTCTGAACAGCCACTTGGGTAACGAGCACTTGTTTGGTGGGCTTTTTGATAAAAACTTTCGGTTACATTATTAAAGGTGTAAAGCCCTGTTCGCTCAATGTTTTTTAAGGTATCATGATGTGCTGAGTCTGGCCTAAAAATCATGCCCAATAATGCAGGCGATGCACCTAAATGAAATATAGAATTAAATATTCCTAAATTGCTATGGCCATTTTCGCTCATGGTGCCCACCAATTGCAAGCACTTAAAACCAGGCAAAGAATTGATCATCGTTGCACGATAACCTTTTTCCATTTCGCCTAATTCCTTATCCGAAATGTTCATCATTACATATTAGTTCTTAAAGTACTCATTCCGCCATCAACGCCAATCACTTGACCAGTAATCCAACTGCTTTCATCCGATAGGAGGAACGAAATTGCATTGCTTACATCTGCAGGTGTTCCAAATCTTCCAATTGGATGTCTTTTCGCTGCAGCTTCCTTTTTTTCTGGAGTATTTAAAAACTTTTCTGCCAAAGGCGTTTCTGTTAACGATGGCGCAACTACATTTACGCGAATTTTACTACTTGCCAACTCTGCTGCTAATGAAACTGCAAACCCTTCCAGCGCACTTTTGGCGGCTGCGGTACTGGCGTGAAAACCCATTCCGGTTTTTGCAGCTACAGAACTGATTAAGACAATGGATGCTCCGCCTGCGTTTTTGAGCGCTTTTAGCGCTTTTTGAATTACCATTGCAGCGCCAATTACGTTAAGTTTAAAATCTTCAGCCATTTCTTCTGCGGTAATTCTTGCAAAAGGCTTTAGGTTGATATTCCCAACCGAATACACTAAACCATGCAATTCATCGGGAAGAAATGAAGCCAATTCGTCTGTATTTTCCATTACGTCCAATGGCTGATATCGCACAGTTGACGGCCAATCCAAGCCCGCATTTCTAGATGCTGCATAAATATTGGCATTTTCACTTGTCAATAGTGTAGTCAGTTCAGCTCCAATACCAGAACTTGCACCAATTATCAAGATATTCTTATCTACGAAACTCATATTCCAACGTATCTTAAAAATTCATTTTTGGTTTCCATATTCAAAAACTTACCGCCAAAAGCAGTGGTTATGGTCGAACTATTTGCATCTCTAATGCCTCTCGATGATACACAGTGATGATTTGCGTCAATCATAACCGCAACATCTTCTGTGCCCATTACTTCTTTAATTTCTTCGCAAATTTGAATGGTTAATCTTTCTTGTACTTGTGGCCTCTGCGAGTAATATTGCACAATTCTATTTAATTTTGATAAGCCAATCACCGTTCCATTACTGATATACGCAACGTGTGCCTTGCCAGTAATTGGCACAAAATGATGCTCGCAATTGCTAAAAACGGCAATATTTTTTTCAACCAACATTTCATTGTATTGGTACTGATTTTCGAAAAGCGTAGGTTCTGGTTTATTATTGGGGTTTAACCCGCTGAAAATTTCCGTAACATACATTTTTGCAATTCTTTTTGGCGTGCCTTTCAAACTATCGCCAGTAAGATCTAAACCTAAAATATTTAAAATGCTAGTAAAATGATCTGTAATTAATGAAATCTTTGTTTCATCATCAATATCGAATGCGCTACTTTTTAAGGGTGTAGCAAAATCTTCAATTCTCAATTTTTTCTCGAAAATAGGAGGTTCCTGAATCATATATTTTTTTAGTATTATTTTGTATTAAAAAAGTATATAAATGTATAAAATATACTAATAATAAGAATTGCAGAAATTCATCTTAAAGTAATGTTTGTTAAAACGCAGAAAGTCGGCAAATTGCCGACTTTCTGTTTTGTTTTGATTGATCGAGAAAACTAATTTCCCCTGTATGTACTGTACCCAAACGGCGATAAAGTGATTGGCACATGGTAATGTTTTTCATTTTTAATTTCGAAAACAACTTCTATAAAAGGATAAAAGCTTTCTGTTTTTTTGGATTTAAAGTAATCAGCAACTAAAAAAGTCAACTTATAAATTCCTTTTTCCGATTTATTTTCTTCTAAAAAGTCTGGAATTCTTCCATTTTTATCTGTTTTCTTTTCGTCGATCATTGTCCATAAATTACTGGTTTTATCTAGTTTTTCTAATTTAACATTTACGCCAGGTGCAGGTAAACCCGTAGAAATATCGAGGATATGGCTAGATAATAAATACTTTGGGGTTTGCGCATAAGTGGTAAATGCTGCAAGTGTTACTAAAAGACTTAAAATTATTTTTTTCATGATGGTATTTTTTAATTTTGATTATTTTGTGGTAATTCCTGCTTCGGTAATAAATGCTGATCGGGCGATAAGATCATCGTTTTCTGCGCCACCACCACCAGACACACCTATTGCGCCAATTACAGTTTGATTATGGTAAATTGGTACGCCACCGCCCAATAGTAGTAATTCGGGTAAGTTGGCCAAGTTTTGCGTATCTGGATTCGCTTTTGCATTTCTACCCAATATTAAAGTTGCTGTTTTTGTAGAGGATGCTGTAAATGCCTTTCTGCGAGATGCCTCCGTATTATGCACACCAACCCCATCGCTTCTTAGCAAAACAATTGTTTGTCCGTTTGCGTCTAAAACGGCTACGCTAACCAATTTTTCCATCGATTTAGCTTTTTCAATTGCCAAATCTGCAAGTTTTAAGGCAGCTTTAAGCGTAAGTTGTTCCTTTTTTACAAGGAAAGTATCTGCCTTTAAATTAAGTTTTTCGTTATAGTCTGTTGAATTGATGTTTCCATAAGACAGAAATGGAAGAAATACCAAACACAGTAAGTTATATTTTAGTTTCATGTTTTTTTTTTAACAAAGGTAATGGGTGTAAAGTTTCAAAACGTTGACATAGGGCAGCGTTATCACAATTTTGCTTTAATTCTGCTTAATGTAGATGGAGAAATACCTAAATAAGATGCTGCCATTTTGTTCGAAATTCTCAATAACAATTTAGGTTGATTGTTGATTACCCACTTAACTTTCTCCATCGCATCAAACCCCTGAAAACCGTAAATCCTTTTCTGTGCCGTAATAAAACCCAGTTCTAAAATTTCCAAATAAATCCGGGCAAAAAAGCCATGTTTATCCACCATTTTAAAAAAATCGGCTCTGCTAATGGCAAGTAAATCACATTTTTCTAAAGATTGCAGGTATTCCATTGCAGGTTGCTGATCTATAAAGCTAGGTAGTGCAGTGCAAAAATTCCCTTCGAAACCAAAGTATCTTGATGATTCTTTGCCTTCAACATTTAATGTGTATAAGCGTAGCGAACCTTTTTCGATAAAATAATAGTATTTGCAAGTTTCTTCAAAATCGATAATGATTTGGTTTCTTTTGGTTTTAACGGGTTTAAAGCATGCCAATACTTCCTCAATAGCCATATCACTAGCGCCAATACAATTCTTCAATTTATCTTTTAATGTTCGCTTCATATTGTGTCATAACCAGTAATACAACCCTAATTTATCAATCCGATACATAAAAATAATTTATAGATAACATTTAATATATAAATAAAAATATATGATTCAATTTCTTCAAGTTTGCACGTCGATAAAAATATCTAAAATTTAAAATAATAAACTCATGAAACCCACAGCACACCCGTTAACAAATGCCTTGCCATCAAAGCAAAATTCGTTAGGTTATTTAAGCAAAATAATCAATATTACATTATGGTTATTATTTCTGGTCAATTTTATTTTTTTAGTAATTGATTACAATCATGCAGAAAAAGTTGATTTAAATTACTTCCATATTAACGGTTTTACACTTTTAATTTGGACTGTTGTAACCTTTTTTGGTGCAATAATTAGCAGTTTCAGCAAAAAATACCTAACAGGGTTTAGGTATGCAGAGCGATTTAGCATTTTAACTTTAGGTTTTATATTCTCGGTAATGGTTTTTGTAGCCAGCGACCATGTTTTGCCATTCATTCTTTCGTGGTTTGTGATGGGCTTTTTTATCTCTAGTTTAATTGGCATAGATAAAGAATGGGCCGAAGCGAAGCAAGCAGCTAAATTTGCGCAAAAATATTTTACGGCAAGTTCGTTGCTTTTAGCTATTGGGGTGTTGGCTTTAGCATACTCAAGTAACAATTATCGCATAAGTGGTATTTTGCCAGCGCTTCAAAATATGTCCTTTCCGGTACTTTTAATAGCAGCACTCTGCATTTTTGTAGCAGGTATTATTCAATCGGCAATTTATCCTTTTCACCGTTGGTTACTTTCTGCTATGACGGCGCCAACACCTGCATCTGCTTTAATGCACGCAGGTTTTGTTAACGGCGCTGGTATTTTGTTAACCATATTTGCTACACTGTTTTATGCAACCGGCACGCTTAATTTATTGTTCATTTTAGGTGGTATAACGGCAATAATTGCACAGTTTACAAAGTTGCTTCAAGTAGGGGTAAAGCAAAAATTGGCTTGTTCTACCATCGCCCAAATGGGTTTTATGATTATGCAATGCGGCTTAGGCTTTTTTAACGCAGCGGTGGTTCATTTAATTCTACATGGTTTTTATAAAGCATATCTTTTCTTATCGTCTGGCGAAAGTGTAGAAGCATCTGCACCTAAAGATTCGTTATCGCTAAGAATAAAACCTTTACAACTGGTATCGGTTATCGTTGCCGGAGTTTTAGGTGCTTGGTTATTTGTAGTGCTAACTGGCAAAGGTTTCGAGTTGAATAGCAGTATTTTTTTAACACTAATTGTAGCCATAACAGTAGGGCAAGCAACATATAATATTGTTAAAGAAAGCGCACTATCTAGCGTTCAAAAAATCTTTCTGCCCGCAATACTATTTTTTGTAGGGATTGGTTGCTACGCCTTGATGTACAATGCTGTAACTAAAGTAATGAGCGATATGCCAATGGTACATACCGCATCGCCACTTTCTTTTATCCAAATTCTTTTCGGAGTAATTTTCCTAATCGGCTTTTTTATCATGAAACTGGGCATTTACCGCAAAGTGTCTTGGGTTTATGTTAAGCTTTTAAATGATTCTCAACCAAATAAAAAAACAGTGCTAACTTATAATAATAACTAAATATGATCACTCAAGATTTTGTAAGCAAAATTGAGGAAGCATCCTCAATCATTGGAAAAACTTGGCCTCTTTATGGTTTTGTTACCTCCAACCCTTTGTCTGGATACGAACATCTATCTTTTCAGGAAGCTTTATTAGAAGCGAAAAACCATTTAGGATTTTCGGCTTTGCCACAAACTTATATGTTTCGCCAAGCTTGGGATAATGGTGAGATAGACCAAAACATTTTGAAAGATTTATTATTGTTAGCGAATTACAAGGAAGAACCAGCATTCTATTTGCAAAAAATGGATGTGGAAGTTGTTAAGCCTTCAAAAAATAAAAATCAAAAGCTAGATAGAATTTTATCTAAATGGTTGGGTGTTTTTTTAGATGAAGGAATGGCAGAGTGGGAAATGCCAAATAAACAGGATGGTTTTTTTAACGCGTGGAGAAAGTTAGCTTTATACGATAAGGAAATTGGATTAGCATCTATAAATCAAATCCCTAAAACAGCAAAAGATGCGCTTGATTCAGTGCTTGAAAAATATAAGGATCAAGATCATTTGGACATATTTAAGTTTCATTTGGCTGCTTTACCAGGATGGACAGGCTACATAAAATATCGTGTAGCAGAAAACACAGTTTGGCAACAAAAATACCCGATATCGTTAGAAGAGTATTTAGCAGTTCGTTTATTTATTGCAAAGCAAATTGATGCCGATATTTTTTCTGCAAAGCTTAAAATTGATCAAAATTTAGAGGTTGAAAATCTGAAATACATTTGGTTAGAAGCTTGGGAAAAAAGTTATCAAGGTAAATTAAGTGCCGATTTAGCTAAAAACTTAAAAAATATTGCCATTAAAACTGCTGATGAAAAATTAACAACTGCTCAATTGGTTTTCTGTATTGATACAAGATCCGAATTGCTAAGAAGACACATAGAGCAAAAAGGGAATTACGAAACTTTTGGATATGCTGGCTTTTTTGGCCTCGCCGCCGATTATCAAGATCTAAAAACGGGTATTGTCAGAAAATCTTGTCCACCAATTGTACCATCAGCCTATAAAATTTCTGAAAATGCAATTAAAGGTCAATCTGCATCGCTACAAAAGCTTCAACAAAAAAATGCAGATGCAAAATTTTTCTCTTTCCTTTCACAACGTTTAAAAAATATGTTGCCATCTGCATTTGGATATGTAGAAGGTACAGGCCTTTTTTACGGCATCTCAATGGTTTGGAGAACGTTAATGTCGTCTAAATTAAGCGATAAATTGGTCAGCAATGAAGGAATGGAAAATATATGTGAAACGCATATCGACTATCATAACAAACCTAAAAGCGAACAAGAATCTATCGCAATTGATGAAAAAGTGGGGATTGTAAAATCAGCTTTCGACCTTTTAGGCTGGAATAAATTTGCGCCATTAGTTGTTTTCGCTGGTCATGGTAGCCACTCTGCAAATAATCCATTTGGTTCTAGCTTAGATTGTGGCGCTTGTGCAGCTAGTCCGGGCAGACACAACGCAAGGATGCTGGCAAAACTGGCCAACTTACCCGAAGTAAGGGTTGCATTGAAAACGAAATTTAACATTAACATTCCTGCTGAAACACATTTTATTGGTGCTGAGCACAACACCACAACAGATGAAGTTACCTTGTTCGATGCGCAAAGTCCGGCAAGTCATAAATTACATATTGAGTTGTTAAAAACAGATTTATTAGCCGTGCAACATTCGGCAATTAGCGAGCGTTTAGGCTTAGAAAATGGTTTAGAAACGGCCGTTAAAAAATCGGGTAACTGGGCAGAAACCAGACCAGAGTGGGGCTTAGCTAAAAATGCAGGTTTTATTGTTGCGCCACGTAGCCTTACCAAAGATATGGACTTAGGAAATAGATGTTTTCTACATTCTTATAACTGGGAATTGGATGAAGGCGGGAAATTTTTAGAAGGTATTATGCAGGGGCCAATGGTGGTAACGCAGTGGATTAATAACCACTATTACTTCTCTACGGTAAACAACAACAAGTTTGGTGGAGGTTCTAAAATATCGCATAATGTGGCCGGTAAATTTGGCGTTTTTCAAGGCAATGGTGGCGATATTAAAATGGGATTACCGCTCCAATCTGTAAATATGCAAGATGAAGAAATGTTTCACCAACCGCTTAGGTTGTCGGTTGTTATTCAATCTCCGTTGGATAGAATTGATGAAATATTAAACAAGAATAGCAATTTAAGAGGTTTATTAGATAACAAGTGGATTTACTTAATGGTGATGGATCCATTATCGAACAATAGACTGCAAAAATATGAAAATAAAAATTGGGTGTTAACAGAAGATTACAGCGAGAATTTGGCAACAGCTGTTTAATCGACCAATAATGTATAAAAATTTTTTGGAGCTATTTAATGGGCGCAAGTTGGTTGTTGCAACAATGCACGGTAAGGAGCAAGTAATTGCGCCCATTTTAAAACAAGGCTTAGGTGTAGAAGTTATTGTGCCGAAGAATTTTAATACAGATATTTACGGCACTTTTTCAGGTGAAATTGAACGTAGTTTAAAGCCGTTGGAAGCAGCTAAAATTAAATGTATTGATGCTTGTAAACTTACAGGTTGTACTTTAGCCGTAGCCAGCGAAGGCTCTTTTGGGCAACACCCAGCTATGTTTTTTATGCCAGCCGATGATGAATTTATGGTTCTGTTGGATTTAGAAAACGACATTGTTATTAAAACAAGGTTGTTGAGTACAGAAACAAATTTTGCTGGAGATACATTTAACAATTGGGAAAGTATTGTAGAATTTGCCACCAATGCAAAATTCCCTTCCCATGGCTTAATTGTAAGAAAAGCTGCGCGTGAAAATGCTGATTTGGTGAAAGGAATTACAAAGTGGATTGATTTGGAAAAGCACTGTAAAAGCTTTTTGGCAACCTACGGAGAAGTATTTTTGGAAACCGATATGCGGGCAATGTTCAATCCATCCAGAATGGAAGTAATAGAAAAACTGACTTATAAATTGCTTAAAACCATTGCAAAACAATGCCCTAGTTGCAATTTACCCGGTTACGATGTTAAAAAAGCAATCGGCGGATTGAAATGTAGCAATTGTGGTTTGCCCACTAAAAGTATATTGGCTCATCAATATGAATGTGAAAAATGCGCGCATAAACATTTAGAATATTTTCCTAACGGAAATGAGGTGGAAGATCCACAATTTTGCGATTTTTGTAATCCGTAGTTTACAATAGTCAAAGTTTGTTAAAGTTAAAAATTAAATAAAATTGAACACAAATAAAGTAGAATTATCTAAAGGAATAGAAATTTTAAATAGCGATGGAATTATTGCTATTCCAACAGAAACTGTTTATGGTTTAGCCGGAAACGCATTTTCGGAAGTTGCTGTTTCTAAAATATTTGCGCTTAAAAAGCGTCCGCATAATAATCCTTTAATCGTACATATTGGTTCAATTATCGATTTAGATAACGTTGCTTTGGAAATACCAAAAAAAGCGTATGCACTGATGGAAGCTTTTTGGCCTGGACCTTTAACTTTAGTTTTAAAAAAACACCCAAATATTCCACATATAGTTACAGCAGGCAATGAAACTGTAGCCGTTAGGATGCCAAACCATGCAGTTGCCCTTGAGGTTTTAAATCAGCTAGATTTTCCTCTAGCAGCACCCAGCGCCAATAGGTTTGGAGGAATTAGCCCGACCAGTGCAGCGCATGTTGCAAACTCATTTGGTTTTGATGCGCCATTTATTTTAGATGGAGGAGAATGTGAACGTGGGTTAGAATCGACAATTGTAGGCTTCGATGGCGAAGAGCCAATTCTTTATCGCTATGGAAGCGTTTCGGCAGAAGATATTGAAAAAATTTGCGGCAAACTAAAAGTGCATAACAATGAAGAAGTAGCGCCACAAGCTTCAGGAATGCTATCTAAACATTATGCCCCAAAAACAAAAACTTTTTTGACCGATAAGTTAACCGAATTAGCAATTTCTTTCAAAGGTAAAAAAATAGGGCTATTGTTGTTTAGCAAAAAAATGGATCATATTAATTGCGAACATCAAGAGGTGCTTTCTGATCAAGGAGATTTGGCGGAAGCTGCTAAAAATTTATACGCTGCAATGCATAGGTTAGATAGTTTGGGTTTAGATTTTATTCTTGCAGAAGAATTTCCGAATGTAGGCATGGGCAAAACCATAAATGATCGATTACAACGGGCATCAAAATAGGATGTGGCGGAAAAACAATCACTTTGCTATATAATCTAAGTACCAACCGAATTTCTCATTAATAATTTTTGTTTTTTCTTGTTTTACATGTGCTAAAAACGCTGTTGCTACAGGCGAGAAACCTTTATTCTTTAACCAAATAAGGTTCCAAATAGAACTTAAAGGGAAGCCTTTTACGGGTATTATAACAAGTTCTCCGTTTAGTAATTCGTTTTTTATACCGATAAGAGGCATAATTGAATAACCTAAACCAGCTACAACGGCCTGCTTAACGGCTTCGTTTGATGTAAGCTCCATTTTCTTCTTCACATTTAGTTGATGCAGCGAAATAAATTTTTCCATAGTGTAACGCGTTCCTGAGCCTTCTTCGCGATAAATGATGGGCAATTCTTCTAAAATTGAATTTGGACTCTCATTCAGATTGTTGTCAATTTTTTCGCTTCCAATAAGGTAAAGTTTGTTTGGCATAAGTTCAATGCCTTCAACTTGTAGTTTTTCTGGTAAAACAGATACAAAAGCGAAATCTACCTCGTTTTTTTCCATACTTTCTATAACCTTAGTTTTGTTCGTTACATCCAATATAAGCTCAATGGATTGGTGTTTCTTCAAAAAATCCGACAGAAAATATGGAATAACATATTTTCCGGTAGAAACTACAGATAATTTTAATTTGCCACTCAATTGCCCTTTGTAAGCTTGTGTTTTATAATTTATGGCGTGTACTTCTGCAAGTATTTTTTCGGCAGCGATAGCAATTTCTCGTCCAAAATCAGTTACATATAGCTGTCTGCCAATTACTTCTGTAAGTGGAATTTCAAATTGATCTTGAAAGTTTTTTAGCTGAATGGAAACTGCTGGTTGCGTTAAGTGCAACTCTTCAGAGGCTTTAGTAATGCTTTTAGTTTGGGTAATTTTAACAAAAATATGGAGCTGATGTAAAGTGTAATTCATAAAAATAATTTATGGTTTCTATATCAAATATAAATGAAAATATATGAATTAAGTGATGCAAATTTGAACATTAAGATAACGGTTTGATTGGCGTTGTGGCTGCATCGTTTTACAACAAATTTATCAACTATTTAAAAAATGGAAAATATCAACAACTTCACCTTAATTCATGGAGATTTTAGCGTAAATGATGCAAAATCTTTGGTTTTAAGTTTCTACAATACTAAAATACTTTTTCACAATCAACAGCTGTCGAGAATTGCTTTAGGTATGCCAGGAGACGAAAAAGCGATAGAATTGAAAATTTTGGCACTTAAAAAAACAAGAGAAGATATTAAATTATTGCTTAACGATTCAAACTTGGAAAATCAATTTTTCGAAATCGATGGACACATCTCAATTAAAAAAATGAGCAAATAACCCTGCGCAATTTGCTAAGTTGTTCCTATCAAATAAATTAATAAAAATACACTCATCATAAAAATAAGTAGCGTGATTATTTTTATAAAAACTGTAGAGTTGTAATATACGCCTTGATCGAGTTGATTTTTTGTTTTATTGTATCGCAAAAATGAAAAAAGAATGGTTAATGCGCCTAAGCAAACCAACATAATTCCTATTTTTTGTGAATTTCCGGTTTGATGGACATTTGCTTTTGTGCCAAGTGCAAGCGCAATTTGTTTAATAAAAAGAGAAAACTTCACCACCACAAAACCGAAGCCCATAATGCCGATACTGGTCCTAATCCATGCCAAAAAGGTGCGTTCATTGGCCAAATGATCGGTTGCATTTGTTTTTTTAGGCAATAATTGAGAATCGTTTTCCATTAGGGTTTTGTAAATATAGGTTCGGGCCTAAAATAATCATTAATTATTATGGATGAACAATTGCCCAGCCTTCCGAAGATCTAATTATAATCTGTCCGTTGCCACTAGGTACAAACTCAATAAAATCGAACAACGTAGATTTTGAAATTTTTCTTTCTTTCAACGTATTTTCACATTGTAACAAATGAACACCTTTATCTCTCAATTTTTTCAGTTGGTTTTCAAAAATTCCTGTTTTATTGTAAACGGCAACTCCGGCTCCAAAAGCAATCAGTTCCATCGTTACATTATCCTTAAGTCTTGGGTCGTCTAACGCATTATTCATATTTCTTAGTGTCCCTGCAATGTGCTTTTCATCAGCAGTATTAATTACATACAAGGCTTTATAGGCTTTGTTATTCACATCAATTTTATGTTTAATTGGATCTTGAGCATGAACCGTTTTTAAGATAAAACATAACCCGAAAGCCAGGATTAGTGCGGTTAGTTTAATTTGAAATTTTATTAAATACATTATTGTTGTGATTAAATAAACTGTTTTGATTAATTGATAACGGTGGTAATTTTAAATTGTTTTGAGTATTGTGACCCACTTTCTAATCACTATTCTATTTTGTAACATCGATTCTACATCTATATTATCTTATCAATGCCAAATTTTATCTTTTTTCTTAATAAGTTTGAATCTATAACATGGATACACCATATTTACTTTTGGTTAATTAAATTTATCTCCTGATATGAAAATTACTTTCTTATTTATCTTTTCAATCTTTATATTCAGTACCTCGCTTTCTGCACAAACTAAACCTCGTGCATATACTTTGGCAGATACCTTGCGAGGAAGTATTACGCCTGAGCGTGCTTGGTGGGATGTACAACGCTATGAGTTGGATATAACGCCAGATTTTAATCAAAAATCGATATCGGGATCTAACGAAATCGTTTATAAGGTTGTTAAAAATAACGATGGTAAAACGCGTATGCAAATAGATCTTCAACCGCCTCTTATAATCGATAGTATGGTGTATAATGGAGCAACTAAATTAAACTTTGAGCATAAAGAAAGCGTTTGGTACGCTAGCGTGCCAGCTCAGCAGATCAATAAAACCAACAGTGTTAAAATATATTATCACGGTAAAGTTCATCAAGCGGTAAATGCGCCTTGGGATGGTGGATTTATTTTTGCAACCGATTCATTATCTCGCCCGTGGATGACAGTTGCTTGTCAAGGTTTAGGTGCGTCGGTTTGGTATCCTAATAAAGATCATCAAAGCGATGAACCTGATTTGGGTGCCTCAATTACGATGACGGTGCCAGATACTTTGGTGGCTGTTGGAAATGGTAGATTGGTTTTCAAAAAAGAGAACAAAAACGGCACAGCAACCTATAAATACAACGTAATTAATCCAATTAGCAATTATTGTATCATTCCTTATATTGGTAAATATGTAAATTTTAAAGGCGAATATGCGGGCGAAAAAGGTAAACTTGATTTAAATTATTGGGTACTCGATTATAACTTGAACAAGGCGAAAGATTATATGCCAGATCAGGTTACGAAAATGTTAAAAAGTATGGAGCATTGGTTTGGTCCTTATCCTTTTTATGAAGATGGTTATCAATTAATCGAAGCATCTCATACGGGTATGGAACATCAATCGGCGGTTTCTTACGGTAACCATTATAAATTTGGCTATCGTGGTAAAGATTTGCCAGGCAATGGGTTGGGTCTAAAATTTGATTTCATTATTATACATGAAAGTGGGCACGAGTGGTTTGGTAATAATATAACAACCAAAGATTTGGCCGATATGTGGGTGCATGAAAGTTTTACAAATTTTAGCGAAACGCTATTTGTTGATTATTATTTTGGCAAAAAAGCGGGCAACGAATATAATTTTGGGATAAGAAATATAGCTAACGATAAGCCTATTATAGCACCTTATGGTGTAAATGCGCAAGGTAGTGGCGATATGTACAATAAAGGCGGTAATATGCTCCAAGCCATAAGGCACAGTATGGATGATGACGAGCTTTTCCGATCTGTATTAAGAGGGCTCAACAAAACTTTTTATCATCAAACAGTTACCACTAAGCAAATTGAAGATTACTTTTCTAAAACTGCAAAGTTTAATTACAAGCAGGTGTTCGACCAATATTTAACAACCACGCAAATACCTACTTTACAATATTATACCAAAAATGGAATGGTTTATTATAGGTACACTACATGTTTGCCCGGTTTTAATTTACCACTTGTACTTGCCAAGGATGGTAAAAAAGTTAAACTTTTTCCAACTACCGAATGGAAACACATTAAAGAAGCTTTAGTAAGTGGGTTGATGGAAAAAAACGATATCATTTTTATGTATTATATAAAAGTTGAGCCAAAAAATTAAGTTTACATCGTTAATTCCGTATTGTTTAGTGTGTTAAAAATCAGTTAGTTATTGGTTTTGTAAAATATTATATGTTAAATTAATATCATATAGAAATTAGTCGAAAATTACCTCATTTTTAGCCAAAATTAGCTATTTTGAACATTATCTTAACTTAAGGTAGTCGTATTTTAACTAATAATGGATTAAATTTTGTTTTTTTCGGTTAATATTCTTACATTTCGAGTTGTAAACTAACCGAAATTGGCTATGAAAGTACTACCATTTACAATGCTTGTGCCCAATGATAAAAGTGTAATTTCTGAACATGTTCAGTTGCCATATTTTTATCAACATCTTCATAGGCACGATGAATGGCAAATTACCGCGATAGAAAAAGGAGAAGGAACGCTCCTTGCAGGCAGTGATATTCATTCTTTTAAAGCAGGCGATGTTTTTGTCATCGGTGCAAAACTTCCTCATTTATTTAAGAGTAGTCCCGAATGTTTTTTAGATCAAACTAACAAAATCAGTGCCTGCTCAATTTATTTTAACCCAAAAGGTATTTTAGCGTCACTTTTTGATTTGCCCGAAATGAAGTCTGGGAGTTCATTTTTAACTAAAAATAAATATGGATTTAAAGTGCCGGATGCGAGCGCTCCAAGCTTCACAAAAAAGATGCTCGATGTGCACTATGCTTCTGGCACGGGTACGCTTTTTACTTTTTTAAGCCTAATTAATGCATTGCAAGATATGGGCGATGGGCTTAAGCCACTTTGCTCTGATTTATATGCTGCAAACGTATCTGAAAATGAAGGCATGAGATTAAGTAAAATCATTAACTTCATTACCGAGAATTATAATAGCCAAATCACGTTAGAAGACGTAGCAAATACAGCTTTTATGACGCCACAGGCTTTTTGTAGGTACTTTAAAAAGCACACCGGCCATACCTTTGTTTCCTTTTTAAATGAAGTAAGAATTAACGATGCCTGTAAAAATTTAATCGCCGGAGGCAAAGAAGATTATATTTCTGGCGTGGCTTACAAATCGGGCTTTAATAGTGTAACTAATTTTAATAGAGTGTTTAAAAGTATTATCGGGCAATCTCCAAAAGCATATATCGATAATTACAACAATATAAGCAAAGTTACTTATGTGGGCGTGTAAAATGGCTGCTTAAGCTAATAACCTTAAACCAAGTCCTTTTATAAAGAATAAACCTTAAAACCTAATGCAAAAAATTGACAGCCACCAACATTTTTGGAAATTTGATCCAGTTAGAGACAGTTGGATTAATGAGGAAATGGAAGTCATTAAAAGAGATTTTCTTCCCGAAGATTTAATTCCGGCATTAACCGCTAATGAGGTAATTGGAACCGTGGTTGTGCAGTCTGATGTATCAGAAGAAGAAAACAAATTTCAGTTAAATAATGCCGACAATTTCGACTTTATTAAAGGCGTTGTTGGGTGGGTTGATTTTGAAAATGATAATCTCGAAGAAAGATTGGCATTTTACAGCCATTTTGAAAAGCTTAAAGGTTTTCGGCACATACTCCAAGGAGAATTGGCAAGAGACAAAATGTTACAGCCTAAATTTTTAAACGGCATTGGTTTGTTAGAAAAGTATAATTACACGTATGATTTACTTGTGCTCCCCGATCAGTTACAGTATCTACCAAAGTTGTTAGCCGCCTTTCCAAATCAAAAATTTGTAATTGATCATTTAGCAAAACCAAATATTTTAAATAAAGAGATTGACAGATGGAGTGATGACATGAAAAAAGTTGCAGCATTTGAGAATGTCCATTGCAAAATTTCTGGTATGGTAACCGAAACTGATGTTCAGAATTGGAAAAAAGACGACTTTGAGCCGTATATGGATGCTGTAGTTGATTCTTTTGGAATCGAACGTTTAATGTTCGGCTCTGATTGGCCAGTATGCCTGCTTGCAGCATCTTATGATGAGGTAGTAGAAATAACAACAAGTTATTTTTCTAACTTCTCTAAGGAAGCACAAAACAAATTTTTCGCTCAAAATGCAACAGCATTTTATAATCTTTAATTTAAGCATATAATTGTTATCAAAATATTGTTAAACTCATCAAAATGAAGCCAATTTTAAGAAAAGCAATTCCTGAGGTAGAAGATTCATTTATTGTTAGAAGAGACATTGGAGACAAAATGATAAACAACTGGCACTACCATACAGAATGCGAGATTGTTTACATTAAAAAAAGTGCTGGTACATGGATTGTTGGAGACTATGAGGGTAAGTTTGAAAGTGGTGATTTAATATTATTGGGTTCTGGTATTCCACATTCTTACCAACACGAAGAAAAATATATTAAAAACAATTCTGATGAAACCGGTGAAGCATTGGTTACGATTTTCTCACCTCAAATATTTGGCGATTCTTTTTTAAACCTCCCAGAATCTAGAGAAATAAAAGATTTGTTAGCACTCAGTAAAAGAGGAGTTAAAATTAAAAATGCTGCAAAAAAAGAGGTTGTTAAACTTATTGAGGAGATAGGTTGTGCAAAAAAAGGCAGAAAATTAATTGCGCTATTAGATATTCTGCAATGCATTACAGAGAGTAATGATTATGAGTTATTGGCAACTGAAGGATATTCAGTTCAGAAAGAAAATACAAATAATGCCAAACTGAATGCAGTTATTGATTATACCTATTCCAATTACCACAACCAAATCACTATTGAAGAAGTAGCGGTTTTAATAAATTTAAGCGTCCATTCTTTCTGTAGATTTTTTAAAGATAAAACAAAGAAAACCTACATCCAGTTTTTAATGGAAGTTAGAATAGGTAAAGCCTGTAAATACCTGCTCGAGCACGATATGAGTTCGGCAGAGGTGGGTTACATTTGCGGTTACAACAGCATATCTCATTTTAACCATCAATTTAAAGTGATGAAAAATAAATCGCCTTTGGCTTTTAAGAAAAGCTACATGGGCCTATTGGCCAAATAATGTAATTCGTTTTTAATGGAATTTGCAAGTTACAAAAACCTAATGCCAAGTTAAAATAGATTGAATTAAAAAGAAACACACAAATCAAAATTATAAGTACACTATCAGAAATTAAATTATGAATTCATTAAAAGTAAAAGTTTTATTAGTCTTTATGTTCTTCGGCTTTCAAAGTTTTGCCCAAGAACTTTTTCAACCTAACTGGAAATCGCTTAAAACCTATACAGTACCCGATTGGTTTAGAGATGCAAAATTTGGTATTTTTATACATTGGGGCGTTTATTCGGTGCCGGCTTATGGTGGCGGTGGTATTTTTGGCGAATGGTACGGGAATGATATGTATCAAAAAGGATCTGCTGCATATAAGCACCATATTGAAACGTATGGTACGCAAGATAAGTTTGGATATAAAGACTTTATTCCAATGTTTAAAGGCGAAAAATTTGATGCGGATGCTTGGGCTAAACTATTTAAAAAGGCAGGTGCTAAATATGTAGTTCCAGTTGCAGAACACCATGACGGTTTTGCAATGTACGATACAAAGCTTTCTAAATGGAACTCGGTAAATATGGGTCCAAAGCGTGATGTTATTGGAGAGTTGTCAACCTCAATACGCAAAGAAGGAATGATTTTCGGTCTTTCTTCTCACAGGGCAGAACATTGGTATTTTTACCATAATGGCCGTGATATTAAATCCGATGTTAACGATCCAAAATTTGACGATTTATATGGCCCTGCTGCTACGGGCGAAGATTCGTTATCAACTACAAAAATTAGCCCGGTATTTTTAAACGATTGGTTGCTAAGAAATACAGAATTGGTAGATAAATACAAACCGCAATTATTTTGGTTCGATTGGTGGTTGGATAACCCTAGCTTTCAGCCGTATCTTAAAAGTTTTGCAGCTTACTATTACAATGCTGGCATAGCTATGAATAAAGGTGTAGTACTTAACTATAAAAATACTGCTTTTCCAGATAGTGCTGCGGTAATAGATTTTGAACGGGATGGAGATACCAAAATTAGCAAGTTGCCTTGGCAGTCTGATGATTCGGTAGGGGATAGGTCTTGGGGATATATAGAAGACGATCATTACAAAACACCACAATTTTTAATCGATGGATTGATAGATATTGTAAGTAAGAATGGTAATCTATTGCTAAATATAGGGCCAAAAGCAGATGGTACCATTCCAGAAGTACAGCAACACTTGTTGTTGGAGATGGGAAAATGGTTGGATGTTAACGGAGAGGCAATTTACGGTACTCGACCATGGAAAATATTTGGAGAGGGGCCAGGAATGATTGCTGCTGCAGAAAAAGCGAAGCAAAATGCTGATAGCTACAAGCCAGAAGAAAAAGAATTTACAGCACAAGATTTTAGATTTACTACGAAAGGCGATGATATTTTTGCAATTGCACTTAAAATCCCAACGGGAAAAATTATTTTAAAATCATTTGGTAAAACACAACTAAAAAAGAAAGTTACAGCAATAAAACTTTTAGGAAGTAGCAAAGATTTAAAGTGGAAACAAACTAATGATGCGTTGGTGATTGATGCAGTCGGTGTTTATCCATCAGAATATGCAGCATCATTTCAAGTTGCTGTGAAATAATTTTACAGTGATCAGCAAATATTGTTTTCAATAGTAAACACACTTTGAAATTGACTAAAATAACAACGATTAAATTACAAACTAATCAATAAAACATGAAAAAAATAGCCAATTTCATAGTGTGTTTCTTTTTTATTTTCTTTGGGAATACATCTTTTGTATTGGGTCAAAAACTTGCATCGCCAGAGAGAGGATTTATAAGTTCCAAACCCGGTAAAAATTGGGAAGAAGGGCTAATTAGTGGAAACGGTACAATCGGCGTAAACGTTTTGAGCAAGCCACTAAATGACATTATTATTTTTAGTCATGCTAAATTGTTTTTGCCAATTAGAAATCCGGTAATGCCGCCAGATAATGGGGCAAGAATTTGGGAGATCAGAAATCTAATCGATAGGGGTTTATATAAACAAGCCACCGAGTTGGCTGCGCAATTTTCTGGTCAAGAAGATTTTTATGGACCCGACCCATTTGTACCTGCATTCGACATGAATATTAATATGAGCGTTGCCGGATTAGTTAAAGATTATGTGCGTGCTGTAAATTTCGAAACTGGCGAGGCTAAAGTGCAGTGGGTAGATGATAGAGGGAGGTTTGAAAGAAAAATATTTGCTTCTCGTGCAGATAGTTTGGTGGTTTTAGAATTAACGGGACCTAAAGGTGCACTTAATTTTTCATTCAACTTAAACTCCACAAAGCCAGATAGTTCTCTTGGTAAAGAAACATTAAAGTACTCCGAAAATAACTTTAAAGAGTATATAAGCAATGTAAAGCAACAAGTTAACCAAAACACTTTTATATATTCAAATAGTTTTTCAAAAGCATATCCTGGTAGTGTGCATGCCTTAGAGGGTATTGCAGAAGTAGTTTACAATAACGGAGCGTTAGCGCAGGATGGAAATTCAATCAAAATTTCAGGTGCAGATCGGGTATTGATTTTTATCAACATCGGTCTTTTATATAATCCAGCAAAATCACAACAAACAACCATCACTAATAAAATGTCTGCCTTATCAACAGATTATGATGTTTTGGTTAAGCGACATGCTGCAATTCATGGAAAAATATTCAACCGGATGAAATTGGATCTTGGTGGCGGGCAAGATAGAAAACTTACCTCCGAAGAGCTCATCAATAAATCATCGGTAGAAAACACAAACATGGCGCTTATCGAAAAAGAGTTTGATGCCGGGCGCTATAATATTCTTAGTTGTATGGGCGATAGGCCACCTGCTTTGGGTGGTATTTGGGGGGGCACGTATTCGCCAGCTTGGTCTGGAGATTATACGCATAACGGAAATGTTCCTTCGGCAATATCTAGCGTACTAATGGGCAATATGCCCGAATTAATGAGCGCATACACCAATTATATGGAATCGATAACCCATTATTTGGAAATTAACGCAAAAAATATGTTCGGTGCTCGAGGGATAGTTCTCCCTTCACGATCATCTACAACTGCTTTCAATAATGCATTAGCTAATGATTTTGCTGGTGGATTTTGGGTGGCCGGTGCGGCTTGGGCTTCTCACTACTTTTACGATTACTACCGTTACACTGGCGATAAAAAATTTCTTAAAGAACATGCACTTCCGTTCATGGAAAAATCTGTCTTGTTTTTTGAAGATTATCTTTACTTAGGGCCTGATGGAAAATACATCTTCTCGCCAACGCAGTCGCCAGAAAATACACCAAAAAATTCCGACTCGCAAGGGTCTTTCAATGCAACAATGGATATGGCTGCTGCTTCAGAGCTTATTCACAACACAATAATTGCCTCGCAAATAGCAGGCGTTAATGCTGATAAAATTGACAAGTGGAAAGCTATGCTTAAGAAAATGCCAGATTATATGCTTACTGATAATGGTATTATAAAAGAATGGTTAACGCCAAAGCTAGATAACAACGACGACCATAGGCATTCTTCGCAACTGTACGCACTTTATGATGGTATTCCAGCAGAGATAGAAAACAGTCCAAGGTTGATGACAGCCTTTAAAAAAAGTATCGAACAAAAATTAACCGCGCATTGGAGAAATAACAAAGTGAGTGAAATGTCGTTCGGTATTGTTCAGCTTGGGCAGGCGTCTGCAAGCCTTGGAGAAAAGGAGTTGGCTTACGAGTGTCTTCGTTATTTGGTAAACCGGTTTTGGCTTGGTAATATGGCTTCTATGCACAATTATCGTCGTTTATTTAATATGGATGTAAGTGGTGGCATGCCATCTGTAATGATTAAAATGTTGGCATTTGCCGATGATGGACGACTAAAAATTCTACCAGCGCTGCCAACAGAATTATCTAAAGGTTCTATAGAAGGTGTACTTTGCCGAGGACAAATAGAAATAGAAAAATTAAGTTGGGATCAGAAATCAATAACAGTAAAAATGAAATCGCAGATAGATCAAACAATCAGTCTGGTATTGCCATCTACCATAAAAAATATTACTTCGAAAAATAATGCAGTCGATATTAAAGCTGATAAAGATAATAGTAAACGCATCCACTTGCCAGCGATGAAAACTGTTGAGTTAAACATCAATCTAAAATAAGTGAAAAACTTTATAAACGTTTTAGCACTGCGATTTTTAAAATATATTTCAACACAAAAAACACACAAAAAAATATAAAATGAAAAAAATGTTTACTCATTTTTGGTCCGACTATCAATATCCGCCAGCAGTTTTAGTTAATTCGCATCAAAGTGCAACGCGTAATAATTTCCAATTACAAAGCGAAAGCAGTGTAGAAAATGTAAAAATCGGATTAGCTAAGTTTGTATTTACTTTAATTGTTTTGCTGTTTGTTAATCAATTTTGTAATGCACAAACTACACTAAATATAAAAAAAGACGCTCATTACACCCCTTCATTTTCTTTTGGAAACAAAATACTTTTAGAAACACCAAAAGAAGGTTTGTGGGCAATTGCAACAGGCTGGGAAAACGATTGGAGTACCGATTGGCATTATGCTCAGCCAGATAGTATGGTAAAAGAAGGAGATTGGACTATCCTCTTCGGTAAAATAAAACTCCCTAACGGCACTTGGCATTTAAGAGATGCATACCACAAAGAAGGTGATAAAATTAAGTGTATTAGGCGATTTGAGTGGCATAGCAATACGGAATTAGATAAAGTTACGCTAGCAATTAGATGGGCATTACCAACCTATACCGAAAAAGTATTTATGCCAGGAATTATGCATTATGGTAATCCTTCTGGATATAAAGATTGTGCTACTTGTGTGGCAACTTTTAACAAAGATGTTGCGCCTGATGCGCTGTTTGAAGAACACAGATTCTCAATGCCGTTCGTATCTGCAGAATTAATGGCTGGCAAAAAAAACTATGGCGTTTCTATACATTCTTTGCCTACGCAAGTGCCTTATGCAAATATTCGCGATCAATGGTGGTCGATGGGGGTGAGTGCTAGAAATAACACAACTGAATTAGAATTGCTATCTGGTCCTACCGCAATGAATGGTAAAAAAAGTGTAGTTAAAGCGATTTGGAATGAAGCACTTCCTTACAACAATACTTGGTTAAACATTAAACCTAACGCCATTATAGAAAAGACTTTCTATATTGAAGTCCACCCTTCGCCACAAGTTGGTTTTGCCTTTAAAAAAGCAATGGATACCAACATAGATATATTTAAGCCCTTTAATAGTGAGGATATGCCTTCTTTTAAAGAGATTATCGATTTGAAATATCAATTTGCAAATACCAGGTGGTTTCAAGATAGTAAGAGTGCTGGTTTTGGTATGTACAGATTTGACGCCAATAATCCTGCTTATGTAATGGGATGGTGCGGCCAAGCAGCTTCGTTAGGATTTGCATTGCAGGAACTAAAACCGATATTAAAAGATAAGAGGATTGATAATCAAGTGCAGCGTTCTTTAGATTTTTTAGCTACCTCTCCATTTAATAAAGATGGTTTTATGCAAAATTTTGTCGTTGCAGACAATAAATGGTCTAATCAAGACAATGTTTCTCAAGGGCAAGCCATGTATAATTTTGCTAAAGCAATTGAATCAGCAAGAAAAAACAAAAATTACAAAATTGCCAATTGGGAAACTTTTTTAAAGAAGGCATCCGACATACAAGCTAAAAGAATCCTTGCTGCAGATTGGAGGCCTATTTCTACAAATGAAGCATTTTTTATAGCGCCATTAACTTTGGCGTCAAAAATGTTTATGAATAAGCAATATGCTTTAGCAGCAAGAAAAGCGGCCGATCATTATGCTATGCGTCATATTTCTATGAAAGAACCATATTGGGGAGGAACTTTAGATGCAAGCTGTGAAGATAAAGAAGGCGCGTGGGCTGCTTTTCAAGGTTTTATGGCGATGTATGAGCTTACAAAAGAACAGAAATATTTAGATTACGCCACGCATGCAGGTTACGTTACATTTAGTTACATGGTAGATTGGGACATTACCATGCCTGCTTCTAGATTGGGTGACCATTACTTCAAATCGAGAGGTTGGACTGTAGTTTCTGCACAAAACCAGCATTTAGATGCTTTCGGCGTATTTTTTACACCTGAACTTTACAAGTTGGGTAAATACTTAAAAGATGAAAGATTACAAAAGATGGCTTTATTAATGTTTCGTTCTTGTGGACAAATGATCGACCCTTTTGGTTCTCATGGTGAACAAATTCAACAAACTAACTATGCTCAAGCAGGTGATTTAACTAATGTTTATAATTTTAGAGGCGGTTATGTAGAGCAGTGGACGGTATTCTGGTTAACGGCTCATTTTCTAAATGCCGCCGCACGTTTCAATGAAATTGACCCGCAAATTATTCAAAATCCGAGTTTTAAAAATTTTTAAATTAAATTTTAATCTCAGGTGGATAACTGTTTTATTGAAAATAATTCTTCATTGGCATTACATTTAGACTTTTCGTCATGCTGTCCCGAATTTTTCGGGATCAACATCTTTCCTGCTATAAAGACACTGAACTAAATTTAGAGTGAAGATCGTTCTAACCCAAAAAGTGCATTTAGGCTCTCGAAAGTAATATCGCATTTCGAGCGCCTATTATTAGTTAAAAGATGCACCCAGCGTTTGGATAACCCAATTGGTAATTTAATAAAATTATCAGTTGGGTTTTTCATTTTCTGAAGGTTTTTTTAAATTTATAGCAATGCTAAATACTCAATTTCATTACCAACATGGTGAGAAAAGTAGTTTCGATTAAATTCTTTCGTACGAAATGTAATTAGCCAATTGTGTTAAAAAAAGTTAAAATTTTTGAGGTGAAAATTTGTTTTTATGGTCTAAAAAATTTAAATTTAAACCTCCAAATGACTAACATCTCTCAATTAAAGAAGCTAGTGGTGAATTCTGCTAGTTCAATTGTTAATTTTATTCAGTCCATATATTCATATAAATTATAATTATAGCAGCAAAATTTTAAAAATATAGGTCGCTTTAAATTAAATTGTGATAAGGGTGTTTGCGATAACGCATTTTTCTAATTTAGCTTATATGATTTAACTGCTATTTAGATTAACAAAAGCAAGTGTAAATTAAATTGGCGCTTAACAGTGAAAGTCGTAACGTTAAATAGAATTAGTGAGGGATATTGCTCATTTCAAGGCATTTAAACCAAGCTAGTGTGCAGTTGTTAAATAGATTGTAATTTGGGTTTTACCGAGGTGAAAAACAATGAAATTAAACCAATTAATAAACGGAAACGGTAAACACAGTAGTGACAGTAAATGTTTGCGCTAATGCAAGATGGATTAATAATACTTACAAATAATTAACAAACAACCAGTAAAATCTCATTTTTGGGTAAAATTTGGTAAATTTTAGTTAAAATATGTTAAAAATGCACGATCCAAAAATCGCAATTTAGAGGTATTGAAATATGTGTTCGAAGACAGTTGACTAATCGTTGTGTTAGTTTAATAATTAGAATCCATTTTAAATAAAAAAAAATCAAAAAGTGAGTGGGACTTACTAACTAAAACCCATAAAACACTTTAACTTTTTGAAAATTTGATGAAAAAAGTGCCAAATAGTTTTTCATCGATATAAACAACCAAACAACACGCTTGCAGTAAGTAGAAAGTTTTCTGCTTGCTTAAAGCATATAAATATTGATACACAATTAAAATTAAAATATTGAAAAGACTTTACAATCTACTATTCTCGGGATTTTTAACTTCTTTGTGTGTCATAATAGCCTCCTGTTCCTTTACAATAGGCGTTTCTGAAAATTAAATATTTAACAAAGATTAAAAATGGTTAAACTTTCTTCTACTGTTAGTATTGTATTTTTTTTATTGCTTTTTGGGCTTTCAAATGCTCAAGCCAATAACAATTATACAAATACGTTAACTTTTAAGCATCTTGTTCTTCAGCAGGATACCAGCAAAAAGGATTCTACGAAAAAATCTGTAACAATAGATACTATTGGACAGATGGTACGTGCGTCTCAAAAATTCAAAACCGTTCGCGATACAATTAATGTAAGAACTTCCGCTCCGGTTCCAAATTTGTCTTTACAGCAAATTATCAAAGGCAACTTAGCTGGTGTGTACGTTCAAGAATCAAACGGAGAGCCGGGTACTGAGCAAAGTATCATTGTTCAGGGTGCTTCCAACATCATGTTCTCTAAAAAAGATAATTACGCATTGCAACCGGCTATTTATTTAAACGGTGTGCCTTTAGTTGCGGAGAATCCTTTCGCTTTTGATGTGCAACGATATGACTATAATAGAATTGGTCCAGCAACAAACCTACTTTCTCAAATCGATATTGATAATATACAGTCAATAGCAGTTGTTAAAGATCCGTTTGAACTAGCCAAACTTGGTCCAAACGCAGCAAACGGTGCAATTTACATCACCACCAAAAATGCTAGAGATGGTAAAAGAGACATTAGTTTAAATTCTTATTTTGGTTTTGTAACCGCACCAAGTACCAGTACTGTTAATGGTGTTTACGAAAATAATTTCAGAAAGCCTTTTTATCAAAAATATGCTACTGAAGAAAATTATGCAAATTCTGCCTCTTATTTAAAGGATTCTACCAATACAGCATATTTTGGTCCTTCTAATTGGAACAAACAATATTATAGTAGTTCACCAACCTTCTCGGCTGATTTGGGTATAACCGGTGGTAACGATAGGGCTAATTTCCGCTTCTATGGTGCAGGCACTAAAAATGCTGGAAATGCTGATAAAACGAGCATAGATCGCTACAATTTATTTTTCGGTATTAACATGGCGCCATTCTCATGGCTTACCGTGTCTAGTTCCGTTAATGCTGTGCGTTTAGATAGAACAAGAAATAAAAGTTTAAGAGATCGGTTCGCAGAATCAAGATATATTCCTGATTTAACTAGTCCGCTAGCTCCAAACGCAGATAATTATAGTGCATTCCTTAATGAAACGGATAAAGACGTAGATATTAATAAAACTTCGATTGTTAATGGAAACATTTCATTGCGTGCAACGGTGGGTCCAGTTATTTTATCTTCAAGCTTAATGGTTGATTATAACGAAGGCATTAGAGATTATTTTATTCCATCAACATTACAAGCAGGAGTAAGTTATATTTCAAACTATTTTGGTTTCAGTCAACGTGTTTTAGTAAACAATACGGCAGAATACACTTACAAATTTAACGATAATAACAAAATAGATTTTGGCTTGGGTCAAAGTATTCAAGGAGATACCTATAAGTATAATTATACTAGAGCTTATAACGGTCCAAATGATTTCGTTAAAATACTCAAAGTAGAAGGAGATCCCACAAAAGATAATTATTTAAATACCTATTCTAATTCTGAATTTTATATTTTTAGATATATTGACAAAGAACGTAACAATCTATTTTCTGTAAATGCATCGGCAAAATACAGTTATAAAGATGTACTTACGGTTAGTGCATTAGTAAGAAGAGATGGTTCATCAAACGGTCAGCCAGATAGTAGATGGGTAACTACACCTGCTTTTAATGCAACTTATAATTTGAAGAGTCAATTTCTTAAAGATTCAAAAACTATAAACGAATTAAGCCTTAGCGCCGGATGGGGAAGAACTTTAAGACTTTTTCAAGATGATAAGTTTGCTGCTGGTCCACAGTATAAATCGGAAAGCGGATGGTTTGAAGAACCAACAATACCAGGTTATGGTGGTATTCTTGGTATAAACAGACCATATAGCAGTGGTTTTATCGGCTATGGCATTTCACTTCCTTATGCAGATCGTACAAATATTAGTTTATCAGGATCATTCTTAAATGGACGTATAACAGGTGGATTATCTGTTTACAATAGAAACGATAAAAATCAAGTAATTGGCATTCCTGTTCCTGTAGAAACGGGTTACAGTCAAAATTACCAATCTGGTTTAGATGTTAACAATAAAGGGATAGAATTAAGCGCAAATGCTTTGGTTATTAATAGACCAAAGGCTTTGAGTTGGAGCACCAGCATCAATGCCAGTTACAATAAAAATAAGGTTGTTGCGCTACCAGGCGGCTTACAAGAACTTACTGTTGGAACTGATAGAATTACAGTTGGTCAATCATTAGGCAGTTACTGGTTATATACTAACCAAGGCATTTATAACAATCAAAGTGAAATACCAGCTGGACGAAATTTCAATGGCATTGCGATTAAAGTTGGCGATCCTAACTGGAAAGATTATAACGGCGACAATAGAATTGATGAGAAAGATAAAGTATCAACAGGTGATAGAGCACCAAAGGTAGTTGGCGGATGGGGTAACTCATTAACCTATAAAAACTTCGATCTAAATTTTAATTTAATTTTCGCATTAGGGCAGAAAGCAATTAATCAATACCAAGCTTCAAGATACGATTTCGTAAATAGCGAGGCTGGTAACGACATCAACTCAGTAAAGGAAATTCAATCATGGCAAATTTTTGATAATCAAAAAAACTATCCAATTTATAATCCTTGGAGTTCTGTTGATGCTTATAGAGCGGATCAAGATCTATTTTTGGAAGATGCATCTTATTTGAAGTTAAGATCTTTAACCTTAGGTTATGATTTTGGAAAATCAAATATTTTCAAGAAAAGCGGAACACCATTTAGAAAGGCATTTTTATACGTAACCGCAATGAATGTATTTACGATAACTAAGTTTTCTGGGCAGGATCCGGAGTTGGTTAATTACAATGGTATATACGATGGTGCGAACCTGCCTATACCAAGAACTTTTGTTTTAGGATTTAAATTGGATTTGTAAAACAACACACAATTATTGATATGAAATACTCAAACGATATAAATAAAATCTCCAAAATAATCACATTAGTCCTTATTGTGGGTGTTATAACATTTGGTAATCTTTCTTGTAAAAAAATAGATGATGAAAAATCAACTAGGTTAGCTACAGAAAGTACAAACTGGAAAACTTTTGAAGACTCACGAGCCAATTTGCTGTCAATCTATGGCTTATTGCGTTCGGCAACCGTAGCAGATAATGCGCATTGGTTAATGGGAGATCTTCGCAAAGGAGATTTTACGGCAACCACTAGGTCGGATTTAAAGGCCATCATCAATGGTGATTTAAAAGCAGAATCGCCTGTTGTAAACAGAATAACAAATTGGCGTGCTTTCTATGCAGCCATTAATGCAGCAAGTTTATTTATTGAGCGCTCAAGCGAGATTGTAAAATTAGACCCAAGATACACACCACTAAACAACAATGTAGATATTGCACAAGCAAGAATGTTACGCGCATTTGCTTATTTTTACATGGTTAGAATTTGGGGCGATGTGCCACTTGTAACTTCATCTCATGATGGGCAATTTATTACGCCACCTAGAACAAACCAAGCTACAGTATTATCTTATTGCACTAATGAGCTATTGGCAGCAGCTAAAGTTGTGCCGTTTAGATATGGCGGTACCGATCCAATTTTACCAGGATTGTACTATGGTGTGCCATGGAATGGTTGGAACGGTATTATATTTGGAAGGTTATCAGCCTACATATTATTGGCGCACGTAGCAGCATGGCAGGGTGATTATTTGAACGTAGAGAATTATGCTAAATTTGTTATGGACAATGTGCCAACGCAATCTGGTGTTGATGAGGCTTTCAATTTAGAGTACATTGATATGGGTAACTTAACAGAAAATGTTCCTAATAGCCCTTTTGCTTTCAAACGCGCTACATTAATGGTAGGCTTTCCTTTCGAACAAACAACAGGATTGTCAACCGCAAATGGGCATATAGAACAACTAACCTTAGCTAAACCCTATGTGCCTAAAGAGATACCGGAAATGTTTGTAACTAAAGACAGCATATTAAAGATTTTTACCTCGCCTTTAGATTTACGTTTTAGTATAGACCCATCAACGGGAAATTACAGAACAAACTACTTTTATAACTTCCAATCACAACGCCCAATTTTTAATAAAATTAAATGTTTTGGATCGAGTATCACCCGCAGTGATTACATGCTTTTTAGTTCTTCGCTGGTTTTTTCTCGCTTAGAAGAAATCACATTGTTAAGGGCTGAAGCATTAGCCGTATTGAATAAGACAAGTGATGCCATTGCGTACCTTAATCAAGCTTCAGCGCTAAGAGGGATTTCTTACGCACCAGCTCCAGGTCAAAATACGCCAGAAAATGCAATTGATGCAATTTTCGCTGAAAGAAGAAGAGAACTTATGGGCGAAGGTTGGAGATGGTACGATATTGTTAGATACAACAGGATCAAAAAATCAAACGGCATATTTATAACAAAAGGAAATACACCGCTAACGTTCGCACAGTTTGAAGCGCAAGGTGGTATTTACTGGCCTGTTTCTAGAGATGTAATCAGTGCTAATCCTTCAATAACACAATATCCATACTGGCAGTAGTTAATTAATCAGAAGATACAATGAAAAAAAATCAATATTTTATAAAAACATTTACACTCTGTGCAATGATACTGTTTTTTGCAGGGTGTAAAAAGAAATCTATTTACGAAGATTACGTGAATACAACGCAGAGTTTTAACGGTTCAGCTATGGCCTACTTACAGGCGCAGCCTAAAGGCACTTTCGATTCACTTTTGTTGGTCATTAATCGATTTCCAAACTTGAAAGATTCGTTAACGAACCAAAAAGTAACCTTGTTTGCACCGGTGGATAAAAGTTTTCAAGCATCCATTAAATACCTGAATATACAAAGAAAATCAGAAGGTAAAACGCCAATTTATTTGTCATCTGCTAGCGACGTTGATCTTTATTTTATGGTTAGCCAGTACATCATCAGGGGCGTTAAAACAGCCGATGATTTTTCATCTAAGCCAGATGGTGCTGATGTAGTTTCTATATCGAGTAATTATACAATGCATGTAGATTATAGAAAACTGAGTGCATCGGGTTTTGTTGGCGGTGGCGCGGCTTCGCTTGATTTTAGCGATAGCTACGGCTCTTTACTTAGGGCCGATTGGACAACAGCAACTACAGATGCAATTAATATAAAAACAACGAATGCAACTATCAATATTTTAAGTCCGTTGCACAATTTTGGGTTTGATAGGTTTATATACTTATTAGATAAATAGAATATGAAAAATATGAAAAATAAACAAATACTCTTTTTTTCATTGTTGGGTGCAACGTTAAGTTTTGCATCATGTAAAAAGAATTTGCCCGACAATAGGCTGTCCTTAGCGGACAATACGTTATATGTGCAACAAAATTTTCAGCCGGTATTGGGTAGGAATACATTGTTTGCCAATATTGTTCAATACGGAAGCTCTAGTAGGCCTTTAGATTTTAAGATTATTAATTTTAGAACTTTTGCTGGCGATCCTGCGGATGAATTGAATAAAATTTATCCAGTTTCAGTTTGGAAAAAGGCTTATGATGGTACAGAAAAATCTCTTGCAGAAATCGACGAAAAGAGAGCGATAGAAAATCATCCATTATTCGAAATTCGTCCTCATTCTGGAGAACTTTTAATGTGGGCGGCTGCAAACTCTAACACCTTAAAAACACAGCCAGATTCTGGTTATGTGTTCGATATAGAGATGTCAAACAGTGGCGGGAGGAAATACTTCCAAAATTTTAGATTGATGCCATTAAAAGAAAGAGATTTCGAACCTTCATATCTAGATCCTGTTTTAGGTCAGGGTACTTCTACTTCTGTTTTCCCGTCCGCAGTTAATATTGTTGGCGAAAGAACCGGTCAAAATCTAGGTGGCTCAGTTCGGGTACTTTTTAACAAAGTAGGCAATGGTAGAAGTATTACTTTCAAATTTATAGATACGTTATCACAGGTGATTGATCCAAATAAGTTTGCAACTACAGATTGGAAAAACCTAGTTCATGGTTTCAATATGGTTAAAACAAACACATCGGTAAAGTTCGATGTAGCATATCCAATTCCACTTACCGATTATCCAACTAGATACACAACAGTTTTTGGTGGTCAAGCCACTTCTGTTTTCAAGTTCGAGCGAAAAGGTTTTGGCGACGTATTGGAAAAGAATTTCGTAGCACTTAATTATAATATTTATAAACAAGGCGACTGGGAAGTTACAATTTGGTTTACAGGGGAAAAACCAAAATTTGACAACGACTAATAAAGATAAAGGAATCTAAACCAAAATTATTTCCAATGAAGCATTTTTACATAGCTGTTTTACTAGTTTTCGGAATACAAAGCTTAGCATTCGCACAGCAACAAATTATTGTTACTGGTACTGTTATAGACAAATCCGACAGACTAAAATCAACACTTCCAGACGTAAGTATTCTGGAAGGAACCAAGGTATTAGGTCAGACTGACCGCTTTGGTAAATTTAGAGTAACAGCCTCATCAACAGGCAAATTAACCTTCAAATATGTGGGTTACAAATCAGTTACCATTCCAATTAATAATAGAACACAAATAACTGTGTCTATTGAAGCTGATAACACCACTTTAAAACAAGTTGAAGTGAGTTCTGCTGGGTATCGCGCAACATCAAAAACGTTATCAACTGGTTCAAGTGTGGTAATCTCTGGTAAAGAACTCCAGGGACAGCCGGCTGGCGATGTAATGTCGCTTTTGCAAGGTAAAGTTCCAGGTTTAAATATTCAAAATAACACAGGTGCACCAGGCTTTAGAGGATCGGTTACCATACGTGGTATTTCTAATATTGGTATTTCTGGCTCAGGTAACTCCACTTATTTGTCACCAACTTCACCGTTATATGTAATTGATGGTGTACCGGTTGATGATAATACAAACTATTCTTACGGTTTTCAACAAGCTGGCCCAGGTACGTCTCCAGCCTCTCAAATACCACCAGAAGATATTGAGAATGTAGAGGTACTAAAAGACGCAGCAGCGACTGCACTTTACGGCTCTAGAGGTGCTTACGGTGTAATTTTAATTACCACCAAAAGGGGTAATTCTAAAGTGCCAGTTGTAAGGTATAATGGTGCGGCATTTGTGTCAACTGTGCCTCAATTAAGATCTGTTATTGGTGGTAGAGCTGAGTCTCTTTTTAAAATCAATACCATCCTACAGAACGATTCAACGCAGATTCATGCCCTTGGTTTAATTAATGATACTCCATTTTTAGCGGATAGTTTGAACGCCTACTGGAATAATTCAACAAATTGGCAATCATATTTTTACCGCACTACGTACAATCAAAACCATAATTTGAATGTATCTGGGGGTGATGTGGCTTTTAATTACAAAGTTTTACTCGGTGCATTCGATCAAAAAGGTATTCAAACCAATACAGGTTATTCTCGTTACAACTTGAATATGAATATGATTTTCAATCCATCTAGAAAATTTAGGTTAACTGCGCAACTGAACAATTCCATTCAGAAACAGCAAACGGGAAGTGGTAATGGTTTAATTAATGGAAACGTTGGCGGCACAGGTGCTCAATCTTCACTTCTACCTCCGCCATCTTTATTTTCAGCAGCAAATGGATTTTTGGCGCAACAAGTTACAGAAAATGATGGCAAAGTATTAAATACGTTTGCAACCGTTGTTGCCGATTACGAAGTTTTAAATAATCTTAAACTTAGTAGTACATTAAACTACACTTCAATTACAAGTACCAAAGATAATTTTTCGCCAGCTGTACTTAACGGCGATCAATCTCAATTTTATACTTATAATGATAAAAGTACTAAGCTTTATAACAGAACGCAGTTGCTTTACACGTATTCAATTAAAGAAGATGGTGAAGATGCACACAACTTTACAGCATTTGCTTTTACAGAAGTTAACGCTAACTTGTTTAAAGCTGATGCAATTTTAAATCAACGTGGTGTAAACGATCAATTACGTGGCCCAATCGTTAATATTAACAACTACTATACCTCGTTAGGCGGAACAATAGATTATAATGATTTTAGGTCCGTTGCTTTTGCGAGTCAGTTATCATATAACTACAAACAAAAATATATAATCGATTTGAATTACCGTGTAGATGGAACATCATCGAATGGGCCAAATGCAGGTTATAAGAAAAACCCAGCGATTGCTTTAAAATGGAACTTTGATAAAGAAAACTTTATGCAAGGATTTAGTAAATGGTTAGATTATGGCGATTTTAGATTAAGTTACGGATCTAATATTCAGCCAAATGGAACTATTTATGATGCTTATGGCCGTTATGCCGGTGGTCCGAAGTACAACGGTCAAACTACTGTATTGCAAGATTTAGGAATATTGCCGAATTTAGATTTGCAACCAACTAAGGCAACAACTTTAAATGCAGGTTTTGATATTTCGGTATTGAAGAATAAATTTACCATTGCATTTGATACGTACTACAAACAGAATGATAATATTTTTCAACCTAAACCGCTGTCAGAAACTACATCATTTGCTAGTATCGCATCAAACGAAATTAGTAATGTAAATTACGGTTACGAGTTCCTTTTAACTACCCGTCCATTAAACACTACAAGTCCGTTTAAATGGTCGTTAAGTGCAAATTTTGCAATTAATAGAGAGGTATTAGCAGCCTTGCCAGATGGATTGCGTGAGAAAATTTACGAAGACACGTCAAACCCGAATCTAGATCAGGACACTTATTTTAGATTAGGTACAAACTCACTTTCAAATTATCTATTTAATACAAAAGGGGTTTACAGTACAAATGGCCAAGTAGCAGTAGATCCAATTACGGGTTTGCCGCTTAGAGTTGGGGGTAAAGGCCTTGCTAACTATTTTAGAGCGGGTGACCCAATTTATGCGGATATTGATGGTAACTACGTTATCGATGATTTTGATAAAGTAATTGCGGGTAATTCCCAGCCCCAAATTACAGGTGGTATCAATTCGTTGGTAACTTGGAAAAACTGGAGTTTAGAAGTTAATGCTTCTTTCACTTTACAAAGAGATATTTTGAATAATGCTTTGGCACAACAGTTTTTAAATTTCAACAACCCTACTAGTTTAGGTGGTCTTTCACCTCTTTCAGGCTATAATGTATATTCATCTCCTGGTCAAGTTGCTACCTATGGTACTCCTTACGATTTTTTAAGAGCAAGGTTGATTAATCCCTTTAGATACTCGCAAACGCTTTTCCAAGAAGATGGATCTTATTTTAAGCTTAACTCCATCAAGGTTTACTATAACTTCAATCAAAAATTTACACAAAAGTTTGGTATGAATCGCGTTAGTATAAATTTAACAGCTTCAAATTTAGGTTTTATTACAAATTATTCTGGGCCTAACCCCGAGAATGTAACAGCGCTAGGTAGAGATAGTTCAGGTGGTTATCCTTTATCTAAAGAGTTTGCTCTTGGTTTAAACGTAGAATTTTAATAA
The DNA here is from genome assembly GCF_004354365.1 of Pedobacter changchengzhani. Lineage (GTDB taxonomy): Bacteria > Bacteroidota > Bacteroidia > Sphingobacteriales > Sphingobacteriaceae > Pedobacter > Pedobacter changchengzhani. The sequence goes on from NZ_SJCY01000005.1 coordinate 116,750, forward strand.
CAATACAATAAACATGAAAAACATAAAATATCTTTTACTTGCGTTATTTATTTTTCTCGCTACCCCGGGTTGCAAAAAGTTTTTAAACGTAGAGCCGATTGATGCGCTTTCGGGAAATAATTTTTGGAAGTCTAAAACAGACGTGGAAAACTTCATGAACGGAATCTATTATAGATTAAGAGATAAAGTAGGTGGCACGCAAGATTTTTACAACTTCAACGAACGAAGCTTCTTCCCTATGTTGGAAATGAGAGGTAACTTTATAAACTCTAATGGTTTTGAAGGTAGCCAAACCGTTTCGAATTTGGTAAATAACAACATGAACGCTATTTACTATGGTAATGGAAGGTTTGATTATTTAGCACAGCAAGTGATGAGTTGGAAAGTATTTTACGACATCATCGCAGCGTCAAACATTTTGATTCTCGAATCAGATAAGGTGCCATCGAGTAGTTTGTCTGATACAGAAAAGAAACAATACAAGGCACAAGCAGTATTTATGCGCAACTTGAGTTACTTATATATTTGTAGGCTTTTTGGCGATGCTGTTTATTATACAGATGCCTACCACAGTAAACCATTACCTAGAATAGACCAAGTTGAGGTAATGGATAAATGTATTGCAGATATGGCAGCTTACAAAAATGATTTGCCGGTTGCTTATGCTGATGCGAGTTATAAGGGGTTTAGGCCTACCCAAGCAAGTGCTGATGCGTTAATGATGCACCTGAATATGTGGGCATCTGCTTTTACTAAAAATGATAAAAATGTTTACTATAGAAATGTGTTAACTTTAATGGCCGATCTTGATAAATATACGGCCTATAAAGTTTTACCAATTACGCCTGCGAATACAAAATTAATTTTTAAGGGCAACAGTGTAGAGAATTTATTTGGGGTATTGCAAAGTTCCAATACTGGAGAGTCATTTTCTCGCACGGCTGGGTATTCATTTTATTTTTCACATTACCCTTATGCTGGTAACGTAACACAAACTAATAGCTTTTTGTCTTATAGTTCTTATAATATTTCACTTTTATTTAAGCCAGGCCAAGCAGACAATAGAAAGGATATTTGGTTCGATAACTATGATAGCGGGAATGGTAGTTTTCAATTTAAAAAATTTGCAAACACTTTTTCTACTGGATCAGGTTCTAGCAGTTATGTTGGAAGTGATGATGCAGCGATAATATTTAGATTGCCTGATGCCATTTTATTGGCTGCGGAAGCAGCTGCAGAGCTTGATAATGATGACTTAGCTAGAAGTTTAGCAAATAGAATTACTGCGGCAGCGGGCGCATCGCCGATTAGTATTGGTGGAGAGTTTTTAAAGGATTTAATTTTTCAAGAGCGGACTAAAGAATTAATTGGTGAAGGACAGTTTTATTTTGATTTGGTGAGGACAAAGAAAATACTCAATTTCAAATATACCGCAAATGCAATGTCTGTTTCAGATTACAATGCAAAAGCATGGACATGGCCTTTATATCTCTCGCCAGAAGAGAAAGCGGCAAATCCATTTTTAGTTGGTAATAGTTTTTGGAATTAATAGTTATGAAAATGCATAATATGAAAAAGTTTTTATTTTTAATGCTGATAGCAGCAACAATGTTAGCTTTCGGCTGCAAAAAGTATTATTTTGATGGTGGTTTGCACCAAGCAAATTACAGTGGCAATATGCTACAATATTTGCAATCAAACCCCGCTATGTTCGACTCTACAGTTAGGGTGATAAATTTAGCTGGCATGAAAGATGTTATTGAAAAAGAGCAGGTTACTTTTTTTGCGCCACCAAGTGGATCAATATTTAAAACCATAAAGCGGTTAAATCAATATTTAAAATTTAAAGGAAAGGATACCGTTTCAAAATTAGAACAGATTAAGCCGGAAGTTTGGAGAAACACATTGGCCGAGTATGTATTTAAAGGGAAAAATCTGCTTAAAGACTATCCTCAAAGAGATACACTTTCTTTTGTGGCTTTTCCGGGGCAAAGTTATACTTCTTACGATGGACGCATCATGAATGTTGGCGTAATATTTAACGATGTGGTAGTTCAAAATGGTGAGGGCTCAGTTGTATCAAGAGTAGCTTACGCAGGCTATAGGCAATTATATCTTGCGTATATTCCCGATTTATCTAATCCAAAGGTTTCTTTGGTAAATATTCCGGTGGCAACTTCAGATATACAACCTACTAATGGTGTGCTACACGTTCTTAATAGAAACAGGCATAATTTCGGTTTTGATACCGACGAATTTATAGACCGTGCCATCTCGGCTGGAATTACGCCAGCACCTTAAATTTATTTTGATATTTTATAAATACAATAAAAATATGACAACAAAAATTAAAAATTATAGAAGCTACCTAACCATGTTTGCATTTTTAGTAGCGTTAGTTGTTGTTTCTTGTACTAAAGAAAAGCAGTTGGGCGTAAACCCGTACGACGGCAGACCGCCATTAGGTATTTCAATTTCGACCAAATCTATTGATCAAACAGAGGTAAGTTCGGGCGAATCTGTAGAAGTAGCTGTAGGTGGATTAAAAATGAAAGATTATAAAGACGCAGACATAAAAATCTACGTTAATGAAATTTTAGCACCTTTAGCCTCTAGAACTGATACAACGCTAACATTTAACGTACCCCTTGATGCCAGTACTGGTAGCATGTGGATTACCGTTAACAACCAAACTTTTTTTGGTCCAGTAATTAAAATTGCAGGTAAGGTTGAGGTTGATGATCAGTTTAAAATTGTCAATGGCCCATCTAATTTACTTGGAAGTAATACCGTTTTCGATATTGAAAAACTGCCTAGTGGTAAGTTTTGGTTGGGTGGTGCTTTTACTGATTTCGAGCAAAAAGGTACTCAAAAATTGCCGATCGGCGGTATAGTACAAGTAGATGCCAGTGGTAAGTACACTACCGAGGGTATAGATTTTGGGAAAGGTGTGGGCGGTGGAGCTGGTGTAGTGTTTACTATGGCGCGAATACCTACCGGAACGCAACAGGACAAAGTAATTATTGGTGGAAACTTCTATAGTTTTAATTCTACAAGAGTAAATAGACAAGTTTTAAATAGCTTAGCTAGATTAAACGAAGATGGTACGCTAGATAGTATTGTGGTACAGGTTGCTAACCCTAAGCCTGGTGAAACTTATAAAAATTTAGACACCGTACCTGCATTTAATGCAGGTGTTAATGGTTTCGTAACTAAAGTAATCCCTTTTGGAGATAAGGTGTATGTTATTGGCGATTTTACGAGTTTTACCAGAATATTTTATGATAACTCTACCTACGACCAAAAATATTACGATAACACGAAGATGAGACAATTGGTGAGGGTTAATGAAGACGGATCGTTAGATTCAACTTTTCATTACAATAAGTTAACACGTCAAAGTGCGATTGGTGCAAACGGTGGTATAAGCAGTGCAATTATGCAACGAGATGGTAAATTGATTCTCGTAGGTTCTTTTACAACTTTTAATGGCACTCCAGCTAACCGTATTGTACGCCTAAACTTAGATGGTAGTGTGGATAACAGCTTTAATGTTGGGTCTGGTGCTGATAATGACATATACACGATCCGCTACAACGAAAATACAGATCAAATAACATTGGCCGGTTTGTTTACCAAATTTAATGGTAAAAATTTAACAGGTTTAAATTTACTTAATGCTGATGGATCAAATAACACTAATTTTGTACCTTTAAAGACAGCGGGCGGAGTAACTAGTTTTGCTGGACAACTAAATAATGGAAAAATTATTGTTTCAGGTTCATTTAAGACGTATGGAACGTATCTGCGACAAGGATTTATGATTTTGAACAGTGATGGATCACTAGCTGTAGGTTACAACAATACTGGTGGTTTCCAGGGCAACATTACAGATATGGTAGAAACGCCGTTGTTTAATGGTACGCAAGTAACTTTTGTAGGGAACATTCAAAGGTTTAATACTATTCTTCCGCATAACGTACTTCGAATTATTATCAAAGATTAATTCAATTTCTAACCTAACAGATTATGAAAAAAAATATAAATAAAATTCTTACATCGCGCTTATTCCTAATTGTGTGCTTTTTTGGTACTATTTTAGGTGCATCGTCTTGTAACAAAGAATTCAATAACGTGTTGCCACAGTCATTTAAGAATGACACTGCTGGTTTGGGTGCAGGTAGTAAGGTCTTGTATATCATTTTAGACGGAGTTAAAGGGTCAGAACTACAAACCTTAGCGCCAACAAACATTACCTTATTAAATAGAAAAGCTACGTATTCTTTTGATGCGTTGTCAGATTCTAAAACAAACGTGATTACAGATGCATCGGCATGGACAACTATGATCACCGGTGTCGATTATACCAAGCATCATGTTACATCAGAAGATTTTGCTGGGTTAGATTTACAAGCTACGCCTACAATTTTTAAGAGAGTTAAGGACAACAAAGCTAACGCACGTACCGCATCCTTTGCATCAGTGGCTTTATTTAATGATAAGTTGGCCGGTGATGCAACCGTTAAACAGACTTTGGCAACCGATGTGGCAGTGAAAACAGCAGCAGTGAGCGAAATATCGGCAAACAATCCTACCCTTGTAGTGGCTCAATTTCATGGAGCAGAAACTGCAGGCATACAGGGCGGTTTTGTATCAACGAATACTAACTACGCACAATCTATTAAAACTTTAGATGGATATGTTGGCGAATTATTAGCTGCTATTAAGGCACGTAAGGCTTATGGAAGCGAAAATTGGTTAATCGTTATTTCTTCTAACAAAATAGGCGGCCCCTCTGGTGGCGATTTTAGTGCTAATCCATTTGAGGATCAATCAAGGAATATTTTTATGGCGTATTATAATTTAAAATTTGCGCCCACCAAGGTCGCCAAACCCGATCCAAATAGTTTTCCTTTTACAGGTACGGCACCTCGTATCTCGGGTGATAAGTCTGCAGTGCAAACCAATACAGCTATTGGCAACTTTGGTAATACTGGAGAGTTTACCTACATGTTTAAATGGAGAGATGATAACGGGAATGGTCAATATTATCCGTATTTTATGGGTAAACGACAAGATTTGGGTGCAGTGCACGGTGGCGACCCTGGGTGGACATTGTTAAAGGCTGGCAATGATTTTCAGAGTTATATATTTGGAAGTAGAATAGACAAGGGTGATAGTATGTCTGATGGAAAATGGCACACTTATGCATTTACGATTCGTAACATAAATGGAACTAGGACTTTTACTGTTTATTTTGATGGACAAAATATAGGTAGCAGAGGCTACACTAATACAGATAATAACTTCCCATTGAGACTGCAAGGCGAACCAAATAACGGTATTAACATGTTGTTTAGAGATATTGCCTTATTCAATGTTGGGATGAATGACGCTGATGTAGCTAAAACGATGAGGTCTCAGTTAGCTCCTGGAGATAATTTTTACGACAAACTAATTGGTTACTGGCCTGGCGATGAAACTGAGGGAACCATTATGTATGATAAAGTCGGTAATAATAACTTTACATATAGTGATGGCATGCAGTTTTCAAGTTTTGAAGAGATTTCTCCAAATATTTCTCCAAGACTTACTGAAGATACATTTAGGTCTGTACCTAATGCTGTGGATGCGCCTTTGTTAGTTTATAATTGGTTAGGTATTGCCGTTTCTTCGCAGTGGAATTTGTCTGGAAAATTGTTTATTCCAAAGTTAAATTTACCTACAAATTAATTTTAAAATTATGAAACATAATATGAAACATAATCTTCTTACAAAATTAATCGTATTATCCTGTATAAGCGTTTTCTTTTCTTGTAAAAAATATGGTTACGATGTTCCGGATGGTTATGCAGATGCATCAGGCAATGTAGCTAACGGACAGATAGACACCAATATGAAGTTTATTGATAAATCTTTATATGGTAAAGCTAGGGTTTTTCCTGGTTTGGTTGATGTAAGTGAACCACGTGTTAAAGATGCCAAATTTACATTAGATTTAAATTTTACGGATCAAACAGCACAAAATTTAAGAATTGCTGTAGCCCCTCAGCCTCAGTTTAGTACTGGCTATTACGCAGCACCCGGCGAGTTGATAAAAATCGTTGTACCTGCTGGTATTGAAGGTTTAACGATGCAAATTGGCGGTCATACTGATGATTTATCCGCTTCTACTTCATTGTTAAGAGATCCAATAATTTACATGCGTCAAATTTTGTATTCGGGCGTAAATTACGTAAGAAATCTTTACGGAGGTACCATATACATCAATGCAACGCGAGCATATCCAACGCCTGTTCAGTTTACCATCTCAAATGCGGTTGTTTCGCCCGATTTTATTTTGGGTGTTTCTAATGATGCAAATTGGGTGGCACAAGTTAAAGCATCCAAAGTACCATGGTTGGAACTTAGGAGCAAGCGCGTAATATTTTTAGTGCCAAGAGATAAGATCGTTGCAAGTTTTAGTTCTGCGGAGCCTTACACCAATCCAACAGCCACTATGACTAAATGGAATGAAGTGTTTGATCTTGATTACAATGGGTGGATGGGCTTATCTGATAATGCACCAGACATACGAGATAGAAGTCCACAAGGGGCTTGGAGAGGTGCATTAGACATTCAAATAAGTGAAGGCTATGGACACAGTGGTTTTCCATTTATGGCTTATGATGATGATTATTGGTTTGGCACGTTTGCCAGTTTTAAGAATGTTACCACAAGCCAAAATATGTGGGGTGCCTACCATGAATTTGGTCATAACATGCAGCAAGCAAACGTTTGGAGTTGGAGCACACTTACCGAAACGACCAATAACCTTTTTGAATTTAAAATTGCTAAAAGAATTGGTGCAGATTTCAGTTCATTGCACCCAGCACCACCGGTAGAGTTTCCAAAAGCATTGGCTTATGCAGCTGATAATCGTTTAGGCAAAAATTTCGATTCTGATGCAGGTATGAATGATTACTTTAGAAGGCTGGTTCCGTTTTTACAAATTTTTGAGAAATATGGTTACGGTGCAATGACTTATTTATATACAGAAGCACGTCATGCGCCTAGGTTGAATTTCAATGATATTTCAAAACATAATTTTACATACGAGAAATTGTCTGATTATGCTAGAACAGATTTAGCACCGTTTTTTAGAGCTTGGGGTATTACAATAAGCGATGCAGTAGCGGCAAAGGTTGCTGGCAAATATCCAGCACTTACTACAAATTTGTGGGCTTATAATCCACTTACAGGGCAGGGAGGAAACGATACGTTTCAAGAACCTTTTACCACTTCTATAGTCTCTGTAAGTTCTGATGACCAGGGTGATGGTTGGGGTCCCGAGTTTTTGGTTGACGGAGATTTTTCAGATGGTGTTAATTATTGGTCTTCCTTTAGCAATAATTATCCTATTTCAATAGTAATACAAGAAGATAATGCAAGTCCTAAATATGTAAAGGGTGTTAGGTTTGCTAATCGGAATCCCTATGGTCTTGATAGGCATCCGGGTAAAATTGATATTTATACAAGTTTAGATAATATAACCTATACTCAGTCTGGCACATTCAATATGGACAACTCTATAGGCGCACAAGATTATATTTTCGCCGGAGGCCCTATATTAACAAAGTATGTAAAGTGTATCATCCGGAATGGAACACCGGGCGGTCAAGACTTTGTGTCTTTATCAGAATGTAATCTTATTCAGCCGTAATACTCTAATACTATGAAAAATCAAAAGTTATATACATTATTTATTTTTGCCTGCGCTGGTCTGTTGATGACAGCTTATACAGGCTGCAAAAAGTACGACAATCCACCGCCTGTATTTGAAGATTTAAAAGATTTATCTACAATTCAGCGAAAAATTCTAATTATCAGTATCGATGGGCTTACTGGGTCGGAGCTAAAAAATGTTGCGCCAACAAATATTGTGGCCTTACAAAAAACTGGTAAATATTCTTATGATGTACTTAATTCTGCAGTGGCTACAGATGCATCTGGATGGGCTTCATTATTAAAGGGCGTAACTTACGGCAAACATCAAATAAGTAAGAATTCTTTTGATAGAGACTTAACTGCCACAACGGGCGATTTCGAAGATGCATTAAATACTTACAGAAATATATTCGATTTCGTTTCAGAATTCAAATCTGTAAAAACAGCTGTAATAACACCCTGGTTACCACTTAGAGGATATTTAACCAATACAGATTTTTCGCCGATAGTAAATACAGATTTAGCCGTGAAAGATTCTACTGTTAACATTATTGCCAACCAAACTCAAATTGGTGCACTAATTGTTAACTTTAAAGATGTGGAAGCGGCAGGCGCAAACGGAGGCTTTGTTGCAAGTAATGCAAATTACAAGAATGCAATTATTAAAGCTGATGAGTATGTGGGTAATATTACCAAAGCATTGGTCGCTAGAAAGAATTATGCCAAAGAAGATTGGTTGGTAATTGTCACTACAAATCATGGTGGCAGTAGTGATGCGCCCGAAAAGGGATTTGTAGTCCTTTCTAATCCTTCAATAAAGCAACAAGAAGTGAAAAAGACAGGCTATAACGCGCCCTATTTTGGTAGTTTTTATGCCCAAGCAACACCAGGAAACAAAAGTACTGACTTATTTGATGTTGGCCTTACCAATAGCATTACGGTGCAAATGGATACTAAATTTGGAAATCAAGACTACTATCCTACTTTCTTAGGTAAAAGTACAGGTTTAAGCGGTGGTGACATTACTGGCTGGACCTGGAATCACTACGGAGACGAATGGTATGTTACTATAGGAGGTACAGCAAATGGGGGTTATGGTAAATATCAATTAGCTGCAACGGTTGCCCCAGGTACAGCTTGGCATACCTTAACTATGGTAATTAATACGACAGTTAATGGGCAAAACGTGCCTACTGCAAGAACGTTAAGGCTTTATATGGATGGAAATCCTGTAAGTGATGTGCGAGATGTATTAGATAGAAAAAGTCTCTCTACCCCAGCAATGTTTAAATTGGGTAATATTGTGAGAGGTAATCCTTCTGCCCTTGCCACTTTCTATGCGGCTAATTTAGAATACTTTAACATTGCATTAGATGATGCCACGATTAAGGCTAATTATAAGCTTAAGGATTTAACTAAACACCCTAATTACGCAAATTTAGTTGGTTATTGGCCAATGAATGAAGGTGCGTTATCTGTATTGAATAACAGTATAGCCGGTGGCACGAGCTTAAATTTAGCCAACGATTACGCTTGGACTAATTTTTCTGATGCATTTCCAGCAGGATCTTTAGTTGATGCGACAGCGACAGGAGTTTCTATTATCCCTACGACTTCTGATGTGGCTGCAAATGCATTGTATTGGATGAAAATTAAGATTTTGCCTGCTTATGATTTTGAAGGTAATCCATTCCTAAATAAGTTCGAAATTGAGTTTTTAAAGTAATTAGATACCGGCCTTGTAGGTTGCAAGGTAAATTTTAATAAACTTGGCAAAATTATTTTTGCCAAGTTTTTTTGTTTTAAAAGTAGAAGTTAGTATCAACGTAGTTAAATAAATGCCTATACTTAAAACTGTATCAAGTTGTTTTTAACCTGAGTTCGATAATTAAACTTTACTAAGAGCCTTCCTGAATGAGATTGCTTCGTTATTCTTCCTTGCAAAGACGGTCTCGTGGTCTCGTCTTTGCGAGGAACGAAGCAATCTTAAAGCGAAATACATGACTTAATTAGTGCTATTGCCTTTAAACGTTGAATAATTATCGAACTCAGGTTGCACAACCTGTTTTTTTCAAAAAAAAGCATACAAACACTAATAAATGATTTTAAAAAACAAATTAGATGATTTCAATATTTTACAAACTTTACAAATTTACAGGTAAGTACAAGAGTTTCCTTGCGTTAACTGTTCTTTGCACAACTGTTCTTAATGTTTCGGGACAAAAGCGTAGTAACAATACATTAGTTACTTACAACATTAAACAAGATATTATAGTTAGCGAACCAGTTAGCCCCTTGTTGTATGGTAATTTATTAGAATTAGGTTTTGGTAGAAGTGAGAATATTTGGGCTGAATTGCTTTACAATAGAGATTTTGAATTCGATAAGCCTTATTCTAACGAAGGTTGGTTAACTTATGATCGCAAAACCCCTCAATTGGAAGATTGGTGGCATTCAGGCTACGAAGAATCTAAGTGGCATTTTGTAAAAGCCAATACAGATAATTCTTCAACCGGCGAAAGGTTAACCACAGGTTATTGGCCAACTGCACATGGGAAATTCTTCGTTACTTTAGATAACAAATCTGGTAACACACCAGTATATTACGCTCAGGACAGTTTGTATTTAAAGAAAGGTGTAGGTTACCATTTTTCTGGTTTGTTCAGTAACGGAACTTTCTTTTCTGGAGATCAATATGGCAGAAAAGTAGAAGTAATCGTTGGTTTATATCCAAATGGTGATTTTACAAAACCAATAGTCGAAAAAACTTTCAGTATCAATAGCAATCAATTTAATAAGTTCGAAACCGACCTTCCGCCTACACAATATGAAGGTAGAGCTACTTTTGCGATAAAATTAGTTGGCAAAACAAATTTATCTTTCGATTTACTTTCGTTAATGCCTTCAAATAATGTTAAAGGTTGGAATGGCGATGTGGTTAAGTTGATGAATAATAGTGTGCCAGCTGGTATTATTAGGTTTCCTGGTGGTTGCTTCGCATCACTGTACAACTGGCGCGATGGTATCGGTAAAACAGAAGATAGGCCGGTGAGTTACGATACCTGGTGGGGAAATATTTTTACAAACGATATTGGCACAGTTGAATTTGTAGATCTATGTAAAGAAACAAAAGCTGAACCATTATTATGCGTTCCGGTAATGTTTGATACACCCGAAAACGCTAGAGATTGGGTAGATTTTTGTAACAACCCGAACAATGAATTGAGAAATAGAATTGGCAGGCCAGAACCTTTAAATGTAAAATATTGGGAATTGGATAATGAAACATACAGAAGGCTTGATGCGATAAGCTACGCTAAAAAATGTGTAGAATTTGCTAAGGCAATGAAAAAGGTTGATCCTACCATTAAACTGATAATGGGTAATTATTTTGTGTTTCACGATAAGTTTGAAGAGATGCTTGAGATTGCCTCGCCATACATAGATATTATTTCGAATAGGGGCGGTAGTGTAGAAGAATTAACCGGAGACTTAAAAGTTCTTGCCGCTTTTAATGCAAAGCACAAAACAGATATTAAATTATGTCATACAGAATTTAGAGCACCTTTAGAAATTGAAGGACCCGCAGCAGATGGTTTAAACAAGCCGGTAAATGAAAGTAAAGAAAGTTTGTTTACTCAAAGTGTACGTTGGAAACACGGATTGAGCATATTGGATCAGTACATAAAATATCAAAAATTTGGTGGTGCATTTGCTTTCGCAAATTTGGTAAATTACACCGATGGATGGGGAGAAAACGAAATAAATATTGCTAAAGAAGGACCTTTTTTATCAGCGGTAGGTAAATCAGTAGCGTTTTTAAATAAATTAGCGATCTCTTATCCTTTAAAAATTGAGAATGAAAGTGCAGTTAAAGATGTTGCAGTTCAGGCAGCTTGGAATGATAAGAAAGACCAGCTAACTATTGTTGTTTTAAATTTTTCTACTCAAAAGAAAAGCTTAAGTTTTAATATTGAGGATTTGAAAAATCAATTTAAAAACGATCAAAAAGTAATTACGCTATCAGCAAAAAGCTTAATGTCTTTTAATTCGCCAACTGACAAAGAAGCTGTTAACTCTATCAATTCGACGATGAACATAAAGAATAAGAAATTTGTATTGAATGTCAATGCAAATTCTGCAACAGCGGTAGAATTTATAAGTAAATAGGGTTTAAATTTAGAAACTTTAATTTTTTATAAACCTATCCATAACCAATAGATTTTATTAAGTTTTTAATGCCTAGTCCTTCGGGCAGAATGGGCATTATTTTTAAGCAATCTTTTCATAAAACTGCTAAACTAGGGATTTAAAGAAATCGCTTCAACTTTTCAAACCATTTGAATAACACAGTTTTGGTTAACATAGCGCAATGAATTGTTAATTTAACGATATTATTTGCTTTGATAAAAAGGTAAGTTTGGAATTAATTTATTTTATATGAAAAAGTTTTTGCCTCCATCACTAAAAACCGCGCTGTATTTAACTGCATTTGTTTGCCTTATTTCAGTAAATTCGTTTTCAAAAGTGCAACCTAAAAAGCAACACGAAACTTCAAATAATGCTAGCGAAATTATTAAAGTAAAACCTAAAAAACTGAAGGGATTAATTATTTTAATTGATTTTTCTGATGCGCCTGCCAACATTACCCGAGATAGAGCGGATAGCGTGGTTAACGGACTAAATTATACAGAACCCACAGTAACATCATCAGTAAGAAAGTATTGGCTAACACAGAGCAGAGGGAACATCGATATAAAACATGATGTTGTTGGATATTTTAGAGCACCACACACTGCAGCGTGGTATAAAGCGCAAAATTGGACTTCATTTCTTACGCTAAGTAAGCAAGCACTAGCATGGTTTAAAAAAACTAACCCTAATTACGATTGGAATTCTTTGTCTATTTCTAATGATAAAGGAGAAGAAGGAACTTTTCTATCGATGAATTTTTTTACCACAGATTGGATTGCTGGCTCAGGCGGAACACATCGCATAGACGATTGGACCGCACCAAATGGGAAGAAATTGGGTCAAATTACAGCACAAAATTTCATTTCACCTTGGGATAAAAATATAAACCTGTTTTGGATTTGCCATGAAATGGGTCACAGCGTGTGGGGTGTGCCAGATACTTACGACCATGACGGAAGTTCATCGGGTACGGGTGCATACTCGGTAATGAGCGGAAATAGGAGTAACGGACAGGTAGAGGCTTTTGGGGCGCCGTTTTTAGTTGAACAAAAATGGGTAAAAGTTGTCGATATTAAAGCGAATGAAAATTACGTGATAACTGAAGATGGAAATACCGTGTTTCGATGTAAAAATCCATCAAATCCAAAAGAATATTATCTAATCGAAGCTCGAAAAAAATCTACTTTGGGCAATGAGATGATCCCTGCAGAACGAGGGCTATTAATTTGGCATGTTGATGATAATGTTAAAACCACCAATGATAAGGGAGATATGACGCCTGCTTTGCATTATGCCCATGCTATTGTGCAAGCAGATGGTAAATTTGATTTGGAACATGGTAGAAATAAAGCTGATGCCGGAGATTATTTTGTAGAGGGCAATACGCTAAACAGTAGCACAACACCGAATGCTAACTGGTGGGATGGAAAGCCCTCAATCTTAAATATAAGTAGCATTAAGTTTTTACCAAATAATCAAATTTCTTTCTTTAACGGACCTAATCGTTAGGGTTATAAATAGCATCCTATAACTTTTGTAAAGTGTAGCTCATGTTATTTCGAAAGCATTAATATCGGAGCGAAAATTAGCAATAAATTACTGCATTAAAAATAAAGTTGTTACAATCACTAAATCAAAAATGGTTTAACTTAGTTTATGATTTTAAAACGAAAAGATTTTCTTAGGGCGAGCGCAATTGTGCTTTCTGCAAGTATTATTCCAGGGATTAATCAATCTTTTGCTAATGAAAATTTTTCTCGCACGGAAGAATCGAATCAACCACCTTTACTTTCTGGTGATGCCAACCCGATTACAAAAGAAGAGCGAGAAGGTCGTATTGCCAAAGCTCAAGCTTTGCTGGTAAAAAACAAAATGGGTGCGCTAATATTAGATAGTGGCACTTCATTAACCTATTTTACAGGTTTAAAATGGTGGCCTAGCGAAAGAACAATGGTTGCCATAATTCCGGCAAGGGGAGGGGTAAAATATGTTTGTCCGGCTTTTGAAGAAGGTAGATTTAGAGAAGGTTTAACCATTGGAAATGAAGTTTATATTTGGCAGGAAGATGAAAGTCCATACCAACTAATTGCGAAGGTTTTAAAAAACGCTGGTATTGTAAGTGAAGCTATCGGGATAGAAGAAGGCACGCGATTTTTCGTTTACGACGGTATTCAAAAAGCAGCGCCAAATTTAAAGTGTGTAAGTGGCGATCCGATTTCGGTAGAATGCCGAATGATAAAATCGGATGCAGAAATAGCTTTGATGCAAAAAGCAAACGATATTACCTTAGCGGCGATAAAATTCGGCGTGAGCCAATTAAAAGAAGGCATGTCACAAGGTGAATTGTCTTCAATTATTAATAAAGCACAGCAAGATTTAGGTGGCGAACCAGATTTTGCACTGTGTCTATTTGGAAAAGATGCTGCGTTTCCACACGGTACAAAAACACCGGCAAAATTAAAAAGAGGAGAAATTGTACTGATGGATGTTGGTTGCAGAGTGCACGGCTATAGCTCAGACATTACTAGAACTATTGTTTTTGATGCCGAACCCACCGCTCGCCAACTTTTTGTATGGAATTTGGAAAAAGAAGCGCAGACTGCTGGTTTTAACGCTGCCAAAAACGGAATGCCATTAGGGGATATTGATAAGGCAGCACGTAAAGTAATTACCGATGCAAAATTTGGTCCCGATTATAAACTACCTGGCCTGCCACACAGAACCGGCCATGGAATTGGAATGGATGGCCATGAATGGGGCAATGCATTAAAAGGAAATGAAAGATTATTGCAACCCGGCATGTGCTTCAGCATAGAACCCATGATTGCCATACCCGGCGAATTTGGAATACGTTTAGAAGATTGTGTACACATGACTGCTGATGGCCCAAAATGGTTTTCAAAAACAAGTAAATCATTAACAGATCCTTTTGGATAAAGAAAATTAAACTTATAAAATCGACACACTAATAACCTAAATAAATTCTAAAATGAAAAAAAAAATAGTCAATTACACCGTCTTAATGCTCTTTTTAGCGCTATCGCTTAATACTTTTGCGCAAAAAGTATTGGTTAAAAAGAGCGATGAGCGCGTATCTATTTCAAATGCACTATTTAGCTTAGATTTCAATTTAAAAAGTGGCGAATACAAAGGCATTGATAAAAAAAATAATAAGACTGTATTTGCTAACGCCCGTTTTGATCTCGATGCTGGTGGTTTTGGTTGGGAAAGAGCAAAATATAATTACAGTTTTACCGAGTCGGCCATTGCAGATACCTTAGGAAAAGGTGTTCAATTATCAATTAAGCACGTACCAATGCAAGGTTATGCTTTACCTAGAACCCTAGAAATTCGAATATATGAGGATTTACCCTTTGCCGTATTGGGTTTTAGCGTAACCAATCCAAATAACTATACTGTTCGAATTAAGGATGCAAAACTTCTTGATAAAGGAATATTGTTTCCAAAACAAAAAATTGAAAAACCACAAACACTTCGTGGTGGTGCAGGCGCCGAGCCAAATTTTGTAGAGCAAACAATGGATATGACAGCCTACAATTCGGCTATGCTTACCGCTAAAGTAGATAATAACAGATTTACAATTGTTGCAGGTGGATTGAAATATAAAGAATTTTTAAGAGAGGTTAGGCTTTCTGCCAAAGACCAAAGCCTAACCATTTCTGTTGAGGATCCTCAAGGAAAAAATATTCCTGCTAAACAAACTTACCAATCTTCAGATGATGTTTTCTTAGATTTTGTTACGGTTGATCCATTTAAATCGCTTGAGACTTACGGCTTAGCGATGCGAAAAGCCAATAGAGCAAAACCAAATATGTACAATTTTCCTACACTTTGTGGTTGGTTGGTATCGCAAAGTGAGTACGGCGATGGTAAACCTAGAAACAATTCGCCAGCATTGGTAGAAGAATTGAAATTGGCTAAAAAGAATGGTTTTATGAACTATACACCTGTTGCCGTTCGTTTAGAACCTGATGGTTATTGTTATTCTAATTTTGGAGATACACAACAAGGCTGGTGGGATAATAAGCATTGGGCGGATAGCAATATAGTTGTGCCAGCTTTAATGAAGCCTTACGAAACTTTTGGAAAGTTTGATAACGCTGTTCGTGCATTGGGTGGCATTCCTTTTACGTATTTTCAAGGTTCGTTACCAAGTAACGATTTTGCATTGGCTCATCCCGATTGGATGTTGAACAATGATATTTCTATGTTGCACGCGGAACATTATCACCACATGCCTTTTGTAAAATACGATTTTACTGATCCGGGTTTTAAGGCTTACACTTTAAATATGTGGAAAGGACTTGGTGCTCAAGGTTTACGAGGAATAAAATTCGATTATCCAGAATCTGCTTGGGCTAAAGATGGTGGTTTTGAAGATAAAAGTTATACCACTACTTCGGCTTACCGCCAGTTATTTCAATTGTGTAGAGAAGGACTTGGACACGATGCTTTTATACACGAGCGTGCACTTGGCGAATACGGCACACCGCGATTAGATATCACTGCCGGTATAGTAGATTTACAGCGTGTATGGGATGATACAAGTGATTTTGAGCCAGAAATGGCTTCGAGAATTGGTTTGCGTTGGTATAAAAATAGAGCAGTTTTTAGTTATTATCCAGATGGAAAATCGTTGTTAAATCCAAAAACTAAACAGCCATTACCCACAAATGAAAGAAGAACAATGCTTACTCAAATCGGCTTAATATCTGGCAGATTAGAACTCGCAACGGCTTTTGAAAACATCACAAAAGAGATGAAGCACGATATAACCAGGTTATACCCAGTATTGCAAGAAGCAAAATCTTTTCGTCCGGTGGATATGTTGATGGGCAAAAAAAATCCAGAGGTTTATGTTTACGATATCAGCCCATCTTGGTCGCAAATTATACTGTGCAACAATACAAAAGAAGCTAAAAATGTCTCTGCTCCTTTGTCTGGTTTAGAATACGAGGTAGGTTCATTGGGTTTAAATCCTGATAAGAAATACTACGTTTACGATTTCTGGAACAATAATTTAGTAGGTGTTTTTAGTGGAAAAGATCAATTGAACATTCCATTAGAAAAAGAGCAAGCATTGGTTTATTCTGTTCACGAAGTTGAAAATCATCCTCAATTTATATCTACCAACAGACACATTATGCAAGGTATGATGGATTTGGAAAACGTAAAGTGGAACAGTCAAAACAATCAATATTCTGGAACATCGAAAGTTGTGGGTGGCGAAACCATGGAAATTGTGATTGCACTAAATGGAAAAAAAGCATTAAAAGTTAAGGTTGATCAAGGTAAGGCTTCAATAGAAAAGACAAGTAATGGTCTTCTTGTGCTTAAAATAAGCACTAAGAATAATGCTTCCGTAAATTGGACAGTTTCATTTAATTAAATGAGAATTCCCCTTGTGTAGGGTTGTGAATCATTTTCATAATGCCCTATGGAGCAAATGTAGAAGAATTGAATTTCGCATTAAGATGCACCCAGACATGCTGGGCGCATCTTAATGCTTTAATTACAGCGCATTAATTAAGTTAAAATAAATCATTAATAGGATAAATAAAGAAATTACGATGGCAACAAATTCTAGAAGAAAATTTTTGCGTAATGCTGGTATTGGGATTGCCGGTTTAACTATTTTACCTAAAATAAATAGTGCATCTTCAATTATTGATGAAGAGAAAGCGACAGCACTTAGCGAGAATAAACAGGTAGATCAAGCAGTTGAGGATTTTTTAGCTGGAAAAACCAATAACCCGTATTTAAAACGATACGAGGATTTAACGCTTAATTCAGCAATTTTTGAACAAGGTAGCTATGTTTTGCAGAATGATCACATTGCTAGAAATATAGAATGGAACAAAGGTAAAGTTACTACAACTTCACTTACCAATAAATTTACGGGCGAAACTTATCCATTAGAGGGAAACGAATTTACAATTAATGTGGAGGGCATTTCATCTCCATTAACGGCCAACGATTTTTTAGTTAAAAATGCAAAAGTCGATACCATAGGAGATAAAACTCAAGTGGTTTTAAATTTAAATTCATCAAAAATTCCAGATTTAAATCTAAAATTGATTTACGAACTCAAAAAAGGAGATTTTTTTGGTCGGAAATGGTTGGTTTTAGAGCCGAATCCACACATAGAATTCGGTATTACTGCAATCGAGGTAGAATCTTTAAATTTTAAATCTAAAGTAAATTGTACCCATCAAGGCAACGGACAACCAGTTTATTTAGACAATTTGTTTTTGGCAATGGAGTGGCCAACAGCCGATAATACTTTTAAGGATGGAAAATATACCACTACACATTGGCCAGCATGGAATATCGCTAAAGAAACGAATTCTAAAATTGCAGTGTGGGGCGCAACGCCTCAAGGCGAGGTTTCTAACTGGTTTTTAGAGAAATATGTCCCAACCATTCGAGCGACTGCTCCAAAACCAATTTTAGTTAACAATACATGGTTTGATAGCACTGGTGCGAATCTTAAAGATTATGAATCTACACTTAAAGGCTATCGAAAAGATTTATTTGCGAAGCATAATATAGAGTTACAAAGTTTTGTAATTGATGATGGGTGGCAAAATTTGGAAAGTATTTATCAGCCAAAATCTAAAGAAGGCTTTGAAGCACTACAGAAAGGAATTGTAGATATTTTGCCCGGTTGCGAAATGGGTTTATGGTTGCCAATAAGTTGTGCTGGTCCAGCCGGAGATCGGGTTTGGGGCCTTAAAAATGGGTATGAAGTAACTATTTTGCCGAAGCATTATGGCGATAGGGAATATTATACCTATTGTTTATTAGGTAAAAATTACACCAAAACTTTTAAAGAACGCGTAGATTATATCATTAAAGATTTAAAAGTAAACTACTTAAAACACGATTTTAATCCAAATAAATGTGCTACGCCTGGTCATGACCATCGGATTACCGAAGGTGCTGATTTAGAAAGCCAAACAGAAGGAAGGTTTTTTTGGATGGGTTATATGAGGGAAATCGAACCGACAATTTATTTGAACTATACTTCGGGTATGAATTTAAGTCCATGGTGGTTAATGGGTGCCGATTGTATTTGGTTTGGCGGATCTGATTTTGAAGGTATAGGAACAGGAACAGGAAGAGATCGGGTTATTAATTACCGAGATAGACAAATGTATCTAGAGTTTGTAACCAACAATAACCAATTCCCTACAAACGCCATTATGACGCACGGTATTATCAAAAGTAATGCTTGCATGAACTGGAAAACCCCAATTGCAGATTGGGAGCGCGACGTATTAATGTATTTTGGTAGAGGGATTATGATGTGGGAATTGTACCTCACGCCAGAATTGCTAACCGAAAAAGAATGGTCGTTCTTGGCAAAGATTATTAAATGGGCGAAGAAAAATAATAAAGTGCTATCGCACAATACTAGATTTTTATTAGGCGACCCAACTAAAGGCGAGCCTTATGGCTATGCACATGCTGAAGGCAATAAATGTATTTTGTTTTTAAGAAATCCTGGTGAAACCAACGATAAACATTTGCTGGTACAAGATGATTTTAAAGTAATACATACCGATGTAAAGGCAGACATTCCAGCTAATTTTATGGATGTTAATTTCGACGACAAAAATTGGGAAAGCGTTACGCTACCTCGAACAAATTGGAGAGGCATTTATGAAACAAAATATGTTGCTTATAGGCATGGGTTCAAAGTGCCAAGCGAATGGAAGGGAAAAGATGTTAGGTTTATGTTCGAAGGCATTCAAGGAGATACTGTTATTTATTTGAACGGTAAACAAATAGCTACGCATGATGATTGGCAAGAGCCATTTGAAGTTAAATTGGCTAATTTGATCAATTACGATAAAGAAAACCACTTGGCTATTTTTGTTGAGAAGAATGTTATAGAAGGCGATAGCGGATTTTTTAAGCAAATGCGAGAAGAATATCGTGTAGGAATATTTATGGAAATTTATTTAGGTATTCGTGATGAAAGTCCTAAACCAATTTCATTTATGCTTTCTGAAAAAACTTGTGGCTTTGATAAAAAATATTCAAAAGCAAAAGTAGATTGGTCGTACCCTGAAAATAAGAAAAATCCGGGTTCGTTGAAAATTGGCAAACCTTTGGAACTTATGTTAGCGCCAGGCGAATTGAGGGTATTGGAATTAACACTTTCTTAATCTTTCATTTAGATATTAAATTTTTTAGCAGAAACTTTAGAAATCTTCAATAACGAAATTAACTTAACGAATAATTTAATGAAAAAATTTGCTGTTTTGTATTTGCTCCTATTCGTATTCCATGTTAGCTTCGCTAATAGTAAAATAGAACCATTACCTAGCAAGAATGATATAGCGCTTCAAAATGCCTACGCTTTAGCAAAAAGGGTATTGGGAGCGCGTTCAAGTAATTTTGTATTTCAACTAGATAAAAAAACGGAGGGAAAAGATTTTTTTGAGGTTTCAGCAAAAGGCGAAAAAATACTTGTTAAAGGTAACAATGGCGTATCGCTCGCATCTGGACTGAACTGGTATTTGAAAAAATATTGCAATTCCCAATTTTCAATTATTGATGAGCACATTGCGTTGCCTAATAAATTACCGTTGCCATCTTCTCCCGAAAGAGTAGAAACTGATTTTAACCACCGGTATTTTTTTAATGTTTGCACGTTTAGTTATACCATGGCTTGGTGGAATTGGGAGCAATGGGAACGCCAAATAGATTGGATGGCGATGAATGGCGTCAATTTTCCACTTGCCATAACTGGTCAAGAAGCCGTGTGGACAGAGGTTTATAAAGAATTAGGTTTAAGCCAAAAGCAAATAGATGATTTTTTAGTGGGACCTGCTTATTTACCATGGTCGTGGATGGGCAATATTGATGGTTTGGGAGGCCCTTTACCACAATCGTGGATAAGTAAACACAAAACGCTTCAACAGCAAATTCTTAAAAGAGAGCGTGCATTTGGTATGAAACCAATTTTGCAAGCTTTTACAGGTCACGTTCCAGAGGCGCTTAAAGAAGTTTTTCCACAAGCAAAACTCCGCAAAACGGGTAACTGGTCTGCAGGTTTTGGTGGAACTAATTTTTTAGATCCGTCAGATGAATTATTTCAGCGCATTGGAAAGTTGTTCATAAAAAAGCAGACTGAAATGTACGGAACGGATCATTATTATTCGGCAGATTGCTTTAACGAAGTTAATCCCGATAGCAACGACCCAACTTTTTTAACGAATGTAAGTAAATCGGTCTATCATTCTATGGCAAGTGAAGATCCAAAAGCTGTTTGGGTAATGCAGGCATGGTTTCTTTATTATAGTATTGATAATTTTTGGAAAGAACCGCAAGTAAAAGCGCTCTTTAATGGCGTGCCAAATGATAAAATGATTGTGCTTGATCTTTATGGCGAAGTACATCCCGTTTGGAAAACTCAATCTGCTTTTTTTGGCAAAAGTTGGGTGTGGAATGTATTGCAAAATTTTGGTGGCAGAACCAGTATGAGCGGTAAATTGAACGATATCACAGCTAACCTAAAAGATGTGATTAACAGCCCCGATAAAGGAAATTTCTCGGGTATAGGTATGTCGATGGAGTATTTCGGAAATAACCCAGTGGTGCAGGAATTAACAATGGGTATGGTTTGGGATAAGCAAATTCCTGATGTAAAACTATGGCTTGGCGATTATGTTAAAAATAGATATGGCAATAAGAATAAGTACGCTGTACAAGCTTGGGAGGGTATGCTTCAAACCGTTTATAATGCTAACGCGCAAAATGGTACTTTTTTATGTGAAAGACCTGGGTTTTATGATTCGAAATTCGAATATCGCACCAATCCGAAACCAGATTATGACCCAAAAGTTTTAGGCCACGCTTTAGATAATTTGTTGAAATGTGCTGATGAGTTTAAGACTTTAGATACCTATCAGTTTGATGTGGTAAACCTAACTAGGCAATATATAAGTCCGTTAGCTTATTACTGGATTTTAGAACTTCAAGATGCTTACGAAAAGAAAGATCTTGATCGATTTTTAAAGGTAAAGGCGCAATATGTTGATTTAATAAAAGATTTTGATTTACTACTTGCTACCAAGAGAGAATATCTTTTAGGAAATTGGATAGAAGATGCGAAAAGATGGGGGGATACGAAAGCTGAAAAAGACCTATACGAATGGAATGCCCGAAACATAATAACCCTTTGGGGCGAGAAGTTTACTGAAGGAGAGTATGATGATTTAAACACGTACGCTTACAAACAATGGGCGGGAATGTTTACCGATTACCATTTGGTGAGGTGGAATAAGTTTTTTGACGAAGTAGAATATTCTTTGCGCAATAACGAAAAGTGGGATCGAGCTGATTTTCTTAAATGGTCTAAAGATTTTGAAACGAAGTGGTCTCACAAACACGATACTTTTCCGACTACGCCGAAAGGCAATCCGGTAGAGGTATCGATGCAAATGTTCAACAAATACGCCACTTTTATAAACAATACCACAAAATAATTAATATAGCAGTTACGGTTCTTTATCAAATGCATTGAATCAGTTAACAACTTAAAAATAGACACACAAATAATCAAATACACACTAAATTAAAATCACATGAAATCGTTTAATCTTTTACTCTTATTTCTTTGCTTCTTCGGCATGGTTTGCGTTGCGCAAAATAAATCTACAGCGTTATACCAACCCAATTGGAAATCGCTCTCCAAGCATCAAACACCGGAATGGTTTAGAGATGCAAAATTTGGAATTTATACCCATTGGGGCCCAAATACTGTTGCCGATGAAAATGCACCTAACGATGAGGCGCAATGGTTCGGTATGAGAATGTATGTAAAGTCGAACCCGGTTTTTGGGTATTCTAAAGAAACTTTTGGCGATCAACATCAATTTGGATACAAAGATTTTATTCCCATGTTTAAAGGAGAAAAATTTGATGCAAAAGCATGGGCACAATTGTTTGAAGATGCTGGTGCAAAGTTTGCTGGGCCAGTTGCAATACATCATGATAATTTTGCCATGTGGGATTCTAAACTAACTAAATGGAACAGCATGCAAATGGGGCCACATAAAGATATTGTGGGCGAGTTAGAAAAAGAAATTAAAGCAAGACACATGTATTTTATGACTTCCTTTCACCACGCTTATGCTTGGCAATATTATGATGCGGCATTTGAATATGATGCTGCGGATACGGCTTATGCTGGCCTTTATACCATGCCACATAAACCAAAAACTCCAGAAAGTGAACCTTTTAAAAAATTATGGCTCGATAAAATTAAGGAGGTTGTAACTAAATACAAACCATCGTTAATTTGGTTTGATATGGACTTTAACGATAATCTACTTGATATCGACAGACAGAAAATGTTTGCTTTTTATTACAATTGGGCGAATAAAAACAATATTAAAGGTGTAGTTACTCAAAAAGGAGACGATGTTCACAAATATACAGGTGTATTAGATTTTGAGCGAGGGAAAGAAGATAAAATAACGAGTTATCCTTGGCTTACAGATGATTCTATGAAAGGGGATTCCTGGTTTTATCAAAAATCTGATACCTCATGGAAATCGCCAAATGAACTAATTAACTTCCTAAGCGACATTGTTTCAAAAAATGGCAATCTGCTTTTAAATGTTGATCCGATGTCCGATGGTTCCTTTAATCCGCGTACAGTTTCTACATTAAAAAGCGTTGGAAAATGGTTAAAAGCAAATGGCGAATCAATATACAACACAAGGCCATGGGTAACTTATGGCGAAGGGACCGAAAATGGGATAGGAAGCGTGCGTTACACCAGAAGCAAAGACAATAAAACCATTTATGCTATTGTTTTAAATGGTTCTAATAATGATAGACATATTGTTGATCTAAAATCAATTACAAAAGAAAAATACAAAATTAAATCTATCGAAGTTATAAATTCAAATACTCAGGCGAATTGGAAATGGGCCAACGGACATCCGCAGCTAAAAATGCCTGAGCAAAATTTACAGCCTGAAATTAAAGCAGTTGCTTTTAAAATTAAGTTGAATTAATTTTTTAAGTTAATCTGTAGCGTTTTACATCTGATGTGTTCTGTGTAATCGCTACAGATTTTAAGAAATTCACTAGTTTATTTCTTAAATTGTTAACAACAATAACCCGATGAAGAAACAGATTTTTAGCATTATACTTTTACTTAGTGTATTTGCGGTACAAGCCACAGTAAAAACCAAATCTATTTATCGGTCAACAAACGATAGGATAAAGAATACATTTTTCGATATTCGAGATTATGGTGCAAAAGGTGATGGTAAGACATTAAACACGAAGGCGTTTCAAAATGCTATAGATGCATGCAACAAAGCTGGCGGCGGTACAGTGCTGGTAACAGGAGGGAAGTTTTTAACAGGCACCATATTTTTTAGAAGTAATGTTTGCCTGCAAATTAATGCCGGTGCAGTGTTATTGGGCAGTGCAAACATTAAAGATTATCCCAACAATACCGACCGGCACATGTATCGTGGCGAAGCTGAAATGGATAGGTGTTTGATAGTTGCATCTGATGTGAAAAATATTTCAATTACCGGAACAGGGAAAATAGACGGCCAAGGAAAGTTGTTTCCAAATGCGGGTGATCCGCAAGAAAACCGACCAAAAATATTACGGTTTTTAAACAGCACAAACATAAGGTTGAGAGATATTACGATAGAAAGTCCGGCATCGTGGACTACCGAATGGCGCTATTGCAATGATATTGTGGTGGATGGAATTACTATTTTTAGTCAGGCCAATTGGAATGGTGATGGGTTAGATTTTGATGGTTGTACAGACGTGCGTGTAAGCAACAGCTCTTTTGATACAAGCGATGATTCCATCTGCCTTCAAACATCAATGATAGATAAACCAAGCAAAAATGTTGTAATTACAAACTGTGTTTTCTCGAGTAAATGGGCAGGCATAAGAATTGGCTTACTCTCTCGTGGTAATTTTGAAAATATCGTAGTTACCAATTGCATTTTTAACAACCACAGCGATTCAGGATTGAAAATTCAAATGTGTGAAGGTGGCGAAATGAAGAACATGATATTTAGTAACCTGGTTATGAAAAATGTACCGAGGCCGGTATTTATGACCTTTACTAAGCAAAACGCATGGGTTGATGCAAACAATGAAGATAGGCCGATGAAAACGATGACCAATATTCAATTTAACAACATTATTGTAGAAACTGATGCGCGTGGTAAAGATTGCGCATTCGTATTTACAGGTTTGCCGGGGCACCCGATTGAGAATATAACACTCAACAATATTCAAGCAGTTTTTCCGGGCGGCGGAACAATTGCCGATTCAAAAAACATATTAAAAGAATTTACCTCAGCACAATTAGATGGCAGATGGCCAGAATATTTTGAGTTTAAAAACACAGTTCCTGCTTTTGGATTATACATGCGCCACGTAAAAGGCGTGCGTTTGATCAATACAGAATTTACCACAATTGCAAAAGATGAACGGCCTGCGGTAGTTCTGATTGATGTAGTTAAATAAAAACGTTGGCTTTTTTTTACACTTACCACATTATTGCCATTGGTAACCGTTTACTAAGAAAAATAACTTATTGTCAGGCTAAATGAATGAATATTTAAAGAAAACAATTTATATTTTTATGATCGAAATAGAACTTTATAATTTAACTAATAATCATTGTTGTATAACATACAACGCTATCCCCGATATAGGCGATGAGCAATCGAGGCAAAAAAATCATATCATTGTACCTTTAACCAACAGCGAAATTATCGCCAACTTTTAAAAATAAAATCATGAAAATTTTTAGAATAACTCCATTTTTTATAATCACTTTATTTTTGCATAGTGTAGCTTTTGGGCAATCGAAAAATAACACATCAAAATATAATAAAACTGGGATTGAACTTTATCCAAACCTACCTCAAAATGAGGTCAATAAAACGGTAACATACAATAGCAATTGTTTTAAAATAGATGGCAAAGAAACCTTTGTTTATAGTGCTGCATTTCATTATTTCCGATCGCCAAAAGAATTGTGGCGCGATCGATTTCAGAAAATAAAGGCTGCAGGTTTCAATACTGTAGAAACTTATATCCCATGGAATTGGCACGAACTGAATATGCCCAAAGATATTCAAGACGAATCTCAATTTAATTTTTCCGATTTAAAAGAATGGCTGGATATGGCGCAAAACGAATTTGGTTTATATACGATTGTCCGTCCGGGACCGTTCATTTGTGCGGAGTGGGCCGGTGGCGGATATCCAAGATGGCTGGCGAAATTCCGCCCAAATGTAGAAGGGTACTGGCTTAGAAGTAACGACCCCGAAGCAGTTAAATGGAGTTTGCATTGGTACAAAGCAGTTTGCAAATTTATTGCCGATGAGCAGATTACCCGTAAGCCCAAGGGCAAAAAAGGAATTATCATGGTTCAGATTGAAAATGAATATGACTATTTTGATACAAATAATAAAAAGGAATTTTTACAAGCCTTGTATCGGGCTGTTGTAAATGCAGGAATTAACGTTCCTGTGTTCACCTGCCTTACTTCGGAAACCCGGGGGAGTAAGGACAGTTTGCTTTCGAATGTTTTTGACTGCGATAATTATTATGTTGGATTGAATGAAGCCATTAGCTGTGCCAAACGTATGGAAGACTTAAAATACAATCAACCCAATGCGCCAGGTTTTGTTATGGAGTTGCAGGGAGGTTGGTTCTCTACCGTAACTGGGCAGTTGAGCGAAGAAAATGAATCGAACTATAAACATTTTTATGCGATCGGGATGATGTCGATTTTAGGAGGTGCTACTGGTTTGAATTATTATATGTTTCATGGTGGAACTCATTTTGCAGGATGGGGAGCAAGAGGGCAGACCACAAGTTATGATTATAACGCAGCCATCAGAGAAAATGGCGAACTATCCGAAAAGTATTTTGCAGCAAAAAATTTAGGCGAATTTATAAACAAATACCAGCAACAATTAATTCACTCTGAAGGAGGTATTTGTTCATTTAAAAATGCGCCAAGTGAATTGGTTGGAGGCATTCGTGTTGCTGATGATGACACCCGATTTGTTTTTTTACATAATAGTTCACAAAAAAAAATGATTCAGGGAACAGTAACTGTTGAGCCCGCATTAAACGCATCAACTGAAAACCCTGTTTACAACATTAATCAAAATGCCGAAAAAGTATTAATAGCTGTAGATAACAACAGGAAAAACAAATTAACTTCAGAACCATCGTTTGTAATTAATTACCAATTAGATTCTTTAGAAACAAAAGTATTAATCATTCGTCCAAATACAAAAGTAAAAAATGGAACGTGGTGGAGTTATAAAAATATCATTGCAAAGAAACCAACGACAAAAAAGAGTGTAAGAATTGTTGCTGTGAAAAAATATAACGAAGATTTTACAGCCAACTGGCAAAAATTACCACAGTCAGTTTCGTTGCCAGAGTTGGGTGTAAATGATGCCCGTTACACATTGTACCGCTCAAATTATTCATTGAGTGGTGATGAAGCCAAACGCTTTTCAAAATTATTGTTCAATACATTTTCAAGAGATATTTTAAATGTGCAGGTAAATGGCAAAATAGCACCTCGTTTGTATCCTGATGATAAATACGCTGCAACAGTGGCTAGAGATTTTGATAAATCTTTTAAAATGATAAAGGATACCGACTTCGATAATATTTTTAATGTGGCGGGCTTATTAAAAAATGGGCAAAATGAAATTAATGTTGTGTACGAAAATATTGGTCATGAGCATGGTTATTACCCTATGGAAGAATTGTGTGGCATTCATAAAGCAGGATTGAGTGATACGCTAACTGTTATACAAAAACAGCTTGACTGGCAAGTAGCAACTGATTTGGCTGGAGTTGAACACGGTTTCATGGCAAATGATTTCGATGACAAATCCTGGAAAGAAATAAAATTAGATACAGATTTTGTGATTCCCCGTAAAGGCAATGATATTCAGCCAAAAGGGCAACAAGATGCTTTACTTACATGGTACAGAGCTGAGTTTAAGCTGCCTGAAAATGCTAGTGCCGCAGCAACTTGGCGATTGCTTATAAACGCATCGGGCAATGGTTACATATATTTAAACGGGCACAACATTGGCAGGCATTGGGAGGCAGGTCCACAGCGTGAATTTTATTTGCCTGAGTGTTGGTTAAATCGTGGAAAAAATCAACAAAATGTAATTACGCTGGGTTTACGACAAACAGTGAATGGGTCTGTAATTAAAGGAATGGAAGTTTCGGAGTATTAAATATTGTACATTATTATAGAATGAATATAATAATTCGATGCTTTTACCTTCGCTGGTCAGCTAATCATTATTGCCGCTAAACTTGGTGTTTGACCAGCGATTTTTCGCACGCTAACATCTATTGAAATCGAAGAAGCTGAATTTATTTGCTATGCACATTTCAATTATTCGCAATAAGTCCTAGTCCTTAACAGGGCATCAGCGTGAGTCCTCGTTAAAAGTTCATATTTTTAACGAGGATTTTTTTGTTTGGTAGAACAGCTGATGAGGCGCCTCAAAACAAATAATTTAAGAAATTTTAAAAGAATTAAATTTTGCGTTGTCCAATACTCCGTTTTTTCCGCCAGCTATCCTAAGGGCATCTTAAATGCTTTTATGGTTAATATGTTCGCAACCTTTCTACGCCACGTTGCGTTTTCCGCTTTCGCATGCTTGTCGGTTGCTAGAAATGACGCCGGGGCCGAAATATCACTCGATTTAATAAATTTCTAAATTTTAGTTTCTACAACTTTTCCATATCCTGCCATTTTTCTTGAATTGAAGAACCCGGCGCTATACGCTGAAATTTAGAAACATGATCTTGCCATTCTTTCTCTTGCGGGAGTTCTTGCCACTTTGGTCCAGAAACCGCCATGTCAAAACCTGGTCTTGCATCCATAATTAACATAGCACGATAGCCATCCAAGTAAATTTCCATATCCTTCACGCCAATAAATTTCATGTTTTTGGTAATCTGTGGCCAAGCTTTCCCCATGCTATGTACTTCTTTATACTCCTTAAGCAATGTCGAATCTTCATTTAGCAAAAGCGTCCAAACAAATCTTTTGTGCGCACCAATAGCTGTTTTTAATTGTCCATCACTGGGTGTGTAAATGGCTTTTTGGTCTAATTCGTAAATGCGCTCCAATGCAGCTTCACTTGTTAAAAACGGTTGGTTTATAGCTTTTAAGTTTTTGGTGAGTTTAGAAACTTCCTTTATTTGCTCAAATGCTTTAAGCGCAGTTTCGCTATTTAGAGTGTGTTCAGCATCTATAATAAAGAAATAATCATCGTCTTTTTTATAACAGTTAGCGCCATTAAGGCCAAATTGTTTCGCCTCTTTATTAACATCAATCCAATTAATTTTGCGCAACAATACTTCGATTTGCTTATTATTTGAATTTAAAGAATACGTAAATCGTCGAAATTCGACTTTAGCGTCATGATCTTCCAAGTTTAATTTTTCTTCACTTTTTTCGGTTTTTGTGGGGTTTGAACAACCTGTGACACAAAGCGCAAGAATAAGTACTGATCCGCTTAAATTTTTCATTTTGAAGGGTTTTGATTTAAATTTGATTAGAAAGCTAGTTCGATGTTAAATAGTTTATAGCGTAAATTAGTAAATGCAAAATAACTAATCCGCATTTTAAGTAAATATTTTTTTTTGCATAGGAAAACTATCGCTAAGCAGGGTATTTAAAGTCTTTGCTATTTTTTAAATTTAATTAGATGCAATAGAAAAAGCAACTGAATGCTAGTGGATCAAACTTGAATAATAATGCATTCCCTCAAAATAAAAACAAATAACGCAACGTTGCCATTTTTAATGGAAAAAACTGCGATTTAATTCGTAATAATCAACTGATTTAGTTATACTTGCTAAATGAAATGCAATCGATTGCATTGAGTATAAACTACAGTTGTGTGGAGTTACAATAAACTGTGTTTAACCATCGAAAAATTCGAAATTAAATTAAGATAACAGAAGTTAAAACAATAATACCAATAGCAAATAAATTTATGAAACGAACAACATTTTTTTTAGCCTTTTTTGTTGCAAGTATTACACTTTTCGCACAGCAAAAATTACCTTATCAAAACCCTAAACTTCCGGTAGAGGATCGCGTTAAAGATTTGCTTTCACGCATGACCTTGCATGAGAAAATTATGCAAACGCAACACATCCATGGCACCAACCCGAGCCACAGCCTGCTCAAACTCGATACACTTTACAAAGGAATTAGTTACGGTTGCGTGGAGGGCTTAACCCATACTGCCGAAAACTACGCCCAATCGCTAATTACCCTACAAAAATACATGCTTACAAAAACACGTTTGGGTATTCCTGTAATGACGTGTGCCGAAGGTTTGCATGGTGTAGTTCAAGATGGTTGTACTATTTATCCGCAGGCATTGGCAATGAGCAGTACTTTCAATCCTGATTTAATAAATAAAATGACTAAAGCGGCAGCGCTTGAGGCAAAAGCCATTGGTATCTACCAAGTATTATCGCCTGTTTTAGATATTGCGCGCGACACCAGGTGGGGGCGTGTAGAAGAAACCTACGGAGAAGATCCTTTGCTGATCGGTATGATGGCATCGGCTTTTATCAATGGTTTTCAATCACAAAACGTAGTAT
Organism: Pedobacter changchengzhani; assembly: GCF_004354365.1. GTDB lineage: Bacteria > Bacteroidota > Bacteroidia > Sphingobacteriales > Sphingobacteriaceae > Pedobacter > Pedobacter changchengzhani. The sequence goes on from NZ_SJCY01000005.1 coordinate 147,362, forward strand.
GTACACCTAAACATTTTGTGGCGCACGGTTCGCCAACTGGTGGCATAAATTTGGCATCCGTTAGTGGTGGCGAGAGAGATTTTAGGAGTATGTACCTTTTACCGTTCGAAATTGCGATTAAAAACACCAATCCACTTTCTATTATGAACAGCTACAACTCGTACGATGGGCAACCTATTGCCAGTTCGCATTATTACCTTACCGAAGTTTTACGCAATCAGTTAGGCTTTAAAGGCTACGTATATTCTGATTGGGATGCTGTAGATATGCTTCGTTCTTACCACAAAACAGCTGCTGATAAAGGTGAAGCTGCCAAACAAGCTATTGAAGCTGGTATTGATGTAGAAGCATCGAGTGATGATTACTTGGATTTGGAGAAAATGGTGGGCGAGGGTAAAATAGATATAAAAACCATCGACCAAGCAGTAAGTCGTATTTTGTACGTAAAGTTTAAAAGTGGTCTTTTTGAATATGAGTTTCCTAATATGAAGAAACTAAAAACTGCTATCCATACTAAAGAAAGCGTTGCAATAGCCCGCGAAATTGCTTCAGAAAGTATTGTTTTATTAAAAAATGATAATATACTGCCCTTAAGTACAGAAAAATATAAATCAATTGCTGTGCTTGGTCCAAATGCTGGTAATGTACAGTTTGGCGATTATAGTTGGACTCGATCTAACCAATTTGGTGTTACGCCACTACAAGGTATTCAAAACTTAGTCGGTAAAACAGTAAAAGTAAATTATGCCGCTGGGTGCGATGTTTGGAGTCAGAAAAAAGACGGTATAGCTGAGGCAGTAGAAGCTGCGAAAAATAGTGATGTAGCTGTTATTTTTGTGGGTACGCAAAGTGCATCACTAGGTAGAGATTATAAAGATGCCACTAGTGGCGAAGGTTACGACTTATCCAACCTTGATCTTCCGGGTGTGCAAGAAGATTTGATTAAAGCCGTAAAAGCAACTGGCAAACCAATAATAGTTGTTTTAGTATCGGGTAAGCCACTTTCAATTCCCTGGGTTAAAGATAATGCAAATGCGATTTTAGCGCAATGGTATGGCGGAGAGCAACAAGGTAATGCTGTCGCAGATGTTCTTTTTGGTAAAGTAAATCCTTCTGGAAAACTTTCAATTTCTGTTCCGCAAAGCGTTGGTCACCTACCTTGTTACTACAATTATTTGCCAAGTGATAAGGGAATTTATCGCGAAAGAGGGACGCTTGACAAACCCGGAAGAGATTATGTCTTCAGTAGTCCGGATGCACTTTGGAATTTTGGGTATGGATTGAGCTACACGAATTTCGAATATAAAGAAGCCACGTTAAGCAGTGAAAGCCTGACAGATAAAGATACGCTGAACATTTCTGTACAAGTAAAAAACGCTGGTAAAATGGATGGAAAAGAAGTGGTTCAAATTTACGTTCGCGATGTTGTTAGTTCGGTTGTAACACCTATCCATCAATTAGAGGCATTTAAGAAGGTGCTTATTAAAGCTGGTGAAACGGCTACCGTTAATTTACAACTGCCCATCTCTGATTTATTTTTATACAATAAAGATATGAAGCGTGTTGTAGAACCTGGTGAATTTGAGATTCAGATTGGGAGCTCATCAGATAATATAAAAATTAAGAAAATGATAATGGTGAAATAAAAATTAATTGAGTAGTGATTCAAACGTCGATATAAATAGAATCTAGTAAAAAAGCATTTAAGTGCAAATAAAAAGTATAATTGAAATCAACATGACTAAAAAGTTTTCAGCACAAATTAAATTGCTATCTAAAATATCGATTTGCCTACTGTTAGCGCAACTATTCGTTCAAACTAGCTTTGCCCAAAAATTAAGTTCTAAGTCTGCAAAGTTACAGAAGATGGCGAAAGACAAAGGCTTAATTTATTTAGATACCCGATACTCTTTTAAAGAAAGGGCGGCCGATTTAGTATCTAGAATGACTTTAGAGGAACAAGTAAGTCAGCTTCGCACCAATAAAGTAAAAGGCATACCAAGATTGGGCGTGCAGGAATATTTTTATTGGAGTGAAGGACAGCATGGTATATATGCCATGTTTGGAAATCTTAAAAATGGAGGCGTTCCAAGTAGTGCAGAATTGGGTATTTATGGCGATACAAAAGCAACAAGTTTTCCTGTAAACTTTGCCACTTCAATGAGTTGGGATCCAAAACTGATGTACCGTTCTGCTGTTGCTATTGCAGATGAAGCACGTGGCTTTGTAGATAAATCACTTTTTGGCAACAGTTACAATAATATTGGAGAATCTATTACCAACTACGGTTACTTAACCTATTGGGCGCCAACTATTAATTTAGCGCGTGATCCACGTTGGGGGCGTACAGATGAAACCTTTGGTGAAGATCCTTACCTTACTTCAATAATGGGCGCTGCTTATGTTAATGGCTATCAAGGGCAAACGATGGAAGGAAAATCTGAAACTGGCTATCTAAAAGTAGCTGCAACAGCTAAACACTTTGCACTTAACAATGTAGAAAATAATCGTCACGGCCTCTCTTCAAATACCGATGACGAAACGTTGCGTGATTATTACACCAGTCAATTTAAATATATTATTGAAAAAGCGCACGTGGCAGGTTTAATGACTTCATACAACGCAGTGAATGGTACGCCAGCTGTTGCAAATACCTATCTTATTTGCGATTTAGCCCAACGCACTTTTGGTTTTGACGGCTACATTACCTCAGATTGTGGTGCAATAGGCACGGTTTACAACAGCTATCCATCAGGTCATGCTTGGGCGCCTCCAGGTTGGACTTCCGATAAAAATGGATCAGCTGCAATATGGACAAACACCATGACTGGCAAAACCATTTCTGGTGCAGCGGGTGGACAGGCTTACGCTGTACGTGCGGGTACAACGCTTAATTGTGGTGGCGATGAAGCGGCACTAAAAAATGTAGAAGAAGCATTAAAAGTTGGCTTGCTTAGTAAAGGCGTACTTGATCGTGCATTGATAAGTGTTTTTACAATACGGATGAAAACTGGAGAATTCGATCCTCCTGAGAAAGTAGCCTACACGAAAATAAAAAAGGATGTAATACAAAGTGTAAAGCATCAATTGCTTGCCACAGAAGTTGCAGAGAATAATTTAGTGTTACTTAAAAATGATGCAGTTGGCGGTTCAACAAATAAACTGCTTCCATTAAATCCTTCAAAGTTAAAAAAGGTAGTAATCGTTGGTAATCTGGCTAAAAAATTAACGTTAGGTGGTTATTCAGGAACGCCTAGTTTTACAGTTAGCGCTTTTGATGGAATTGCAAAAAAATTGAAAAGTATTAACTCGAATATTGAAATTATCTTCGACAGCATTGGCACTTCAACAGACGCCACAAAAGCTGCAATTTTAAGCGATAAAGTAAAAGCAGATATTAAAATTGCAGATTTGGTCATGGTTTTTGTAGGTACTGATTCTATTATCTCTCACGAAGACCACGATAGAGCAAGCATTGCGATGCCAGGTAACTATGATTCAATGATTTATCAGGTTGCTGCGGTAGGTAATCCAAATATGATTTTAAACATTCAAGCTACCGGGCCGGTTCAAATTGACATGATTGAAGGGTTTTTTCCAGCAATTATGTTTAGCAGCTATAATGGGCAGAGTCAAGGTACTGCTTTAGCAAATGTATTAGTTGGTGATAAAAACCCAAGTGGACACCTAAATTTTACTTGGTATGTAGATGACACACAGTTGCCAAACTTTTCAAACTATTATCTTAAACCTAAGGAAACCAATGGTTTGGGTAGAACTTATATGCATTTTACCGGCAAACCATCTTTTCCATTTGGATATGGATTGAGTTATAGCCAATTCAAAATAACCAATGTTCAGGTATCAAATAAACAAATTTCGCCAAATGATAGCATTAACATAAGTTATAAAGTAACAAACACGGGCAACCTAAAAGGCGAAACGGTTTCGCAACTTTATGTGGCTGCTCCAAAAGTTAAGGGCGCTCAATTGCCAATTAATAAATTAATGGGTTTTCAAAAAACGAATAATTTAAACCCCGGAGAAAGTCAGAATATAACTTTAAAAGTTTTGGCTGCAGATTTAGGTTTTTGGGATAAAAAGAAACTTAAAAGTGTAGTAAACAATGGTTCGTATAATTTTCAGGTTGGTTACAACGCCAAAGATATTGCAGATTCTGTTGCAGTGGATGTTAAAGGTGATTTAAATCCAAAAGTTGCTCACGTTACGGTTGCGCCAGAAGATTTGGTGTATAAAGAAGGAGAAACAATAGATTTGAAAGCCAAAAATAAGTGGATTAAAAGTACAGTTAATATTGCTTTAGAAGATAATCACACCATTGCCGATAATTTAGTTGAAGCAGTAAATAATGACGGATCTTTTGTTGATATATCAAAAGCAAATGTAAAATACAGCAGTGATTCTACATCGGTTGCTACCGTAAATGATTTAGGCATTGTAAAAACTGTTGGGAAAGGTTTGGCTACAATTACGGTAACCGTAAACGGGGTGTCCGGAAACACTGTGATTGTAGTGCAATAATAATTTAGATTAAATTTCCATCTATTAAACAATTTAACACTAGGAGCGTAGTCGATTGCTGTAAAAGCAACTCTACTACGCTCTTTTTCATTACCTTCTATTGATAAGTGACGAATAATGAATATATGTGTTAAAATAGGAGCATGATTCGCAATAATAATACAACCAATTGCTAATTTAAACTGTAATTTTCAAACCCAATTTTACTTTACAACTAGCTAAAATAGTGTAAATGGAGGTGGTAAGAAAATTATTTTTTATGCCAAAATACAACAAGGATTTGTCCATATAGCGGTATATTTCTTTAGTATAACTTTATTAACTTAGTATTTAATTAATATTAACCAAATAAACCATTTTATGAAAAGAACACTACTATCTACGTGTATTGTTTTCATTTTGCTCGCTTTGCAATTATCTGTAAGCGCACAGGATAAACAAATTACAGGTACTGTGAATGATCAAACAGGAAAGGGTATTCCTTCTGCCACAGTTAAAGTTAAAGAAAGTAAATCAGTTACCCAAGCTAATAACCAGGGTAAGTTTACCATTAAGGCATCTGCGGGCCAGCATTTGGAAATTACTTCCATTGGCTACGCTTCAACTTCGGTTCTTGTTGGTAGTGATACTGATTTGAAAATCACGTTAAAAGATGGCGATAAAGAACTTGGAGAAGTTGTTGTTACCGCTTTAGGTATTAAGAGAGAAAAACGATCTTTAGGTTACGCCGTGCAGGAAATTAAAGGTGATGATGTAAATGAGGCTAAAGATCCAAACATTGTAAATTCACTTTCGGGTAAAATTTCTGGTATCCAGGTTACCAGTGGGGGTAGCTCTGTTGGGGCGTCATCAAGGATTACCATCCGTGGTAACGCATCATTGGGCAGTAATACGCCTTTATTTGTGGTTGATGGTACGCCAATTAACAATTCGGCTGCTAGTTTAGATGGAAATGGTGGGTTGGATTACGGTAACGTAACATCTGATATCGACGCCAATAACATTGCCTCGGTATCTGTTTTAAAGGGTTCTGCAGCATCAGCGCTTTATGGTAGTAGGGCAGCAAATGGCGTAATTTTAATCACTACGAAAAAAGGAAACGCCGGAGGTAAAAATTTCGGAGTAGATGTAAGCAGTTCTTTTATGTCTAATAAACCTGCTTATTTTATAAAAACTCAAAATCTATATGGTGGTGGCGATAGGGGTAGTGAGTATGATTGGAAAAAACTTCATCCAGAGCTTTCTTATCAAGACTATGCGAAGCAATATTCGTATAATTGGATAGATGGCAATGGTGGTGGCGTAAATGATGGTAACCCAGTAAGTTGGGGGCCGAGAATGGATGCAGGCCTATTGTTAGATCAGTGGTCAACAGGGCCAAACAGCCCTTGGATTTCGAGACCAAATAGTATCGCTGATTTCTATCAAAATGGAAATAATGTAGAGCAGAATGTTTCTGTATATTCTAAAGGAGAAAAGGCTTTTGGAAGATTAGGTTTTACAAGATCGGATAACAAAGGTTTAGAATACAATACCGGACAAAACCAAAATACCTTGAGCGGAAGCATTACCTTAACCCCTTCCTCAAAATTCTCTATCGAAACCAATGTTAATTATTTAACAAAAGATCTTGATGTTTCTCAAAATGGTTATTATTCATCAATGCAATATCTTCAATGGTTTCAACGAGATATTGATATTCCGTACATGCGCCAACAATTTGATAAGCAAGGGAATGTTGGAAACATTTCGCCTTTTTTAGATAATATGTATTATTCGTTAACCAATACAAATAAGTTAAATAGAAATAGATTTTATGGTAACACAACAGCCAAGTATCAAATTAACGATTGGTTAAATATTCTTGCAAGAGGAGGTACCGATTTTTATAATGAGTACAGAAAAGGAATCGTCCAAGCAGGAAGTGCGGATAATGTTGCGAAAGGTAGAGGTGGGCAGTTTAATCAAAGCCAAAACTTTAATCAAGACACAAATGCAGATTTGATTTTAAGTTTCGATAAGCAAATTAGCGACTTCAGAATTTCTGGTTTAGTTGGCGGAAATTATAGAGATGTAACTTACAAAAGTATGTATTTAAGCGCCCCAGATTTGACAGTGGCAGATGTATTCAACATAGCTAACGTCAAAGGTACACCTGGAGTAAGTAATTACGACTCGCAAAAGACAACTGAGAGTGTATATGCCTCAGCAGATTTTTCTTACAAAAACTACATCTTCTTAGGCTTAACTGCCCGTAACGACTGGAGTTCAAGTTTGCCAGCAGAGAAAAGATCTTACTTTTATCCTTCAGTTAATTTAGGTTTTATCTTTACCGATGCTTTTAAATTGCAATCTGATGTACTAACTTATGGTAAAATACGTGCTAGTTTTGCAAACGTAGGTGGAGATACAGGTCCTTACCGTCTGCAAAATACCTACAGCGGAAGTAGCTTTGGTGGTGTGTCTATATTTAATCAAGGACGTGAAAAACCTCCAGTAAACCTAAAGCCAGAGGAAACAAGATCTTTTGAGATTGGTACAAATTTAGCCTTTTTTAAAAATAGAATTAATTTAGATTTTTCTTACTACAGACAAAAAACAGTTAATCAAATCTTATCAGTTCCAGTTTCATCGCCTACAGGTTTTAGTTCAGCACTGTTAAATGCGGGAGAAATTAGCAACAACGGAGTTGAGTTACAGATTAATGCCGGTGTTGTAAAAAACCCTACTGGTTTATCTTATGATGTAACCTTAAACTTCGCTACAAATAAAAATACGGTAAATAAACTTTACGGTAATTTACAATCTTATATTATAGGTACTGGCCCAGGTGGAGTTCAAACAATTGCGGTTCCGGGTAAGGCTTGGGGTACTTTATACGGTTTAGGTTTTGTTAGAGATGCGAATAATAACATTGTAATTGATGGAAATGGTGTGCCAGCAACCTCTACAGATGTTAAAGAATTGGGTAATGTTACACCAAAATGGACAGGTGGCTTACAGAATACATTTAGCTACAAAAAAGTACAATTGAGTTTCTTGGTTGATGCGAGATGGGGTAGCGATTTCTTTAGCACTACTTTGTGGCATGGTTGGGCAAATGGAAGTGGGCCTGCTACTGTTGCTGATAATGTTAGAGAAACCGGCTTAGTTGTGCCAGGTGTTTTAGCCGATGGTACGCCAAATACCAAACGAGTTTCTGCTCAAACTTATTATGGTGGAGACTGGTTGTGGAATAATTTAGAATTTCCAATTGTAGATGGTTCGTTTGTTAAGTTAAGGGAGATGACGCTTTCTTATCCGTTTAATGTATCTAAAATTAAAGGCATTCAGTCATTGAGGCTTACTTTGTTAGCCCGTAACGTTGCCATGTTGTACAGATCTAAATTGGCAAGAGTGAATGGCATCGATCCGGAAACAGGTTTTGGTGCTGGCAATAATGGCGTTGGATTTGAAGATTTTCAATTACCAGGCGCCAGAAGCTTCGGATTGAAATTAAATGTTGGTTTCTAAAAAAAAATAACCCCAAAATTTAAAAATTATGAAAAAAATATATAAAGCTAAGTACCTAATTGCGCTGTGTGCAATCATGGCACTTACATCTTGCAAAAAGAGTTTTGATGAAATTAATCAAAATCCAAATTCGCCAACTACGGCACCCGCTACTAATATTCTTGCTAGAGGTTTAATTACAACAGGAAATACTTTATTTGGAACGAGGCTGGATATCTACTATGCTGGTTCTTATTCTGGTATGCTGGCATCAATTGCTACAGGTGATTATGAATATCGTGTGGATATAAATAACGATATGTGGAATAATCTTTTTACGGGTATGAGTGTTTTTGTTGATGCTGGTGAAAAGGCTAGTAAAGATGGAAATACAAACCTGCAAGCTGCAGCGTTAACGATGAAAGTATATGCAGCGCAAAAAGCGACCGATATGTTTGGAGATATGCCTTACGCACAAGCTTTTAAATTAAATGATGAGATTCTTTATCCAAAATACGATAAACAAAAAGACGTTTATACTGCCATGTTTGCCGAGCTTAAAACAGCGGCAGATCTTTTTAAAACCGGAAAAGGTGCTCTTGGAGCAGGAGATTTTCTATTTAAAGGGGATGCAAAGAAATGGCAAAAATTTTGCAACTCTTTAAGGTTACGTTTGGCTATTAGGGTTTCGAATATCGATGCAACCACTGCAACTAATGTAATAAGGGAGGTTTTAACTAACCCAACCGATTATCCAATTATGACAAGCAATGATGATAACGCATACTTTTACTACCCAGGTGTTGCGCCAGATGAAGAACTTTGGTTTGAAGATTCAGGTGTAGGCAATAGAGCATACGGCAGTTTCCGTATGGGCGATGTATTAATTTCGGCTTTAAAAGCAAATGGCGATCCTCGCCTGCCAGTTTATGCAGTGCCTAATAAATTTGGAGTTTATAACGGTTATAAGTTTTCTAGTACACAACGCCAAGATCCGCTTAATACGAGCGATAATGTATCTCAAATTGGAGATAGATTTGCAAATGATTCGAAAGGATTTTCTCCTTACATGAATTGTGCTGAGGTATATTTTATTTTGGCAGAAGCTTACAAGCGTAACTTAGTTACAGGCGATGCAGCTGCGGCTTATACTGCAGGCGTTACCAATTCGTTAAAAGAAAATGGAGTAAGCGATGAAGATATTGCTACTTTTTTAGCTAAGCCTGCAGTTAATTTTAATACAGCAACTTCTACTCAACTTCAAAAAATTGGCACTCAGAAATACATTTCTTTATTTAAACAAAGTGTAGAGGCTTGGTCTGAAGCAAGACGAACAGACATTCCTTTGATGACAGGTGTATCGCAAAACTATGCAGCAAGTCATAATCGCCCGCCTTTTAGAATGAGTTATGCAGATCAAGAAAGAACATTAAACCCAGATAATTTTCCTTTTAATGTTAAAGTTGTTGATATTTTTTGGGGCGACCAAATGTGGTGGGATACTAGAACTGGTGTGAACTAAAAATTTTAATTTTATTTAATAAAGTAGTGCTCAATCTTAAGGTTAACAATAATTGTTAATCTTGAGATTGAGTTTTTTTTTACCTACATCATGATGAGAATAGAAATCATTTTGAAGCTGCTTATCTCTTTTTGTACCTGATATTAAATTTTATACAATCTGATCACATACTAATATCATCCTCAAAACACCAACCTTAATACATGAAAAACCCAAATAAAACGACAAAAATTTTGAATAATACACTGCGATTAAAAAAGTTAATGCTAATGTTATTATTTTGCTTTCCATCAGTTTTATTCGCAAAAGACTATAATATTTCCGACTATGGCGCTGTGGGCAATGGAACTACCGTTAACACAATTGCCATTCAAAAAGCAATTGACGACTGCACAAAAACTGGTGGAACGGTCCTCATTTCAAACGGTGTTTTTATTACCGGTACAATCTATCTAAAAGACAACGTAAACCTAAAAATTGAGGCCGGCGCAACACTTAAAGGGAGCGGTGATATAAACGATTACACCACCGATACCTATAAACACATGTATAAAGATGAGTTTGATATAAATCGATGCCTCATTTTTGCTAAGGACGCTCAAAATATAACCATTTCTGGTGGCGGTACGGTTGATGGTAATGCAAAAGTGTTTCCCGTAAAGGATGATAAGGACGAAAATAGACCGATGGTTTTTCGTTTTGTAGCATGTACAAGATTAAAAATGCTTGATATTTTTATCACAAATACACCCAGCTGGGCAACTGCGTGGCTATATTGTACTGATATTGTTGTTGATCGTGTTACCATTAACAGTACGGAGCTTTATACAAATGATTGCTTAGATTTTGATGGTTGTGTTAACGTAAGAGTTTCAAATTGCGATTTCAGTGCTTCTGATGATTGTCTGTCTCTTCAAAGTTCGAGAAAAGATAAGCCTTGCCGTGATATTACGATTACCAACTGTACGTTTACCAGTAAGTGGGATGCAATCCGCATCGGTTTACTATCACGAGGTAATATCGAAAACATTACGGTTAGTAATTGTGTGTTTAAAGAAATAGGTCATGTTGGTATTCAGTTTGAATTATGTGAAGGTGGCGAAATGGGAAATATGGTATTTAACGGTTTATCGATGCAAAATGTGCGCGTGCCGATTTATATGGCACTTTATCAGCAACGTGCAGCTGTAGATGCGCCAATGGAAATGGCACCGATTGGTAAAATGAAAGGTTTTATTTTTAGCAACATCACTTGTAAATTTGAAAAATTAAGGAGCGATTGTCCGGCTTTTAAAGAAGGTATAACGCCTAAAAACTCTCTAATTTTTATCAGTGGTTTACCTGGCCATAAAATTGAAGACGTTCAGATAAACAACATGATTCTTGAAACAAATGGTGGGGCAACTAAAAAAGATTTTCAAAACGTAAAAGTGCCCGAGCTTGACTTAAAATACATAAAAAATTGGTGGGCTGGAATGTATCCATTCGATCGCGACAGTATCGTTTTACCTGCAAACGGTGTTTATGCACGCCACGTAAAAGGATTAAAACTCAACAATGTTGTGGTAACTACGAGAAACCCCGATGAACGTCCTAATTTCGTAATAATTGATGGGAAATAAATAAGATTTCCAGTTAATTAATCTGCAATATTGAAATTGAGCCCACACAATTACATGGCGATAAATTTTAATTATTTTTCTGCTGATTGATTTTAAGTGCCCAAATTAAAGAATTATGCCAAAATACGACAAGAATTTGGACGTATTGAGCAGTTTTTTATATTTTAGTAATTGTAATTTTAACTTTCGTTTTTGGCGATTTTAACTAACCAACAATTTTATCTACACAAATTTTAGAAGTTCAATAAGCTTTTTACTAACCAATAAATTATAACATGAATAAAGATCTCGCCATCCGCGGTGCGAAAATTTACAAAGCAGCCACAACATTAAAAAAACCAATATCTGATGCAACACATACCCTTTCCGAAATTTCTTTCGTAGTACTGCGTATAGAATTAGAAAATGGTATCATCGGTGAATCTTACATGCTCACTTTTCAATATTCGCCAAATGCAATTATTGGCGCTTTAAAAGATGTGTTGCCGGTAATTAAAGGTTACGAAGCAAATGAAACTGGCGCAGTTTATAAAAAATTAGATGAATTGGCAGAATATTTTGGCAATCAAGGTTTACTCAGGTGGGCTCAGGCTGCGGTAAACATCGCAATGTGGGATGCATGGGGTAAATATTTAAAATTACCTGTTCATAAAATTTTAGGCACACATAAAGAACAAGTTGCTATTTATGGCAGTGGCGGATGGATATCGTACTCTGTAGATGAGTTGATTGCAGAAGTAACCGGTTATATCGATAGGGGATTTAAAGCTGTAAAAATTAAAGTTGGCTCGCCAAAAGTGGCTACAGATATCGAAAGATTACAAATCGTGCGTAAAGCCGTAGGCGATAAAATCGATATTATGATGGATGCCAATCAAGGTATGGAATTGCCAGCAGCAATAAAATTGGCCACAGCAGCTAAAGATTTAAATATTCATTGGTTCGAAGAGCCTGTTCATCATCAAGATTTTCAATCGTACGAAATACTTAAAAAGCAAACTGGTATTTCTTTAGCCATGGGCGAACGCGAATATGATACTTTGCCATTAAGAGAATTGGTAAGTAGAAACGCATTGGATATTTGGCAACCAGATATTTTGCGTATTGGCGGTGTTGAGGCTTGGCGAGAAAGTGCAGCATTGGCGAAAAGTTTTCATTTGCCAGTATTGCCTCACTATTATAAAGATTATGATGTGCCTTTGTTGTGTACAATTTCAAATGGTGTGGGTGCCGAATCGTTCGATTGGGTAGATCCATTGATAGATAATCCAATGGTTATCCAAAATGGTTTTGCTAAACCACATGATTTACCAGGGTGGGGCTTTAACTTTTTGGATGAACACTTAACAGAAATTAAATAAGATATGGGATTAGAACAGTTTTCCCTTAAAGGAAAAATAGCTTTGGTAACTGGTGGCGGCACTGGTATTGGCTTGGGCATTTCTAAAGCTTTTATAGCGGCTGGCGCGCAAGTAGTTATCACCGGTAGGAGAGAAAGTATATTGGCAGATGCAACGAAGGAACTCGGTACCGCTGCGCATTATATAGTTAACGATATTACCGATTTGGCAGCTATTCCCACACTTGTTGAGGGCATCGAAAAAAATATTGGAGCGATTGATATTCTTGTTAATAATGCAGGCATTAACCATAAAGCTTGGGCACAAGATACAACTGATGAAGATTTTGCCAGAATTATACAAACAAATTTATTAAGTGTTTTTAGTTTAACTCGGGCTTGTGCAAAAAATATGTTGGCCCGTAAAAAAGGCTCGATAATTATGATTAGCTCCATGGCAGGCTTATTTGGTATTGATAGAGTGGTGGCTTACAGTGTTTCAAAAACCGCACTTACAGGTATGGTAAATGCAATGGTAACCGAATACTCTAAAGATAATGTTAGGGTTAATGCAATTGCGCCAGGGTGGATTAATTCTGCTATGTTTTTAAAAGCAATCGATCAAGATGTAGCACGAAAAGAAAAAATCACAAATCGCATTGCAATGGATCATTTTGGAGAACCGGAAGACATCGGCAATGCCGCTTTGTTTTTAAGTTCTGATGCTGCAAAGTACATAACCGGAGTTATTTTGCCAGTAGATGGCGGAGCAACAGTTAATTTTTAAAAAATTATGGAAAGACCAAATTACATTACGGGAGATTATACAAAAAGTGTTGCTTTCGGCAACAAAAGTCGCTTAGTTTATGGCACATCAGGCTTAGGTGGCGTATGGGGAAGTGTACAAGAACAAGAATCTATTGAAGCTATATTATTCGCTTTAGAAAATAAAATATCGGTTTTTGATACTGCGCCTTCATACTCAAACGCAGAACTTTATTTAGGTAAAGCCTTAAAGCAGTGGAATGGAGAAAAACCTTTTATCAGCACAAAAATTGGTCGTTTACAAGCTAGTAATGCTTTTGATATTAAGCTTGATTATTCTACAGAAGGTATGAAACGTAGCCTAGCCAATAGTTTAGAACTTTTGGGCTTAAGCAGTATAGATTTACTTTTTCTTCATGAGCCACATTTAGTGCCAGAAGATGAAATTGAACGCATAATTAACGATTTAAAAGATTTTAAATCGCAGGGACTTGTTCAAAATCTGGGCGTAGGTGGCAATCCTCCATTAAGTTTTATGCCTTACATCACTAAAGAAAATTTTGATGTAGTATCTGGCTATCTGCGTATGGATGCTTGCAATCTTAACGTTTTCAACGGAGAAATTCAACAATATAAAAAAGAAGGTATTGCGTATTATGCCGCTTCTGCTTTGCATTTTTCGTTACTTGGAAATCGATTCGAAAAATATAAAACTGAAGGTGTAGATGGCGATTTTATTGTCGAAAAAGATCTTCAAAACGCAATTGCCGTAAAAGCAATTGCCGATGATTTGGACATGAGTTTACCCACATTAGCGCAACGCTATCTTTTTTCTATAAATGAGGCCGATAGAATTGTAATGGGCGCTAGAAATTTAGCACAAATTACGGCAACCGTAAAAGATTGGGAATTGGGAGTATTACCAAAAGAAATATTCGAAAAAATCACAGATTTAATTGTTTCAGCTTAAATGAAAGTTATAACGTTAAACAAACCTGGTGAATGGAAGTCATCCGAAGCACCAATTCCAACAAAAAATTTAGGTAAAGATGAAGTTTTGGTAAAAGTAAAAAAAATTGGTGTCTGCGGTACCGATTTGCATGCTTTTAAAGGTAGTCAGCCTTTTTTTAGTTACCCACGAATTTTAGGTCACGAACTTGCAGTTGAGGTTGTTGAAATTGGCAACGAGGTTAAAAATGTAGCCATTGGCGATCTTTGTTGTGTAGAACCTTACTATAACGATATTGAAGGACAAGCCGTAAGAAGAGGAAAAACAAACTGTGGTGAGCACCTAAAAGTTTTGGGCGTGCATGTAGATGGTGGCATGCAAGAATATTTTACTTATCCTTCAAAGTTCTTACATAAATCGGCAACATTATCGCCCGATCAACTGGTTTTAATTGAGCCTTTGGCTATCGGTTATCATGCAGTAGATCGTGCACAAATAACGGCTAATGATATTGTACTTGTAATTGGAGCTGGGCCAATTGGCTTATCAGTTGCGTTGTTTGCAAAGTTGAGCAATGCCCGTGTAATTGCAATGGATGTAGATGAGAATAAGCTTAAAAAGTGTAAAGCAATTACTGGTATAACCGATACTTTAATGGCTACAGAAAATACATTAGCTGATTTAACTACGCTTTTAAACGGAGATTTGCCTACCATAATAATCGATGCAACAGGAAATTCTGCCAGTATGATGAATACTTTTAATTTAGTTGCAGCTGGCGGCACAATTGTATTTGTTGGCTTATTTTTAGGCGATGTAACCTTTAATGATCCTAATTTTCATAAAAAGGAACTTACACTAAAAGCAAGTCGTGCGGCGATGAGTGAAGATTTTGATAAAATTATAAAATTGATGGAAACTGGAAAAATAGATACACAGTTATTTATCACTCACCGAATTAATTTCGATCAGGTAACTTCTGAATTTGAGAAATTATATGCTTACGGAGGTGATTTGGTAAAAGCAGTAATAGATTTAAACTAAAGATAAACTAAAAACAAACTAAATGCATATTTCTTATATTGACATGGCCATCATCGCCATATACCTAATTGGTATAGTGGTAATAGGTCTTTGGGTTGGTAATGGCTTTAAAAAGCAAAGTTCCAACGAATATTTCCTTGCTGGCAGATCGCTGGGTTGGGGCGTAGTTGGGGCATCTTTATTTGCCTCAAATATTTCAACCATTCATATTGTTGGGTTCGCAGAATCAGGCTTTCTTTCAGGTTTATCTGATGGTATTTTCGAATGGATGGCCATTCCTTGTTTAGTATTTTTGGGTATTTTTATTACCCCCTATTACTTTAGAAACAAAGTTTCTACCATTCCCGAATATTTTGAAAATCGTTTTGATGGTACATCAAGAACTTTTATGGTTGTTTTTGCAATTTTAACGGCATTGTTAATCCACATTGGTATAAGTTTATATGCTGGTGCAACCATTATGAAAGAATTTTTCGGCCTTGATCAGTTTTGGGGCGTATTGATTATTTCTATTTTTACAGCCATCTATACCGTATTGGGCGGTTTAAAAGCAGTAGCTGTTACAGAATCAATTCAATCTGTAATTTTATTGGGTGGAAGTATTTTAATTACAATATTCGGGTTATATATGTTACCAAAGGTTGGTATTCATGATTTTGCAGGTTTTAAATCACATATCCGCACGGGAAGTTTATCCATGTTGCGTAGCGATCATACCGTTAGTAATATTGGTGGTATTCCTTGGTATGCTGTGTTTTTAGGTTATCCAGTTTTAGGCATTTGGTATTGGTTTACCGATCAAACTATTGTACAGCGTGCATTGGGTGCAAAATCAGAACGCGATGCTAGACTTGGACCAATGTTTACGGCCGTACTTAAACTTGCGCCAGTGTTTTTTATGCTTTTACCCGGTATGTTGGCCTACATACTGTTTAAAGACAAGATTATGGCTGCCGGTGGCGGACAAACTTATTCTATTTTAGTGCGCGAACTTTTACCAGTTGGTTTAATAGGTGTTGTAATTGCATCACTTTTGGCTGCTTTAATGAGTTCTGTAGCTGCGGCACTAAACAGTTCTTCTACGTTAGTGTCTTTAGATATTGTGAAGAGAATCCGTCCAGAAACTTCTGATAAGCGCTTGGTAAATTTAGGTAAGGTAACCGCTTTAGTTGTAATGGTGATTTCCATTTTGTTTTCTATGGTGGCCGGCTCCAAAGGAGGATCGATTATTAGTATTGTAAACTCAATTGGGTCAAGTATTGCACCTTCCATCTCTGCCGTATTTATTATGGGTTATTTTTGGAAACGTGGTACAAAACAGGCAGCAAAGGTTACTTTTTCTGTGGGCTTAATTGTTGGAATACTTATGTTTTCATTAGACTTTCCAGATGCTAACGGCGTTAAATTAATAACCAACACTTGGGGCGTTATTTTTATGATGCAGGCTTGGTGGGCTTTCTTATTGTGCTGTATCGTTTTTGTGGTAGTAAGTTTATTAACGCCTGTGCCAACTGTAGAGCAGCAAAGCCATACATTTGATGGTAGTGCATACTTTACAAAAATCAAAAGTATATTCGACTATAGAATAATTGGAATTTCAATTTTGGTTTTGCTCGCAGTACTGTGGATTGCGATAGAAGTAATGGCTTAAAAGTAGGTATAACCGCCAAAAATATTATCAATAAAAGATAATTAATAGACAAAATTGGGATAGGTATTGATTGCAAAATCTTATAATTTCACATTTTACCGTTAATTTTGAACACACACGAATTGAATTATAAATATTAAACACACTAACACTGAAACTGAAATGAAGAAAATCATCTATTTTTTATGTTTGTCGCTTACTTTTGCTTACTCAAAGTCCAAAGCCCAAACTGATAAGACGAATCAAAACATTCAAGAAAAATCTTTTGATCCTGCAACACTTTTATGGTACACTAAACCTGCAGAAGTATGGGCAGATGCACTACCTGTAGGTAACGGGCGCATAGGCGCTATGATTTACGGCAGGCCAACAGAGGAAATTATTAACTTCAATGAAGAGACGTATTGGTCTGGTGGACCTTATTCTACGGTTGTAAAAGATGGTTACAAAGAGTTGCCAAACATCCAAAAAATGATTTTTAACGGAGAACCTATTAAAGCACATAAGCTTTTTGGCCGTACGTTAATGGGTTATCCTATCGAACAACAGAAATACCAAGCTTTATCCAATCTTCACCTTAACTTTAAAAAAGAGGCTGTTGAAAATTACACAAGGTCTTTGGATTTGAAAACAGGTATAGCAACCGTTAAATATACTGCTAACGGTGTTAACTATACCAGAGAGGTTTTAGCTTCGGCGGTTGATCAAACCATTGCGATACGTATTACTGCTGATAAACCTGGAAGCATCTCTTTTGATGCCCAATTGAGAGGGGTACGCAACGAAACGCATTCCAACTATGCTACAGATTACTTCAAAATGGATGGTGTTGGAAAAGATCAACTAAAGGTTACCGGAAAATCAGCCGATTATATGGGTATTGAAGGCAAGCTGAAGTATGAAGCACGTATCAAAATAATGCCAGAAGGCGGTACTATGGATTTGGATAACGATACCCAAACCGTGCTTACTGTAAAAAATGCAAACTCAGTTACTTTGTATTTTGTTGCTGCAACAAACTTTGTAAACTATAAAGATGTTAGTGCCGATCAGCACCAGCGTGTGGAGGATATGTTGGCAAAAGTGCAGAAGACTTCTTTTCCTGAAATAAAGAAAAATGCGGTGGATGATTATAAGAAGTATTTTGATAGGGTTTCGCTCACACTACCAGCAACACCAAATTCTTACCTCCCAACGGATGAGAGAATGGTAAAAATACAAACATCACCCGATCCTCAATTGGCTTCATTGTGCTATAATTTCGGGAGGTATGTACTAATTTCTTCTTCTAGACCAGGTACACAGCCAGCCAATTTACAAGGCATTTGGAACGATAATATGAACCCAGCTTGGGATTCAAAATATACCACCAACATTAATTTGGAAATGAATTATTGGGCGGTAGAATCAGGAAATCTTTCTGAAATGGCACAGCCTTTATTTAAAATGGTAGAGGAACTTACCGATCAAGGATCACAAGTGGCCAAAGAGCATTATGGTGCTAGAGGTTGGGTATTACATCAAAACACAGATATATGGCGCGTTGCGGCACCTATGGATGGGCCTACTTGGGGAACATTTACAACTGGTGGCGCATGGTTAACCAATCAGTTATGGGATCATTATCTGTTTACACAGGATAAAGAATTCCTAAAAGAATTTTATCCGGTAATGAAAGGATCTGTTGATTTCTTTATGGACTTTTTAGTTCCATTTCCTGGAAAGGATTGGTTGGTAACAAATCCGTCAACATCTCCAGAAAACCCACCAGAAGGTAAAGGCTACAAATACTTCTTCGATGAAATTACCGGTGGATATTATTTTACCACAATTACAGCTGGATCTACCATCGATATGCAGATTCTTAAAGATTTATTTAAGAACTATGACGAAGCAACTAAAATTTTAAACAAAGATTTAGATTTTAATAAAAAAGTTCAAGCAGCTAGAAAAAGATTGGTTCCATCACAAGTTGGTAAAAACGGAACTTTGCAAGAATGGGCAGAAGATTATGGCCAAATGGAACCAAATCACCGTCATAATTCCCATTTATATGGTCTGTATCCAGGAAATGTAATTTCGGTTGGCCGTACGCCCGAACTAATAGAGCCTGTAAAAAAGGTGCTTGAATTAAGGGGCGATGGGGCATCAGGATGGTCTAGAGCTTGGAAAGCAAACTTATGGGCGCGTTTAAGAGATGGCGATAGAGTAAATAAAATTTTTAAGGGATATTTAAAAGATGAATGTTTTGTATCGCTATTTGCTAAATGCTTTACACCAATGCAAGTTGATGGAACTTTAGGAATGACCGCTGCGGTATCCGAAATGCTTTTACAATCTCAAGAGGGTTACATTGATCTTCTTCCTGCACTTCCTTCAGAATGGACGGATGGTCAGTTTAAAGGCGTTTGTGCTCGAGGCGATTTTGAATTAGATTTTAGCTGGAAAAACAAAGCCGTTACTTCATTGGCAATACTTTCAAAAGCAGGAATGCCATGTGAGATTAAAGCCAGTAGTAAGGTAAAAGTATTTTTGGACGGAAAACAGGTTAGTATTAAAAAACTTCCAAACCAAATCGTTCAGTTTAATACGGTAAAAGGTAAAACATATACCGTAAAAGGAATTTAATTAACGCTTGTATTTTAAAAATTAACCTAAAATATCTCATAGGCTTTGGGAAATCCAAAGCCACTTTAACAACAGAAACAAATAAAAAAAAATATCAATGAATTCCAAAGGAACCTTATCATTTCTAATCCTTTTTGTTGTAGCAGTGTTAAACAGCGCAACATCTTACGCTCAAACTGATCTCACCTTACACGATATTTATGCGAGTAATACCTATCGATCTAGTGGTTATGGAACCGTTAGGTGGCTAAAAAGCGGGCAGGGCTATTCAACTGTAGAGGCCAATAAAGATGGTGGAAGTGATATTGTTGAATATGATGCAAAAACTGGCGCAAAAACAATTTTAGTTAATGCAAAACAGCTAACGCCGAAAAATGCCAAATCACCTTTATGGATCGACGATTATGAATGGTCTGCAGATAATTCAAAGTTGTTGATTTTTACCAATACCCGAAAAGTATGGAGATACAATACCCGTGGCGATTATTGGGTGTTGAATCTAAAGACAGGAAATTTACAGCAATTAGGTAAATCGTTGGTGGGTAGTACTTTAATGTTTGCGAAATTTTCTCCAGATGGTGCAAAGGTCGGTTACGTAAGTCAGCAAAATGTTTATGTAGAAAACATTGCCAATAGTACTGTTAAACAATTAACTTTCGACGGTGGCAAAAATATCATTAACGGAACATTTGATTGGGTTTACGAAGAAGAACTAGATTGTAGAGATGGGTTTAGATGGAGTCCTGACGGTAAATTTATCGCATACTGGCAATCAGATACAAAAAATATTGGGACGTTTTACTTAATTGATAATATAGATTCTTTATACTCAAAACCAATTCCGTTGCCTTACCCAAAGGTTGGCACAAAATTATCAGCGGTTAAAGTTGGCGTAATTTCTGCCGATGGTGGAAAAACCAATTGGTTTAAAATTCCTGGCGACCCTACAAATAATTATTTAGCTAGAATGGAATTTATTCCGAATTCGAATGAAGTAATTGTGCAACAATTAAATCGTCCTCAAAATACCAATAAACTTTGGAAATGCGATGTAAAAACCATGTCTATCAATAATATGTACACCGAAAAGGATGGTTCTTTTTTAGATGTACATGATGATACGCGTTGGGTAGATGGCAACAAATACTTTACTTGGACAAGCGAAAAAGATGGCTGGAATCACCTTTACAAAATATCTAGAGATGGACGAGAATCAAAACTGATTACCGTAGGGGATTTTGACGTTGTTCAAATTACAACAATTGACTCTAAAAACGGATATGTTTACTATATCGCTTCGCCTGATAACTTTACACAACGTTATTTATACCGAAGTAAGTTAGATGGTGGCAGCAAGGCTGAAAGAATTACGCCAGAAGCATTGCAGGGGCAAAATGCTTACCAAATGTCTGAGAATGCAGAATGGGCTATTCATACTTTTCAAAATTCTACTACACCGCCTGTAATTTCGTTGGTTAGCTTACCAAACCATAAAGTGGTTCGTACTTTGGTGGATAATCATTTATTAAAAGAAAAATATGACGCATTAAAGTTAAATGCAAAAGAATTTATAAAAATTGATATCGGAGATGTGAGTTTAGATGCTTGGATGATTAAACCAAGAAACTTTGATCCAAATAAAAAATACCCTATTTTATTTTATGTGTATGGAGAACCGGCTGGCTCTACCGTGCAAGATGATTGGGAAGGTGGCTCGTTATGGGATCAATATATGGCACAACAAGGAAATATTGTGGTGAGTATAGATAATCGTGGTACAAAAACACCTCGAGGTAAAGCTTGGAGAAATTCAATTTACGGCCAAATCGGAATATTAGCTTCTCAAGATCAGGCAAATGCCGCTAAAAAATTATTTGCAACTTATCCATTTATCGATCAACAAAGAGTAGGTATTTGGGGTTGGAGTGGCGGTGGCCAAATGACGCTTAACTGCATGTTCCGTCACCCGGATATTTACAAAACTGGTTTGGCACTTGCGTTTGTTTCAGACCAACGTTTATATGATGCAACCTACCAAGAGCGTTATATGGGTTTAATTACCGATAATGCGAAAGGTTATCACGATGGTTCGCCAATTAATTTTGCTAAAAATTTAGAAGGAAAGTTGATGATTATTGCAGGTACTGCCGATGATAATGTGCACTATCAAAGTTTCGAAATGCTTTCTAACGAGTTAATTAAACAAAATAAAATGTTTAATATGATGTCATATCCAATGCGTACGCACTCCATTAACGAAAGAGATAATACAACTTACCATTTAAGAGAAACGATGGCTAAGTATTGGAAAGAGAATTTATAATTATTAAAATTGTTATTGCGAGGCATGAAGCAATCTTTCTGGTAAAGGTTGTCCAATGCTTTAATGACAACAAATAAATTTTTAGAAAAGAGAGTGTTATAACCTAAGGTCGATAATTAATTAATATGTTCGAGAGTCAAAATGGTGTTTTGGGTTAAAGCGGCCGTCACCCTGAATTTAGTTCAGGGTCTTTATAGCAGGAAAGATGCTGATCCCGAAAAATTCGGGACAGCATGACGAGAAGCCTAAGCGTAACGTCAATAGAGCATGATTACCAACGTAACAGTTGTCAAACTCAGGTTTGTACGAAAAAACCGTCATTGCGAGGCACGAAGCAATCTTTACAGCTAAGATTGCCCAACAGCTTTAATGACAACAAATAAATTTTTAGAAAAGAGAGTGTTATAACCTAAGGTCGATAATTAATTAATATGTTCGAGAGTCAAAATGGTGTTTTGGGTTAAAGCGGCCGTCACCCTGAATTTAGTTCAGGGTCTTTATAGCAGGAAAGATGCTGATCCCGAAAAATTCGGGACAGCATGACGGGAAGCCTAAGCGTAACGCCAATAGAGCATGATTACCAACGTAACAGTTGTCAAACTCAGGTTTGTACGAAAAAACCGTCATTGCGAGGCACGAAGCAATCTTTACAGCCAAGATTGTCCAACAGCTTTAATGACAACAAATAAATTTTTAGAAAAGAGAGTGTTATAACCTAAGGTCGATAATTAATTAATATGTTCGAAATTCAAAATGGTGTTTTGGGTTAAAGCGGCCGTCACCCTGAATTTAGTTCAGGGTCTTATAGCAGGAAAGATGCTGATCCCGAAAAATTCGGGACAGCATGACGAGAAGCCTAATCGTAACGCCAATAGAGCATGATTACCAACGTAACAATTTTCGTACTCAGGTTTGCGCGAAAAAACGGTCATTGCGAGGTACGAAGCAATCTTTCAAGCTAAGATTGTCGAATACTTTAATGACTAAAAAATCGTCATTGCTAGGCACGAAGCAATCTTTACAGCTAAGATTGCCCAACATTTTAGAAACAAATTAACTAAATGAATAATTACCCGAGTATTTTTAATGATGTAATTGGCCCAGTAATGCGTGGCCCTTCAAGCTCTCACTGCGCGGCCTCGCTCCGTATCGGGCGACTTTGTAAAGACCTTATGGACGGGGAAATTACTCATATTTTAATCGAGTTCGATCCAACAGGTTCATTGGCAGATACACATACCGGGCAAGGTTCGGATATGGGTTTGTTTGGTGGGTTTTTAGGTTGGGAAGCCGATGATGAACGCTTACCGAGATCGGAAAAATACATAGCCGAGGCTGGAATAACGATTGAGTTTGCCGTACGCGATATTAAAGCTGCGCACTTAAACACTTATCTTATTACGCTAACTAATGATAAAGAAACGAGAACAGTAACTTCTATTTCTACCGGTGGCGGGATGATTGAAGTGGTCGCCATTGATGGTGTTGATGTTTCTATGTTAGGCGATTTTTACGAAACTTTAATTTATTGTAAAACAACCGATAAAATTGTAGAACTGATAAAAGCAGAAATGCCTTTCGATCATATTATGCTGCACAATGGCGATGCAACTTTTATTCAAATAAAGGCACAAGGGTTTCCAAGTGAATCGCTACAAGCGAAACTAGCAGCTTTAGCGGATTTTATATCCATCAAAAAATTAGGTGCAGTTTTGCCCGTTTTATCCCGCAAGGATGTAGCTGTTCCTTATACAACTTGTAACGAAATGCTGGCGTACAATAAAGATAAAAATCTGTCTTTGTTAGATTTAGCCATTCTTTATGAGCGTGAAAGAGGAAATATCTCTAAAGAAGAAGTTGTAGAAAAAATGCGCAAAATTGTACGCATACTAAAAGACTCTATTAAATCTGGTTTGCAGGGTACGGAATATGCCGATAGACTTTTGGGTAGCCAATCTGTTAATTATAAAAGTGCACTCGAAAAAAATAAACTGGTAGGTTCAGGCGCTATCGACAATGTGGTGATGTACGTTTCTGCATTGATGGAAGTAAAAAGTTCTATGGGTGTTATTGTTGCTGCACCTACGGCAGGTTCATGTGGTACTTTGCCAGGCGCCATCATTGGAAGTGCAGATTTTTTACAGGTTTCTGAAGATGATGCTGTAGAAGCCATGTTGGTTTCTGGCTTAATCGGTATTTTCATTGCTACCCAATCTACATTTGCAGGCGAAGTAGCAGGTTGTGGTGTAGAATATGGTTCTGGTGGTGGCATGGCTGCGGCCGCAATTGTTTACATGCAAAAAGGCACATTAGCGCAATCGCTCGCAGCTGCTTCAATGGTATTGCAAAGCACACTCGGCATGTCGTGCACGCCGATAGCAAATAGGGTAGAGGCTCCATGTTTAGGAAACAATATTATGGCTGCAACCAATGCTGTTACATTTGCAAATATGGCATTGTCTGGCTACGATCCGTTGCTCCCATTGGATGAAGTAATTGAAACCATGCACATTATAGGTATGGCAATTCCACACGAATTTAAGTGTACAAATATTGGCGGTTTATGCGCAACAAAAACTGCAAAAATTTTAGAGGCAAAATTAAATTCTTTAAACTAATTTATACAGTTTAAAGCAATTTTCTGTAAATGTTGCGGTGATTTATTGCTAAATTTGAATTTAATAAGTGTCAGTCAAATCATGCCATTAGGCATCATCAATCTCAATAAAAATGTTTAACAAAGAAATTTATATAGATAGAAGAAGAAAACTTTTAAGCACTGTAAATAGTGGCTTAATTTTGTTAATGGGTAATGAAGAAAGTAGTATAAATTACCACGATAATCAATATCCTTTTAGGCAAGACAGTAATTTTCTTTATTTTTTCGGCATTGATAGACCAGGATTAGTTGGTTTAATAGATGTTGATGCAAATGAAAGTATGCTTTTTGGCGATGATGTTAGTGTAGAAGACATTGTTTGGACCGGCCCGATGCCTTCTTTGGCGCAACAAGGATCGGAAGTTGGCGTTAGTAAAACTGCCAATTACAAAAGCGTACACAACTATTTAGATAAGGCTTTAAAAGCAAAGCAACATATTCACTTTTTACCACCTTACCGCCCAGAAAATGCGGCGAAGTTGAATTACTGGCTAAATATTCCGTTAGAAAAACTTAAGGATGAAAGCAGTGTAATACTTATAAAAGCAATTGTAGCGCAACGTGCGGTGAAATCTGCAGAAGAGGTTGCAGAAATTGAAATAGCTGTAAATACAACTATTGATATGCAAACTGAAGCTGCAAGATTGGCGCAAGATGGTGTTTCTGAAACACATATTGCCGGCGTAATTCACGGTATTGCGTTAAGTGCTGGCGGGCACCTTGCATTTCCAACTATTTTAACAGTAAACGGACAAATTCTGCACAACCATTCTCAAGGTAATATTTTGCACAACGGGCAAATGTTATTGGTAGATTGTGGCGCAGAAACCGCCATGCATTATGGTGGCGACCTTACGCGTACTTCGCCAGTAAGCCAAAAGTTTACCAGCAGACAAAAAGAATTATATGATATTGTTGTGGATGCACACGAAGCTGCGGTTAACTTTTTAAAACCGGGTAAATATTATAAAGATGCACATTTATTGGCTTGCGAAACTTTAGTAAATGGATTGAAAAGTGTGGGTTTGATGAAAGGCGACACTAAAGATGCTGTTGCCCAAGGTGCACATGCCATGTTTTTTCAATGTGGTTTAGGCCATTTAATGGGTTTAGATACCCACGATATGGAAGATTTAGGCGAACAATATGTTGGCTATACCGACGAATTGAAAAAAAGTACACAATTCGGTCTAAAATCATTACGGTTAGGTCGCCAAGTTGAAGAAGGGTTTGTGTTAACGGTAGAACCGGGAATTTATATCATTCCGGAATTGATCGATTTGTGGAAATCGGAAAACAAATTCTTAGATTTTATCAACTATGATAACCTAGAAAAATATAAGGATTTTGGTGGCATAAGGATTGAAGAGGATTTGTTGATTACCGAAAATGGCAACCGTATTTTAGGTAAAAACCTACCAAGAAATACCGAATTGCTAAAACCAAATAATTAATCGACATGAAAACATTAGTCTGTACGGAGCCTGGTAATTTTGAATATCAAAATGCTGAACAACCTGTTTTAGAAAAAGGGCGAGCTATAATTAAAATTAAAAGAATAGGCATTTGCGGTACCGATATTCATGCTTATGAAGGTGTGCAACCATTTTTCGAATATCCAAGAATTTTAGGTCACGAGTTGGCCGGCGATTTAATATCGTTTGATGATGCACCGGGATTTAAAATCGGCGAAGCGGTAACCATTGCGCCGTATTTTAGTTGTGGTACTTGTATCGCTTGTCGCAGTGGTAAACCAAATTGCTGTACCAGTATAAAGGTTTGTGGGGTGCATCAAGATGGTGGCATGGTAGAGTATCTTTCTGTCCCTTCATCATCGTTAATACATGGCGAGGGTTTAAGTTACGATGAACTTGCTTTGGTTGAGCCTTTAGCCATTGGTGCACACGGTGTGAGAAGAGCTGGAGTGCAGAAAGGCGAATTTGTTTTGGTAGTTGGCGCTGGACCAATTGGTTTAGGTACTATGGAGTTTGCGCGCATTGCTGGAGCTAAAGTTATCGCTTTAGATATTAACGACCAACGCCTTCAGTTTTGTAAAGATAAATTGGGCGTTACTCATACTATAAATGCTTTAAGTAACAATATAGTTGGTCAATTGGCCGAAATTACAAATGGAGATATGCCGACCGTAGTGATTGATGCTACAGGTAATTTAAAGGCTATTAACAACGCATTTGAATATATGGCGCACGGTGCAAGATATGTTTTAATCGGATTGCAGAAACAGAGTATTAGTTTTAATCATCCAGAATTTCATAAACGTGAGGCAACTTTAATGAGCAGTCGTAACGCTACTGCACAAGATTTTGATCATGTAATCGCAAGTATGAAGAGTGGCGCAGTTAATCCAGCCACTTACATTACCCATCGCATTGCTTTTGATGATGTTAAAGATGAGTTTAAGAAATGCTTGGATCCTGCAAACGGCGTAATAAAAGCAGTTATCGAAATTAATTAATTTTTAAAGTATTTAAGCAAACCGCATCTATTGCGGTTTGCTTAAAACTCTTTCGTGTACTTTAACCTTAAAATTATTGCTTTTTTTGGTAACTGAATTTACAATTGTATAAAAATCATCGCCTTTGTTTTTATAAATGCTATCCCCAATTTGTACAATACCCAACATTTCTTCGGGCATTGGTAAGGCTCTTCCATCATCAAATTTCATCTCTTTAAAATAGGCTTTACGTGGCTCGTTGTAAATGCCGACCACTGTGTTTTTTAGCGCTACCATTTTAACGATATTGTCTTTTTCAGAACTGCTTATTTGTTTAATGAAAAACCAAAATCCACCAAAAATTAATGCGAAAAAGAACATCACAATCTGAAAAAAACTAATTTTTGTATTGTATTTCTTTGTGTACCAGTTTGCTGTAATCATGATTGCGACCATGAAAAAGAACAAGCCGAACATAATCAGCATCATCATCTTGTCTCCGCTCATGTTGGTTATTTAGCTGGTTTTTTGTTTTTTAAACTTAGTGCAGACTTGGCATTTAATGCCGACACAACTTTTTTTCCTGTTCTTGCCTCTAATTCTTTTTTAGCAACACTTGCAACATTCCATGTTGCGTCGCTTTTGCTAGTCAAAGTTTAAAAACCTGATTTCTATAATTATTTTGCTGAAAATCATATTCCATTGGCGTTATACTTAGGCTCATCGTCATGCTGAATTTATTTCAGCATCTTTCTTGCTATTAAAACCCTGATCCCGATGAATCGGGCCAGGGTGACGGTGTCTAAAAACAGTAAATAAACTTTCCGTTAGTTATTGCTTATCCTACTAATTACTTAGCAATTTACGCATATCTAAACATCAAGCCTACAAAATTTTTT
Source organism: Pedobacter changchengzhani (assembly GCF_004354365.1). Lineage (GTDB taxonomy): Bacteria > Bacteroidota > Bacteroidia > Sphingobacteriales > Sphingobacteriaceae > Pedobacter > Pedobacter changchengzhani. The sequence continues at coordinate 175,252 of NZ_SJCY01000005.1, forward strand.
AAACAAAAAAAGCCCACTTTTCAGTGCGCTTTTAAATCAGTAGCGGGGAGCAGGATCGAACTGCCGACCTCAGGGTTATGAATCCTGCGCTCTAACCATCTGAGCTACCCCGCCGGGTTTTTAAACATTTACAAAACGTGTAAATATTCGAATGGTTATTTTTTCGAATTGCAAATATAGAACAAATTAATTTTTTTTTGAAATGAAATGTGAAATATACTGTAACAAGCTGTTAATCCATTAATTATATGACTTATATCAAATCGTTTATTGGTTTTAAGGGTTAAATAATATTGAAATTTTAATTTTTTGTAATCTTCATATGCGATTCTAAAGATAGATTTAGATTCGCATATAAATAATTTATTTAGTGTAAATATTGCTTTTTTGTCTCATATATATCTCATTTAGGTTAAATCATTCCTTCATCAAGGAAACTATAATACCCATATTCAGTAATTATGACGTGATCAAAAACTACTATTTCCAACAGCTTCCCACATTCAACTAATTTTTTTGTTAACCGTATGTCTGATTCACTCGGTCTTAAATTCCCACTAGGATGGTTATGTGCAACTATTATCGAGGAACAGTTACCTTTTAAAGCAGTAGCAAATACAATCTTAGGATCAACAACAGTTCCACTCACGCCACCTATTGAAATGTCAGCCAAACCAAGAACTCTATTTGCTCTGTTGAGTAGGATGACTTTGAACTCCTCTAGGAAGTTAATTCTCCCTTTATCCCACTCTTGTTTTAAAAGTTGATACGTTTCCAATGAAGATGTAATCTTAGGGCGCTCACTAATTTTGTAATCTGGTGTGTAGGTTACTTGTACCTCACATAATCTTAAACTGTTTTCTATCTGTACCATAGTATTTAATTAATTATGGTACTCAATCCACCTTTCAAACCAATTAAGCAAAGGAGGAACGGAATAAATGGGTTGTGTGGGGGCTACGTGAGCGTTTATGCCGGAAATTCCTTTAAGCGTATTGGGTGGACAAGGTTAAATTTGTATAATAATTGATAGATACTCTACTCTCTCTCCCTCTTCAATATCCAGTTTTCAATCTATCTCTTACTTTTAAGGGGTAGGTTTATTTTTTGGATATTGATCAAATGCCACTTACCATGTTGATAGAAATCCTTTTGATCCGACTTAATATTGGAACGCAAAATTGATCTAATAAAATTATATAAGACGAGTAAATGTAATCTGTTCCGTTCAACATAAGCCTCATTGTTGGGTCTGCGAGCCCAACGAGGCCTTAGCTGTTAGGCGATGTTTTTTACCAATCCATATTTGCTGAGTTATCAAAATCTGACATTAATTTATCTGAAAATATTCTCATAATTTCCATACTCCCAATAGCTGTAGAATAAAAACCATTAGAAGCCATTGTTAATATTGTAGGTAGTTCACATTCTTGGGTATAGTACATGATAGGTTCTAAGGAATCCTTCCATAAAAAACTTATGAATTTCTCAATTAATTCTATTACTTCTACTTCTTTAAATGAAAGCTGTCCATTTAGAGAAAATCTGTTTTTTGTCTTTTTATGATTCATAATAACTGGAACTGCCCCTGCATTTGAGTGAAACATAAATGCATTACCATTTTTTCCAAAAGCTCCGTGTGCTACAAAATTGCGAAGTTGTTGTCGTACGATTAATAAATCATTGTAAAATTTTGAAATTTCATTCGTTGTTATCGGAATTGCAGATGTGAATTTTGTTTTCCATTCTGCATCAATTAAGTTAGAAATTTCCTTTCCAGTTGTTACATTTTGTGAAATTACTGCAATATGAATAAATAAGTGTTCTGTCCAACTAAAGAAGGCTTCAATGCAGGAGATTGCAAACCAATTAGATTTTTGAGAATACTCAAAATCTAATGAAGTAATTATTATAGTTTCACTTGATTGTGATTTAGTTACTTTTTTTTCAGTTTTACCTTTGTTTTTAAGATATATTTCATAATTTTCCTTATATAATTTTAATAAGAAATCAAATCTTTCAAATAGTTTTGAATTATTATTATTTATATTAAATTTTGAACTATTAACAGCTTCTTGAGCTATATAATCATAAAATGGGCGAGCAGATTTAACAGCTCCGTTAATTTTTTTTACAATTTCTTCAGCATATTTTTCATCTTTTTCAGCATCTTGAATAAAAAGACCAATGCCAAATTTTCTATGTTCAATTAAAAAAGCTTTTCCATTGTAATCAATTGGAATTGAAAATGCAATCTTTTCAAATTTTCCAAGATTTTTGAAACCGAGTAAATCGACGAATAAAAAATATAATAAATAATATTCAGGAAGATTATATCCCGATTTACTTCGTGTAGCAGTAAATAAAAATTTTTCGTTAGCTTTGGTTTTAGAATCTATTTCCTTAATCGGTAATAAGATTTTTAAAGCGATTTGTTTGTATTTTTCTTGATCAATCAAATTCTTGTTTTTTCGGAATTTCTAAAATATTGCATAGGCTCGTTTTGCTAATTTGTGCAGAAATGGCATTGTTTGCAGAACCATTATTGCATCACACCAAATTAACTAATTATTTAACATAAATCACCGTCCGCCGTTTTTTTGTTAGAAGTAGTGCTTTATTGTTAAATGCCAATTATTCTGTAAAATAGTTCGCCAGTCTGCGATGCATTTCTTCGTTTTATATAAAGCATATCTGTTAATTTAATTCTACCTTCGAGAACCTGCATTAAATCTACCCCGTCCATTAAAATTATCGAGTTCAGCGTTGAGCTTTTGGTTTTCGTGCTTTCTGACGAGTATCCTTCTAAAGAAATATAAAGTCCTAAAGTGTTTTTTAATTTCCCGGTTATTTTGCCACCAAATCCATAAAGGTCTTGTGCGTCAATTTGTTTCTTTTGCCATTTTGCCTCCATAAGATAGTCTGTATTATCAAATGTGAACGTTCCATCAATCTGTTCTCCTGTTATTTTGAAAGAGTTTTTTGGGTCGAGGTCAAAGAAAAAAAATAGTTCTTTTAGGAATTTTTCAAGTTGATGCCCACGTTGTTGATGATTATCATTTAAGGCAATAGCAAAAAATTCAGTTTTTAGTTCGTCTAATTTTTGTTGATATGTGATGCTTTCTTTAATTTTTGCTTGATTACTTTCTCTTGATTTTTCTGTTTTCTTCAGTTCTTCAATTGTGTCAAAATAACTTTTTGTATTTAACCTTAACTTTTCAACAGATGCTTTTGCTTTTCGTATTTTGTCTTCGCTATTGTCCCAAATTTTCAAGTGAGAGAAATCATTTAAGTTGCCAGTTTCTTGTATGAGTTTTAACAAATCAATTTGATATATATCTTGACGTTTACTCATTCTATCTATAAGTTGCGAAACACTCTCAAGTTTAGTATTTTCATTCCAGTTAATTGTCGAAACTATTAGCGGGTTTTCAATTATCAGTTCAATAAATTGTCGTAAATCTTTCTTAGTCCAAAAAACATTTGTCAATGCATCTTTAAGAGCAAGTAATGATTGAACTGACACTTTTTTTTCTGTAAAACTCATATTGTCTGTGTTTGTCGGTTTTGCAGTATTACTGCTAAAGTTTTGAAAATTTGCGCATAAATGGCATTAATAGCAGTTCCATTGTCAGCCAGTACCAAACTTAGTAAATAACTGATGAATTAACGTAAACCACCGTCAGCCATTTTTGAATAATTTTGCTGTTAGTTGCCGTTTAATTCTTTTTCAGCAAGTATGTAAAATGGATCTATACTACCCGCGTAGTCAGAATTAATTGCAAATGGCAGAAAACCATGCTCTTCAAAAGTCGTGAAAAATAAAGGCAATTCCTTTTTATAAGTATCATAAACTTTTTGATATTTAGCTCTTATTTTTTTAACTGGATGATTTCGTTTTATGTATTGAATTTCTCGAAAAAATCTTACGTCTTCGTCAATTCTGTGAAATGTATCGGTTTCGCTAAGTAAATTAATGTCTATTGGTAAATTTCCTTCTGTCGTTTTATATAGGTTTTTTATTGATTGGCACAATAGAATAAACTCGTATTTTTCCGTAAAAGGTATTTTGTCAAAAACAATAATTTCATTTGATAAGCGCTTATCAACATAAAGTCCAAAACCCTCTAATGCCCCTTCCTCTCTATTACTTTCGTCTTTATAAGCGTCAATAAGTGCTAAACCATAATATGCTTGAATATTTGACATTTGGGTGAAATTAAATTCGCCAAAAGTCAAGATACCTCTGAAATAAACATTTATTAAGGACAGTCGATAAAAAAGTACTTGGGCGTACTCAACTAAATATGTACAATAATAATCTATGGAACGTTCTTCATCCTTATTAAAAACCAAAATTGTGTCGGAGAAAACAACGGTCTGTAAAGCAAAATGTTTGTGCACTTTTAGAGTATCAAAAATTGCAAATATTTGGTCAACCTTGGTAGAGTTTGTCCTTACAAGATCTTCAAAACCTAAAATGTCGATGTATAGGAATGTTCGGTTCATAAATGGCAGGTAACTTATATGTGTGTTGTAGTAGTTATTTTAAATATATTGCATTAAGACGCTCAAATGCACATTTCCTTAGCTGTGACACCAAATTTTGAGTTGTAGCTGTTAGTAAGTAACTACTACATCCGCTTATAATCGGGTAAATTTTGATCGAGCATGATGGCTAATTTAGTTTCTACAATGTATAAATTTTATATCAAAAATCAAATGCGGCTTTCACTAACAGGTGATATCCGAACACCTAAACATGCAGCTTCCCTGATTATTCGGCCAAGTTAAGTATTAGTAAATTAGCAACCTTACGGCAATCCGTAGTCGGCGGTTTTTTCTGAAAAATCTATTGCTGTTATTATCTTACGTGTTTTTAAGCTGGAACATTTCATATTCTTGTTAATTTCTACCAAAAACAAATATCGCTCACCTCATTTCCAAGCAAAATGTTTATAAATAAATAGCAACCCAACTTTTAAGAGTTGCAAATGATGAATAAATTACCTTTCTTTAGGAAAATTAATATTAAAATAATCAGTCAAGTTTTTAGCTGAGTAGTAGAAAATAGCATGGCAGAAAAGAAAAAATTCACGCTTGAGTACGAGATTAAATCTTCACCAAGAATATTATATACTTTTATAAGTGAGCCTAATGGATTATCGCAATGGTTTGCCGATGACGTTAATTTCCGTGATCAGGTTTACACCTTTACCTGGGATGACGAGGTGCTTAAAGCTAAATTAGTTTCGATAAAAGAAAATAAACTAATTAAATTTAAGTGGTTGGATGATGAGCCTCAATGCTATTTCGAAATGGAAATTGTGCAGGATGAGCTAACAAATGATGTAGCGCTTTCTATCACCGATTTTTGCACTGATGAGTTACTTGCCGAAAAGAGATTAATTTGGGATAATCAAATAGATTATCTGATTAGTGTTTTAGGCGCATAATTTCCTGTCTTTTGGCTACCTTTGAAGGGTGAAAAAAATACATCTTCTTTTAATAAAATCATTTATAAATCCATTCATTGCCACCTTTTTTGTGGTGATGTTTATTTTATTGATGTTTTTTTTGTTCAAATACGTTGATGATTTAATTGGTAAAGGCTTTGAGTGGTACACTATTTTAGAGCTGATGTATTACCAATCGTTGGTTCAAATTTCTATGGCATTACCACTTTCGGTATTGCTTTCCTCCATCATGACGTTTGGCACACTTGGCGAAAACTACGAATTGGTGGCCATTAAATCGGCCGGTATTTCGTTACAGAAAGCAATGCGGCCGTTATTTGTTGTTATTTTATCGCTCACAGTAGCCTCTTTGTTATTTTCGAATTATATTTTGCCGAAAGCCAATTTAAAACTTGGTTCAGCACTTTTCGATGTAACCAAAACTAAGTTGGCTTTTTTAATTAAGCCCGGTGTTTTCAATAACAGTATTCCAAATTACTCCATCCGGGTAGATAGTAAAGATAACACCGATAAATTATACGGTTTAATTATTTACGATCATAAAGGCACGAACGGTATCCCTAAAATTATAATGGCTAAAGAGGGCGAAATGCTCAAAACCGATGATGGAAAATTTCTGATTATTAAACTTAAGGATGGCATACAGTATGAAGAACAATCTGGAAAAGCAGGAAGTTATAATCCCCGCCAGATTTTAAATCGCACTCGTTTTAACGCCACTGAAATAAGATTGGATTTATCAACATTTGGAATGAGTAAAACCGATCCAAAAGCGTTTGGCACAAGCACTCAGGTACTAAATTTAAAGGGAATTAGTCGAAAGCAAGATTCGCTCATCAAAAAGATGGACACCATCAATCGTTTCACTAAAATTTCTATGGCAGCCAACTACAAACAAAATGATGTAGCAAGAGGTTACACCAAAATTAAAGTAAAGCCAATTGTAGTAGGTACCGATATTTTAAAAAATATTCCAAAAGATTACCGAATGCAGACTTTACAAAATGCAACTGCCACATTAACCAACGTAAGTCAATACCTCGAAAACAGAGTGCCAGCACATACTAACTTGGAGGGTGAAATTATTTTTACGAGTGTAGAATATCAACGGAAGTTTACGTTAGCGGCTTCGTGTATATTGTTGTTCTTTATAGGAGCACCTTTGGGCGCCATCATCAGAAAAGGTGGTATGGGTTTACCAGTTGTAATTGCGGTTGTATTTTTCTTAATTTACCATATTATTACTACTGTGGCCGAAAAATCAGCGAGAGATGGTTCCTTAAATCCTGTGTTTGGCATGTGGCTGGCGTTTATTATTTTATCGCCGTTGGCAGCTTTTTTAACTTATAAAGCCACAGCAGATTCTGCTTTATTTGATTTGAACTATTATAAACAATTTTTCATCAAACTTTTAAAGATCAAGTAGTCTTAACATATCCTTTTCCTTTACTTAGAAATGATATTTTTTTCGGTGTTTTGCTTAATAAGGTTGTACCTTTGTGCATAAAATCCGTTCAGGGTTTTTATTAATTGTACGCAAAAATGCAAGCAAAATTAAACTCAATACAAGAGGCAATCGCCGATATAAAAGCTGGTAAAGTAATTATAGTTGTTGATGATGAAAACAGGGAGAACGAAGGCGATTTTTTAACCGCTGCAGAAAATGCAACGCCTGAGGTAATTAATTTTATGGCTACTTATGGCCGAGGATTAATATGCGCATCACTCACCGAACAGCGTTGTAAAGAATTAAATTTGAATTTGATGGTAGGCAAAAATACGGCTGCTTACGAAACTAATTTTACTGTTTCGGTAGATTTGGTTGGCAATGGCTGTACAACTGGTATTTCGGCAAGCGACCGCTCTAAAACGATAATGGCGCTGGTAAATCCGCAAACCGAACCTGAAGAACTAGGCAGACCCGGACATATTTTTCCATTAATTGCCAAAGATGGTGGCGTAATTAGAAGAGCCGGACATACCGAAGCTGCGGTAGATTTGGCCCGTTTAGCGGGAATGAAACCAGCGGGTGTTTTAGTAGAAATATTGAAAGAAGATGGCGAAATGGCTCGCTTACCTGATTTGTTTAAGATCGCAGCACAACATCAATTAAAAATAATTTCTATAGAAGATTTAATCGCTTATCGTTTAAATATCGATAGCTTAATAAAACAAGAAGTAACCATTAACTTGCCTACGGAATGGGGAAATTTTAAAATGACTGCCTATACCCAGTTAGATAATGATGCGACACATTTAGCGATATCGAAAGGCGAATGGAATGCTGATGAACCTATTTTAGCCCGTGTACATAGCTCTTGCGTTACCGGAGATATTTTTGGTTCTTGTAGGTGCGATTGTGGACCACAATTGCATAAAGCGTTAGAAATGATTGAGAAAGAAGGTAAAGGAATTGTAATTTATATGAACCAAGAGGGTAGAGGTATTGGACTTGTAAATAAATTACGTTCGTACAATTTGCAAGATGCTGGTTTTGATACTGTAGAAGCCAATATAAAATTAGGTTTTAAAGGCGATGAACGCGACTACGGCGTGGGCGCTCAAATCTTACGTTCAGAAGGTGTAACTAAAATGCGCTTAATGAGCAATAACCCAACCAAGAGAGCAGGTTTAATTGGTTATGGATTAGAAGTGGTGGAAAATATTCCGATTGAAATTGAAAGCAATAGCCACAACGAAAGATACCTTAAAACCAAACGCGATAAAATGGGGCACTCGATTATGAAGGGATAGTTTTTTGGTTGAAAGTAGAAAGTTAAAAGTTGAGGGTTGAAGGTTTAGCGTTAACAATTATCTGAAACTTAGGCTTACCTTCATGCTGTCCCGAATTTTTCGGGATCAGCATCTTTCCTGCTATAAAGACCCTGAACTGAATTCAGGGTGACGGACGGACTACTATTATCTGAAACTTAGGCTTACCGTCATGCTGTCCCGAATTTTTCGGGATCAGCATCTTTCCTGCTATAAAAACCTTGAACTGAATTCAGGGTGACGGACGGACTACTTAAAACGCCATTTAGATTCTGGAAAGTAGTATTTATTTATCGAACTTAGGTTATGCAGCCCATCTCAAACTATGAGCCGAAAACTACGAACTGCCCACTATTTTCTGTTTTTATTTTCTCTCGTTTGCTTCATAATCACTTCTTTCGGTACCGATTTATTTGTTTTTATAGGATTCTCGGCTTGTTTGCGCTTTAAGTTTTTGCGATACGAACCCGTTATCTTCTGTATAAATTCCTTAAATGTATCAAATTGTTGGGTATAAATAATACCGAGAGAGGTTACATTTGCCGTCGGACTGATACCGCTATTTAAAAATATACTTTGTTGAGTTGGCGGTTTATTCGCAACTTTCCCGGTAAGCGTACCATCTTTTCTAATTAAAAATAAAGCTTCCACTTCGCTACCTACATTGTTTTTCGAAAAGTCGATTACAGAGAAATCATTCAAACTATTCCGATCAACAATACCCGCATTGATGATTAAACGATCGTTAAAAAACTTAAGTGATGCACTTGCCTCACTCAATGATTTTACGTTAAAATCGACAAAGTTTAAGTTTAATGAAGAAAGAACATTATTGAACTGATTAAAAACCAATTCTGTTGCGGTGCTAGAAACCGTAGATTGTAATTGGTTGGCGATAGATTGGCCACCATTTCCTGGCGCAAAACTCCTCCTAATAATCAAACTTAAAGCTTGAAGGTTTACATTGTTCTGGTCGCTAAAATAAGTTTGAAGCTCTTCCTTTATCGCTGGTTGGGATGGAAAATTAATGTTTAGTTTAATCTCGGGTTTTAATAAAAGCTCGGTTAAACCCATCTCTACTTCGGTATTTACACGTTGATTGGCGTTACTGCTTGCATCTCTATTTGCAGCTTTAAACAATTCGTTTAGGTTGGCCCTTACTGCATAAGTAGCCTTTAAATTAATTTGAGCTGCAGTCGGGTTTCCTGTCCACCTAATTGTTCCACCCTGTCTTATGTCAAATTTTTTATTTATATATTCTTGGGCAGTGAAATCAAAACTTCCGGTTTCAATGATATAATCTCCCGACATTTCAAAATCACCCAAGCTATTGATGTTTAAGTTTAATTCTGCATTTCCCTTCCCACTCAAATTACCTAAAGCGGTATAAATATTTGCTGTGGTATTTGGGTCTATTGTCAGTTTGAAACTTAACGTTAATCCATCAAAGTTAGTCGCTTTTTTAACTACTTTGCTGGTATCACTACTTACAAAATTTATAAAATCTTTATCACTTACCGTTTCAGAACTATTTAGCGGAAGGTTAAATACGGTGCCTTTTTCGGTTTTCGCTTTAATGTCTATCCGCATTTTACTGGTTGGGCCATTAAACTTAAATAAACCTGTGCCGTAAGCCCTACCATAATATACAGCGTTGTCTTTAGCAGTAGTATTAAGCGCCATTAAACCATCTGCATTTAGCTGAACATTAATGTCTGGATCATCAATATTAGTCAAATCAACAGTTCCGTTTGCAACCGCTTGGTGTCCTTCAACATCATTTAACGTAAAATCATTGATATTGATGATACTATTTTCCACATCCACATTATCGGTAATGATATAGGTGGTTTTTAGGTAATTCACCATCAGCTGACCTTTATTCAGCTTTAAAGTTCCATTTATTAATGGATGATCTAATTTGCCTTTGATGCTTAAATCTGCCGAAATATTACCTTTTAAATTGGTCACTAACTTCTTTACCAAGGGTTCTAAAACGGTTAGTTTCGTATCGCTCATCATAACCTGTAAATCAATTTCTTTTTGCTTTAGGTCAAGTCCGCCGGTAACTTTAAAAGTTTCTTTACCATCGGCTACGATTTTGGTATAAACATCAGCTTTGTTTAAATCTTTGCTAAAGGCAGAGGTATCTGTAAGCGTGCCAATATAAATGTCGTTAAATGTTAAGGAATCAACTTTGATATCATCTCTTACCCGCAAATTCTTTAAAGCACCATACAAATCAGTTTTTCCATTTACATTGCCACTTAATTTAACGCCAAAACCTTTTGTAAACGGATTTAAAGTTTTTAAATTAAAATTGTTAAATCCAATTTTCATCAAATCATTTGGATCATCTGATAGCAGGCCATCAGCCGTAATTTGCTGTGTTCCGTTACTTAAATCAAAGTTATCAATTTGGGTTTTTCCATTATTGAAAGCCACTTTAAATTTTTCTTCTATTCTCCATTCCTCTCCATTAATAATCAGAATTGATGGTAAGATGCTTAGTTTGGCGGTGGTATCTCGATTCTTTGTAAATTCCACTAAACCGTTCAAATCTAACTGATTAAAAGCTTCTGCGCTTGATAGTTTTACGTTAAAAGCTAAGCTATCGTTTCGTAGGATATTAGAAATGTTTACATCTTTTATGAAGAGGCTATCGTTAATTTGTACGCGATCGGAAGTAAGGTTTAATTGTAGTTGGCGTTCGGTTGTATTTTCATCAATGATGATGTTATTTACAACAATGCCTTTATACTTCAAATTCTTAATAAATCCGTTTAACGTCGCGATATTATTCCGCGAATCAAAATTACCTACAAATGTTGCACCTTCATCTAACGCTAAACTCGGCACAAATATTTGCGCAATCGGCTCAAATTTTTTAACCTTTAAATTAAACTGAAAAATTTGATTTTTATATTTTATTAAGTCTGGTTTAAACGATGGAATATAAGTTTTAGCGATGGCTTTATAGTACGAACCGATAGAATTTAAATCGAATTCACCTCGAATACTAGCATCTAAAATATCAGAGCTGATCACTAATTTCCTGTCAACACCATTTCCATTTGCCTGCAAGCTTACCGAGTCGATTGTGTAAATTCCTTTTGGGTTTTCAATCCTAATGTCGTTGATGAATAAACTTCCAGCAATGTTGCTTAAGTTCGTGCCCGAAAAATTCGTAGTAAACTTGGCATCAACCATTACTGTATCTTTTAACAGTTTTAGGGCTTTTAATTTAGCATTGGTAATGGTTGCATTAAAATTAAATATCGGTAATTTGGGGTTTAGGTTTACATTTCCGTCAAAAATAAGTTTTACATTTTTATCGTTGATGCTCAACTTTCCATCAAAAAATTTCTTTTCAAATGTGCCATCAATTTTAACATTGGTATATCGGTAATTGTTAAAATCTATATAAGAAACATCGCCATTTAATTTTTCTTTCAATCCATTAAGCTCGGTTCCTTTACCTTGAACGTTGAGTGATGATGTAATTCTTCCTAAGCTTTTTTCATCTAATAAGTTGCCAATATTAAAGTCGTAAGTTTTAATATTTCCGGTGTATGAAGGCACATTATTTTTGTCGATTTTCATATTAACATCCGAAACCACTCTACCTAATTTGGTTTTGAATTCTCCGTACGCTATAAAATCATTTTGGAAACCGGTAAAGCTACCGTTGAAATTTATGTTACCAAATTTTTTCACAATAATTGGGATTTGAGACTTTTTGCTTCCGGTAATGCCCTTTATCACCTCGTCTAAATCTGACTTGTTTGTTCCTGCCATTTCAATTTTTAAATCCATAAAGGTTTCTTTCCATTTTGGTAAGCCTTTAAGGATAAAATCGCCTTTTATGTATGTTGCGTTTCCGGCCTTTAATGATAGTTTCTTCGCTTTTAAATCGCCAACCAGACCAGAGATTTGTCCATCAATATCCAAATCTAAATGCATGTCATCTAATTCAGGTGCGAAGTAAGCAACGTCTTTTGATGATAGATGACTGTCTTTAAAGTTAGCTTTCATCCTCACGTTTCCTACATATTTGTTAAAATCCCGAAAAGTTTTAAAACGCATCTGATAAAAATCGGTAAGCCTACTGCGGTCGGTAACCAAAAGCAGTTTATTCAACTCTATTTTATTGCTGTCGATTGTAGTCTCTGCCGAAAGGTTTTTCAGGTAAAATCCGCTTTTCTCCCTAAAAGTTAAGTTTTTAATAGTTGTTTTAACTAAATGGTTTTTGGTATCTAAACCTTCAAAAATCCCACTTAGTTGCTTTAAACTTACGTTGTCGAAATTAACATGATTTTTAAGCGAATCTTTGTATTTATAATTGATGTATTTAAAGGCTATGTTGTTTAAAATAATTCTATCGAAATTTATTTTATAAGGCTGTTTTTTCTTTTTTGGCATAGTTGGCGCCGAATCGAAGTAGTTGATGATTACATCGAGGTTGGATGTTTTGTCTTTATAATCTTTTAAAAAGAATTTTCCATCGTTTAGTTGTACGGTATTTACATCCACAATCCGTTTATCCAACGATAGTCGATTTAAATCGACCATGAATTTAGGCATAAACAATAAGGTATCTTTTTGCGCATCTAAAACAAGTAAATCTTCGAGCACTACAGATTTAAAGGGTTTTAAATATAAACTCTTAATAGTTATTGTATTTTTGTAGTCTAATTCTTTTGATAAATATGCAGCTGCTTTTTGGGCAAAGTAAGTTTGAACAGGTTTAAACTGTAACGAGAACACAAGCAACGCGAGCAACAATATTATTGATGCAATTACCCAAAGAAATATTTTAAATAGTTTTTTAATAATTTTGAAGCTTAAAAAATAAATAATTTGTCTATTATACTTGCTATAGAGTCCTCTTGCGACGATACTTCAGTTTCCATTTGTAATAACGGCGAAATTACGTCCAATGTTATTGCAAACCAAACTATTCATCAAAATTATGGTGGTGTAATTCCCGAATTGGCTTCAAGAGTACATCAACAGAACATCGTGCCCACTGTAACACAGGCGCTGATTGATGCTGGAGTGACGAAACAGGACATAACTGCGGTTGCTTTTACACGTGGCCCTGGCTTATTGGGTTCTCTATTAGTCGGTGTTTCTTTTGCAAAATCTTTTGCGTTAGCGTTAAATATACCCTTAATTTCTGTTAATCACATGCATGCACATATTTTGGCTCATTTTATTCCTGCCCGTTCCGCAGGCGGGGATGAACCAAAGCCTGCATTTCCGTTTTTGTGCTTAACCGTTTCTGGCGGGCATACTCAAATTGTATTGGTAAAAGATTTTTTTGATATGGAAGTTGTTGGCGAAACTTTGGACGATGCCGCTGGCGAAGCTTTTGATAAAACGGCCAAAATACTTTCTCTACCGTATCCAGGCGGACCATTGATTGATAAACATGCCAAATTAGGAAATCCTAATGCTTTTAAATTTGCAGTGCCACAAATTGCCGATCTTAATTTTAGTTTCAGCGGTTTTAAAACGTCTATTCTGTATTTTATCAGAAAGCAAGAAAAAGTAAACCCAAACTTTATTGCCGAAAATTTAGATGATATTTGTGCATCGGTACAACATAGCATTATAGAAATTTTAATGAATAAGCTAAAAATGGCGTCAAAGCTTTATGGCATTAATGAAATTGCTATTGCGGGTGGCGTATCTGCTAATTCGGGCTTAAGACAAGCATTACAAAACGGTGCTGTTGATTATGGTTGGAAAGTTTATGTTCCGGCTTTTCAATATTGTACCGATAATGCTGGTATGATTGCAATTGCAGGTTATCATAAATTTTTAAAAAATGATTTTGCAGATCAAAGTGTTTCGCCATTGGCGAGAATGGAATTTTAATTTATTTGGTTAGGTTTGGGTGATTAATTGTTTGAATGTTTAGTTGGGTTATTTGTTAACCGACTTAGGATAATTGGTTAGATTTTTTTAATAGACGTTTTATTGTTGGTTTGTAAATTGAAAACTGCCAACTGAAAATTTAATTTATATGGCAGGAGCTTCTTTAGTATTTTGGTTGGTATGCGGACTTCCTTTAATAGGCGTATTATATTGGTTAATCAGGAAAGACAAAAATAAATTTGCGGGTATTTGGGGGATTGTTATCCTCGGTGCATTAATTGTAGGCGGGTTTTTAGCTATTATTTATATTACTAAAGATTTTAACGCAGTTTTTAGTCAAGATCCTACGAAGTAGCTTAAACCTTTGGATTGCAAGGCGCAAATGAAGTTTGTTGATTAGGATTTGCAATCCTAATCCCCGAATAGAGGATTTTAAAAATCCTCAGATCAGTAATCCAGGAAAACATTTCCTGACTAGCGAAATTTTGTCCTTATCCTAAAAATTCAATAAAAAAATCGTGTTTGCGAAAGAGCTTTTTCAGCCGATGAAGCAATCTATTAAACAAGAAAGGTTGCTTCGTCGTTCCTCCTCGCAAGGACGGGGCGTCGAGGCAGATGCAATAAAAAAATCGTGTTTGCGAAACAGCTTTTTCAGCCGATGAAGCAATCTATTAAACAAGAAAGATTGCTTCGTCGTTCCTCCTCGCAAAGACGAAGCGTCGAGGCAGATCCAATAAAAAGGTCGTTATTGCGAGAAGACTTTTTCAGCCGATGAAGCAATCTTTTTAGCAATAGGGAAAATGAAGTTTGTTGATTAGGATTTGCAATCCTAATCCCCGAATAGAGGATTTTAAAAATCCTCAGATCAGTAAGTCAGGAAAACATTTCCTGACTAGCGAAATTTTGTCCTTATCCTAAAAATCCAATAAAAAAATCGTGTTTGCGAGAAGACTTTTTCCTCCTCGCAAACACGATACACTATTTTTCTTCCAACTTATCGCCAGTTACTTCGGCTTTAATTTTAAGTTCTAATTCCTCTGCTAATTCTGGATTATCATTTAATAACTGTTTTACAGCATCTCTACCTTGCCCTAATTTAGTATCTCCGTAAGAGTACCAAGAACCTGCTTTTTTTATAATCCCGAAATCTACGCCTAAATCTACAATTTCACCATTTTTAGAAATGCCTTCTCCAAACATAACATCAAACTCTGCAATTCGGAAAGGTGGTGCAACTTTATTTTTTACAATTTTCACCTTCACTCGGTTACCCGCAACCTCGTCAGAATCTTTAATTTGAGACATTCGACGGATATCTAAACGTACCGAAGCGTAAAACTTTAATGCATTACCACCAGTTGTTGTCTCCGGATTACCGAACATAACCCCAATTTTCTCACGCAATTGATTAATGAAAATACAGCAACATCCCGTTTTAGAAATTGTTCCTGTTAACTTACGTAAAGCCTGACTCATTAAACGAGCATGTAAACCCATTTTACTATCGCCCATTTCACCTTCAATTTCACTTTTAGGTACTAACGCTGCAACAGAGTCAATCACGATTACATCAATTGCACCAGAACGGATTAAGTTATCCGCAATTTCCAAAGCTTGCTCACCATTATCTGGCTGAGAGATTAACAAATTATCAGTATCTACACCTAATTTCTTAGCGTAAAACTGATCGAATGCATGTTCAGCATCAATAAAAGCAGCAATACCACCTCGTTTTTGCGCTTCTGCAATAATATGAGTGGCTAAAGTTGTTTTACCAGATGATTCTGGACCATAAATTTCAATAACTCTTCCTTTCGGAACTCCACCAATGCCTAAAGCAATATCTAAACCTAAAGATCCGGTCGAAATAAAATCTATTGGTTCAATAGCAGTATCACCCAATTTCATTATCGTACCTTTTCCGTACGATTTTTCTAATTTATCTAAGGTTAATTGTAGGGCTTTTAATTTATCTGGGTTTGCGCTTGCCATGTTTGTTTTTTTAATTTGATTACGTAAATATAATTGATTATCGGCTAAATTACTATGATGTTTAAAACTATATTACTAATATATTTAGCTAAGGTAATTGTTTTTTAGCTAATATCAATAGTAAATTGAAAAATATTTTTATCGAATGATTTACTGTTGGTTTCGGGTTACCTGTTACAAGGGTTGAGTGATAGGGTAGAACATTAAACCTTCAACTTTTCAACTTTCAACTTATTTCTTTCAAAATACCTGCAAATATGGCTAATCTCGCAAATGCTACATTTCGGGCTTCTCGCCACGCAAACATATCTACCATGTAGTATTAGCCAGTGGTGGGCAATATGAATATCTTGTTCTGGCAAGTTTTTTACTAAGTCTTTTTCTACAGCTAACGGTGTTTTTCCATTGGTTAAACCCAAACGGTTTGCTACTCTAAATACATGCGTATCAACAGCCATTGCAGGCGCATTATAAATTACCGATGCAATAACATTAGCCGTTTTTCTGCCAACGCCGGGCATTTTTTGTAAATCATCAATGTCAGATGGAACGATATCATTAAACTCGTTGACTAAAATATTGGCCATTCCAACTAAATGTTTAGCCTTATTATTGGGGTAGCTAATACTTTTTATATAATCAAAAACAATGTCTGGCGTAACTTCGGCCAATGCTTTTGCGTTTGGAAACCGCTGAAAAAGTGCGGGCGTAACCATATTTATCCGTTTGTCGGTGCATTGGGCCGAAAGAATAACGGCCACTAACAATTGGTAAGGATTATTATAATGTAACTCTGTTTCGGCATTTGGCTGTTTAGCCGAAAAATGTTCTACAAAAAGTTTATACCGTTCTTTTTTAAGCATGGGCAAATATAGGTAGGTAATTTAAAGGATTTGTTTAGAAAGCGTTTAAATTTCGGTTTGCTAATTTGAAAACGAAAGTCAGTAGGTTGTCGGTAAATGTAGCCCCGCTTTCAGTTGTATCTTTTTAAACTGCTGTTTGTGCTTTAATTAAAGTGATGTGTTTCATCGGTTAGTTGCGAGCTAAAATTTCAGGCAGTAGAAAAAAAGTATACTTACTTCAATCGGGTTTAAAAACAAAATTGGTGCTAAAAACTCCTGTTTGCGGTAAGTAGTCGATCAGCCATCGGACCACTATTGGTAACCAGGCAAATATTGAAAGGATTGCTTTTAAGCGTTTTATTTTTTAACTGCACTAACCTTTGTTACTAAACGTGATGGCAGCGAACACGGAGTGCAACGGAGTAAAGCGAACAGCAGGACTGAGAATTTTTAAGATTACTGAACGATCGTTTCCTAATTATTGAAACAATTTTATTGGATTTTCGAGTTTATAATTGGCAATCGACTAGCAAAATAATCAACCGATGGCTTTTAAGTAATTAATTTTTGCCCAGATCAGCCATCGGACCACTATTGGTAACCAGGCAAATATTGAAAGGAATGCTTTGAAGCGTTTTATTTTTTAACTGCACTAACCTTTGTTACTAAACGTGATGGCAGCGAACATGGAGTGCAACGGAGTAAAGCGAACAGCAGGACTGAGAATTTTTAAGATTACTGAACGATCGTTTCCTATTAATTGAAACGATTTTATTGGCTTTTCGAGTTTATAATTGGCAATCGATTAGCAAAATAATCAACCGATGGCTATTAAGCGATTTAATTAGGTAGAAATGCGAAAAAAGTACCGGACTTGATAAAACAAAAAGAGCCATTTTACTTTGTAAAATGACTCTTTTCTTGTTGCAAAAATTACTTCGATTTGCTGTAAGCTAAAATCCTGTCGATGGTTTCATCTTGTGGACTTACAATTAGCGCGTTTAACTTGCTTTTAAGTTGATCGTAAAATAAGTCAAGATCAGCATCCGATTCCATATCTGTAACTAATGGAGACATGTTGTTTTGTAAATTTGCACTTTGTTTTGATGTAGAGGTTTTTGTCATAAGCAACTAAATGTGATAAGTTTTATAAACTTAACGGAAGTTGTTTAATTTTATTTTACGCACCTAAAAACAGTACGTAACATTTTTATTACCCTCTATATGTCATCTCTTTGGTTTTTAGCATTTTGCGCAAATTACTTAGCGCATAACGCATTCTACCTAAGGCTGTATTAATGCTAACTTCGGTTAATTCTGCAATTTCTTTAAAGCTTAAATCGCCGTAATGGCGCATTAACAATACTTCTTTTTGGTCATCGGGCAATAATTGGATCATTGCTTTTAATTCTTTATGAGATTGTTCTCGAAGCATTTTATCTTCGGTACTTTCATCGTGAAATTGGAGCATGTCAAACACATCTGTACCATCGGTGCTGGTAATTACAGGTGTTCGCTTTTCTTTCCGAAAGTAATCGATAACTAAATTATGGGCAATACGCATTACCCAAGGCAAAAATTTGCCTTCTTCGTTATATCTTCCCGATCGGAGGGTGTTAATTACTTTTATAAAAGCATCCTGAAAAATATCTTCTGCTAAATATTGGTCTTTAACCAATAAATAAATAGAAGTATAAATTTTGCTTTTATATCGCCTTATCAGCTCCTGCAATCCATTCTCGTTCCCGGTAATGTATAACTTTACCAGGTCCTGATCATTATATGATTGTAAATTCATAGGTGTACCTACACTAAAATCCCGTACTATTTGCTAAAAATTAATTTGTAGATGTTTAATTTCTATAGCGCTTCTCCTATGTTAATGAATTGTTTTTTGTTTGGTATGCGTAGTCGTTATTCAAAGAAAGTTATTTTTTTATCAAAAAGCAAAAAATTTAGGGTTAAAAAATGAATTAATCGCTCTAGTACCCTATTTTTGTATGTCTTTAAAAACCCAATACTATTTTACGGGGTTATATTTTAACTACCTTATTATCCATGAGCAAAAAAGAAGCCGAAAAAGATCCCCATAAAAATATAATTATAAAAGGTGCACGTGTGCACAACCTTAAAAACATAGATGTTGCCATCCCAAAAAACAAATTAGTTGTAATAACTGGTATGTCGGGTTCAGGAAAATCGTCGCTTGCTTTTGATACTTTGTATGCTGAAGGGCAACGCCGTTATGTAGAAAGTTTATCATCTTACGCCCGCCAATTTATGGGCAGAATGAACAAGCCCGATGTAGATTATATTAAAGGTATTGCACCTGCAATTGCGATAGAGCAAAAGGTAATTACCTCAAACCCGCGCTCTACGGTAGGTACATCGACAGAAATTTACGATTATTTGAAGTTACTTTTCTCTAGAATTGGCAAGACAATTTCGCCAATTTCTGGCAAAATTGTTAAAAGAGATACCGTAAGTACGGTTGTAGATTATGTTGGCGCTTTGCCCCAAGATACTACGGTAACCATTTTTTGTCCGCTCTACCCGCACAACAATAGAACGATTAAGGAAGAGCTTGCCATTTTATTGCAGAAAGGTTTTTTAAGGGTTTTAATAGCTGGCGAAATATTAAAAATTGAAGCTGTTTTAGATGATCCTGATTTTAAGGATGCAGAATTAACTGACGACAAAACAGTACAGATTTTGGTCGATAGGATTGTGAACAATATCGAAGAAGAAACTTTGAGCCGCTTAGCAGATTCAGTTCAAACTGCTTTTTTTGAAGGTAAAGGCGATTGCTATGTAGATGCCGAACATAAAACCAAGCATTTTAGCGATCGGTTTGAGCTTGATGGGATAAAATTTGAAGAACCAACGCCGAATTTCTTCTCGTTTAATAATCCTTATGGGGCTTGTAAGCGGTGCGAGGGTTACGGAAACGTAATTGGTATTGATGAAGATTTGGTAATACCCGATAAAAGCAAAAGTGTTTACGATAATGCAATTGCGCCGTGGCGTGGAGAAAAAATGGGTGTTTGGTTGCAGAATTTTATTAAGGTTTCTTCAAAATTCGATTTTCCTATTCACCGTTCATTTAGTCAGTTAACCGAAAAAGAGCAGAAATTATTGTGGACAGGCAATAAATATTTCGAAGGTTTGGATGCTTTTTTTAAAGAGCTTGAGACGCAAACTTATAAAATTCAATACCGCGTAATGTTATCGCGCTACCGCGGAAAAACGGTGTGTCCGGATTGTAAAGGTTCACGTTTACGCAAAGATGCTTCTTATGTTAAAATAGCCGAAAAATCGATTATTGATGTAGTTTTAATGCCTTTATCTAAAGCTTTAGTGTTTTTTAATGAGTTAAAACTTAATGTTAACGATACCAAAATTGCAAAACGTTTATTGGCCGAAATAGATAACCGTTTTCTATATTTAAACAATGTTGGTTTGGGTTATTTAACGTTAAATCGTTTGTCTAATACTTTATCGGGAGGAGAATCGCAACGGATAAATTTAGCAACTTCATTAGGCAGTAGCTTGGTAGGTTCTATTTATGTGTTAGATGAACCGAGTATTGGTCTGCATCCACGCGATACCAATAAACTCATCGAAGTATTAATCGCATTGCGAAATGTTGGCAATACCGTAATTGTAGTAGAGCACGAAGAAGAAATGATGCGTGCGGCCGATTATATTATTGATATTGGTCCGGAGGCAGGTACCCACGGTGGAAACTTAGTTTTTAGTGGCAATTACGAAGAAATTCTTAAAGATAAAAAGAGTTTAACGGGCCGGTATTTATCGGGAGCAGAAAAAATTGCGATTCCGACAAAACGCCGTAAATGGAACGATCATATTTTAATTAAAGGTGCAAGAGAAAATAATTTAAAAAACATTGATGTAAAGTTTCCACTTGGTGTTTTTACTTGTGTAAGTGGTGTTTCGGGTTCAGGGAAAACGAGTTTGGTTAAGAAAATTCTTTATCCTGCTTTGCAGAAAGTAATTGGAAATTATGCTGGCGAACAAACTGGTGCTTACGATGGCATTTTTGGTAATTATGATTTGGTAAGTGCGGTAGAAATGGTCGATCAAAACCCAATTGGGCGATCTAGTCGTTCTAATCCGGTTACGTATGTAAAAGCTTGGGATGATGTTCGGGCTTTGTTTTCAGGTTTAGCATCGGCAAAAGCAGCGGGATTAAAACCGGCAGCCTTTTCTTTTAACGTAGAAGGTGGCCGTTGCGATGTATGCCAAGGTGAAGGCGAAGTGAAAATAGAAATGCAGTTTATGGCCGATATTTATTTGCCATGCGAAGCTTGTGGAGGCAAAAGATTTAAGCAACAAGTTTTAGACATTTCGTATCACGATAAAAATGTATCTGAAATTTTGGATATGACCATTGAAGAAGCGGTTACGTTTTTTAAAGATGAGCAAAAGATCTTAAATAAGCTAAATCCATTGGTTGATGTTGGTTTGGGTTATGTGCATTTAGGGCAGTCATCAAACACTTTATCGGGTGGCGAAGCACAGCGGATTAAATTAGCTTCATTCTTAATTAAAGGCAATAATGCCAATAAAACGTTGTTTATTTTTGATGAACCCACAACAGGTTTGCATTTTCACGATATTAAAAAGTTGCTTAAAGCATTAAATACCTTAATTGAACAAGGCAATACTATTTTGGTTATCGAGCACAATATGGATATGATTAAATCTGCCGATTGGGTAATCGATATTGGTCCTGAAGGTGGTGATTACGGTGGTAATTTAGTTTTTGAAGGATTGCCCGAAGATTTAGCAAAGCAAAAAGATTCGTACACTGGAAAGTATTTAGCTACACATTTGAATTTAAATTTATAATTTCGGAAATGCTTTTCACAACGTTCTTCTTGGGCATTCTTCTAAACGCTATGGGCTATATTCCGCCCGGCAATATCAACTTAACCGTCGCTCAACTCGCCATTAACAAAGGCATGAGGCAGGTTTGGTATTTTATACTTTCATTTTCGATTGTTGAAGTGTTTTTTACTTTTGGGATGATGCGTTTTGCCCGTTGGGCGATGAGCGATATTAATCCGAATGCGGCGGTAAGCGAAGTTAGATTAGGGACATTAGTAGATTGTTTTATGATACTGATGTTCATCACCATGGGTACAATTACGTGGATTAATCGTAAAAAAGTACCAAAAACGAGTAAAAGTAAAGACGATAAAAGAAGCGGAAGCGTGTTATATGGCTTAATATTAGGCGTTCTAAATCCGGTTCAAATTCCGTTTTGGTTGTTTTTTGGCAATTATGTAATCTTGCACGAATGGATTAAAACTGATTATCTCTCGCTAATTATTTTCGCTGTTGGTTCTGGCTTTGGTTCTGCTTTGGCGTTGTATGTTTATGCACACTTTGCCACTTTCATTCAAGAAAAATTTGCACTGAGCAGTTTAATTATCAATAAATCTATCGCTATATTTCTTTGGGTTCTGGCAGTTTATTTAATTGTTAAACAGGGGATGATTATATTGCATTTGTAGATTTTCAATTTTAATTGGTTGTTTTTGTAAAGCAAGGTCAGGTAGTTCTTCTGATAAATCAGCCCTGCTATCCATTACAAGCCAAGCAGAAAAAGCTTGGGCTTTACATTTCTATCAGGTTTATTATACTTGGTTTTGTACTAAAAAGCCAGGTAAGGAAACCACCCCCGCCATCGCACAACCCATTCCACCCCCTCCTTGAAAAAAGGAGGGGAGTTTAAGTTCCACAACTATCCCGTGTTTGACTAATAGGAAGCCGAGAAGTCTTTTTTTTGATGTATTTTGTCATCCAGAGCACAGCGAAGGATCTATTTGGCATAGCCAATTTGGAAATGGACTCCTCTCCAATGAAATTGTTCTTTGGGACAAAGGCGAAATGAGAGAAAAGCAATCTATTTCCAGCATCGTAAAGTTGATGGGAAAGTTGAAATTCTAGCTCATTTCAGTTAAATACTAATTTGTATTACGTATTCGCTATTTTTCCATTTTGCAAACCATTTACAAACCGCAAGTTTGAGGACATCTTAAACTAAAAAATGATGAGAAATTACCTAACAATATTTTTATTGTGTATAACAACGGTTTGCTTTGGGCAAAATAAAGGTATTGACGAAATAACTTTACAACCCTTTAAAAATTCCCCAGATGGCTGTATAGGAGTGCTAACCTTTGGGGATGTCAAAAGACCAGAATCCCTCTGTCTTAATGCTGATTCGGGCACAAAAAAAATGTCTAATGTAATAATCCATCCATCCAAAGAAAGAACTTTTTTATTATATTTAGAAGGCGCCACTACAATAAAGCTCTATTCTTACATTCCAACAGAT
The DNA here is from genome assembly GCF_004354365.1 of Pedobacter changchengzhani. Lineage (GTDB taxonomy): Bacteria > Bacteroidota > Bacteroidia > Sphingobacteriales > Sphingobacteriaceae > Pedobacter > Pedobacter changchengzhani. The sequence goes on from NZ_SJCY01000005.1 coordinate 198,585, forward strand.
AGTTTGAAATATTATAGATACTCAATTTTTGATGGGGATGTAGTCGTAGCAGGAAAAAGAGACTTAATTCCTGTCGCATTAAAAGAAGATATTAGAACGGATTTTGGCACTTATTCCATTGCAAACCAAAATTTTGCCATCGTTATTTATAAGGTTGGTGATGAAGAAAACGCTAAAAGGCTTACTGTTTTGAACAAAAAGCTAAAGCCGGTGGAGATAGTATCGACTGAACTATCAGAGGCATTAATAGTGTATAAAAAGCCTAAGGTTATCAAATTTGAAATAAATAAAAAAGGTGACACAACTGTATTAGAAACGCAAATTAGCAATAGGACATCTAGTAATATTAATATTCATGGTGGAAAACTTCCTTTTAATAAGGATATTGATTATGCAGAAATAACGATTAAGCCAATAGACAACGATTTTTTATACAAAATTCTTATAAAAAGGCAACTAGGGGATGAAATTTTTATCGATATGATAGACAACGTAGGTTGGATTTATAATGAGATGGGAAATCTTAGTAAACGCTTAGATAAAGAGTATTTTGAAAAACCAGGTAAATACACAATGTTCATTTACCCGAAAATTGGAAATACAGATTTCGGCATGACAGGAAATGCTAAATGTATTGAATTTGAGATCGGTGCTCCAGATTACTTCACCGCCAAACAATTAGCTATTTACCTCTTAATCGTTGGTAGTGGTTTAGGTATTATTGCTGGCTTAGTAATTTATTACATCAAACGAAAAGGCAAACGCAAACTGCTTGCCGAACAACAACAAAAAGACATTGCCAAAACACAATTGGCAAGTATTCGTTCTCAACTTAATCCGCATTTCATGTTCAACGCTTTAGCGGGTATTCAAAGCTTAATGAATGACCAGAAGACTAAAGAAGCGAATCAATATTTAAATAAGTTTTCGAGGTTAACTCGTAATGTTTTAGATAATAAAGAGCTCATCAGCCTTGCTGAAGAAAAAACTTTATTAGACGATTACCTGCAAATGGAGCAATTGAGGTTTGGATTTAGATATGAAATCAACGTCGAACCCAATGTTGATTTGAATATCGAAATACCTGCAATGTTGCTTCAACCCTTTGTAGAAAATGCAGTAAAGCATGGCATAGCAGAAAAGGGAAAGCAGGGAGAAGTTTGTATTCGCTTTATTAAGCAAGAGAAAAATTTAATTTTGGAGTTGAAAGATAATGGGAAAGGTTTTGATACGTCAAAAACCTACGAGGGCTATGGTTTGCAACTGAGTAAAAATAGAATTCTGCTATTAAACGGTATTTACAAAGAAGATACCATACTTTTAACTATGAATTCGGAAAGTGACGGCATTAACATTACAATAACTTTAACCAATTGGCTATGAGAGCAGTATTAGTTGATGATGAATTGCCGAATTTGAGGAATTTAGAAATTTTGCTCAATCAATATTGCCCAACCATAAAAGTGGTTGGTGCTTCTGCCGGAATTGAGGAAGCGGTTGGGATAATTGAATTGCAACAGCCAGATTTGTTGTTTCTTGATATCCAAATGGGTAGTAAAACAGGATTTGATTTATTGAATTTGTTACCGAATAAATCTTTCGAAGTAATTTTTGTGACGGCTTATGATCATTACGGTATTCAGGCGGTAAAATTTGCTGCATTAGATTACTTGTTAAAACCCGTAAATACCGATGAGTTGATTGTTGCCGTTGCAAAAGCTGAACAACGAATTAAATCTAAATTGCAAAATGAACAACTTAGTTTTCTTTTACAGAATTTAAAACAACCTGAGTCAATTGTACAAAAGATAGCATTGCCACAGCAGAATGAAATAAGATATATAGCCATTAACGATATTGCGCGCTGTGAAGCATCAAATAGTTATACCTTTTTCTTTCTTGCCAATGGCGATAAACTCTTGGTATCGAAACCTTTAAAAGAATATGCTGATTTATTGAAACCAAAAGGTTTTTTGCGAACACATCAAACACATTTGGTTAATCCACTATTTGTTAAAAGTTGGTTAAAAGAAGATGGAGGTACATTGCTGATGAAAAATGGAGATAAAATTTTGGTTTCAAAACCGAATAGGGAAACCGTAAAGGTTGCGTTAGGGAAATAGACTCAACCATTGAGTTAGATTCCTCCAAAGTCGGGATGACAAATTTTGGAAAAGATCATGTTGCGCCAAACCATTTTATTTTACTTCAAAAAACCAACATTCCATATTTTTTCTGCTTTACGGCCGATGAGCCAAAAAGAGGCAGCCAACACGGCAAAGAACAAAGCTTTATGCCAACTGTCCCAAAAGTATTCGAAATAGCGGGTGTAGAGATTAATGAAAAGAAAGGTAATACCAAATTCACGGGCAATATCATCACGATATTTTAAACCATAAAGTGTACTCGCTACACAAACTCCTGCAGAAAGTAGCGCCCAATAAAATAAGCTGAGTTGCCTTACATTATACCACGCTTCCAAACTGGCGAAATTGCCAAATACCGATAAAGCCCAAAGGGAGATAAAGAGATAAATCATTCCGGCAATATAAGTTGCCTGAAAAAATATTTTAGTCTTGTCAAATCGGTTCATAATAAATGATGACGCAGTAAGCACAGCTCCGAAAACAACAAAACGTAATGGATAGTTCATCCCCAAGAAATAATAATTCCATCTGCTTAAGTAGCCAGTTTCAGTGCCAAACCATGCACCCAATGAAATTAAAGCAAACACCCATATTAATCTGGAGTTAAAAATATAACCTAATACGCCATAAATAAATACGGATATAAGTATCAAAATGGAGAAGTTGCCAGAACCATTATCCATTACTTTACCGAAATAAGCTACAGCGTTTGCGGTGAGTAAAATGGCAGAAAATATAATCGCCTCATTACTAAATTTTAAATGCGCTTGCTTTTTCTTCCGTCGGAAACCGAGAATATAAAGCCACGCTGCAATACCTGCAGAGCCAATTGCGATAACAATATTTGGCGTATTGTAAACTCTTTTTAAATAGTTGAGTATAGAATTATCGATTAACAGAGAGCCCAATGCAATAAAGCCACAGGCAAGCGCTACCCAAAAAGCATACTGCGCCAAGCGCAACCAATCGAAGTTTTTAGTTTCGTAACTTTTACGGAGCTTGTTGCCTGTTTCAGCGGTAATTAAGCTATCGGTTTCCCATTGCTCAATCATATCATCTAAGAACTCGCTCTTTTCTCTATCTACTTTCATCCGTTTTGTTATATTACGAAGATATGTTTTTTAGTCGGAGCATCTGAAAAATCAAAAGGCCGAAAGTTGGAAGGTGTAGCAATAAACTCTTAAAAATTATTGCGTTGCACTTTCCTGAGACTTAAAATAAGCCAACGTATTATCCTTATCTTTTTGCAACTGAACTTTTAGTGCTTCCAATCCGGTAAACTTTACATCATGGCGCAAAAACTTTAAAAAATTCATTTTTATATCTTGTCCGTAAATTTCTTGGTTAAAATCGAAAATGTTGACTTCAATATTCCTCGTCATGCCGTTAATGGTTGGGCGCTGACCAATGTAGGCCATACCTTTAAAGGTTGAGGGTGTAGGGTGTAGGGTGTAGGGTTTAGGGGCTTCACCTTTTAGCTTTAAGCTTTCAGCTTTCAGCTTTTCTTCCATCTCAACCGTTACCGCATAAATCCCATCACTAGGAATTAATTTATAAGTTTCTTCTACAAAAATATTAGCTGTAGGGAAACCGATGGTGCGGCCAATTTTATCGCCTTTAATTACGCTACCGAAAATAGAGAATGGATGACCCAGATAAGCGTTTGCCAATGATACTTTTCCTTCTAACAAAGACTGGCGAATCTTTGTAGAACTTACGGCGACATCGTTAATATCTTGCTCCATAATTTCTTCAACGGTAAAGCCATAATCTAAGCCTGCGCGTTTTAAATCTACCAAATTGCCCGTTCTATCTTTACCAAAGCGATGATCGTAACCGATAATAATATGTTTGATACCGATGGTGTCAACCAAGATATTTTTGATATAATCGTTAGGTGTTTGATTAGAAAAATCTCTGGTAAAAGGGGTAATGATTAAATGATCTACACCTAGATTTTCCAAAATCTTAGCTTTTTCGTTTATGGTATTGATCATTTTTAAATCCTGGTTTTCTGGATCGATAATCATACGCGGATGTGGAAAAAAGGTAAGAATTACGCTTTCGCCACCATCGGCTTTTGCTTTTGCCACCAATTGATTGATGATTTTCTGGTGCCCGAAATGAACACCATCAAACGTGCCAATGGTTACAATGGCATGTTTTAATTTTGAAAATTCGGAAAGGTTATTATATATTTTCAATGCTGTTATTTTATGGGATTGGGTTTTGCATGAGGGATGGAAGCGGTATCCTTTTTTGTTGTCCTTCGACTACGCTCAGGACGACAACAAAAAAGATTTAGCGTACAGCCCGACCCCTTGCGTAGCTTGGGGGCACCTGCCTGCGTGCCGGCAGGTGCCCAAATTATTTTTTAATGTATAACGGTTTGTTTTTTCACCACGCCGCCTTTTAAATCGGCTATTTGTTGTTGTATTACAAATGCATCGCTATCAATATGATTAATCATGCTTTGTAATTTGCTCATTTCTAATTTGGTAAGTACGGTGTATAAAATGCTGATGTCTTTTTTTTCTACGTAACCGCCTTCGCCTTTATAAATGGTTACGCCACGCTTCATATCGGTTATGATGTACGCTTTAATTTCTTCAAATTTTTCGGAAATAATGGTTACGCCAGTGTATTGCTCCAGCCCGTTTACTATAAAATCGACCGTGCTCGATGCCGATAAATAGGTTAGGATGGCGTAAAGAGCCGTTTCGATATTCAGAAAATAAGCCGCAACAGCAAAGATGATGATGTTTAAAATTAGGATAATATTGCCTACGGTTAATATGCTGTTCCTACTAATGTAAAGCGCTAAAACTTCTGTACCATCGATTACGCAACCGCCACGCATGGCTAAACCGATACCACCACCAAGAAAAAAACCACCAAAAAATGCGATGAGTAGTTTATCGTGCGTTATAGATTGGAAAGGCAATAAAATTAACGCTAGAGAAAGTGCCGTTATGGCCACGGCTGTTTTAATTGCAAAAGCTGTACCTATTTGCTTATAACCCAAAATTACAAAAGGAATATTGATAATGATAATAAGATATGAAAGTTTAATTCCTGTTAAGGTGCTTATTAACAAAGATATACCCGTAACGCCACCATCTATAAAATGACTAGGCAATAAAAAACTTTTAAGCCCAAAACATGCCGAAGTAATACCCGCTGCGATGAGTAGAATCTCTTTTACAATACGAGTTTTACGGTTTTTAATCTTGTTCATTATGTTCAATCAATTTAGTTTCTTCTTTTTTACTTCGCACATGGTTTACAAATTCTAAAACATCGAACGCATTGCTAAGCAAAAAATTTCCACTTCGGGTACGGATTAATTTGGAAAGATAAGCACCGTTGTTGAGTGTTTTGCCAAAATCGGAGATTAACGACCGAACATAAGTGCCTTTACTACAAACAATTCTAAAGTCTATTTCAGGCAATTCTATTCGGGTAATTTCAAACTCGGGAACGGTTACGAAACGCTTTCTAAGCTCTACTTCTTCGCCTAAACGAGCCTTAACATACAAGCGTTCGCCGTTAACTTTAACAGCAGAATGTGCTGGTGGATATTGTTCTATATCGCCTGTAAATTGCGTGGTGTTTTCGTAAATCTGCTCGTGTGTGATTTTACTGATGTCAAAAGTTGTGTCAATTTCAGTTTCCAAATCGAAAGATGGCGTTGTTGCGCCCAAAATCATAGTGCCTGTATATTCTTTTTCTTCAGCCTGAAAGGTATCTATTTGTTTGGTAAGTTTGCCTGTACAAACAATTAATAAGCCTGTTGCCAAAGGATCTAACGTGCCGGCATGACCAACTTTTAGTTTTAAGGGTTTTAACGAATTACGTATTTTACCCACAACATCAAAGGATGTCCACTTGTAGGGTTTGTTTATTAATAATAATTCACCTTCGGCGAAATTGAAATCTTTGAATTTTGAATTTTCTGTACTCACAAATCTTTTTTTCTGCAAAGATACAGATTATATAATTTGCATACTGTGGCCACTTAATAGCAATATTATAATAACTAAACCGGCAACAATTCTATAATAACCAAACATTTTAAAACCGTGTTTATTTAAGTAGCCGATAAAGCTTTTTATAGCCAACAAGGCGATTATAAATGCTACCACGTTGCCAATGATTAATAAATTTGTTTGTTCGTGGGTGATGGTGTGACCTTCTTTATAAAAATCGTACAGTTTTTTTGCCGTTGCAGCGAACATGGTTGGTACTGCTAAAAAGAATGAAAACTCGGCAGCAACTTTTCTGCTCAACTTCTGACTCATACCGCCCACAATTGTAGCGCCCGAACGAGAAACGCCAGGAATCATCGCAATACATTGAAAAAAACCAATTTTTAAAGCGGTGAGGTAACTTACATTTTCTTCTTCGTTAATGGTTGGCTTGTTAAACCATTTATCAACAAATAACAAAATGATACCGCCTACCAAAAGCGAAATACCAACCGTCATTGGGCTTTCTAAAAGTTCGTCTATTTTTTTGCTCAACAATAAACCAAACATAGCTGCGGGGATAAAGGCAACCAATAACTTAATGTAAAAATCTATCGTTTTGAAAAACCTTTTAAAATATAGCACAACGACTGAAAGTATGGCGCCTAGTTGTATAGCAATGGTAAATAGTTTTACAAATGGATCGCTCGCTATGCCCATAAATGAGGATGCGATAATCATGTGGCCAGTGCTCGATACTGGTAAAAACTCGGTTATGCCTTCGATAATGGCGAGGATAATGGCTTCGAAATTGGTCATTGGTTCATCAATGGGTTAGTCCCACTTTATTTTTAGATTATAGTTTTGTAATTTTTTATCTCTAGAGACTAAAACCAAATTTTCTGCAATGGCTTGAGATACGATGATTCTATCAAACGGATCGTTTTTTGAGATTATTTTGTGAAGTTAAAAAAGCCATCAAAACTTAAATCTTCATCCAGTTTTTCCCAATGAATGCCAAAAGGCGATAATGTAAAACTCTCTAAAACTTCTTTACTCGCTTTTTGTAACTTAGGAAACCAACTAAGTGGATGGCTTTTTTTCTCGCCTTGATTAGTTTGAATAAAAATTTTATCATCTTCAAACCAAACTTTTACAATTTTATTTTCCATGATGTTCATTCCATTTATTGATAATAATCTCCTTATTTTCTTCAATAATTGCTGATGCTAAAGCAACATCTTTTTTCTTTAAACCCTTATTAGAAATAAGCACAACGTTTTCAACTTCAAATTTTGCTTCTCCATCTGCGTTCTTAACATGAATATGTATTGGCAGATGCTCATTTGAATAAAAGAAAAATCTTAATCCAAAAATTATAAATAATGTAGGCATAAATTTTATCCTTATTTAGGAATGATATACTTAGTCATGAAGATAAATTGGTTACACTATAAATGCTAACTCAATTTTATTTCTTTAAAACTGCATAAATACCAAAGCCGAAACCTGCCAGTACAACCATTGGTGCAAGTAACGTTCTGCGGAAATCATAAATATCTCCGGTTGTACCCATCATTAATACAAAACCAAATATTACAATAGCCATGCTAATGATTAATAATTGATAGTTTTTTTTGTTAAAAACCAACTCGTCTTTAACTTCCTTATTAAAAGGAATATGTTTTTTTTCTGCCATTATCTATATAAATGATATGATTTTAACCTTAAATATCTGCTTACTGCAAACCAAGTGCTAATTCCTGTTATAAAAATTCCTATTAAAAATAGACCAATAAATACAATTCCAAATTCTTTATAATTATTCAGAATAATGATCTCAGGGACTTCCTTACGGGCATAAATTAGTGTTGCCAATAAAATAATAATGGCAATACAGGCTGCAATAAACCCATGTAAACCCGCAAATAATAAAAACGGCTTGCGAATAAAGTTTTTAGTTGCACCTACCAACTGCATACTTTTAATTAGGAAACGCTGTGAGTAAATGGCTAAACGTATAGTATTGTTAATTAATGCGATAGAAATAACTAACAAAATAGCGGCAAAAGCTAAAATAATTAACCCGATGGTATTAATGTTCTTATTTACCATGTCAATCAGCGAAGCTTGATAAACGACTTCTTTTACAACTGGATTTTTAGATATGCTTGCTTTTAGCGATTCGATACTTTTAGTGTTTGCGTAATCTGCCTTTAAATAAATATCAAAAGTTGATGTTAAAGGGTTGTATCCCAAAAAGTTAACAAAATCTTCGCCCAAATCTTGAGTTAAATTTCTTGCAGCTAATTCTTTATTAACATATTGTGTTTGCTTAACCGCAGGGTTATTGTTCAGTTCTTTTTGAAAAGCCAACACGTCGGTTTCTTTCGCACTCTCATCAACAATTACGTTTAATACAATATTTTCTTTAACGTAGTTGGATAAGTTTTTTGCATGTACAAGTACTAAGCCTAGTAATCCTAACATCAACAAAACCAATGCGATACTAAAAATAGTCGAAATATAAATCGTTTTGGTTTTCCTAGATGCATCACTAACTTCGAATTCTTCCATGTATTTTAATTTTGTATCTGCGAAAATAGAAATTATCCCTTATAACCGCAATTTAATGATTGTTTAAATATTCAGTTTATTAACGTAAAACATCGCCATATCTTTTATTTTGATTATTTATATGGTGTAAAAAAATTGAATTGGTACGAAATCTGATTTTATGACGTTATTAATGGGTATTTAAAAACTAATCTTCCCCGATTATTTGCTTGCACCATTGGTTATAAAATCAATGGTGCATTTTTTTGTTGGTGGATAAATATTTGCAAGGTGCTAGTCTAATCACTACTTATGTTAGAATATTATTGCGCTGTACGTGGCGAAATCTTTATCATCAGAATCAGTGTTTTGATTTTAAATTCATTTAATAAAGTTGGCGGTGCTTATCACAAAAACAAAGATATCTGTTCGCCAAAAGATTATTTTAATCACCTCGTTTAGAATTAATGTTGTGAGTATTTAAAATCATTACGGCTACCAATAAATCATTTTTGACGGCAGAAATTCGCAAATTAGAATTTCAGTATCCAATTCAATAAAAACGACGGTGTATTTTTTCTTGTAGGATATACATTTATAATCCATCAATTTTCGATATGGTTCTCTACAGGTTCTGTATCTTTTTCGACTATCTGCTAGTTTTTCTATAAAGTCATAAGCGTCGTCTGCAAATCTTTCAGCAGTGAAGGGCATGCCTTCCGATTCTAAATACCAGGAAACCTCTGCGATTTGACCCGCCACGGATTCTGTAATTATTATTTTTCTGTCGCCCATTTCCTAATCAACTTTTTGCTGTAGGCTTTCGCTTCTGCAATAGAAAAAGTTTTTTCGGGATGACATTTTAAAGCAGCAGTTTTTTTTAACTCTTGATAACTTTCCTCGGGGATGAGGACGTATTTTTTGTTTTCAATTGTAAGTTGTGTCATGACTATTTCTTTTGATATACGAATATAATCATTATTACTGCAACGATTGAGTCTTTTTGCGTTTAAATCTAAAATTATAATTTCGTCAAAATATGATTTTCATCAGCAAAATACTAAAAATGAATCCGTTTTTTTAAGCCCCTTAAATTCCGTAATTTTGCACTTTCAAAAATTTATAACTTGCAATGGATTACCAATTTAAAGAAATAGAAGAAAAGTGGCAGCAGTTTTGGGCCGATAATCAAACATTTAAAGCCGAAGATAATTCTACGAAGCCAAAATATTATGTTTTAGACATGTTTCCGTATCCATCAGGAGCAGGTTTACATGTTGGTCATCCACTAGGCTATATTGCATCAGATATTTTTTCGAGATACAAACGCTTAAAAGGCTTTAATGTATTGCATCCAATGGGTTACGATTCTTTCGGGTTGCCTGCAGAGCAATATGCAATACAAACTGGTCAACACCCTGCAATTACTACTGAAGCAAATATTGCAACCTACCGTCGCCAGTTAGATCAAATTGGTTTTTCTTTTGATTGGAGCCGCGAAGTTCGCACCAGTGAGCCGTCTTATTATAAGTGGACACAGTGGATTTTTATGAAATTATTCAATTCGTGGTACAACGTAGAAAATGATAAAGCAGAAGATATTTCTACTTTAATTGAGAAATTCAATATTTCTGGTACTGCGGATGTAAAGGCCGTTTGCGATGATGATGTGAAATCATTTATGCCAACCGATTGGGCAAACTTTACAGAAGAGGAAAGACAAGAAGAACTATTAAAATACCGTTTAACCTATTTGAGAGAAAGCACTGTAAACTGGTGTTTGGCTTTAGGTACTGTTTTAGCTAACGATGAAGTTAAAGATGGTTTCTCTGAGCGTGGTGGTTTCCCCGTTGAGCAAAAGAAAATGATGCAGTGGAGTATGCGTATTACCGCTTACGCTGATCGACTTTTGCAAGGTTTAGATACCATCGATTGGCCAGAACCGATTAAAGAAATGCAGCGTAATTGGATTGGGAAAAGTGTTGGGGCATCGGTCAAGTTTAAAGTTGAAAGTTTAAAGTCGAAAGCATCTACTTTGAACTTTGAACTTTTAACTGATAACTTTATTGAGGTTTTCACCACCCGTGTTGATACCATTTTCGGTGTTTCATACTTGGTTTTAGCACCAGAACATGAGTTGGTGGCTGGATTAACCACTCCTGAGCAGAAACAAGCAGTTGAGGATTATATTTCTAAAACTAAAAAGAAATCGGAATTAGACCGAATGGCGGATACTAAAACTGTTTCTGGCGCTTTTACAGGTAGTTATGTAATTAATCCTGTTAGTGGCGAACGCGTTCCTTTATGGATTGCAGATTACGTACTTGCAGGTTACGGAACTGGAGCAGTTATGGGCGTGCCAAGTGGCGATCAACGCGATTGGTTATTTGCAGCTCATTTTAACTTACCAATTGTTCAAATTTTAGATGGTCAAAAAGATATTGACGTTCAAGCAGATTCTACCAAAGACGGAAAATACATCAACTCTGGTTTTATTAATGGATTAACTTACAAAGAAGCTGTACCATTTTTGAATAATTGGTTAGAAGAACATGATGCTGGTAAAGCAAAAGTTAATTTCCGTCAACGTGATGCCGTTTTTGGCCGACAAAGATATTGGGGCGAGCCGATTCCTGTTTATTTTAAAGATGGTTTACCTTATTTAGTGAAAGAAGAAGAATTGCCTTTAATTTTGCCAGAAATTGACAAATATTTACCAACTGAAACTGGCGAACCACCTTTAGCTAGAGCAGAAGGTTGGGCTCCGAAAGATGGCGAACACTATGAATTAAGCACCATGCCAGGTTGGGCAGGAAGTAGTTGGTATTGGTACCGTTACATGGATGCAAATAACGATTCTGATTTCGTTTCGAAAGAAGCCGTTGATTATTGGAAAGCTGTCGATTTATACATTGGCGGTTCTGAGCACGCAACTGGTCACTTATTATACAGCCGTTTCTGGAACAAGTTTTTGAAAGATTTGGGTTACACCAAAGAAGAAGAACCTTTCAAGAAATTGATTAATCAAGGCATGATTCAAGGTAGAAGTAACTTTGTTTATCGTTTAGCTATTCAAAGTTTTGCCAACGAACAAGAAGGAGATATTTTACCCCCTTTAAAAAAATCAATTTTTGTATCTAAGGGTTTTGTTAAACAAATAGAAGATAATTCGAATAGTGAGATTCAAAGTCAAATTTTCAGTATTCTCGATAAAGAAACAAAATTAATTAAGGATTTAAATCCAAGTTTGATTGGTAAATATATTTTTACTGGCAATATTCTTCCTTTGCATGTTGATGTAAACATCGCTGAAAACGAAATTCTTGATTTAACTAAATTCAAAGCTTGGAGAGAGGAATATGCAAACGCAGAATTCATTCTTGAAAGTGGCAAATACATCTGCGGTGTTGAAGTCGAAAAAATGTCGAAATCGAAATTCAACGTGGTTAATCCCGATGATTTGATTGAGCGCTACGGTGCCGATACTTTGCGTATGTACGAAATGTTTTTAGGTCCGTTAGAGCAAAGTAAACCTTGGAATACCAATGGTATTGAAGGCGTATTTAAGTTTTTGCGTAAGTTTTGGAGATTATTCCACAATGAGGAATGGACATTCCATGTAAATGATTCTATCCCGACCAAAGCAGAATTGAAAACTTTGCATAAAATCATTAAGAAAGTACAAGATGATATTGAGCGTTTCTCGTTCAACACTTCAGTATCTAGCTTTATGATTGCGGTTAATGAATTAACAGATTTAAAATGTAAAAGCCGACAGGTTTTAGAAGATATGGTGGTTATTCTTTCGCCATATGCACCACATATTTGCGAAGAACTTTGGGTGAAATTAGGAAACCAAGCAGGAAGTTTATCCTACACTGCATTTCCGATTTTTAATCCAGAACATTTAGTAGAAGATGAGTTTGCTTATCCAGTTTCTATCAACGGTAAAATGAAAATGAACTTAAATTTGAGTTTAACTTTAGCGCAGCCAGAGGTTGAAGCGATTTTATTTGCTGATGAACAGTTTGCTAAATATTTGGACGGCAAAGAACCTAAAAAAATTATTTTCGTAAAAGGAAAGATTATCAATGTCGTTCTTTAAGCTGAACGCTTAAAGCCTAAAGCGGAAAGCTTTCCTGCAAATTTTTATAAATTAAAACCCCTGAGTTTAGTAGCTCAGGGGTTTTTGTTAGCTTTTTTTATTTCGTCTTTGCGAGGAGGAACGACGAAGCAATCTTTCTAATAATATAGATTGTGCCAACGGTACTCCTACGGAGCTTCGTCGGCTGAAAAAGCTTCCTTGCAATTACGGTTTTTAGTCCGCAGGCTATAGCAAGATAGATTCTGAAATAAATTCAGAATGACGACCGTTCATGTATGATGACTTGGGTTTTCGCTTTCACCTTTAGTCTTTCAGCTTTTCGCTTTAGTCTTTCAGCTTTTCGCCTTAAGCCCTAAACCTTCAAGCCCTCCACCTTCTTAGTCTCTTCTTCCTCTATTTCCGCCAAATTTTCTTTGTCCGCTGGCGTTGCGTGGTTTGCCACTCATGTTGCCATCACCGCGTTTTGCGCCACCACCGCCGGCGCCTTTCGACTGTGCTTGTGGTTTGCGTTTCACTTGGTTTTTAGCCATCATATTTTCCCAACTTAACGGATACGGATGATCCTCAACGACAGGAAGTGTTATTTTAATCAGTTTCTGAATGTCTAATAAATATTCATTTTCCTCTGCATCGCAAAAAGAAACTGCAATACCATTTGCACCAGCACGGCCAGTACGACCAATTCTATGTACATAAGATTCAGGAATATTTGGTAACTCGTAGTTAAAAACGTGCGATAATTGGTCAATATCAATACCACGCGCAGCAATATCAGTTGCCACTAAAACGCGTATTTTACGTTCCTTAAATTCTGTTAAGGCACGTTGACGAGCATTTTGAGATTTGTTTCCGTGTATAGCAGCAGATTTAATACCTACATGACCTAAATCTTTCACAATTCGATCGGCGCCATGCTTTGTACGTGTAAAAACTAAAGCCGTTTCAATTCCTTTATCTTCTAATAAATGAATCAGTAATTTCTTTTTATCGCCTTTATCAACAAAATAAATAGATTGATTAATGGTTTCCGCAGTTGAAGAAACTGGCGTAACCTCAACTTTGGTTGGATTAGATAAAATAGTATTTGCTAATTTTTGAATTTCATCTGGCATGGTTGCCGAAAAGAATAATGTTTGGCGCTTGGTTGGTAATTTAGCAACCGTTCTTTTCACATCGTGGATGAAACCCATATCCAACATACGGTCGGCTTCATCTAAAACAAAAATTTCGATTGTGTTTAAATTGATAAAACCTTGGTTCATTAAATCTAATAAACGCCCGGGCGTAGCAACTAAAATATCTACACCCCTTTTCAAGGCTTCAACTTGGCTATGCTGACTTACGCCACCAAAAATTACCAAATGGCGCAAATTTAAATTTCTGCCGTAAGCTTTAAAGCTCTCTTCAATTTGAATGGCAAGCTCGCGTGTTGGCGTTAAAATTAAGGCTTTAATGTTTTTAGATGCCTTAGTATTGATGTGTTTTTCGTGTAATAACTGCAACATCGGAATCGCAAATGCTGCGGTTTTCCCTGTTCCGGTTTGTGCGCAACCTAATAAATCTTTTCCTTTTAATATGGTTGGTATAGATTGCTCCTGTATTGGTGTAGGCTGTGTATAACCTTCAGTATCAAGCGCCTTTAAAATTGGCTCTATGAGGTTTAATTCTTTAAATAACATGTAAGTTTTTTTGTAATATTAATTTGAAGAAGCTAGAACGATCATTTTTTGAGGGACTAACTTGCGGATTGCTTTAAATGATAAAGAAATTCTGCTTCGGTTGCAAAGATAGAGAAATAAATTGTTTTTATTGTTATATGGTTCAATTGTTAAAAGCGCAAACGCTCTTAAAATGCTTGTGATTAAAAACTAATAATTTGCTTGATGTATATTTACCTTATCGCTAAAGCATATTTTTTATTTCAAATAACCATTCGGATGAAGCCAACGGATATGGATTTCATTATTACAGGTAGCCGTTAAATAACAACTTGAGAAAAAATGAAAGAATTAAATTGCTTTTGCAACGGGTCTCAAATCTCAACTCTCAATACTTCTAATCAAATGCTCATTTGTTGAAATCTTCTATTTGATGCTCTTGAAGATTAAGCTTATTATTGTAAATTAAAATTTTGTGTTTAGGAATTAATTTTTGAACATCAATTATCCCAAATAGTTATCATTTTGAAACTTCAGATAATCAACCGCATCTCACGGAATTGTCGCTTTTTATTTAAAGGTGTTTTAGGTGATTAGTATAGCAAATTTATGGCAGAAGTAATTTATAACGACGATAGTATCCGCTCATTAGATTGGAAAGAACACATTAGGTTGCGTCCCGGTATGTACATCGGTAAACTTGGTGATGGCTCTGCGCAAGATGATGGAATTTATGTGTTGCTGAAAGAAATTGTTGATAATTCTATCGATGAATTTGTAATGGGAACTGGTAAAACGATAGAAATTACGGTTTCTGAGCAAAAAGTAAATATTCGCGATTATGGTCGGGGCATCCCTTTGGGTAAAGTTATAGATTGTGTAAGCAAAATAAATACTGGCGGAAAATACGATAGTAACGCTTTCCAAAAATCAGTTGGTTTGAATGGAGTGGGTACAAAAGCTGTTAATGCGCTCTCTGCAAATTTTATGGTACAATCCTATCGGGATGGAAAAACCAAAAAAGTAGAATTTTCTAAAGGAGAAATTGTTGCCGATCAGCCAATTATAGATACCACACAGCGAAATGGTACGGCAATTACTTTTTATCCTGATGAAAGTATTTTTAGAAATTACCATTATATACCAGATTTTGTGGAGAGCATGGTTTGGAATTACGTGTTTTTAAATACTGGCTTAACGGTAAGTTTTAACAATCAAAAGTTTTTTTCTGAAAGAGGACTTTACGATCTACTTTCCAAATTTAATAAACCCGAAGAAATCCGTTATCCAATTATTCACATGATTGGCAACGATATCGAAATTGCGATGACTCATGGTCAGCAATATGGCGAAGATTACCACTCTTTTGTAAACGGCCAACATACCACGCAAGGTGGTACACACCAAGCGGCTTTTAGAGCTGCGGTAGTAAAAACCATTCGCGAATTTTTTAAAAAGGAATTTGATGCTGCAGATGTTCGTTCATCCATCATTGCAGCAATTTCTATTCGTGTGCAAGAGCCTGTTTTCGAATCGCAAACCAAAACTAAACTAGGTTCTCAAAATATGGGTCCGGAAGGGCCTTCAGTGGCAACTTTTATTAATGATTTCGTAAAAAAGGAATTGGATGATTATTTGCACAAAAATTCGGATGTTGCTGATGCACTTCTAAAACGCATTAATCAATCAGAAAGAGAACGAAAAGATATTGCGGGCATAAAAAAACTGGCTAACGATAGGGCTAAGAAAGCTTCGTTGCATAATAAAAAGCTTCGCGATTGTAAAGTTCATTTCAACACTACCCACGAAAAACGATACGATACTACTTTGTTTATTACCGAGGGAGATTCGGCTTCGGGATCGATTACAAAATCGCGAGATGTGGATTGTCAAGCCGTTTTTAGTTTAAAAGGCAAGCCGTTGAACTGCTACGAATTAACCAAAAAGGTTGTTTATGAAAACGAAGAATTTAACCTTTTACAGCACGCTTTAAATATTGAAGATGGTTTAGAAGGTTTGCACTACAACAATATCGTTATTGCTACCGATGCCGATGTTGACGGCATGCACATTAGGTTGTTAATGATGACTTTTTTCTTGCAGTTTTTTCCTGATTTGGTAAGAGCTGGTCATGTTTATATTTTGCAAACGCCTTTATTTAGGGTGAGAAATAAAAAAGAAACCATTTATTGCTATAGTGAGGAAGAACGCAGAAATGCTGTTGAGAAGCTAGGTAACAGGCCAGAAATAACTCGTTTTAAAGGTTTGGGAGAAATTTCTCCAGATGAGTTTGGTTTATTTATTGGAAAAGACATTCGGCTTGATCCCGTTATTTTAAAAGATCAGACGATTAAGAGTTTGCTAGAATATTATATGGGAAAAAATACACCAGATAGACAGCAACACATTATCAAGAACCTAAGAATTGAAAAAGACCAAGTTGCAGCAGACCCGAAAATAATCGACGAAGTCGCATAAAATACACATAAAATTAATAAATTTATTTTGAAATCAATTCAAAGCTCAGCTGTAAAATACCTTTTAGTTGTTTTTCTTATCCTACTTATTTTTGCAATAACAGCAAAATTATATATCAACTTCTCTAAAATTTCGCTTTTTAAGTCTTCAACAGAAATAATTGAAGTTAAAAAGGATTTTAGCAGGTTAGACAGCTGCATATTTAAACTTTACAGCGCAGAGAACAACTCTAGGATGTATGTTGTTACGGGAGATAAGAAATACTATCAAGCATTTTTAAGCGAAATTTCTGAGGTTTCTGTTGCAATGGATTCCATAGCGCTCGAAAATCAACATGAGAAACCGCTATCTGATGGATCATTTAAAAGCTTAATTACACAAAAAAAAATCCGAACGGATCAATTTATTAAGTTAAAATATTTGGCAGATAGTTTAATAAACTTTTCTGTAAATTTTGATAAAAAACTGGGTAAATTAAATCCTGTAAATACTATATTTTCTACAAGGCAATTCAAAAGCATTGTTAAAATTGATACACTAAAACCGGGTGCTATTGCGCAACCAAAAAAGAAATTTTTTGGAAGAATTTTGGCCGCTATCAATGATAAAGGCGCAAAAGGCAAAGAAAGTGAAAAATCTACTTTGCTAAAAACTACGATAACTGCAGATACATCAATAGAGAGTAAAAATTTTAATAAGCTACAACTTAAAGAAATAAATAAATTTTATGCATCGCTTTACAGCGTAAATAATAAGTTAAAAGCAAAAGAAAGAGATTTATTAGATATTAACCATAAATTAATAATCACTATTGTAGATGGACTAAAAATTTACAAATCGGGTGAGAATAGTTATTATACAAATTTACAAAACTCAGCTAACTCGTCAGTTCGCGATGTATTAAACAACCTTGATAAATTTACAGTGGTTTTGATATTGCTATTAATTGGCTTATTGTTGTTTATGTTCTATGCCATTTATCATTTATACAAAAATGAGCAACAGTTAATTAAGCAGACTAAAAAAGCATCACTCTACGCACTATCGAAAAGTAGATTTTTGGCCAATATGAGTCACGAAATTAGAACACCCTTAAACTCTATTGTTGGTTTTTCTGAGCAACTTTCGCAAGTAGATTTACAACCACAGCAAAAAGAACAACTAAAGGCAATTAGAAATTCTTCGATAATGTTGTTGGATGTGGTAAATGATATTTTAGATTTTTCTAAATACGAAACCGGGAAGGTGGTTTTAGATTCTACGCCATTTTCGCCGCTTGTAGCTATAAACGATGTTTTCGATGGCATGAAAGTACAAGCCAGTAAAAAACAAATTGATTTTGTTAATAATGTTAATATAGATAAAGATTTATTTATTTTGGGTGATGCCCTGCGTTTAAAACAAGTAGTAATGAACTTGCTGAACAATGCAATTAAGTTTACAAAAGAAGGTAGCGTTACCATACTGGCCAATGCCGTAAAAAGTAGCACTAAAAACATTACGCTAAAAGTGAGTATTATTGATACTGGAATAGGAATCAATAAGCTAGATCAACGGTTGATTTTTGATGAATTTGCACAAGCGTACTATTCATCAACCAAAGAGAAACAGCAAGGAACTGGCTTAGGATTAGCGATTTGTAAAAGAATAGTCGATTTTCATAAAGGTGATATTAGTGTAACGAGCGAGGAAGGTAAAGGATCTACTTTTACTTTTGAGTTACCATACCAAATGGTTGTTAACCTGCCCCAACAAATTGAGAAGAAGATTTTGAGTGCTGCCGATATTGCATTCCTAAGAGGAAAGAGGGCTTTATTGGCAGATGATAATATCCTGAATATTTTATTAGCCAGCACTATTTTAAAAAAGTACGAAATTATTTTCGATGCTGCTTATGATGGTAAGGAAGCTTTAGAATTATTTAAGGATCAAGATTACGATATTGTGTTAACCGATATCCAAATGCCAGAAATGGGTGGGATAGAGCTAACCAAAAAAATTAGAGCGTTTAAAAATCGGAAAAAATCAGCCGTGCCAATACTTGGAATCACAGCAAACGTAATGCAAGATGACCGAATTAAATATCTAGATTCGGGCATGAGTGAACTTGTTTTAAAGCCATTTATGGAACAAGAACTTTTGAAAAAAATGTTAAAGTTTTTAAAATAGGTATTTAGTCTTCCTTTGGAATATCCACCGTATCTTCTGGATGTTGTGGAGGCAATACATCTACTTTTTTTTCTACAACAATAACTTCTGTGTGAACGGCATATTTACTTGGTGTAATGCCTCCATCATGTTGTTCTGCAAAGGCTTGAGTAAATTCTGCCCCAAAGTATAAAATAATCGAAGTATAATATATCCAAAGTAAAATTACAATAATAGAACTTGCGGCGCCAAATGCCGAACCAGGATTTCCTTTTTCTATATAAATACCGATTACATACTTACCTAAACTAAATAATACAGCCGTAAACAGTGCGCCAATTATTGCCGATCGCCATTTTATATTAACGTCGGGTAAAACTTTAAATATTACCGCAAAAACAGAAGTAACCGCTGCAAGCGTAATTACATTATTTAGAATATAAATAATTAATGCCATCGTATCATTCGCAACTGGAATTACCTCATCTATTTTGCTTTGAGAAAGTAGTGATGCGAGTTTAGAGCCTAAGCCAACAACAACACTGTTAATCATTAACGATACCAAAAGCAGAAAACCCATCGAAACCACTAACGAAAAAGAAAGCAAACGGTTAGATAGCATTTTGAGCCAGCCCTTTTTGGGTACCGCCCTCACTTTCCAAATTAAGTTAATACTATCCTGTATCTCGATAAAAATAGCTGTAGCACCAACAATAAGCGTAGTTATTCCGATAATTAGACCAATAGTAGATTGCCCAGTTTTATTGGCTTTTTCTACAAATCCTTGAATTTGTACGGCTGCATCTTTGCCAACCATCTCCGTAATCTGAACATAGAATTTATCTCGGGTTTTCATTTTGTTGCCAAAAAAAAGCGTCGCCGAAGATAGCACGATAATGATTAAAGGCGTTAGCGAAAATATAGTATAATAAGCAAGCGCAGCACTTAGTTTCGTAACCCTATCTTCTATAAATCCTTTCCCGGCAGCAACAAATAAATGATAAGTATTTATGCCGAAAACTTTTACTTTTTTGATCAACTTCATCTATTAAAAAGGATATCCTATACCAATATTATAAATTATATTTTCCTGTCTGTACACTTTATCCCCGAAGTTAATTTTATCAATTACCAATCGTTCACCTTTAGGATTGTAAGGTTTTCTAATTGGTATCGCAGCATCCAAACGGACTACAAATATTTTCGCATCAACGCGTAATCCTGCACCAGTACCAACTGCTAATTGATCGATTATATTTTTAACTTTAAATTCTGACCCAGGTCTCAAGGGATCTTCTTTTCTTAACCATATATTTCCTGCATCAACAAACAAAGCACCGTAAAGAATACTTACAATTTTAAACCTTAATTCGGTGTTCAACATAATTTTAACATCGCCACCTTGATCTGCAAAGATTGCATTACTTGGTACTCTGTAAGTTCCAGGACCTAACGATCTAGCTGGAAATGCTCTAATGTCATTACTTCCGCCAGCAAAAAACTGTTTAACAAATGGGAGGGAGGTACTATTGCCATAAGCATAACCGTAACCCACGTTAAATCTATTTGCCCAAGTTACATTGCGGGTAATTTTATAGTAATCACGTAAATCGGCTTCTGCTCTAATAAATTGAGTTAATGGCGTTTTAAATAACGATTTTTTGCCGTTGCCATCCGTTGGTACAAATAAACCCCAAACATTACCACCAGTTTCTAAACCACCAAAAAAGTAAGTGGTATTTCTACGTGCTTGATCCATTTGATTCGTAAACGTAAAATTGTAATTGCTACCAATGATGAATTGGTTATCTAACGTGGTTCTTAATAATGGATTTGTGACCAAAATACGAGTCTTTGTAGTATCACTAGGAAAACTCGTGGCAACATAATTTACAGATATTGGGTTGAAATTATGTTCTTTATGCAGATTCTCTTTGAAGTTATAACCGAACTCAGCCTTAAAAGCATTGAGCGTATACTCCGATCCTCTATTAAGCATTTGATAAGAAAGAGATGCTATAGTTTTCGGTATAAAAGCATTTGTTACATTAGGTTTATAAAAAGGTATAATAAATTGAGGAAAAGTTAATTTAGCCTCTCCGGTAAGCGACAATGTGTTTTTTCCTTTTGATGTTCCTTTTGTCTGTGTTTCGAAACCGCCACTAGCACTGATGTCTAATTGCTCAGCACCTCTAAATAAATTTCTTGTGGTTTGCGTAATTTTAACTTCCGAGCCTACAAAATTATTTGATTTGCTGGTTCCGAGTACTGAAAAAGTTAATGAGTTTTTTTTGAGTGGTGTTAAGTAAATGTTTAAATTTAGTTCGTTGTTCCTAAAACTATCTAATGGCAGAAATTCTGCTCTAACATCTTGAAAAGCACCAATATTAACCATACGGTTTAAAGATTGATTATGGTCTTTACGGTTATAGAGTTCTCCTTTTTGAAAAAACACCAGTCGATCGAAAAGCTTGGGTTTAAAAGTATTTTTATTGTCGTAAATTTTAAAATCATTGTAATCCAACGGTTTTAATTGTCTCAATAAACTATCTCTCCTTAACGTGTAATTTGGATAAATGTTAATATCTTTAATGGTGTAAGGCTTTAAGGCGGCGTCTGGCGCAATGTCTTTTACTTTCAGTGTGATATTTACCATGTTTTTACCGATGGTACTATCAACTTGTAAAATCAAATAATCCGGACTAAAATAAAAAAAGCCTTTCTCTTTTAAGTCATTGTCAATCCTAACGCGTTCATTCTTATAGGTATCTAAATCGTAAAAATTACCAACTTTTAACAAAGTATTGGCTTTGTTTTCATTAATAATTTTAGTTAAAGTGCCAGTATCTGCGGGGAAAGTAACTTTGTTTATTTTATACCTAACGCCGGTATTTACAGTATAAATCGCCTTGCCTTTTTTTCCTTTTGTAACGGTATCGCCAGTAACAGTACTTTGTAAATAACCACTACTAATTAAGTAACTTGTTAAAACATCGTTGTTAAACTTTATTTTTACCTCTTTTAATAATACCGGTGGTTCGCCTTTTCTTCTCAACCAACTTCTAAAACCTTTTGGTTTTTTTGGCTCGCCAGCTAAATTGTAAATCAGTAGCTTGTACTTAATCCCCAATATAGAAGTATTTGGACGCGGTCTGGTTTTTGCCTCCAAATCTTTTTTTACATCTTTTTGGTTTGCAATTCTAGTAGAAGAATCTGGATTAATAATGATATCCGCGCCGGTGTACAGAAACTGTCCGGGTTTAAGATTTCTTGTTGTACTACAGCCTGCCCAAACTAAGCAGACCATTATAAATAAGCTCGGTCTAATTAGTTTTTTCATCTTCTACTTTTTGATTCATTTTTTTAATTCTCTTTTTTCTACTTTCAAAAATTTGCTTAAACTTATTGTAATCAACCACAAGCGTAAAGCCAATTCCTGTTTCAATAATTTGTCCTTCAACAATTCCTTCTGTTTGGTTACGTCTGTACGCACGTAAGCGGTACCTGCCATCTGCAGAAAGTGCATATTCTACATTAACATTACCCGCAATGTTTGATGAGTTTTGGTCGCCTGTTTTTGCGCCTTCTAGCCCAAACGAACTACCAACGGTAACGGTTAAACGATCGTTCAGTAATTTTTTCGATAAGCCTACTTCCAAATCGGTTTTTTGTTGCAATGCACCCGACGAATAATCTTCTGATGAATTTACGCCAAAGTTAATATCAACACCTTGAATTAAATCTGAAGCCAAATTATTTAGCTGTTCAGTTAAAAGCTTACTCACACTAGATCGTGCAAGCGTTGAAACGCCTCCGCCACCACCTACTAAACTTTGGAAAGGATTGTTTGCAATAAATCTATTCAAGGCCAACAAAGCAAAAACTTGTTTATTCAGCTCGCTTTCATCTCTGTTAACATTCAACAATTTTGTGTAAACCACGCCACCCAAAGCACCGCGTTCATTTTCGGGTAAATCTAATCTGAATGATATAATTGGTTTCAGAAGTTCACCTGTCATCATTAAATAAACCTGAAATGGCAATTTAGTTTTGGCTTGTGCGTAACTTGGATCGTTGAGTAAATCGATAGGCGCGGCGTTAACCTCATAAACTGCCGTTAAATTTACATTTGCGGTAGTGGGCTCGCCTGTCCAAATTATAGTACTTCCCTTAACAATTTTAAATTCTTTTTTGCCAAGCGGGCCAACGGATAAATTATAAGATCCGTCAATTATTTCATATCGTCCTGTTAAGCTTATTTTCCCACTTTGATCCATAGTGGCATTCAAATTCGCATCGCCTTTAACTTTTAGCGCATCTCCATTTGATGGATCTACAACCACATTAAGTTCGGCTTCTGGATCTATAACCACTTTAGCTACTAAGTTTAATCCTTTAATTGGCGATTTAGTCAAACTGTCAACATTTAACGCTTTTTTGCCGTTAAACGGTGGCGCATCGGCATCAATAAATTGTACAATGCCTTTTTGATCGATTATGGATGGATCATTTTCTGGTATGGCAAAGAAAAATTTTGTTCCCTTATCAATTTTAAGGTTCATATTTACATCCGGGCGATTTAAATCACCTCGAACTTTGATGTTACTTGTAATAAACACCGTACCGTAAATTAGTTCATTATCGTCGGATGTAGAGTTGATTGCTCTAAAATTCTTCATAGCAATATCCAAACCAAATTTGTAATTTTTGTAATCGGTTGTGTAAACTTTACCGTCTATTGTAGCTTTCTGATTCAACGAATCGATCAGCGTAAAATTATTAAAGCCAATGCCATCGTTATCGAATGTGATGGTTTCTTTTGGCAAACGGAAATATGAATTTACATAAGCAACATTTATACCTGCGTTGTTAAACGTTAAATCGCCTAAAATTTTTGGGGCAGTTAGTGCGCCTTTAACTGTAAGTGCTCCACTTAGCGTTCCTGTTCCATTTCGCAATTGCCCTGCCGATACGCTTTCGATGTTTTTAAGGTCTATTTTATCGATGTTTACCTTCAAATCTAACGCACTCTCGGGTTTAGTATAATAAAATCCATTCGCTCTAATTTCATGCACACCCGTAAGCGCCATATTTATTTCAAAAGCATTTGTGGTATTGTTGTTAACCGTTAAACGCATGGTACCCAATTGGTCTTTCTGGTAGCGAAGCTGATCAACAGTAAGGTTAGCTTCAAATTTTGGATTGCTAGCTAAATCTTTCACATTGGCAGTTCCATTTAATCTGCCACCAACAAGGGTAGTATCTGTTTCGGCAAATTTAGTAAGTGTTTCCAGTTGAAAATCTTTAAACTCAACCTTTAATGGTGCGTTTGGTACAACCGGATTGCTGTTAATAGATAAAGATTGACCAGAATTGCTGATTTGAAACTGATTAACAGCAATTCCAGATTTACCAAATTGGATGTAATTATCAGGCGAAACCATCCATTTCTGGTAATTTAATAACAATTTCTGTGGATCGAGATTAAAACGAAAATCTTTGTTAATGGATTTAAAGTTTCCACCAATTGTATATTTATCTTTTAATTTGCTGTCGCGAAGAAAAATATTAACGCCTAAATTATTGTTTGCTGCATCTCCACTTATTTCTGAATTATATAACTGTATAGAAGGACTTTGAATGCTTTTTAAGTTTAAAGCATAATCTAATTTCCCATTATCGTTATTTACATTAAGTTTAGTACTGTCTAATTTAAAAGTACCATAAACTATCTGCGGAAAGTTTGCGCGAATTTTTAAGCTGTCTTTTTGCGTATCAATCAAACCATAAAACTGCGATGATTTAAAAGTTGTTAATTGTGGCACAAAGTTTTTTAGCAATTTTGAATCATAAATCTGCACAAAAAATCTAAACCGCTGGTCGGGAATTTTAGTTACCGTACCAAAAGTATAATATTTATTTATTTGATTGATAATGGCACTGCCAACTTTAGTGAGTTGATATTTTCCATCTATCTTAGCAGAAAGCACTTCCGATTTTAAGGTTAACTCGTTAGAAGTTGCCGTAGATTTTGCTTTAATTGAAATGGTATCTACAATAATTCGTTGTTGATCTTTTACAATTTGTAAGCTAGTTGCATCAATCGTACCGTTTAAATAATCAGGGTTGGCAGTGGTTAAATTAACTTTTATTACGCCAGCGGCACTTAAAACCGTAGGACTAAAATTTAAAGCCTGAAGGTTAACTTCTTTTAAATTTAGATTTGCCTTAACTGACGGATATTTGCCAGCCAAGTTTACTTTAGCATCCAAAACAAAATTTGCATTTTTATCGGGCATGCTGCTTTTAATGTTGATATTTTGATTGGCGTAATTACCAGCAACTAGCAAATTACGATAAGTATATTTATTGTAGTATGCACTCAATACTTTAGCGTTAAACTTTGCATTAATCTTTTTAGGGTCTAAGCCCGAGCCAACAACATCGGCTTTTGCCGAAACTCTTCCAAGTTTATCTTGCATTTTTAAAAGCTTGCCAACATTAAAATTGATTAGGTTAACGTTTGCTTTATAACGTTCGTTACCTTTCGGTCCGTTTAAACTCGCTATCAAATCTGCGCCACCCATATCTGTTTGAATTTTTAGGTTGGTGTTAAAATCACTCATCGAACCTTTAAAATTACCTTTTGCATCAATTACATTTGGCAACTCAATAGTTGGCGGTAACGATTTTTTCGGAACCACAACCAAAATATCAGCTTTTGTTACATGAAGTTTTTTGATGTTTAAATCGAGAAATGTTTTTTTGATATCAGGTAAACCCTTTGCAGTACCACTAATATCAATCTGCGTATTTTTTAAGCCAATAATTTGCAAACGAGGAATGTTTAGATTGTTCAAATAACCATTAACATCGGCATTTAATTTTACGGTTTCGTTTCGGTAAGCAACCGGAATGGCATCGCTAAAAAACCCAGCATCTTTAAGTCCGATGGTTGTGTTTTTAAAATTCAAGCTCAGTTTCACTCTTTCAGGATGTTTTGTTAAATCATCCATGGATGTGAAATTCAATTCGGTTGCATTCTCAATACTGGTATTTGGTGTTTTTAAAACGAAGTTGGTCAGCTTAATCTGCCTATTATTATAAATTGCATTTCCTTTTAAGTCCGTTAAAATAAAGCCACTTTTATCTTTCAACGAACCGTTTTTGACGTTTGCTTTAATTCCGGCAGCACTATACGTTAAATCTGTAGCGCCCAAACTTAGTCCGTTTATTTTTAAGTGATTAAAGTCTATTCCTTTTGGCGCTGGTTTCGCCCCTAAATTATCAAATTGTACAATATTATCGTTAAAGCTGATATTTTTAATCATTAACGCCAAAGGCGATTTTTTGGCAAGTACTGTATCTTTAACCTTTTTTAAATCGTTTGATGGAGCAGGCTTAAACGCAAAAAGGATATTCGATTTGTTCAGTTTAGCATCATCAGCAGTGTATTTGCTATTGGTTAAATCTACTTTTAAGTTAACAAAGCCTAAATCATTTATATCGGCAATGGCTTTGGTGGTAGAAAGCTCATCGTTATAATTAACTTTTACATTGGCGAAAGCAAAATTTTCTACTTCGATTAATGGAAGTTTACCATCCTTTTTCTGAGTACTATCAACCGAATTTTTTATGTTCTGCACCAATTCCGTTAGCGGTTTTTGTTGTAAATAAGCTAGGGAAGTATTTTTTAAAGTTAAATTTTTGATTACATAATGCTGATTGGCTAGGTCGAAATCTTTTATTTTGGTTTTAAATTCTCCCAAATATAATTTCACATCATTACCAGCCACATCATCATGGTAATTTATGCTAATATCCTCAAACGAAGCTTTATCAATAGAAAATTTTAACGCCGAGGTGCTGTCTTTATCTACTTTATCTTGAGGTTTTTTCTGGTCGCTCATAAATGCATCAACCAAAAATGAGAAATTGAATGTTGTATCGGGATTGATGCGCTTCACGTTCGCACGGATAGTTTTTAGTTCAATGTTATTGATTTCAACAGTATTTTTCAGCAGTTTGAATAAGTTAATATCAACCGCTAATTTTTCTGCATACAGCAAGGTATCTCCTTTTTGGTCGGCGATGTAGAACTTATTCAAAACTACATCTTTAGGCAACGCAATTTTGATGCTTTCTAGGCTAACTTCTGTTTTTGTTTTGTTTTTAAGATAGTTTATGGCTTTATCCTTTACAAAATTTTGTACAGCAGGAATATTTAAAGATAGTGCGACAGCAACTATCAATATAATGATAGTCGCAACTATCCAAAGTATTATTTTTAAACTTTTACGTACGTATTTATTCAAAGCTAAATGAATTTGATGGTTTTGTAGG
Source organism: Pedobacter changchengzhani (assembly GCF_004354365.1). GTDB lineage: Bacteria > Bacteroidota > Bacteroidia > Sphingobacteriales > Sphingobacteriaceae > Pedobacter > Pedobacter changchengzhani. The sequence continues at coordinate 225,988 of NZ_SJCY01000005.1, forward strand.
AACTAAAATTATGCTGCTAAGATAGGCAGAATTTCAACTTACTAAATAATACAAAAAAAAGTCCAAATTGTTCAAATTTTTTGAAAATTTAATTGTTTTGATATTTAGTTGGTATGAATTTGTTTTTCGGGTAGACGATTTCTAACCGAATAACATTTTAAATCGCTGGAAACACAATAAATGGCCATTCTGAAAATAAATATTCAACAGCAACGATTGGCCATGTTAACATAACAATTTTATATAATATTTTTTTTAAAAAAATTGCAGTGAATCGTTTTAATAGAAAAAATAAACTACATTGTACGCCCACTAAAAAAATTAGTATTGGTGGGTTATAAAACATTTAGGAATGAATTTAGTAGATTTAAATATAAGCTTTGAGCGGTATGCCGATATCAAAGAACTAAACGAGAGCGATCATTTACTTTGCAAACAATCTGAGCAGGCTTTGTCGAGTTCTCATTCGCCTTATTCAAAGTTTAAGGTAGGTACCGCTATTCAGTTGGCGAGTGGTGAAGTTATTTTAGGCAGTAATCAAGAAAATTTAGCGTATCCATCGGGTTTATGTGCAGAACGTGTGGCTTTGTTCACAATAGGCGCTACTTATCCAAACGCCGTGATAGAAAGTATGGCTGTTACTGCTCAAACCAGCGAATTTGAAATTTTAAAGCCAATTACTTCTTGCGGTGGTTGTTTGCAAGTGATGGTGGAGTTTGAGAGGAGGCAAAATAAACCAATTGCCGTGCTTTTTTATTGTTTAAATGGCGAAGTTTTAAAGGTAAATACGGTTAAAAGTTTAATCCCATTCGCATTTGTTGAAGACGGGTTGGGTTAGTTATGAGTGATGAGTGATGAGAGATGAGTATTCTGCTCGCCAAACCAACAAGTCAAAAAACAATTCGTTATGCACTCATTTTGGCAAACCAAAAAACGAAATATATTCTTTTTTGGAGATGGTTTTTTAGTTATGAGTGCTGATTTATGAGTGATGAGTATTCTGCTCGCCGAACCAACAAGTCAAAAACCAATTCGTTATGCACTCATTTTGGCAAACCAAAAAACGAAATATATTCTCTTTTGGAGATGGTTTTTTAGTTATGAGTGATGAGTTATGAGTGATGAGTACTCTGCTCGCCGAACCAACAAGTCAAAAAACAATTCGTTATGCACTCATTTTGGTAAACCAAAAAAGCGAAATATATTCTTTTTTGGAGATGGTTTTTTAGTTATGAGTGCTGATTTATGAGTGATGAGTATTCTGCTCGCCGAACCAACAAGTCAAAAACCAATTCGTTATGCACTCATTTTGGCAAACCAAAAAACGAAATATATTCTTTTTTGGAGGTGGTTTTTTAGTTATGAGTTATGAGTATTCTGCTCGCCGAACCAGTCAGTCAAAAATCTTAAGCTTAATGCATTCCTTTCGGACTAACTAAAAAACAAACCAACCAAAAAACTAAAAAACCAAATGTGAATAACCTAACCTCATACACTAAAATCATTTTTGTTATATTTACAGCTGCCAATTTTTGTAGATAAATGAGTGAAGAATTAGACCAAAATATAAACGGAGAACAAAAGCATACCATCACCCCAATTAATGGTTTATATGAAAATTGGTTCCTCGATTATGCTTCTTATGTAATTCTAGATCGTGCTGTTCCGCATATTCATGATGGATTAAAACCCGTTCAGCGCCGCATTATGCACTCGCTAAAAGAAATGGACGATGGACGTTTCAACAAAGCTGCGAATGTAATCGGCAATACCATGAAATATCACCCACACGGTGATGCATCAATTGGCGATGCAATGGTACAAATAGGGCAAAAGGATTTGTTAATTGATATGCAGGGCAACTGGGGCGACCCAATCACCGGCGATAGTGCTGCTGCACCTCGTTATATCGAGGCTCGGCTATCAAAATTTGCCAATGAAGTAGTTTTCAATGCCGATACTACAGAATGGCAATTGAGTTACGATGGAAGGAATAACGAGCCCATCACACTTCCTGTTAAGTTTCCTTTATTACTTGCGCAAGGTGCAGAAGGTATTGCCGTAGGCTTGGCAACGAAAGTAATGCCGCACAACTTTATCGAGCTTATTGATGCATCGATTGATGTGCTTAACGGTATTCGTCCTAATATAATGCCCGATTTCTTTACGGGAGGTATGGCCGATTTTACAAACTATAACGAAGGACAAAGAGGGGGTAAGATACGGGTAAGGGCAAAAATTACCGAAAAAGATAAGAAAACTTTGGTGATTACTGAAGTGCCGTATAGCACAACAACCAGTTCTATTATCGACAGTATTTTAGCGGCCAACGACAAGGGCAAAATAAAAATTAAAAAAATTGAAGACAGTACCGCTGCCAATGTAGAAATTATTGTGCATTTGGCGCCAGGCATTTCGCCTGATGTAACCATTGATGCACTTTATGCGTTTACGGCCTGCGAAGTCTCCATTTCTCCAAATACATGTATTATTCAAGATGATAAGCCACACTTTTTAAGTGTAAACGATATCTTGATTGAAAATACTAAACACACTAAACGGTTATTAAAAAAAGAACTCGAAATTCGTTTGCACGAATTACAAGAGAAAATTTTCTTTAGTTCGTTGCTCAAAATTTTCATTCAAGAAGGGATGTACAAAAACCCCGAATATGAAAATTCTACCAATTTTGATGCCGTAGTAGAAGTTCTACATCGTTTATTCCAGCCATTTAAACCTTCGCTTTACCGCGAAATACTGCCCGAAGATTTTAAAAAGCTCATTGATAAACCAATGAGCAGCATTACACGTTTCGATGTGAAAAAGGCTGACGAGCAAATGAAAAATCTGGAAGATGAAATAAAAGTGGTTAAAAATCATTTGAAGCACCTTAACGATTATTCTATTGCGTGGTATCAAAGGCTTAAAGATAAATACGGTAAAGGCAGAGAACGTAAAACTGAGATCCGTTTATTCGATCGTGTAGAAGCATCAAAAGTAGCTTTAGCAAATGTAAAGTTGTACATGAATACCGATGATGGTTTTATTGGTACAGGCTTAAAGAAAGATTTATTTATTGCCGATTGCTCGGATATTGATGAGGTGATTGTTTTCCGCGAGGATGGAAAATGCATCATAACCAAAGTAGCTGATAAAACGTTCGTTGGCAAAGGAATTATACATGCACAGGTTTTTAAAAAGGGTGATGAACGGACCATTTATAATATGGTTTACAAAGATGGATCAACAGGAACGGCTTATATAAAACGTTTCGCCGTAGTTGGTGTTACACGCGATAAAGAATACGATTTAACAAAGGGAACTAAGGGCTCTAAAGTTTTATATTTTACAGCTAATCCAAATGGCGAAGCTGAAATTATAAGCATTGCGCTAAAGCCACATTCTAAACTCCGTAAGTTGCAGTTCGACCATGATTTTGCTGAAGTTGCAATTAAAGGTCGTGGTTCTCAGGGAAATATTATTTCTAAATTTCCTGTTAAGAAAATTATCCTTAAAAGTAAAGGCGTTTCTACCTTATCGGGATTAAAAATATGGTATGATGATTTACTAAAACGGTTAAATGTTGATGGTAGAGGAAAATATTTAGGCGAATTTGATGGCGATGACAGGATTTTGCAAGTGCATAAAGACGGTTTCTACGAGTTAAGCTCTTTCGAGTTAAGCAACCACTTTGATGATGGTTTAATTTCGATACAGAAGTTTGATGCAGAAAAAGTTTTTGCTGCGGTTCATTTTGATGGGAAAGCGCAGAATTACTTCGTAAAGCGGTTCGTTTTTGAGCTTCAGTCGAACGGTAGGAAAGTGATTTTTATCAGTGAAGAGCCAAAATCTAAATTATTATATTTAACAGCAAATGCCGAAGCAAAGGTTATTGTTGATGTTTTAAAAGGCAAAACCCAAATCGCAGAGACCTTAGATTTAGTAATATCAGAGTTAATTGATGTTAAAGGTATAAAAGCAAACGGCAACCGATTATCGCCACATGATGTGAAGAAAGTGGTTTTAGAAGAGCCAGAGAGTGAGAGCGAGATTGAGGCTGAGGTTGAGGTTGAGGCTGAGGTTGAGGTTGAGGTTGAGGTTGAGGTTGAGGGCGAGATTCAGGCTGAGGTTGAGGATGTTTTAGACGAAAATCCATCGGAAAAATTAGAGAAGCCAGAAGTTGAAGAAAAACCATCTGCAGCTGTTAGCAAACCCCAAGTAGAAAGATTAAAAAATACGGAAAAGGTGCGTTTAAATTCGATTTCGGAAGATAAAATAATTGAAGAAGATACCCCAGCTGAGCCTAAAATCGTGCCTGCAAAAGAAAACGATGTTATTAAGGAAGAACAAGTGAAACCAGCTAAAAAAATTAATCTTGAAATTACCAACCCTGATGATATAGAAATTGATGATAAAGGGCAGTTAGGATTGTTTTAGTTTTTATTTCAAAGTCATCCAATGACTAATATACGTTACGCACATACTTCTTGGAGTCATCAGATGAATATAAGCACAGCAATAATATTCATCCGATGACTAATTAACAAGCATAATTGATATCATGCTCCGAGTATGTACCACGAACTGTGTCAAAGCGTTAAACCTTTAAACACAATTAGCGATGAGAACAGGAGAAGATTTTGATTTTGAGAGCTTCAAAAACGAAGCAATGGCTGGGCTAAGTTCCGGCAAAAAGATGACTGGAAGTGATGGTGTTTTGGCACCTATGATGAAGCATTTTTTAGAGTCTATGATGGCTGGGGAATTGAACCATCACTTATCTGAGAGTAAGCTCAATGGTTTTGCAAACAGAAAGAA
>NZ_SJCY01000006.1 GCF_004354365.1 Pedobacter changchengzhani
GATCCATAATTGGGGCTTGGCATTTTCACAACTTTATATTAAATTTGGTGAGCGAATACTGAAAGAAAACAGTAGCTCCTGAGAAGCATTAATTTAGATAATGACACAGTTCAAGTTACACTCCCAACAAAATAAACTAAAAAGATAAGCAATTAGCCTGCACACAACATCGGTTCCTATGTAAAGCAGTTTTCTTAGAACCAAGTTAATAATTCTTTTTAGTAATCCAATAAATGGGCTTTTGAGGGCTAAATTAATGCTCCTCAAACACCTCAATAATCATTAAGCTCAGGCTCCTATGTGTGGTATATTGCTATCCACAAGCACCCGTATGGTTTTAAAGATTTTAAAAAACAGCTACCTGCTTGGCAATGTGACAACCGTAGGCTCCACAACCGATGTTTTGTAGTCTGAATCTTGTTTTTTTGATGAGCTTTTAACAACTATTCTTCTCTAATTTCTTTCCTCTTTTTTCTATGTCATAACCAATGTTTTTTGATAATTGTTTTGATAGGGCGTTTCTGTTTTAATTACCGATAGTATTCTGTTTAACAGTTTTCTTGCTATTTTAACGATGATGCTCTTTGGGTTTTTACCAATATGGGTGCGGTAGTAGAGCTGCATCTGCGGATCTATCCTTAATGCCACCCAGGCACTTTCTATAATATAACTGCGCAGCAGGCCACGGCAGCGTGGGGTAATGCCAAATACATTTTCTGTACCTCCGCTACTGCGCATCATTGGCACCATGCCAATATAGCTGGCAAAACTAGCTTCATTGCTAAACCTTCTAATGTCTCCCAGTTCGGCAAGTAATGCTGCTGCCAAATAACCTCCAACTCCGGGTATGCTTTTTAAAAGGTAATAATCTTTTTTATAATGTTTGCGACAATAGCTGCGCAGCTGATTGGCCAGTTCCAGGTATTCGCCATAGATAAATTCATAAGTGCGCAACTTGCTTTCTAAACAATATTTGCCACTTACAGTTTGCCACTGCAAATTTTTTAACCAAGCAATAAAACTCTTGGTCCAGTTGGCATTATCGTGCTCGGGCGGTATAACGATACCCTGATAGAGCAGTAAACTTTTGATGTGGGTTTTTGCAGCACGAAGCTGGCGGGTAACTCCTGCCCGATGTCTTAAAAGACTTTTCAGTTCATCTTCTTCTGCTAAAGGAATGTGTATTCCCTTAAGCTGACCAAGAGCTAGCTGTTTGCTCAGATTGCGGCAGTCTAACTGATCTGTTTTTTGGTAATATTGTTTGTTGCTGGTCGGGATGTCTGCAAGGTTAACCACAGTAACTGTCCAACCAAGTTGCAAAAAATACCTGGCTGCACTAAAGCCACAGCAGCCTGCCTCGTAAACCAGGTTTACCTGATAGGTAGGAAAGTTACTATCCACATAGTCAAATAGGATTTTCGGCTCTGCGGGCATGGTAAAAGATTTGTGGTCGCTGATATCACTTTTTATGTGAATAGACCAAGTTTTCTTGTGTATGTCGATGCCAATGAATAGATTTGGTAAAGCAGTAGTTTGTGTTTCCATGATTTTGCGGTTTTGGTTATATAAATTTACTGCTTTTACATGGGTGCTTGGCAATATGGCGGGTTTCGTGCTAATTTCAAGTTCAGTTTTTCAATTGAACTTTTGTGCAAAATTGAATATTTGTGCTCCAAAATCGGCCACTATGCCAATACCCAAAACATCATCAGTCAATCTAAACCGAAAAACCGCTGAGAATTAACTTCGGAAAATTACCTAATAGAAATACATGCCCACATTTACAGCGTATTTTGCCTATTTAGGATTTAAACACTTTCTTTGTTAAATTAATAATTAGATTATCTTTGCGCTATTAGCGTAAAATCACATTAGATGATATTTGCAAAATAAAATGTGCCAATTGCCAGTTAATTCTGTTGGGGAAGCATTAAAATATTTACAATAAAACAATTTAGATGAATATTTCAGAAAACACGGTCGTATCTTTAACTTACGAACTACATACGACCAACCAAGAAGGACAACAAGTTTTTGTTGAAAAGGCCGATGAAGAAAATGCTTTAGTATTTTTATACGGTGTTGGCATGATGTTGCCAAAATTCGAAGAGCATTTAACAGGTTTAACTGTTGGCGATGAGTATAGCTTTGAATTATCGGCTGTAGATGGTTACGGAGAGAAAGATCCAGGTGCATTTGCCGATTTACCTATTTCTATGTTTACCGAGCAAGGTGCTGAAGCGCCAAATGTTGGTGATGTTATTCCTTTGCAGGATAATAACGGGAACCAATTTAGAGCTGGCGTAACTGCTGTACACGAACAAACTATTTCTGTTGATTTGAATCACCCAATGGCTGGTAAAAACTTAATATTTGCCGGTAAAATTTTAAGTGTTCGCGAAGCCACACCAGAGGAGTTGACTCATGGTCATGCGCATGGTGCAGATGGACATGAAGAACACTAGTAAATTTTAACTGATAAGTTTTGTAGTGATGTGAAGTTGAAAAAAAATGGCTTTGAATTAATTTTCAAAGCCATTTTTTTAATTAAAATTTAAAACTATAACCAAATCGAACTATTTGTGTTTCATAGTAATCAGCACTCACATAATTAAAATTTTGCCCGTTTACCTGTTTTCTAATTACCATAGTATTTAACAAATCGGTTGCGTTTAAAAATAATTCGCCTTTTCCTTTCTGAATCGATTTCTTAGCCCCAAGGTCTAAAGAAAACCGAGAGTTTATTTTACCCTGAGGAATAATATCTGGTGCTAAATAGACAGCGGTTAATTGCGCATCAATTCCATTCTGAAAATGAAAGGTGTTATTAAGTTTAATATTACCTGATATTATTTTTTGTTTGGCCGCTGTAAATGTATTTAGTACAGGGTATTTGTTTTCAACTGTAAAGGCATCAATCTGGTTTCGGTAAGCATTAAAATTAATATTGAATGCATACAGTTTTGATATTTTTTGTGATAAAACTGTTTCAATGCCGGTATTATAACTTCTATTTACATTTTGAAAAATAGCGTATATGATATTATCTGTGCCAATATTGCTCGATATTCTTGTAATCGTTCCATCAGCAAAGCGATGATAAATTGCATTATATAAGTTTCCATTTCCCCAACTTTTTTTATAGCCCAACTCTACCGAATTTGTAAATTGTGGCCTTAAATTAGGGTTCCCAACTTTAATAATTTCCGCATCATCATATTTTGGAAAAATACGAATATCTACCTCATTGGGTCTATCTACTCTTCTTGTATAAAATACAGAAAGTTTGTTGTTTTGGTTAATTTTATAGGCTATACGAAGATTTGGAAACGGTTGCGTGTAATTGTAACCGTCACTTTTATATACATTATGGTTAGGGTTTACGTCATATTGAATTTTTACATATTCAACCCTTAAACCCAGCTCTGCTTCCCAATTATTATTTTCGAAAATATAATTTCCGTAAAGTGCCGGTATAAGTTCGTTGTAAGTTGCCTTACCGCCAGCGTTATTATCTAAAACCGAATTTATACCAGGAATAAATAGCATATCTGTAGGTATATTTCTATTCCGAAGTTTTATGCCCATTTCCATTCTTCCATATTTAAGTGGTTTTATGTAGTCGAAATTAAAATCATATACTTTTTCGTCTGATAATAATTTGAAAGCATCTGTACCTTTGGAAGTTGGCAAAAAGTTATCATAAAAATATTTTTCATCTTCCCTATGAAAAGTGTAATTAAAACCCACATTGAATAAATGTCCGGCTTCTTTAAATTTATGCTGATAACTTGTCGTGGCCATTACAGTTGTTTTTAGTTCATCTTCTAAAAATTGCCAAAGTCTTTGTCGTTGCGAAAAATCTTTATTGAAAAAAGGTTGGTCTCCACGATCGATTATTTTTTCGTTCCCAAAAAGGAGAGAAGCGGTTAACGTATTTTGATCGTCGAACGTATAATCTACACCAGATTTTAGGGTAGTAAAGTGTGTATTCCTATTTCTTTTTAGTTGTGAATTTATAACACTTCCGTTATCAAAACTTCGTGTCAAAAACTCATTTTTGTTAAGGGTTTCGTTGTAGAGATAATCACCTTGAAAGAAAATATTTACCTTATTTTTTCTATAATTTAACGATAAAGTTGGATTTATTTTTGGTGTAAAAGTGTATTGAGGCGTAATTGTTGGCAAATTTTCTTTTTTAATCCATAATGCACCGGCGCCAGTTGTAAATCCTATTTTCCCATTAAAACCATCTTTTTTATTCTTTTTATAAATGATATTGATAATTCCAGCATTCCCATTTGCGTCATATTTAGCAGATGGATTGTTGATAATTTCGATCTTCTCTATCGCCGACGCGGGAATATTATCTAACCCAGATTGATTGCCAAAGCCGGTAATTGCAGTTTGTTTACCGTCGATAAGGACTGTAATTTTATCGTTTCCGCGTAGTTGTAATTTCCCATCTTGTACGGTTACGCTCGGTAGGTTTTGCATGGCCTGTAAAACCGAACCGCCGTTTTGGCTGATGTTATCTTTTAATGAGAATGTTTTTTTATCCATCTTTTCGCTAATCTCATTTGTTTTAGCTGTAACAACAACTTCGTTTAGCGATGTGGTATTTTCCTCAATTTCTATGGCGTTAATGTCTAAAAATTCGCTCAGGTTACCAACAAATAATGCTTGTTTATGTTTTTTGTACCCTATGTAAGAAATTTCAAGTAAATAATTTCCTGATTTGATGTTTGGTAGCGAAAATCTGCCTTCAACATTGCTTACCGTGCCAGTTAAAAAGGTGCTGTCTTTTTCGGTTTTTAAAACAATGTTTACGTACGGCAAAGTAATTTTTGTTTGCTTATCTTTTATCAAACCAGAAATGGTTACGTTAGTTTGTGCATAAGAAATACACGTGTAGAGTGTGGAAATAATTACGGAAAAAATGAATGTTTTTTTTAGCATCGTTTTAAAATTTTTATTTAATGCAAAACTGCAGTCGAATTTTGAATAAATTCTGAATGACCAAAAAGTAATTCCTAAAAAGGATAAAAAAATTAAGTGTTTTAAAATTGAATAGTGAATTGATGTTCAGATCCATCAAAATGATAGCCAATAGCCCATTGATGGCGAATGCATATTTGTTTTATAATTGCCAAGCCTAAGCCACTACCAAATTTTTCGTTTGAGGAATTTGCAAAACGCTTAAATAAGGCATCATTTTTTAGTGCTTTACTGCCTGAATTAGATACGATAAGTTGGTGGTGGTTAACTGCGATTGTTATGGTTCCGTTTTGTGTATTATGGCGGATTGCATTTAACAGCAAGTTGTTTAACAGCATCTCAATCAATGTTCTGTTTCCATCAACAATCACATCGGGCGCTATGTTTATTTGTACAGCTATTTGTTTGTTATCCGAGTGTTCTTTAAGTTGATTTATACAGCTTTTAGCCAAATGGCTGAAATTGATATTCTCGTGTGCATTAAATTGTTTATTTTCAATTTTTGCGAGCAACAATAAATTTTTGTTAATCCGCGTAATGCGAGTTAATGCCCTATTTATTTCCTCAATTATTTGATATTGTCTGGCGGTTATCGTTTCATTTTGGATCAATAAATCCAATTTATTTTTAATAATTGCCAATGGCGTTTGCAATTCGTGCGAAGCATTTTCTGTAAATTCTTTTTGACTATTGTAAACGGATATATTGTGTTGCAAAAGCTTAGTAAGCGCATCGTTGAGTTCCTCAAATTCGAACGTATCGGTTTTTTCGAAGGTTATTATCGATTGATTATTAAGGTTGAAGGTTTTTAACTTGGCTAAAGTATCTCTAAAAGGTTTCCACAAACGAACTGATAATCGCCTATTTAAAAACAAAAATCCCGCAACTAAAAGGATGAAGAATAAGAAGGTAATAATCGCAATTGCTACAACGGTTTCTTCTGTTTCCTCAACATTTGTTTCAATGGTTAAAATAAAAGGCTCTTTTTGGATTTCAATATTTTTCTTTAAACACCTAAAACGCCCTAGGTTGTTAACATTGCTAAAAGGTTTTTGCTTTGAAATGGTGTAAATTTGAGGTTTGGTATTTGATGTATTTACGGCTTTTTCTAAATTACTTCCCGGCTGTACTTTATTCCATAAAATTATACTTTGATCAAGTTCTGCTTGCGATAGGTTTAATTTATTTAAGCCATTTTCAATGCGATGGGCTATAATTTCATTGTGTTCATCAAGTTCGTTTAACCAAATAAAATCAACAACATAATAGTATGCAGGTACACTTGTTGCCAATACAAATAGCGAATAAATGGCAAACGTTCTTAGTGTTTTGTTTAATAACTTTTTCATACTTCCCATTTATAACCTGTACCGTACACGGTTTTTAAATAGGTATCGCAACCCGCCTCTTTAAGTTTCTTTTTCAGGTTTTTAATGTGCGCATAAATAAAATCGTGGTTATCTAACATGTCGGCAAAATCTCCCGATAGATGTTCTGCTAGTGTACTTTTAGAAATTATTCTGTTTTTATTGCCAATAAAATAGAGTAAAAGATCAAACTCTTTTTTAGTTAAATTGATAATTTTACCATTTACTAAAACGGTTTTGGCTAGTAAATCAATCTGCAGTTCATTTTGAAAAAACGTGTTAGAATTTCCAAATTGTTTTCTGCGGATAAGTGAATAGATCCTTGCAGCAAGTTCCGAAAGATGAAACGGTTTAATTAAATAATCATCAGCACCCAATTGTAAACCTTTTATTTTATCATCTAAGGCATCTTTTGCAGATATGATAATAACGCCATCCTGCTTACCCTGCTTTTTTAATTCTTCTAAAATCGCCATTCCGTTTCCATCAGGCAACATAATGTCTAATAAAATGCAATCATAATTATAGGTTTCGATTTTGGTTAAAGCTTGTTTAAAGTTGATGGCAAATTCGCACAGGTAGTTTTCTTCTGATAAGTAATCGGCAATACTCTGCGCCAATTCAGTTTCATCCTCAACAATTAAAATTTTCATAATACAATTTTATGTGGCAAATTTGAATTTTTTTTGAATTTTAGACTTCGTTACCAATTAATTTTATAAAATCGAAGTTTCTGTTTTCCTTTCGGTTTAGCATATTACCCTGTGAATTTTTGAATATCGAATATCACAACCTCATTCCCCGTAAAAAGTCTTCTATCAACATTCTTTTTTTGCCCTCAAACTGAATATCCAAAAGCTTAATAAAACCATCCGCCGTTGCAAATTTTAGGAAAGTTTTGCCGTCGGTTAAAAATTCTCCAGTTTTTATTTCTGGTTTTGTATTTTCAATTTCTGATTTAAAAACTTTAAGTGTTTTGTCGTTAAGAAAAGTAAAAGCAGTAGGGTATGGGCTTAAACCTCGAATTTGGTTGTAAACCTTTTTTACAGGATGGTTCCAATTGATTTTACAATCTTCCTTAAAAATTTTGGGTGCGTGTTGTAAATGGTCACTTTTGGTTTGTGGTTGCTCTTTATAATCTCCACTTGCAATTTTTGCGACGGTTTTAACTAAAAGTTTTGCGCCTACATCCATTAATTTATCGTGTAAATCGCCAGCACTTTCATCATCATCAATCGCAACGCTATCGCTTAAAATAATATCTCCTGTATCGATGGTGTGGGTTAAAAAGAATGTTGTTGCACCGCTTTCTTTTTCGCCGTTAATTATAGCATGATTAATTGGCGCTGCGCCTCTATATTGTGGCAATAGTGAGCCATGTAAGTTTATTGTGCCTTTTTCTGGCATTGCCCAAACTACTTCTGGTAGCATTCTAAAAGCAACAACAACTTGTAAATCGGCTTGGTACGTTTTTAATTCAGCTAAAAAAGCAGGATTTTTTAGTTTTTCGGGTTGAAGAACTGGAATATTATGCTCCACCGCATATTTTTTCACGGCACTTTCTTGTAATTTTTGTCCTCGTCCGGCGGGTTTGTCTGGTGCAGTTACAACGGCAACTACCTCAAAATTAGCCTTAACCAAAGCATCAAGAGAAGCAACGGCAAAATCTGGCGTACCCATAAAAACTATTTTCATATTAGTGTTGTTTAATTTCAAAAAATAACGATTGTAAGTTCGTTAGGTTTTACAAAATAACTAAAAATTAATGATCCAATTCCTTTAAAAATGGTGCAGGGCAAAGAGGTTGTAAAAGAACACGGTTTAGTATATGTAACCGATCGCACACCCGGGTTTTACCGTAAGGGCGATGCTGGAAAATTTTACTATGAAGATAAAAACGGCGAAAAAATAACCGATGAGAAGCATTTAAGTCGCATTAAAGCTTTGGTTATTCCGCCAGCATGGCAAAATGTGTGGATTGCAAATAAGCCAAATGCGTACTTACAGGTTACAGGAATTGACGCCGCAGGGAGAAAGCAGTACCGCTACCATACAAAATGGACAACCCGTCGATCTGATTATAAATATTATCGATTATTAGAATTTGGTAAAGCGTTGCCAAAAGCAAGATTGGCCTTGGCAAAAGATTTAAAAAGAAAAGATTTCGATGAAAGAAAAGTACTCGCAATTTCTGTTGATGTTTTGCAAAAGACCTTAATCCGTGTAGGCAATGAGAGTTATAAGCAACTTTACGGCTCTTTTGGCTTAACAACCTTGCGCGATAAACATGTTAAAATTGACGGCGCTAAAATTACCATGGATTTTATTGGTAAAAAAGGCGTTCGACAAAGCGTATTACTTAACGACCGAAATTTGGCAAAATTGGTAAAGCAATGTCGTGATATACCCGGACAAGAACTTTTTCAATTCTATGTAAATGGTAAAGAACATCGAGGGATTGACTCGGGCAAAATCAATAATTATATTAAAGAAATTACCGGAAACGATTTTACAGCAAAAGATTTTAGAACCTGGGGAGGAACTTTAGAGGCCTTAAAACAGTTTGCAAAATGTAACGTTAATCAAGACGAAAAACTTAATTCGAAAAAAGCTGTCATCTCTGTTTTAGATTGCGTAGCGAGTAAACTTGGCAACACACGGGCAGTATGTAAAAGTTCGTACGTTTATCCTTTATTGATAACTGCGTTTGAGGAAAACCAATTGGAAAAGTATATTAAAAAAATGAGTACCACACAAAGCTTAGCAGATGAAGAGAAAGTTTTGCTTTCTTTTTTAAGGGCAAATTCGAAATAATTTACCAAAAAAAATGATCTTAGTTTTTTAAATTAAGATCATTTTTTTTTATAAAAGCCGAGATAAGTGTTACTGCTCTTTTGGTGCTTCTTTAATTGAATGCACAGGTTGCTCTTCCAATTCTCTAGTTTTTGCTGGATTTTCAGATTTTGGAGGCAGGTTTGGCACTGTATCGTTTTCCTTTCTAACGGTTTTATGGTCCAATGGTTCGCGTCCTTTTGGTACCTCTTCTTCGTAATTGCTACCAGGATTATTGTTTGTGGTTTTAGGTCCGTTGCTCATAATCTTAATTTTTAATAATCTGCAATAATGGTCTATTCAAATTATTAGTCCATTTTTTTATGCTATGTTAGTAACAAACTTTCAATCTTCATTGTTTTAATAATCTGCTTGGGTGATAAATTCAATTTACAAATAATCACATTTTAGTAACACAATTATTCGCCTAAAATTCGGCCTAATTATAAAGCAAATATTTCTTTCTCATTGTTTTGTAGGCGTTTAATCCGGGTGCCCAACTTGCTCTAATTTCCTTTTCAGTTTTGCCAGCAATTACCTGTTCTCTAAAATCTTTTACACCAACTAATCGTTCTATTATGCCCATTTCTTTGCTCAATTTATTATTAAAAAAATCTTCTCTTCTTGGCGATGCATTATATAATTCAATTAGCCAGCTGATGTTAAGTTGTTTGGTTTTTTTTAAAAGTGCAACATTATAATTTCTTAAATCTAATCCATAGCAAGTTTGGTTTTGAAATAGTGGCGTTTCAGCCATTCCCTTTATACTTTTTGGAGTAAAAGAAAAATCGTATTTGTCTTTTAAATAAGGTGCGCCAAGTACGGTAAATGGGTATTTAGTGCCTCTGCCCAGATTTATATAAGTGCCTTCGAATAAACAGGTGCTTGGGTAAAGCATGATAGATTGCTGGGTATTTAAGTTTGGCGATGGTTTGATAGGAAGAATATAATCCATATTATGATCGTAATTGACCATTTTAATGATGTTTATCTTGCATTTTACACTATTTTTAAGCCAACCTTCGCCGTTTAACATTTGCGCATATTCACCCACCGTTAAACCATGTGAAATTGGAATAGGCTGTAAACCAATACCCGATTTGAATTTTGGATCTAAAATTGGCCCATCAATTAAATAACCATTTGGGTTAGGTCTATCCAATATTAAAAGCGTTTTATTATTGGCTGCGCAAGCTTCCATTACGTACTGCAACGTATTTATGTAAGTATAAAAACGAACGCCAACGTCTTGAATATCAAAAATCATAATGTCGATGTCACTTAAATCCTCTGCAGTTGGCGTGCTGTGTTTGCCATAAAGCGAAATGGCTTTGATGCCAGTTTTCACATCCACCGCATCATTTACGGATACGCCTGCACTTGCATCACCCCTAAAACCGTGCTCGGGACCAAATATTTTTTCAATTTTAATGCCTCTTTTTAGTAAACTATCAACAACTGTTTGATTACCAATTATTGATGTTGGATTAACAACCATGCCCACACGCTTACCTGTTAGCAGAGGTAGATATTTTTCAGTTTGCGCTGCTCCAGTTTTCAGTACGGATGTGACAACATCCATTTTTTGGTGCTGTATTTTTTCATTAACTGCTTTTTTTTGCTGGCCACATGCAGAAAAACTAATTAAAAAAGATAATATTAAGTGATTGTATATGTTCATATATCAATAAATTCAAATTTTGATTTAAGATAACAAGTTTCAACCATTATAGGCAAAAAAGTTTGAAATGTAGTTAATTTTTGGGTTTTCGAAGGATCAACGCACAATTTTTTATCAAATAAAATGTCTTATTATAAAAGCAAATCCTCATTTTTGCGAACAAGTAAAACTACGTAATTTGAATTTCGAATATTTTATAGCCAGTAGGATAGCCATTAAATCAGAACGAACTTTTTCAAAGCTCATTGTTCGCATTGCGATAGCGGGAGTGATGCTTAGTTTGGCCGTTATGATTTTGTCGATTGCTATTATTAAAGGTTTTAAAACTGAAATTCAAGATAAAGTTCGAGGCTTTTTGGGTGATGTTCAAGTGATTCGGTACGATTTGAATAATTCTTTTGAGCATTCGCCTTTTATTTTGGATGCAGAAACGCAAAAAAAATTAAAAAGTAATCCTAACATAACAACTTTTTACCCAATAGCCACTAAACCGGCAATAATTTCGGCTAATAAGGAAATTGAAGGAATTAATTTTAAGGGAGTAGATAAAAATTACAATTGGGCTTACATAAAGGATCATCTAATAAGCGGTAGAACGATAAATTTTAGCGATAGCGCTAAGGCGATGCAAGAGCTTTTAATTTCTAGCTACACGGCGAACCGCGTAAAGCTTAAAACTGGCGATAGTTTTATCATGTATTTTGTGCAGGATCCGCCTCGTAAAAGAAAGTTCAAAATTGTTGGGGTTTACGATATTGGCGTAGAAGAAATTGATAAAGGTTTTGTTTTGGGCGATATTAATATTGTTAAGCGATTAAACAATTGGCAATCCAATCAAATTGGCGGTATTGAAATTAAAATTAAAGATTTCAATAATCTTAAAACGGTATCGGATGATATTTTTGATAATCTGCCAACCAATCTTCGTTCGTTTTCCATTAGAGAAAATTTTCCAAATATTTTTACTTGGCTGGCGCTTTTAGATGTGAACACCAACGTATTGCTAGTGTTAATGCTAATTGTTGGCGTAATTAATATGGTAACTGCTTTACTGATTATGATTTTAGAACGAACCAATATGATTGGAATGTTAAAATCTTTCGGCTCGAGTAACTTTAGTATTATGAAAATATTTTTAATTAACGCGGTCTATTTAATAGGAATTGGCTTGCTTTTCGGTAATATTTTAGGGTTAGGATTGGGTTTTCTACAACAATACACCCATATTTTTAAACTCAACCAAACCAATTATTTTTTAGCTTATGTACCCATCGAGATCCATTTTATTGATGTGGTATTGCTGAACATAATTACCGTGGTTGTGTGTTTAGTTGTGCTAATTATTCCATCGCTATTGATTAGCAAAGTTTCGCCATTAAAGGCAATTAGGTTTAAATAGAGAGATTTATTAGAAAAGCAAGTTCCTGTAATCATCGGATTCATCAGCCCCGCTTTTTGCTAAAAACTTCGCAGAAAAAGTTCGTTTACCGCGTCAATCGGGTTTATTTAACTTTGGCTAGTATGGCTATTATCGGCTAAATGCAAAACGCCCTAAGCTCGTTTACCGTTAAAAAAGATCAGCTGTTTCACCTAATATCTGTGCTCATCCTTTTTATCTGTGGTAAAATCTTCAGTAAAAAACCCTAAATCGAAACCCAACTCGTTCCTTCCATTACCGAAACTAAATCGGTACGTGGCGCAAGGTTTAAATACGGATAGGTAACTTTTGATAAATATAATCCCGTAGGACGAGCAGGAGCAACTACATTGTCGATTTCTAAGTTAATAAAATGGCTTTCAAACTCATCAATACTAAGTTCGCCTTTGCCAATTTTTATTAGCTGACCTACAATAATACGGATCATTTTACCTAAAAAACGGTTGCTGGCAATGTGGAAGCGGATTCTATCTTCTTTGTCGTTTACGAGCAAATCTGCTTCCATTACGTTGCAGTTAGTATGTTCGTATTTATTTGGATGCGTACAAAAAGCACGGTAATCTTTATATTTTGTTAACAAGTTTACAGCCGATTTCATCTGATTTAAATCAAGATTACTTTCTTGATAAAAAGAACTTTGATTACTTAAAAATGGGTCTTTATAAGTATGAATGAAGTAATCGTATTTACGCTGCACAGCATCAAAACGTGCGTGTGCTTTGGGTTCAACTTTTACAATGTCAAAAACAGCAATGCTATCTGGCAAAACTTTGTTTAAACGAAATAGTAAATCAAAGTCAAATTCTTTTGCCAAATTAACATGAAAAAAGAACTGACTTGCATGTACTTCCGCATCTGTTCTCCCACAGCCATAAATTGGAATCGCTATTTTAAAGATTTTAAAAAGAGCCTGTTCAATAACCTCTTGCACGCTTTTAGCATCGGGTTGACGTTGCCAACCACTAAAATATTGACCTTGATAGGCGATGTGAAAAAAATATCTCATTATAATTTAATGCAATTTTACTAAAATTTTAGCGTCCGTAATATTTAATCCTAATTTTGTTGTGGAGATTATTTTTTAAAACTCAATTATGGATAATTCGATTTGTGCTTGCGGTAGCTTTTTAGCTTACAAGTATTGTTGCGAGCCTTACCACCTTAAAACGAAAGTTGCGCCAACCGCCGAAGCTTTAATGCGATCGAGATATACTGCTTTTGTAGTTCAAAATGCAGATTATTTATATGAAACTACTTTTCCGACCAAAAGAGGAGAAAATTCTAGAAAAAGCTACTTAAAAAGTGCTAAAAATACAAAGTGGGTTAAGTTAGAAATACTTTTTGCAGATTTTGATGTGGTTGAATTTAAAGCGTATTATTTAAATAGCCATTTGAAAACAGCAGTTTTGCACGAAAAATCTAACTTTAAATTAGAAAATGGATTGTGGTATTATGTTGATGGTGAGTTTTATTTATAATAGAAATTGGGTGATGTTTTCTGGTGTGATTATTTTTGTTTCTACATTCTTATAAGCTTCTAAAAACGATTTCGGAAATTTTGCTGTTGATTTTGAATTCCATTTTATCTCATAAGCTTTCATTAATCCATTTCGCTCCTCTATGTAATCTATTTCTTGTTGTGCATGTGTACGCCAAAAATATTGATTGCAATTAATCTCGCTATAAGCAAGAAATTTAACCCGCTCACTAATTACAAAGTTCTCCCAAAGTGCTCCAATATCCTGCCTAAGTGTTGCCGGACTAAATTGGTTTATTACTGCATTTCTTATTCCATTATCATAAAAATATATCTTTCTGCTTTTCTTCAATTCATTTCTTAAATTTCTGCTTAAAGCACCTAACCTAAAAACAATAAAAGCCTTTTCTAATAACCCAATATATCTTTCTGTTGTTTGATTATCTAAACCTGTGATTTGTCCGAGTTCGCTGTAAGAAACCTCATTGCCAACTTGAAAAGCCAAAGCTTGAATTAATTTTTCCATTTTTTCTGGCTTTTGGATTTTCTCCCAAGTTAAAATATCTTTATATAAGTAACTATCAGATAACTGTTTAAGCCTTATTTCTTCTTCACCAGGATTATTTACAATTTCAGGATAGTAGCCATATACTAATCGATGATTTAAAAGTCTTTTTTCATTTATTACACCATGTTCTTCAACCATCTCTCCAAACGAAAATGGAAATAATTGATATTCCCATTTTCTCCCCGTTAATGGTTCATTTATATGGTTTGCAAGTTCAAATGCAGATGAGCCTGTTGCTATTACTTTTACATCTTTTAATTGATCTATTATTAATTTTATAGCTAAACCTATGTTATCAATTCTCTGTGCTTCATCAATAATTAGTGTCTTTGCTTTTCCCAAGAGAGAACGTAACGATGTTGATGTTGTATTTGATAATATGCTTCTAATATCAGCGTCATCTCCGTTCCACCAAATTATAGGTTGAGCAAATTTATTAGAAAGCTGTTGCAATAGCGTGCTTTTTCCAACTTGTCTTGGACCTAAAAGAATAATGGCTTTTGCATCTTTTAAATGTTTTTGAACTGATGATGATATAGCTCTTGAAATCATGATATAAGTATGTAATCGCAAATTTAATATAAATTCTGCGAATACAATCGCAAAATTCATATTAAATTTGCGATTTTGATAATTTTAATCTACAACTTCTTAGCCTCATTCCAATATACATCCATTTCGGTAAGCGTCATATCGGCTAGTGCTTTTCCATTTTGTTTTGCTTTTTCTTCTAAATACTGAAAGCGTTTTATAAACTTTTTATTGGTTTTTTCCAATGCATTTTCTGGGTTGATGTTGATGAATCGAGCGTAATTAATCAACGAAAAAAGAACATCTCCAAATTCAGCCTCTGCTTTTTCTGCATCGATGGCTGTATGATCGGTTACATTAAATTCGTTTTTAAACTCTTGCAATTCTTCTTCAACCTTTTCCCAAACTTCTGTTTTGTTTTCCCAATCAAAACCTACACCGCGTGCTTTTTCTTGTATTCTTGATGCTTTTACCAATGCAGGCAATGATGACGGTACGCCAGCTAACACAGATTTATTGCCTTCTTTAAGTTTTATTTGTTCCCAGTTGCGTTTAACATCATTTTCATCTTGCACGATAACATCGCCGTAAATATGTGGGTGGCGGTTTATTAATTTATCGCAAACACCATTTAATACATCAACGATATCGAAATCATTTGTTTCTGAGGCAATTCTAGCATAAAAAACTAAATGCATCATCACGTCGCCTAATTCTTTTTTAACTTCATTTAAATCGCCTTCTAAAATTGCATCGCTCAACTCATAAGTTTCTTCAATGGTTAAATGGCGCAAGGTTTCCATGGTTTGTTTTTTATCCCATGGGCATTGCGTACGCAAAGTATCTAAAACGGTAAGTAACCGGTTGAAAGCATCAGCTGGATTACCAGCATTTGCTGGAATTGGATTGTTAGGCATTTCTTTATTTTTATATCACGGCAAAAAATATAAAATTTTAGCGCCGTTTTGGTTTAATTTCTTGTTTATCGAACGCTAAAATACCAAACCCAAGCCATTAAGAAAAATTGAAATGGAATTCTAAACCATAAATATTTAACGCCTGGACCAGCTTTGTAAAGATTTTCGTAATTAATCTTATTTTTTGCACTGTAAATATTAGCGGGTAAAATCAATAATAAAAATAGAATGATGGCTAATCCGGTGTAATATCTCGTCACTTCTAAACTTAAACCAATTGCAAATAAAACCTCTAAAATACCTGTTAGAGTAATAATTTTTGTTTTTTTAGGGATAAATAGCGGTAGCATTGCTGCCATACTGGTTTTAAACTTAAAATGGCCCATCGCTGTAAAAAGAAGCATAATACTCATTGCAAAGTTGCCCGCAAATAATGAGCTTTTGTAGCTATCGGTATATTTTCCAATTAATAATAAACACACGAACGACAGCAGTAAAATGACTAAGGGTTTCAAATTTAACTGATGATGTTAAAGGCGATTAATAGCGTTGCGGTAAACAAAACCACCAGTCCTGATAAAAATATTATATCTGCAAATTTTTCTAATTGTTGACTTTTCAAGCGCGTTCTTCGCATCGAAATAAAAGATAGGATGCAACTTGTCATAAAAATAATGATTGCTACAACAGCAAATTCATCAATTAATGAGTTATCAGATAAATTTAGTTTTTTTAATGATGTTAATACGATAAAACAAATACCAAGTAAGTTGGCAGAAGTGGTAAGAATATGTGGTGAACGGTTTTCGGACATTTTATTCTTGCTCCTCTAACTTAATTTTTTTAGTGATGCGATATACGCGTCGCTTCTTTTCTGGTTTGTGCCCTTCGCCCATTAAAATGCCCCAAGGCTTTAAATTATCAACCCGATCAAAAATTATTTTTGCCACTGCTAAATATGGAATGCACAAAAACATACCAGAAATACCCCAAATCATTTCGCCGACAACAATGCCAATAAAAGCAATTAATGCATTAATTTTTACTTTTGAGCCTACAACTAAAGGCATCAAAATATTTCCATCTATAGCATGTACGCCAATAAATGCAAATAATACGAGTAGAACTTTTCCTGCTCCGGCGGTTGCAAAAGTAATCAGACAGCTAATTAACAGTGCGAAAAATATCCCTAGATAAGGTACTACATTAAATATCCCAGCAACTAAACCTAGCAATATTGCGTATTTAACGCCCATAATACTTAAAATGGTCATCAATAACGTAGTCACAATTAGCATCTGCAAGAAAAGCCCGATGATGTATTTTTTAATGATGTACTGAATTTGCGAAACAATTTCACCTACTTTTTCTTTATAATCTTCTTTAAAAACCGACACTAAAAAAGTGAATAATTTTCTTCTATAATTTAAAATAAAAAATGTAAAAAGTAAGGTAAAACCTAAAAACATTAGGGTTGAAGAAAGTGTTGCCAAGGTTGTTGCAACAATTGCTGCGCTAGTTGCTAAAGCTTTTTCGGTGCTATCGTTTAAATAAGAAAGTTGTTTCTCGGCATTTACATTAAAAGTAGAAGAAATCCAGTGTTGCAACTCGTGGAAAGAAACATTTGCCTTGTTTTTTAATAATGGCCAATCGGCCCATAAATCGCTAATTTGGTTGGCGAAGAAATATAAAATGCTACCAATAACGGCAATCATTAAAATGACAGAAACAATGGTCGAAAAACTCCTCTTAAACCTAAATCTCTGCTCTAAATAATTGGCTACAGGCAATAATAATATGGCCATTAAAAAAGAGAAAAATAGCGGTGCCAATAACGACTGACCTAAAATTAAAATGTAGGTTATACTGATTAAACAAAACAGAACGAGTGCCAGTTTTGGTAAAAAAGAGAGTTTGTCTTTCATCAATGTGTAATTCTGTTTTGTAAAAATGCCATTTAATTTTTATAAATCTGCCATTTAAATTTAATAGCTACTTGCTTTATTTAACAACGCAACATTTCCAACAGTAAGCTTTATACGAACAGCTGCTGTAAACGACTTTAATTGCTCTAAACCTGTAACACTTGCAATTGGCGCAGTAATTTGAGGTTGCTGCATTAGCCACGCTAAAGCTACAGATGCAGGCTTGGTATGGTGTTGTGCAGCAATCTCATCGAGCGCATTTAAAACTTTAAATCCTTGTTCGTTTAGGTATTTCTTCATACCATTTCCACGTTCACTTATTGCTAATTTACTTTCATCGCGATATTTTCCGGTTAGGAAACCGCTCGCTAACGAAAAGTAAGTGACAACGCCCAAGTTAAAATCTGCACAAATATTTTTATACTCGCTTTCAAATTTTTGTCTGTCCATTAAATTATACCCAGGCTGGTAAACTTGATATTGGGGTAGTTGGTTTTTTTTAGATGATAATAAAGCTTCCTCCAATCGGGCAGCTGAAAAATTTGAGGCACCGATCCAGCGTACTTTGCCATCCTTGATTAAGGTTTCATAAGCACCTAAAGTTTCTTCAACAGGTGTGGTTTCATCATCAAAGTGCGAGAAATACAGATCGATATAATCTGTTTTTAAGCGTGTTAAAGAATATTCTACTTGGTTGATGATGTAATCTTTTTTTAGCGATTTTCCATAACCTAAATCGCCACCAACTTTTGTAGCGATATAGACATCATTACGTTTCTTCCTTTTTTGTAGCCAATTGCCAATAATGGTTTCCGATTCTCCACCTTTATTTCCTGGCGCCCAAACGGAGTACATATTTGCAGTATCGATGAAATTAAAACCATCGGCTACGAAATTATCTAATATAGTGTGCGATTGTTGCTCGTCTATCGTCCACCCGAATACGTTTCCGCCCAATACAATTGGCGCAATATTTAAATCCGTTCCGCCTAAAATCTTTTTTTCCATTGTAAAATTATTTTGGTGAATAAACAACAATTATCCTTTCTGAGTTTTATAAAAGTAGTAGAAGATATGTCAATTTTTAACCGCTACCAAACGATTCACCACTCATCACTTTATTGCACGCAACATTTCCCTTTTTCCAGGCGCGCCAGGTAATTTTTCGATGGTAAAACCATTTGCTTTTAAAGCTCTTTTTAGTTTTCCTGTAATGGCATAAGTAACAAAAACACCGCCCGGTTTTATGAAAGTACACACGTGCGCAATTGTTTCATCGCTCCACATTTCTGGTTGATGCTGCACCGAGAAGGCATCGTAATAAATTAGATCAAATTGTTCTTTTGTTGCAAAAGCTGATAGCGTAATATGAGGGATTTCGAGGTTGCAGTAATCTGATATTGGTTGTTTTTGCTTTAATGCTTGGTCATAATTGTTAATAAAACTATCCCAAATTGTTGCCGGAACATATTGGTTATATGCTGTTTGTGCTATCAATTCTGCAGTTAATGGAAATGCTTCTATGCTGGTATAATCTAATTTAATTGCATTATTTGTGCAATAATCTAAACTTAAAATAAAGTTTAAACCCGTTCCAAATCCAACTTCTAAAATTGAAATTGCTGATTTATCCGTGGTCGCAAATTTTAGTCCAGCATCAATAAAAACGTGTTTACTTTCTTGTAAAGCACCATGTTTGCTGTGGTAATGCTCGCCAATAGTTTCGTTGTAAAGCGTATTTGATCCGTCGGCTGTAAGTGTAATGGTGTTCATCAAGTTTTTTAAATTAAAAGATTTTAGCAATCAAGATGTAAAGATAGCCCAAGATTTTTTATCCCCAAACCCCAAAGGGGCTTTTAGCAGGTGCAATAAATACAAGGAGGATTTTTAGGTGTTTTATCCCCAAACCCCAAAAGGGCTTTTAGCAGGTGCAATAAATTTATGGAGAATTTTTAGGTGTTTTATGCCTAAACCCCCAAGGGGCTTTTAGCAGGTGCAATAAATTTATGGAGAATTTTTAGGTGTTTTATGCCCAAACCCCAAAGGGGCTTTTTCCATCTAGTCTTTACGCTTTAAGCTTTCCGCTTTAAGCTTTAGTCTTTCTACTTTAAGCTTTGGTCTTTCTGCTTTAAGCTTTGGTCTTTAAGCTTTAGTCTTTCTGCTTTAGTCTTTCTGCTTTTCCCCTCAAGTCTTTTATCTTTGTTCTTTAATCCTTAATCTAAAATGGATATAGAATCTTTTAGAACTTATTGTTTGAGTTTGCCTGGTACAACTGAAGGGATGAAGTGGGGGAATTTATGCTTTATGATCGAAGAAAAAATTTATGTTATCATTGATATCGAAAGTGGAAGTAGGTTTTCAATAAAATGTAATCCTGACGATTTTGATGTTTTAACAGCTAGGGATGGAATCGCACAGGCCTATCATTTAGCAAAACGAAAGTGGATACAAGTTGCGAACTTAGCTGTTTTAAACGATTTTGAATTAATCCGTATGGTAGCAGCATCTAGAAACTTAGTTTTGGCAAAATTAACTAGAAAATTGCAGGCTAAATATCTGTAAAAGTTATTCTTTAATTTCCTCTTTTTTAATTACTGCTGCATTCTTTAACTCTTCCGATTTTTCTATGTTAAATTTATACATTTCTTCTATTGGAACTAATTTTCTTGAACATTTGTCGATATTAGTTGCTGGCTCCCATAAATACGGACGAAAGGTATATACTTTATTTCCATCTAAATTGGCAATAAACTGGTCCCATTTTTCCCAACGCAAACCTTTGTAAAACTTTGATAAATCACTGTCAAAGCAGAATAAAAGAAACTCACCATAACCTGCACCAAGCGGTTGCCAAGTTAAAGTGTTAGGTTCTAAATAGTAAACGTTTTTAATATCTTTTCCTAAACCGCCCAAATTAATGGCAAAAAATCCACCAACAGCATCATCAGCAATTAGAAGATAGGGTGGTTTATCACCAAAGTTTTTCGTGGTTTTATCCTTGTTCCATTCTGCCACTGTTCTGTTTAATCTTTCACTGCCCGAACCTAAAATTCTAATCCAACCGTTATCTACCAAAATACCGCCTGTATTGTATATTACCGAACCTAATGTGCTGTAAGTATTCAATTGCGATTCGTACAATGCTGTATCTGCCTTTGCAGAATCGACGGGTAATACATCAATTTTGTTTTTGGCTGAGTCTATCCATGATTTAACAATCGGCCACGCCGGATCCGTTTTATTTATAAGCTTTTCTAAACTTATCATTTCATTTTGAGCAAACGAAATAGATGTAATAAATAAACTACAAAGGATTAATATGGTTTTAAGCGCATTTTTCATGTTGAAGAATTGTTTTTCCAAATATAGGATGTTAATCTATCTAAGCATTATTTAAAAAACAAAAAGCCTCCAAAATAGGAGGCCGATAAAATGATAATCTTATATTAATAAGGGTTACTTATTAAACCAATAATAAATTTTACTTAAACCCAAACGGCGCAATAAATCAAGCGGGAAAAACAATGTTTTTAATGGTTTCATGATTTTTTTAATGTTTCTATCTTAATTAACATTTTTTAACATATTTTATTGTGCAAGTGTTAAACTAATTTAGTGTAATCGTTTATAGATATTTATTCGCTACTGGTTTTTACCTGATTAAGGATGGTAATTCCAACCTTTTGATAAGCTCTTTTGTTAAACTTATTTAAGTTCTCGTTTAAATCTTTTTGAATACCTTATTTTTGTGCAGCATTATAAATTTTAATAATTCTTCCTTTTTCTTTAAAATACAATGAGTAATCACCACGATACCGAAGACAGTTGTTGCAGTGTAAAAAGACCACAGTCAAACAATAATGAGCATAATCATGAAAACGGCGACGGACACGATCACAATCACGAGGGAGATCCATCGACTTTTAAAACCTACTTGCCTGCTTTAGTTACATTATCGATGTTAATAATCGGCTTGGCTTTGGAACATATTTTCAAGCTTGCTGCATTTCAAATTATTAAGCCTTATTGGTATGTAGTGGCATATTTACCTGTTGGCATTCCTGTTTTAAAAGAAGTTTGGGAAACCTTTAAAGTTTATGATTTTTTCACTGAGTTTTCTTTAATGTCTATAGCCACAATTGGTGCCTTTGCCATTGGAGAATACCCCGAAGGCGTAACCGTAATGCTTTTTTACACCATTGGCGAGCTTTTTCAAATGGCTGCTGTTGCTAGGGCAAAGGGGAATATCAAATCTTTGTTAGATGTGCGTGCAGATGTTGCGAATGTTTTTAGAGACAATAAATATGTTAGCGTTGCGCCAGATAAAGTAAATATCGATGAAACCATTCAAATTAAAGCAGGGGAGAAAGTTGCTCTAGATGGTGTTTTGGTTTCTAATAAAGGTAGTTTTAATACAGCTGCGCTAACTGGCGAAAGCGTACCGAAAACACTTTTGAAAGGCGATATTGTTTTAGCAGGTATGCTTAATTTAGAACAAGTTATTGATGTTAAGGTGACTAAACTATTTGCGGATAGCGCATTGTCTCGGATTTTGGAAATGGTACAGCAGGCCACTTCAAGGAAGGCAAAGACAGAACTTTTTATCCGCAAGTTTGCAAAAATTTATACGCCAATTGTTTTCTTTTTAGCCTTGGCTTTGGTTACTATACCCATTTTAGTTTTAGGTAATGCATACGATTTCCATACATGGCTTTACCGTTCGTTAGTTTTCTTGGTAATATCTTGTCCTTGCGCTTTGGTAATTTCCATTCCTTTAGGGTTTTTTGGAGGAATAGGTGCGGCATCTTCGCACGGAATTTTATTTAAAGGATCTAATTTTTTAGATTTAATGACGAAGGTTAATACCGTTGTATTGGATAAAACGGGCACGCTAACAAAAGGCGTTTTTAACATTCAAAAGATAGAAAGCAATATTAATGAGGATGAATTTATGTCGTTCTTAGTTGCAATAGAATCAAAATCGACTCATCCCATTGCTAAAGCCATTATTGGTTATGAAAATATTAAACATGTTTTTGAAGCCAAAGAAATTAAGGAGATTGCCGGCATGGGCTTGCAGGGCATGGTAAACGGTAAATCGGTTTTAGCAGGAAATGTTAAACTGCTCGAAAAATTTGAAATTCAATTTGATAGCGAATTAAAGAAAATAGATGAAGCAATTGTGGTTTTGGCTGTTGATAGCAAATATGTAGGTTATGTGATTATTGCTGATGAAATTAAGGAAGATGGTGTGCAGGCAATTGCGCAACTTCGAGAAAATGGCATAAAACAGATTGTAATGTTAAGTGGTGATAAAACTTCTATTGTAAAAAAAGTAGCAGCACATTTAAAAATTGATGAGTATTTTGGAGACCTTTTGCCAGAGGATAAAGTGTTAAAGTTAGAAGAGCTTAAAAAAGACACCAATAAAGTGATTGCTTTTGTGGGCGATGGCATTAACGATACACCTGTTTTAGCCATAAGTGATATTGGAATTGCAATGGGCGCGATGGGTAGCGATGCAGCAATTGAAACTGCAGATGTAGTGATACAAACCGACCAACCATCTAAAATTGTAACCGCAATAAAGATCGCAAAAGCCACTAAAAATGTTGTTATTCAAAATATTGCCTTAGCATTTGCCGTTAAGGCATTGGTTTTAATTTTGGGTGCTGGTGGTATTGCAACCATGTGGGAAGCAGTTTTTGCCGATGTAGGTGTAGCATTATTAGCTATTTTAAATGCCGTGCGAATTCAAAAAATGAAATTTTAGGTTTAAAAAAATAGGAAGAGAACTTTACAAGTGCCTCTTCCTATTGCTAATTTCTGGTTCAGAGATTTATGGTGTGCCTGCCCTCCGCGGATATCCCGCTCACAGGACTTTTTTGTCTGTTTTAAAGTGATAACAATATAAGGATTTATTGGTTTTAAAAGAATAAATATTTTTACACATTGTGTGGGAAATAGATATTTTTTGCTTTGCGAATAGATGAGGGATTTTATCAAAAACGCTCGTTAAAAATGATCAAAAAAAAACGGAGGAAGAACATAAAGTTCTACCCCCGCATCTAAATTAACGCTCTCAGGGGATAAAAGTACAGGTTAATTTGTGATTAACAAATTTCAATTCTCAATTTAACATAATTTAACTTAATCATTATTTTAGTAATAAATTCAATACAATAAGGTGTTAATGGTATGATATAATTTGCCGAAAATTTTAAGTGTTTTTAAAACTTTAATGCGCAAAACATGTTATTTAATTAAAAAAGGAAAACTATGGGATTACTTAAAACAGCATTAATTGGAGCCGCAGTTTACGGTGCAATTAAATATATCACTAAAAAAGATGACCTTACCGGAAAATCTATTGTTGATGATTTAAAAGAAAAAGCACCTGAGTGGGTAGATAAGGCTAAAAACTTTAAAGAAGATTTACAAGCTGATTTTGCGATGAGAAACGCAGATTAGTTTTTTAACTACAAAAAGAGGCGATTGCCTCTTTTTGTATATTTTAAGTTGCGCTTGCCTCCAATTTAGAGATTAGTTTTATTATCACCTACCAGTTTTATCAGCCTAAAACTCCAAAATTTATTTATTCATGAATCATTATCACAAAATTATAAAAAGTAGTTTTTTTAGTCTATTAGCATTAGTCTTAATTTTTAGCATTTCAGCATGCTCAAAAAAAGTTCGTTTTGAAAACTCCAGTGTAGTTCCCGCTGCTGAAGGAAAAGTTAAAATTTCGAAAAACGATAATGGAAATTATCAGTTAGATTTCAACATTGTAAATTTAGCAGAACCATCAAAGTTAACGCCATCAAAAAAATATTATGTGGTTTGGATGGAAACCAAAGAAAATGGCTTAAA
Organism: Pedobacter changchengzhani; assembly: GCF_004354365.1. GTDB lineage: Bacteria > Bacteroidota > Bacteroidia > Sphingobacteriales > Sphingobacteriaceae > Pedobacter > Pedobacter changchengzhani. The sequence continues at coordinate 24,605 of NZ_SJCY01000006.1, forward strand.
AAATCTTGGTCAGTTAAAAAGTTCGTCAGGCTATTTTTCTAGTTTATTAAAAGCCGAAATGCGCGCTATAACGCCTTACAAACCAATTAAGGTTTTTATTACTGCCGAGAATGATCCAATTGTGGAAAATCCAGGAAACGTTATATTTTCTACTAGCAAATTCTAATAAATCACTTTCGAATACTAAACTAATTGTAAAATAGTTTAATATTTTCTCAATCAACATATTGGGTTTTTTACTGTGACTAGAATAATTATCCTATAGTTTGCTTATTATTTTTTTAGCTTTATTGATGAAAATTTTAATCCACAATTATGTTAATTAAATTTAGTAGAAACTTTATTTTACTCGGATTGCTAATTTTAGCTAATAGCTTATATGCTAAAGTTAAACCAGCAGCTATTTTTACCGACCACATGGTTTTACAGCAACGAACTGAAGCCAGTTTATGGGGTTGGGCGAAGCCATCTGCTCAAGTAAAAGTGATTACTTCTTGGAATAAGCAAACTTATTTTGTTAAGGCAAATGATATTGGTAAATGGCATTTAAAGGTAAAAACGCCCGTTGCCGGCGGGCCATACAGCATATCTTTTAATGATGGCGATCAACTCATTTTAAGCGATATTTTAATTGGCGAAGTTTGGTTATGCGGTGGACAATCCAATATGGAGATGCCGATGATGGGCTATAATGGCCAGCCGATTCTTGGTTCAAATAATGGAATTTTAAAGTCGAAAAATTATAATTTGAGGTTATATACAGTTCCCCGTTCATCAACTACCGAAAAACAAAATGATAGCAAACCATCGCAATGGAAACTTTCTAACCCAGAAAATGTGGCTTCGTTTAGCGCAACAGCCTACTATTATGGCGCACTGCTTAACGAAATTTTAAATGTTCCCATTGGATTAATAAATGATAGTTATGGCGGTTCTACAATAGAAGCTTGGATGGCATCAGAAGATTTAACCTCGTTCCCCGAAATAAAAATACCAGCTAAAACGGACAGTATTAAAGAGCTGACCCAAACGCCGACAACCTTATATAACGGTATGATTTACCCGATAATTGGTTATACTATTAAAGGTGCAATTTGGTATCAGGGCGAATCAAACTTTGGCAGATCTAAACAATATGAAGATTTGTTCCCTAAATTGGTAAGTAGCTGGAGAAAAGCATGGGGTATTGGCGAGTTTCCTTTTTATTACGTACAAATTGCGCCTTTTAAGTATTCTAGTACAATTAATGATTTATCATCAAAAACAAATTCTGCATATTTAAGAGAGGCACAAAGAAATTCTTTGTCAAAAATTAATAACAGTGGCATGGCTGTATTAATGGATATTGGCGAAGAGAAAATTATTCATCCCTCGCATAAACAAATTGGTAGCGAAAGGTTGGCATATTTGGCTTTAGCTAAAACCTATAATGTTAAAGGTATTGGTTATGGAAGCCCGAATTTTAACAAGCTTACTATAGACAAAAATAAAGCAGTGGTTTCTTTTGAAAATGTACAAAATGGTTTAACAGATTTTAGCAAGGGTTTAAATTTGTTTGAATTGGCTGGGGCCGATCATAAATTTTATCCCGCAAAGGCTACCATTGATGGAAGTAATGTGATGCTTACTGCTGATGAGGTAAAAGTTCCTGTTGCAGTTAGGTATGCTTTTAAAGATTTTGTGGTGGGCGATTTATTTGGTAACGATGGTTTACCTGTTTCATCATTTAAAACGGATGATTGGGATTTGTAAACTCATCATCAATTAATAAATTGTTAAACTAAACAGGAATAAACCGCGGTCATTTATAGCTCAATATTAAAATATTCTAAATTTTATTTGCACATGAAGCACTACGATGCAATAATAATAGGTGCTGGCCAAGCAGGTACACCATTAGCAAAAAAGCTGGCAAAAGCCGGAAAGAAAACCTGTTTAATTGAGCAACGATTAATTGGTGGCACCTGTATAAACGATGGCTGTACGCCTACAAAAACGTTAATTGCATCTGCAAAAGCTTTACATTACTATAAAATTGCAAAAAAGCTTGGTGTCGAAATCCTTCAGCCGAAAGTAGATTTTAAAACCATAATGAAGCGCAAAGATGATTTGGTGGACTCCTTTAGGGCATCGGCACAGCGAGGCGTTGAAGAAACTAAGGGTTTAACGCTTTTATTTGGTGAGGCTAGTTTTATAAGTAAAAATGAAATTAACGTTAAGCTAAATGATGGCGCTGAATCTAAATTAACTGCCGATTGGATTTTTATAGATACCGGTGCAAAAACTGTTATTCCTGATATTGAAGGAATTCGGGAGATCGACTATTTAACATCTACATCAATACTCGAATTGGAAGAAGTGCCAAAACATTTGGTAATTATTGGTGGCAATTACATTGGTTTAGAGTTTGGGCAAATGTTTAGTCGTTTTGGAAGTAAAGTGACTATTCTCGAAAAATCGAACAGAATTGTACACCGAGAAGATAACGATGTTTCGGAAGCATTAACTGAAATTTTAGAAGATGAAGGTTTAAATATTTTTACAAAAACTAAAATTGCTAAAGTTTCGCAAAATAAAAAAGGTGTAATAACCATTGATGTGGAAGTAAATGGCGAAATGAAAAAAATAACTTGTAGCCACGTTTTAGTGGCTGTGGGCAGAAAACCCAATACCGATGCTTTAAATTTAATTAATTGCGGCGTTAAGGTTGATGATAAAGGAACCATTCTCGTAAACAAAAAATTGGAAACCAATATTAAAAATATTTGGGCACTCGGCGATGTAAAAGGTGGGCCTGCTTTTACACACATTGCGTATAACGATTATACCATTGTTTACCGAAACCTTATCGAAAAAGCGAACCTTACAACCGATAATCGGCCCGTGCCATATTGTGTTTTTACCGATCCTCAATTGGGTAGAGTGGGGATTACGGAAGACGAAGCGAAGAAACAGAAATTGGATTATAAGGTTGCGGTTCTCCCAATGTATGTTGTTGGTAGGGCTGTAGAAACTGGCGAAACACTTGGCTTTATGAAAGCTGTGGTGGATGCAAAATCGAAGAGAATTTTGGGAGTTGCTATTTTGGCAGATCAAGGTGGAGAAATTATGAGCGTTTTGCAAATGGCAATGCAGGGTGGAATTACTTATGAGCAGATTAGATATGGCGTTTTCGCACACCCAACCTATTCTGAAGCGCTAAATAACCTTTTTATGAAACTTGAAGATTAGCGGATGGTTGAAATACAAAATCTAACTAAAAACTTCGGACAAACTTTAGCAGTTGATAAAGTTTCTTTTGAAGTTAAGAAAGGTGAAAACTTAATTATGTTGGGTACAAGTGGTTGCGGAAAAACGACCACTTTAAAAATGATTAACCGATTAATTGAGCCAAACCAGGGTGAAATTTTTATCAACGGAAAAAATATAAATGCTCAAAAACCTGAACTTTTACGTCGGAAAATTGGCTATGTAATGCAAAATACGGGGTTGTTTCCACATTATACAGTTGAACAAAATATTGGTGTTTTGCCACAGTTACTAAAATGGGATAAGAAAATAACACGACAAAAAACCGAAGAACTTTTAAATAAACTGCATTTGCCCGAAGCCAGTTTAACCATGTATCCCAATCAACTAAGTGGCGGGCAACAACAGCGTGTAGGTTTAGCTAGGGCTTTAATTGCCGATACCGAATTACTTTTGATGGACGAGCCTTTCGGTGCGCTGGATAATGTAACCAGAAACCAAATTCAAAAAGAATTTAAAGCACTGCCCGAATTTCAAAATAAAACCATCATTATGGTTACCCACGATGTGCAAGAAGCTTTTGAACTTGCCGATCGCATTGTGTTAATGGATAAAGGTAAAGTTGTTCAAATAGGCACACCAAAAGATTTATTATACCGACCTATAAATGAGTTTGCTGAGCAATTTTTGGATGCACAAAGGTTGGCATTAGAACTCAAAATTGTATCCTTAAATGATCTTTGGCCGTATTTGAGTTTAAATAATTTAGCGTGCACCACCTCAATATCTTCATCAATAAATGTTTGGGATAGTATGGAGATGATTCGGAAATCGGATCATTCTTGTTTTCAGGTTTCAAATACAAAAGGAGAGAAGCGGGATATAGATTTTCAGGTTTTAACGCAGGCATTTAATCACTTTCAAATCGCGCAAGCTAATGAACGAACATAGACAAACCTTGTGGGAATTTATGTCGGCAGAATCTGATAAGTTAATTACTCAAACTTTTCAGCACATTGGTCTTACCTTTATTTCCCTATTTTTTGCGGTTGCGATTGGTCTTCCTTTGGGTATTTACATTGCCAATAGAAGGAAATTTGCAGGCCCAATTTTAGGTTTCGCGGGCGTATTGCAAACTATACCGAGTATTGCGTTATTGGGTTTTATGATTCCGCTTTTGGGTATTGGCGCTAAGCCAGCCATTGTAGCTTTACTAATTTACGCACTGCTTCCCATCATTAGGAACACCTACACGGGCATTATTGGGATTGATGGTAACATTATCGAGGCTTCGAGAGCGTTGGGAATGAACAAATGGCAAATTTTATTTAAAGTACAACTGCCATTGGCTATGCCTGTAATTTTTGCGGGGATTAGAACTGCCACGGTTATTAACGTAGGCGTAGCAACGTTGGCATCTTATATCGCCGCAGGTGGGTTGGGCGAATTTATTTTCGGAGGGATTTCTCTGAATAACACTAACATGATTTTAGCAGGCGCAATTCCGGCTGCTATGTTGGCTATTTTGTTAGATAATCTACTTGCACTATTGCAGAAAATGAATTTCAAAAAGCTTAAAAAAGTACTCTATATTTTTCCAATAATCATTGTTTTATTAGCGTCTTTTTACGCACTTCCATCAGCTTATGGCACTGTTTTAACGGCTGGGTTTACACCTGAATTTATGGGCAGACAAGATGGAGATTTAGGTTTACGATCTAAATATGGCCTAAAAATCCACACCATTGTCATCAGCGATGCGGTAATGTATAAAGCCGCTTTCGAAAAAGAAATTGATGTAATAAGCGGTTATTCTACCGATGGACGGCTCAAGGCATTCGGTTTGAAGATTTTAAATGATGATAAGGGCATTTTTCCTCCGTATTACGCGGCGCCGATTGTGAGTGAAAAAGCGTTAACAAAATTTCCTCAATTAGAAAGTACGCTTAATTTATTGGCTGGTAAAATTACCGATTCTGTTATGACGGATTTGAATTATAAAACCGATTATCTCCATCAAACACCAGAGAAAGTGGCAAAAGATTTTTTAGTGAAGATTGGCTTATACAAACCATCAAGAGATGTAAAATTAGGCGTAGTAAAAATTGGGTCTAAAATTTTTGGCGAACAATACATTTTAGCCGAAATGTATTCGATGCTTATTAAAGGTAACACGGCTTATGATGTTTCGACAAAAACAGGCTTGGGCGGTACCAAAATTTGTTTCGATGCACTGATGAATGATCAAATAGATTTTTATCCAGAATATACCGGAACGGGATTATTGGCAATTTTAAAACCAGATGCAAAAACCATCGAAAAAGTGGGGCGCGATAAAGAATTAACCTATAATTATGTGAGTAGCGCGTTTGAAAAACAGTTTAAAATTAAATGGCTAAAACCCATCGGCTTTAATAATACGTATGCATTAATGATGCGCAGGAAACAATCAGGCGAAATAAATGTTAATACGATTACTGATTTGAAAAAATATTTAGATAGAAATTAATGAATTTGGTTGAAGATTACTTAAAAATACGAAAACATTCAGAAGCAATTTGTGAACCACTACAAACAGAAGATTATGTGGTGCAACCAATTGATGATGTAAGTCCGCCGAAATGGCATTTGGGGCACACCACTTGGTTTTTCGAAACCTTTATATTAAAACCGTTCGCTTTTAATTATGCAGTTTTTAACGATCAGTACAACTACGTTTTTAACAGTTATTACGAAACCATTGGCAATAGAGTTGTAAGAACAGATCGAGGAAATTTAAGTCGCCCGAGCGTTGCAGACGTTTACAAATACCGAAATTACGTTGATGAAGCGATGGTTACTTTGTTAAGTTCTGAAATTTCTAACGAGGTTTTGGAACTTTTAATGTTAGGTTTTAATCACGAACAGCAACATCAAGAGCTTTTACTTACCGATATAAAGTATATTTTGGGCAACAACCCTTTGTTCCCGATATATTCAGAAAATCACGAAGAGGTTTATCTAAAAAATGATTTACCTAATGAAATGATTTCTATAAAAGAAGGGGTTTACGAAATTGGATACAATGGCACAGCTTTCTGTTTTGATAACGAACTGAATAGGCACAAAGTTTATTTAAGCGAATTTGCTATAAGTTCGGCTTTAGTTTCTAATGCAGATTTTTTAGCTTTTATGAACGACGGTGGTTATCAAAATTTTAATCATTGGCATACAGAAGGTTTGGCGTGGGTAAAAACCAATCATATTAATGCGCCAATGTATTGGTATTTAATTGATGGAAACTGGTTTCAATATACTTTAAACGGATTAGTTCCTTTAAAAATGGACGATCCATTAACGCACGTGAGTTACTACGAGGCGTATGCGTTTGCAAGTTGGAAAGGCTTGCGTTTGCCGACAGAATTTGAATGGGAAGTAGCTTCTAATCTGTTTAAGTGGGGCGAAAGATGGGAGTGGACCGAAAGTGCATATTTGCCATATCCTGGTTTTTCTAAAGCACCCGGCGCAATTGGCGAATACAATGGCAAATTTATGGTTAACCAAAAAGTACTGCGTGGCGCATCAATTGCTACGCCAAAAAACCACAGTCGCCCAACGTATAGAAACTTTTTTCATCCACATTTAAGATGGCAGTTTACAGGAATTAGATTGGCTAGATAATTTTATTTTATGAATACATTGATACAAGAAAAGCCGACGGCGGTTAATACACAGTTTTTTAATGATGTAATTGTTGGATTAACTGCTGAACCGAAATCGCTAAGTTCGAAATATTTTTATGATGAAAGGGGTGATGCCATTTTTCAACAGATTATGGAAATGGAGGAGTATTATCTTACAAATGCAGAGATGGAAATATTCGTTAGCCAATCGGCTGCAATTTGCGAAGCGATTGCTAAAGGCGATGAAGCCTTTGATTTGATTGAACTTGGTGCAGGCGATGCGACAAAATCTATCCACCTTTTAAAAGCATTGATAAACAGAGATTTGGATTTTAGTTACCTTCCTATTGATATTTCTGCGCATGTTATTGAAGATTTAGAAGCAAATTTGCCTTTACAACTTCCAAAACTCAAAATAAAGGGCTTTAATGGAGATTATTTCGAAATGCTATCTCAAGCAAATAAATATTCTAACAGACGAAAAGTTGTGCTCTTTATGGGTGCGAATATTGGGAACATGAGTGTGGAAGATGCACAGCTTTTTTGCGAAAAACTTCGCAAAAATTTATCTAAAGATGATTTACTGCTCGTAGGTTTCGATTTAAAGAAAAATCCTTCGCAAATATTAGCTGCCTACAATGATAAAAATGGGATAACCAAATCGTTCAATTTAAATTTATTGGCACGGATGAATAGAGAATTGCAAGCCGATTTTGAAGTCGATAATTTTGATCATTATGCGTGTTACGATCCGCAATCAGGCGCTTGTAAAAGTTACTTGATTAGTTTAGCAGCACAAACTGTAACAATAAATGATAAAGTAATCCATTTCCAAGAAAACGAATATATTTTCATGGAAATTTCTCAAAAATATGCTTTAGCAGAGGTTGAAAAATTGGCTAAATTTTCTGGTTTTAATATGACTCAGAATTTCCTTGACGATCAAAATTATTTTGTAGATACCATTTGGAAGGTAAGTGAGTAGTTATAAATATTGATCTATAACGCTTAAAAGTTTTGTTAAATCCTTTTCGGTATTATAGAAATGAAAGGCAAACCTTAATCCTGTTCCTCTTTGCGAGCACAGGATTTTTTCGTTTTCTATTGCATCGGTCAGTTTACTAATTGGCAAATTTATGATAGGTGATTGTGTATCTGCATCTGAATTTTTTTCGGTGAGTAACCCTCGAGTGCAGAATTCCATTCTTGCTTTTTGAGACAACTCTTGAATGCGCTTTTCTATATAATCTATGCCGATTGACTCTAGATATTTAATGCCTTCGTTTAGTGTCCCGAAATTTAAAGTATCTAAATGGCCGGGTTCAAAACGCATCGAAAGATAGTCTTTGCCGTAAAGGTTGTTTAAAATGACAACTTTAGCGCGCGCTTCGTAAAGTGCTTTTTTCATTTGGTTTGATAAAAGTACATAACCATTTCCATAACCGCCTAACAACCATTTATAACCCGAACCGACTAGCGCATCTAAACCAGAATTTTCGAAAGAAAACTTTTCGGTACCGCAAAATTGTGTTCCATCAGCAACAATTAATAAATCGGGGTAAGTTGATTTTAGCTTTTTAATAAATTCTAAATTGATTTTGAAACCGCTAATGTATTGGACTAAACTCAGCGCAAAAATGGTTGGTTTAAAGTGATGAATGGCATCGATAATTTCGGCCTCTAATTCGTCATTTATTTCGACTTCGAAATACGGAAAACCATTACTTATTACCTCGTTGTTGATATTTGGGTAATCTTCTTTCAATAATAAAAACCTGTGCGAATTGGTTAATCCTCCAATTAAAGTATTAAAACCGAATGAAAAATTTGGTACTAAATATACTTGCGCTGGTTCAGTAATAAAAAATCGAGCAAGTGTAGACCTTAATTCATCGAGAATAGAACCATTTTCAATTCTGAAGTTACTTGCTCCGTTTAAAAAAAGCGCATCATGGTCATGCCTCCATTTTGCGGTTTCGATAGATAGCAGTCCGGAATATGCAGTGTTTAAATAGGTAAACCTGTTAAGTATTGGGAATGTATTTTCGAAAGTCATAATCAAATTTAAAGTAAAAATTAAAATTTCTGCGGTGTTTGTTACTATAATTATTAAATAATTGAAGGTTAAATTTGGTTAATGATACAGTTGTATTACTTTCGCTAATCATAATGATAACTAATGAAAAATAAATTAGAAACCTTATTAGCTTCGTTGAAGTTGCAAACTTCTACATTTTCGGACGTAGTTGCACACATCGAAAAGTATTACGAACACCAACCCACAGCATTTCGAAATGGTAATGTTTATAATGAATCTTCCCAAAATCAAGGTAGCGCCAAGGTTTTTGCATTTGCTAAAATAAATCACTTAAACGTTGATGATACTTTGAGTTTATTTGGCGAGCACTATCAAGCAGTTCTTGCTAATCCCGATGGAACAGATCACCAGAACATTAGGCAGTTTATGGTGAATGGATGGGCGGGAATTACATTTGAAGGGAAAGTACTAACTGAACGAGAATTATAATTTTTTCTCGCGCTTTTTTACTCTCCTCCTTATTGTCAAGGAAGGGGTGTGTAGGTTTGGAGCGTTGGGAGGGGTGGTTATTTCGCGTGCACAACCAATTCAGAGATTTCTCCTAATGTCGAAATGACAAATTCCCTAAAGATTGTCGATTTTGCTTTTTACTCCCCTACTTATTTTCAAGGAGGGGGTGTGTTGGATTTAGCGTTGGGAGGGGTGGTTATTTCGCGTGCACAACCAATTCAGAGATTTCTCTTACTGTCGAAATGACAAATTACCTAAAGATTGTCGATTTTGTTTTTTACTCCCCTCCTTATTTTCAAGGAGGGGGTGTGTTGGGTTTAGCGTTGGGAGGGGTGGTTATTTCGCGTGAGCATTCCAATTCAGAGATTTCTCCTAATGTCAAAATGACGAATTACCTAAAGATTGTCATTTTTGTTTTTACTCCCCTCCTTATTTTCAAGGAGGGGGTGTGTTGGGTTTAGCGTCGGGAGGGGTGGTTATTTCACGTGAGCATTCCAATTCAGAGATTTCTCCTAATGTCGAAATGACGAATTACCGAAAAATCCCTATTTCCAGATTTCTAATTTCGGAGGATTTTGACCTTCTTTTGAGGATATTGACAGTTCTCTTCCTTTATCCTCATCATCGCCCATTTGCCTAGTTTCTCTAATTAAAACAAAAGTAACTGAAGTATTCACATGTTTTTTAAGAATATCGGTTACGTCCAAAGTCTGATTTTCTTTTGTTTTAGTGAAAGCCAGTTCTCCTGCAACAAACGCTTTCGTACCAACGGCTTTCAATAAAGCTTCCTTTCCATCCAAAAGAGGTGCATTTAGCCAAGTAAGTTCATTTTCTTTCCAATTTGTATTCGGAATTGCATACACATGAATCCTAAAAGGTCTATCTAAAATACTTACAGATCCGTTTACGGTTAAGAAAGCACGCTTTGTATGGTCGAAATCTTTTCCGATAAATTGGATGTAACTAACCTCATTCTTTTCTGGTGAGCCAGCATTTAGCTGAACATTTAATGTTTTTTGGGTTCCGTAATTTTTGTTGATAAACTTATCTGCAATAACCGTAGCATCTGCGTTTGCACTAAGTGTAGTTTTGGTTAATTTCTTTGTTGGGATGGTAAGTAACGTTACACTTTGGTTTCCTAGAGTGATTTTCAATCTTCCATTCGCATCCAAAGTTGGCATTTCAGTAACCGATCCATATTCCGTCGGACTAACGGTTTCGGCACTAATTGGAGTATTTACATCAATATTTAATGCTGATAAATCAATCGTTAGCTGATCTTTATATTCTCCACGTTGCACCAACCACATATAGTAATTGCCGGTTTGTTCATCAAACGAAGTGATGGAATCGAAATTTTCATCAACAACGTTCGATTTCGTTTTAAAAAGTGGGCGTTCATTTTTGAAACCTTTTGCAAAAAGCCGAACAACTTCTCCGGTACGCTGAATTCCAGATATGTCGAAGTCCTTTTGTTTCGGATCAGGATTATATTTAGGATCAAAAAGTTTAATTTCTCTAACTTTTATTGGTCCAGCTTCGGCTGTTATAAATCTAATTTTCGAAGTTTTAACTGTACTTTTAAATAACATGTAAAGCTGCGCAAATTTATTTTCTTTTGCTGTGCCACCTTTTATATCAACCCAAGTTCCATTATCGTCATATTGTAGTTTAAAATTTCTAATACGGTCTGGCGCAGTGTAAACACCTCCATCACTACCCGTATATACAATTGCACTACCGATGTTTTTACTTTGTTTTAAATTAATTTCTAGCCATTTTTCTTTTTCATTTCCGTCGGATGTCCACGCAGCGCTATCGGTTTTTACGCCATCGGTAATAAATTTACCGTTTGTTCCGTTAAAAGTAGTTACAGGCATATTGGCGGCTAAATTAACCATACCATCTTCTACAACGCGTTTTCCTTGCCACGTAAAATGGTGACCAGATTTTACACCTTCGCTGTATGCATCAGAAGTGGTATTCGAAAATTTAAAGGCCCACATTCCATACGCTTGGTTAAGTGTATTATTGGTATAAATTCCTGCCCATTCGGTAAATAAAGAAGGCGAATCCATCGTTTCTTCCTTATCGATTAAATATGAGTTCATCCATCGGCCAAGCTCGGTAAAAACAATTGGTAAAGCTTTGTGGTCTGGATGGCTGTCTTCGATAATTTTTCTAATGTCGTTCACGCGATTTGTATAACCTCCGGCCGGAGAATTATATGAGTGAGTAGAAAAAATTTCAATTAAATCATCCTTTACTTTTTTGCCATGATAATCAGTTTTAATTGCTTGCATCACAGCTCTCCACCATTCGGGGTTATTGCCAGCGGTAACGGGGCCAACCATTTCGGCTTTTAAATTCTTATTGTATTTTAAATTTACATCGGCAATGGCACAATGAATGGCATCCGATACAATTTTCATTCCCGAAATCCATTGACTTAACGTCATTCCAGATAAACGGTGATTAGGCTCATTTTGCATGGCGAACATCGTTACATCGCCCGTTTTAGCGGCGTAGTAAGCCAATGCATAAAAACGTTGCCATTGTTGCCATTTATTGCTCCAAGTATCATTAAAATCAATGTTGCCAATTTGAATTACTGGATCAATTTTAAGTCTTTTAAGCTCCGTTAGCGCATAATTAAAAACCATCGGATTGGTGCTGTTTTTTTCGGGTTGACTATAAATTGGTAATAAAGCATCCCATTTCAAATATTTGTTTGCTTCAGGGCTTTTCCTCAACTCGTTTTTTCGTTGGTCAAACTCAATTACCGAATTTAAGGTTTTATCAACTTCTACAGCAGTAACAGGCACATAAGTATTTAGAGTTGTCCAAATACGTAAGCTGTTTACACCAGAATATTCAATCCAGCCAGATGCGTTGCTGCCTGGCATATAATATCCTTGGTTATAACCCACATATTTCATGGTTTTACCGATAACTTTTGAATCAACTTTTACATTAATTTGCTGGTCTTCAGTTCTAATTTCTTTCTTTGCTAAAAGGTCTGTATTTAAAACTGGAGCGACGTTTTTGGTTTCAGTACCCATCACCATAAATTCCATAATGCTTATCGGTTCACCATCATCGCAAACCATACGCACTCTAAACGTATTTAACGGAGATGGAAACTTAAACTTTACTTCGTTCAACCTATTTTCATGCACTTCTGCATTAGGAATATCGGTCCAGTTGGCATCGTCCCAATATTGTATTTTAAAATTCTTTGCCGACCAAAACCCAGCTGCCTTACCCATTTCTGCAGGCAATTTTTCATTTTCGGGGATGCCAGTATAAATAATAATTTCGTTGATGTTGCAATAATTTGGAAAACTGATCTCTAAAATATGTGGTGGTTTAACATCTGCCGACATCCATTTAGAATTTCTGTTTATAATGCCATCAACTGCATTCTTCGCTGGGAATAATGGATTTTCAGAATTAGCAGTTACGTTTCCTCCTAAAGCTAAATTTTTATCTTGGGCAAATAATATATTGCTGCATAAAATTAGCGCAATTAAAAATATATTCTTCATGTTAATTCTTTAAGTAGGTATTTCAATTATAATTTCACTATTCTTAAACCATTTAAAATCGGCTCACCTTTAATTGGTGTAAAAACGATATCGATTGGCCCATTCGTATCTACAATATATTTTTTATTGATGGCAACGGCAAATCCACTTTCATTAGCGAGATCAAATTCCAGTTCTACTTGTTTTCCATTAATGGATACGTTAAAAACTCTTTCTCCCCGCTTAATTTTATTCGGCTCGGCAAAGCAAAGTTCAACTTCATATCTTCCAGGCTTAACATCTAAACGGTAACCACTTAAATTATTTAAATAACTGTAATACAATGGGGTATCATTTGTATGGGTAATTAAAGATTTAATACTCAAATTTGAAGGATTGCCTTTAATGTAACCATAACTGCCTTTAGTATAGGGTTGATCGTTAATCCAAATTTGCTCACTATCATCAAAATATTGTGTGTTGCTGCCCACGTTTATAGCCATATTGGTAAATCCATCATCAAACGTATTGTTAAAGATTTTATATTTTATTATCACTTGATCGGAATAATTTACACCGTTTAAATTCCCGCTTGCATGGATAACATTTTCACCGTTTTTTAATGCAACTTGCCAGCTTATTTTATTTACTTCATTGCCATTTTGGGCTGGATATTTCTTGCCATTTACCGTTAATACCACATTTTTTAAGTTCGAATACACATCAATTGTCGATGTTGCATTTGGTTTTCCACCACGAGATAACCAATCTCTTGTCGCGATATAAACCATCGGTTCGGGGTTCCAATTTGCTTTGTATAGGTAATAAACGTCTTTCTTAATTCTATCCCAAGTTACCATGCCCTTGTGGTTTAGGTGCGACATTGTGCCGCCAACATTGGGTTGAGAGAAATCGAATTGATTCCAGATTGCAGTGCCCGCTAAATAGGGGCGCTGTTTAATTTGTGCCAAATAAGATTCGTGAAAATAGCGTTGGTAAGCACCAGAAAAATCAAGTCGTTGCGGTTTTTCGGCATTAATTTGTAAATCACTTTCGGCGCCGTATTCGCTCACGAATAAAATTTCATTTGGATTATCTTTATGTTTTTGATCAAAAGTAGGGCCAAATTCTTCTACTTTACCACCGTACCAACCATTGTAAATATTCCACGAAGCAACCTGTGGTATCTGCGGAAGCTTAATTTTATCATAATCGCCACTCATGTGCATCGCCATTGTACTATATCTGCTAGCATCTTCTTTTCTAACCGTGCTATCCATCGTAACGGCAAATTTATGCACTTGGTTAAGGTAAACTGTATCTTCTTGCACTTGGATACGCTCATTGCCCTGACTCCACAATAAAACCTCATTCATTGATCCCCATAGAATAATTGAGGGATGATTGTAATGTTGTCTAATCATCTCTTTAGCCATATATTGCGCATTTGCAGTAAATTCTGGCGTTGGGTTCATGTTGTTAACTACCGGTATTTCCTCCCAAATAAGTAAACCCATTTGATCTGCTAAACGCAACACTTCGGGGTCTTGTGGGTAATGCGCCAACCGTAAAAAGTTGCAACCCATGTCTTTTATAATTTTCAAATCGCGGTAATGGTCCTCATTGGTTAATGCCGAACCTTTTCCTTTCAAATCTTGATGCCTATTGGTGCCTTTTAAAATATATTTTGCGCCATTCAATGAGAAGCCAGTATTCGCATCGAAACTAAACCACCTAAAACCTACTTTGTTGGACAATTGGTCGGTTACTTTTCCATTTACTAAAATTTGAGTAATTAAAGTGTATAAATAGGGTGTTTCTGGACTCCAAAGTTTGGGATTACTAATTGTTGGCAACGTAACTGAGAAGGTTGAACTACTATTTCTTACTACTTCGGATGTGCTTTTCTGCTTGCCGACTACATTTCCATTGGCATCGTAAAGTGTATTTGCAATTTCAAAATCAGCATTTGCATTACTTTGATTTTGAACAGTACCCTTTACTTCTACCAAAGCCATATCTTTATTAACCTTTGGCGTAGCAACAAAAAGGCCGGTACTGCCATGATCAGCGAAATTAAAATGAACCTGCTCGTTTGCAATTAACCAAACATCGCGATAAATACCACCATACATTGCATAGCCAACAGAAAGTGGCGGAATGGAAAAATCGGCAGCATTGTTAACCTGCACGGCAATCACATTTTCCGATCCATCAAACTTCACATATTTACTGATATCGAAATTAAAGGCCGTGTAACCACCTTTGTGCTGTCCTACAAAATTATTATTTACATATACATCTGTAACTTGGTTCGCGCCTTCAAAATAAATAAAAAGACGCTTATTTTTTAATGATTCATTAAGTACCAAGCTTTTTCTATACCAACTAATGCCACGCACATACGTTGCATCGTCATTAAAAGGATCGGTAGCATTCCACGTATGAGGTAAATCTACTCTCTTCCAATATTTATCATTTGCCGTAATTGTACTTGCAAACTCCAATCCCTTTGGACTGAATTTCCAATTGTCGTTTAGCGAAAATTGAGTTCGTACCGAAACTGTTTCTTGGGCATAAATATTGCTACAAGTAAAACTGATTGCTATGGAGAGCAGAAAGTGTTTGAACTTCATAATTTTGAGTGATATTTGATGTTGCAAAATACTTTTAAGGCACTACTTAAATACACGACAGATAAAGCATTTATACATTGCATTTGATTAGAATATCCATTACAAAGCTTTCTATGCGTTTTTATTAAAATTGCTGTTACATCTATCAAGTAAAAATGTTTCAATTGCCGTGTTTTAAACACTTAGATTTTTTTAATTTTAGTTATTGATTAATTGCCATAAGGAAATGAGAATTCATAAATTTATTTACACAATTGTACTTTCAATTTGTATTGCCTTAAGTTGCGATGCGAAAATAGTGCTCCCCGGCATTTTTGCCGACCACATGGTTTTGCAACAACAAGCTGACGTTTGGATTTGGGGCACTGCAAAAATTAGTGCTGCGGTTAGTTTAACAACATCGTGGAACGGAAAAACTTATACATTTAAAACCGACCAAAAGGGTATTTTTAAAACTAAGGTGAGCACGCCCAAAGCTGGCGGCCCTTTTAATATAGTGATTAACGATGGCGAAAAACTAACTTTAAACGATGTATTGATAGGGGAGGTTTGGGTTTGTTCAGGTCAATCCAATATGGAAATGGCTTTGCGTGGCAATTCTTCGCCAATATTAAATGCAGCACAAATAATTCTCAATGCTGATAATGATAAGTTAAGGTTATACAATGTTGCAAAAGCTGTAAGTTTAACACCGGTTGCCGATTCTAAAAGCGCGTGGTTGCCATCTAACTCCGAAAGTGCACGTAATTTTAGTGCTTTGGCATATCAATTTGGAGATATTCTACAAAAGAAATTAAAAGTTCCTGTTGGTATAATTGTTTCGTCGGTTGGAGGTACCATGATAGAGAGCTGGATGGACGCAGAAAGTTTGAAGCCTTTTCCAGAAGTAAAACTTCCGATGGGAGCGGATGCCGAAAAACCAACAGCAAAAATGCCAACAACTTTATATAACGGAATGATTGCGCCGATTGCTGGCTTAAATATTAAAGGTTTTGTATGGTTGCAAGGAGAATCGAACAGGCATGAGCCAGAATTATATGCCAAACTATTACCAGTATTGATTAAACAATGGCGATCGGCTTGGGGCATGGGCGATTTACCATTTTATATTGTGCAGATTGCACCATTTGGCTCATCAGACGTGACCAGAAGTGGCACAAAAATTAGAGAAGCACAATTAAATACAAGTAATGAGGTGGCCAATTCTGGTTTAATAGTGGCTATGGATGTGGGCATGGAAAACGATATTCATTACATGGATAAAACAACTTTGGCTTTGCGCACAGCGTATTGGGCATTGGGAAAAACTTATGATATTAAAGGCATAAACTTCCGCTCACCAGCCTACAAATCTATGAAAATAGAGGGCAATAAAGCGATTTTAACATTTGGAAATGGCAACTACCTCACTTCTTATCGTAAGCCAATTACGCAAATGGAAATTGCTGGCGAGGATCAAAAATTCTATCCTGCGCAAGCTGTAATTTTGGCAAATAAAATAACGGTAAGCAATGAAACTGTTAAAAACCCAGTAGCGGTACGTTATGCGTTTAAAGATTGGGCAGTAGCCGAAATCTTCAATAACGACGGTCTTCCGGCTTCATCTTTTAGAACAGACAATTGGTAAAAATTATGAAAAAATTTCTTTTCCTTATCCTACTCAACGCAAGTTTTCTTTACGGTTTTGCGCAACAAACACAAGTTATAAAACTATGGCCAAATGAAGTACCAGGCGAAACACAGCCTAAACATGCTGCTGAAGAATATTTAGCAAATAAAAATGGCAATGTGCACCGAATTAGCAATATTACCGACCCATTATTGCAAGTTTTTAAACCAACCGTTAAGGCAAATGGTGCAGCAATTATTATCTGTCCGGGCGGTGGTAATAAATATTTAGCGCTTGATATAGAAGGTGAAGAAGTTGCGCATTATTTTGCCGATCGGGGTTACTTAACTTTGGTTTTACAATATCGTGTACCTATGAAAACTTTAGGGTCTTTTCAAGATGTGCAGCGTGCCGTAAGATTGGTGCGAAGTATGGCTTCAAAACTTGAAATAGATTCAAATAAAATTGGTGTGATGGGTTTTTCGGCGGGAGGTAATTTGGCTACGCGTGCCACAACAGGGTATAATAAAGTTTCGTACCCACATATAGATTTGGTGGATTCTGTGTCTTGTCGCCCAGATTTTTCCCTGCTAATTTACCCGGGTTCTATGAAAACGCAAACGGGCGCATTAATTCCAGAGGTGGTGCCTACTGAAAAAACACCACCAGTTTTTATTTTTGCAGCGGCCGACGATCAATTTAAAGCGCCGTTCCCTTTGGGCCAAGCTTTGATAGATTTAAAACTGCCGTTCGAATTTCATGTAGTGCCAAAAGGTGGCCATGGTTATGGTTTAAGAAAAGGAAACCCTGCAGCAGAAGCATGGCCAAAACTAGCAGAGAGTTGGTTGGGTAACATATTGATAACAAAATCTAATTAAACCCAGTCTTTATTAGTTTTAACTCACAAAATACTTAAATTGTAGGCTTTTGTTAATTAATCGCAATCTAAATTAAGATTGGCCTATTTATGAAACTTTTTCGTTATCAGTTTTTCTACTTTTTTATAGGATTACTATTGTTAAACTTTAATGTTTTTGCCCAACAAAATAAGTTGGCTTTTAAACACTATAGCACAAACGATGGTTTATCTCAAAATACCGTTTTTTCTATCATTCAAGATCGGCAAGGGTTTCTTTGGGTCGGGACGGAAGATGGTTTAAATAAATTCGATGGTTATGATTTTACGATTTATAAGCACGAAAATAATAATGAATATAGCTTAAATAGCAGTAAAATAAACGTTTTATTGGAAGATAAATTTGGCACTATTTGGGTTGGTACTGCTAATGGATTAAATTTTTACGATAAAAGTAAAAATCGTTTTGTTCGGGTGCCGGTGGTTGGCGGTAAAAGTGGCGAATTAGATTATTTTGTAACTTCATTATTAGAAGATTTTAAAGGTAATTTTTGGATTGGTACTTTAGGTGGTTTTAAGCTTTATGATAGAACCTCGAAAAGGCTAACCAATTTCTACAGCAACAATATTCAAAACCCTGCCGATTTAAATAAAGTTAGAACAATTTTCGAAGACACAGCACATCATTTATGGATTAGTATTGGCAACGATTTGAGGCTTTTTGATCCCGTAAAGAAAACGTATTTAAGCCTACCACCTGCAATAGAAGCAAATTTGCAGTTGCGTAATGGATCCGTTAAAGTAATAAAACAAGATAAAAGTGGTAACTATTATTTCGGTACCGATGGCGAAGGTTTATTTCGTTATAATGTTAACAACCAGCAATTTATAAATTATAGGTACGATCCTTTACAAAAAAATAGTATAGCTGGGAACGTAATTAGAGATTTGTTCTTTAAATCAGATCAAGAACTTTGGATTGGCACCAGAGATGGATTAAGTGTACTACAAACCAATACCCAAACCGTTACCAATTATCAATATAATAAGTATGATGATAATTCCCTAAGTCATAATTCCATTCGGCATATTATGAGCGATAATGCTGGCAATTTTTGGTTGGGTACTTTTTCTGGCGGCTTGAATATGTATAGTCCACAAAACGTAAATTTTACCACGATAAGTGAGCAACTCGCAGATAATCCAGGCTTAAATTTTCCTGTTGTTGGCGCAGTTATAGCAACTAATGATGGGAAAATTTGGGTGGGAACAGAAGGTGGCGGTTTAAATTTTATCGATCGAAAAGCTGGTATTTACAAAAAAATTAATATTGCTGGCGGTAAACATAATATTATAAAATCTCTTTTTAAAGATGGCGAAAATACCATTTGGATAGGTACTTATGATGGTTTGGTGGCTTTAAATATTGCTACTGGCGCAACAAAAGAAATAAATTTAGTTCGAATTAGCAAAACCGCAAATCGACAAATTTTTGCGATTACCAGAAACGAAAAAGGGTTGTGGGTGGGAACCGATGGACAAGGTTTGGTCTTGCTAGATAAAAATGGCGGCTCAACCAATTATGTGAAACAAAAAGGTAAATTAAGCGGTAATACCATTTTTAGTTTACTAAGCACCGCCAATAATGAATTGTGGATTGGTACCGAAAATGGATTAAATTTTTTATCCAATGCTGGTGATTTTAGGCACTTTGAGTATGATGGCAATAACCCTTTTAGTATTAACAATAATGCGGTAAATGCAATTTTTAGGGATTCGAAAAACCGACTTTGGCTGGGTACTAAAGGTGGTGGTCTCAATATTTTGGATCAAAAAACCAACAAATTCTATTCAATCTCTGCAAAAAATGGATTATCTAACGATTTTATACATGCAATAACAGAAGATAAAGCTGGTAATATTTGGGTAAGCACCAACCGAGGTCTGTCGGAGGTTGCACTACAAAACTTTGCTTTTCCGCTATCGCCGAAAATGTATTCAGTAAAAAATTATGCCATTTCAGACGGTTTGCAAGGCAATCAATTTTCAGCTAATGCTGTTGCAGTAACCAAAAACGGAGAAATAATTTTTGGAGGAATTAACGGGTTGACAACTTTCTTTCCCTCCAAAATTATAAAAAACACCTATAAGCCAAAGGTTGTGCTTACCGAATTGTTAATCAAAAATAAAATTGTAAATCAATTAACCGAAGACTCACCACTTACAGAAACTATTGGAGAAACAAAGAAAATAACCTTGTCGAGCGATCAAGCTTTCTTTAGTTTAAAGTTTGCATCCTTAAACTTCATCAACCCAAGCAAAAATAGCTATGCGTATAAATTAGAGGGGTTTGAAGATGATGATTGGCATTATGTAGATAATCAGCGGATTGCGACCTACACCAACTTAAACGCGGGAAAATACGTTTTCAAAGTAAAATCTGCCAACAATGATGGCGTATGGAATGAAACCCCAACAACATTAGAAATTGTGGTGTTGCCACCGTGGTTCGAAAGTTGGTGGGCGTATTTGGCTTATGCAATCGTTATCGTTGGCCTACTTTATCTCTATTATTCTTACTCTTTAAAAACAGCATCGCTGAAAAATGAGCTGGTTTTAGAATCTCGAATACGGGAAAATGACTTGGATTTATACCAACGGAAGCTTAACTTTTTTACCAATATATCTCACGAAATTAAAACGCCATTAACACTTATTCTCTCTCCGCTAGAAAAATTGTTAGATAGCAATACAGGTAACAATAGAATGCAAAATCAGCTGATGCTGATGAAGCGAAATGGCGAGCATTTGGTGCGGTTAATTAATCAGTTGTTGGATTTTAGAAAATTTGAGAGTGGTAAAATGCTTCTTCAAGCCTCAGAGGGAAATATTGTACGCTTTGTAAGAGAAGTTGCTTTTGCTTTCGATTCGTACGCAACCCATTTAAAAATAAAATTGACGGCAAAATCTACTCAAAAAAGTGTGAGGCTTTGGTTTGATAGGGATAAGTTTGAAAAAATAACCTATAACTTGCTTTCAAATGCTTTAAAGTTTACTAAACCGGGTGGTGCGATTACCATTTATATTGAGGAAGATAAACTAGATAGTAACGTTGGCTTCGTATCTATAATTGTTGAAGATAATGGTTTAGGCATACCTAAAGAGAATATCGATAAAATTTTCGATCAGTTTAGCCATTATGACAAAGATGGATATAATAGGTATGGTTCTGGCATCGGATTAACTTTTACCAAAGCATTAGTAGAATTACATCACGGTAGTATTACGGCAGAAAGTACAGAAGAAAATGGGAGCGGAGCAGGATTAACACGTTTTACCATTAAAGTACCATTGGGTAAAAATCACCTTCGGGAGGATGAAATTATTGCCGACTATAAAGATAGCGAAAACATTGAGGCTTATCAGTTAGCGGATGACGCGCCAATTTCTTCAGCCTTATTGGATGCAACGCGAGAAGAAGTTATTTCAGCCAGAAACGGTGAGGTACCGATTTTGTTAATTGTTGAGGATAACCATGAAGTGATGCGTTTCTTAACTTCGCATTTTGAAGATAGATTTTCGGTTTTGACTGCCGTTAATGGGAAGGAAGGAATTGAGAAAGCGATTTTAAGTTTACCGGATATTATTATTAGTGATGTGATGATGCCCGAAGTGAGTGGCACCATTTTGTGCAGCACTTTAAAGCGTGATAACCGCACAAGTCACATTCCGATCATTTTACTCACTGCCAGAACGCCTTTAGTGTACAAAATAGAAGGTTTAGAAACCGGGGCAGATGATTATATAACTAAGCCCTTTAGTATTAAAGTGGTAGAAGCAAGGGTGTGGAATTTATTGGCTTCGCGCCAACAGCTTAGAGAAAGATATAAACGTGAGGTTACGTTGCAACCAACAAATATGGCAATTACGTTGCCCGATGAGCTTTTTTTAGACAAAGTGATGGCATACATAGAAAACAACATGGCCGAACCTACGCTAAGTGTAGAAGAACTAGGTAAAGAAGTTTTTATGAGCCGGGTAACTTTATACCGAAAAATTAAGGCCTTAACCAATCAAACTACAATAGAATTTATACGGTCGGTAAGACTTAAAAAAGCACACCAATATTTAGAAACTGGAAATTATAGCGTTAGCGAAGTTGGCTATATGGTTGGCTTTAGTGATACTGATTATTTTAGGAAATGTTTTAAGGAGCAGTATAATAAAACACCAAAAGAGATTTCTAAAAAGAACAAGAGCGGAGAATAGGGAATAGATTAGTTAAGTACTTAGTAACCAATTTATTCCCAATAAAACCATCTAGATTATTTATTGTGTTTATTAAAAAAACGTATCGTATAGTAAGTATAGATTCAACACCAAAATAATTGCAGATATTAACCAGATTGAAACCTTTAAAATAGGCTTATTTGCAAATTGACCCATTTTAATTTAAATGGATTTGTTTATTCACTAATTTTGCGCTAGTTTGCTTAATCATTTCATAAGTTTCATCTTTTAAAAAATCAACTTTTAGTGGTTGATTGGTTTTATCATGAAAATCTACCAAGGTTAATATCGCCTTCTCCCAATTTTTAATGGCTTGCTGGTACATTGCTGGTGAAATACCATCTCTCATACTCAGCATTTTTAAATGCCAAACATTGTAGAAGAAATATTCTCCCGCCTTTTTTAAATCGCCAATTATCCAATAGTTGTTGGCAATATTTAAGCAAGAAACAAAAAATGGCGAAGCAATCTGGATATTCAGATTTTCTGCATCTTCTACATTTCTAATCATGCTTTCGCTAAAAAAAAGTGCTTGTTGATAAAACTGCAAGGCAGCGTTATGTTCGCCCTGTTGATAGAGCAAATTACCTTTCTCAGTTAAATTACTCCAATTTCTTTCTGTATTTTTAAATTCTGAATACGACATATTTGTTTTTTTATTTACTTCCTAAATATTTTTTGTTCGAATCGGATAAAATATTTACCAATGCTTTATCGTCTAAAAACTGAAAATACCTTGCTTGTGCAACAAAATCCTTATCCAACACCACATAAGCAGGTAAAGAAAATGGTTTGTCGCTTCTACCAGCCATCAGTTGTGCAATTTCGTGTATGGGATTAATTTTATGTTGTCTTTTATTCACGAACATTTGGTCGCCAAAAACTATCGTGTCTCGGGTTTCAACATTCATTTTTACCGCATAATATTCTCGATTCAACAAATCGATTACTTCATCTTTTTTGAAGGTAGTCTTATCCATTTCTTTACAATACGTACACCAATCGGCATAAAAATCTATAAAAACTTTTTTGGGTTTAACTTTTAACGAATCATTAAGTTGTGAGAAATTTATCCAATTAATCTCTTTTATAGTTTGTGCATTTACATGATTAATATTCACGACTAAAGCACAGATAAACAGAAAAAATAAGCTGCATAAATTTCTCATAACTTATATTATTAAATTGATTTCAATCTTAATCCGATGAAAACTGTTCGGGGTAAATTCGGACCGTAAATAAAATTACTATCTCTATTTTTTCCTAAATCAAAGTTTTTTTCGTACGAATTAAAAATGTTTTTCATGCCTGTAAAAACCTCAATACCGCTTTCAATTTTGGTTAAGTTAAATGTGTGTCCTACTCTTAAGCTTAAATCTGTAAAAGTTGGTGTAGTAAAATATTCATCCACATTTTGGCCTGTGCCTACGCCAGCAAAGTGAGAGAGTAACATCGTACCTGTGTAAACTGCATTAGCACTTATGCTCCAATTTTTTGTGGGTGTATAGGCTACGGTTGCATAACCATAATGGTTAGGCGCACGCAAAAATTCTTTTTTTGCTTCTAAGCCCTCAATGTTTACTACCGGCGTGTTAAATTGGCTAGATTGAATGGTAAAGCCTGCATCAACTTGAACCACATAATCAAAATTTGCTCTAGTTTCAATCGTTATCCCTTTAACAGTTGCGCCATCGCCATTTCTTTTTTCGAAAATCTTTCCAAATTGATCTTCACCCAAAGGGAATTGGAAAAAAGCATCTTTCAATTTTGTGTAAAATCCTTCTAAGGTAAACCCTGCAATAAAATGTTCTGATGCTTTATCATAATTAACAGAACCTGTAAAGCTGTTCGATTTTTCTTCTTTTAAGCCAGGCGCTAACGAAATACGAGAAACCCCACCTGCTGCAAAAGCAATGTGTAAATCGGTATCGAAAGCTTGTGGCGCTCTAAATCCGGTTCCCCAACCTAATCGAAATTGAGTGTTTTCTTTAAATTTATAAAGCAATGATAACCTCGGACTTACAATTGCATGATCTACTAAGTTGTGTTTATCTACTCTAAACCCTGCTAAAAAATTTAATTTTGGTGTGATGTCCCAATCATTTTGAACAAAAGCACCAATATTTTTTGTTTTTTGGTCTATCTCATAGTGATAGGCTTCAATTTCGTCGAATACGGCATCGTACACATATTCCGTACCAGCGGTAAGGGTTGCTTCGCCACCTAAAAACCTTTTAAATTTATTATTAAACTGTACGCCACCTTGGTGTGTAATTACATCTGAAGTACCATAAGGCGGATTAGCGAAAAATGCTTGTTTCTCAATATCACCATCAGGGATAATTCCTGTATAGTGCTTTCTATCGGTTTTTTGACCGCCGTAATAGAAACTTAGCGAGTTTTTATCATCGTTAAAACTTATCGAATAATCAGCACTCCCCATTAAAATGTTGTGCATTCTTTCTTCAGATTGTTGTGCTAAATAGGCTGCTTTTTTCACATTTTCGCCGCCAAAACGGTATTCGTAAATACTACTCAAACTCAGTTCGAGTTTTTGGTTTTTTGCTGGTTTGAAGAAAAAATTTGCGCCAAAAGTATTGTCTTTTAATTGAGGCAGTTCCGAGAAATTATCGCCATTGGCATCATAATGATCTCGGTTTCTATTGTTCACAAATACACTTACGCCTGCATTTCTAGCTTCGTTAACCAACGATAAGTTTCCGGTAATTAAATTGTCTGATGCCTGTCCATCAATAAGTTGGTAGGTATTTGTAAACTCATACGTATTTGAAGTAGGGATTTTAGTAATCACGTTTACAGTGCCACCAATTGCGCTTGAGCCATATAGTGCAGAAACCCCGCCACGTACAACTTCAATTCGATCGATCATGTTTGTAGGGATTTGCTCCATTCCGTAAAGACCCATTAAGGGACTAAAAATCGCTCTACTATTAATTAAGATTTGAGAATAACCCCCTTGTAAACCATTTATTCTTAATTGTGAGTAATTACAAGTTTGGCAATCGGTTTCAACACGTAATCCAGGTTGAAACCGCAATCCTTCAGATAAACTGGTTGCAACCACTTGATCTAAAGTTTTACTGTTAATTAAGTTTACAATAACAGGCGAATTTGTTCTTCTTTTTGGTGTTCTCGTTCCGGTTACAACCACCTGATCTAAGGAATTATCATTGGAAATAAGGTTGAAATCTAAAATGTTGTTTTCACCTTCTTTAACGGTTATAGTTTGCTCGGCTCTTCTGTAGCCCACAGTTGATACCGAAATTTTATAAGTGCCCACAGGGATTTTATAAAAATCGTAATGACCTAAACTATCCGAAGAAGTTTTCATTTTAGTTTTTTGGATGGCGATAGTGGCAGAAGGCAACATGATTTCTCCAGCACTAACATGGCCAGATAAATTTCCGGTTTGTGCCATGGAGGTGAGCGTTACTAATGATAGTGATAAAAGTATAAGTATTTGTTTCATATAAGTTTTTAAATTTTGTCAAATGTATATATTTAATTTTATTAATAATACATTTAAAATTAGGCTAGTCTAATTTTTAAACACAAAGTAATTGATTATGTTTGTGGAAACGATAAAATAGTGCAAACACTTACAGAAGAAAATTACTTAAAAGCAATATTCAAACTAGCTCAAAATAATTTGGATAAAATTTCTGCTACGGCAATTGCCGATGAAATGGAAGTGAATGCAGCTTCTGTTATTGATATGCTTAAAAAGCTGAAAGAGAAGAAATTAATCAGCTACGATAAGAAAATTGGCGCTAAATTAGCGCCACAAGGAAATAAACTAGCTATAAACATTGTTCGGAAACATAGGTTGTGGGAAGTTTTTCTTTTTGAAAAGTTAAAATATACTTGGGATGAAGTGCATGAAATGGCGGAGCAGTTAGAGCACATCAAAAACCCCGAATTGGCAGATCGATTGGATAAATTTTTAGAATTTCCGCAATTCGATCCACACGGAGATCCAATTCCAAAAGCTAATGGAAATATTCCTGAGGTTTCAAAAATTCTGTTAGCCGATAAAAAACAAGGTGATACTTGTAAAGTTGTATCTGTTAAAGACACTTCTCCAGCATTTTTAAAATATCTAAATCAACTTTCCATCGTTATAGGATCGAAAATTTATATTAAGGAAATTATTTCGTTTGATAATTCTTTAATTATTTTAATCGATGATAAAGAATGTACGGTATCTGAAAAGTTGGCAAATAGTATTTTTGTAAAATAGTAAATATGCGTTAGTCAAATTCGTTAACAAAAAAGAGGAGGCTGCATTAAAAAGGCAGCCTCTGGGTGTAGTTTATTAAGGAGCATTGGGTAATTGATTATCGTTAATTACTCAAATTAAGAGATTTGTTTGTTATGCCAAAAGTATCCTTTGGTAGCCGTAGAAGTGACTATAGATAGAAGCATCCAATCAAAAACTAATTTATCTTTTCAGGTTTAGTAATCTGTTTCATCAAATTATCATCCCAATTCCCTTTCACTTTTATTTGAGCGACAGCCCCAAAAGCAAACGCTTCGATTAAATTATGATTTAGGTAGGCATACATTCCTGGTTCTTTGAATTGGTAAAGTGCAGCTACGGCAGATCCTGCAACAACTGGCCAAGATTCGTAATTTGTTGCAGGTTTATCATTAAAGGAACCGCCTAGCCAAACTAAATCTGCATGTCCGCCAATTAAATGAATACGGGTATCTCTGTTTGCTTGTGAGGTAATAAATAATACTTTATCGCCTACATTTGCGGTAAGCGCATTTTTTCCCGTTAACGCACCTGTTACACCGTTAAATACCAAATGCGTTGGGGTTAAGGTTTTAAACACTTTCGTCATATCATCGAAACCAGCACCGGGTGTTTCGTATTCTTTATATTTTCCATTAGCATCTTTGGGTACATAATAATCTTGCTCGGCAATGTAGAAAGCTTTGTCATAGTGTACAGCATTACCTTTTTCATCTTTTAATCCTTCACGGGGTAAAACCATAATTGCGCCATTCATGCCAGAGGTTACGTGTAAAGGCACCATAATTCCTCCCGGAGCACAATGATAGATGAAAACGCCTGCTTTTGTCGCTTTAAATCTTATGGTAACCTGTTGTCCGGGATTAACTAAAGATAAATCTCCACCACCCATTGCACCTGTTGCCGCATGAAAATCGATATTGTGTGTAAGTGAATTGGTTGAAGGATTAATAAGTGTGAGTTGCACATAATCATTTTGATGAACAACAATCATAGGGCCGGGAACAGAACCATTAAACGTAAGTGCCCATATTTTAACACCGGGTGCAATTTCTAATTTCTTCTCCGCTATAGTCAACTTCACATCTACCACTACAGGATCTCCAGAAGCAATTTGATCATATTTTGGTAAATAGGGCGGGGCAACTAACTGCTGTGTAACGTGCTTTAAATTGCCTATATTTTCTTTTTCACTTTGTGCTTGGTTGGTCGATTTGCTTTGATTGCATGCGCTTATAACGCATATAATAAGCGGAATAAAAAGAATTTTCATGATGTTTTTTTTAGTGAAGATTAGATTTTGCTTTGAAATATTTTTTTTTGATTCCGAGAAGAATCTGATTTTAGCACTAATTTCGACGGACGAAAAATTCGATAAGATTATATAATTTTTTTGAATAATTTGGTTTAGACGCTTGTCTTTGTCAAATTTTTAAATCTTAGGGTAATCAAAAATAGGCTTTTTTATTGGTGTAATTTTATTATAAATATTTTATTTTATTTAAAATTGCGGTGTGATTTTGCTTCGATATTTAGCGTGTTTATTATTCAATTGCGATCTAAATTAAGTTTAGAAGAAATGGGTAGTAAAATTTATTGCTTAGATTCTTCGACAAAACGTTGCTTAAAACCTAATCTCGATAATTAAACTTGATTAAACGCCTTCCTGAATGAGATTGCTTCGTCAATCTTCCTCGCGAGGATGGTCTAATCGGTCGTCTTGGCGAGGAACAGCACGTCCTGACTTCTCGGGAAATACAACGCTAAACTTCAGCGAAAGACTCCGCTTGTTCTAAAAAAGTAAGAAATATAAAAAAAGAGCTTAATCTTTTCAGATAAAAGCTCTTTTAAGCACCATTAAATAAAATCGTTGCCGTTAATTTCAGTTAAGGCATTATAAAAGTCAAAAAATTAGGTTGTGAAACCAATGAGGCTGTCTCATAATCATTTTTGGAATCTCATTCTCAGAATAATATTTTGCGAAACCGTCATTCCCGCTTGCCTGCTGCAAGCAGGTGAAAACGGGAATCGTAATGCTGTGGAAAGGCTACGAAATAGCTTCCTGCTGAAGCATTAGGCTACCCTTCCGATAGCTATCTGAACAAGCTGAGCATGACGATAACGCCAAATTTAATTCCATTATGTGTTCTCAATTTGTTGTTTTGAGACAGCCTCATTTCTAAAATAAATTAAGTTGAATAACTTCTTGTTGAGCCACTGCCAGAAAATGATTTTCCTGTACGCCTAAAAAATATAAAGGACTTTCTTTAAATCGCGAAGCAACGCTAACCATGGTATTGCCGGCTACGCATTTAAACATGTTTTCTGCCAATGTAGGTTCGTTGTTATCTTTCGATAAATGACTTAACAGCAAATGACTCATGTAAGAAGCGCTGTGGTTTCTGAAAAGTTGTAAAGCCTCATCATTTGATAAATGACCTTTCCCACCAGTAATTCTATGTTTTAAAAAATAAGGATATCGCCCTTCTTCAAGCATTTTAGTGTCGTAATTGGCTTCTAAAAAGGCTGCGTGGCAAATTTTAAAGTGTTTAATTAATTTGTGGCAAACTGAGCCAATATCTGTAAAAACACCAACGCGATAATCTTGATATTCTACCACAAAGCTATATGGATCGGCGGCATCATGAAATTTAGAGAATGCGTGCACTTTTAAATTGCCAATTTCTATAATGCTTTCGTTAAAAGAAAACGTAAAATCTTTACTTAAACTTAAACGGCTATTTTTTAAAGTGGCGTTGTTAATGTAAACTGGTAAATTATATTTATTTGCAAAAACTTCTAAACCCTTAATGTGGTCGCTGTGCTCGTGCGAAATGAAAATTGCTTTTACTTTATCTATGGATAAACCTAAACGATTCATCCTTTTTTCAACTTCCTTACAGGAAATACCTACATCGATCAGCACCGCATCTGTATCGTTACCTACATAATAACAATTGCCGTTACTGCCCGAATTTATAGATGAAAAATAAAGTGCCATGCTGAAATCAAAGATAGCGCTTATTTAATCCCGTTAAAAACCTCCGTTAAAAATTTATGTTAATAACTTTAATCAATGTTTTGTATATCAATGAATTACTAATTTGCAATTAACCATTACTTTTTGGTAATCTTCCATTTCAATTTCTTTACCAATTAATTTTAACAGCAATTCAATCGCTTTTTCACCAACGCCTTCCGGATTTTCTTCGATAGATGCAATTGGCGGATCAGCCAAATAATTAATTAACGGTGTATTTCCAAAACCTACCGATTCTATTTCACTAAACCGCGGGTGGCCAATTTGCTTTAGGTACTTTAGCGCATCGAAAAGTATTGGCTCCTTATAAGCAACAAGCGCCGTGGGCATTTCGTTGGTGTCAACAAAAAGGCTTTTAATCGCTTCAATAGTATGTTCGTTATCAAAATTTGTGTAAGCCACTAGGTTCTGTTCAAACGAAATCCCAGCATCATTCAATGCATTTATATAACCTTTAAAACGATCGTGGGTAAAATTTATCATTTTTGGTCCACCCAAATACGCTATTTTTTTATGGCCTCTATCTATTAAAAACTTTGTAGCTAAATAAGAGCCTTGAAAACCGTTTCCAAAAACTTTGTGGCAATTCAAATTAAAACTCGGGTTTCGTGTGTAATAAACAACAGGTGTACCCATTCTTTCAAATTGATCTAGGTGATCAAAATTTTGCGTGTGTTGCGATATGGCTACAATTAATCCATCAACACATGTTTTTAACAGCATATTAGCCAGTGTCACTTCCTTTTCAAACTCATCGTGAGATTGACTGATAATAACGTTATAACCATGCTTCATGGCAAACTGCTCAATACCATAAATACTTCGATTGAAAAAATAATCCAACAGATTAGGCAAAATAATGCCAATAATTCTGGTTTTTCGATCCTTTAAGTTTATTGCAGATTTGTTTGGCGTAAAATTTAATTCTTTTGCCAACTCCAGCACTCTTTTCTTGGTATAATCGTTAATGCTAGGGTAGTTGTTTAAAGCTTTTGATACGGTAGAAACCGACATTTTTAGTTTTTCGGCCAAAAATTTTAGGGTTATCGGTACATGCTTATTTAACTTTTCCATCTCTACGCAATTTTACCAAAAAAACATGAATAATTTCAAACGATTGAAATCGCTTTTTGAAATAATTTATCAGTTGAGAGAAAAATAAGCATTAAAACTGATTGTATATCATTAAATTCGTTCAGTAAAAATTAAACCATATAATTGATTATACCGATATGAACACAAAATATAATAAATTAGAACAAACTTGGCGCTGGTACGGGCCTAACGATCCGGTAAGTTTACAAGATGTAAAGCAAGCGGGCGCAACTGGTATTGTAACCGCCCTCCATCATATTGCGCATGGCGATATTTGGCCTTTGGCTGATATTTTAGAGCGGAAAGCAATAATAGAAAACGCCGGATTAACTTGGTCGGTAGTAGAAAGCGTTCCCGTGCACGAAGCCATAAAAACCAGAAGGGCAGATGCCGATCAATTTATCGAAAACTATAAAACATCTTTAAAAAACTTAGCGCAGGCAGGCATTAAAACCATTTGCTATAACTTTATGCCTGTTTTAGATTGGACGCGTACCCAGTTGGATTTGGAAATGACTGACGGATCTAAGGCCTTATATTTTAATTGGATAGATCTAGCTATTTTCGATATTTATATTTTGAAACGTGATGATGCCAAGGCAGATTATTCAGCTTCGATATTAAAACGTGCCGAAGATAAATTTGTAACCTTAAACCAATCTCAGCTTGATGATTTAAGAATTAACGTATTAATGGGCATCCCTAACGAAAAGGAAATAGAGTTAGAAACCTTGCGCAATAGTATAAAAGAGTACAAAATAATCGGTACGCAGGGCTTAAAAGAGAATTTGTTTTATTTTTTATCGGCTATTGCAGATGTATGCACAAAAGAAGGCATCAAAATGACCATTCACCCGGATGATCCACCTTACCCAATTTTAGGTTTACCAAGAATAGCAAGTTCTTTAGCAGATTTTAATGATCTACTTTTAGCAGTTGACCAGCCTTTTAATGGCGTTTGTTTTTGTACAGGTTCTTTAGGTGCTGGCGTTAATAACGATGCTTTAGAGATTTTTGAGGCTGTAAAAAGTCGGGTATATTTTGCTCATTTGCGCAACGTAGCTAAAGATGAAGATGGCAGTTTTTACGAAGCCGATCATTTAGGTGGTGATGTAAATATGTATGAAATTATGAAGGCTTTATCCGAAGAAAACGCCACGCGTACTATCGCTATTCCTTTCCGTCCAGATCATGGCCACCAAATGCTCGATGATATTCAAAAGCAGTCTAACCCAGGGTATTCTGCAATTGGCAGGTTAAGGGGTTTAGCCGAGCTTAGGGGGTTAGAACTTGGCGTTACAGGGAATTATTAGTGTTGAATTTATTTACCGATGTAATTTTGAATTTTGCTTTAAACATCAAATTAAAAACCGATTGCCATACCACTTGTTAATTTATTATGATGGAAGATGAACCGACTAAAAGCAAGACAATACTAAAGCCATCGGTTATTCACGATGACTTACCTGCGCCACCGCACCAGCACCATAGTAGAGATAATGTAGTGGCCGATAGACAGCCCGAAAATCCGGAAAGAAATTACCACCATGATGAATTTAAAAATTTAACATCGGTACATGACGAGGTAAAACACGCAGATGACGACGAATGGAATGGTGAAGATGCGTAATTTGGGCTTACAATTGGATGAAATTTACCCTTAAAAACTACAATGAAGTTATTAAATAATTGATTGTAAATGGGTTACGTTTCTACGCTAAAATAGTTGAAATATATTTTTTCTTATTCAATAGAACTTCTATATTTGCAACTCATTAAAAAATGAGCCTCGGTAGCTCAGCTGGATAGAGCGTCGGTTTTCTAAACCGAGGGTCAGGGGTTCGAGTCCCTTCCGGGGTACCATTTAAAGGTCTTTAGTTTATAACTAGAGGCCTTTTTTTTTTTAAGTTGGGTTGCGTTATTTTTGGCAATAGTTACTCAAGCCTTCGGGCAGTTCAAGGATAATAAGATAGATTCCAAAGCTTATTGTTTCTACAAAAAAATCAAATCTTTTTCCTCCCCAACTTTTTTGCTTGATCCCTTTTTTTCGCCCCCAAAAACCCAAAATTTGTGGCAAAAAAAAAGCTACCTTTTTGGGTAGCTTCTAATTTCGATTTTTTCTGTACTCGGAGCGGGAATCGAACCCGCACGCCTGTTGAGGGCACAGGATTTTAAGTCCTGCGTGTCTACCAGTTCCACCATCCGAGCCTTAAAGAAGCTTATTCAGCTTCTAAAATTAAATGCCTCCTGGTAGGAAGGCATTTAGAGCGAAAGACGAGATTCGAACTCGCGACCCCGACCTTGGCAAGGTCGTGCTCTACCAACTGAGCTACTTTCGCATTACCGTTTGTTTTTGGTGATGCAAATATAGTGAGATTTGTAAGTCTTCCAAATTCTTTTTTATAAAAATTTCAATTATTCCTTTAATTGGCTGTTTATCATTGAAATAAATTTTCAAGCAACAATGAGCAATTATGTTTATAAGCTATATTCTTGGCATTAACACCTAATTTGTGTCTTGTTTTAGCACGCTATAAATTAAATCCAGCTCAAAACCCCGGCTTTGCAGGTATGTAATTAGCTTATACTTCCGTTTATTTTTGTCTTTTTCAGTTAAAGTTTCACTTTTTTTCTCCGCTATATGTCGTAAAGTGCGCTCATAATCGTCATCATCCATACTATACAGTGCTTTTTGCAAAATTCTTTCGGGTACACCTTTCAATTTTAAACCTTGTTTAATTTTAATACGGCCCCATTTTTTAATATTAAACTTACCCGAAACATAAATTTTGGCAAAACGTTCTTCATTTAAAAAATTATTTACAATCAGCTCCGCAAGTATTTCCTCTAATTCATCCCCTCTAATTCCCCATTCTACCAATTTATAACGCACTTCTTTTTGAGATCGTTCTTGATAAACGCAAAAATGCTCCGCTTTCGCCAAAGCTTGTTTTTTATCTAAATATACTACCTCTTGTTTACCGCTTTTCATAATTAATTGCTGAAATTCGTAAAATAAATATCAATATCATATTTCTGAACCTAAAAAGCATGCAAAGCACAACTTATACTATTGCCGAAATTGCTAAAATTTTAAATGCCGATGCTAATTTAATTAACAAAGATGCTATTATTCAATATTTAGTTATAGATAGCCGTTCGGTTTTGGTGCCAGAAAGTTCGTTGTTCTTTGCTTTAAATGCGCATCGCAATGGACACGATTTCATTCCAGATGCCTACAAGCAAGGCGTTAGAAATTTTGTAATAACGGATATCAAATTTATTGAACTATATAAAGACTGTAATTTTTTATGTGTTAATGATGGATTGAAAGCATTGCAAAGCTTAAGTACTTTCCATCGCCATCGTTTTAGCCTTAAAACAATAGGGATAACAGGGAGTAACGGAAAGACAATTGTTAAAGAGTGGCTTTATCAGTTACTATCTTCAGATTTTAACATCGTTCGAAGTCCAAAAAGTTATAATTCTCAAATAGGTGTTCCGTTATCGGTTTGGGGCATAACAGCCGATAACAACCTTGGAATTTTTGAAGCTGGTATTTCTGGATTGAATGAAATGGGAAGTTTAGAAAAAATTATTGGGCCAGAAATAGGGATTTTAACCAACATTAACGAAGCGCATGCCGAAGGGTTTTCATCAAAAGAAGAAAAACTTAAAGAAAAACTCAAACTTTTTGAAAATGCCGAACTGCTTATTTATTCGCCAGATTATGTAGATGAATTTAACTTAGTGCATTTACCTGCGAAAAATAAATTTACTTGGAGCTGTATGCAAAAAGCCGATTTACAAGTTATTGATGAACATTTTTTTGAAGATAAGTGCGCCTTAAAGGCCATTTATCATGGTATAAATATTGACTGTGTTTTGCCTTTTAAAGATAAAGCATCGATAGAAAATGGTATTATTTGTTGGGCAACTTTATTATCGCTTGGCTATACGGCCGAAGAATCTCGTAATCGGTTATCGAGGTTGAGTGCAGTAACGATGCGGTTGGAACTAAAAAATGGCATTAACCAATGTTCTATAATTGATGATTCTTACAGTGCAGATATTTCCTCGCTAGGCATCGCGCTCGATTTTCTAAATCAACAAAATCAACATCCAAAAAAAACTGTTATTCTGTCGGATTTGTTTGAAACTGGTCGTGCAGATGAGAAACTATATACTGAAATTGCTGATTTATTAAAACAAAAGAAAGTGCATAGACTAATTGGCATCGGCGCTCATATTTCGAAATTTGCTTATTTATTTCGGCTTGAAAAAGCTTTTTTTGTAGATACTGATGCATTTATCCAATCATTTTCCAATGGGCAATTTAACCACGAAACCATTTTAGTAAAAGGAGCGAGGCGTTTCGAGTTTGGTAAAATAAGTAAACTACTCACGCAGAAAATACACGATACCGTTTTAGAGATAGACTTAAATGCCATGGTAGCCAACTTGCAATTTTATCGCTCCAAAACCGAAGCTAGGGTTAAAATTATGGCTATGGTAAAAGCATTTTCTTACGGCAGCGGAAGCTTCGAAATTGCTAATTTGTTGCAATTTCATAAAATAGATTATTTAGCGGTGGCGTATGCTGATGAAGGTATCGCTCTGCGGAAAGCTGGAATTACGTTGCCCATTATGGTTATGAGTCCGCAAGAATCGGCATTCGAGGCCATTATAACTCATAAACTTGAACCCGAAATTTACAGTACAGAAATTCTAAAAGCGTTTTTAAATGCGTTAGATGATGTGACATCGCTTTATCCAATCCATCTTAAAATTGATACAGGTATGCACCGTTTGGGTTTCGATGATTGTGACTTAAATGACTTAATCAACCTCATTAAAAACAACCAAAAAATTAAAATAGAGAGTATTTTTTCTCACTTAGTTGCCAGCGCAGAAGCTGAGCATGATGGTTTTACACAGCTTCAGCTAAATAAATTTGAGCATGTTGTAGCTAAATTAATTGCAGTTTTGGGCTACAAACCTATTTTGCACATCGCAAACACAGCTGCAATTACCCGTTGGCCAAACGCGCAAATGGATATGGTAAGGCTTGGTATTGGTTTGTACGGCTTTGATGCTGGCCTGCCGAATAACCGCAATATACAAACTACAATGGTGCTAAAAACAACCGTTACGCAGGTTAAAATAGTAAAAAAAGGTGAAACCGTGGGTTACAGTAGGCGAGGAGTGATGGCCGAAGACGGCAAAATTGCAACTGTAAAAATAGGGTATGCCGATGGCTATAGCAGAGCTTTTGGCAATGGCGTTGGTGCAATGGTTATAAACGGCATTAGCGTAAACACCATCGGCTCTATTTGCATGGATATGACGATGCTCGATGTTACAGGTTTGGATGTTAAAGCTGGCGATGAGGCAATTGTTTTTAATCATGATCACAACATTGCTACGCTAGCTAAACAAATTAATACCATTCCCTATGAAATTTTAACCAATATTTCGCAACGGGTAAAAAGAGTTTATTTTTACGATTAGTTTTTTTGGTTGATTAGTTTGTTAGCTTTTTGGTTGAATTGGTTTTTTGGGGAGCATATTTGTTTTTAGATTTATAAACAAAATAATGACCGAGTTGCAACTAAACGATATACAACTATCTTACTCAACAAATTTTATCTAAGTTTGTAACATGAACAAAATCGGGAGAGCCATTTTAAACTATTTAATTAAGGGTTTATTAATTGTTGTGCCCATTGCGGTGAGTATTTTTATAGTGGTTTGGGCAGTTACTACGGTAGATAGCTGGTTAAATGTTAACAATATTTTAGGCGTAAATCCAGTTACTGGCGAAAGTAGAAATATACCCGGTTTAGGTTTGCTTACCGTTATTACGATTATATTATTGGCAGGGATTTTTGTAACTAATTTAGTTACCGAGCCCATGTACAATTGGTTTCATCGCGTTATGCACCGTTTGCCGCTCCTTAATTTCATCTACACATCTATAAAAGATTTAACAGAAGCTTTCGTTGGTGATGAAAAGAAATTCAATCACCCGGTACTTGTTGAGGTTGAGGGTGGTTTAAAAAAAATTGGTTTCTTAACACAAAATGATTTAAAAAAGCTCGAATTACCTGATGAAGTGGCTGTCTATTTTCCGCTTTCGTATTCTTTTGCGGGCCAACTCTGTATTGTTAAACGCGATAAGGTTGCTGATTTGAAAATGAGCGCCTCAGATGCAATGAAATTAGTGGTAAGTGGTGGTGTAAGTGGATTTTAAAACCCAATAAAATGATTCAAATTTTTCATAACAATAGGTGTAGCAAAAGTAGATGTGCTGTAGTTGAACTAGAAAAAAGTGGGCAACCTTTTGAAGTAATCAATTACCTCGAAACGCCACCTACCGAAACTGAACTTATTGCAATTTTGAAAAAATTAAATTTTAAGCCTGTTGATTTAATTAGAAAAACGGAGAAAGTTTACATCGAAAAGTATAAAAATAAATCGCTGAGCGATAACGAGTGGATTGAGGTGATGATTACAAATCCCATTTTAATTGAGCGACCAATTGTAATCGACGGAGATAAAGCAATTATTGCAAGACCAACAGAAAGAATGAACGAAATTTTAATGTAGAACCCGTATTTAAAAATAATTTTATTGAGCTTGTCGAAAACCTTAACAAATGTAAAGGCGCTCAACAAGCTCAAGTTCGATTGCTTTTGCTGATCATTTTAAGCAATTAAACCCAACTTAAAAGTTCGGTTTAAGTACATATTTATCGTAAAAGCGGAAAATATGTTCTGCAGCCTCTTCAGCAGTATCAACCAAACGGAACAACTGCAAATCTTCTTTATGGATGTTATGTTCCATCGCCATCATCGTAATTGTTAACCAATCTACCAAACCACTCCAGTACGCAACACCTACCAAAACAATCGGAAAACGTGCAATTTTACCAGTTTGAATAAGCGTTAAGGCTTCAAAAAGTTCATCCATGGTACCAAATCCACCGGGTAAAACCACAAAACCTTGACTATATTTCATAAACATCACTTTACGAACAAAGAAATAATCAAATTCCAAAAGTTTGTTGTGGTCGATATATTTATTGTGAAATTGCTCAAAAGGCAATTCGATGTTTAAACCAACTGATTTTCCACCATTATTATAAGCGCCTTTATTACCAGCTTCCATAATACCCGGACCACCGCCTGTAATAACACCGTAACCTCTATCGGTTAATAATCGGCCACATTCTTCTGCTAGTTTGTAATATCGGTTGGTTTCTGCAGTTCGTGCCGAACCATAAATGGTTACACAAGGACCAATTTTAGCTAACTTCTCAAAACCATCCACAAATTCGGCCATGATTTTGAAAATTTGCCAACTGTCTGTTACCTTAATTTCTTGCCAATCTTTATTTTCAAAG
The DNA here is from genome assembly GCF_004354365.1 of Pedobacter changchengzhani. GTDB lineage: Bacteria > Bacteroidota > Bacteroidia > Sphingobacteriales > Sphingobacteriaceae > Pedobacter > Pedobacter changchengzhani. The sequence continues at coordinate 62,801 of NZ_SJCY01000006.1, forward strand.
GCACTTCTAATTTTTTCTTCACTATTCATATACTGTAATTCTAATGTTAAAATTTCGTTTGCGCATCAGTTTTATGGCTGATCAACAGCAAACCTAAAAGCGTAATTAAACCATTTACTAAAATGAGCTCTACACTAAAAACATATCCTCCAAAAAGTTTGACTGAATTGCTTGCAAGCAAGTAACATAAAAAAGGTGATAATAAGCATACCAATGGAACTAATTTATCCTTTAAACCCCGTTTTTTTACAAATAAACCAAAACTGTATAAACCTAAAAGTGGTCCGTAAGTGTAAGCCGCAATCGTGAAGATTAAACTCACAACCGAAGAACTGTTCATTGCGTTGATGATTAAGATAACCAAAAACATCAATATGGAGAAAAATATGTGTACCGTATGGCGCTTTTTAACCGCATTTGTAGCATTTACTTTGTCTGCCTTATCCATGCCCAAAAAATCTACACAAAAAGAAGTAGTCAACGCCGTTAGTGCAGAATCTGTTGTGGCAAATGTAGCCGCTGTTAAGCCCAACATAAATACAATTGCGGGTACTGCACCTAAATGATTTAAGGCAATTTCGGGAAACAATAAATCTGTTCGTGGCTTGCCTGTTATATGATCTAAGGGAATTTCAATGCCATTTTTAGCAGCGAAAATATAGAGCAATGCGCCAACGCTTAAAAAGAATACGTTTAAAATTACAAATACACCGGTAAAGGTAAACATGTTCTTTTTCGCTTCCTTTATTGTGCCCATACTTAAGTTCTTTTGCATTAAATCTTGGTCTAAACCCGTCATCGCAATCGTTACAAAAATACCGCCGATAAATTGTTTGCTGAAGTAGAATTTACTGCCCAAAAAATCATCTAAAAAGAAAATTTTAGAATAGCTGCTATTTTTTACCGTCTCGAAAGCTTGGGGGATATTAAAATCTAAGCTCCTGCAAATAAAATAAATAGTTAAAAATACAGATAGCACTAAAAAAAATGTTTGCAGGGTATCGGTAATAATGATTGTTTTTAAACCACCTTTAAAAGTGTAAGACCAAATTAAAGCCAGCGAAATAAGTACCGTTAACCAAAAAGGTATGCCATAATTATCAAAAATGAAGCGTTGCAAAACAATTACCACGAGGTACAATCGGGTTGCAGAGCCAAGTGTACGACTTAATAAAAATATAGAAGCGGCAGTTTTATAGCTGTAATACCCCAATCTTTGCTCAATATAGCTGTAAATGGATGTTAATTTCATCCGGTAGTATAAGGGCAGTAAAACCGTGGCGATAATTACAAAACCAACTGCATTGCCCAAAACAAACTGAAAGTATTGAAATTGATTGCCAGCGGGCGCGCCAACTTCTCCGGGTACGGAGATAAATGTAACGCCAGAAAGTGCGGTGCCAATCATCCCGAAAGCAACTAAATACCATTTCGAGTTGCGGTTGGCGATAAAAAATGAGGCATTATCTGATGCATTTTTTGAAGTTACCAGGGAAATTACAATCAATATTACAAAATACGCAATTAAAAAAATTAAGAGTATGGTTGGCGACATAGCATAGTTTTTTGGTTAAAAGTAGCAATTTACAATTAATGTTAAGGATTTCGTTTTTATAAATTCATTTTAGTTAATTAGCCTTCAAATTGTTTTTATTTGAATATTCTATGGCGCATTAATTATTGTTTTTTCTCTATTTTTGTAATATGAATTTTTCATCCAAACTGTTAGAAGATGCGGTAAATGAATTCTCGAAGTTGCCCGGCGTTGGCCAGAAAACAGCTTTGAGATTGGTTTTGCATTTGTTAAATAAAGAACAGGAAGAAGTTAATCAGTTTGGTAATACTTTTATTAAACTTAAAAAAGAGATTAAGAATTGCACCATTTGCAGAAATATATCTGATTTTTCGATATGTGAAATTTGTACATCGCACAAAAGAGATCAAGCAACTATTTGTGTTGTTGAAGATACCCGAGATGTGATGGCAATAGAAAATACGAGTCAGTATTTTGGCGTTTACCATGTGCTTGGTGGCTTAATTTCTCCGATGGACGGTATTGGTCCAACTGATTTATTTATTGATGGATTGGTGGCTAGAGTTGCCGTGGGCGATATTAAAGAAGTTATTTTAGCGCTAAGTCCAAACATGGAAGGTGATACCACGCTTTTTTATCTCTATAAAAAATTAAAAGATTTTAACATTCCCATTTCTACAATTGCGCGGGGTATTGCATTTGGTGGCGAGCTCGAATATACGGATGAGATTACTTTAGGTCGATCTATCATTACAAGAGTGCCTTATGAAAATGCAATGATGAGATAAAAAACAAAATTGAATTATCTAGCTGTTAAACACGTAGTAACAAAGTATCAATCGAGTAAAAAATTTACCTTTATTATTTTTGTTGATATTAAAATTAGGCCCTAAATGAATTTAAAAAATAAAGTGATAATTGTAACTGGCGCATCGAGTGGCATTGGTAAAGCTTGTGCCGAAGAATTTGCTAAAAGAGGTGCAAATTTAGTTTTAGCAGCACGCCAATATGTTACCCTTTGTGAAATAACGGCCGATTTAGAGCAAAAATATGGTATTAGAGCAGTTGCCGTACAGGCAGATGTAAGTAGAGAAACAGACTGCGAGCTGATTATAAAGCACGCAATGGCGTCTTTTAACCAAATTGATATTTTAGTAAATAATGCCGGACTTTCTATGCGGGCTTTGTTTAAAGATGTAGATTTAGCCGTACTTAAAAATTTAATGGATGTTAATTTTTGGGGAGCAGTTTATTGCACAAAATATGCATTGCCAGAGATTTTAAAAACCAAAGGCAGTATTGTGGCGGTATCTTCTATCGCCGGCTATCGCGGTTTACCCGGCAGAACGGGCTATTCTGCTTCTAAATTTGCGATGAATGGTTTTATAGAATCGCTCCGTACCGAACTTTTAAAAACTGGCGTTAATGTGCTTTTGGCCTGTCCGGGTTTTACAACTTCAAATATCCGCGTTGCGGCGCTGGCTAAAGATGGTATTGCACATGGCGAAACCAGCATGGAAGAAGGTAAAATGATGACATCAGAAGCGGTTGCCAGCAATATTGCCGATGGAATTGAAAACCGAAAACGAACGCTAATTATGACCGGACAAGGTAAATTAGCCGTTTGGATGAATAAACTGTTCCCGAAATTTACCGATAAAAAAGTATTCGAATTATTCGCAAAGGAAAAAAATCCGCTACTTGAAGTTTAAAAAGTAGTACAAGAATTTGCGCCGATGATATTTAGCGCATTTAGAATTTTAATGCAGTAGTTTTACTACGTCAAAATCCAAAGCATAAACAATTCCGTTAATTAGGTGTAAATAAACACAAACATTTTTATGTACAAAAAGATCCTTTTCATTATTCTTCTATTCCCATTTTTAGTTACGTCCGCTCAGGTTAAAACCGCCAAAAACCTCAATTACCTCGGTAATGATGAGGTTAGCAATACGCTAAATATCTATTACAAAAACGACTCTATAAAAAACAAACCTGTAATTATTTTCATTCACGGTGGCTCTTGGAGTACCGGAAAAAAGGAAACCTATTGGTGGCTAGGGCGAAATTTTGCGAGAAAAGGTGTGGTAACGGTGATTATTAATTATCCATTGGCACCAAATGCAGGCTATGAAAAAATGGCGACAGATTGTGCTTCTGCTGTGAAATGGGTGCAAGAAAATATTGCAAATTATAAGGGAAGTGGTGAAAAAATATTTTTAATGGGGCACTCTGCTGGTGCGCATTTAGCGGAGTTAATTAACGCCGATCCTAAATATTTTAAAAATATTGGCATAAAAAACCCAGTTAAAGGTGTTATTCTAAACGATCCTTTCGGGTTGGATATGTACGAATATTTAACAAAAGCAGAGAAAGACGATTCGTACACTAATTTTTTAAGAACATTTACCAATGATCCCGCAAATTGGAAGAAAGGTTCGCCACTTACTTATGTAGATAATATTAAAAATCCTCATTTACTTTTTTACGGTGCAAAAACCTATGATGCCATTAAAATTCAAACCCCAAGGTTAAATCAAATTTTAAAGGCAAATCATGTACCGTCAGAAATTGTAGAAGTTAAGGGTAAAAGCCATGTGCCGATGATTACCCAAATGATTTTTGGTTGCAATAAATTGTATGCGAAAATCGTTTCTTTCGTTAATGAGTAGTATTTTTATTCCGTTTTACGATAATTGAAAATAAAATATTATGCAGCTATAATGAAGTACAAAACTACTTTTTATTTATACTGGAATATTGGCTTTTGTAAAAATAAAACTGCACTTTTGCAACCTGTTAAAATGAGGTTTTTTATGTCGTAAGTACATTTTTTAGTTATGGAAGAATTGGTTGTAGAAGATATCCTCGGGTTATTGGATCAGGATAATGATAAGGCTTTAAAAAAGTACTTAGATCAACTAAATATTTCTGATGTTGAAGAATTAATAGATGAACTTCCACAGCATGCTGCCAAATTTATCGAAACCTTATCTGTAAATAGAGCGGTAAACGTTTTCAGAATTCTAGACTTCCCTACACAGGAAAGAATTATAAAAAAACTATCTGGCAATAAACTTAATCAAATCATAAAAGATCTTCCTCCAGATGATCGTACGGCATTATTTACCGAATTGAAAGGTGATGTTGTAAAAAAAATGATTTCACTTCTTCCGCCAGAAGAGCGTAAAGAATCGCTTTCTTTATTGGGTTACAAAGAAGATAGTGTTGGGCGATTAATGACGCCCGATTACATTGCCGTAAAGCCAGAATGGAGTATTGCAAGGGTTTTGGCACACATTAGGCGCTACGGAAAAAACTCAGAAACCATTGATGTTATTTACGTTATCGATAAGGACGGTGTACTAATTGATGATATTAGAATTAGAGAGGTTTTATTAGCCGATCCAGATTCTATAATAGGTGAACTTACCGATAAACGCTACATCTTTTTAGGTGCAAACGATCCGCAAGAAGAAGCCATTAATATTTTTAGAATGAATAATAGGGTTGCACTGCCTGTTATTGATGAAAATAAAGTGTTGTTGGGTATCGTTACGGTGGATGATATTTTATGGATTGCGCATGAAGAATACACCGAAGACATGCAGAAATTTGGTGGAACTGAGGCTTTAGATGAACCTTATCTCGATATCCCGATATTAAAGTTAGTTAAAAAAAGAGCCAGCTGGTTAGTGGTACTTTTTTTAGGCGAAATGCTTACTGCAACAGCTATGCAACATTTCGAAATTGAACTGGAAAAAGCGGTTGTGCTATCCTTATTTATTCCTTTAATTATGAGCAGTGGCGGAAATAGTGGCTCTCAGGCATCAACACTAATTATTCAAGCAATGGCGCTTGGCGAAGTAACCATTACTTCGTGGTGGAATGTGATGAAAAGAGAATTGTTTTCTGGAACTTTATTGGGTTTAATTTTAGGCACAATTGGTTTCATCCGCATTGCGATATGGCAAAATTTACATTTGTACAATTACGGCGAGCATTGGTTTTTAATTGCTTTAACGATATTTTTTACTTTAATTGGCATTGTACTTTGGGGAAGTTTAATCGGCTCAATGATGCCCATAATTATGAAAAAACTTAAACTCGACCCAGCAACTTCTTCGGCGCCTTTTGTGGCCACGATGGTTGATGTTACAGGTATTGTGATCTATTTTAGCATTGCACTTTTGATTTTAAAAGGCGTTTTACTCTAAAAATAAAATGATGAAAAAGAAAATTACGACGCTTTTTACCGACATCGGTGGCGTGCTTTTAACCAATGGATGGGATCATTTAGCGAGGGCAGAGGCATGTAAATTGTTTAATTTAAGCGTGAAAGATGTTGAAGAAAGACATCATTTAACTTTTGATACTTATGAAGTGGGCAAAATTACGCTCGATGAGTATTTGGAGCGAATTGTTTTTTATGAAGAACGAAGTTTTACGATTAACGATTTTAAAAATTTCATGTTTAGCAAATCGTTACCCTATCAAAATATGATTGATTTGGTGTGTAAATTGAAACAAAAATACAATCTTAAAGTCGCGGTAATTAGCAACGAAGGCAGAGAACTCAATCAATACAGAATTGCAACTTTTAAATTAACCGACTTTATCGATTTTTTCGTTTCTTCGAGTTTTGTTCATTTTCGTAAACCCGATGCCGATATTTTTAAAGTGGCTATTGATATTTCACAAAGTGATTTAGAGACCAGTATTTATATCGATGACAGAATGCTGTTTGTGCAAATTGCCGAAAGTCTTGGTTTAAAAGGCATTCACCATGTAGATTACGAGGATACTAAAAGTCAATTGAAAGGCTTTGGGTTAGAACTTTAATTGACTTCTTTGGAAAAACTATTCTGTATATATAAATAATTCTCTCGGTAACTAAGGCATAAAAAAAGCCACCCTTTCAGGTAGCTTTATGCTTTTCAAAGTCCCCTTTAGGGGATTTAGGGATTAAACGTTAAAACGGAAATGCATAATATCTCCATCTTCGACAACGTAAGTTTTTCCTTCTACGCCTAATTTGCCAACTTCTTTACAAGCGTTTTCTGAGCCTAAAGTTACAAAATCAATGTATTTAATCACTTCAGCACGGATAAAACCTTTTTCAAAATCGGTATGGATTACGCCCGCTGCTTGTGGCGCAGTGAAGCCTTTAGTTATTGTCCAAGCCCTAACTTCTTGTACACCTGCAGTAAAATAAGTGTATAAGTTTAATAATTTATAAGCTGTGCGAATCAGTTTATTTACACCAGATTCATCTAACCCTAAATCGGCCAAAAATTCCTGACGCTCTTCATAACTTTCCAATTCTGCAATTTCTGATTCGATTTTCGCAGAAATCACCAAAACCTCTGCTTTTTCATCACCAACACTTGCTTTTACTAAATCAACATATTTATTGCCTGCAACAACCGATGCCTCATCAACATTACAAACATACATTACTGGCTTTTGAGTAAGTAAACCTAAATCTTCAATATAATCGAAATCATCTTGAGGTAAGTTTGCTGTACGAATCGATTTTCCGTTTTCTAAGTGCGCTTTAACTAAGTTTAAAATTTCGAAAGTACGTTTAGCATCTTTATCCGTTTTAGCCATTTTTTCAACCTTCTGAATACGTTTATCAACGGTATCTAAATCTTTAAGTTGTAATTCGGTATCAATAATTTCTTTATCTCTTATCGGATCAACAGAACCATCAACGTGAATTACGTTACCATCATCAAAGCAACGCAAAACATGAATAATTGCATTAGTAGCACGGATATTCCCTAAAAATTGATTGCCTAAACCTTCACCTTTTGAAGCGCCTTTAACCAAGCCTGCTATATCTACAATTTCTATCGTATTGGGTTGTACCTTATTCGGTTTCACCAATTCAGCTAGTTTTGTTAAGCGATCATCCGGTACGGTTATTACACCAATATTTGGCTCAATCGTACAAAACGGAAAGTTAGCAGCCTGTGCCTTTGCGTTTGATAAACAGTTAAAAAGAGTAGATTTCCCAACATTTGGTAAACCTACAATACCACATTGTAATGCCATTTATATATTATTATACGTTTTCAATTCTTTTATTTTTGTTACGGGTTGTGAGTTATTAGTTACCGGTTGTCAGTTGTAAGTTAACAGTTGTCAGTTACTAGTTATCCTTTGCGTGTTAAAAATACATGTTTGATTCAAAATAGAAGTGCTATTTCCAATTCGCTATTTCAACTCATCACTCATCACTCAAAACTCATATCTAGTTCCAAAGTTTGCAAAGATAAGGTTTTAAAATCTTATTTAATGTTAAGGTTTATGCCATTGCAGATATTTTGTGGTAGTTTAGCGCAAATTTATATTTTTGTCCTTATGGAAAATTTTGATCAAGAAGTTACGCAGCCATCTGAAGTTAAATTAGTAGTTACCGAAGAAATGAGGAGTTACATTTACGACGCAACGAAATGGTGTAAACTTTTGGCTATTGTGGGCATTGTTGTTTCTATATTTCTGTTAATTGGTTCTTTCGGCATTGGTGCCTTAATTAATGCCGATCCTAAAATGCAAGCGCAGTTAGGGCCTTTAGCAAGTGCTGGCGGTTTGGGGGTTACTATTTTTTACCTATTAATGGGGTTACTTTATTTTTACCCGAGTATTTTGCTTTATAAGTTTGCAAATAAAGGTAAGCAGGGTGTTTTATTTGGCGATCAGGCAAGTTTGAACGAAGCTTTTTTAAGCATAAAATCACTTTTCAAGTTTATGGGTATCCTTACTATTGTACTGGTTGCTACTTATTTTATTTTCGTTTTAGTAATGGGAGCAGGGTTGTTGAAAATGTAATTATTTAAATGTGTGCTTTCGTGGGTTAAGTAGTTAATAAGTGGAGCTTGATAACTAAATATTACTTTCGAGAGGCTAAATTCCGTTTTTGGTTAGCGCGGCCGTCACCCTGTCCCGATGCATCGGGACAGGGACTTTACAGCAAGAAATATGCTAATCCCTAAAAGGCGCGATAGCAGTACCATAACCCTAAGTGTAAGGCTAGTGGAGAATTATCTTCATCCAAAAAATTATCGAACTTAAGTTAATAAGCGCAATCATTAAAAAATTTAATCACCTATTGGCGCATTTAAAAATACAATAACTATCCTTAAAACATCAGAAGCACTCTTTTTCAAACTTAGGATGCTTTTTGATCTAATTTTCTTAAGCGATGTGTTCGCTGTAAATACAAAAGCGCAGGCATAAAAAAAGCCCTCGATAAAAATCGAAGGCTTGGTATTTAATTTATTAACATTTAAAAAGAAAAATCGTCGTTTGGTTTTGTAGTATGCTCGCTATTTTCAGAATATTCGTAGCGCTTTTCAACAACATCTTGGTTTGTTTTGATATAATCCACAGTTTCAGTTAAACCTTCAGTAAATTTTTCAAAATCTTCTTTATACAAAAAGATTTTGTGCTTCACAAAGACACCGTCTTCTAATCTTTTCTTGCTCTCGGTAATTGTCAGGTAATAATCACCCGAACGAGTTGCTTTAACATCGAAGAAATAAGTTCTTTTACCTGCCCTTACTTTCTTCGAATAAACTTCTTCTCTCTCTTTGTTGTCAAATTCTCCCATGGTTGGTATTAGTGTTGATTTTGGTTTCGGTAAATATAAAGCAAATATTTAAAGTTCAAAATATAAAAAGCATAAATTAAAACACGTTGCTTTCTTCTTCCAATAACTGGTTATTATACAAATCGGTATAACGTCCACCTAGTTTAAGTAGCTCATTATGTGTGCCTTGTTCTACAATTTTCCCTTCATCCAACACTATAATTTTATCAGCATTTTTTATGGTCGATATTCTATGTGCAATAAGGATACTTGTTTTATCCTTCATTATTTTGCCCAAGTTCTGCAAAATTTCCTCTTCCGTTTTAGTATCAACAGCCGAAAGGCAATCGTCGAAAATAAGCACTTTTGGCGATTTTATTAACGCTCTAGCAATAGAAACACGTTGTTTTTGTCCGCCCGACAGAGTAATTCCGCGTTCGCCAAGCATGGTTTCGAATCTGAGTTCAAAATTCATAATGTTATGGTAAACTGAAGCACTTTTGGCGGCATCGTACACCGCTTCATCTGTTACGCTATCTAAACCAAAAGCAATGTTGTTTTTAATCGAATCTGAAAATAGGAAAACTTCTTGCGGCACAAACCCGATTTGGTTGCGGTAATTACTAAGATTAAGCTCAGGCAATGTATAACCATCAACTTTAATTTTTCCGTTATCCACATCATACATTCTCATAATTAAATTGGCTAAAGTAGATTTTCCCGAACCCGTTTTACCAATAATCGCAACAAATTCTCCACTTTTAATCTCAAAATTTATATCCGTCAGCGCTTTTATTCCCGTATCCGGATAAGTAAAATTTACGTGCTCAAATTTAATGTTCCCTGTAAGTTCTACCTCACTTTGCTTGCCAGATTGAATATCGGGCGCAATATGTAAAAATTCATTAATCCTTTCTTGCGAAGCGGCTGCCCTTTGAATAAGTGATGTAACCCAACCCAACATGGTTACCGGAAAAGTTAACTGCGTAATATAAATGATAAATTCGGCAATGTTACCCGCCGTTATACTGCCATTTATAACTTGAATTCCACCTACATATATCGTTAATATCGTACTCATGCCAATTAACAAAAGCATGGTTGGGTAAAAAAGTGCCGATACCTTAACTAGGCTCATCGAATCTTCCTTATATTCATTGCTCTGAATTTTAAAAGTATCACGGGTATGATCTTCACGCACGTAAGATTTTATAATTCTAATACCTGAAAAACGCTCTTGTACAAAGCTGGATAAATCGGATAAGCGTTCTTGTATTCTACCACTCTTTTTAAAAATTAGCGTATTTACATAATAAATAATCACCACTAATAAGGGGAGTGGCAGTAAACAAAATATGGCCAGTTTTGCATTTACATTAAACATCGATGTGATGATAAGAAGCGAAAGTACAAACGTATTAATGGTGTACATAATAGCAGGGCCAACATACATACGTACTCTATTTACATCTTCCGTTGCACGGGCCATTAAATCGCCGGTGTTGTTTCGCCTGTAAAAACCTAAACTTAATCGCTGGTAATGCTGATAAATATCATTTTTCATGTCAAACTCAATATGTCTCGACATTAATATGATGGTTTGACGCATTAAAAATAAAAATAAGCCACGCAAAATATACAAACTAATAACTAAAGTACCGAAAAATAAAAGTGTTTTGCTAAAAATATCATAGATGATTTCTTGACGGTTAAAGCCATTAAAAAGTGTATAAACCTGGATATTTTCGGTAATTAAATCGAAAGCATAGCCAATTACCTGCGCTGGTATTACGGCAAAAATATTAGAGATAACCACGAAAATGATGCCCGGGATAATTCTCCATTTGTATTTATAAAAGTATTTATTTAGATAACGTAAATGTTTCATACTGTACAAACTTATATAATTTGTATAGCTTCAGCCAACAAATTGTTTAATAGAACTGTAATTTTATTATTGTTATACTAAAATCGTGTATAAGTGGTTTTTTTATTTTAATTTTGCGCCGTTAAGAATACTTAATATTATGCCTACAAATTCTAATTCAGACTATTCAATATTAAATCAATTGAGTGCCTATGGGCACAAAAAGTTGGTTTTTTGCAATGATGCTGATTCTGGTTTAAAAGCAATTATTGCCATACACGATACCACACTGGGCCCAGCATTGGGCGGTACAAGGATGTGGAGTTACGCCACCGAAGGTGAAGCTTTGCAAGATGCGTTGCGTTTATCGAGAGGGATGACTTATAAAGCAGCTATTACAGGTTTAAATTTAGGAGGTGGCAAAGGTGTAATTATTGGCGATTCGAGAAAAGACAAGACTGAAGCCTTGATGCGCAGCTACGGTAAATTTATAAAAAACCTAAACGGTGAATTTATAACTGCCGAAGAAATGGGCACCAATACCAGAGATATGGAGTTTATCCGCATGGAAACTAGCCATGTTACAGGTGTGCCCGAATCGCTGGGCGGTGCCGGAAATCCTGCTCCATTTACTGCTCAAGGTGTGTATTTAGGCATAAAAGCAAGCGTAAAAGAAGTTTTTGGTACGGATATGCTTGCAGGCAGAACCATTGTTGTACAAGGAATTGGGAATGTGGGTGAGCATTTAGTAGCATTACTAAGAAAAGAAAATGCTGAAGTGTTAATTAGCGATATTAACCAAGAGCAATTAACGTATGTTGCTAAAAAATATAAAGCCAAACCAATTGATGCCGATAAAATTTTCGGTATTGCTGCTGATGTTTACGCACCCTGCGCAATGGGAGCAACGGTAAACAGTAAAACGATTGCAAAAATGAAGTTCGCTATTATTGCAGGTTCTGCAAATAATCAATTGAAAGATGAAATAGCAGACAGTGAATTATTATTGAAAAAAGGGATTTTATTTGCGCCCGATTACGTTATAAATGCAGGTGGTTTAATTGCTTGCTATTCAGAATTGACAGGTTTTAGCAAAAAAAGAACGGTACAGCTTACCGAAAACATTTATGAAGCTACCAGAAATGTAATTAAATTAAGCAAAGCAGAAAATATTGCTACAAATATTGCAGCAAACCGAATTGCAGAAAAACGGATTGCTGATATAAAGAAAATTAACTCAACTTATTAAATAATTAAAAAAGGCTAACAGCCACATCGTTCTTACATTCATGTTAAATAGAAGGCACTTAAGAATTAAAGCTTTGCAAAACATATTTGCTTGGCATCTTACAAACAAAAAAGACATTAAAGGCGAGTTAAAAACCTTAATGCAAAGCATTGATAGTGTTTATGAAATGTACATTTGGATGCTATCGTTAATGGTAGAGGTTACCGAGTTTACGGCTAATGATGCTGCCGAACGTGCAAACAAGCATATTAAATCTGCTGATGATTTAAACCCGAACATGAAGTTGTTGCACAACAAGTTTAGTGTAATGTTGCAACAAAACCCTGATTATGTTTCGGCCATAAAAAAGTATGATGTAAGCTGGGGTTTTGATCCAGAAATCCGTAAAACAGTTTATAATGCATTAAAAGCATCAAAAGAATATGCAACTTATTTAGCTGATGAAAATGATAGTCTTGAATCTTCAAAAGATATCATCAAATACATTTTTCGTAAAATCTTGCTAAAAAATCAAACCGTTCTTCAAGTGTTTGAAGAAAAGTTTATCAATTGGCAGGTAGATAACGAAGTGATGAAAGGAATGGTAGCAAAAACGCTAAAGAATTTCACTTCGGAAGATCCTTTTAAAAATAAGCTGACTGAAATTAGTGCCGATTGGGTAGAAGATAGCAAATTTGTGCAAGATTTGTTTATTTATACTTTGCAAAACGACGCAAAATATCAAGAAATGATCGCCGAGAGAACCAAAAACTGGGAATCGGAAAGAATTGCTTTAATGGATACCATTTTAATGAAAATGGCAATTTGCGAATTACTTAATTTCCCTTCAATTCCTGTTAAAGTTACCATAAACGAATACTTAGAACTGTCAAAAGATTACAGTACACCGAAAAGTAATTCGTTTATTAACGGTATTTTAGATAAAATTTTAGGCGATCTTAAAAAGAACAACACGCTTAAAAAAATTGGTAGAGGACTGATAGAAGATTAATATGAAGAATTTAATTATTATTGCCATTTGTGCTGTTACATTAATAGCTTGCCACAATGCCAATAACGGTGCAAAAGCGCCAAATGTATCCGTAGGAAATGAAAAAAAAGCTATAATTCCATCCGCAGATGCGCCAATAATTGCTTTTGAAAGAGAAGTTTTCGATTTTGGTAAAATTGTAGAGGGCGAAAAAGTTCAACACGATTTTAAATTCATCAATAAAGGTAAAACACCGCTAATTATTACAGAAGCAATTGCAACTTGTGGCTGCACAATGCCCGAAGTGCCAAAAGAACCTATTTTACCAGGCGGAGAAGGCACTGTTAAAGTTATATTTAGTAGCCAAGGTAAAATGGGCATTCAAGATAAAGTAATTACCATTACTTCAAATGCAAATCCATCACAAAGTATGGTTCACTTAGTTGGCGAAGTTGTAGAGAAGAATTAATTTATCTTAAAAAAGCATATAAAAATTCAATATAAAATAGAAAAAACATGACAACAACAATAATTTTGCAAGCAGCGGCAGGCGGTTTTGATCCGAAGATGCTAATCATGATGGGTGCAATCGTAATCGTATTCTACTTTTTTATGATTCGTCCGCAAGTTAAAAAAGCAAAAGACCATAAAAAATTGGTAGATGATTTAAAGAAAGGCGATAAAATTGTAACTACTGCGGGTATTCACGGTCGTATATTCGATTCTAACGATACTACTTTTTTAATTGAAGTAGAAGGTGGAACTAAAATCCGTTTCGATAAAACTGCAGTTTCTTTAGATGCAACAAAAGCATTAGCGCCAAAAGCATAATTTTAATAATATTTTTTAAAAAGCTACTTGAGCAATCAAGTAGCTTTTTTATTCAGCTAAAGTTATAGAAATACCAAACTTTACTTTTACAGCTATCCCATGTTGTATTCCAGGATGCCAATAACCTGATTTATTAAATACCCTCACTATCTCTTTTTTTATAACATTATCAACATTATCTGGAAATATAATCTCCTTTATAGCGCCGTCAGTATCTACCACGAATTGGAGATATAATTTTTTACTTTCCTTGGGTATAACAAAATCATCTGCAAATCTAATTTGACGTAGAAGTTCATAAAATAAATCCCTACCACCGGCATAAGTTGGCGGAGCACCTTCGGTTTTATATTTGTGAGTTTTCCCGTCGTTTGAGGTTGATATTCCAGATATAAATTTTCCATCTTTAAAAACTTCTTCATAAGTTCCTTTATCAAATCTTCCTTTCCATAACCCATCCTGAACACTATTAACATAATTTCCCTCTTCCAATTTCTCTTTGGTTTCCTCTTTAAAATATCCTGTGCCGTCTTTAACGGTTTGGTTTCCTAGCGAATCGAAGTAGCTAATAATTTTGCTCGAAAAGTTCTTTTTCAAATCATAACTGATGATACTGACGGATTTTATTTTTCCATTTCTATAGAAAGTACGATCTTCACCGTTAGGTCTTCCTCCCACATAATTAACTTCCTCTGTTAAAACCCCTTGCTCATCAAATTTTTTAACTATTCCTTCATAAACTAAAGTAGGCTCATATCTTGAAAGTTGTCCTATCGTCTTTTGATTGTCATTCATGTAAAATTCAGATAAATTGAATAGTATAGAACCAGAATCGGGCTCTGCGATGACGCGTCGATAATCAGCATTCGCCTTATCTTTTGTAATAACGTCATCTTTAATATAATATACATTTTGGCGTTTTTGCGCAGATGTACATAAACAGGCGAGTAATAAAGCCACTAATAAGTAATGTTTTTTCATTCAAGAGTATTTTTATTCACAAATATATATAATTTTAGATGATGCAAATTGAACAGGTAAAATTAATAAACCGTTAATAATGATTTAATTCCTTATCGCCTTACTTTACTTTTACTACATTTGATCGAATCCTATATTTTAGGCGCAGTTTAGCCCAAAAATCGGTTATTTTATTTTTTTATGCCATTTATTAAACTTACAAAATTAGAGAAACGCAGGGTATTTACCTTTTTAGCATGCCTATTGTTTGCTATTGGTGCTTGGCTTTTTTTGGCATTGAAGAATAAATATATTTACACAGCCAAAACGGTGCTGATTTATAAAGATTTTCCTCAAAAGCGAGCGTTTAATCCACTGCAATCTGATACCGTTAACTTAAAAGTTGAGGGTACAGGTTGGCAATTGCTATTTTCTAGGTTGCGTATCAATCCACAATCTATTATTTTAAGTCTAAATCAGCTTAATACCAAAAACTTTATCATTTCGTCTGATCAATTAAGCAGTATAAATAAGCAGTTAGACAGTAGGCAAAAAGTAATATCGTTAATACCAGACACATTATATTTCGATTTTTCGAAGCGAACGGTAAAACGCGTACCCATTCGGCTGATTAGGAAAGTTGGCTTTGTTAAGCAATTTGATCTTTCGAGCGAAATAAAAATGGTACCAAAGTTTGTAACTATTTCGGGTCCGTTAGAAGAATTGGAGAAAATAACAGATTGGCCAACAGATACTTTAAAAATAGTTGGTGTATCAGGTAATATAACTAAACGTATAGCAATGCAACACAGCACGTTAAAGAATGTGAGTATATTTCCATCTTCTGTTCAGGTTACGCTTCCTGTTGATGAGTTTACCGAAAAGACATTGGAAGTGCCGATTAAAATTTTAAATAATTATAGTTACAACAATATTAAGCTTTATCCTAATAAAGTTAAGGTAACTTTTGTTGTGGCGCTGAGCAACTTCAGTCAAATAGACGAAGATTTTATTGAGGCGAGTGTTGATGTTCAAGAGTGGCAAAATTTTGGCCATTCAAAACTCACAGTTAAGGTGCTTCAATTTCCGGCCTATTGTAAATTAGTTAGTATTGTACCATCAAAAGTTGATTTTTTAGTAGATAAATAATGTTTAAAGTAGGAATAACAGGTGGTATTGGTAGCGGAAAAACCACGGTTTGTAAGGTTTTCGAGGTTTTGGGCATTCCTGTGTTTTATGCAGATACGGTGGCTAAAGAAATCATGGTAAAAGATGATGTACTAATTAACGGCATTGAAGCCACTTTTGGGGCAGAAAGCTATTTTGCAAATGGTAAATTAAATAATAAACACATTGCAAACATTGTTTTTAATAACGAAGCAGAACTTGCAAAGCTAAATGCACTTGTTCACCCCGCAGTATTTAGGGCCTTTAATGATTGGGGAAATTCAATGCCCAACACGGTGCCATATACTTTAAAAGAGGCTGCTTTGCTTTTCGAAAGTAAATCGTACACGATGTGCGATACGACCATTTTGGTAACGGCGCCGATTGAATTGAGATTACAAAGAGTAATGGAACGAGATGGCGTAACCGAAGCGCAAGTTAAAGCAAGAATGGATAAACAGTTTAGCGATGAGGAAAAAGCTAAATTGGCCGTACACTTTATTGTAAATGATGAAAAAAATGCCATTATTGAACAGGTTTTTGCTTTGCACAATCACTTTTTAGCAAAAGCAAGTGCTCAAAGAAATCTTTAAACTTTACATTGTGGCTAGCCAATTTATATCCTAAGAATGATTTTAGACGATTTTATTACGATTACGCCAGCAGGATTGTACTGCGTTTATGGCGATTTTTATTTGGATCCGCAACAAGCAGTTAAACAAGCTGTGGTTTCTCATGCGCACGGCGACCATGCAATTGGTGGAAGTGAGAACGTTTATTGCACCAAACCTACAGCAACATTTATGCAACACCGGTATAGAAAATTTGCCGCTGTCGATTTTCATTTAAAAGGTTATAAAGAAGTTTTTAAAATAAAAGAAGTTGAAATTTCATTTTATCCAGCCGGACATATTTTGGGTTCTAGTCAAGTACTTATGGTGTACCAAGGTGTAAAGTATTTATATACTGGCGATTATAAAATAGAATTTGACCCTACTTGCGAACCATTTGAGTTTGTAAATGCCGATGTTTTAATTACCGAAAGTACATTTGCCAATCCTGAAACGATACACCCTTCGTCGATTGATGAAATTAAAAAGTTTAATG
Source organism: Pedobacter changchengzhani (assembly GCF_004354365.1). Lineage (GTDB taxonomy): Bacteria > Bacteroidota > Bacteroidia > Sphingobacteriales > Sphingobacteriaceae > Pedobacter > Pedobacter changchengzhani. The sequence continues at coordinate 80,083 of NZ_SJCY01000006.1, forward strand.
AAACGCGCTCAAATATTATGCTCGGTGCGTATGCTTTAGGTAAAAGTCAGCGCATTATTCATTTGTTAAACGAAAACTGTTCCGATAAAACCATTATGGTACATCATAGTATTTTACCTTTTGTAAAGATATATGAACAATATGGCGTGCAGTTGGGCAATTACAAATTATACGATCGCAAAGCGATGAAAAATAACCAAGAACAACAAGTTTACATCGTGCCACCAATGGTTTTTCACAGTTATCACAAAGCAATAAATGTAATTCGTGTATTTGCCTCTGGCTGGAAAAACCTGCAACAACAAAATGGAATTTCGCTATATATATCCGATCATGCAGATTGGAATGCCGTATTAAAAACGATTGATAAAGTGGACCCCAAACAAGTTTGGACTTTGCATGGAGATGGAAAACCGCTGAAAGAATATTTTAAAGATAGGTTAACAGTGAAAATACTTAACCCATAAAATGAATGCGTGAATTTGTTCGAAAAGCATCTCTATACGGAATGAAGGAACTGATAGGTCATTTAAAATTCAATCCCCAATAATTAAACATGAAAGAAGGAGAAGATTTTTATTTTAATGCAGATGGATTTATGGTATTTACCGAAGCTTATCATTTAAAACGGGGCTATTGTTGTAAAAATAAATGCAAGCACTGTCCGTGGGGTTATGGAAAAAAGAAAGAAACGAAATAATTTGATCCAGAAAAATCGCTCTTTTAGTCTTGAAAATCAACATTATTATAAATTTCAGCTAACGAAATCTCCAATCCAAAGTTCACAAAGCTTAATTCTTGCTGTAACTGATCATATTCTTTCAACTCCCAATTTTGTTTTTTATTGATGTGGAAAGCCTCTACAGAAATACACGCTGAATCAACCAAAATATACTCCCTAAGTTACTAAAAACTTTCAAAAAAAAAACAGATTAAAAAGAGGTCACTTTACGCCACAAATTTAATAAAGTTAATGCCCTCCTGTAAAAAAGCCAATAAGTGCAACGCCAATACCCAATAAAACGGCAATCATTTTACGTGCATTTATTTTATGATCGGCACTCGATTCGAATAAAATGGTGGTAGAAATGTGTAAGAAAATACCAATTACAATGCCCATTATTTTATTAAAATACGCATCAATACCGCCAATACTTCCGTTACTTAAACCAATACTTACGTAAAAACCAAGTGGTGCCATAATCGCAAATAAGAGTAGATACAAAACAACACTACCTTTTTTAAAGTTATTTTGCACCAATATGCTCGCTAGCGCAAACGCAGCAGGGATGTGATGCAATGAGATTCCGAAAATCAGTTCATTATGTTGATCCTTGGCCAAAGGCATGCCTTCTAAAAACGCGTGTAAACAAAGACTAATCATAATCCCGTAAGGAAAAACATGCCCATCGTGGTGTTTGTGAATGTGCCCATGCTCTACACCTTCAGAAAACTGCTCGAGTACTATTTGCAGTAAAAAACCGATTAAAATAAAAATACCAATTTGATTGCTGTCTTTCCCACTATATGCATCCGGAATTAAGTGTAGCACCGTAATGGCAAATAAGTACGCGCCACTAAAAGATAAAATCAGTTTTAAGAGTTTCGATTTGTCACTTTTTACCAAGAAGATGGCCGATCCTCCTAAAAAAGCACAGAAAAAAAGTACCGCAAATTTCCAAGCTTCCATTAAAATTCTGGTTGTAAAGTTTTAAATATTTTTCCGCAAATTAATCCAATGCAAATGCCTAAAAGTGATCCGGCAACAACATCAATAGGGTAGTGCACCCCAACATAAATTTGCGAAAAACTTATAATTGCTGCCCATGCTAATCCGATTGGTAAAATAGCTTTCCAACGGCTGTAAAATACAAAAATTAAAAATACTGCAATGGCAAAATGATTGGTTGCATGGGCCGATGGAAAACTTAAACCCGTTCCACACCTAACTCTAGGCATAATATCGTTAACCAAGGTGATCTCATTACAAGGTCGGGGCCTGCTTACTAAAGGTTTAATAATTCTCGATGCCGTTAAATCACTCAGCCCAACAGTAAGTAAAAGCACTGCGATTAAATAGCAGCCAGTTTTTTTATACTGTATAATACAGAATGCAATAATAAAAATGTACAATGGTGCCCAAAAATAAGGATTGCGCATTAAGGGTAAAAGCCAATCGAAAAATGGATTAGCCATTCCTCTATTAATTTTTAGAAATAAATTTGCATCGAAATGTTGTATTTTTTCTATCATACTTTTTTGCAAATTAAAATTAATCGGTCTGATGTTACTTGATTAAAATCTGCTAACGCATAATTCCCAAATACGTTACTAATTGCCATGCCAGCTTGATGCAACATTCGCTCAAAGTCGGCCAGCGAAAAAGCTTTCACTTCTTCCTTAAAATTGTAAGCATGTCCTTCATCTTCAAATTTAATTTCTTTAATCACTTTGCCATCCATAACCTTTTTACTAATATTGAAAGTAATATCGTTTAGGGTTTTTGATTCTTCAGCGTTTAAATTTCGAACAATTTTTTCGGTATTAAAATAATCGATGATTAACAAGCCATTTTTATTTAAAGATTTTTTGAACGATTTTAATGCATTAACGTGCTCAATTTCGGTATCGAAATAACCAAAGCTTGTAAAAAGATTAAACGCGATGTCGAAATAATTGATGTAAAATAATTTCCGCATATCATGCTTCAAAAAATGCAAATGATCGTTCTCAAAAGTTTTTGCGTAATTTATGCTCTGTTCAGATAAGTCGATTCCAGTAACATCAAAGCCTTTTTTGTTTAAATAAATGGCATGTCGGCCTTTTCCACAGGCAATATCCAGCATTCTACTATTTAATGGTGGTTTTAAAAAATCAGTTAAATTATCTATAAAGTGTTCTGCTTCTGCATTGTTTCTTTTTTGATAAAGGATATGATAATAAGGTGAGTTAAACCAATATTGAAACCATTTACGTTGCATACAAAAGCAGTGTTTTATTTTGGAAAAGCACAAACTTAGATAAATTGCTTTAAAATTATCTAATTAAGCACATATAAAAGCAAGTTTTACAATTATCGTTTAATTAAAGTTTTACAACTGAATGTTAGTTTACCGATTTTTTACATTAAAAACTACTAATTATATCGTGTTGATGGATATATTATTTATGTAAATTAACATTCATCAGCGGTTAAAATATCGCTATGCTCTTGAAAATTTTCTTATTTTTGGGCTCACTAAAAACTTTGCAAACATTGACATTAATAAAATCGATTTCGGGAATTAGAGGGACCATAGGTGGTCAGTCTGGTAATGGCTTAACACCCATTGATGTAGTAAAATTTACGGCTGCATTTGGTGCATGGGTAATCGAAAAAACGAATAATCGACGAATAGTTTTGGGTAGAGATGCGCGGATTTCGGGCGAAATGGTTAATAATTTAGTTATTGGTACGTTGCAAGGATTGGGAATTGAAGTCATCGATCTTGGATTATCCACCACACCAACGGTAGAAATTGCAGTGCCTGATGAAAATGCAGGAGGCGGTATTATTTTAACAGCCAGCCATAACCCAAAACAGTGGAATGCACTTAAACTTTTAAATGATAAGGGCGAATTTATTAGCGATACCGATGGCAAAGAAGTTTTAGATTTGGCAGAAAGTGCAGACTTTGATTTCGCTGATGTTGACCATTTAGGAAAGGTTATAAAAAATGACACCTATTTGCAAAAACATATTGACAAAGTTTTGGCTTTACCTTTAGTTGATGTAGAAGCGATTAGAAACGCTGATTTTAAAGTGGTTATAGATTGTGTAAATTCTTCGGGAGGTATTTTTATCCCTGCACTATTGAAAGCGCTAGGTGTAAATAAAATTGTAGAATTATACTGCACGCCAGATGGTCATTTTCCGCATAACCCAGAACCACTGCCAGAAAATTTAACGGAAATTGCCAAAGAAGTACAAAAAAATAATGCCGATTTAGGTATTGTTGTTGATCCTGATGTGGACCGTTTGTGTTTTGTAAATGAGGATGGAAGTATGTTTGGCGAGGAATATACATTAGTGGCTGTGGCCGATTTCGTGTTGAAAAATACGCCTGGAAATACAGTTTCCAATTTATCATCAACACGCGCACTAAGAGATGTAACTGAGAAAGCAGGCGCTGAGTATAATGCATCTGCCGTTGGCGAAGTAAACGTTGTTAATAAAATGAAGGCTACAAATGCGGTAATTGGTGGAGAAGGTAATGGAGGGATTATTTATCCTGCATCGCATTACGGTAGAGATGCTTTGGTTGGTATTGCGCTATTTTTAACCCACCTTGCTAAGTTTGGTAAGTCTATTTCAGTTTTAAGAAGCAATTATCCGCAGTATTATATTTCCAAAAATAAAATAACCCTTACCGAAGAAATGGATATTGATCATTTACTTAAACAAGTAGAAGAGAAATATAAAAACCAGCCTTTAAGTACAATTGACGGGCTAAAAATTGAATTCGATAAAACTTGGGTTCACTTACGACGTTCGAATACAGAGCCAATTATTAGAATTTACAGCGAAGCTGAAAACGAAACTATTGCAGAAAATTTGGCCAATAAAATTATATCAGATATAAAAGAGATTTTAAAGCTCTCTTAAGTGTTTTTTCGCAAAATTAAGCGGAAGAATATGATGCGATTAGGGCTTAAAATTATACAATCGGTGAAAGCAAATATATGAAAAGGGTTTATTTAGACAACGCAGCAACAACACCATTAGATCCGGCAGTTATTGCAGAAATGACAAATGTGATGGAGAATTACTTCGGTAATCCATCGGCAATTCACGCAATGGGCAGGGAGGTTAGAACTTTGGTGGAAAAGGCGCGTAAAACCGTTTCGGGACTATTAAATGCTTCTCCATCTGAAATATTTTTTACTTCGGGTGGTACTGAGGCAGACAACACTGCAATTCGTTGTGGTATTGCTGCTTATAAAATTAGGCATGCAATTACATCAAAAATTGAACATCATGCGGTAGAGCACACGCTAAACGTCATGCTTCAAAACGGAGAAATTGATAAGCTTAGTTTTGTAAATATTGATGGAAAAGGCAATGTAGATTTAAATCATTTAGAAGAATTGTTGCAAAACAATGATCGTACTTTTGTATCGTTAATGCACGCCAATAATGAATTGGGTACGCTTACGGATATGATTAAGGTGGGCGATATTTGTGAGCAGTACAATGCAATTTATCACGCCGATACTGTACAAACTATGGGACATTACAAACATAACGTTCGCGAGCTGAAAGCGCACTTTATGGTTTGTGCAGCGCATAAATTACATGGTCCAAAAGGCGTTGGCTTTTTATTTGTAAATAGTAATATTAAAATTCCGCCGATGATTTATGGTGGCTCGCAAGAACGAAATATGCGTGGTGGCACCGAAAATGTTTACGGTATTGTTGGTTTAGCAAAAGCCTTAGAATTGGCTTATGCTGACATGGAAAAACATCAAAATCATATTCAATCCTTAAAAGATTATTTAAAGGCAGAACTTATTGCTGCCGTGCCGGGTATTGGTTTTAATGGCGAAACCGACGCCTCCAATAGTTTATATACTGTATTAAATGTTTCCTTTCCAGAGATGGATATGGCCGATATGTTGTTGTTTAACTTAGATATTAATGGAATTTGCGCCTCAGGCGGAAGTGCCTGTTCATCAGGTTCTAACATCGGTTCGCATGTGTTAAATGGTATTCACGCCGATCCAAACCGACCTGCAGTTCGCTTCTCATTCAGTAAATTTACTACAAAAGAAGAATTAGATTACGTTGTGGAGAAAGTTAAAATGGTGGTTAAACAGAATGCTTTAGTTTAAACATTTTAGCCATTTTTAGGGTATAAAGTAACAATCGTCAATCTTTTCTAGCAGTTGTTTCATCGATATTGAAAACAAAAATGAGCAGTCAAACCAATTTAGCAGCACGAGACAGAAAAGTAATTTGGCATCCTTACACACAAATGAAAGATGCCCTGCCTCACATTCCAATCGTGAGGGGAGAAGGTGTTCATGTTTTTGATGAGGATGGAAAAAAATATATTGATGCCGTTTCATCTTGGTGGGTAAATATTCACGGTCATTCACACCCACATATTGCTAAAAAAGTTTCTGAACAGTTAAGTATTTTAGAACACGTAATTTTTGCTGGTTTTACACATGAGCCGGCGGTGTTGCTTGCAGAACGATTATTGCCATTATTACCTGGCAAGCAAGACAAAGTTTTTTACACCGATAATGGCTCAACAGCGGTTGAAGTTGCTTTGAAAATGTGTCTGCAGTATTGGAATAATCAAGATAAACCAAAAACTAAAATATTAGCTTTTAAAAACGCATACCATGGCGATACATTTGGTGCAATGAGCGTAAGTGGCAGAAGTATTTTTACCGATGCTTTTAACAGCATGCTTTTTGATGTAGAATTTATCGATTTACCCAACGCGGAAAACATCTCACGTCTCACATCTCACATCTCATATCTGAGTTCGGAAGTTGCCTGCTTTATTTTTGAACCTCTAATTTTAGGCTCCGCAGGCATGTTGATGTACGAAGCAAAATATTTAGATCAACTTTTAGAAGCCTGCAAAAACGCTGAAATTTTAACTATTGCTGATGAGGTAATGACGGGTTTTGGTAGAACTGGGACTTACTTTGCCTGTGAAAAATTACAAAATCAGCCCGATATTTTTTGTTTAAGTAAAGGCTTAACCGGCGGAACAATGCCATTGGGCGTAACAACATGTACCAATAAAATTTTCGAAGCATTTTTTAGTGACGATAAAGTTAAAACCTTATATCACGGTCATTCATTTACCGCAAATCCGCTTTCGTGCGTAGCTTCGTTAGCCAGTTTGGATATATTGTTGGCACCAGAAACGTTGCAGAATATTAAAAGGATTGAAGCAAAACATGCAGACTTTAGAAATCAGATTGCTCATCATAAAAAAGTTAAAACGGTTAGACAAACAGGAACTATTATCGCCATAGAGTGGGAGACAGGTAATAAAACTTCGTATTTAAGTAACCTGCGCAACACGCTCTATCAGTACTTTTTAGATAAAGGCATTATTCTTCGCCCGCTAGGAAACATAGTTTACATTTTGCCTCCATATATTATTAGCGATGCAGAGTTAGATTATATTTACGACGCGATAAAATTAGCGTTGGAGGAGGTTTAGGGATGTTTTTGTAAGGCTTTCGTCTTTCCCGCGTAGGCGGGAATCCTAAAGCGCTAGACAGGATTATCTTTTGTATTAATGTTTTCCCTTGCCGTGGCAGGACGGGCTTTTTTCTTTTGACAAAAAAAGACCAGCAAAGCTAGCTTGAACACAGTTAAAAAATAAACACTAGTGAAAACACAAAATTGCCGGCTTAAAGCAACTGTTTTGCAAGCTTTGGTCTGTGCGTTGGCTTGTGGGGCTTGCAAATGTGTATGACTGCGAAGTGTCGGCATTAGTTTGTTATTTTTAATATTTCTACAAAATTGTCAAGGTTGCCGATTTTCACAATGTCCCCAACTGTTTGTCCAAGTAGGGAATGAGCTAAAGGTGATTTGTAATAAACTTTTTGAATTCCGTCTAACTTGTCGTTTTTGTTATTCTCTGTCGATACAATATGAATGCTGATGTCTTTACCATTGTTCACATATTTTACTTGCACTTTGCTGTTTAATTTTACCTCGTCAGTAAAAATCTTTGTCTGAACTGGAGCAACTTTTTCAATTGCTTGAATTGTTTCGTTGTCCTTTTCAATGTCAATGAAAGATGTCTGTGAAACATTGTCCTCAATTATTACAATGTCGTCTGTAAATGCAACCGCAGTATGAGAATGGTCTTTGTAATTTGGATTTGTTGTTGATTCAATTTGTTTAATAAAGTCAACAAGTTTGGTTGTTTCTCTGCTTGAATTACGCCACCAATTTGTGCTCCAAATTCTATGAAATACAAAACCGTGATTCTCCAATATTTTTTGTCGGTGTCGGTCATACAAATATGCTTCTCTGCTTGAATGATATTTTGCTCCATCACATTCAATAGCAATTTTAGGAACTCCAACTACTTTTGGGTCGTAAACAATATCAATTCTAAATCCTGCAAACTGCAATTGGGGAATTAATTTTTCTGTTCCTAAATGGTCTGCTAAACTTTGATAAACTTCTTCTTCAAAAGGAGATTCCAAATCACCACCTTTGAATGAGTCAAAACCTGCACTCTTTGTTGTATTCTCTGCAAGTGTTGTAAGGACTGACAAACGCAAGTCGTTATTCGATTCGCTTACCGCTTTGCAATAAGCTAAATATGCGTATAAAACGGCTCTTTTATTATTTGAATCTTCTGTTGTCAAGTATTCTCTATAGTTCATAAATACTTGTTCTGGAATAGAAGAACAGCAATAAATTTTAAACTTTGCTCGTGTAATAATTACGTTCAAAAGCTTGTAGCCTTTAGAATGATTTATCGGACCAAATCTTTGTGCAAATTTTCTGTCTTTACCAATTCCGTAAGTTGTCGAAAGAATTATTACATCTCTTTCATCTCCTTGAATGTTTTCCAAGTTTTTGATGAACATTCCTTTTTCTTCTAACTCTTGAATTTTAGCATTGAAATCCTCGAATTTTGAAAATTTTTGTCTTTCCAATATTTTACTCTTAATCAAATTTCGTTGAGCAATATTAAAGGTTGCAATTCCAACGGTTGGATATTCTCCGTTTGGTAATCTGTTTATATTTTTATCTAAAATTGATAAAACCATTTCGGCTTCTGCTTCATTTGTATGCTCCGAAAATGTTCCGTTTACTTGAACATATTTTATCGGCATATAATCAAAGTTGTTCGGCAAAGGTTTTAGCCTTTGATTGTAAAAGGCATAGTTTGAAAAGTCTATTAAAAACGGATGTCTTGAACGATAGTGAAAATCCAAGTGTTTTCTCTGGAAGTTTAATTCTGAGCCAAAATCTAGCAAAGATTCACACGACAAAAGAATGTCATCTTTGTCAATTCTAATTTGATTGTTTTCTTCATCTTCAATTTCATCCTCATCTTCTACACTACCATCAAAAACTTTGCTAAAATAATTTGAAGGTGGCATTTGATGCTCGTCTCCGGCAATAATGATTTGCTTTCCTTTTAAAATTGCTGGCAAATTATCTTCAAGTCTTAATTGACTGGCTTCGTCAAACATTACAATATCAAAGTAGCCATTCATTCCTTTGAATAAATTACTTGCAACATCAGGCGAAGTCAAGATTATCGGGAAAAAGTTTGTAAAAAGATTTGCGTCATATTGAACAATCTGCCTTAATGAGAGCCTTTTGAAGCGGTTGCTACTTCGCTTGTTGTATAAATTCTCTACTGATAAATTAACGTTTTTCTGTTCAAATTCTCGTGTTGTATCTATCTGCTTGGAAAACCAAAACTCTTTGATGAAATTTAGTTGTTCCTTTTCGACTCCGTTTAATGTTTTATCAAGTTCCTTATGTTCATCGTCATTAGTAGGTAAATCCAAGTTTGCTGAATTTACAAGCATTGAGTTTAAGTAAAACACCAAAATTGATTTTCTCCAATTGCTTTTTTGTTTTAATTCATTTACAATTTTTTTGTTTGATTCAGATAAACCATTGTAAAATTGAAACCACTTAAATTCTATCGTGAACAAATCCTTCTCTGCTTTGAAGTATTCGTTTTTGTTTCGGATAAGCGTTTCGATGTCCGAAATAAATTTGTAAAACTCAGTAAATTTCACTTTTTCAACCGTCCAACTATCGCCTTTTATTTTGTCGGCTAAGGCATTTACTTTTTCTTGAAGAATCGGTAGGCTTTTTATTTCAATTTCGTTCGAGTTAGCTTTTAGCAAACTAATTTGTTGAAACTCATTTTGAATTTTAGAATCAAACTCAACTTTAATCAATTCAATTTTCGCTTGCAATTCTGACACCGCTTCCTTATTCTCTTTGAAACTCTTGTCGAATGTCTGATTCAATTTAATGTCTTTGCTTTCTGCTAAATCCTTTGAAAGTGCTTTAAACACTAAATCAATTTCAGAGAGGTAATTTTTGAAAGTGGTTTGAATTGATTGGAGTTTTGTTCTAAAAGCTTCTGAATTATTTGAATCGTTTATTACTGAATGTATTGCTTCAAGATGTTTTCCGTTATCAGTTGTGTCTAAAACTGAATTAAGATTGAATATGGTAAACTCAGTTTCAATTTTTTCGCTAAAACTGGTCTTGAGTTTTGTTAATTCAGTTTTCAATGTCGGCAAAGAATTTTTCTTTGCTTCCAAATTGCCTGTAAAATTGAGTGTTTGGAAATCTTTGGAAATTTTTAAACACTCGTCGAGTTTTACGGAGTTGCGTTGTAATTCTATGTGGTCAGCAATAGTTTGTTTCTTGCTTTTAGAAAAAACAGATAGAAGTTTAAAACCAAACCCATTTATTTTATCTGTGTTCGTTAGGTCGGGATTGTTTGTGTTTTTGCTGAAAATGGCATCAATTTGAGAAATAATTTGAGAAATACTTTCAAGTTGTTGGGCAAATTCAATATTTCTAAAATTGCTGAAAACATCTTTAGTATTTGAAACCAAAGCACTCAATTCATTCTCCTTCGCTATTGTCTTTTCAATGCAGTTAGAAATTGAAGCAATTTGATTTTTTAATTCAGATTTTCTTAAAATTATAAATTCACTTCTGTTAGCTTCCAAAAGAAGTTTGATTTGTTCAAGTTGCTTTGAATAAACATCAAAGTCCTCATTTAATGTCTGCTCAATTATGAATGGATTGTCGCCAACCAACTTCAAAGAATTGATGAATGATGTTGATTCTATTGGTAGAAACTCATTATAAAGTATTTGCCCTTTTTGAACAAGGTCAAGCAAAGTGTTTAGTTCTTGTGTTGAATAAATGAATAAGTTCTTTTCAATATTCAAGTTACTGTCATCTGTGTTGCCTTTTATTTCGGCTAATAAATTCCCAACAACATCAGACCAAGATTTATTACCAATAAGTTTCTTATCAAGTTTTTGATGCTTGTTATTTATGTTACTTATTAAATCTTTAGCTTTTTGAATCAAGTTGTCTAAAGATTCCTTTGAATAGTTATATCGGTAACGTTTGTATTCAGAATTATCTACTCGGTCTCTTACAGAATCAACAACTGTTTTACGGTCTTTTACAATATCTCGAACTAAGACACAGTGATAGTTCAAGCCTTTTTCAATAAGTGCATTGTGTAAAACTTCAAGTGCAGTTCTTTTCTCACATACAACAATTGTTTTCTTGTTATTTTCAAGTGCATTGATTAGAACTGCTGTCAGCGTTTGGCTTTTACCTGTTCCTGGAGGGCCTTGAATTAAAATATTTCTTGTGGCTTCCAAGGAATGTAAAATGCTCTGTTGAGAAGGGTCGGTTTCAACCGATGAAATTGGTTGAAACGAATGTCCTTCTAAATCTTCAAGGTCAATATTAATTCCTTCAAGCTCCATAAGGTTGCCGTAGTCATTAATAATGTTTTGTTTTTGAACTTCAAAAATTGAAAACAAACCACCAAAGTCAATAAAGGAATTTGTTGAGTTTAAAGGAAGTTTATCATAAAGGGCTTTGTCGCCAATAGGCGAAATTTTTTCAAGTTTCTTCTTGAAGGTTTCTTCTAAATCATCTGGAGCCGTAGTGTTTACAGTTCTAATTAGCTTTGAGCAAATTTCTATAAGTTCATTTTTATTGATTAGTCCATCATCAAGCATATCGCTTGGTATCTGTTCTATTTCAACATTTGCATCGCTTTGTAAATGATTTATTAAAACTTCGTTTATGTAAATTGGGTCTTCTTCGTTTCGTAATATTTCCCAAGTATTGAACTCTTTTGTCCTTTTGATTCGTAACGACCAAATCAGAATTGGAGCAACGGTCAATTTGTTGTCTGCTCTGTCTCGTCTTGCTAAAATTGGAAAACCAAAACCGAATGTATTTATACCTTTTTCAGATTCGATTGCTTCGGTTTGATTGATAAGATTTTCAAATGCTTTTGTAATTCTAACCAACTGTGATTGGTCTTCTTCAAAAAGTGAATTCAAGTCAGGCACATTGTCTTTCCAACTAATTCGGAACTTTAGGGGCAATTCAGAAAGTAATGCTTTTACGAAATTGTCGGGTAGATTCTTGTCAATATGAGAAAGTCTGTTTAAGTCGAACTTATATCTTGAATTTGCAGGAATAGCGTTAAGATGAACGCCTCTGCGATTTCCTATTTTCAGCCGTCTTTGTAGTTCTGTTAAAAGTTTCTCTGTTAATTCCATACTGTTGAGTGATACGAATAAACTCAATTTTGTTTCGCTAAAGTAGAATAATAATTTGCAATAAAATTATGGGAAACCGTAAACACATTAAGTTTAGTAGATTTTATTATGCGAGTTGTTTTGATTTTCCACTCACTTTTTTCTCACGCTCTTGCATTTTACGCTTTTCTTTATCCATACGAATAAAGTCGCTGATAGCCATTTCTTCCGTTTTTGTTAATGGTCTTGGGTCAACTACAAAGTCAACGTCAAGTGGTTCTTTAATAATTCCCATAGTTACACTATTTAAAATATTTATTTGTTAATTTTAATGCGACTTCGGTGGTAATAACCATGTTTTGTCCTCCCAAATGAGTTGCACCAAGGCTTTTTTCGTAATGTTCAATCAACTTTGTTTTAGCAAGAAAAGAAACATATCCTTCTCCTCCTCGTTGAAATGAAAGTTTACAAGCAAAAGCTACAAGATTTCCAGGTACACCTAAATATGTTTTGCTTTTACCAATGTTGAAGGGGGCACTTTCAACCAAATGCATATAAACATGGTCAGCCTTCACTTCCAAACTTACAACACCTTGAATAATTAACGGATTGTTGGCAATGGTCAATTTATAAATCTCTCTAATTGGGTTTTTTAGTTCAGTATCCCAATTGAATTGCCAGCCATTTTTCTTCGTTAATCCGTTCAACTCTAGCCTTGTCAATAGTGAAATTTCAGTTGGGAAACTATCTTTAGATTTTACATTTTCAATCGAATTCGTCAGTTTGTCAATTTCAAAGTCAAGACCTATATCTTTTTGTTTTTTCACTAAGCCAATTTACGAAAATTTTGTATGCTTTGCAAACCAATATGTGTGTTTTGAAATCTCCGTTGGTATGATTAATAACTCATAGATACCCCCAATTCTATATGTAAAAAGCGACATTTTAATAGCCCAAATTTACATTATTAGTTGCGCTTTCACTCGCGTTGTTTTTGCAAAGGATTACATTGACTAAAATATAATCGTTAAATGTTCGATAAATAATAAGAAAAAGTTAATAATTATCCTAAAGGTAATTTAGTCAAATCCATAAATAAAAGGTTCCATTTATGGCCATCCAAATCTATAAAGCCTGCGCCATACATCCAATCGCCATTAAAACCAGGCTCTGCGTAAACTGTTCCGCCCGCATCAATTACTTTCTTAATCATTTCATCCACTTCTTCAGCACTTTCGGCATCAATTGATACAAGCACTTCATTCCCAATTTTGGTATCAGCAATTGCAGATGAAATAAAGTTCTCAAATAATGCCTCTTCAAAAAGCATCAATACGAAGTTAGATTCTCCAATTAAAAAGCAAGCAGAATCTTCTCTACTGCCATAGTTTAAGTTGAGGGTAAAACCTAATTGCGTAAAAAATGCTATAGAATTTTTAAGGTTTTTAACTGGAAGATTGATCCAAATTGATTTAGTCATGATTGTATTTTATTAAGATTTAGAACGATTAATTGGTAAAATGCCTCGGTGGTTAATCAAGATTTTTAAAACAAATTTCTTCATGGGTGTTAATTATTTTTTTTTTTGCCACGGAAGCACAGATTTGCACGGAATTTTGATTGCTCCTTTCCGTGTTTTTCGTGTTTCCGTGGCCAATTTTTCGAAAGATTATTCAAAATCTCAACATTCTTTATTTTGCTTTACAAGTTTAAGTTATTGCACTGATATTATTATAGTTTATACAACTTTTGCGGATGCTGTTCGGCATGATTTAATATCAAATTTAATATATAATTGTTAGAAGAGTAGATTGATAAGTTTTCTTTTACGGGATTTAATCCATCTTGTAAATAATTTTTATCAGTAAAATAACCCATGCCGTAAAATTTGCCTTTTTCCACTACCAAACAACTTAATTCATCCTCTTTTCGGCCATCATCTACTAAGGCAAAGCTGGGTTGTAAATTTTCAATTTCTGACAATGCTGTATTTATTCTTTTATTATAAATGGCGACAGTTTCTATCCCGCTACAAGCGCCAAAGCATTGCCCGTTTTCGTGCGCGGTACATTTGGTTGTGGTTTTTTGTAAGTAACAGAGCTTGGCACAAAGCTGATAATGATCGATTAAACGGTTTAAAAAATTATATCCTTCTAGTAAATTATTAAAACTTTGCAACGCTTTATTGTTCTTTTTGTGCTTGTCAATAGCTAAGCGGAGGTATCCATTTTGATCCTCAAAAACATATAAATCATACTTATGCTCATAACGTTTTAATGCGCGATTATTTTCTGGCCACAAGCGTTTAATCTCACTCGCTTCTAATATAAGAGCCATCAACTCTGTGCCACAAACCACATGGTCTATGTCGTAAATATCACGTAAAAAATCTTGTCGTTGCTTATTCGGTTTGTTGCCTGTAAAATGGCTGGTTACTCTTTTCTGTATTTCTTTGGCTTTACCAACGTAAATAATTTTGCCTTTCTTATCCTTAAAATAATATACGCCCGGTTGATTTGGCAAACTCAGAATTTTCTTTTTATCTAAATGTGGTGGCAAAACTTGCTCTTTCGATGTTTTCTTCAACATCTCGGCAATAATTCCTTCTCCATCATTTGCCAACAGCATATCAAATAAAATACTTGTAGCATCTGCATCTCCCGCAGCCCGGTGTCTATTTTCAATCGGTATTTTAAGCGCGGTGCAAAGTTTCCCTAAACTGTAAGATGCCTTACCTGGCAACAACTTTCTACTTAAGCGTACGGTACAAAGTTTTTTACATTGTAA
Source organism: Pedobacter changchengzhani (assembly GCF_004354365.1). GTDB lineage: Bacteria > Bacteroidota > Bacteroidia > Sphingobacteriales > Sphingobacteriaceae > Pedobacter > Pedobacter changchengzhani. The sequence continues at coordinate 95,185 of NZ_SJCY01000006.1, forward strand.
ATCGAAGCCAGCTGCAGAAAGATGGTATTTAATAAAAGAATAATCGAAGTTTACATTATGTGCCACAAACACCTTATCACTAAGTAATTGGTAAATTTGTGGCGCAACTTCATCAAAAGTTGGCGCATTGTGAAGCATCGATTTATCGATGCCTGTTAAAGCCGTAATGTAAACAGGTATTTCTTGCTTCGGATTTATAAGTGTGGTAAAACGTTCGACAATTCTTTCGCCATCGTGAATGTTTATGGCAACCTCGGTAATTCCATTCGCCGAAGCATGCCCTCCGGTGGTTTCAATATCTACAATTGCATATAACATTTTACGATGATTTTAATACAAATTTATGCTAAAAAATTTAGTATTTAAAGTATTAAAATCAATATGTCTCTATTTTATTTTTCCGGCTATTTTTTTAAAAGCAAATCTTTCTTTTATTGCCTTCAAATAATTGTTGAAGGTATAGTCAGATTTTTTTTAATTTGTGCGTTGCCCGATGAAAAATCGGGCCCGGGCTGTCTGGGGGTTCGCTTCGCTACCGTGCCAATAAAAAATTGGCACCAAGCCCCGCCCATCTCTAACGCCAGCATGGCTTATAATAAAATCACGAAAAAAACTGACTATTAGTTAACTTCGACAATTTATAAATATACCGTCAGAAATTGTCAGCCAAGTTTTGAGATTTACTTCTTATTAAACAGCTTACTCAAATTCGTTTTTACCCCAACAGAAATTGGTACCGTATTGAAACTACGATTTTGAATTTTACTTAAACCGTACATATAGTCAGCTTCAGCAAATAAATTTGCACCTCCAATGTTATATTCTAAACCTGCACCGGCTTCTATAATGCCCATACTATTCGATTTATTATCCATATTAACTTGCAAAGTACTTGTGTTAACGGCTGCCTGCGAGGTTAAAATAATACCGCCACCAGCACCTGCAAAACCATAAAATGCCCATTTATTTACTATTTTTCTATAGCCCAACGCTACATTTAGCAAATAAGTTGTGGCTCTACCTTTTTGTACGGTATAAGTATAACCTGCATCTGGCGTAATTTGGTTAAAGCCAAAGGCATGTAAACTTACCTTTGGATATAAAAATAATCCGCCCTTGCCAATACCAAAATTTAGACCAATAGAACTCGAAAATTTTGGTGTTAAATAATCGGCAGTTTCTCCAACGGGAATGGCAAAACCTACGCCACTAACGGTGTATAATTTGTCTTGTCTGTTGTTTTGGGCATTCGCACGGATAGAAAATGAGATGCTTATTATAGCAATCGAAGTAAGTAATTTTAATTTCATGTATGTTGGATAAGTAATTCGTTTATTTGGTTTAATGCCTTTAAATAGGATATTGGTATTTTTTATTGTTATGATTTTAATCTAAAACGACTAAGTTAATAAGTTTAGGTAATGTGTATGTGATTGTTAAGATAGCTACTTAACACATAAGGCAACTAGAATGTTTCATTTCGTTAATTTTGATTTTTTATAAACATATTGTGCTAATTAAAGTTTAATTATAAACCCAAATTAAATGGCAGATTTACAAAAACTACTACTCGGAAGTGAAGGATGGGATTTTATTCCTGAAATTCTTCTTCGAACTTTAATTATGTACATCATAATTTTGTTCAGTTTGCGTTTGCTCGGCAAAAGAGGGGTAAAGCAACTTTCGGTTTTCGAGCTTGTAGTAATTATAAGTTTAGGTTCGGCAGCGGGCGACCCAATGTTTTATAAAGAAGTAGGTTTAGGTTCGGCGATGTTGGTGTTTTTTATGGTGGTATTGGCTTACAAAACAACATCGTACCTTGTAGGGAAGAGTAAAAAAATAGAGAAATTAATTGAAGGGGAATGCACTTGTTTAATTAAGGAAGGTACTTTCTCAATCGATAACTTTAAAAAAGAATCACTGGCTCAGGATGAGTTTTTTGCCGAACTTAGGCAAAAAAGTATTTCTCATTTAGGACAAATAAAACTTACACTTATAGAAACATCTGGCGAAATGAGCGTGTACTATTATAGTGATGAAGACGTGAAATATGGTTTGCCAATTCTACCTGATTTGTTTAAAAATCGTGCTGAGGAGATTAAAGAGGAAGGTATTTACTCCTGTGCTTTCTGCGGAAATACTTTAAAATTACTGCCCACAAAACAAATTTTATGTAGCAGGTGCAACAAAACAAAATGGGTTAAATCTTTAAATGAAAAGAGAATTACATAAACATTTGCAGTTGGTAACACTTTAATTTAGGTATTTTAGCGCATAGAATTGCTTTTGATTAGCTTCTCGTTCATTGTTTAATTTTTAACAATATTTTTAATGCCAAATCCCTATGAAAAATAAAATATTCTCTGCTTTATTCGGAATCGTTTTTGCGATTCAATTATATGGTATTTACGAAACAGACCAATCATTCGCAATATTCTCTAAACCGCTAATCGTGATTACTTTATTGGCGTGGTTATTTGCGAGCACCAATTTAAAGGGTCGATTTACAAAGCAGATTTTTATAGGGTTGGTTTTTGCCCTTTTAGGTGATATACTTTTAATGTATGTAGATGTATCTGATCGTTTTTTTATTTACGGATTGGTCGCTTTTTTAATGTGTCACATTTTTTATATTCGGGCATTTTCATTGGATCATAAATCAAACCCCGATCATAAAAATCCATATTTTTTATGGGCGGTGGGCGCTTTTTCTGTATTTTGTACCGGATTATTTTTTTACTTGCAACCTTATTTAGGAGGATTACAATTTCCTGTTTTATTAAATGCGATTATTATTTCGGTGATGGCCATAATGGCTGTTAATCGATACGGAAAAGTTAATATTTTAAGTTTTAAGCTTATTGTAATTGGTGCACTCTTTTTCTTGCTGTCTGATGCTGTTTTGGCTGTAAATAAGTTCGTTCAGCCGATTCCAGAAAGCAGGGCATTGGTTATGGCTTCGTACATGATTGCACAGTTTTTAATCGTTTATGGTACAGTTACAAGAAAATTGGTAGTAACCAGAACAGAGATTTAGGTTTTGTGAGGATAGTGGTGTTAATTGGCGATTTCTAAAGTCTAGATGCTGTTTCGGGTTAGAACTATCATCACCCTTATCCGACAGTCATCGGATTCAGTTTAGGACCTTTATAGCATGAAAGATGCTGAAATAAATTCAGCAAGACGACAGGCCTAAGCGTAACGCTAATAAAGCATGATCTTCAATAAAACAATTATCGAACGCAGATTATTAGAACAACTCGCAATTTTCTACTCCCTCCTTTACACGCTTACCCAACTCATAACTCGTCACTAAAAACACAGCATGACGAAAGTCTTAAGTGTAAAAATAATGGAGCATATTTTTTGATAAAACGATTATCGAACGGAGTTTGTTAGAACAACTCGCAATTTTCTACTCCCTCCTTTACACGCTTACCCAACTCATAACTCAGCACTCATAATTCATCACTAAAAACAGAGCAAGACGACAGGCATAAGTGTAACGCTAATAAAGCGTGATCTTCAATAAAACAATTATCGAACGGAGTTTGTTAGAACAACCCGCGATTTTATACTCCCTCCTTTATACGCTTAACCAACTCATAACTCAGCACTCATAACTCATAACTCAAAACTCATCACTCTTTTTCTTCTTGTCTAGCACCGTAAAAACCTGCACCAATCTTTCGCCGTTTTCATCAACCAAAGTAAGCGTATGCTTTCCTGGTGGCGGACTAACAGCCAGCTGATGGTAATTAATTGTTGTGGCGATAAACTCACCGTCAATGTGCCAAAATATTTTAGATCGTGGATTTCGATGTGCTACATTTAATACAATTTTCCCTCGTGTACCATCCAACTCCAAAGGGATATAAACCACCGCGTCATTTTTTGGATAAATAAGCTCCATAATATTTGTTGAGCCATTTGCATCGCATCCCGCCATAAAAGGAGGCAAATCTTTATAGTCGCTATTTTTTATTTTGTAGTAATATTCCATCGCCGGTGGCAATATAAACCAGTTTTTATGTTGCATATTCGAAACACTTTCACACTGATCGGTTACACGATATTTCCCTGTTCTATCTAAATGGATGAGCTTGTGGAAAGGACAAACCACAGTTTTCTCACCTCCAAATGGAACAAGTTCTTCTGTTACATCGGTACAATAATCGCCAGCTTTATAACCACTTTGCTTGCAAACTTTAATCTTTTTGAGCTTGCTTTTTGGTGTTTCAAACCATTTTCCGTTCGGCAAAAGCCTAAAAATATCAAATAGGACAGGAGCAGCGGCTTCAATGCCCACCAAGCCCGGTCTGCCTTCTCCATCGGCGTTGCCAACCCAAACACAAACTACATAATTTGGCGTTAAGCCAACCGCCCAAGCATCTCTAAAGCCAAAGCTTGTTCCTGTTTTCCAAGCCACACGTTGCGATGATGAAAATTGTTCCCACAAGCCTTCATCTCCAGGGCGCATTACTTCTTCCATGGCGTTAAACGTGGCCCAAATAGAACCGTGATCGATGTATGAATTAAGTTGCTCGTCTTTTTCTGGTTTCTGTTTAGGTTTAATGTAATTTGCTTGGTCGTAATCATGCGCATTATAAAGGCCTTTATAGGTATTAAAGTGATCGAGCGTTCGCACCATACCCATATAGGTATTTGCCAAATCCCACATAGTCACCTCACTGCCACCTAAAATTAACGATAATCCATAATGATCGGCGGGTTGATTTAGCGTACCAATACCCATTTTTTTAAGTTTATCGTAAAACCTTTGGTATTTGTATTGTTGCAACATTTTTACTGCCGGAACATTTAACGAGCGACTTAAAGCCTTATCGGCAGCAATGGCGCCATCGTAACCTAAATCGTAGTTTTGGGGCGCATAACCCGAAATTTGCGTGGGCACATCAGGCACTAAAGTATGCGGTAAGAGGAAACCATCGGTTAACATACTGGCGTAAAGAAAAGGTTTTAATGTACTTCCCGGACTTCGGGGTGCTTTTATCATATCTACATGACTCTCTAAAGCAGCGTTTTCGGGTTGATAGATGTTGCCTACGTAACTCACCACTTCGCCAGTTCGGGCATCTAAAACCAAGGCAGCAATATTGTTAATATCGTTCGCTCGGTAACGGTTGTTGTAGCGGGTTAAAATAGAATTAACTTTTAACTGAATATCTTGGTTTAACGTAGTGGTAATGCGTGTAGAATTTACTTTTAGAGCCAACCTTTCTACTTTAAAACGATTTAATAAATGTGGAGCATCTTGAGGCAGTGCAATAGGCTTACCAGGAATGGGCTCGAGTTTGGAAAGGTTTGCCGTAGTTTGATCGATGTATTTAAGTTGTACTAATTTATCCAGTAAATCATTTCTCTTTTTAATTAAACGAACTGCATTTTTACCAGGATGAACCAACGAAGGACTATTTGGAAGCACGGCCAAGGTTGCCATTTCTCCCCACGAAAGTGTTTTGGCATTACGCCCGTAATAACGCCAACTTGCAGCCTCTAGGCCGACAACATTACTTCCAAAAGGTGCATTTGCAGCGTAAAGTCCAATTATTTCTTCTTTCGAGTATCTAATTTCAAGTCTGAAAGCCAATATTATTTCTAAAAATTTCTGCCAAACGGTTCGGTTCTTTTGTCGAGATAGGCGAATGATTTGCATGGTAAGTGTACTGCCACCGCTAACAATCCCTTTGGCTTTAAAATTTTGTTTCATTGCCCGGCTCATCGCAATAAAATCGACTCCGAAATGGCTGTAAAAGCGTTTATCCTCAAAGGCAATGATACAGTCTTTAAACTTCACAGGTACAGAGTCGGCTAAAGGAAAACGCCATTGTCCATCGCTTGCGATTGATGCACTTAACAAATTGCCGTTACTGGCTTCAATTACGTAAGAAGTAGGCGATTTAAAAAGTTTGGTGGGCAAGCAGAAAAGAAAAAGCATCAATAGCACCAAGCAAATTGCATCAGAAATAAATATCGCTTTATTGTGTTTGAACATTTTTGCTTTTTAGGGGTAACATTTTTATTAAACGATTGATATAAAGTTAAATCATATCAATCATGGAAAAAATAACTACTTTTTTAAAATTCTCAATTGGTTTTATCCGCTTTATAATGGTAAACGTTTGGCCAAGGTTGTAAATTTTGGTATTATCCAAATATAGCCAAAGCAAAGTTTATTAAATAGAAATAATAGCCAACAAAAAGCGCCAAGAAAAAATTCTTAGCGCTTTTTAAAACTTAATCAAAGTCTCCTTCAGGGGATTTAGGGGTTAGTCTCCGTCATATTTTCCTTTGTAGGCATTATAATCTGCCATTCTATTCTGCTCTTTATAAAGTGCTATTAATTTGTTGTAAGAATTAATTGCTCCAGATCTGTAATTATCAACAGCTTCCCGCCACTGTTTTTCTGCATTTTTCAAATCACCTTTAGCATAATAACTGCATCCTAAAATATGTTTTGTAGCCACATCGCTAGAATCTTTTAATAAATATTTTATGGCGTTATCATAATCGTTAATTTTGTAATATGCGCTCCCCAAGCTGTAAACAATTTCTTTGTTGCCTTTATCCGCAAGAGGTTTGCTGTATTTAATTACATCAGCGTAATTTCCATCCCTCAAACTTCCACTCGCCAAATACTCAGTCGCCTTAACGTTTCCTTTTTGAAAGCTTTTTATATACCATTCTTTCGCTTTGTCTGGTTGGTGTTCATTATCGTATAATAACGCCAACTTATTCATTGCGGTTTCGCTTCCTTCGGCAATAGCCTTTTCATAATAAGTAACTGCTTCGTCGTTTTTACCATCTTTATATAGTTGGTCGGCTCTATCTTCACTAGAAGAATTGCAACTAACAAAAAATACAGTTATTAAGCCTAATGCAATATTTTTAAAATATTTCATAGTGGTTGTTTTTAAAATGAAATTCTCGACGCTGTATAAAACTTACTCAAAAGTCCCCTTTAGGGGATTTAGGAGTTAATAACCCAGTATTTTCAAAACCTGCTTGCTATTCTGTTCCTCACCAAAAACCTCGAAATTGAAACTTTCATCGCGATTTCTACGGATTAAAACATGCTTCGGACTCGGCAATAAACAATGGTGAATACCGCCGTAACCGCTTAAAACTTCTTGGTAAGCACCGGTGTGGAAGAATCCTAAATACTGCACCTTTCTTGTTTTAGGCATAAAAACACTGTTCATGTGCGCTTCCTGATTGTAATAATCCTGTCCATCACAGGTTATTCCACCTAAGTTTACACGCTCATATTCAGCATCCCAGTTGTTAATCGGTAGCAAAATATATTTTTGGTTTAGCGCCCAAACATCAGGTAAATTGGTGATAAAAGAACCATCCAACATTAACCATTTCTCACGGTCGTTTTGCTGCTTACGGCCTAAAACTTTATATAAAATTCCCGAAGCCTCAGCCACAGTATATTTTCCAAATTCGGTAATAATATCTGGCTCCATTACTTCGTGGATGGCACATATTTCTTTAATCCGTTTAACAATTTCGTTTACCATGTACTCGTAATCGAAATCGAAAACCAATGAATCTTTAAATGGCATACCGCCACCAATATCCAAGGTATCTAAATCAGGATTAATTTTTTTGAATTTGCAATAAAGCGTTACATATTTCTCCAATTCATTCCAATAATATGGCGAATCGGTAATACCGGAGTTAATAAAAAAGTGCAATAACTTTACACGAAAATTTGGGTTTGAAACGATTTTACTGTTGTAAAAATCAATAATATCTTCCATACGAACGCCTAAACGCGAAGTATAAAATTGCGAATCTGGCTGTTCTTCGGCTGCAATGCGGATGCCTAAATTACACGGCGTATCCATCTCAACCTCATCATCAAAAAGGTTAAATTCTTCCTTATTATCTAAAACCGGGATGATGTTTTTGTAGCCATCGTGCAACATATCAATAATATATTGCTTGTATTGATAGGTTTTAAAACCATTACAAATGATGGTTGTATCCTTAGTTAAATGCCCTTTTTTCTCTAAAGCATCTACCATTGGCATATCAAAAGCCGAAGACGTTTCTAAGTGAATGTTGTTCTTCAGTGCTTCCTCTACAATATGTTTAAAGTGCGAGCTTTTTGTGCAATAACAATATTTGTAATCGCCACGGTAATTGTTTTTTAAAATGGCAGTTTGAAAAAGAATCTTCGCTTGCTGAATTTTCTTACTCACCATTGGTAAGTACGTGAAACGTAGGGGAGTACCATAAGTTTCGATCATTTCCATCAGGTTTAAATCCTGAAAATATAATTCATCATCTATAACATCAAAGCCCTCCTGTGGAAAGCCAACGCTTAGATCGAGAAATTCTGAATAACTCTGCATTTACTTATTAAATAATTTTTTTTTGCAAAAATGTAATTTTAAATCGAGAATTAATCGTTATTAACAATATTTTTAATGTGCAGATGCGTATTTATTGCTTGTAAACAATAAAAATTGTTACCTCAAGTCAGCACCAATGATTTTTTTTGGAAAACCAAGGTTTGGTGCACTGAACTCCGTGCAGTCCCGCTATACATTCCAAGCCGATGAAAAATCGGGCTTTCCATTGCTATCGGGTTTAGGTGGCAGGGCCTGATTTTCAATTATCGGTTTGGCGTAAATTAACATTTGTAGATTTTTCTTTAATACCTGTTTCTGACAGAATTTCGAATTTGTAGGTTTGTCCATCGGCTTTAACATTTATAGATTTACCACTTATTTTATAGTTTCCTCTATAAACTATATCCCCACCTGGTAGTATATCGGTGACATTTCCAGGGTTTAGTGTTAACTGATATGGATTATCTTAAAATGAAGCTGATGTTCTCTTCCAATCGCCTTCCGAAAATTTCTTTACAGAATCGATTTTAAGTTGATCTTTTTTGCACGAACTGAAAGATAATGTAATTAGAATAATTACAATCGACGTGATTACTTTTTTGAGTGAAGTAAATTTTGAGTTCATATTTAATTGGTTTGTACTTAGTAAAACGAGAATCTGATATGAAATGCTACAATTATCATCATTTGTTCTTTCGTCATTAAGAGTTCTGCGAATATTCCAACTAAATGGTTGTTGAGAAAAGATTTTTTTAGAGATTCAAATGCCTCTCTAATTCATCATCTAAACAAACGGTTATCATTTGATATTCCACTTTAACAAAATCCGACAAATTTAATTATTATAAGCCTTTTAGCCAGATACCTAACTCTTTGTCGCTAATGTTTGCTTGGTCAGCTTTATCATAAATACAAAGGAGGTAGATTTTCGTATCAGTCACTTGTAAGTGCGTAATTACCCTAGCACCACCACTTTTGCCTTTTCGTTTCGAAGAGATGGCTAAACGTATTTTGTAGCAGTTGTTGCCAATGTTTGTACCCTGTGTAGGATTTTCTTTTAGCGAGTTAATGAGTGTTGCAAACTCTTCCTTTAGAGACGGAAATTTTTTGGCTAATCGTTTTAATTGTTTACTAAAATAAGCTGTAACTTCAATATTATAACTCATTCAATAGTTCTTCAGCAGTTTTTAGTTTGATTTTCCCTAGTTTAGCTAATACAACCTCTTCTGCAGAAGCTTGTAATTCTTTAAATAATTCTGCCTTTGCAGTACTTATCGGTTCGGTTTTTACAAAGGATAAACTTTGAAGTAGTTCCATCACAAATTCTACTTTATTATCCTTTATATCCAAAATCACTTTCATAATGTCATTATTTAATTGCGTGCGTTATTGTTGCGGCTGTATTTATAATTTCTATATCTATTACAGTAGAAAGATACTTAATTTTTTAAGTATACGAGTTATCTATTGCAGCCGAATAATTAATAGTAATACAAATTTAAGTAATATAGTTTATCAAAAGAAATATGAGCTAATCTAAATCTCTGTTGGTCAGTGAATGCTTCCTTTGCTTATCGACCTAAAGATTTAGAATTTTATGATCAACTTTCTGGATTCAATACTCTCAATGACGATAAATTGGTACGGTGCGTAGATCTACCCTTTCCTTAAATACTTAGTCAAAATCACGATTGTTTGTCCTTCTACTTTACCTTCAATTTGTTCGGTATTATCATGTACCAAACGAATGCTTTTTACCACTGTACCTAATTTAGCACTCAAAGTAGAGCCTTTAACATCTAAAGTCTTAATTAAAACAACGGTATCGCCTTCATATAAACGGGTTCCGTTGCTATCTTGGTGAAATTCTACTGTTGCATCTTGCTCATGATCGCCAGTTTTTTTGGCTAATTCTAAAGTATCATCGTCTAAATACAAAATATCCAAAGCATCGCTTGCCCAGCCTTCGTTACGCAATCTGCTCAACATTCTCCAAGCTACAATTTGCACCGGCGTAAATTCAGACCACATGGTATCGGTTAAAACCTTCCAATGTTCGGGATCAATTTGTTCGCTTTTCTCAATCTGATCTAAACAGGTTTTACAAACTAAAATATTGTTATCGGCATTTGCATTACTTGTCGGTGGCACTTCGTAAACCGATAAATTTTTATCAGAGGTGCATAATTCGCATGTATTGCCCGATCTAGTTTCTAGTTGTTGCTGTAAAGACATAGTGTTGGTTTTCGGCGAAAATACGAAATTTAAAGGATTATCGGTCTATTTTACCACAGAGAACACGGAGGTTTGCACGGAGAAGTAGGTGGATTTCGGCTTTTATTCGCCTTTGGTTGGTGTTATCACCAACCAAAAGGGAACGATGTATAAAAAGCGGGAGAGATTTCTCCTCGTGAAAAACTCCTTCGAAAAGACGATCAATGGGGTTAGTCTACGTCTTATCGTGTGAGCATAGCGACGAGATATCTGTTCGTTTTTGTGCACTGCTGGTAAGTTAGCAACTGCTTTTTAACTTGGAGATTTCTCCTCGTGAAAAACTCCTTCGAAAAGACGATTAATGGGGGTTAGTCAACGTCTTATCGAGTGAGCATAGCGACGAGATATCTGTTCGTTTTTGTGCACTGCTTGTAAGTTAGCAACTGCTTTTTAACTTAAGGATTTCTCCTCGTGAAAAACTCCTTCGAAAAGACGATTAATGGGTTAGTCAACGTCTTATCGAGTGAGCATGGCGACGAGATATCTGTTCGTTTTTGTGCACTGCTGGTAAGTTAGCAACTGCTTTTTATCTTAAGGATTTCTCCTCGTGAAAAACTCCTTTGAAAAGACGATTAATGGGTTAGTCAACGTCTTATCGAGTGAGCATGGCGACGAGATATCTGTTCGTTTTTGTGCACTGCCTTTAAGTTTCGAACTGTCCCATTTAGTGCAAGCAAATAATTGGTAATTCTAGCGCATAGCGTCCCGCTTGTGCTAAATTTAAACAAGTTTTAGTCTTTTTCGGTTGTTGCATATTATTATTATAAAAAATCAGATTCGCAATCAAGCAAGACTATATTTTACCAATTTTAATTTAAATACATTGGGCACAAGCGAAAACGCATGCGCCAGATGGATTAAAGTGGTGCATAAATAATTCTGCAATAACTTTCCAATCCTCGTTGTTGAGGAAATGTTTTCCTGAACTATTTAACTGAGGATTTTAAATCCTCTACTCAAAAATCTGGATTGTAAATCCAGATTAACGGAGCAGTGTAATTATTGCTAATTCGTATCTGTACTTTCATTATAAGCCCCGTTTATTATATCTGTAAAATTAGAATGTCGTCCGTCTGTTAATTTTAGATCTGATTTTTTCGATTTCTCTGGCAAATGCACTTCTGCCAACATGCACCTTGCACTACCGCCACCATTTTTTTCGATGGTGTAAAGTGGCGCATATATAATTCTGCAATACTTTTCTAATTTAGAAATCTGCTCCGCATTTAAAGATAAATAGGCTTGGTCTGACATCACCAATAATCGCTCTCCGCTTTTATTAGAAACCTCGAGCATATTGCCAGCGAAGTGGTTCATTTGATCTAGCGAAATTTCAATAATTTCTTTGCCTGAACCACTCAAACTAACCGATACATTAAGTCTTTCTTCGGGATTTGGTATTGAATCTAAACAAATTACTGCAAAATCAGTCCCAATACACATCATTACGTTGGTGTGGTAAATTGGGAAATTCGAGCCATCAACAGCTTGAAATGATACTGCTGAATAACCTGTTAACATGCAAAAATTATCTAATACTTCTTGATCGGTACGCACACTTAAACAAGCATAAGCAATTTTGTTTACCCGATCTAAAACCATACTACCTGTACCTTCTAAAAACGCATATTGCATTTCGTAAAAGCTTAAATCGGTGATGTGGTTTACTTCAAATTTTTCCTGTAAGCCTTCTATTATTTCTTTTCTACGCTCCAACCTTCGGTTTTCTGAAAACATCGGATATAAGAAAACTGATCCATCATCGTGAAACGAAATCCAATTGTTTGGAAAAATAGAATCGGGTGTTTCAGGTTGTAAGGTATCGTTAATTACGCTCACATCAATATCGTTATGTCGTAGCATATCCACAAAATCATCAAACTCTTTTAACGCACTCGCTTGTACATCACTCTCTGTTGATGCAATTTGAAATTTATTATTCGCGGCGGTTTGCTCATTGAATTTAAAATCAACTGGACGAATCATTAAAAGGTGGTTGGTGGTCTGCATTTTTTTAGTATCAAGTATTTAGTATCAAGATTTGATTTCAACATCGGCCTCAGCCTCAAATATCGTCTCTCAGCAACGGCAAACTCATACAATGGAAACCGCCACGTGCTCTTGATAATTCGGCCGAAGGCATTAAAACCAAAGTATCGGTAATGGTTTCTACATTTTCTTTACCACTTTCCAAATCTTGAATCAAGTCTTTAACATCAACAACATTAAATCCCGCTTCCTTAAAAGCATCAACAGTTTTGTCGTTTCTATCGTAACCTAAAACAACGCCTTCTTTAATGGCCAATAAATTACACGAATCCGTCCATTGCTCTCTGGAATCGTACGGAAATGTATTGTTTCCGCTATATATAATTTTGGTTGGCTCGGTACTTTTCAAATCATTCTGACTAATATCATTCAATAATGCCTCTACGTGTTCGAAATGTTTTGGTGTACTTGGGTTGGCTTTTGTAAACTGTATCGCTGTGGTCGCTTCTGATTTTTCGGGTTCTTTTAAAAAATTAATTGGTTCGTAAGGATTGTATTTTGGCGAATGTGCTATCGAATTTAAAATTACCCATACATTACGTTTTACCTGCGTAAAAACGGTATCAAGGTGCATATAATCCCGTTTATTCGGTATTTTAACAACCGTTACTTTTTCTACCACATCATTATCGAACAATAACTTAATGGCTTCATTTGCGCCGTGTTCTGATGTTCGTTCGCTACATCCAATTAAAACATGATTTGGACTCACCATCATCACATCGCCACCTTCTAAAGTCGTGCTAAACGCAGGTTCATCGCCGGGGCGTAAAAAATGCATGGTCACATCCGGAATTTCAAGGATATTCTCGCTGTAATGCGCAAATAATGGGTGATTAAAGAAAATATAACGCATTAAGAGCGTTTCTCTTACACGGGCCTTTTTTGCAGGTTTATTTAGTAAAATATGATTATTTATTGTTGTACCAACATCCCTAGTAAAAATTAAATTAGGGATTGGCGCAAATATCATGGTATCATCGGCCAAAGTACCCGAAATCAAAATTTCTGCCAATTCCTTTGGGTCGGTATTGGTCAACTTCATTTGAACCTTGTACGTGCAACCTTCTATGGAAGCAACTGCAGCAACTAATTTTTTCCGGATAGATTCACCTTGAAGCATCTCGCTCAATAAGTTTTGAATCTCAATAACAGATTTCGAATTGTGAAAATCGGGATGGTTTGGCTTATAAAAATTTCTATTGCCGTCTTCCGAATCTATTTGTGCTAACTTTCCTTTAATCTTTTCAGGATCAAGAAAATACATCAAAAGCTTAAGATAGTAATCATACTCGCCCTTGCGAATGGTATCTAAATGCACAATATCTTCAAAAAGCCAATCTTGTGCTTTTGAGGGTACAACCTTTCCTAAACCACTATCCGGACTGTGGATTAGCAGTTTCCTTAATCTGCCAATCTCCGTTGTTACATTTATTTTCAAAATATTTTCCTTTGTAAAATTAAAAAGAGGCTACATAATTATCCATGTAAGTTGCTCTTCCGTTTAACCAATTTTTTAACGATTGTGTGTATGAACTAATATCAAGCTGACCAGTGCGCCATAACGTTTGATCGTAAGCATGAGAAGCCTTAATTGTGGCAGAATAAGTATCAACATAACTTAGCAAAGCTGGAAATTTCGTCGCTTTAAAAGCGAGCCATTTTTGTTTGTAAATGGTTTTAAAATTTGGATCAAGAAAAAATCTCGAAAAGAAGTTTTTCCCAGCGCCTTCAGTGTAAAACATACTGGTACTCGCAGATGTAAAATAAGTACCACCACCATCAAAAGAAAATGCCCAATCATAATCCCAAAGTGGGCCAGCGGTATATTTTCCGTTTTTTGGTTTAAACATGTAAACACTTTTTGGGTGGCCAATTTCGATATTACAAATTAAATTGGTAACCAAAAGGTAATTTGCCAATTCATTTAAGTCGATGTAATCAGCATAATTATTATTAGGGAAACTGCTTGCTTTTACTAAGTTTTCCATAATCTGGAAATCACTTTTAATCGCAACAACTTCGCTTTGATTTGTTAGTTTAGGATACTTTATATTTACAGGCAAACCATAGCCATTAGAGTAAAACTTATAATCCTCATCGAAATAACTATCCAGTTCCAAAAGTTTTCCACCATCTTCAATATTAATTCTGCTCGAACTAACCTCAATTTGTTCCGTTAGCATATAATTGCCCATATCTACACCATTTATAGTAACATCCACTGCCACAATGTTGTTGGTATAAGGCATGTTTAAAAGTTTGCCTACATTTAGTGCTGTGGCATTTAACATCAATGTTGGATCTAAATAATTAGCCAACAACACATAATCTTTACCTTCTCTCATACCAAAAATTGATACTTTTTTATCCAATTTTAATCGGTAAGGCTTTTTATCATAGCTCCACGTACTATTTCCTCTTCCTTTTACTTTTGTTGTTGCTTTAAAACCCGCATAATCCTGATTGCCAACAATATCTAAATCTGCAGTTAAGTAATCATCTTGAGAAATAATTGGTTGTTTACCAGCTGTATTGATATATAGATGTGGTATATTTTTGTAGTTTAATTTAACCACAACATCCTTTTTCTGCCCAGTAGGCGAGGTTAAGGTATAATTGATTACACGTGTTAAATCTAAAGTAGAAATATTCGAATATTGCTTTTCGTTGCCAACCCTAACATCTACTGCACTGGTTACGAAAGTTGGTTTAAAGGATTTAACGTAACCACTAAAATCGCCTGTTAAAGTGTCATTTACAACAGAAAATTGTATATCATTTGAAATTTTATCATTATAACTTTTTAAAATGTAAAATGAAGAAAATTTCAAGCCAACGTCATCTACCTTATTAATAGTTATCGTATAAGAGCCAACAGTACCATCGCTGCCAGTTACTTTATAAATTAGCGGTTTCGAGAAATCATTAACAGTTTTTTCAGAGACTTGGTTTACACCGTTTACTTCAACTTTTGCACCTTCGAAACTAAATGTAGCAACTAATGATGAATAATTTATGCCGTTAGGTACATCTATTTTAATTTCATTATCTCCAGTCATGCCATAAAGATCCGATTGGATGTAGGCAGCGTTATTCTTACTTTCAATTTTAAAAGCAATCAATCTACCAGGAATTTTAGTTTGTTCTAAAATATCTTCCTTTTTTTTACAAGATGTTACTGCAGAAACTATGGATATGATAAAGAACAGCTTTAAATAAATTCTCATATACTTTATGCTATTTATAGGTTAGCGGGCTAAATTAAGATTTTTTTTCATTTTAGCCGGTTTGTTGTTGAAGTTTAGTTTTTAAATAACAAAGTATTTACATCTAACTAGCTAGCTCATTACTACATCGAACCAACCTTCAAATCTTAATGTTTTGTCTCCTAATCTACCAACGTTAGACTTTCATACCTTCCCAACCTTTTTGCAGCCAAACTTCAAACTTCGGTTCTTCAACCTCGTACTTTTCGGACTTCCAACCCTCGACCTTCCTCACTTCCCGACTTTTTTATTAATTTCGCACCATGAATTTTATTATTTCCAAAGCACAGAAAGCCATTTTAGAACTTTACAAAGAAGAAGTTGCCGAAAGTGTGATCAACATACAAGATACGCGTAAAGAATTTGAAGGTCAGGCAACGATTGTTGTTTTCCCGATTACCAAAATATCAAAAAAATCGCCTGAGCAAACTGCAAATGAAATTGGCGAGTATTTGGTAGCCAACGTAGCAGAGGTAACTGGATTTAATGTAGTTAAAGGATTTTTAAATTTAAGCATTGCCGAAAGTTTCTTCCTTAATCAATTTAATACGGAGATCTTAGGCGCCGATTTCGGGGTTTTTCCGCAAAACGGTAAAAAAGTAATGGTAGAATATTCTTCGCCAAATACCAATAAACCACTCCATTTAGGGCACGTTCGCAATAATTTATTAGGTTACTCTGTTTCAGCATTGCTGAAAGCGAATGGTTACGATGTAGTTAAAGTAAACTTGGTTAACGATCGTGGTATCCACATTTGTAAATCGATGCTGGCTTGGCAAATATGGGGCAACGGCGAAACACCAGAAAGTACTGGCTTAAAGGGCGATCATTTGGTAGGGAAATACTATGTAATTTTCGATAAAGAATATAAAAAAGAAATTGAAACCTTAAAAGCCGGCGGACAAACAGAAGACGAAGCGAAAAAAAATGCACCATTAATTAAAGAAGCACAACAAATGCTTTTGAAATGGGAGCAAGGCGATGAAGCTGTGGTTTGGCTTTGGAAAACCATGAACGAATGGGTGTATGCTGGCTTTAACGTAACGTATAAAAACTTAGGTGTAGATTTCGATAAATTTTATTACGAAAGCAATACCTATTTATTGGGCAAAGGAACAGTTGATGAGGGCTTGGCGAAGGGCGTTTTCTTTAAAAAGGAAGATGGCTCGGTTTGGATTGATTTAACAGCCGACGGCTTAGATGAAAAACTTGTTTTGCGTGCCGATGGAACTTCGGTTTACATTACGCAAGATTTGGGCACTGCCGAAATGAAACATGATGATTTCCAAATGGATGAATCTATTTATGTGGTGGGCAATGAACAGGATTATCATTTTAAGGTTTTGTTTTTGATTTTAGATAAATTGGGTAAAGGCTGGGCGAAAGGACTTTATCATTTATCGTACGGGATGGTTGATTTACCAAACGGCAAAATGAAGAGTAGGGAAGGAACCGTTGTAGATGCCGACGAGTTGATTGAAAGCATGATTAACACTGCTCGTGAGAAGACGGAAGAATTGGGTAAAACCAACGATTTTAGCGAAACCGATAAAGAAGAATTATATAAAAATATTGGTTTAGGCGCTTTAAAGTACTTCTTGCTCAAGGTAGAACCGAAGAAAAGATTGTTGTTTAATCCTGCAGAAAGCATAGATTTTCAAGGTAATACGGGCCCGTTTATACAATACACACATGCAAGAATAAAATCGCTGTTAAGCAAAGCTGATTACGAATTTAAAGTTAACGGAAGTGAGTTTTCTGGTATTTCTGATGTAGAGTTAGATATGATTTTACTGTTGGCTAAATATCCTTCGGAGCTTGCAATTGCAGCAAAAGCTTTTAGTCCGGCGAGTTTAGCCAATTACTTATACGAATTGGCTAAGTTGTTTAATAAGTTTTACCATGAAGTACCACCAATTGTAAAAACCGAAGCCGGAGAAGCAAAGCAGTTTCGTTTAAACTTATGCAAAAAAACCGCTGATATCATTAACGCAGGTATGCTTATATTGGGCATTACTTCGCCAGAAAGGATGTAAGCTTCGGTTTATTTTTTTTTCTAGCGAGGAGAAAACTGGCTGTTATGTTAAGTAACTTTTGCATTACCATTGCTACAATTAATTTGTTTTAGCAATTTAATTTGCTATGTTTGGTAAGTTTGAAAAACAAATATCTACATATCGACCTAAAAGAAAGAGGCTTTAAGCTTCTGAAGCATTTTACCTTATTTAAAGGTATGGTGCTTAAAACTGCATTTGGTTTTTGTAGTATCGTTTTTTACATTCCTTCCTTTAAGGATTTTGATAATATTGCCCCGGCCTTCTAAAACAAAGAAAGCAAATTCAGGACCGGGGATTCCTTGTATCTTTTTATTATTTAAAATTTAGAACATTCGCATTTGCGTGATGATTCTTTTGTTTTTTTTAAAAATATCCCGAACAAAATTTAACGCAGTTAACAGCGATAATGGTAATTTTTTAAATTCCTGATACAAAAAACTAACCCAATTACAATTATTTAATTTAAATGAAAATATGAACTTAAATGAAAGCAATCCAGTTATTGTCACCGAAAGTGACTATAATTTATTGAAACCTTTTTTTAGTAAGATTTCAAAACCTGATGAAGCCATGTCGCTTTCTTCAGAATTAAGTCGAGCAGTGGTGATTAAAGACGACGCTTTTCCGAAAAACGCCATCAGATTAAATTCTAAAATCAAAATTGTTGAGGAAACCACTGGAGAAGCCATGGAGATTATCATCGTATTGCCTCAGTATGCTGATATTAAGCAAAAAAAGATCTCGATATTGACGCCAATTGCCGCTGCGCTTATTGGTTTCAGAGAAGGGGAGGTTGTAAAGTGGAAAGTTCCGGCAGGATTAAAGCAATTTAAAATAACGGAGGTGATTGCACCCTAATTAAATAAGAGTAATATGAATAGATGTAGATTTAAAATTATAATGGATTTTAGTAATTCTGCCTCGGGGGACTATAGCCACCGGGGCGATAAGAATATGCTATGGAAATTATTTTTAAATTAAATTTTATCACATTTATTATGACTACCCAAGAAACAAAAAAACAGATTATATTAACAACAGGAATGTTTGATATTTTAAAAGATCAAATTAGAAGGAAAAAAATTAACCCTAAAAATGAAGGTCAAATTGTATCTGAACTAAGAACCGCTAAACAGGTAAATAGAAGAGATTTACCAGCAAACATTGTAGATGTTTACAAAAAAGTAGTAGTTAGAGAAATTAATTCTGGCGAAGCACTTACTTATTTATTTGTGCCGGCAAATGTTGCCCGTGCAAAACATGGTACCATTTCAATTTTATCTGAAGTTGGCCTTGCGCTATTAGGTCACGAAGTTGATTCGATTATCGAGTGGCATACTGAAGAAGGTGAAAAAGCCTTTAGAATTGAAGAAGTGAGTGATTTATAAAATTCAGTTCTTTATTTCTTATAATGATAAAGCTAATAAGCGGTTAATGATAAGCCGCTTATTAGCTTTTTTTTTTAATAGTTATGCCTAGGATTATCCATGGTTGGTGTCGTCTAAAAACATCTTTTACTACGCTGTAAAAGGTTTGATGGATTTAAATCGGTGCGCTGATAACAGCAAACATGTAGATTTATTACCAATATCTTATTTTTCAGTTCCTTCTTTACTCGGAACATGCTGTCTACGTCTAAATCGTGGAAAACTCATAGGACTTTTCGCTGGGCGTTCATCCCCTAACAACACACCCCACTGTTTGAACATTTCTGTACGATCAAAAATAATTTTTAACACAGCTACTGTCGGCAAAGCCAAAAACATACCCGAAACTCCAGCTATACTTCCCCCAATAAACACACCGAGAATTGCGAATAGCGCGTTTATTTTAACTTTAGAACCTACAATACGTGGCATTAAAATATTGTTATCTAAAAACTGAACAAAAGCAATAACACCTAAAACGGTAATCACCGGCCATAATTCTTGGGAAGATGTAAGGGTAAGCAATACACCAATCAAATTGCCAATCAGCGCACCGATGTATGGAATTAAATTTAAAATCGCGAAAATTACGCCAATTAATAAAGCATGCTTAATCCCAATGAGCATTAAAATTCCACCCAAAAGGATAGTCATGTAGGTAATTTGAATAAGCAGGCCGATTAAGTAGCTTTTGATGATTGATTCGGTTTCATAAATAGCATCTTTCACCTTTGGATGATCTTGAGGTTTAAACCACATAAATATAAATCTTACCAAAATATCTTTATAAAACAGCATGAGGTAAATGTAAATTGGCAACAATCCAAGAAATACAAAAACACCACTTAACGTAACCGCTGCGCCACCAGCAAGAGAGGTTCCCATGTTCATCAAATCATCGCTTTTGGCCTGAATAAAAGCTTTCTGTTGCTTATCGTTATAGTGCGTTATGTTGGTTATCCAATCGCTTAACGAATTAATATGCAGGGCTACATTTTTCTTGATTTGAGGAAAATCACTTACGAGCAAGCCGATTTGGTGCGAAAAAAACCACACTACTAACGAAACAAATAATGCCACTACTAAAATTGAAAACACAATTGCCAAACTTTCAGGTAGTTTCTTTCTTTTTAAAAAGCGATAAATAGGAAGGAGCATTATGCTTATAAAGAATGCCATTAAAATCGGCATAATAATGTCTTTTCCAATAACCATTACTGCAACAATGGCAATTAGTCCCAATAATTCAATCGATCTTTTTACGGTTAAGGGTAGGGTATTCTGCATAAGTTATTTAGTTTCCAACTGCTAAACAGCAAGGTAATAAAAATGTTTTATTCTTAATTTGTTTAAAACCTATACGCTATAATAGAAATATTAGGCGTTTCTTTTAATTCACTGCCTTTTTTCAAGGATGAGGTGTGCTGGACTGCGAGGTGGCGAGGGTGATATTTTGTTTTGTACATCCAACTCAATTCACAAGCTCCATATTTAGTAATTTCCACTCCAAAAAATCATTATACAATCTCCAATATTAAATTTATTAAAAAAAATTACCCCATTTCCATCATTAATAAGGCGATAAGCGTTATTTTTACCACTCGTAAAATAAAGATGAATACTCAAGATACTATAATTGCTTTATCAACTCCACAAGGAAGCGGTGCGATAGGCGTAATCCGTTTATCAGGTCCAGATGCGATAAGCATTACCAACCAAGTTTTTGCGGGAAAGGACCTTACGCAACAAATCTCGCATACCCTGCATTTTGGTTTAATAAAAGATGGCGATGTAATTGTAGATGAAGTTGTTGCTGGTTTGTATGTTGCGCCAAAATCATATACCAAAGAAAATGTGGTTGAGATTTCTTGTCACGGCTCCAATTACATTATTCAGCAGATTTTAAATTTGTTGATTAAAAAAGGCGCAAGAGCGGCGAAACCTGGAGAATTTACTTTACGTGCTTTTTTAAATGGGGCTTTCGATTTAAGTCAAGCAGAAGCTGTAGCCGATTTAATAGCTTCTGATAGTAAAGCTTCGCACGATGTGGCGATACAGCAAATGCGCGGTGGTTTTAGCAATGAGCTGAAGGGTTTACGCGATCAATTGGTCCACTTTGCTTCGATGATTGAACTGGAACTCGATTTTGCAGAAGAAGATGTGGAATTTGCCAATCGCGACCAATTGCGTACGTTAATTTTAAAAATAAATTCTGTTTTGCAACGCCTTATTTCATCCTTCGAAATGGGTAATGTATTAAAAAATGGAGTACCAATTGTAATAGCTGGTAAGCCTAATGTGGGGAAATCGACCTTACTAAATGCTTTGCTAAATGAAGAGCGTGCAATCGTTTCAGAAATTGCGGGCACTACTCGAGATACCATTGAAGATGAATTAAACATCAATGGCATCATTTTCCGTTTTATTGATACTGCAGGGATTAGAGATACTGCCGATATTATTGAAGCGAAAGGAGTGGAGCGTACTTTAGCACGAATGAAGCAAGCAAAGCTTATTATTTACATGGTTGATGCTTTGCAAACTCCAGATGAACTTCAAGAACAACTGACCGATTTGAATAAAATCGATATTCCATATTTGGCGGTTGTAAACAAAGCAGATTTGTTTAATGACGAACAAAAGAATGAATTTGCGCAAAAGGAAGTATTGTTTTTGTCGGCCAAAGAAAATATCGGTGTAGAAGAACTTAAAACGGCTTTACTCGCTAAAGTTAATCTGCTTTCGATAAACACCAGCGAAACATTGGTGACCAATATTCGCCATTTACAAGCTTTACAAAATACAGAAAACGCTTTGGCTAACGTGCTAAATAATATTGATAATCCGATCACTTCTGATTTTTTGGCGATGGATATTAAACAGGCCCTTCATTATTTAGGTGAGATTACAGGTGTAGTAACAACTGATGATTTGTTGGAAAATATTTTTAGTAAGTTTTGCATCGGAAAATAATTAATGGTAGAAATTTGTGTTTTTAATGCATAACTTTATTATCCTTGTAAATGCGGAGGCTAAAGTGCTTTTAAATAGATGAATTCTGCAACTTACTTGATTCTATAGAACTTTTTATTTTTCTTTTTGAGTAGACCTATTTTGCATGGATGTTAAAAAGTATTATAAGGCGATTGAAAAATGCTAATTTTTGTAGTGTTTTATTTATTTCCGATCTACGCCTGGAAACATTAGGGCAAAGGCTTAGGCAGTAGTAAGTAATGAATTTTTGAAGAATAATTGAATCAAAATGAAAATAAGTTTTAGTGGGCATGAAACCTTTGTATGCCGCCAATTCTGGCTGAAAAAAGGTTTTGAACATATTTTATCAAACAGGTCATTTACCGACGAAGATGCAGTAGTGCATTTAGGTGTTGGTAAGAATATGACGACCTCCATAAAATTCTGGCTACGCGGATTCAACATCATAACTGACGATAATGCCATAACAGAGTTTGGAGATTATTTATTAGCTGGACGAGATCCCTATTTAGAAGACACAGCTAGTTTATGGTTACTACACTATGCTGCCATTAAGAACGAAAAATTATTTATTTTTAATACCTTCTTTAATCAATTTCTAAAGGAAAAAAACGAATTTAATAAACTGCAATTAATTGCCTACCTAAAAAGAAAAACTGAAGAAAGTGGCGCTAAACATTTTAGCGATAAAACCTATGATTCGGATGCGAATGTTTTCTTGCGAACTTACAATAGGTCAAACGATGGCAAGGCAGATATCGAAGAAGAAACAGCTAATTTATTAGTAGAACTTAATTTAATTAGACCCTTTAGTCGATTAGACCTGGATGGCAAAAATCCGGTGCAATGGTTTAGAGTTGTACGAGAAAGTAGAGACGAATTGCCTTTGGAAATTTTTGCCTATGCTATATTAGATAACTACGGTAATAAAGACAAATCCCTATCCTTTAAGGATCTACTAGAAGCTATTAATTCACCAGGAAACATTTTTTGCTTAACGGAAAAAGGATTGGAAGAAAAGCTGATTCAATTGGCAAATCGATGGCCACATAATTTTAACTATAACGAAACGGCTGGTAATAGGGTGTTACAAATGAAAAATGAAGTGGATAAGTTGGAGGTTTTAAATCAATATTATGGTTAAGCAATTTTCGCCGTCTCAAAACATATTACTGAACAACTTCGATGTTGCAGATTATATCATTACGCCCAATACGCAAGATGTATTTGAGGTGCTAATTAACAATTTTGCTTCAGGCATCAGGTCAATTAATTTAATTGGTGCCTATGGGACTGGTAAATCGACATTTCTTAATGCGCTCAATTACCATTTAAACGCAGAAAATATTTTTATTGACGACAAAAAGTGGACTAAATTTAAACGCTTCGATTTTATCAACCTTGTGGGCAGTTACGATTCTATTATCGATAATGTAGCTCAGGCAATTGGTTCAACAAGTAATAAAACTAGTGTGTTGGTTCATGAGCTCGAAACCTTGATTCAATCAGCTAATGGTCAAGGACACTGTTTGTTTTTTGTTATAGATGAGTTCGGTAAATTTCTAGAATATGCCTCAGCAAATGGAGCAGAAAAAGAACTTTATTTTTTACAGCAAATTGCAGAATTAATTAACAATACAGAAAATGAAGCTGCATTTATAACTACCCTGCACCAAGATTTCTCTGCTTATGCGGCTAGCTTAAATGCAACACAACGTAATGAGTGGACTAAAGTTAAAGGCCGCTTTAAAGAGTTAACCTTTAACGAGCCTGTAGAGCAATTGCTTTTGTTGTCTAGTAAAAAAATTGCAGCAACACCTAATGCATCACAAGAAGAAAATATTGTTGCATTAATCAACACCATTGCCCAAGCTAAAGCATTTTCACTAAAGGATTATTTCGATCAAAAAATTGCAAAAAAAATCTATCCATTAGATTTACTATCGGGTAGCATACTAGCATTGGGTTTACAGCAATATGGACAAAATGAACGGTCATTATTTACCTTTTTAAATACCGATAGTTTTTACGGTTTAAGAGAATTTGATCAGCAAAGGCAAAATTTCTATGCGGTATCAAACGTATATGACTATTTAAATTATAACCTTTATTCGTACCTAAATTCTAAAGCCAATATTCATTATAGCAAATGGGCAGAGATTAAAAATGCTTTAGAAAGAGTTGAAGGCGAAGTAGAAGAAAAAGAACATATTCTTTATCAAACCTTAATAAAAACCATAGGTTTGCTAAATATTTTCAGTCATGCAGGAGCGAAATTAGACGAAAAGTTCTTAGTGGCGTATATCGAATTAACAGGAAAGCTTACTGGTGTTGCAGATGCTTTACTCAATCTACAACGAAAAAACCTCTTAGCCTATAACAAATATTCTAATCGTTTCTTTTATTCGGAAACAACCATTGTAAATATTGATGATGCCATACAAGAAGCTGGCTTAGAAGTTAGCCGAGCGAATAATATCGTTAGTTTTTTAAACGGCTATTTACCTTTAGCACCAATAGCAGCCAAAAGAGCCTATTACGAAAAAGGTACGCCTAGAGCTTTTGAATATAAAATTACAGATGCACCTTATGCGGCTTCAAAACCTAAAGGGCAAGTAGATGGTTTCATTAACCTAATCTTTAACGAAAATATTAAAGAATCTGAAATCATTGAGGCATCTACTGAAAATGATCAAGCAGTTCTTTATGCCCACTTTTTAAGGGTTACTGATATACAACATGCCATTGAAGAAATCGAAAAAGCAAAAATTGCAAAAGCAAAATACCCTAATGATAAAATTATCCAACGTGAGTTAAGTGCCATTGAAGAAATTCAAAAAAACTTGCTTAACTATTATCTATATGAAGGCTTTTATGATATTGCTTCGGTAAAGTGGTATTATAAAGGTGAAATCAAAAACTTTAACAGCAGTAAAGATTTTAATGCCTTTTTATCTGTAATTACCGATGAAGTTTACTCGCTTACACCAAAGTTTATAAGCGAACTTGCCAATAAAAGCAAATTATCGACACCTATATCTGGTGCTAGAAAAGCTTTAATACATGCTTTATTAAACAATGAAACTATTGATGGGTTAGGTATAGAAGGTTTTCCGCCACAAAAAAGTATATACCTATCTTTATTGCATCAAACAGGCATACACGAAGAAACAGAAAATGGCTGGGCGTTAAAAGAAATTACCGATGCAAATTTAGATCATAACCGATTTATCCCCTTGTTTAATGCTTGCAATAATTTTGTTGGCAGTACTAAGGGTGCTAAACGTAGTGTTGCCGATTTTTATGAGCTTTTAGAACAGGCGCCATTCAAACTTAAAAAAGGTTTCTTAGATTTTTGGATTCCCATTTACCTCATTATGAAAACGGACGATTTTGCGCTTTATGGCACAAATGGTTTCATTCCCGATATAGATGCGGAAGTCTTGGAATTATTGGTTAAAAATCCACAGCAGTATTACATCAAAGCTTATGATACAGATGGCATTAAAGTACGCCTATTCAATCAGTACAGAGACTTATTGTCTTTAGGTGAGGCGCAAAGAACTTCTAACGATGCTTTCATTAAAACCATCATTCCATTTTTTAAATTTTATAAAGACTTAAAACCTTATGTAAAACAAACTAAAAACTTAAGCAAAAAAACAATTGCGGTAAGAAGGGCATTAACAGAAGCAACCGAACCCGAGAAATTATTTTTTGAAGATTTTCCAAGTGCTTTGAATTATGATTTGGTGCAATTAAACAATAATCCCGAATTATTAACCAATTACAGTGCCGACCTGCAAGAATCAATCAGAGAATTACGCAATGCTTATGATATACTGTTGCATAAATTTGAGGCTATTATTAACGGCCTTTGGAATGAAGATTACGATTTCACTAGCTATACTGAAAAGCTAAAGGCACGGTATCAAAAATCATTAAAACAATATTTATTACTTCCTTACCAAAAAACCTTTTACGATCGATTATGCTCTCCATTAGAAGATAGAGGGGCTTGGTTGTCGTCTGTAGCACAAGCTACAGTTGGTAAAACACTCGATCAAATTACCGATAAAGAAGTAGAAAACCTGCAAGAACGTTTCCATTCGCTTATACACGAATTAGATAACCTTAACGATATGGCTCTGCAAAAAGTAAACTTGGATGAGGAATTGATTTTTAAATTTGAACTCACTACACCAGGTAGTATTTTGAACCATAGAATTATCCGCATGTCGAAAACACAAGATGCTCAATTCCAAAGTTTGGAAAGGGGAATGTCAGATTTAATGGGAACTACAAATAAAAGCACAAAAATTGCTATCTTGGCTAAAATACTCAAACAAGTATTAGATGACGAAGGAAAATAACCACGTAAGGCATGTATTGGGTATATCAGGTGGCAAAGACAGTGCTGCACTTGCCATTTACATGAAAGAACTGTATCCACAAATGGATATCGAGTTTTATACTTGCGATACGGGGAAGGAGTTGGAAGAAACTTACCAACTTATCCGTAATCTAGAGTCTAAGCTTGGCCTAAGCATTAATAAGCTATACGCAAAGGAAGGTGATAAAGGAAATCCATTCGATTTCTACCACAATTTATATGGTGGCTATTTACCATCTTCAAACGCCCGTTGGTGTACCCAAAAATTAAAGATTGAGCCTTTTGAAAACTATATTGGTACTACTCCAGTAATCTCTTATGTGGGCATCCGTGGTGATGAAGATCGTGAAGGTTATATCTCTACCAAACCACATGTACAATCTATCTTCCCATTCCGTGAAAATATCTGGAGTGAAGAAGTAATTGGAAAAGTGTTAAAAAACGATAACCAGCAAAAGCTACTTTCCTTATACAAAGATTTTTTAAGCCAAAATTTATATCAACGTGCTGTTGATATTATTAAAACTCCATTGTCTTTAGCTTATAGCCAAAACCAAAAGTTAAAAGCATTAATGAGTTTAGGGATTAAAGAGTTTAATCATGTAGCTTTCCATTCCTTAAAAGACAGCCCATTGCCAATTGCATTGGTAGATGATTTTCCTTTATTGGATAATGAATCCATCCTCATACGTGATGATATCTTTAGGATATTAAGAGAAAGCGGGGTAGGTGTACCTGCTTATTACGAAGAGATACCTTATGAGGTAAACGGGAAAACAGGGTATTATAACCGTAGCCGATCCGGTTGTTTCTTTTGCTTTTTCCAACGTAAAATAGAATGGGTGTGGCTATACGAACAAAACCCAGCCAAATTCTTTTTAGCGGTTGAGTATGAAAAAGATGGCTACACCTGGATGCAGGATGAACGTTTAGAAGAATTAATCAATCCTGAAAGGATTAAACAGATAAAAGAAGAATTTTTAACCAAACAACAAAACGCTGCCAAAAATTATCGCTCTAATAAACTGATTGATATATTAGATGCAGAAGAAGAAGGTTGTTTAGCTTGTTTTGTATAAGATAAATTATGACTGAATCTATACCATTAGATATTGATGCTGGCCGCTTACTCTTTGGGTTAAGCCGGATAGGATATACCACTTCTTCAGCAATATGTGATATTATTGATAATTCGATAAGAGCAAATGCAACGGTAATACGATTGTTAATCATAAAAGAAAGAAAAGATTTTGCTGATAGTAAAAAGAATAACGTAAAAGAATATTTAATTATAGATGATGGGGATGGCATGAATAGGGATGCCCTGCTAAGTGCATTAAGACTTGGCTCTTCCGATCATGATTACGGCGGGAACTCGTTGTCAAAGTTTGGTTTAGGTCTTAAATCAGCCTCTTTTTCACAAGGGGATATTCTTGACGTTATTTCATCTGATGGTAATGGTTTTAATAAATTTCAAATTTCCTTGCCTTCAATCATGGCATCGAAGGTTTATGCGGCCACAGAAAAAGATATTGATTCATTAGATCAAAAGATAATTGATGATTATTTGAGCGAGGGTAAAGGCACAATCATCAGAATTTCGAATATTAGAAAAAATAATCATCCAAGTGTTAGTAATACAATAAATGAGCTTAATACCAAAGTTGGAGTTATATATTATTATTTTATACATAACGACAATCAAGACATCTTTATTGGAAATAATAAAGTGCTAGGGATAGATCCACTCTTTTTAGATGAAGCCAATGTAAATGGAAATTTAAACGAAAATGAATGGGATGGTACTCAAGTAAAATGGATTGAAAAGAAAAAGACGGTCACTCTTGACGACGAGCTAGGAATTACAGCTGATATAGAAATTACTCAATTACCTTATCCCCCTATTTTTAAGA
Source organism: Pedobacter changchengzhani (assembly GCF_004354365.1). Taxonomy (GTDB): domain Bacteria; phylum Bacteroidota; class Bacteroidia; order Sphingobacteriales; family Sphingobacteriaceae; genus Pedobacter; species Pedobacter changchengzhani. The sequence goes on from NZ_SJCY01000006.1 coordinate 123,948, forward strand.
TAAAGCATTTAGGAGAAGCTAAAGATGCAGAAATTCGAAGAAAATACTTAATTGAGGCAAGTAATTATGGGTTCTATGTTTACAGAAATAATCGATTAATTTCTTGGGCTTCCCATTTAAATGGTATAATTCCTTATGATCAAGATTTTTATGCCTTTAGAGGTAGAATCAATATAGACAATAGTGCCGATGATTTTTTTAATATTGATGTAAAAAAATCATCATTAACTCTTTCGGAAGAAGCTTGGAGAGTGATTAGTGATGTTACAAGGGAAGCGAAATCTAAAAGCAGAAGTGCATGGCTAAATGCTGGTAGAATTAGACGGGAAATAATTAATAAGGATCCTAATGAGATAGCAAACAAACTACTAAGCGAATATGAACAGATAGAAATTTTACCAGGTGATGAATTACCTACTGAAGAACAGGCAGAACAAAGGTTAGGGCTTATTACGAATGATATGGCAACTAAAGTTCGACTTATCGTTAAAATGATGAGGGAAGATAAGGGGGAAGAGCCAGGAGATTTAGAGAATTTAACGCAAGAAGAGAAGGAAGAAGCAGTAAAAGGTGAAATAAATCCGCAGCTGTCTAAAATTTTTAGAGTGAGTTCTGTAACTGATAATTTATTATGGGAACCTTATTATGACACTGACCTTGGTAACTGTGTAAGAATTAACAAATTGCATAGATTTGCATTGTATATTTACGAGAATAATGCTGATAATCAAGATTTGCAAGTCACTTTTGATTTAATGATGCTTCAGTTATCAGATTCAGAATATTATGCGTATAAAAATATCACTGATTTTGACTATGAGCAGATGAAAAGTATTTTATGGAACTTCAGGAGGATTGCGTCTGAATTTTTAGCACATATGGTTAGGAAGCTAGAAAATGAATTACCACCAAATTATACTACTTATAATGAATGATAATATCTAATATTTATAATATCCATAACGGTATAGACACTGCATATATCTATATTTGGATTTCTAAGGCTTTCAAGATTATTTATATAGGTATGACAAATAATTCTGTAGGACCAATTGGCAGGGCAGAAGGTCATTTCAATTCTAAGGGGACATTTAGGAAAAGATTTTTAGAAGAAACAGGGCTAGGAATTGAATTAGCATCTGATATGGTTCTTTTAAGTTTTCCACTACCCAAAAAACGAGAATATACTGGGGTAGAGAGTTCATATAGAGAGTCTGTGGAGTACCTAGTAATGAAGGAGCTTCAATTGCAAAGAGGTATTTTGAACCCGAATTATGACGTGGTATCTTGGCATGATAGATATCCAAGGAGGACAAGCAACACAGAGGTCTTAAGTTTGGCGAAAAACATAGCTAATAGTTTTGTGTTGAACTATAGTTCGTTTTAAATCTTTCTATATTAAACGAATATTTCGATTATGGCTCAATAGCTCTTTTTGGTAAAGAGAAGTTATATATTATCAAATTTTAAAATTGAAGCATACTTGCTTATTAAATCTTCATGTTTTTTTAATCTATCTTGGGTGTGTAAAATAAACTGTGTCATTCTAAATTAATGCTGCTCAAGCGCTTTCTTAGTTCAAATCTAATATCATTCTATCAGGAAACCAAATGGCGAGTTTTTGAGCAGTTGTAGCCCAGTTGCTCAAAGGCATTGTCCATTTCTCGCTAATGTTTCTTTGAGCTAGATAAATCAGCTTTAAAAGAGCCATGTCTGAAGTAAACGCACCTTTGGTTTTCGTCACTTTCCTAACCTGTCTATGAAAACCTTCTATGGTATTTGTAGTGTATATCAACTTTCGTATTACGGCATCATAACGAAAATAGGTGGTGAGTTTTGACCAATTCCTACGCCAGGATTCTAAGACTTTCTCATACTTTTTACCCCATTTTTCATCAAGTTCATCGAGCCTTAATTCTGCCAGTTCAAGTGTTTCTGCTTGATAAACGGGCTTTAGATCTTTCATAAACGACTTTTGATCTTTGGAGGCAACATATTTTAGACTGTTTCGGATCTGGTGTACAATGCAGGTCTGTATTTCTGTCTGCGGAAAAACTGTATTGATCGCAGCTGGAAAACCGTTAAGGTTGTCAATACAGGCAATCAAAATATCTTTGACTCCTCTATTTTGCAAATCTGTTAACACGCTTAACCAGAAGTTTGCACCCTCACTTTGTGAGACGTACATACCCAATAATTCTTTGTGGCCATCTCTATTGATACCTAAAATGTTATATACTGCATGAGAGACCATGCGGTGATCTTCCTTAACCTTATAGTGCATGGCATCTAACCAAACAATGGTATAGAGCTCTTCAAGTGGTCTTGACTGCCATTCCTTCACCTCTGGAATAACTTTATCGGTAATAGCTGAAAGAGTGGTGTGGCTAATATCTGTATCGTACATATCTTTAATATGTTTTGAAATATCACGGAGGCTCATTCCAAGGCCGTACATGCCGATAATCTTGTTCTCTAGACTCTCAGCAAGTATCGTTTCCCTCTTACGGATAATTTCAGGTTCAAAGGTAGAACTCCGGTCACGGGGAGTCTGAACGCTTATCGTTCCCGAAGATGTCCTGATATCCTTGGTCGTTTTGCCGTTTCTGCGATTGCCAGAAAGGCGTTCATCCGCGTTAAGATGACTCTCTAGCTCTGCCTCAAGTGCAGAATCAAGAAAGCTCTTTAGTAAAGGCGCAAATGCACCATCTTTACCATACAAAGATTTGCCCGAGCGTAACTGCTCAAGGGCCGTTGTTTTCATTTGCTCAAAATCGAGCTGCTGTTCTATATTCATAATAAACTGTATCTAAAGTTAGTATTTTTAACTCTTGACACAGTTTATTTTACACTCTCTCTATCTTCGATTTCGCTTTTTGTCCACCATTCCACCCAGAGCTTTTTTGATGTTCTCAGTTTATCTAAATAGTCTGTTAGACTCCTTTTTGTATAACTAGATACTGCTAAAAAATAGCCTTCATAATCTCGCGATTCTACAGTATCGCGAATATCCTGAACATCTGATTTACCTACACCATTTTTATATGCCTTACACTGCACAACAACACTATATTTGATATATGGATCCTCATCAGGAATAACTGCTTCTTTAGGAACTAGCCATTCAACGATAAGATCTACACCTCCGTCAGGCTCTCTCGTACTTGCTAGTTTTCTAACCCGAGTAACATTTGGTTCTCGTTCTAAAAGATCCTTGATAAGGTTTTCAAATAAACTATCATTAATCGGATACTGCCATTCGAGTGTTGATGGCTGAAATAGTATTTCGAATTCTTTATTATGTCGCTCACGTAATTTCTCTCTTTCTTTTTTAAACTCATCGAGGCCACAATTAATATCTAAACTCAAGATATACTTTCCCCCAATTCCAATAATTTTATTCTCTAACACAACAAGAATTGGTTCAGCATCTTGTAATTTTTTAAAATACTCGTAAATTATTGTTTTCTTCTTAAAACTTACAAAGTGATGAAAGTTTTCTGTAGTAATTAACTTCCCATTAATACCATCAATACTAGTTTCTTTTGATTTCGATATAGCAGAAATAAAATCAATGATATCGTGCGACTTTATTACTGAGATCCTTTTCTTAAAATTTCTATAATAGAGCCACGACGGAAGTGTACGTTCCATATAATTAACACGTTCATTAAAACCAATGATAGTTTTCAATGCCTTTAGCTCCTTAATGTCAATATCTTCCCAACGGTAGGTAAAACTATAACCTAAACGGTCTCTACAACTTTGGCAGGGGCAACCATTATACTGCCCCCATATATATTGTTCGAAAACAAATAAGGATTCGATTAAATTACTTAGTGTATTTTTATCTAAATCTCGGATATTAATAAGGCCAGGATTTATTTGTTTTGGAATAATATATACCCCATAAATTTCGCTATCCGCAAACGTTGCTGGGTTCATAACGTTTATAATTTTTACTGAACTTAGAGCCATTTTCTTCAAAAAAATTGAGAAGAATAAGCTAAAAATGTCGTGCAAATCAGTACGTTCACCATTGTAATGCCAAGAAGTTGTACGGCAATAAAAATCAAAGTACAGCAGATCACTTGCTTCTATCCAAAGTCTTAAACTTATTCCTAAAAATGGGCTACTTCTTATAGTTATGGAATCTTTACTAACACCATCTACACTCAAATTCCATTTTTTTGCCTCTTCTGCAATATCTTTTATTAAGGAGGCTGATTCTTTGCGACTGCTCATTATGCCTAAGTCCCCATCATCTGCAGCAAATCATTTGTTCCGAAATTTAAAATAAATTCTGAATAGTAACTTGAAAACAAATCTCTTAAATAAACTTGCAAATCAATCTCTTCGTCTTTATTTTCAGCACCCTGATAAATGGTGTATTTTCGGTTTTTTGTAATTGTGTATAAGAATAAAGTATGGAAATAAACTGAAGAAATATATTTACGTTCTGCAACTTCTAGTTGCGATTGATCCTTATATTTTGATTTGAAATTTTTTAAGACATGGCTATCCATGTTAATGATGATCTTATCCAAGTTATCGCCACTAACTTGTGGTACCATCACGGTTTCATAATCTATATCCGCATCAATTCCTTCGCCTACTTCATCCCAGGTTGAGAAATCTTCTTTTTTTTCTTTGTATACCAAAACAAAAGGAGGTAGACCCATATTTTCATTGTCCCCTTTTTCTTCTTTATTTATAATCTCTTTTTTCTGTTCTGGCTCAACTACCCGTATCCAGAATAGTTCCTCCAGATTTTCGCCAGCAGCCGTTAACGTAGCTTTCATTTCTATTTCGTCGCCAACTTTTACTTCGGCTTTACTATTTAGATTTAAACGTATGGTTCCATCGTGAGGGCTCGTTGTAGAAATATTAAAAACATCCTCTACATTTTCAGATTTGCCGGCAGCATTACCACCTTCTGCATCATTAGGCTTAGGCTGATAACTCACTAACCCTATTTTGAATTCTCCAGGCTCTTCTACTCTGTCAAAATAATGGTTCTCTACATCTGTATTGAAACGGATGGTTTTTTCTTGTCCAAGAGGTAAATTAATGCATGACTTACCATCAACCGTTGATGCTTTCACATTTAAAAAAGACGGAAAACGTTGCGGTTTAAAAGGCTCCATTTCTTTTTTAACATGTTTTTTTTCAGGTTCTTTTTTTTGAGGCTTGTCATCCTTTTGATCTAGTTTGAAAGTTTGGCTAAGAAGCTTCATTAATGAGCTGTTCATCGGTAGATTTTTAGAAAATGATTTCAACATTTCCTGTGTGTCTTTTGCATCAACGGATATACTATCTTTTCTGCGCTTTTCAATTTCGGCTAACCTTCCCTTGCTCGTGCCTAACTTTGAAGTTAAGAATTTTCTTAGTTTTGAAGTATGATCCCCTTCCTTCAGTCGATCTCTCGAGGCCATGAATAAATCCTTTCGGAAATTATAATTCATAGCAGTGCAATCAACATGTATCAATAGATGGTATTTTAATAAGTTGAATTTTAATGAACGTGTAATAAATTCTGAACTAAAGTTACCATGTACTTGGCCATTCATCGAGAAAAGTACAGACATGTTATTTTTGAAAAATTCCCGTTGAATTGTCTCCTTCGTTTCTTTTATATTTTTATCATCAATACGAGAGTTAAATACATAGCACGTAACTTTAAACTTGCCTATTTCTTCTTCACTATATTCTTCGGAGAAATAATCTTCAAGATATTTATTCTCATCACCTTCCAAACGACGCTTTAAACCAAAAAGATCTCGTTCTAGGTTTCTGTCGTCAGGATACCTTTCTTTTCTATCAACAGTTAAAATAGGTAGAGCAGGTTCAAATAAAAATTCATTAATACTCTGATTTAAATCTCGAGATATAACCGAACGACTTCCAGAAGGTAAATCATAAGAATAAAGTTTGATTATACTACCAGTTTCAAATAATGTATCATGTAACTTCAAATCCAGCTTGTCTATTTCAAATGAAGGAATTTTACCATCAATTTTTAAATATTCATACCAAGTATTCTTCTTTTTTGTTTGCTCCTCATTGCTTAGTGGATGTTGCCTCACCAATGTAAAACCAAAATCGCCTGTTTTATCATATTTGCGAGAAGCAATTACTTGATAGCCATTTTTGCCGCAAAAAATGATTGCGCCACTACCGCCCATATTATACTTGCCTTGTACAAAATGAATTTCATTTTTATTACCACTTAATAAGGATAAAAAAGATTTTTCAAAATCGGCTGGGTGTTGTCCCTCTCCATTATCATAAATTGTGAGTGATGTATTAAGTTTAGGACCATCGGCAAGGATTTGTATATTTTTTGCCTGCGCTTTTTTATGACTATTTAAATCCCAATTTTTATAATCGGGAAAAAACAATGCTTTGGCACTTTCCATTGTTTTTGGTGCCTCATCAGATTTTGGATCTATACCTGCCTCGTAACATTTTTTCATTAAAGTAGCATCAATAGAATTGGTAATCTTTTCTATTAAAGCTGCGATAGGAGAAGCTTGTTGGTTTTCAATTACACCATAATTGTTTTCATTTCCACCTAAGGGGAACCAATTAGACTGCTTAAAAATATCTTTATTTGAGTTAATAATCTCTTCGAGTTCACTCTCGGTGTGGCAACTGAATAGCAGGAAGAAAAGTTCTTTATTTGATAATGAAAGTAGTTGAGACATACGTTAAATAATATTTGAAGATTAACTAAACTTAAATATAAATTGTTGATTAATCCTTGTCGAAATTCCCTCCATTAAAGCGTTGGGATAATTGGTGAGCAAGGTTATTAAATTGGTCAAAATGATTGCCACAGATTTTGAGCTGAAAAATATAAACAATGATCAATAAAGTTTGCAATGTAATTTTAATTGACATATTTATTCAAATTTGCTTCAGTTTTGTTAAGCAGTGTGCAATATATTAAATATTTTTGATTTGGATGTTAATGGAGATTGGACTAAATATCTTAGATGGATCATATTACCGGTTTCCAAAAATGCGAAGAATAAGTTGCTTGTGAACTTGTCTTTCCTTTCGGTATCAATAGCTAAGCTTTTAATACAATAAATTTAATTGCATATAAAAATACATAATTGTTTAATTTACAAGCTTTTACATATAGATGTATATATCTGATTCAATTAAGCGTAATTGCATATAATCAGAAGCTTATCCCCGCTAGTGAAGGATAAGAGAAAAGACGAAAAGACCTAAGAAGAGTTTCCGGATCGGGTAGGTGTGTACCTAAAATCAATTGCGTAAAATTTGAGTAATAAGAAAATTCTTATATGCTTTATTGGTGAATATTGACCCTGAATGCTTGCGAGGTAAACATTAGGAATTGATTAAGCTGATGTGTTAGAATTAATCAAATAATAAATTGTGTATCTAAATTGCATATTTAATGTTGTAGCCGTCTGGTAAGCAATACAATTTTGCTTTTCTGTCAGAAGTAATAAACGATAAATAGCAATAAATAGGAATTATGTATGCTTTATTGGAAGGAATTCAACTGCTAATTTGATTTTTGAATTATATTCCAAAGCATATAATTTCTTAGTTTTAAATAAATTTATATCCGATTGCATATAGTTTAAACAATTTTTGTATATTTATATCCGAAAGGATATAAAATGAATAATTTACGTGATTTTGTAAAAGCTAAACGTAAAGAGTTAGGCTTAACACAAGAAGATTTAGCTTTAAATGCTGGTGTTGGTTTAAACTTTGTACGTGATTTAGAGCAAGGTAAAAATACACTTCGTTTAGATAAAGTTAATGATGTATTAGCGCTGTTTGGTAAAGTAGTTGGTGTTACGGATAAATTAACTAAATAATGGCTAGACGGACAAAAATATATTTCCAAGATCTATTGGCTGGCCATCTATCAGAAACAGATAATGGCTATACTTTTCAATATGAGGCGAGCTATTTGGAAATACAGCATCCGAAACCGATTAGTTTAACCTTGCCGTTAAGTAGTAAACCTTATTACAGTAAGATTTTATTCCCATTTTTTGATGGTTTAATTCCAGAAGGTTGGCTTTTAGATATAGGAGAGAAGCATTGGAAGCTTAATCCAAGAGATCGGTTTGAATTGTTAATCAATTTGTGTCGAGATACTATCGGTGCTGTTTCGGTACATCCAATAGAGGAGGTACGAAATGACTAATTGTTTATTTTGTTATCAACCCACTGAAGTAGGAGAATACCATACAGCTTGTACTAAGAAGTTTTTCGGAACGGCTATAATGCCGAAATTGGAATTGGATAAGGAAAAATTAGCTCAATTAGCCCAATTTACGGTAAATGAAAGATTAGCTGTAACTGGTGTTCAGCCTAAATTGTCACTGAGTTTAGAGGGAGAGAAGGGAAATAAACGACTTACCTTAGTGGGGCTTTGGGGTGATTATATTCTAAAACCTCAATCAGCCGAATTCAAATTTATGCCCGAAATAGAAGATTTAACGATGCATTTGGCAAAATTATTTAAAATAGCAACTGCGCAACATACCTTAATTAGAACTACGACTGGAGAATTGGCTTATATTACAAAACGTTTTGATCGGGTTAAAGGCATGAAAATTCATGTAGAGGATCTTTGTCAGCTTTCTGAACTACAGACCGAGCAAAAATATAAAAGTTCTTACGAGCGTGTTGGAAAAATAATTAAACAATACACTACCAATTCTGGTTTAGATGCGATTAAATATTTTAGATTGATTTTGTTTTCCTTCTTAACTGGCAATAACGATATGCATTTAAAGAATTTTTCATTGATGCATACCGAAAAAGGAATTTTACTTTCTCCTGCTTACGATTTGCTAAACGTAAACTTGGTTTTCCCACAAGATGTAGAAGATTTGGCCTTAACTTTAGGGGGTAGGAAAAGAAAGGTTAAAAAAACTGATTTCGACTTGCTTGCAAGTAGTTTAAATATTGTAGAGAAAGTAAGGGATAACATTTACAATGAATTTATAAAACAAATAGAAAACTGTAATAAAATGATTGAACAAAGTTTCTTAAATGTTGATTATAAAGACGAATACAAAAGACTGATTAAGAAGAAGCAATTACAACTATTTAAATGATTTTGTACCCAATTTGTACCTTTAACACTATAACTATTTATTAATCTGTATACCTTTACTACCTGTATTGTGTGTAAATCAATTGCCTATCAGTTAATTAAACTTATTTTAGTTTTAAGTAAAATCAATTTAAAAACCATTATTGTTTGTTGCAATGCGGAGATTAAGTAAGTTAATCTCCGCATTTTTTGCGTAATATAATTTGATTTTATCCGCATTATAATTATATTCGACTTAATATTTGCGGAGAATGTTTATACATCAATTAAAAAAATGGCCTCAATTTAGTTGGAGGGAAGCTCAAATAACAACGCTGTTGGCTAGTGTACGCTTTCAACAAGGTAAACTTTTGGGAGCGATGGCGCAATTAGGCTTCGATTTGCAATCAGAGGCCGTATTGCAAACCTTAACACAAGAGGTTATTAAATCATCTGAAATTGAAGGAGAGATTTTGAATAGAGAACAAGTGAGATCATCAATTGCTAGACGCTTGGGGATGGATATTGTAGGCGCTGTTCTTTCTGATAGATATGTTGATGGTGTTGTGGAGATGATGGTGGATGCTACGCAAAAATTTACTGAGGGACTAGATGAAGAAAGGCTGTTCTCTTGGCATGCTTCATTATTTCCAACAGGTAGAGCCGGAATGTATAAGATTGTAGTTGGAGATTGGAGACAAAATGATGTTGATGATCCAATGCAAGTAGTTTCGGTTGCTATGGGAAAAGAAACGTTGCACTTTCAAGCACCAAATTCTGATATTTTACTTCAAGAAATGAAAACGTTTTTATCATGGTTTGATGGTGGTTTTAGTGGTGACCCGATTATAAAAGCAGCCATAGCGCACTTGTGGTTTGTAACCATTCATCCTTTTGAAGACGGTAATGGTCGTATTTCAAGGGCTATTGCAGATATGCAATTGGCTCGTGCTGATGGTAGTTCGAAACGATTTTACAGCATGTCAAATCAAATTAGACAAGAAAGAAGTGCTTACTATGAGATATTAGAGAAAACACAATCTGGGGGTTTAGATATTACGAATTGGATGGTTTGGTTTTTGGAATGTTTAGAACGTGCTATAAAGTCTTCGGATATAGTATTAGCTTCAGTTTTGCGTAAAGCCAAGTTGTGGGCAATGCCAGTAGCTTTAAGTTTTAACGATAGGCAGAAAATGATGTTAAATAAATTATTGGATGGTTTTGATGGCAAACTTACTTCGTCTAAATGGGCTAAAATAGCAAAATGCTCACAAGATACTGCCAGTAGAGATATTCAAGATTTAATAGTTAAAGGTTTGTTAGTCAAAGACGAAGCTGGGGGCAGGAGTACTAATTATTTGCTTGTGAATTAAAACTTTATTTTTCGTATCAATAGCTAAAGCTTGTGCAATATTATATTTTTTTGCACATAGAAATCGCTAAATATTTTAATTTATACGTTTTTACATATAGATTTACATCTTTGATTAAAATACGAGTAATAGCATATAATGAAAAGTTTATCTCAGTTAGTTAAGGATAAGAGAAAAGAAGAAAAATTAACCCAAGAAGAATTTGCGGATCGGGCAGGAGTAGCGCTCACAGTAATACGCAAAATTGAACAGGGAAAAGACAATCTTAATCTTTCTAGCGTAAACCAAGTGTTGAAAATGTTTGGGTATGTGTTAGCGCCTATTCAAGAAAGTGTTGGGTCAAAGGATAATTAATCATGAGAAAAGCGCAAATATTTTATCAAGATTTATTGGCTGGAATACTTATAGAAACTGATGATGGGGAATATACCTTTGAATACGATGCAGATTATGTTGCAACGTATCCGGATCAATTCATTACCTTTTCTATGCCGGTAACCAAATTTAAATATAAAGAAAATAGGTTATTTCCTTTCTTCGAGGGCTTAATACCCGAAGGATGGCTTTTAGATATTGCTTCGAAAAACTGGAAAATCAATCATAATGACAGAATGGGTTTGCTATTGGCTTGTTGTCAAAATTGTATAGGAGCTGTAAGTGTTCTATCTATAATTCCAGCTGATGAGTAGGAACTGTTTATATTGCTACAACGCGTTGCCTGAAAATACGGAAGGGGATTTTCATGAACAATGCAGTCTTGATTTTTTTGGAACGCTTCAACAACCAGATTTTTCCTATTCGCTGGCAGAAATGGATGAATTAGCAAAGAGCGTAATTGAGCGCAGTATTGCTGTGCCTGGTGTGCAACCAAAATTATCGTTGACTTTAGTGAACTCGGCTTTAACTGAGGGTCATAATGCTAGATTAACCATTGTAGGTGCATTAGGTGGTAACTATATTTTTAAACCGCCTTCAGCTGTATTTCAAGAGATGCCACAAAATGAACATTTAACGATGAGAATGGCGGAGGCTTTTGGAATGAAAACTGCAAAATCTAGTTTAATACGTTTAAAGTCTGGAGAGCTTTCCTACATCACCAAACGCTTTGACCGAACAGACTTGGGGGAAAAGATTCATATGATCGATATGTTTCAAATTCTGGAAGCTTTCGATAAATACAAAAGTTCGATGGAAAAGGTTGGTAAAGCAGTAGGAGAGTATTCAAGTCGAGCTGTTTTTGATAAGCTTTATTATTTTGAATTGGGTGTTTTCAGTTTCTTAACTGGAAATAACGATATGCATCTTAAAAACTTCTCCCTGCTTCTTGATCGTGGAAAATGGGTACTTTCGCCAGCGTATGATTTGTTGAATGTAGCCATCGTTAATCCGGAGGATAAGGAGGAACTTGCATTGACACTCGAGGGCAAAAAGAAAAAATTAAGATTGGAAAATTTCCAAAGTTTAGGTGCTAAAATTGATCTCAACGAAAAACAGATTATGAGTGTATTTAAGAGGTTTGAAAAACTCAAACCGACTGCTTTTAAATGGATAGAAAACTCATTTTTATCGGAAGAATTTAAAGCAAAATATACGGAATTAATGAGCAAAAGATATCAGCTTTTGTACCGATAAATTCCCTCAAAAAATATATTTGTCTGTTTTTTGTATTTTTTTAAAATTAAGTGCTTGATAATCAACACAAATTACTTTCTGCATCGGGAAATAAATTCTGAAAATATTATAGCCATTCGCATATAAACCCAGCTAAATACTCAAATTTCTACGTTTTTACATATAAAAATTGTTATTTGATGCAAATACGAGTAATAGCATATAATGAAAAATTTATCTCAGCTTGTTAAGAATAAAAGAAAAAAAGAAAGATTAACCTAACAAGAAGTTGCGATCGGGCAGGAGTAGCGCTCTGAGTAAACGTAAATTTACCAGGCTAAATAAAACCTTCACCCTTACAGCCCAAATCAATTCTTAAAATATCGACGTCAATGAACGCCTATTTCAATTAAAATAAAACAAACTTATTCAACTATTTTCCCTGGAAAAGTGAATGTAAAAGAAGTGCCCTTTCCAACAATACTTTCAACAGTTAATTTTTCGGCGTGGGCATCAATAAATTCTTTACAAATTAAAAGACCTAAACCAGTTCCACCTTCATTAGAAGTACCGCTTGTACCCTCAGAGGAAAGTTCGAAAAGTTTTGCAATTCTTTCTGCAGAAATGCCCATACCGTTATCAATTACCTTAAAAGTCACAATTTCATCGTGCTCTATTTCAGCGCTTAAATTGATCATTCCATCAATTGGTGTAAATTTTATAGCGTTAGATAGTAGATTTCTTACTATAAAATCAAATTGATCTGAATCTGCCTTTATTTTAATATTTTTTGCTACCTGCAAAGCAATTGTAATGTTTTTAACCTCAGTTGCTTCCTTTAACAAAGCTACATTACTCTTTATTTTTTTTAAGGGTTCAAATTCAGTTATGTTTATTTTAGTGCCTTTAATTTGCATGTAGCCCCACTTTAATAAATTATCTAAAACCTCCAGACTACTTTCGCAATGTAGCGAAAGCTTGTTTACAACGTCATCTTGCGTTTTTTCATCTAACGAACGACTTTGTATCAACTTCATAATGCTAACCGTAGAGGCAAGCGGAGACCTTAAATCGTGCGCCACGATAGAGAAAAACTTGTCTTTCTGTTGATTACTATCAGCCAATTTATTGTTTAGTAAACGAAGGGTTTTGTTGAAATGCCTCGATCTTTTAAAGAAAAATAATGTTACAATAAAAAGTAAGGTGATCGTGATGGTTATGGATAAAATTATGTTGTTAACGATGGTTTTCTCTTTAGATTTTAACTTAAGCTGAGTGAGTTGATTATTTGATTTCTCGAGTTCGTTTGCACTTTCTAAACTCAAAATTTGCTTAGACATTTCTTTATAATAAACCCTTTCCGAAACTTGATAACTTCTATTTTTGAAAGCTAGCGCCTGCTGATAATCTTGCTTGCTTGCATAAATGTCGCTCAATTTGTTCAAGAAAATAATTTCTTGGCTAAACATTTTATTTTCATTCGCAATTTTCAATCCAGCATTTAGATACAGGATAGCTGTATCGGGATTATTTTTGATATTAACCTTTGCCAACTCCAATAATGTTGATTGCTCTCTTAAAACATTTTTAATTTCTCTAGTAAACCTTAAAGCTTCTTTTAATGTTGTAACTGATTTGGCAAAATCGCCTTTTTTAAAGTAAGCAATGCCTAATAATTTTAACAAGCCTATTTTTAAACCATTATACTCAACCTTATTACTTTTGGGTAAACCAATATTTATATATTTAATTGCCTTGTCGTACTGCTTCATTTCGATAAAATAAGCACCAAAGCCACAGTACATATTTAAAGAAAAATTGGAATTTGGAAGCGTATTGTTGAGTTGTTCGGCGAAGTGCAAATTTTCTATAGATGCCTTAAAATTGCGCAGCTGAAAATATAATTCAAATATCACTACCCTAGCTTCTAACGTACCAATTTTGTTGTTGTTTTTTTCGCTCAGCTTTAAAGCTTCAAAATAATATTTTAAAGATTTATCGAAATTTCCATTGCGTTTTTCAACTACGCCCAATCTTACTAATGTAGATGCAATGCCTTCTTCGTTATTAATTTTGCGGTAAATAGCCTCTGCCTGAAGATATTTTTGTTTAGATTCTTTATAATTTGCGTTATTATCCTCAATCATTCCTAATTGATTTAGCAAAGCAGCTTCACCCAATTCATCATTATTTGCTCGTGCATTTTGCAGTCCTAAATTAACAAAAAACAACGCAGAATCTGGATTGAGATAACGGTAATGTTTCACAATTTTTATGAAATCGTCACTTGTCTTTAAATCCTTAAAATTTTCCTGTGCGGATAAATTGCCTACAATGAATGCGAACCCAATCAATGGTAGTAAGAACTGCCAGCAATTCCTAAACAAATTCGATAAGTTAGTCTTGTCATGGGATGACTTCATTTTCGCGCGAATTATTGAGTAGACAATGCAAGCTATCTATAATTAATTTAGTTTTTCCATATTTACGCAACGGAAAAACCAATAATTATTTTAATCAATTTTAAAACATAGTTTAAGGTTAAGAATATTTAAATAGAAAAGCAAATATTTCTTTTGGCAGACGCTTCCAATGCATAAACCATTTAGTACAAAATTGATTTAATGACTTTGTAAACACAACTGTTATTGATTTGCTTGGGCAGTAGTTGAAAAGGTTTAGGAAAATTTACAGTATGGGGTTTAAGTAACTTTGTAGTAAGTTACACATTGCCAAACTTCAAAAAAAGAAGGAAAAACACAAAAGATATGCTATGTTTTATTTCATTTTATACTTGCTAAAAATTAAATACTTTGCGTAAAACATGGTAAGTAGTTATTAGGCAATAGAAATTGAACTTACAAACGCATTTTAAATATGCAATGCTAATTGATAGACTTAGTCACTTAATTTTGTTAAGGCAACTGCACTTTCTAAACCGTCTTTTAAAATATCTCTGTATTTAACAAAAGTATCTTGTCTATCGGCTTCTTCGCTCAATTTTAAAGCTCTTTTAACAACCTTTACTTGTTCCAATTCATTTAAGAAAAGATTTGTGAAGGTTTCAGGATTTTTATTTTTTAATATTCTAACCGAATGAGAAAACTGTTCAAAAATATCTGTTATAATTTTAACACTTTTATCATCGTAAATAGTTAAACCACCAACTTTTGTAGCTAGTATTTCAAATTTTCCTCTTTCTTTTGCGTAACCCATATTTCGGCAAAGATACATTTTTTACGCTTCATTTAATCCCAGCTGATGACAATTAGTTTTCACCGACGTAAATTTTATAAATAGGCAAAGCTTAAAAAATTATTTCATGGCAATATTTTCACTGTCAATTAATTCAACCTGCTTACCCATTTTTTTCTGAATCACACCAAAATGATCTAATTCCGCAGTGCTAATTAACGAAATCGCCTCGCCATGTACATTTGCACGTCCCGTTCTGCCAATGCGGTGAATATAATCCTTGGGCGAGCGCGGCAACTCATAATTTATAACGTAAGGCAACGCATCAATATCAATTCCTCTTGCCATTAAATCCGTTGCAACCAAAACCCTAAGTTTGCCTGCTTTAAAAAGTGTTAGCGATTCTGTTCTAGACCCTTGGCTTTTCTGACTGTGGATGGCTCTTGCGTCAATATTATTTTTACGGAGTTTATTTACAATCGCATCAACTTGGTGGGTAGAAGATGCAAAAACCAATACCTGCTTCATATTGTGATAAGTAATCAAATAACGCAAAAATGGCCCTTTCTTTTCGTTCGAAACAATATAGGCCACCTGTTTAATCAAATCTAGCGAAAATTCTTCAGCTTCGATTTTAATAATTACGGGTGTTTTTAGCAACAGCTGATGGATATTTTGAATATCGTTGCTTAATGTAGCAGAAAATAAAATATTTTGTCGTTTTTGAGGGAGTAAACTGATTATTTTATTCAATTCTTCTTTAAAACCTAAATTCAGCATTTTATCCGCCTCATCTAAAACAAAGGTTTCAATTTCTGATATGGAAATAGAATTTGAATTCAAAAGATCCAACAACCTACCAGGTGTAGCCACCAATATATTTACACCTTGTAGGGCCATCATTTGCGGGTTGATTGATACGCCACCATAAACCGCCAACGTTTTTATTGGTCGTTCTAAATCTTTACTAAAAGTTTTAAAAACGGTTGCTACTTGTTCGGCCAATTCTCTAGTAGGCACTAAAACCAATACATTCGCACTTCTATTTTTAACCAATAATGCTCGCTGTAGGTTTGTTAAGATGGGCAAAACATAACCAGCAGTTTTTCCAGAACCTGTTTTTGCGATACCCAAAACATCGACTTTGTTTAAAATAGCCGGAATACATTTTTCTTGGATAAGGGTAGCTTCGGTAAAATTTTGCGCTGTTAACGTTTTTAATAAAACGCTAGAGAGACCTAAAGAACTAAAAGGCATAAAAAATATTTTTTACAAAAGTAGGTAAAAATGACTTGTAAATTTGCTTTGAGCTACCATTGCAGGGCAAACGCTTTAAAATTCTTTTAATGGAAACAAAAAATTGCTTAATGTTTATTTTACTTGTTTGCTAAAGCCGATCTCATATTTAATATACCTTTTGGCAGCATCGCTATGCTTAGTATTTCTGTATGCCTTAATGTTTTAGTAGCAACCAATTCCGTAGCCATTCTGTCGCATTACGATTCCTGTTTTCGCAACCTTCTGGATTTGCAAAATATAATTCTGCCTTTTAAAATCTCACAAGTAGTTTTGAGACAGCTTACCCTCATTAAAAATTAGCTGACATGTGTAAAAGCGTCTGTCAGAGGTATACTTGCATTATAGGTTGTTACCACATTTAGCGATATTAAAATATAATTTTAGTCATTTTTTAACGTTCTATACACCAAAAAAGTAGTTGTCTGTCAAAAAATCATTATGATATGTTAAAAATATACCATTTGTTTGCTATTTTTAACAAAATGAATAAATTGACAGTATTTTATTTGCAATATTGCATTACATTTGAATTGAGGATCTTTATTTTGAATAAAACTTAGTGATTTGTAGCTATGTTGGATGGGTTTTTGATTGAGATTAAAAAAGGAAAGACATTTTTTTCGCTTATTACGGTTTCCCGTAGTATTCAAGTGTTATATTTTTGATATTTTTGAACAAAATTATAACACTGCTGTTATTGTTTGATGATTTTACTTATTTTTAAAGAATTTTAACTAACTTATTATGTTCTGTTTTACTATGGAGAACGATATTGAAACAATCAATGATCGCCTTAATGATGAGGTGAATGAAAATTTAATTGCGATATCGACATCACTTTTTATTATTCATTCACAAATTTCAGAATTCAAAGAGAACCTTGTTTCGGCTCGAAATTTTGTTAAGCTAAGCGGAATTAATGCTTTTGAAGAAAAACTACTAAAATTACGTGAGAAGTTTAGTACCGATAATATTGAAATCAGCGAATTATCCGGTCAGCGTTATCAAAGTACCTCCAATCGTTTAAAAGGCATTCTAGAAATCATTATTAAAATTAAAGAAGATGCTCTTGCCAACCGAGCCAATTTAGAAGTTGCTCAAATGGATGAAATTGAGAAAGAAATAGAAATGTTAATTGTAATGCTCGAAGGATAAGTTAGCCATACCTAAGGTTAGGTAATTGCAGAGATTTGTTTCTTTAATTTAGCGTTAATTTAACTTTTAGTAAATTGCGTATCCAAATTAACCAAAGATGCACTCAAGCAAAAACAACATGTATGCCGATGTAGAATTCCTGACATCGATTCGCCCTTACCGAAATTATAAAAACCTAGGCAGCTTAAAAGCTGTTTCCGATTATATCAAACAAGAATTTACAAAAATCGGCTTACCATGCACCGAGCAAAAATGGCAAGCTAAAGGCGAAGAATACACCAATATTATTGCCAGTTATAACACCAGCAAAACCAAAAGGTTAATTGTTGGCGCGCATTACGATGTTTGTGGCGACCAAGATGGCGCTGATGACAATGCAAGTGCCATAGCCGGACTTTTAGAAACCGCCAGAATAATTGCTCATTTCGCACCAAACCTAGATTATCGAATAGACTTTGTAGCCTATTGCTTAGAAGAACCTCCATTTTTTGCAACTGAATTAATGGGTAGTTATGTTCATGCAAAATCGCTAAAAGATGCGAATACAGAAGTTTTAGGCATGATTTGTTATGAAATGATCGGCTATTTTTCTGATGTACCTCACTCTCAATCTTACCCAAATGCCACATTGGCGAGCCTATATCCAAGCACGGCAAACTTTATCGTAGTGGTTGGTAAGCAAGAATTTAGCCATTTTAACAACCAAGTGCATCAATTTATGCGTCAAAAAAACGAAATTGATGTTCAGGTGATTAGCTTCCCAACGGGGGATGACCTTGCGGGATTATCAGACCACCGAAATTATTGGGCTTTCGATTATCCAGCATTGATGATTAACGATACCTCGTTTATCCGAAATCCAAATTACCACCAAGTAACCGACACCATCGAGACCTTAAATTTTGATAAAATGTGTGCGGTAGTCAATTGCACGTATCACGCAATCGTTAACTTATAAATAATCCACTTTGCAGCGGCTTAAAATCAATCTTCATGGCGTAGGATGGAGGCTTAAAAAGCTCGACCTTAGTTTTGATGATTTTGAAAAGCTAAAAGCAAAAGCGTTGAATTTGAAACTGCCTTTTAACGAAGCAATTTTTGACTCCGAGCTTTTTGAAGATGAACTTATTTCGGGGATTTATAATTATGAAGGTCTTTCTGGTGAAACCCAAAGTGGTTTAATGGATTTTAAAAGTCAGCTGGAGATTTGGTTTGCAGGTAAAAAGATTTTAAAGTTTACCATGAACGATTTATTTCCAGAAAATTTGCTGTTCCCATTATATAAACTGCAAACCGAAACGTTCGACTTTACAGCACTTAAGCCCGGGATTTATATTGAGCAAGAAGAAATCGGTCTCATTGCCTCATACAATGAATTGATTAACAAATTCGATATCAACGATTTAACTTTCGATGTACTCGAACTAAATAAAACAGATAAAAAATCGAGAATTTTACAAGGCATAAAACTTTGCGGAAAAGCGTTAGCAATTAATCGAATGGATAGTTTAATTAACAGACAACATTGTTTCGAGGTTGGGTTTTAGCATTTGTAAATTAAACTCCCCACCTTATTTTCAAGGAGGGGTGAATTGGACTTTTGCGCATTGGCGGGGGTGGTTTTTAACGAAAATAATTAACTGGGTTTTTCTGCAACACCCATACTCCCCACCTTATTTTCAAGGAGGGGGTGAATTGGGCTTTTTGCGGTGGCGGGGGTGGTTTTAACGAAAATAATTAACTGGGTTTTTCTGCAACCCGCAAACTCCCCACCTTATTTTCAAGGAGGGGATGAATTGGGCTTTTTTGCATTGGCGGGGGTGGTTTTTAACGAAAATAATTGGGTTTTTCTACAACACCCAAACTCCCCACCTTATTTTCAAGGAGGGGGTGTGTTGGATTTGGAGCAGTGGCGGGGATGGTTTTTAACGAAAATAATTAACTGGGTTTTTCTGCAACCCGCAAACTCCCCACCTTATTTTCAAGGAGGGGATGAATTGGGCTTTTTTGCATTGGCGGGGGTGGTTTTTAACGAAAATAATTGGGTTTTTCTACAACACCCAAACTCCCCACCTTATTTTCAAGGAGGGGGTGTGTTGGACTTTTCTGCGGTAGCGGGGGTGGTTTTTAACGAAAATAATTAACTGGGTTTTTCTGCAAGGCGCAAACTCCCCAACTTATTTTCAAGGAGGGGGTGAATTGGACTTTTTTGCGGTGGCGGTGGTGGTTTTTAACGAAAATAATTAATTGGGTTTTTCTGCAACCCGCAAACTCCCCTCTTTATTTTCGAGGAGGGGGTGTGTTGGATTTCGCGCGGTGGCGGGGTGGTTTAATTCTTTTTCACTCCATAAAAATAGCATCCCTTGCTAAATAAATAATCACTTTACGGGAAACCGTGATTTTAATTTGATGCGTTTATCTACTTTAGCGAAATTGAAATGATTTGTAATAATTGTTATCTTGCAAGCTGATTATTGCAAATAAAACCAGTATCCTTCCACAGAAATAAGTAATTTACAGCCAATAAATTAATCAATGGTAATTTAATGACTTTTAACGAAGACTCTCGCGTAAAAATACCCACCATTCTACATTTTATTAGATTGGGTTATGAATACGTTTCTTTAAGAAACCAAGTCTGGAATATTGAGAACAATATCTTCCCCAATATCTTTGTTAATAGCATTTGTAAAATTAACCCGGAGATAACGAAAGCAGATGCGCTTAGGTTATTGGATGATGTATCACTTTGTTTGGAAAACGAAGATCTAGGTAAATCATTCTTCGAAAAGATGATTGCTAAGTCAGGTATTAGGTTAATTGATTTTGAGCGGTTCGATAATAATACTTTTAACGTGGTAACCGAGTTGCCGTGCAAAAAAGATGATGAGGAATTTCGTCCTGACATTACATTGTTGATTAATGGGATGCCTTTGGTTTTTATTGAAGTTAAAAAGCCAAACAATCAAGATGGTATCTTAGCGGAGCACAAACGCATTCAAACCCGCTTTCAAAATAGTAAGTTCCGAAATTTTATTAATATCACCCAATTGATGGTTTTCTCCAATAATATGGAGTATGACGATAGTTCGCCAGTGGCTATTGAGGGGGCGTTTTATGCAACACCTTCTTATCAGAAGCCGTCTTTCAACTATTTTAGAGAGGAAGATATATTTGATTTGAATACCATTTTATCAGATGTTGATGAGGCAATCGAAAATTTTATACTTAAGGACAATAACCTGGTCGGCATAAAAAATTCCCCTGAATTTTTAACCAACAAAAATCCAAATACACCTACCAATAGAATTTGCACTTCACTGTTTCAAAAGGAACGTTTAAAGTTTATGTTGCAATATTCCATTGCTTATGTTAAAACCGCTACAGGTTTAGAAAAGCACATTATGCGTTATCCGCAACTTTTTGCGACTAAAGCGATAGAGGCTAAGCTAGAAAAAGGGATTAAAAAGGGGATAATTTGGCACACACAGGGAAGTGGTAAAACTGCCTTGGCATATTATAATGTAAAATACCTGACTGATTATTTTCAAACTAAAAAAATTATTCCAAAATTCTATTTTATTGTAGATCGTTTGGATTTATTAGTTCAGGCAGGAAAAGAATTTAAAAGTAGGGGCTTAGTAGTTCACAATGTTAACTCAAGAGAAGAGTTTGCGAGAGACATCAAGTCAACTAGTGTTATTCATAATAATTTAGGGAAAGCTGAAATCACAGTAGTCAATATCCAAAAATTTCAAGACGACCCAGATGTGGTTAGAAATACCGATTATCAGCTCAACATTCAGCGTGTCTATTTTTTAGATGAAGTACATCGAAGCTACAATCCCAAGGGTAGTTTCTTGGCCAACCTCAACGAGTCGGATCCCAATGCAATAAAAATTGGTTTGACAGGCACCCCGTTATTGGGAACGGATTATAATTCAAAGGCTTTATTTGGCGATTACATTCACAAATATTATTATAATTCTTCCATAGCTGATGGTTATACTTTAAGATTAATTAGGGAAGAAATTGCGACCAGTTACAAGTTAACTTTAAAAGCAGCTTTAGCAGAAATTGAGATATTAAAAGGTGATGGCGATAAGAAAATGGTTTATGCGCATCATAAGTTTGTCGAGCCAATGCTGGATTATATTATCCAAGATTTTGAAAAGGCTAGAATTGCCATGAATGACAATACGATTGGCGGTTTAGTTGTTTGTGATTCTTCAGAACAAGCCAAAAAGCTTTACGAAATATTCGAATCAAAGTATAACCGGAGCATTTTTGCTGAAGAAACACTTTTAATGGCAGCCGAACCAGCTGTAAGCTATGGCAGTAAAATGAAAATAGCAAGTAAAGTAAAAACCGCTGCGGTAATTCTACACGATGTTGGTACTAAAGATGAGCGCAAAAATAAAGTTGAAGAATTTAAAGATGGAAAGATCGATTTTCTATTTGTTTATAACATGCTCCTTACTGGTTTTGACGCCCCTCGATTAAAGAAACTTTACATTGCCAGAGTAATTAAAGCGCACAACTTATTGCAAACTTTAACCCGAGTTAATAGAACTTATAAAGATTTTAGATACGGGTACGTGGTCGACTTTGCTGATATTCAAAAGGAATTCGACAAAACCAATCTTGATTACTTTAACGAATTGCAATCAGAATTAGGGGATGAAATGGAGCACTATTCCAACATCTTCAAGTCGCAAGAAGAAATAGATGCAGAGATTAATGAAATAAAAGAAGTTTTGTTTCATTTCGATACTTTAAATGCAGAAATTTTCTCTCAACAAATCACACAAATTAATAACCGTAGTGAAATACAACGGATTGTTAAAGTTTTAAATAACGCCAAAAGTTTATATAACCTCATCCGTTTGGCTGGTAATTATGAATTATTAGAAAAACTCGATTTTCAAAAACTCAGTATCTTATCTCGTGATGCAAATAACCGCCTGGCACTTATAAATGCCAAAGAGGCGTTAGAAGGCAATGTCGACACTTCAAATCTTTTAAACATTGCGCTAGAAGATGTAATTTTTGCTTTCGTGAAGGTTAAAGAAGGAGAAATGGTTTTAGCAGATAAATTGAAAAATATTTTACAGAAAACCAGAGAGATGCTTGGTGGTAATTTTGATCAAAAAGCACCCGAATTCATTTCATTAAAGGAAGAATTGGAACGCTTATTCAAAAAGAAAAATTTGAATGAAGTGACCAAGGAAGAAATGGAAAGCAATATTAAGGATTTAGATAAGATATATCTCGATGCAAAGGAACTAAACCGAAAAGACCAGCTGTTAAGAGCCAAATATGATAATGACGAAAAATATGCTCGGCTCCATAAACGCTTAATGGAGAAAAATCCGCTTACGGATAATGAAAGCAAGTTGTTTGAAGCATTACAAGGTTTAAAAAGAGAAGTAGATGCAAAGATTATTCACAATTCTAAAATTTTAGAAAACGAAAGTTTTGTAGAACAATTGATGTTCAGATTGGTGATTGATCAATTTAAAAATAAGCAAAAGATCCAACTTGATGCAGCGACGACAAAAAGGATTAACGGAATGATTGTAAAGGAATACATGAATGAGTTTCACGGCAAAGTAGCTTAATTATGGATACGAGAGAAATACTTATTTATCAAAATCCAGACGGTAATATCAAAATTTATGTTCGTTCAGAAGAAACCGTTTGGCTTACACAAAACCAAATGGCATTGTTGTTTGGCAAAAAAAAATCTACAATTAATGAGCATATTCTAAATGTTTATGCTTAAAATGAATTGGTTGAAGAAACAAGTATTAGAAAAATCAGAATTTCCGATTTTTCTACCAAACCAACTAATCATTACAATCTTGATTTGGTAATATCTTAAAAATTATAAATTTAATAACATGAGCACTTATTCTCAAATTTACATTCAAATTGTGTTTGCTGTAAAAAATAGACAGGCATTAATATCCACATCGTGGGAAGAGGAATTGTATAAATATATAACCGGAATTGTTCGGAATAAAGATCAAAAAATGTTGGCTATTAACGGTATGCCAGATCATATTCATATTTTAATTGGAATGAAACCTACTTGTTGTCTGGCTGACTTAGTGCGTGAAATTAAAAAGTCTTCCAATAATTTTATAAAAGAGAAAGAATTTACGAAACACAAATTTGAATGGCAGGAAGGTTATGGTGCATTTTCGTACAGCCATTCGGCGTTAGATAATGTGATTGCTTATATTTCAAATCAAAAAGAGCACCATAGAAAAAAGAGTTTTAAAGAAGAGTATCTTGAATTTTTAGAGAGTTTCAATATTGATTTTAAAGAAGAATATTTATTCAATTGGATAGAATAGATTGTGGAAATAGACATAGTGAAAGGTAAATTAAACCTTGATTATAAAATTGCTGAATACCAATATAAAAAAGTGAATAATATAAAAAAAGACCCAGAATGGGTCGAATGTTTATAGCATAAATTTTGAAACGAGATATGCGACCCCGTTGGGGTCGAACAAAACAGAGTTGGATTTTATAAACATTTAACCCCGCTGGGGTTATAACAACAGTTTATATAAATACATAAGTTGAATTAACAAGACACAGAATGGGTCAAATGTTTATAGCATAAATTTTAAACGAGATATGCGACCCCGTTGTGGTCGAACAAAAATAGAGTTGGTTTTTTATAAACATTTAACCCGGTTGGTGTTAAAAAACCAGCTTGTGTGATTACATTGGTTGAATTAACAAGACCCAGAATGGGTCAAATGTTTATAGCACATTTCGATAGGAAAGAATACGACCCCGTTGGGGTCGAACAAAATAGAGTTGGATTTTATAAACATTTGACCCCGCTGGGGTTATAACAACAGTTTATATAAATTGGTATTGGTTGAATTAACAAAGATCCAGAATGCGTTAAATGTTTATAGAAAAAATTTACAATAAAGGAATGCGACCTCATAAGGTTATAACAACAGTTTATGTAAACCCGCACTGGTTTAATAAAAAAAGACCCAGAATGGGTCAAATGTTTATAGCATAAATTTTAAACGACATATACGACCCCATTGGGGTCGAACCAATGCGAGATTTGATTTTTATAAACATTTAACCCCGCTGGGGTTATAACAACAGTTTATATAAATTGGTATTGGTTGAATTAACAAAGATCCAGAATGCGTTAAATGTTTATAGAAAAAATTTACAATAAAGGAATGCGACCTCTTAAGGTTATAAAAACAGTTTATGTAAATCCGTACTAGTTGAATAAAAAAAGACCCAGAATGGGTCAAATGTTTATAGCACATTTTGATAGGAAAGAATACGACCCCGTTGGGGTCGAACAAAACAGAGTTGGTTTTTTATAAACATTTAACCCCGCTGGGGTTATAACAACAGTTTATATAAATTGGTATTGGTTGAATTAACAAAGACCCAGAATGGGTCAAATGTTTATAGCGTTTTATAAACATTTAACCCCGCTGGGGTTATAGCAACAGTTTATATAAATTGGTATTGGTTGAATTAACAAAGATCCAGAATGCGTTAAATGTTTATAGAAAAAATTTACAATAAAGGAATGCGACCTCTTAAGGTTATAAAAACAGTTTATGTAAATCCGCACTAGTTGAATAAAAAAAGACCCAGAATGGGTCAAATGTTTATAGCATAAATTTTAAAGCAAGATATACGACCCCGGCGGGGTCGAACCAATTCGATATTTGTTTTTTATAAACGTTTAACCCCGCTGGGGTTATAAAAACATTAAATTAAAAAATTAAAAAAATAACATGACCACCACAATACAGTTCGAAAAGCAAACCAAAAACCTCATAGACGATTTAAAATCCGTGTGTGCCAATTACGGTTTGGGAAACGACGGAAACGAATTCAAAATTATTACCCAAGTATTTTTATACAAATTTTTGAACGATAAATTTGTTCACGAAGTAAAACAGCTCGACGAGAAAATAGCTAAAGCCGATAATTGGGAAGCTGTGCTAAAATCGTATAATGACGATGATTACGAAATGCTTTTAATGGAAATGAGCGAAAGTACCGCCCGTTTGCAACCCAAACATTTTATCTCGAGTTTATTCGATCGGCAGAACGAAGCCAACTTCTCAGACATTTTTGACAACACGTTACTAGATATCGCAAAAGAAAACAGCGACCTATTCTCGGTGTTAACAGAAGGTGGCGAAAAGATTGTTTTGTTCGAAAACATTAGTAAGTATGTAACCGACAAGCGGGATGATTTTTGCCGAGCCATTATCAACAAGCTGATTAACTTTAGCTTTGAAAACATCTTCCACGAGAAATTTGATTTTTACGCAACCATTTTCGAATATTTAATTAAAGATTACAACACCAACAGTGGCGGTAAATACGCCGAATATTTTACGCCACATGCGGTGGCCAAAATTATGGCCCGTTGTTTAGTCAATGAAAACGTAAGCAATGTTACCTGTTACGATCCATCAGCAGGCTCGGGTACGCTTTTAATGAATTTGGCGCACCAAATTGGCGAAGATAAATGCACCGTCTATTCACAAGATATTTCTCAAAAATCATCCAACCTGTTGCGACTAAATTTGATACTGAACGATTTAGTCCATTCTATCCCGAACATTGTAAAAGGGAACACCATTTTAGATCCTTACCACAAAGATAAAAACGGCAGACTACAACAGTTTGATTATATCGTTTCTAACCCGCCATTTAAATTAGATTTTTCTGATTATGTGGCCGATTTAGACAGTAAGGAAAACCACGAACGTTTTTTTGCAGGCATGCCCAACATACCAAAAGCCAAGAAAGACAGCATGGCCATTTACCCTTTGTTTTTACAGCACATTATGTATTCGCTCTCAAATAAAGGGAAAGCTGCCGTTGTAGTGCCTACCGGTTTTATTACTGCGCAAAGCGGAATAGAGCGTAAAATACGCGAAGAAATGGTAGAACGTAAAATGTTACGAGGCGTAGTAAGTATGCCTTCTAATATTTTCGCCACAACCGGAACAAACGTTTCCATTCTCTTTTTAGATAAAGAAAACAAGAAAGGCGACATTGTATTAATGGATGCTTCTAAATTAGGTACAACCGTTAAAGAAGGCAAAAACCAAAAAACGCTTTTATCTACCCAAGAGGAAGATGATATTATTAACATATTTAACCAACACGTTGCCAAAGAAGATTTCTCAGTAGTGGTTTCTTATGAAGATATTAAAGCGAAAAACTACAGTTTAAGTGCAGGGCAATATTTTGAAGTGAAGATTGGGTATATAGATATTACCGCAGATGAATTTAAGGCCAAAATGGAAAGTTTTGAAAATAATTTGAATGCATTGTTTGCCGAGGGAAATTTATTAGATGTGGAGATTCAAAATCAGTTGAAGGAGTTAAAATATGTTTAAGAGCATTAAGCTTAAAGATATTTCTAGAACTATCGGAAGTGGTGTAACTCCATTAAGAAGCAATGCTGATTTTTGGGTAAAGGGAACAATTTCTTGGCTTAAGACGGAACAATTAGGTGAGCATAAAATCTACGATACTACCGAAAAAATCACGGAATTTGCAGTTAGAAATACATCTATTAAAGTTTTTCCAAAAAATACACTTTCCATTGCGATGTATGGGGAAGGACGAACAAGAGGGAATGTTTCTATATTAAAAAATGAAATGACAACTAATCAGGCTTGCTGTAATATTGTAATTGACGATACGAAAGCAGATTATGAATATGTATATTATTTTCTAAAAACTCAATACCAAAAATTAAGAAGTTTATCGTCTGGTGTTCGAAAAAATCTGAACTCAAACGATATCAAAGAATTCGAGGTTAAAATACCAAAAAGTTTATTAATCCAAAGACAAATCGCCTCAGTTCTTTCTGCTTTAGATTCAAAAATAGAACTTAACAATAAAATTAATATGGAGTTAGAAGCGATGGCTAAAACGCTTTACGATTATTGGTTTGTGCAGTTTGATTTTCCCAATACAGAAGGTAAACCTTATAAATCATCAGGTGGCGAAATGGTTTATAATGAAGAATTAAAGAGAGAGATACCGAAGGGTTGGGAGGTAAAAGATTTATTGAAAATCGCCTCTTTTACTAATGGTTTAGCTTGTCAAAAATTTCGGCCAACAAATGAGAATTATCTGCCTGTTATTAAAATCAGAGAAATGAATGATGGCATTTCTATTAATACAGAAAAAGTTTCAACTGATATACCAGAAAAATATATAGTCCAGAATGGCGATGTGCTTTTTTCTTGGTCTGCAACTTTAGATGTTAAGATCTGGACTGGCGGAATAGGAGCACTTAATCAGCATATATTCAAAGTTAATTCTAAAGTATATCCTAGGAGTTTTTACTATTTTCAATTACTAAATTATTTAGAACATTTTAAAATGATGGCATCTTTGAGGAAAACCACGATGGGGCATATTACTCAAGACCATCTCAAAGAAAGTCGAATTGCATTACCTCCATTAAATTTTATTGAAAAGTTAGATTCGATTCTAAAACCTGTTATTGGAAAAATTATTCAAAATAAAATACAAAACCAAGAACTCGCTAAATTAAGAGACTGGCTATTGCCAATGTTAATAAATGGGCAGGTAACAGTTGGAAATAATGACTACGT
Source organism: Pedobacter changchengzhani (assembly GCF_004354365.1). GTDB lineage: Bacteria > Bacteroidota > Bacteroidia > Sphingobacteriales > Sphingobacteriaceae > Pedobacter > Pedobacter changchengzhani. The sequence goes on from NZ_SJCY01000006.1 coordinate 152,339, forward strand.
TGTGGAGGATTATTTGGGTATGGCTGCGGCGGGGGAGGTTGAATACAAATTAAATAAAATAGGCAAACATGGCTAGCAAAAAAGAAGACTTAGAAAACTATTTGAGATTCCTACAAAATCTAACTGAGGATTTAAGCGATTATCAAGCAAGAAGTGGAAAAAATAAAACAATTAGGGATAAAGAAACCTCGAAAATCTCTCATGCAGTTACAAAATTTGACAGATATCTTCAAAATAATAAAGGGCTATCAGATTTACTCTTTGAATATCACGGAGGTAATGAATATGGTTATGACGAAACGTTAAGTTTTAAATATATTGTAAGAGATGTTTCTCGATTTATGGGTTTTCTTAAAGAAAAATTAGCAATAAATGAGTGATTATACAGAAGCTTTTAAAGACTTTTTCTTAAAAGTTGTTTTGCCAAATAAAACCTCTTACACAGCCTTTTTTAACAAAAACAATTTTGATACAAGAATTGATATTCTTTTAAAAACGTACAAGAAGTCTTTTGGTTTTAATCCTTTTGAGGTGATAGATGTAACTCAAACGATAAAATTAATAAAGGAAAACTCAAAAGTAAACGAAAATGATTTTAGATCTTACAGCGAAGCAACAGGAAGTGGTGTGCCGGCCGCAATTATTTCTTTGCATTATATAAATTTTCTATTCTATTTTAATAGAAAACTATTATTTAATTCCTTACAAGATTTTATTGATGAAGTCCATAATACAGATTATTTAAAGGGCTTTATTCAGACGTTCCGAGAATTTAGAAGGGTTATGGCAGGGCAATCAAAAATTGTCAATAAAGAGATTTTATTTGGTAAGGTAAGGGACCAATATTGGTCTATAAATTTAGGCGCAGAAAAGGAAATTCAATATCATATTCATCTATCAAATAATAAAATTAAATACGGTTTAGGCTTTAATTTGCAAGCCTCTCAAAATAATCATGATCCAATTTCAAACGTAATACCATTTAAAGATGCTTTTTATTTAAATAGAAGTGATATTGACTCATTTATAATTGATTATGTTTTCTTTGGTAATGATGAAGAAAATTTAAAGAATTTAGTCTATGGTGCGTTTTCGCTGTATGGTAAGGAGATTGAAGTTAGTAGTACAAAAAAAGAAAATGAGTTCGAAGTAAATGGGCTTAAATTTCTTGAGCTTTTATATGACCTTAAAAACAAACAATTTAAAGCATATAAATATATTTATGAGAAATCTAAATTGCCAATTAACCAATTAAAATTTGAGAAAAGTATAATGGATATAAAAAGTCTAATACAGTATAAAAAGCAGGTCATTTTACAAGGCCCCCCAGGCACTGGAAAAACAAGAGAAGCAAAAATCATTGCAAATATGATGACCAATCTCCCGCAAGAATTTTCTACTGAATATTATAGCTCTGTTTTAACTGAGAATCTACAACTAGCAACTAAAGAAGGATACTCTTTTTCGATTAGCAAAATTGTGCCAAAAGAAAACCGATTATCTGTTTTGGTTGCTTCGGGAGGGAAATCTTATTCTATAAATTTTAATGAAATCACAAAATGTGTTGAAGGTAAAGCATGGTTGGATTCTGTTAAGAAATGGGATGCTTCAGGAAATGGTTCGTATTCTGTTATGATTGCCAAATACGTTTATGAGGAGTGGCAAAAGTTTAAAAAAGAAAACGATAAACAAGTTAAGATTATTCAATTCCATCCATCTTATACTTATGAAGATTTTGTACGAGGAATTTCAGCGAAGCCAAATGAAAGTGGTGAAGGTGTCTTATATAATGCTGAAAATAAAGTATTAGCCTCGTTTGCCAAACTTGCTTTAGATAATTATTTATTTTCCAAAGGTGTGAAAAAGCAGGATTCAACTTTTCAAAACAAATTAACCTCGTTAATAGAAAATATTACCGCAAACTTCGACGATGGGAAAGAATATTTATTTGGTGATAAAAGTAAAGGACAGATTATAGCTGTAAAGGAAGATGGGTTTTTATACAGTTTCCCTAATCGCCCAGACATAAAGTATAAACTGCTTTTTGGGGATTTAGAGAAAGTCTATCTTACAAAAGAGAACATTAATAAACCTATTGATTTAAGAGATTTAGAGTCAGAAATTGGGCTTGCTATGAAAGGTAAGTATCCTTATTACTACATGTTGTTAAAGCAATTGGAGGCTATCAAGGATGGCGAAATTAAAGACAACCAGAAAACGGAACTGAAAAATTACGTACTTATCATAGATGAAATCAATAGAGCTAATCTTTCTTCAGTATTAGGTGAATTAATTTATGCGTTAGAGTATCGTAACGAAGAGGTAGATAGTATGTATGAAGTAGCGGGTTCTAATAAGTTGGTTTTACCTCCTAACCTTTACATCATAGGTACAATGAATACCGCAGATAGGAGTGTGGGGCATATTGATTATGCGATAAGGAGACGTTTTGCTTTTGTGGATGTTTTGCCTAAGAAATTGGAAGATAATGAGATTGTATTCCATGCTGACTTATTCAAAAAAGTTGCGGAATTGTTTATTACGAATTATGATGAATATGTTTTGAATGATTCAACTCCTTTAAAAAGATCAAGTGATTATCTTTCTGCTGAATTTGAACCAAAAGATGTATGGTTAGGTCATTCTTATTTTATCCAAAAGAAAATAAAGGATGATGCTGAAAATGAGATTCTTGGACCTTCTGATTTTAGCGTAAGAATTAAATATGAAATTGTTCCTATTTTAAATGAATATGTAAAAGATGGGGTTTTGAATAATAGCGAAGCTACACTGAAAAAGATTGAGGAAATTGCAAATTTCAAAACTTCATAATTCTTGGTATGGAGATTACACTTTTTGAACATGGTAAATTAGGCTGTTGTCCTTTTCTTGATAACGGTAAATATCAATTCGAGAAATACGAAAGAATTGAGGCTAGACTATTCCCATCTAAAAGAAACGATCAAAAATGTTTCAAAATAATTGTAGGTTCCAATGCTCTGCATCTATCTGCAAACTATTATATAGGTGTAGATTGGTTAATAGAAAATGAACATTTTATACAAGTAAAACCTAAATTAAATAAAGCAATTCTTGATAGGTTTAATAACGAGGTAAACAAACTAGAAACAGAATTAAAATATGGTAATGAAATAGAACAAATACCTGATAATTTAAATTTTGAAGCTAATTACAAGGAATTGGATTACCTAAAAATTTTATTAGATGCTTTTAAACATTCCGTTATAGCAGAACATACCAGAGATTTAGTTTTTATTGATTGGAATGCACCCGAAATAGAGATACAGCAAAAAGATGATGCTTTAACACCTTTTTTGGTGGTTCAGTTTTTAAATATGCTCAAACATATTGTCAGAAAAGGTTTAAAGAAATCTTATTATAAAGTCCAGGAGAATTTAAACAATAGGATAAAAGGGAAAATATTAGTCGGCACAAACATCAAGCAAAATGTTTTAAAAAACCGATTAACAAAAACATATTGCGAGTACCAGCAATTTGGAATAGACCATAAAGAAAATCGTTTTCTAAAAAAGGTGCTTTACTACTGTAGCAATTATGTAAACCAAAACGCTGGCTTTTTTGCAGGTAATCAAAAGAGTTTAGAACAGCTAATCAGCTATTGCAAACCCGCTTTTGAATTGGTTAGCGATGAAACCGAAATTACGGCATTAAAAAACATCATACACAATCCATTTTTTAAAGAGTATAAAGAAGCCATTAAAATTGGCGAATATATTTTAAAACGTTTTGCCTATAACATTAGCAATACATCTGCGAGCAAACAAATTAAGACTCCGCCTTTTTGGATCGATATGCCTAAATTATTTGAGCTTTATGTTTACCATCATTTGTTGTCAGCATTCAGTGCAAGTGAAGTTAAATTCCAGTTTTCTACTTATGGCAATATTTTAGACTTTTTGATTACTAAAGCTGGCCAAGAAATGGTAGTGGATGCTAAGTATAAAATGAAATACCGTAGCAGTCAAATTCATGAGGATATTAGGCAAGTGGCTGGTTATGCTAGGTTAAATAAGGTTTATGAAGCGTTGAAATTTGATGATTGTAATGAGAATATTGATTGCTTAATTATTTATCCGAGCAACGAGGTGCTGAAAGATGATTATAAATTCAAATGCGTTTTAAATGATAATAGTGCTATAAAGGCTTACAGACAAGTTTATAAAATTGGGATTCCAATGCCGTATATTTAGGTTTACCTAAACCAAATAAAGATGCCTAAACACAATGTATTCGTTGATCTACCAAGGAGAGAACTTGGCAAAATAGATGTTATTTTCGAAATTTTTCAAGATGAGGGAAAATTCGGTGAAATACGTATTTCTAAAGGTGGTTTGGATTATTATCCAACTAATGCAAAGAAACCGATCAAAATCAATTGGACTAAATTTGATGAAATGGTAAAGAATCTCTAATTTTTAACTAACCAACTTTGGAATCTCTAAAACAAATAAAAGCCACTCCAAAAACAGGAGCGGAGTGCATCAGCAATGATGGCGACCAAACCAATTATAGCTTGTTAGATTTTTGGCGTTGGAGCGTTTCTGATATTTTAAGTAACGCCACACGTGGTCGATTTGCAGAGTTTATTGTTGGCACGGCTGTGGGTATTAATCCGCTAGATTTACGTGATGAATGGGATGCCTATGATATTACTTCGCCCAGCGGAATTAAAATTGAAGTGAAGTCGGCAGCATATATACAAAGTTGGAATCAAAAAGCATTTTCTAAAATCTCGTTTTCTATCAAGAAGGCGAGATTTTGGGATGCGATTAACAATATGCGCAATGGAGCGCCACAAAGACACGCTGATGTTTATGTGCTTTGCCATTTAAAGCATCAAGACCAAAATACCATCGATCCGTTAAAAATGGAACAATGGGATTTTTATGTTTTGCCAACCATCCGTTTAGATAATTATACTCGAAGTCAACATTCGATAACCCTAAATTCATTAAAGAAATTAGTTGAGCCAGTCGCTTATAAAGATTTAAAAATGGAGATAGAAAAAGCTTATGGCCAGCAAAAAACACCTATCTAAACTTACGCACGAAGTCAATGAACATCCACCTCATTAAAACCACCGAATATCCACTCGGAAACTACAAGCAAGTTTTAGAACTGTTGCGAAGCTTTACTGGTCCGATGAAATTTTTATCGCCGATTGATCGCGTACCCACAGATGATGAAGATGCTCAAAATGCCGCTTTGAATTGGGATGGGAATAACGAGCTAGTACTTGAATGTTTTGAACATCGCTTAAGCACGGTAAATGAATTGCCGGAGGACTGGCGTGCTTTCTTTAAACGCTGTTCGAATTATCGGAGAAATAATGCCGTTGGCACTTCAGATTTTGTGATGCTGTTAACAGAACAGCGGAATTTGGCCAATTGGTTCAGCATGTTCGATGGTAAAAATAATGCCTTTATTGATTGCGCAGATTGGGAGTATTTCACGAAGTCGCCCAGTACCTATCCAATTGCTTATGAGGTAGTAGCAAATGTACTGCGTACCATCATGTGTCCCAAATTGACGTTGCCCAATCCTTATTTCCATAAACAGACCATTGGCTGCATCAATGATTTATGCATGAACAAATCGGAAATATCCATCAAATTACGCACAGCAGATGTTTGTCCAGTTTGCGTGGAGCGTTTAAACGAGCAGGGTATTGATGATCGAGTTTTAGATCAATGCATTGGTATTATTGAAGGGATTAGATCGCAATTATTGTTTAGAGAAGGCTCTCGGCGCCCGCGACAATTGAGTGAAATTAAGTTAACAGATAACAACAAATTCTATTTTACGGGATATGGTAATTTGGAATTGAAACTTTTTCCTTTGCAAAAAGTGCTTTATGCATTTTATTTAAATCACTTAGAAGGTGTCCGTTTAAATGAGTTGAGCGACCACAAAGCAGAACTTTTGTATTGGTATCGCAAATTTTCTAATGCAGATACGAATGCGCAAATCAATACCCGAATTGCTGATTTAATCAATCCAATTGGATCATCTTTTAGTGAGAAAAAATCATCACTAAATAATAAAATAAAAGCATTGCTTGGTGAAAATCTGGCTCAACAGTATAAGATTGGTGGAGAATCTGGCGAAGTGTTTAAAATAAATGTCGATCGCCATTTGGTTGTTTTACCAGAGGACCGAAGTCTTACCTACGCTTAAATAAAAGGTTATGTAACCTGAGTTGTAGAGTTGATTCTCAAAGTTATTCCAGGTTCATTATGACTTTGGAATGCCGTCATGCTGTCCCGATTTTACATCGGGATCAGCATCTTTCTCGCTATAAAGACCCTGATCCCGATGCATCGGGACAACGAATGGACGAACATGGATGTCATTCGAGTTTTTAAAATCAACCAGCATTATCATTCACACACTACAAGCTTGTAGAGATTCAATTATAGACCCTGTTTTCCTGACTTTTGACTTATAAAATAAAAAAGACATGGAAAATTCAATTACAGAAATCATCTGCATCATCGACAAATCTGGTTCGATGGATGCCCTTAAAAATGAAACCATTAGTGGTTTAAACAACTTCATTAAAAGTCAGCAAGCGGAAGAATCTGCCTGCAACTTTTCACTGGTTCAGTTCAATCAAGAATTAAGTCCTACGATTGTCCGCAGACCGATTAAACAAGTGGCAACTTTGCAACCGAATGATTATCAACCCAACGGCTACACTGCATTATACGATGCATTGGGTATCACGCTTAAAAAGGCAATGGAAACCATCTTTACCCTCCCTGCAGAATTGAGACCTAATAAAATGATGGTATTCATTATCACCGACGGATTGGAAAATGCCAGTAAACATTATTCGAAAGCTTTCGTTCAAGATCTGATTTCGAAATTAACCACAAACAACAAATGGGAATTTGAATTTTTTGGGGCGAACATCAATTCTTTCGCAGAAGCAGAAAATATAGGTGTTGCTAGAGATAAGGCAAATAATTGGGAGTTTAATAAAAATGGAGTAGATGGCATGATTAATACCATGTCGGAAAAGGCTTCTGCTTTTAGAAAGGAGAATTACTAATCTAATCAATTGAAATGTTTTGCTTAAGAAATTGTTTTAAATTGCATCAATGCCGTAACCCTAAAAATACAAAAGCCCCTCTTGTTCCGAGAGGGGTTGGCATGATGCTTTAAACACTTTTGCCCCTTTACTTGTTCTTATCCCATGCGCAAACTCGATCAAGAATTCTACAATCACGATACTTTAACCTTGGCTAAACTTTTACTAGGTTGTGAACTCGTACATGAAACTGCAGCAGGCATAACCTCCGGTATTATTGTAGAAACAGAAGCCTATTTAATTGATGATCCAGCTTGCCACGCTTACCGAAAGCAAACTCCTCGAAATGCTGTGATGTTTGGTCCAGCTGGAAATTTATATGTCTATCAAATTTATAACCATTACAATTGTATCAATGTGGTTAGTGGCAAGGAAGGTGTTGGGGAGGCCGTGCTGATTCGAGCGTTAGCGCCGAAAGAACACATTGAGTTAATGACGACCCGCAGAAATGAGGCTTTCAAAACTGGTTTTGCCCGCTTCCGCAATAACGTGATTGGTTCCAATACTGCAAATGGTTTACAAAACCTCACCAACGGCCCAGCAAAATTAACAACCGCAATGGGCATCACTAAAGCTAATCATAATGGTGCATCACTCATTAATAGTGCTATTTTTATCCGTAAATCGAGGTTAAAAAATTTCGAAATAATTACCACCACTCGCATTGGCTTAACAAAAGGAGTTGATTTGCCCTACCGATTTTACATTAAAGGGAATGAATTTGTGAGTAGAAAATAGGCGAGGAGCAAATTTATAACCTAAGGTAAGTGCTTTTAAAATTCTTCGGTTTTTTGATTTTGAAATACCTCGATACAGTTTTTTAAAATATCCTTAACAATTTCTGCTAAATTTGAAACACTTTATGATGCAATTAAGAACAGTTAATGTAACAAGATATGTTACGCCGCTTAGAGAAGGTGGTTCTATGCCGGCAATTGCCGAAGCGGATGATAACTTTCTGTATGTTTTAAAATTTAGGGGCGCGGGGCAGGGCCCAAATGCTTTAATAGCAGAATTGATAGGTGGAACACTTGCCCGCCATTTAGGTTTTCGTATGCCCGAATTGGTTTTTGCCAATCTTGATGAAGCTTTTGGCAGAACGGAACCCGATGAAGAGATTCAGGATTTGTTGAAAGCGAGCGTAGGTTTAAATCTCGCATTGCATTATTTATCGGGTGCCATCACTTTTGATCCTGCGGTAACAACGGTGGATGCGCATTTGGCATCGCAAATTGTTTGGTTAGATTGCTTTTTAACCAATATGGATCGAACTTGTAGAAATACAAACATGTTAATTTGGCATAAAGAGCTTTGGTTAATCGATCATGGTGCTTCTTTATATTTTCACCATTCATGGCAAAATTGGCAAGCGCAAGCAAAACGTCCTTTCTCTTTGATAAAAGATCATGTTTTATTGCCTCATGCATCGATGTTAGAAATCGTTGACACAGAATTTAAGGCGCTAATAAACGAAGATATTATAGCAGAAATAGTTAATTTAATACCTGATGAATGGTTAGGTAACGAAGATTTGTTTCCGACAACACAAGCTTACAGGGCGGCTTACATGGAATTTCTTACAATCCGGTTGGCACATTCTAATTTATTTATAAAAGAGGCAATTGATGCAAGATCATTACTTATTTGAGTACGCAGTAATTCGCGTTATGCCTAGGGTGGAGCGTGAAGAATTTTTAAATGTTGGCGTGATTCTCTACTGTGCAAAACAAAATTTTTTACGGATGATGTTTGTGATAAACGAAGATAAATTCAAATTTTTTGCACCCGAACTAGATTTACAAGCATTAGCACAAAATTTATACTCGATACAACGTATTTCAGCAGGTGACAAATCTGCCGGATCCATTGCGATTTTAGATATGGCTTCGAGGTTTAGGTGGTTAACTGCAACGCGAAGTACGGTTTTGCAGTGTTCAAAAGTACATCCAGGTTTTTGTAAAGATGCAAACACAATGTTAATGCGTTTGCACACCGAATTGGCACTATAATTGTTGTTACAGGCTTAGGTTTGGTTTTAATGCACTTTTACACTTAAATTGTTTCTTTTTAGAACTTTTTAACACTTTAAATGTCTTAAAGCCATGAATTTTAAATTTTAAATACATAAACATGAAAACAATTACAAAAATTATGGCTTCGGTTGCAACTACAGTTTTACTGTTCGCCGCAACAAATTCTAACGCACAAACTACTACGCCAATGATGGAAAGTGGAATGGGTTTCAAAATCGGTGTAGGTGCTAGCATTGGTACTTTCCAAAAGCCTTCTCAACTTGATTACGGTTATGGTGCTGATTTGAAATTACAATGGGATTTAACGCCTTACGTTGCAGTTACAGCTTCTGGTGGTTACACAAAATTAATGGCTAAAACTGGTTTTACTGATGTTTCTTTCATTCCTGTTTTAGGTGGTGTTAGAGTTTTCCCTATCGGAAGAATGTACATCGCTCCTCAAATTGGTGCTGGTTTCGCAATTAAAGATGGTTCAAAAACTAATTTAATTTATGCAGGTGGTGTTGGTTACGAATGGAAAAACGGAATTGATTTAGGTGTACGTTACGAAGGTTACACTAATAACAGTTCTTCTCCAACTTATTTCAAGAAAACTGGTCAATTTGCAGTACGTTTAGGTTACAACTTCAAATTGTAATTACCCAATATAAATTATTAAAAAGTCTCGATGAAAATCGGGACTTTTTTTGTTTTACCCCAAAATTTTACTATTTTAAGCCTTAAACTAATTATTATGAAATCACTGTTCGCAATTTTAATTTTGGTGGGTTTGCTTTCCTGCAATCAGGCTGAAAAAAAGTCCGTCTCACAAAAAGATTCTACTAATAAGGATGCAGTAAACAATAATGCAGTAGTGTTAAAGGATAGTAAATTAGCCGCTATTTACAGTTCGTATATTGCGCTCAAAGATGAATTAGTAAAATCTGATTCAACTTCGGTAAGCGAAAAAGCATTGGCATTGAGCCAAAATTTGGCTGGTTTTGAAGGTTGCGAATCTACGGTAGCAACAGCCAAAATGCTTTCTGTTGCGCATAGCTTGAAGGCGCAACGAAAGGATTTTACGGCAATCAGCTCCGATTTAGTTGCGTTGTTTAAACATGCCGATGTGGCGAAAGGAACAATTTATGTGCAACATTGCCCAATGGCCAATAAAGGCGATGGTGGCGATTGGTTATCATCAAATAAAGATATTCAAAACCCTTACTACGGTGATGAAATGTTAAACTGTGGTTCGGTTACCGAAGAAATCAAATCAAAATAGAAAAGTAGTTATTATCGTTACGTGTATTTGACGTTTTATTGATATTTATTTATCGAATTTACTATGCATGTATACTAATTTTATATAATTTAGAACATTAGAAATACAAAGGAATAATATGTCGGATATTGCAGAGATTAAGCTTGATGGTAATACAATAGAACTACCAATAATTACAGGAACCGAAAATGAAAAGGCGATCGATATTTCGAAGCTAAGAGATTTAACCGGTTACGTAACATTGGATACAGGTTTTAAAAATACGGGTTCTACTAAAAGTAAAATCACGTTTTTAGATGGTGAAAAAGGAATATTAAAATATAGAGGTTATTCTATTGAGCAACTTGCAGAAAAATCTAGTTTTTTAGAGGTTTCTTACTTAGTTATTTACGGCGAATTGCCTACGCAAGCACAGCTTGATGATTTTCAGGGAGAAATTAGTAAGCATACGCTGATTCACGAGGATATGAAAAAATTCTTCGATGGTTACCCTTCCCGTTCTCATCCAATGGGACAGTTAGGTTCGTTAATCTTTTCTTTATCAACCTTCTATCCAGATTGTTTAAAGCCAAACCAAACTGCTGAAGAACAAAATCAAACGATAATAAAATTATTGGCTAAGTTGCCTACTATCGTAGCATTTATTTATAAAAAATCATTAGGTCATCCGCTTATTTATCCTAAAAATAAATATGATTATGTCACTAATTTCCTTTGGATGACATTTGGTCAGCGTACCGAAGATTATACCGTAAATCCAATTGTGGTTAATGCAATGAATCAGTTGCTTATTCTACATGCAGATCACGAACAAAATTGCTCGGCTTCAACCGTTCGTATTGTGGGCTCATCTGACTGTAATTTGTATGCCTCGGTTGCTGCGGGAATTGCTGCTTTATGGGGTCCACTGCATGGTGGTGCGAACCAGGCCGTTATTGATATGCTCGAATTAATTAAAGCAGATGGTGGCGATACGGATAAGTGGATAAATAAAGCAAAAGATAAAAATGATCCTTTCCGTATGATGGGTTTTGGTCACCGTGTTTATAAAAACTTTGATCCAAGAGCTAAAATTATTAAGAAAGCTTGCGATGATATTTTAGAGAATTTAGGTATCGATGATCCAATTTTGGATATTGCTAAAAAATTAGAAGCGGCTGCTTTAACCGATCAATATTTCATCGATCGCAAATTATACCCTAACGTCGATTTTTATTCGGGTATTATTTACCGTGCTTTAGGCTTCCCATCTGAAATGTTTACGGTATTATTTGCTTTGGGGCGCTTACCAGGATGGATTGCACAATGGAAAGAAATGCACGAAAACAAAGAACCGATTGGCCGTCCGCGTCAAATTTACGTTGGCGAAACCGATAGAGAATTTGTGGAAATTGGGGATAGGAGTTAGTGAAGAGGAAATAGCAAATAATTAATTTCATAAATTAAAATGCCCTTAGCGAAATGTTAAGGGCATTTTTTGTTTATCGGTTTTATAAGTTTTTAAGCTCTTCGTATTTCCCACTTGCCTGCCGGCAGGCAGGCGCAGGTATGAATGCTAATGCAAAAAAGAAACCTATGCTCTTTTTAAGATTCCCTATCGAGTAGAGAATGACGATTAACTCTATAAAACGCTCGTCATTCCCACTTGCCTGCCGGCAGGCAGGCAAGTGGGAATCATAATGCAGAAGGAATTATCCCAAATCCACTAAATGCTTTAATGATTAATTGCCTCAATCGCTTTTTCTTCTGCTTGTGTATGTTTGTGTTTAAATAATAACGCAAAAAGAATTGTAATTACCAGTGCATAAGCTGTAAAAGACAGCCAGATGCTATGCCAGTCTTTCATGTGAATAGCTTTATCAAACACGCCGTTATTTAAAATACTAACACCTTGGCTTTTAATAAACGTGAGTAAATGGCTATTTGTAGGCACCGAACCCACAAATTCTGAGATGGATTGGGTATTGGTAAATGTTTTGGTGAAATATTTATCGATCAACCATCCAGAAACCAAACTACCAAAAACAGCGCCAAATCCGTTGGTCATCATCATAAACATCCCTTGGGCAGATGAACGTGTTTTAGCTGTAGTTGAGGTTTCTACGAATAAAGAACCAGAGATATTAAAGAAATCGAATGCCATTCCATAAACCACACACGATAAAATAATCATCCATAGATTTTCTGATGGGTTGCCGTAAGCAAAGAAACCGAAACGGAATACCCATGCAAGCATTGCTATAATCATCACCCGCTTAATGCCGAAACGTTTGAGGAAAAATGGTATCGCTAAAATAAATAACGTTTCGGATACCTGCGATATCGACATGATAATTGTAGAATAACGCACTACAAAAGAATCAGCATATTTCGGAAAATTTTTAAATTCATCTAAAAATACATCTCCGTAAGCATTTGTTAATTGCAAAGCACCGCCTAAAAACATCGAAAAAACAAAAAATAAAGCCATTTTGTAATTGGCAAAAAGCTTAAAGGCTTCCAAACCTAAAGTTTCCATCATGGATGCCTTTTCTGAAATTAACTTCGTTGGTTTACATTTCGGTAGCGTAAAAGAATAAATCCCTAATAACAAGGCCGCTATACCTGCAATATAAAATTGATTTGCGCTGGCTTTATTTCCCGTTAGGTTGGTAATCCACATGGCGGCTATAAAACCAACTGTACCCCAAACACGAATAGGAGGAAAGTCTTTAACTACATCTAAATTGCCAGATTTTAATGTGGTGTAAGATATAGAATTGCTTAAGGATATTGTGGGCATGTAAAAACACATCGCCAACAAAATAATCCAAAAAAATTCGCTCGGACTAGAAACTTGTGGAAGGTAAAATAAAACACCGGCATATAAAATATGTAATATACCATACAATATTTCAGCGTTAACCCATTTATCGGCAATAATTCCGGTTATGGTTGGCATAAATAATGATGCGAAACCCATGGTTGCGAAAATTGCACCGAATTGAGTTCCATCCCATTGTTTGGTACCGAACCAATAATTGGCAATAGTAATTAGCCAAGCGCCCCACACAAAAAATTGCATAAAGCTCATTACAGTTAAGCGAAACTTAACGTTCATATAATATTATATTTAGTTTATTAAAGCAAAGGTTGAATATAGAACTATTTCGAAGTAAAATATAGAATTTGCATTAAAATAGTTCAATTTGTTATGTAACATTTACAGCTAAAAGATTTAAGATCAAAAAGAGGCTGGTCTCAAAATAACAAGTCGATAAAATATAAGGGAATTAAATTTGGCGTTATCGTCATGGTCAGCTCGTTTCGATAGCTATCGGAAGGGCATGCTAATGCTTTAGTAGGTAGCTATTTTGGCTATGCAATAGTAGTAAGATTCCCGCTTGCAGCAGGCAAGCGGGCATGACGATTTTACAAGATATTATGTTGCGAATTAGATCTAAAAAGTGATTATCAAACCACGTCTTTCAATTATTTTAATATGAACGAAAAATTACTTTTTAATCAAAATTTAAAAGATAACCTACTGATTTTAAGCTTTATTTCTACGGTTTAATTCATCCCTTAATCTAGCTGCTTTTTCATAAGCTTCTTCTGCAATTGCCTCTTGCAGTTTTTGTTGTAAATCTTCTGTACTTAAATCCACAAATCCCTGACTTTTAGATGCTGTTGGTAAGCTATCTGCATCTGGCTCTTTGGCAATACTATCTAGATTTTCTAAAAATAATAGATCATTTCCTTCAATCACAATACCAGCAGTAGATAAAATGAACTCGTAAGTATAAATTAACGATTTGAAACGTACAGCGAGTGCAATGGCATCCGAAGTACGCGCATCAATTTCGTGTACGGCGTTTCCATCACTGCAAATCAGCTTTGCGTAAAATACACCATCAACTAAATTGTAAATGATAATTTCATTAATAGTAATGTGAAAGGTTTCGGCCATCGATTTAAACAAATCGTGAGTTAGTGGCCTACTTGGTGTCATTTTTTCAATTTCTATAGCAATGGCTTGCGCTTCAAAAGCACCAATTATAATAGGCAACCTTCTTCGGCCATTAACTTCGCCTAAAACAAGTGCATAGGCGCCAGATTGGGTTTGACTGTAAGATAAACCTACTATATCTAATTTAACTTTCTTCATATATTTAGAACTGTTAAACTAGCCCATCGCAAAAGAAAGCAACAGGCATAATTTAACAAATTATTTTATGCTTTATGTGCTTTTAAAGCTTCAATTAATTTTGGTACAATTTCAAATGCATCGCCAACAATTCCGTAATCAGCCACTTTAAAAAATGGTGCTTCAGGATCTTTGTTAATCACAACAATAACTTTCGATGAACTTACACCAGCTAAATGCTGTATGGCGCCCGAAATACCGATTGCAATATATAAATTAGGACTAATTGATATGCCTGTTTGGCCAACGTGTTCAGAATGTGGTCTCCAATCCGCATCACTTACTGGTTTAGAACAAGCGGTAGCAGCGCCAAGCAAATTAGCTAATTCCTCGATCATTCCCCAATTTTCGGGTCCTTTTAAACCTCTACCTGCTGAAACAACAAGCTCTGCATCGGGCAAAGAAACTTTATCCGTTGCACGAACAATTTCCTTAATAACTGTTGCTAAGTCTGATTGTTTTATAGCTGCACTAAAGTTTTCTATTGTTGCATCAACAGCGTTTTCTTTAACTCCAAAAGCATTTGGGTTTAAGGCAATTACTTTATTGGTTGATGTTAGTTCGGTTATGGCAAAGGCTTTTCCGGAGAAAGCTGTTTTCTTAACAGCGAATTTCCCATCGGTAGATGGTAATTCTACCGCACCATCTATCAATCCTGCCTTAAGTTTTACTGCAATTCGTGGTGCTAATCCCTTGCCAGAGAAAGAGTTGGATAACACGATAATATCAGCTCCTTCTTTTTCTGCCGCATCTGCGATAACGCTTGCGTAAGCTTGGTTAACAAAACTGACCAACTGCTCAGCATTTACGTTTAATACTTTTGATGCACCGTATTTGCCCAATTCTTTCAATTCACTTTCGGCAACGTTACCAATTGAAATTGCAGTTAAAGTGGTTGATTGTTGATCGGCAATTGCTTTGGCATAAGAAACAGCTTCGAAAACCGATTTCTTAAATTTACCTTCTGCTTGTTCTACATATACTAATACTGACATATCTTTATTCCTTATAGGATTTTAGTAAAATTTAACATTTATAAAAGTCCCCTTTAGGGGATTTATTGGCTTATATAACCTTCGCTTCGGTGTGCAATAAATTAATTAATTCAGTTGCTTGATCTGCAGGAATAAGCTTTACCGTTCCGCGTGGTGCCGGTGTTTCATACTTCACTATTTTTGCCACTTCTTCTACAGCCACCGCATCAACAACGGTTAAAGGCTTGCTTCTTGCGCTCATAATGCCACGCATATTCGGAATTTTCGCTTCGGCTACGCCTTCAGCACAACTTGCAATAAATTTTCCTTTAACGGTTACAATTTCCTTTCCACCCTCAATTTCTCGTTCTAATGTTGCGGTATCACCATCAATAGCTAGTTTTTTAATAATTGATATAGATGGAATATCTAAAAATTCGCCAATCATGGCAGCCACTTGGTTACCATTATAATCGATAGATTCTCTACCAGTTAAAATGAGGTCATAATCTTTATCTTTAGCATACTCCGCAATTTGTTTAGCCACAAAATAAGCATCTCGTGGAGAAGCATTTACCCTAACCGCATCATCTGCACCAATCGCTAATGCTTTTCTAATGGTTGGATCGTTGCTTGCTTCGCCAACATTAATAACAGAAACCGTTCCTTTGCCACCTTCGGTAAGTTCGATGGCTTTAGATAATGCAATTTCATCATAAGGATTAACAATATATTGCACACCCGCTGTATTGAATTCGGTATTATCGTTGGTAAAAGTTATTTTTGTAGTTGTGTCTGGCACGTTACTGATACAAACTAATATTTTCATAATTTATTAGGTTTAATATATAAGGTCTTCGTGCAAATTTAATTAAAAAAGCAAGTAAATAAAATGTCATCAACCCGATTAAGCAAGTTATTATCGTTTTTAGTAGATACCCCAAACGATCCATTTATACTATATGCCTTAGCCACAGAGTATAACGCTATAAATGATAAAGAAAAAGCATATTCTTTTTACCTAGAATTAACCGAGAAACATCCCGATTATGTGGGAACATACTATCATTTGGGTAAATTATATGAAAAAGACAGTCAAAAAGAGAAGGCTATTGAAGTGTTTACAAAAGGAATGGAAGTGGCTAGAAACAAAAGAGATATGCATGCTTTCTCAGAATTACAAGGTGCCTTTAATTCGGCTTCTGGCCTAGATTATGAAGATGATTAAACCAAAATCCCTTTGATGTCTCTTATTTTTAGATTATAAATGCAAACAAAACCTATCTCAGCAAAAAAACAATGGCTATTTATTAAAAAAGTTGTATTGTTTACCTTTACTTCTTTTGGTGGTGCACAAGCGCATTTGGCTTTGCTTTTAAAGTATTTTGTGCACAATACTAAATTTATTTCTGAAGAAGAACTGTTGGAGCTTAATGCTTTAGCACAGGTATTGCCTGGCCCTGCATCTACGCAAACTTTAGTGGGTATTGCTTGGAAAGTTGGAAAACTAAAACTTGCAATCATAACGTTCCTAATCTGGATTATTCCCACAGCTTCGGTAATGACTTTTGCTGCCATAAGTTATGCCATGTTGGATCAGAAACAGAAATTTATCGATATTCTTCATTATATACAACCTATTGCTTTGGGCATTGTTGGTTATGGTGCATTTAAATTAGGTAAAAAAGTACTTACCAATCAAATTTCAATATTTTTAGCAGTAGGTTCCATTATTGCCACTTTAGTTTTAAAAAACGCCTATGTGTTTCCTTTGGCTATTTTAATAGGAGGGATGATTTCTTCGGCCTTGGCTACACCAACAGAAGAATCAGATTTGCGCGTAAAACTGTTCTCAAACATCAATCCACGCAAATTAATTTATTTTTTGGGCGCCTTACTGTTGTTCGCATTGGTGGGGGCAATCATCAACAGAACATCTCCTTTTAGTTTGCCAATCCGCTTGTTGGAAAATTTTTATCGAAATGGAATTCTAGTTTTTGGTGGCGGACAAGTGCTCGTGCCATTAATGTTTACCGAGTTTGTACAAATGAAGCATTATTTGGCGGCGCCGGGTTTCTTATCAGGCTTTGCACTGCAACAGGCATTACCTGGCCCGACTTTCTCTTTTAGCAGTTATTTGGGTGCTTTAAGTATGAAGAATTTTGGCTATGGTGTTTGGGGGCAAATATTAGGTGGAGTAATTGGCGTAGTTGGTATCAATTTACCCGGCTTAATTTTGGTATTATTTATTGTTCCATTCTGGGATGACTTGAAAAAAATCTCTCGAATTCGCTATAGTTTAGCTGGCATTAATGCGGTAAGCGTTGGTTTTATAATTGCAGCGTTTATCCTTTTACTCATCCCGATAGGTATAAATTGGCTTTTCATTTTAATTATGATTGCCACGTTTTTAACACTAAATTTTACAAAAATTAGTCCACCAATTATTGTGCTAATCGGGATATTGATTGGTTATTTGTTCTAATTAATTTGTTTAATAAACATCCATAAAATATTCAAAAATAGTACTTTGTGGTATTTATATCAAGTTAATAATAATCTTAATTGATGTATTAAAATTGCATTAACATCATCACAATCCTTGAGCAAATATTTTTATTTCATTTTTTAAAAAGGCGGTTCGTCATCATTATAATCATCCATTTTCGAAGGGCGAATAATCACATTACTTTGTTTTTCAAAATCTTGAGAAGGATACATTCCGGATGAAGGACTATCCATTGAAAAAGAAGTTGGAGCGCTAAAATCCTCTTCAAGATCAGTAAATTTAACAAACTTTCCAATAAACCTAAGTGGCACAATTCCGGTTTCGCCGTTACGGTGCTTTGCAATAATTACTTCACCAACACCTGCCTGCGATCTACCTTGCTCATCTTCCGTAATTCCGTAATATTCAGGTCGGTATAAGAATAACACCATATCTGCATCTTGCTCAATAGATCCCGATTCACGTAAATCGGACAGCATTGGGCGTTTACCTTGCAAACCTGGTCTGCTTTCTACCGCACGACTTAATTGGGAAAGTGCTAAAACGGGTACATCGAGTTCTTTAGCAACTGATTTTAATGCTCTCGAAATACTACCAATCTCTTGTTCACGGTTACCGCCACCTTTACCGCCTTCGCCTTTACCGTGCATGAGTTGAAGGTAATCTACAATCACCAATTGGATATCGTATTGAGATTTTAATCTTCGGCATTTTGCTCTAAATTCAAAAATATTTAGTGCCGGTGTATCGTCAATTAGGAGCGGAGCTTCTGTTAATCTGCCAATTTTGCTGTGCAATTGTTGCCATTCCCACTCCTGTAAATTTCCTTTTCTAATTTTTTCTTGTTCTATTTCGGCTTCGCCGGATATTAAACGATTTACCAATTGCACGGATGACATCTCTAATGAGAAAACTACGGTAGGTTTTTGAAAATCTACAGCCGCATTACGAGCGCAAGTTAGTACAAAAGCCGTTTTTCCCATCGCCGGACGGGCTGCAATAATCACCAAATCTTGTTTTTGCCAACCACCAGTAATTCTGTCTAAACCTGTAAAGCCTGTTGGAACACCCGTTAAACCATCTGTTTTGGTACGAAGTTCTTCAAGCGTAGCTAAAGATTGCTTAATAATATCGTCCATTTTTTGGGTATCTCTACGCAAATTATTTTGGGCAATATCGAATAAACCTTTTTCTGCATGATCTAAAAGGTCGAAAATATCAGTGGTATCTTCGTAAGCACTGGTAATAATATCTGTAGAAATCCGTATTAACTCTCTCTGAATATATTTTTGAGAAATAATTCGGGCGTGGTATTCAATATTAGCGGCCGATGCTACCCGGTTAGTTAGGTTGGTAATGTAATAAGCACCACCAACAATTTCTAAAGTGCCCATTTGGCGCAATTCAGATGTAACGGTTAAAATATCGACTGGTTTCGATTTTTCGAAAAGATTATGAATGGCAGCAAAAATTTTTTGATGAGATTCGTGGTAAAAAACTTCGGGTTTTAAAATATCGATTACCGTTGATAGGGCATCTTTTTCGAGCATTAGCGCGCCTAAAACAGCTTCTTCAAGATCTAAAGCTTGTGGAGGTAATTTCCCCATTGAACTTACAGTATTACTCAGTCTTGCTTTTCGTGCTGTTATATTCGGTTTTCCACCTTGATCATTATCCATACTCATACTACAAAAGTAGGTAAAACTTTTGCCGATTAATGGAACAAGTTATTAGCTCTTTGCTAACAAATTGAAGTTTAACGAAATGAAATTTTATCAAAATTTTAGCGTATCACTATTTTCCAACAATTAAATGTTAATAAGGTAATTATTGATTAGGGGCAAAACTTTTAAATCAATACTTTTGCAAAACAATTATAAAAAATGGATAATTTTAGAAGACCACAAAGAGCAAAAGAAAATAATGAGTTTGTATTTGGTATTAGAGCTGTTATAGAAGCCATTAAAGCGGGGAGAGATATTGAAACCATTTATGTACAACGTGGTTTAGGTGGCGATTTATTTTTAGAATTGAAGGCACTGTTATCCGGCTCGTTAATTCCATTAAACACTGTTCCGGTAGAAAAACTGAACAGAATGTCGCAGAAAAACCACCAAGGGGTTATTGCAGTTATTTCTCCAATTACCTATCAAAATATCGAAGACCTAGTGCCGGCTATTTTTGAAAGTGGTGAAACACCTTTAATTTTAGTTTTAGATAGCATAACCGATGTAAGAAATATGGGCGCCATTGCCAGAACAGCATCTTGTTCGGGTGTTCATGCAATTGTTGTTCCGTTAAAAAATGCTGCTCAAATTAATGCCGATGCGATTAAAACTTCTGCTGGCGCATTATTTAACATTCCAATTTGCAGGCATTCTAATTTGCATAAAATATGTTTGTTTTTACAAGAAAGTGGCTTACAATTAGTTGCATGTACCGAAAAGACGAACGATTTAATTTATGCGCCAGATTATATGTTGCCCACCGCAATTATTATGGGTTCGGAAGATGAAGGAATTTCCAACGATCTTTTGCGCGTTGCCGATCATTTAGCAAAAATACCAATGTCTGGCAAAATTGAATCGTTAAATGTATCAGTTTCTGCTGGCGTAATTTTATACGAAGCAGTAAGACAAAGAAATGCATAATTCTCCTGTTGTAAATTTTCTCAGCGAACGTTTGTATTAGAATTCCTATTTCTATGTTTTTGTTATCGCATTCGTTCTTCAGCGATAGAAGCTAAATTTTTGAAAACGAAGTATTTTCAAAAAAGTGAAACATTTTTACAAAAAAGAAGCTGTCTCAAAATTAAAAATTCAGAAAATATAAAAGAATTAAATTTGGCGGTTTCGTCATGCTCAGCTTGACTGGGCATCCTAATGCTTTTTAGGCAATAATTCATAGCCTTTCTATCGCTTTAAGATTCCCGTCTTCACGGGAATGACGACTTTGCAAAATATTATTCTTCTAACAAATCATCAAAATGAATTTTGAGATAGCCTCTTTTTATTTTTTATATCTGTCTTCTGAAAACTGTATTTTGTGCCCACTTTACAAGGTTAGAAAATTATATAAATTTGGTGCCAAATCTGGATTTTACATCCGCAACAACTTCTTTTACTTTCTGTTCTTCATCTCTAGGGCAAATCATCAAAATATTATCATTTTCAACCACCACAAAATCATGTAGTCCGCGTAAAATAACCAATTTATCTTTTGGTACGTTTACCATGCAATTAGATGAATCGTACATGATAACATGTTCAGATGGGATAACAACATTTCCGACGTAATCTTTATCTGCCATATCGTAAATAGAAGCCCACGTTCCTAAATCAGACCAACCAAAATCTGCAGGCAACACATATACGTTATCTGCCTTTTCCATAATTCCAAAATCTATCGAAATATTGGTGCACTGTAAATACGCGTTGTTGATAAATGACTTTTCGCGATCAGAGTTCATTGCATTTTTTCCAGCAATGAAAATTTCGTGCATATCTGGCAGGTGTTTCTCAAATGAAGAAAGAATAGATTTTGCCGACCAAATAAAAATTCCCGAGTTCCATAAAAAATCGCCACTTTGAATAAATGATTTTGCCAATTCTAGGTTTGGTTTTTCGGTAAACGTTTTTACCTTATGCAAATCTTTATCCGATTTTAAGTTATGATCGGTGTATTGAATATAGCCGTAACCTGTATCGGCTCTGCTCGGTTTTATCCCTAAAGTAATTAGCGTATTATTTTCTGTTGATGCCTTAAGTGCTTGATTGATAGCGCTTAAAAAACCTTCAGAATTAGATATGGTATGATCTGATGGCGCCACCACAATTTGAGCATCTGGGTTAAGTTCAGAAATTTTTAAACAACCGTAAGCAATACATGGTGCCGTATTTCTTAGTAAAGGTTCGCCAAGAATTTGATTTTCACACAAATCTGGTAATTGTTGTTTTATAAGGTCTGTATAAATTTCATTGGTAACGATAAATATATTTTCTGGCGGGCAAACCTTTAAAAATCTATCGTAAGTGCTTTGAATTAATGTTTTTCCAACGCCAAAAAAATCGATAAATTGCTTTGGATAATCAGTGCGGCTAGCAGGCCAAAATCGGCTTCCAACACCACCGGCCATAATTAATGCGTAATAGTTTTTATTCATTTTTAAGATCTAAACGATACCCTCTTTCAAAAGATCGTGTAAGTGAATTATGCCAAAGTAAGTATCTTTTTCTAAAACTAAGAGTTGTGTAATGTTATTTTCTTTTAACATTTCTAAGGCATGTACAGCTAATTCGCTGTGCTGTATATTTTTAGGGTTAGTCCCCATAATATCTTCAGCTATTAAATTTTCAATATTCGAAAAGTTTTCCAACATACGCCTAATGTCTCCATCAGTTATAATCCCTAAAACTTTGTCATTATCATTTGTAACAACTACTGCCCCCAAACGGTTTTTACTAATTTCTATTAATACGTCTTTTACGCTTGCCGATGGTTTAATGCACGGTTTTTCGTTAGATCGAGCAATATCGCCAGCTTTTAGA
Source organism: Pedobacter changchengzhani (assembly GCF_004354365.1). Classification (GTDB taxonomy): domain Bacteria; phylum Bacteroidota; class Bacteroidia; order Sphingobacteriales; family Sphingobacteriaceae; genus Pedobacter; species Pedobacter changchengzhani. The sequence goes on from NZ_SJCY01000006.1 coordinate 174,984, forward strand.
TACAACTTCTTTCCCAACGATCCGCCAGGATGATATTTTGCAAAGTCTTTTTCATTAAAATCTCTGCACTCCAAAAGGCAAACCACTAATGCATCGCCCATGGCCAATTGCGCAGTAGTACTTGTTGTAGGGGCAAGGTTGTGCGGGCAAGCTTCTCTTTCTACTGCGGTATTTAAAATTAAATCGGCGTGTTGCGCTAAAAACGAATTTAATTCGCCAACCATGCCAACCAATAAGTTACCAGATAATTTTAAAAGCGGGATTAAAACCTTTATTTCTGGCGTATTTCCACTTTTGGATAAGCAAATAACGACGTCATTTTTCTGAATCATGCCTAAGTCGCCGTGTATTGCATCGGCGGCGTGCATAAAAATTGCAGGCGTACCTGTAGAGTTTAATGAAGCCACAATTTTTTGTGCAATAATGGCACTTTTGCCGATTCCGGTAACTATAACGCGCCCGTCGATTTTTAAAATAGCGTTCACTACCTTTTCAAAATCGGCATTAATGTTCTTTGCAACATTTAAAATTGCAGCAGCCTCAAGCTGTAAAGTGCTAATGGCAGATTCGATAATTGATATTTTACTTTTCAAAGAGAAAAAAAATGTAAGTTAATATTTGATTATGTTGCAAAATTATGTTATTTTGGATACAAAAATAGCATAGGTTATTTTATTACACAAAATGGACGTTAAAAAGTCGTTATTTGATAACCTGCAAAATTTTTTCGGGTTCGATAATTTCAAAGGTGATCAAGAATCAATCATCACAAATATTTTAGAAGGCAATAATACTTTTGTAATTATGCCAACGGGTGGAGGCAAATCTATTTGCTACCAGTTGCCTGCATTAATGAGCGAAGGTACAGCAATTGTAATTTCTCCGCTAATTGCGTTAATGAAAAACCAAGTGGACCAATTACGGGCTTTTGGTGGCAACGATAGCATTGCACATTTTCTAAATTCATCCTTAAATAAATCAGAAATTATTCAGGTAAAATCTGATTTATTGAGCGGACAAACCAAGCTATTGTACGTTGCTCCAGAATCTTTAGCCAAACAAGATAATATCGATTTCTTAAAATTGATAAAAATTTCTTTCGTAGCTGTTGATGAGGCGCACTGTATTTCGGAATGGGGCCATGATTTTAGACCTGAGTACAGGAAAATTAGGCAAGTAATTGGAGGGTTGGGCGATCATATCCCAATTATCGCTTTAACTGCAACGGCAACCCCGAAGGTACAGCAAGATATTGTTAAAAATTTAGGCATGCTGGAGGCAACTTTATTTAAGTCGTCGTTTAACAGGCCAAACCTTTTCTACGAAATCCGCCCTAAAAGAGACATTACCAAAGAGATTATTAAATACATTAAGGCCAATACAGGTAAATCGGGCATTATTTATTGCTTAAGCCGTAAAAAAGTTGAAGAAGTTGCTGAAGCCTTAAACCTGAATGGGATTAGTGCTTTACCTTATCATGCGGGTTTAGATCCAAAAGTAAGGGCAGAAACACAAGATCGGTTTTTGATGGAAGATGCTGAGGTTATTGTGGCTACAATTGCCTTCGGTATGGGGATTGATAAACCCGATGTTCGTTTTGTAATTCATCACGATGTGCCGAAAAGTATGGAAGGCTATTACCAAGAAACGGGTAGGGCAGGTCGCGATGGCGGAGAAGGGGTTTGTATTACTTTTTATGCACAGAAAGATGTAGATAAACTCGCAAAGTTTATGAAAGATAAACCTGTTGCGGAAAGAGAAATAGGTACACAGATTTTGAAAGAAGTAATTGATTATGCCGAATCGGGCGTGTGCAGGCGAAAACAAATTCTTCATTATTTTGGCGAAAACTTTAACGAAACTGGTTGCAATTGCATGTGCGATAACTGCAAAAAGCCAAAAAAACAGTTTGACGCTGAACAGCACTTATCAACTGTTTTAAAATTTATACAAAATACGGGCGAGAAATTTGATGATCTCCATTTATTAAATGTTTTTTTGGGCTTTGAAACTGCACAAACCATTGCTTATGAACACAGCAAGTTGCCCGAATTTGGTTTAGGAAAAGCAGATGGAGAGTTGATGTGGAAATCGATCATCCGCCAGGCGGTGCTTAACAATTTTCTGTTTAAAGATATTGATAATTACGGACTGCTAAAATTAACCAAACAGGGTAAAGATTTTATAGAAAATCCCTACGGATTAAAATTCATTTTAAATGAACTTATAGAATCTGCAGCAGATGATGATGAGGATGAAGTAAAACATGGTTCGGGTGCTTTGGATAATCAATTGTTGCTTCTCCTTAAAGATTTACGTAAAAAAATATCGAAACAAAAAAACGTACCACCGTTTGTTGTTTTTCAAGATCCATCATTAGAGGAAATGTGTACACATTATCCAGTATCTAGTGAAGAACTAAAACAAATATCTGGTGTTGGTTCTGGTAAGGCAATGAAATTTGGTCCTCCATTTATCGAGCTGATTAAAAAGTATGTTGAAGATAATGATATTGAGCGTCCAATTGACTTGATTATTAAGACTCAAGCCAATAAATCGCAAATGAAAGTTTCAATCATCCAAAATATTGATAGACAAATCGGTTTAGAGGATATTGCTAATGCTAAGGGAATTACTTATGAGGAAATTTTAAAGGAAGTCGAATCTATCGTAAACTCCGGCACAAAACTTAATCTCAATTATTTTATTGATGAAGTTATTGATGATGACCGACAAGACGAGGTTTTCGATTATTTTAGAGCAGCCGAAAGTGATTCCATCGATCAGGCTTTGAACGAACTCGGCGATACCGATTACACTCGTGAAGAAATCCAATTGATGAGAATTAAGTTTATGAGTGAATTGGGGAATTAGAATAGGGTAAGGCTGAGGCTGAGGTTGAGGTTAAGGCTGAGACCAAGGTTGAGGTTAAGATTTGAGTTTTTATACGACTTTACCAAAACTCATATCTCATCACTTATAACTGACAACTAAAAAACGAATGGGCGCTATATTTAAATAGACTAAATAATCGTCCAGATAAGTTATGGAGAAATCCAAGCATTTTAAAACAAGGGAAAACATTCGGAAATATTTTTGCAAAATCAGGGAGGATACTGGAAGTCGCTGGAAAAATTATGGATAAAGTTGGCACAGTTATGATATACTACGACATTTTAAGTAGTGGCTCTCCCAGTTTAATTACTAAAGATGCAATTCAAGAATCCACCATCGACCAAATATCTAGATTATGCCAAAAAACTCGACCATACAACCTTTAAAATTTAAGTCTATTGTGCCAGTAAGCAATATTTTTTTCTTTGTAACTCCACTTTTTTTCTTGTTAACAATTTACTTATACAGGGAGATCAACATTACTGCTCTTTTATTTAATTTTTTATTGGGAATAGCTATTTTTTATGTAATGTTTGCACGTTTCGGTTGTAATGTACTAATCAAAAATAACGAAATGAGCATAATTTATTTTATGCCGTGGCGAAAAAAAATGGAAGTGAACCTCAATAATTATAAATGCTTGAGTTATGGAAGAAGTTTCTATTCTCTTTCGTTAAACAACAGGCTTGGATATTTTTCGCTGTTTAGGATTTGTTATGATGTCCTTATCTTAACTAATGATGAAAAAAAAATAGAAATTAAAATAAACACTATGATGTTTGGCTTTATGAAGATGATTTCGTTTCTAAAAAATAAGATAGGACTAAAAGAAACAAAACCAAGTATCTCAAAAGAAATTATTTGGTGATGATATCCGCTGCCCAACAAAAGAAAGTAGGTTACTGAAAGCTGTTTGCTGTTGAAAAAAAAGATAAAACTCTATTGTTATTAGTAGGGAATAGACCATATAAAATTTACAAGAATCAAATTATGTTCAAATTAGAAAACTTTAAAAATACCGATTCGGGAAATTTCTTTTTAATGGCTGGTCCTTGTGCCATCGAAAGTGAAGAAATGGCTTTTAGAATTGCAGAAAAAATTGTTGGCATAACTACTAAATTGAAAATTCCATATATTTTTAAAGGTTCATATCGCAAGGCGAATAGGAGTAAAGGAAGCTCTTTTACTGGTATTGGTGATGAAAAAGCTTTAAAAATTTTAGAAAAAGTTGGCCGTGAATTTGGTGTGCCAACTGTAACTGATATACATGAAAGTAAGGAAGCCGCAATGGCTGCAGCTTATGTTGATGTGTTACAAATTCCAGCTTTTTTATGCAGACAGACGGATTTGTTAATTGCGGCAGCAGAAACGGGAAAAGTGGTTAATGTAAAAAAGGGTCAGTTTCTTTCTGCCGGATCAATGAAATTTGCTGTCGAAAAAATTAAGGAAGCCGGAAATGATAAAGTAATTTTAACCGACAGAGGCAACACTTTTGGTTACCAAGATTTAATAGTTGATTATAGGGGTTTGCCTGAAATGCAAAGTTTTGGTGTGCCAGTGGTGATGGATTGCACACACTCGCTTCAACAACCAAACCAAAGTAGTGGCGTAACCGGAGGAAAACCAGCATTAATTTTAACCATCGCGAAAGCGGCAATTGCCGTTGGTGCCGATGGTTTATTTATCGAAACGCATCCCGATCCAAAAAATGCAAAATCAGATGGCGCCAACATGCTACATTTAGATTTGCTCGAAGAAACGTTGGAGAAATTGATCAGAATTAGACAAGCAATTTTATAAATGAGCGATAAAAAGAACGTATTTCTGACTGCAGAATGGCGAAAACTCGCACTTGCGCAATATGCTGTGGAAAAAGAAATTCTTTTAAAGTATTTGCCTCCTCATACAGAATTAGATGATTGGCAGGGAAAATACTACGTTAGCTTAGTTGGTTTTATGTTTCTTGATGTAAAACTTATGGGCATTAGCATTCCCTTCCACACCAATTTTGAAGAAGTAAATCTTCGTTTTTATGTTAAATATAAAGAAGAAGGTATTTGGAAAAGAGGTGCTGTTTTTATAAGTGAAATTGTGCCCTTGCCTGCCATCACTTTTGTAGCCAATACAATTTACAAAGAAAAGTACCAAACCTTACCCATGAAACATGTTTGGAATAAGAATGCTGAAGAGTTGATCGTTGAATATTTGTGGAAAAATTCAAGGTGGAATAAATTTGCAATTACATCTTCCCCACAAATTGAACCAATGGCGCTAGGAAGTGAAGAAGAGTTTATTACCGAGCACTACTGGGGTTATACCAAAATTGGACCTAATAAAACATCAGAATATGGGGTTGAACACCCACGTTGGGAAGTTTACCCGGTTAAAGAATATACAATTGATCTTGATTTTGGCGAAAACTATGGAAAGGATTTCGAATTTTTAAACAACAGGAAACCAGATTCAGTATTTTTAGCCGAAGGTTCAGAAATTCGGGTAATGAAAGGTAAGAAGTTTTAAAATACAATACCAAAATTTTACCCACAATGGTACAGGAATCTCAAAGTAAACTATAATAAAAAACGATATAATGCAGGTAATTAAATCCTATGATTATCTGCACGCCAATTTTTAACCGATTTTTTAATATCATCAGCCGAAAGTTTTTCTGTAATTGCGCGTTGCACCAACAACAAATACTCTTCATCGCTTGCGAAACGTAAAGCTAAAATTTGGCTCATCGTCATTTCATTCGGAAACGATTTACCTGCCATAATAAAATATCTTAATTTTTCTTCGGCTCTTGCTGCTCTGTCTTGTGCTTTTAAAGCATACGTCCGTGCAAAATAGGTTGCAAATAAAATTAAAATAAAAGCAACAGCTAATAAACCAGTTATCATGCTAGGGTTTTGGAAAAAAGTAACAATCGAAGTAATGATACCAATTAAAATTATTGGCATAGTTATAAAATGAAATGTTTTATGAAAGCGTTTGTGGTTTAAATAGTTTTGAGTCATATTATTTTTAAATTTTTGTTATGATAAATGATGTTCTGCGGTTAATTTTTCTTCCTAATTCAGTTAAATTATCAGCAACCGGCTTGCTTGCACCAAAGCCTTTAAAGGTAAGTCTTTTTGCGTCAACATCGTTTTTAATTAAATAATTATAAACTGCATTGGCTCTATTGAACGATAATTTTTCATTCAGTTTATCATCCCCAACGTTATCTGTAAAACCTTGAATCTCGATATTAACTTTTTCATTCTCATTTAAAAAGTTCACTAAAATATCTAATTCTTTTATTGATGCAGGCAGTAAATTAAACTTGTTGGTATCAAAAAAAATGTTTTTTAAAGTAACATTTCCACCCGCTTTAATTTTCTCAATGTCCACTTCGATGATGTACGGCTTATTAATGTCGCTCATTTTAACATCATAATTATCCGAGAAAAATAAATAACCTACCGCACTAATATTAAATAAATAATTACCACCCAAAGGCAAAACGGCTAAAAACTCACCGGTTTTTTCATCCGTATAATCATCAAAAACGGTTTTATTTGTGTTTAAATCAATCACCTGAACATTACTTTCGATTGTTTTTTTAGAGTCTTTATCCTTTACAATCCCTTTAACGTAAGTAATTTTTGCTGGCTTTGCCTCATCGGGAATGCCAAAACAATAAATATCCTGACCACCAAAACCTCCTGCTAAGTTAGAAGAGAATAAACCCAAATTACCATCTGCACTTACCGCAAGGCCACTCTCATTTTCGAAAGAATTAATCGGAAAACCAATATTTACTGGTTTTTGCCAATTTCCACGATCATCTAATCTGCTGAAATAAATATCTTTGTTACCAAACCCAGGCCATCCTGCTGATGAAAAATATAATGTTTTACCATCTGCATGGAGAAAAGGTGTATTTTCATCGTAAGCAGTATTAATATTTGGACCTAAGTTTACTGCTTCCCCCCATTTTGCATCATCAGAAATGGTACTTTTCCAAATGTCGTAACCGCCAAATCCGCCTGGCCTGTTGCTCACGAAGAAAAGTGTTTTTCCATCCGGACTTATCGCTGGTTGCGAATCCCAATATTCGGTATTCACTGGCGCACCAACATTGTAAGGATCTCCCCATTCTTCGCCCTCTTTACGCGAAACATAAATATCACAACGGCCTAATCCATCCGGACGATTGCAACCCGTAAAGAATAAGTATTTTCCATCAGGAGAAATAGTTTGCGCACCTTCGTTATACCTAACCGTATTTATTTTACCCAATAAAGGTGTGGCTAAAGTCCATTCATTGTTTTTAAATTTCGAAGTCCAAAAATCTTCGTTGCTATTTATTTGTCGCGTAAAGATTAACGTTTCTCCATCGGCAGTTAAAGCAGGAAAATATTCAGAATCGGATGTGTTGATATGCTCACCCAAATTTTTAGGCGTATATTTAACGGGTTTCTTTATCGATTCAGCAGCAAAATCGCAGTCTAAAATATATTTTTTTGTTTGCTTTGTTTTCTCTACAGAAGAATCTAAAATCAAAAATTGTTCGAAATCTTGCTTTGCTTTTAAAAAATCAGTCGTGGCAAATTCCATTTCAGCCAGATAATAATAAATATCTGAATGTACATTTTTACTGATTGAGATGGTTTTAAAATAGTATTCTTTAGCTTTTTGATAGTCTTTTTGAGCCCGATAGATGTGCCCTAAAGATATTAAGGCAAGTTGAAAATCAGGATCTAATTGTACAGCATCAATTAAAAGTGGTAAAGCATTTGCATAATCTTGCTGTTGAACATACGGAAAGGCTTTTTCGTATTGACTTTGTGCTTTTTTGCTCGAAGAGTTTTGAGCAAAGCTATAAACACAAATCAAGTTAAAAAATAAGAGCATCCAATATTTCATAACAATTACATTTGGTTACAACTAATTTAAACTAATTATGGAATATTAAGGAATTTATGCGTTTGTAAAGAAATTTCCCACTTTGGGTTTGCCATTACATACTCGATAATTAGGGGTGTTATCTCTTTTGATTTTGACCATTCTGGCTGAAGATATAGCTTGCAAGTTGGCGAAACCATTGCGGCATATTCTTCGGCCCACTTAAAATCACTTTTATTAAAAACAATAACTTTTAATTCATGTGCAAAGGGCGTAATATCTGGCCGTGGTGCTTTAAACTTTTTTGGAGATAAACAAATCCAATCCCAATCGCCAGACAGCGGATATGCGCCAGAGGTTTCTATAAAAGTTAAAATTCCTTTTTCCTTAAGCTTCTTTGTTAAATAATCTAAATTATAAATTAAAGGTTCGCCACCTGTAATTACCACCGCTTTACCCGGAAATTTATCTGCATTTTCTACAATTACATCCGAAGAAGTTAGTGGATGCATTTCTGCGTCCCAGCTTTCCTTTACATCACACCAATGACAACCTACATCGCAACCGCCAAGTCTAATAAAATAGGCAGCTTTGCCTGTATTAAATCCTTCGCCCTGTATGGTATAAAATTCTTCCATTAAAGGAAGCAGTGTGCCGTTTTCTGGTATTTCTTGTTTCATTTTTGAGGTTGCAAATATCCTAAAAAAATATGGTGTAGTTGTTCTAACTTTAAAATATAAATGTAAAGATGAAATACGGCTGATATTTATTTGATTAATTTAGCAATTATGAAATGGAGTAAAGTGCTAAACAGCGTACAAATTCCCGCAATTGGCGATATTAAAACTGCTGAGATTGCGGGTAAACAAATTTGTATTATAAATGATGAAGGAAAAATTATAGCCACTCAATCTACTTGCCCGCATGCTGGTGGACATTTTAGCGGTGGCTGGTGCAAAAACGGACATCTAATTTGCCCCGTGCATAGATGGGAATATGATTTAAAAACTGGAAGAGGAGCCGAAGGTCAGGGCGATTATATAGATATTTATGCAACCGAAATTCGAGAAGATGGATTGTATATTGGATTTGAAGAAAGCTGGTGGAGTAAGTTGTGGGGGTAAAATAGTTCAGAAAAAAATATTGGGGGCGTTTTAACACGCTGTCCGCTTTATCTTTTTGGCAGAAAAAGCCAAAAAGGATGCCGCTTCCATCGTTAACGCACATATTAGCTAACGTAAATTAATTCAATAAATATTTTTTAAAAAACTCCTTACAATTTAAAACCTCAATATCCGAAAAGTAGAAATCTTCAATATCTTCGGTAATAATGCATTTACAATTTTGCTGCTTTGCTGCGTAATATTCAAGTCCATCTTCAAAATCGTGTATTTTCTTATTCAATAAGGTATCAGCAACACCTTTTGAAGAATTTTCTGCAATTTTAATATGCTGGCAAATTAAATCTATCTTTTGTTTAGCAAGTGCTGAACTATGTTTTTTTTCGGCAAAATAAAAGGCAATAGCCAGACAAAGAGGAGAGGTATAAACCTCAAATTTTGGGTGCGAAGCTAGACTTAAAATCCGAGAGGAATACGTGAATAGCGGATATTCTTTATTTAATACAGAAACCAACACATTGGCATCTAAAAATATGCTTATCATCGATTATTTTTTAGATGCGAAAAATTCATCCTTTGACGATTTACGTGAAGTTTTAGCTGATTTTTTATATTCAATTTCGCCTTCAGCAACCATGTTTACCCAATCGGTAATCGGGTAATCTTCTAACGATTTATATTCGGTAGCCGTAACTTGCGTTAGTAAGTGTTCTATCAACCGAGATAGGCTAATATTGTTATCAGACGCGTATTTTTTCGCCCTAGTAACAATATCTTGGTTGAAACTTAAAGTGAGTTTTGCGTCCATAGCTATTTTAATTTATAACCAAAGATACATGAATTACGTGTAATAAAAAAATATTTTACGTACAAAATTGAGTAGTGAGAAATAAATTTAATTTTGAGTATTAAGGATAAACGAGCAAAGAACAACGATACAAGGGCAAAACATTCTATATTTTTTATTTTAGGCTTTAGGCTTTAGTCTTTAGTCTTTCTGCTTTGGTCTTTAATCTTTACGCTTTAAGAATAAATTTCTTTCCTTGCCGATGCCAATGTATTTTTCAATAAGCCCACAATTGTCATTAAACCAACTCCACCAGGAACAGGCGTAATAAACGAAGATTTCGGAGCTACATTTTCAAAATCTACATCGCCGAAAAGTTTAAAACCAGATTTTGTTTCTGTAGAAGTTTCTCGGTTTATACCCACATCAATTATAATTGCACCAGTTTTTACCATATCGGCAGTCACAAAATTCTTTTTACCAATAGCCGCAATAATAATATCGGCTTGTAAAATTTGAGTTTTTAAATCTTTAGTACGAGAATGGGTTAGTGTAACCGTACAATTGCCAGGATTTGTATTGCGGGCCATTAAAATACTCATCGGGCTACCCACAATATTGCTTCTACCTACTACAACACAGTGCATGCCGGTAGTATCAATATTATATTCTTGCAACATCAACAAAATACCATAAGGTGTGGCGGGAATAAAGCAGGGCAGATTACGCATCATCCTACCCAGGTTTACAGGGTGAAAACCATCTACATCTTTTCGGTAATCAATTTTTTCCGTTACTTTTTCAGGATCGATATGTTTTGGTAAAGGCAGTTGCACAATTAAACCGTCAACACCGGCGTCTTGATTAATTTCTTCAATTTTGGCTAATAATGCTGCTTCAGTTACCGAATTATCATATCTATAAAGCGAAGATTTAAACCCAACCTTTTCGCAGTTTTTCATTTTACTTGCAACATAAGTTTCGCTTCCACCGTCGTTGCCAACTAAAATAGCCACTAAATGAGGCTTTCTTCCGCTTTTGGCCAAAAATTCTGCAGCTTCTTCGGCTATTTGAAGTTTAATTTTTTCTGAGGTCGATTTTCCGTCTAACAGTTGCATATTCTAATCTTTTGTAAGTTTTAAATCACAAATTTATATAATTCTTTTTCCGAAAAGTTTTCTTCGGGTAATAAGTTTGGGTTTTGTTTTGCGATGCCAATTTTTTGGTTAACGTTTAACAACATTGTTAAAGGTTTATTGCCATAAAACGCTGCCCACTGGCTAAACGTACTTGGTGGGCCAATAATTGCATCGCATTTTGCTAACAAATATAAATCGATAATAAAATGTCGGGGTTCAACTATTACATCCAAACCCGCAAATTTATCAATTTCAACCATATCATTACTTGTAATCAAAAATACGCAAGTTTTTCCAATTGCCGAATATTCACTTTTTAGGGCGTGCATCCAGCTTGCGTAATTTTCATCAGTAAAAAACCATTTTCCGTTTGCAAACTCTTTGTAATCGCCACGGCGAATATGAACTCCAATTACAACATCTGCCTTTATTTTTACCTCGTTAGCAATGCGATTAATTTCAGTTTGATATGGTTTTACTGGCGTAAAAAATTTACAAATCGTTTCACGGTGTTTACGTAGGTTTTGCAAATCTCTAAACATCCAACCTTGGGCTAAAATAACCTTATTTTGTGCGTCGGCTACAAAGTTGGAGTCGTTTAAATCAAATATCTTTTGTGTAATATCGTTACTAAAATTGGTATGGTAAAATTTTTTCAGCGTTGGCGTTTTACCAAATCTTCGGTGTGTAAAAGTAAACCAATTTTTAAAAACATTACTGTAAAGGTGATCTAACTTATAAGAAAAAGAGCGCTTAATCGTTATTGGATATCCATCAAAATAGTTATGGTCAGTTGCTTCAAAATACGATTTATACTTGTAAAACCCAATGTTTACCAGCTTGTATTTGTAGGTTAAACTATTGGCAATAAAACTCGAAAAGCCAAATAACCTATTGCATAACTGCGAACTCTGACTATTAATGATGACCATTTAATCCAATTTCAAAACCGCCATAAATGCCGATTGAGGAATTTCTACGTTCCCAACCTGGCGCATACGCTTTTTACCTTTTTTCTGCTTTTCTAATAGCTTACGTTTACGAGAAATATCGCCACCATAACATTTAGCAGTTACATCTTTACGCAATGCACTAAGCGTTTCGCGGGCAATAACTTTAGCGCCAATTGAGGCTTGTATTTTAATTTCAAACTGCTGGCGCGGAATTAATTCTCTTAATTTTTCGCAAATTTTCTTTCCGAAATCATACGCATTACTTCTATGAATTAATGATGATAATGCATCAACAGGTTCTTCGTTCAGCAACAAATCCAAACGGACTAAATCTGATTTACGATACCCGATTTGGTGATAATCGAAAGATGCGTAACCTTTAGAAATTGTTTTTAATTTATCATAAAAATCAAATACAATTTCGGCCATAGGCAATTCGAAAATCAACTCCACACGATCGGAAGTTAGATAAGATTGATTTGCGATAATACCCCTTTTTTGAATACATAGAGACATTATCGGTCCAACAAATTCTGCTTTAGTGATGATATTTGCTTTTATAAATGGTTCTTCAACTGAATCCAATTTACTTGGGTCGGGTAAATCTGATGGATTATTTACCATAAACTCATCACCTTTGGTGGTATGTGCAATGTAAGAAACGTTGGGTACAGTTGTAATAACCGTCATATCAAATTCGCGTTCTAAGCGCTCCTGCACAATTTCCATGTGCAACATGCCCAAAAATCCGCAACGAAATCCAAAACCTAAAGCAGCAGAGCTTTCGGGTTCAAAAACAATTGATGCGTCATTCAACTGCAACTTGTGCATCGCTTCGCGCAATTCCTCATACTCATCCGTATCAACGGGATAAATACCTGCAAAAACCATTGGTTTAACCTCTTCAAAACCTTGAATCGATTCCAACGAAGGTCTTTCTACTGTTGTTATAGTATCGCCAACTTTTACTTCACGCGCTTCTTTAATACCTGAAATAATGTAACCCACATCGCCCGTTTTAACCGAAGTTCGTGGCGACATATCTAATTTCAAAATGCCAACTTCATCGGCCAAATATTGTTTTCCGGTATTGATAAATTTTACCTTATCACCTTTTTTAATTTCTCCGTTTACCACTTTAAAATAAGCAATTATGCCGCGGAAAGAATTAAAAACTGAATCGAAAATTAAAGCTTGCAAGGGAGCCTCTGGATCTCCAACTGGTGCAGGCACACGATCAACAATCGCCTGGATAATATCAGGAATACCTAAGCCAGTTTTGCCAGATGCAGGAATAATATCTTCGCGTTTACAGCCAATTAAATCAATAATTTGATCTTTAACTTCTTCGGGCATTGCACCAGGCAAGTCCATTTTGTTTAAAATTGGAATAATTTCCAAATCATGCTCTAAAGCAAGATATAAGTTGGAAATTGTTTGCGCTTGAATACCTTGCGAAGCATCTACAATAAGTAACGCACCTTCACATGCAGCAATAGAGCGCGAAACTTCATAAGAAAAATCAACGTGTCCAGGCGTATCAATTAAATTGAAGTTATATTCAATATCTCCAACTTTATAATTCATTTGTATAGCATGACTTTTAATTGTTATGCCACGTTCCCGCTCTAAATCCATGTTATCCAGCAATTGTGCCTGCGCTTCACGCTTGGTAATTGTACTGGTATATTCTAATAACCTATCGGCCAACGTACTCTTGCCGTGGTCTATATGTGCAATAATGCAAAAATTCCGTATGTGCTTCATCTTTGCGCAAAGATAGTTTTTTTAATGTGAAATAGAATATGTCAAATTTGGTTTTGAGCACCTTATTTTTTTGATAATTACAACTATATAAAATGGGTATCAACTTCGTTTTTTTTAACAAAATAAATTAAATCCAGTCTGTTGCTATATAAATTTTAAATAAGGTTTTAGCCAATAGGCAAAAGCACTTTAAATTGAGTGTTATGCGTTGGATCTGATTTAATTTCCAATTTACCATTCATACTATCAATTAAATGTTTCACCATAACTAAACCAAAACCATAGCCTTGTTCGCCATTAGAACCACCAGTTGAAGATTTTTCTCCAAAAAGTATATTGTGGATTGATTCTTCATCCAAACCAGGACCAGAATCGGAAACAATTATGCATAATACTTTACCTTCTATTTTTAAATCGAGAGATAAGTTTACGGTAACATTTCCTTCAATAGGTGTAAATTTTATGGCATTCGAAACTAAATTTCCAGCAATTTGTAGTAATTTATTTTTCGCAAAAGGAATCTCATCGTAACTGTCGCCGATATTGACTTTAAAATTAATGTTCTTATTTCGTGCTTGCGGCCGATATAATATGTCTAATTTTTCTTGAAGTACAAGAAGATTAAAATCGTTAGCCGATAATTCTGTCGATTGCTGGTAATCGTTTGTTAAAATTTCATCGGCCAGTGTAAGTAGGGATTTACTACTTTTCTGAATCATGGTTATTAAATCCAGAATTTCATTTAATTTATTTTGATCGCCACGTTCTCCAATAATTTCTGCAATGCCAATAATTCCCGAAAGTGGGCCTCTAATATCGTGGGCAATTTTCATGTTATTCTCTTTTGAATCAGAAATTCTGGTTTTTAATTCCAGCACAACTTTCATCATATTCAGCCTATTAATTACCTCATTGCCAATTAGTTTCAAAAGCTCAATTTTCTCAGGGCTCATTTTTTTAGGAATTCTATCCAAAACACATAGCGCACCAATATTATGCCCTTCTTTTGTAGTTAAAGGAATTCCAAAATAATATCGCAGATTTAAAGGAGAAGATACGTAGGGTTTATTTTTTAAACGTTCATCTAAAGAGAAATTTTGCACCTCAAAATATTCACCACCCATAATTGTATATTGGCAGGTAGAATCTTCTCTTGGCATTTGTTTAAGATCGCTAATGCCAAAATCTGAAATTGACCATTGCGTATATTGATCGACTAAATTTACTAAAGAAATTTCGGAGCCCGTTACCTTGGCTGCCAGTTCTGTAAGATCCTTAAAATTTTCATTTAAACTCGAATAGTCTAAGTCAAAATTTGCTAGGCTAATAAGTCTTTCAAACTCATTTTTTGGAATTGGGTTATTTTCAGCAGTCATTTTTATGTAGTGGGATTTTTATTTTTAGAGATAGATTTAGTTGTAAATATAACATTTCGTGCACTTAATTATCTAATTTAATCCCAAATTTTCTAACTTAGTAAAAATCTCTATTATGAAAATTGTTATTGCCGAAGACGATGAGCTTATCCGTAAAACGATACAGCTTCGTTTGCTCAAAGATGGGCATGAGGTTGTGTGTTGCGAAAATGGATTAGTTGCATTAGAGCAAATAGAAAAGATTAGGCCTCAGTTAATTATATCAGATATTATGATGCCTTATGTTACTGGTTTAGAGATTGTTGGGACTGTTAAACAAAGTTATACGCCAGAAATTCCAATTATTATTTTATCGGGTATGGGGCAAGAAGAAATTGTTTTAGAAGCATTTCAGCTTGGAGCCGATGATTTTATAACTAAGCCTTTTAGTCCAAATGAACTTTCTTTAAGAGTAAAAAGATTTTCTCAAAGGCAAAAATAAAATGAAATATCTTGCATTTTTCGCTTTCGCCTTTTTTATTATTTCGTTTCTTCTTATTTCTTACGTAATGATAAGGCTTACCATTCGCCATTCGCGAAGGGTTAAGCTTATGAAATGGAAAAAAATGTGCGATTTATTAGTGAGAACTGCAATTCTTGCCGAAACTCATCAAATAAATGATGAGTTTAAGTTAACGCCAAGAGTGAAAATGATGTTGAGCAACGGTTATTTTAGGCGGTTGTTAACCGATAAATTATTGGTAGCTAAGAAAAATATTTTGGGCCATTCGGCTGATGGAGTTACGAGGCTATACTTACAACTCGGGCTGGAAAAGTATGCTGTTGCAAAATTAAGAAGTAGGTATTGGAATCTTAAAGCCTCGGCCATGCAAGAGATTGGGTTGATGGGTTTAACGATACAGCTTCCTCAAATATATCGTTATACAAACAATAAAAAAGAGCTTGTTAGAGACGAGGCACAACTAACAATTATCAAGCTGTTTGGATTTGATGGTTTGAGGTTTTTAGATATCATATCTTATCAATTAACAGGATGGCAACAAATTAGATTGCTTCACGAGCTTTCTTTGGTTGAATCAGAGAATTTTAGTGCTATTGATAAGTGGTTGCAATCCGAAAATAAAAGTGTTGTTATTTTTGCTATCAAATTAGCTGCAACTTACAGGCGGTTCGAGTTATATAACGATGTGGCTTTACATCTCGAAAATATTGATGAAGAAATTAGATTGGAAGCCATAACTTGCATGAAAAAATGGGAAGCTGCAGATGCTAAAGAATTGCTAATGAATTTATTTCCTCAAGAAATTCCGAAAAATCAACTCGCTATAGCTACAGCATTTCAAACAATTTGCACAAACGTGGATATTCCTAAACTGATATCATTTTTAGATACTGAAAATAATCGACTCAAATATCTATTAATAAAAGCAATCGCTTGCATTGATGTTGAAACCATTAAAGTATTAAAGAATAGTTTTTCTCCAGCGGAAACCGATGTATTAATGATTATAAATCAGGTAGAAGGAGAAATCATCAAATGAGCTGGCAAAGTATTTTAGGAGATTTATTGAGCTACGGATTGTTAGCTTACTCAGTAATACTTGTTTCGTTCTACATTTTTATCGCCCTGTACTCTATTGGCGAGTTAAGAACTTATATTTATAAAAACAAATTTACCGATTACCGTATTTTAGCCAGTACAGAGCAAGCGCCGGGTATTAGTATGTTAGCACCAGCTTACAATGAGGGTGCAAATATTGTAGAAAATGTGCGCTCTTTGCTTTCAATTCATTACGCTAATCTCGAGTTAATTATTATAAACGATGGTAGCAAAGACGATTCGTTGGCTAAATTAATAGAAGTTTATGATTTGTACAAAGTTGATTATTTTGTAAACCAACAAATTGCCACAAAAGCAGTTAGGGGCGTGTATAAAAGTAGAAAGGCCATTTACCGAAAACTGATTGTTGTAGATAAAGAAAATGGAGGCAAAGCCGATGCACTGAACGTAGGCCTTAATATTGCACAAAAAGATTATTTAGTTTGTATTGATGTGGATTGTGTTTTGGTGCAGGATGCATTACTTAAACTTGCTAAACCTTTTTTGGAATACAATAAGAAAAAGGTAATTGCGACTGGTGGCGTTGTGCGCATTGCAAACGATTGTGAAATTAAAAATGGTAAGTTAATTAAAGTAAATCTGCCTAGTGGTTTTCTGCCACTGGCGCAAACTTTAGAGTATATTCGTTCCTTTTTATTGGGCCGGATGGCGTGGAGTAGGTTAAATGGCTTGCTATTAATATCGGGTGCTTTTGGAGCTTTCGACCGAGATATTGCCATAAAAGCTGGTGGTTATGACCACAACACGGTTGGTGAAGATATGGAGCTTGTGGTGCGAATGAGGCGTTACATGGAAGAGCGCAATTTACCTTATGTGGTAAGTTTTATTCCAGACCCACTGTGTTGGACAGAGGCGCCAAGTACTTTTAAAATACTAGGCAGGCAACGAAATAGGTGGACAAGGGGAACAATCGAAACATTGAAAATTCATAAGAAAATGTTTTTTAATCGTAAATACCATATTTTGGGGATGATTAGTTATCCATATTGGTTCTTTTTTGAGTTTCTCTCTCCAA
Source organism: Pedobacter changchengzhani (assembly GCF_004354365.1). GTDB lineage: Bacteria > Bacteroidota > Bacteroidia > Sphingobacteriales > Sphingobacteriaceae > Pedobacter > Pedobacter changchengzhani. The sequence continues at coordinate 192,548 of NZ_SJCY01000006.1, forward strand.
TTATAGAATTTTTTGGTTTTATTGGTTTCGTAATATTTAGTTTGCTTGGTTTAACGGATTATAAATTTTTTGTATCGCTATTTGCGCTCGTATTCAGCTTTGGCTTTTTGTATTCTTCTTTTGCAATATTTATGGAGGTTTTAACCTATAATCAATATAAAAGAAGGAGAGACATATTAAGATTAGTGCTTACTGCATTTGGAGAGGCATTTATTTTTCATCCTTTTATAGTGTGGTCGGCCATAAAAGGAAATATAGATTTACTACGAAATAAAAGTGCTTGGGGCGAAATGACAAGGATAGGTCTTGGTGGTAAAAAGAAGAAATAACTCAAACATGTATAATAAAGATATATTAAAAGCAAAAATAAAACTATTCGTTGCAGCAGTTGCGAAAGATTATGTTCAGTATATTTTAACGTGGACTTTGTTGTTATTTTTAGTAATAATAATAGAACAGGTTAGGAACGGTTTTTTGCACGAGTGGCCTAATAATGTATGGGTTTTTGTATGGAGTATTGTAAACACCTTAGTTTTTTCAATAAAATCATCTGCCTTACTATTTCCATTCTTTTTGGTGTTGTATATATGGTCGAAAAAGGTTGCATCAATATTTATTACTGCATTAATTTCAGTCGCAACATTTGCTAATTTATTGCTGATTATTTATTTCAGTACAGCTTTAGTGCCTCTGGGGGCCGATTTATATAGTTACTCTTTGAGCGATATTACCCAAACTACTGCTTCATCTGGCATTATAAGCGTGGGCAACACGGTTGGTATTTTGCTTGTTGTAATTGTAATATATAGCATTATGCGATTTGTGCGTAAAAGAATTAATCCCTCTGCCTTGTTCAGCAAGGCTTTGTTATTGTCCATTTTGATTTTTGCATTTTTTAACGTAGGCGGAAAATTAAAAGCAACTAGCTTTTCATCAGAATATTTTAATAGTTTGATTTTAAATAAATTAGGCTATTTTTCTTCTGCCAGTAACAGCTACTTTTTTGGTGGCGAGGATGATGTTGACATCTATGCTGATAACTATATAGGTAATTATGGCGAATTGTCAAAGTTCTCGCAGTCGATCAACTACACCGATCCTGAAGAATATCCATTTCTACATCAACCAGATAGTGCCGATGTATTGAGTCCATTTATTAAACCTGGCAAAACACCACCCAATTTAGTATTTATAGTGGTTGAGGGGCTTGGTAGGGCATTTACGAATGATGGTGCATACTTAGGTAATTTCACGCCTTTTATCGATTCATTATCGAAAAAAAGTATTTATTGGCCTAACTTTTTAAGTGAAGGCGGTAGAACGTTTGCCATGTTGCCATCTGTTATGGGCTCGCTTCCGTTCGGCAAAGCAGGGTTTTTGGATATGGGTAAGAAAATGCCAGATCATTTATCACTTTATTCGATCCTAAAACACAATGGTTATCACACTTCTTTCTATTATGGCGGAAATGCAGATTTCGATAACATGGCAAACTTCTTGACCTATAATCAAGTAGATGAGATAAAAGATTTAAATACTTTCCCTAACGGATATATAAAAATGCCACAATCTTCAAGTGGTTTTTCTTGGGGTTATCAAGATGATCAATTATTCAAATACTATCTTCAAAGCCAGAACGCAGCTTTAGCCAAACAGCCAGAACTCAGTGTAATCTTAACTTTATCTACACACGATCCATTTTTGATGAACAACGAGCAAAGGTATATCGACATGTTTGAAAATAGAATGAAAACGTTAGAGATTACCGAAGACAAGAAGGAAAGCTACCGGAAATATAAGTTGCAATATTCTAGTGTAATGTACTTAGATGAATCTTTGAAACATTTTTTTGATGGTTATAAAAAGCGTGCGGATTTTTCAAACACCATATTTTTCATCACTGGCGATCATCGTATGCCCGAAATACCGACCATCAATAAAATAGATCGATACCATGTACCATTTATAATTTATTCGCCACTGTTAAAAAGAACAGCACGAATAGAATCTATTTCTACGCATTTCGATATTACACCTAGTGTACTTTCATATTTAAAAACAAATTATGCAATTGAAACACCAAGTAAAGTAGCATGGTTGGGCACCGGGCTGGATACTGTACAAAACTTTCGAAATATTCATTCCTATCCGCTTATTCAAACTAAAAGTGACCTCACTGATTTTGTGATGGGCGAATACCATATAAATGGCGATCAGTTTTTTAAAATGAACAATTATATGCAGGAAGATAATTTAGAAGATAAATCGAACCATGCAAAATTGACTCAAGCTTTTTCGAATTTTAAAAGAAAAAATAACCTTGTTAAAGAGGGCGTTAACAACATTTTACCTGATTCGTTAGTTAAGAAATTTCGATCTCCAAAAAAATAGTTGTTTGTTGTTTATTTTGATTCCTTCAAAATTTCGGTTAACATTGGCCGGTAAAATGTCCAAAAAAAGGCGCTGCGATCCATTGCATCCGAACGGTTGTAAAACAGAAAATCTAAAAATCGAATGCCTTTAAAGTACGATGATTTAATAGAAACTGGGTTGTCGCAAAAATCACCCGAAAAGTAAAAAAACCTATAGTCGGGCGCATCGTGCTCAAGTACGGCAGGGAAATTTTGCGGAATACCGAAACGTTTTAACTCTTCTTGCCCTGCAAGATTTGTCGCAATTTTAAACTTAGATACCGCATGGTTAATTAATGTATCAGGCACAATAACATCAAACCAAAAAGGATATTTAATAGAGGCTGGTAAATTATATTTACTTTGGCCGGTTATACTGGTTTCAATTGATGGAATGGGTTGGGTAAGATGGGTTGTATCTTCCAGAATCACTACTGCTGCTGCCTCGTTTACAAAAGCAATACCGGAGCGCTTAAATTTCCACTTTTTTTGATGGGTATTTTCATAATTTTTTATCAACCATCGCGGTAATTCCGAATTTTTTGAAGTATCCAAACTACTAAAATATCTTGCAGTCCAGCCAGTCCACCTCATTGCAAAAAGCTTTTCGAACTGTAATCTGTTTTCTAACTTAGTAGGGGAGCCAATGGTATTAAATTCGCTTATAATGAGTTTGTGTTTTTTCTTCATTAGGTTTAGCAGCACTAAATCCTGTTTGCTTAGTCCGCCATAAATAACCGCATTCTGATCTGCTTTTTTACGCTCAGTGTACCATTCGTTCGTATAAACACCATAAGTATCAGTAAAATAAACTGCGTCGGCATCTATGCTTAATTGGTCTAATTGCTGTTCACTAAAACGCTCTAAGCCTTTTAAACTGTAATGATTTTTATCTTCTGGAAAAAAACCATAGTAATCATGGTCTGCTTGATATCTCTTTTCGCTTGTTTTGGCGTATTTTTCGTAATTCAATATCCAGCTTAGCGAAACATGTTCCTGCGCATCTTTATCCAATACTGTTTTATCAACTATTGCGAGTACGAATTTCGTTTTTGGATAAACAATCCAAACTAAAAACATAATTAATGGTATGGAAAGCAAAATTCCTACCACCAGAATTAACTTTTTATATTTCATCGATATTAAAATCGTCTAACATATCCTAATCCAATATCGAGCTGGTTTCCCCTCGTACCTCTCAAATATTCTTGATTCTCGAAACCAACCTTGATACTAAAAACATTAATTTTTTGAAACGACTTACGGTAGCCAATCGAAATGTTGTTTGACTTTAATTTATAACGGTCAGTATTAATTAAAACGTTATTTTGTTGATCATCTGGAGAAATTCCTGTGCCCATAACCAAGCTTAAGTAATCTTCCGCACCGCCGAAATAATATCGGGTTGTAAGTGCAAATGACTGCGAAACGGCATCATTTGATGGTGTTACGTAGGTACGAACATTAAACCAAAAGTTTTTGTAATATTTCCCGACAGAAGCCGTATAAACGAAGACGTTATCAGAAAAACGAAGGAAACGTACGCCAAAATCTGCTTCAAAACTTTTGGGTAAATTGGCATAAAGAGATGCACCAGAGCGATATTGCGGAAATACACCTGCTTCTGGAGCATATCCAAAATTAACATACGCGTAGAACAATGGAGAAATCCGTGGGTAGGCATCTATCTCGAATTGAGTGCCATTACTTTTAAAGCGATTTGCATAATTTACCCGCCCAGCAATGGAGCCTAGTTTGGTTTGTCGAGAATAATCTACACTCACTAAATGCCAAGGGTCGTCAAACTGTTTATCAAAATAAACAAAGTCGTAATTTACCCCGATTTTATTTTTCGCACTATTATCTTTAATCCGCATGGATAAAGATCTTGCCTCTGTATTTGTTGGATTAACTTTTAATAGCTTCGTCACCACATCATCAGCAAGTAGCCATTCTTTCTCATTGTTTAATATTTTTGCTTTTAATAATAGAAGATCTTCTTCACGCGGAGCAAGATCTAAACCTGCATCAACAACTTGTAACGCAGTTTTGTTATCATCGTTCCAAAACTCTAAATTCCCTAATGCTAGATATGCATCTGCATAATCAGGTTTATCTTTAATTACCGTCCGGAAATTTATTCTAGCGCTATCCAACTGTTTATTCCATGTGTAAATTCTCCCTAAAAACACGCGAATCTCTGCATATTGTGGTTTTTGTATTAAAGCCTTCTGACTTAAGGAAATTGCTTTTGGATAATTTTTTTCTTGAAAAGCCGCGTTGCGCGCTTGGGTAAATAAATCGTCGGCAGACTGCGCAATTACCACAACGGGAGTAACAAAACAGTACAGTAATAGCAAGATTTTTTGGTACATCGGGATGAATTTATATGATCTTTAATGCTGTTAAAGATAAACAAAAAAGTTATGCAGACAAGTAGTTAACTATAGAAAAATTGTATTTTAAACCACTTATTATTTGCTAATTGCACAGCGCATGTTTAATTAAAATAGAAAAACAGTCTTTTTCTATTCAATAATCTTTAACAAGTTGCCCTCCTTATAATTGCAAAAGATTATTGAAGAAACAATGTTTTTAAAAGTTGTAAATTTTATCCAATGGTAGAACAAGTTGTGCTTTGTACACTTAAATAATTGACATTCAACACGCCACATTTTTTGATTACTTATCAGTATTAAGCAAACGGAATTTAGTTGAAAACAAAAATTATATCTAAAAAATTGATTTCCAAAGTGTTACCAAACTGGCTTAATAAAAAAAGAAGTTGTCCTTTTGAGACAACTTCTTTCATGTAGTTTAAAAAACTAATATTATTTTCCTGCCGCCTTAGCATGGTCTGCCAAGAAAGTTGCTAATCCGCTATCGGTAAGTGGGTGTTTTAATAATCCAGCAATTGCTGCTAAAGGCGCAGTAATTACATCGGCACCTAATTTTGCACAGTTCACAATGTGTAACGGTCCGCGGATAGAGGCAGCCAAAATTTGTGTTTCGTAGCCGTAATTGTCAAAAATTGTTCTAATATCTTCTATCAAAATTAAACCATCGCTTGATATATCATCCAAGCGACCTAAAAATGGAGAAACATAAGTTGCACCAGCTTTAGCAGCAAGTAAAGCCTGGCCTGCAGAGAAAATTAAAGTACAATTGGTTTTAATTCCTTTAGATGAAAAATGCTTAATTGCTTTAACACCATCTTTAATCATAGGAACTTTTACCACAATTTTAGGGTTCAAAGCTGCTAAAGCTTCACCTTCTTTTACTATTTCTGCAAAAGTTGTCGCAATTACTTCAGCGCTAACGTTGTCGTCAACTATATCGCAAATGGCTTTATAATGGTTAATTACATTTTGATCGCCAGTAATACCTTCTTTAGCCATTAAACTTGGGTTGGTGGTTACGCCATCTAAAATACCCATGTCTTGTGCTTCTCTAATTTGATCGAGATTGGCTGTGTCAATAAAAAATTTCATGTTTATTAATTCTTATAATTTGAGTTTTTGATTAAACCCTGAAGAATTTAGTCCCCCCTTCAGAGGGTTAGGGGGTAAAAAAATGGGCAAGCACCTCTTATCGCACCGCTACAACCTTCTACCCTTGCTGCGTTCCCGCCCTGGGGGAGTTCGAAGGGAGCTGGTCGTAAAAGACTTGCCCGGCACAAAGGTAGAAAAAGAAGTTGTTTTGCAAAATGGATTTTTCTAAATTTTAAACATATTGTGCTATCTGCTTGATTGCTAAATTAATAAATTGGAAATTAATTTTTAATAAGCAATTTTCTGATTTTATTTAAACCTAAATGATATTTAAATTCGTTTTAAATAAGCTTTTCTTGATTATAGATTTCGCATTTTAGTTGCTTATTTTTTGTTTCTTTTGCAATAAATAGGTTTTTTATTACTTTTAATCTAAAATAATCATAAAAAGTATGCAAACTCTGCAATTTTATGTTCATTTTCCTTACCTTAGTGTCTTCTAAACACTAACAACTAACGAGCAAACAATGGAACCAAATAGCGGATTGTATGATGCAAAATTTGAACACGATGCCTGCGGTATCGGGTTCGTTGCGCATGTGAAGGGGCGAAAATCGCATCAAATAATCTCGGATGCACTTACTATTTTAGAAAATTTAGATCATAGAGGAGCGGTTGGCGCAGAGCCCAATACGGGAGACGGTGCGGGTATAATGATTCAAATTCCCCACGAATTTTTTTATGATGAATGCCTAAAAGCTGGCTTTAGTTTACCAGAAACCAATAATTATGGTGTCGGAATGCTATTTATGCCAAAGGATATTCGATCTAGAGAAGAATGTAGGGAATTGATTTATCGCGCTGCAGAAAAGCTGGGTTTAGAAATTTTGGGCTTTAGAAAAGTAGAAGTTGATACAACGGATATTGGCAACATGGCGCTTTCTGTTGAACCAGAAATTGAGCAGGTTTTTATAGCCAGACCTTATGCTGTTTCTCAAGGTGATGATTTTGAGCGTAAATTGTACATTTTCAAAAATTATCTAATTAAGTTAATTACAAATACAGTGCACGGTGGCAAAGATTTTTACATTGCTTCGCTATCTGCACAAACCATTATTTACAAAGGTCAACTTACTTCGTTGCAAGTTCGCACCTATTATACCGATTTAAGTGATAAACGCGTAGTTTCTGCGCTAGGATTGGTACACTCGCGTTTTGCAACAAATACATTTCCTTCTTGGAGATTGGCGCAGCCATTCCGTTTTATCGCCCACAATGGCGAAATTAATACCTTACAAGGAAATTTAAACTGGTTTAGAGCAGGCGTAAAATCTTTCGCTTCTAGTTATTTTACATCCGAAGAGTTGGATATGTTGTTGCCAATCATCGACGAAACAAATTCAGACTCTGGTTGCTTAGATAATGTAATTGAATTGTTGTTGCATGCAGGCAGAACGTTGCCTCATGTTTTAATGATGTTGGTACCAGAAGCTTGGGATGGAAATGAGGACATGGATCCTGTGAAGAGAGCGTTCTACGAGTTTCATGCTACATTAATGGAGCCGTGGGATGGGCCTGCAGCGATTGCTTTTACTGATGGAAAATTAATCGGTGCAACGCTAGACCGTAACGGTTTACGTCCATCGCGTTATGCTATCACCTCTGATGACCGCGTAATTATGGCTTCTGAAGCTGGCGCTTTAGCAATAGATCAAAGCACCATCATCGAAAAAGGACGCTTAACGCCTGGTAAAATGTTCGTTGTTGATATGGAGCAGGGCCGAATTATTAGCGATGAAGAGATTAAAACTCAAGTTTGCAGTAAAAGTCCTTTTGCCGATTGGATTAATCAATATCAAATTAGATTAGAAGAACTGCCAAATCCACGTGTAATGTTCACTGGTCTTTCAGAAGAATCTATTTTTAAATATCAACAAGTATTTGGTTATAGCAGAGAGGATGTAGATTTACTCCTTAAGCCAATGGCTATAGAAGCAAAAGAACCGCTTGGGTCAATGGGAACTGATACGCCACTTGCTATTTTATCAAAAAGACCACAGCATTTATCTAATTATTTTAAGCAACTATTCGCTCAGGTAACCAATCCGCCAATAGATCCGATTAGAGAGAAAGTTGTGATGAGTTTGGCAAGTTTTATGGGTAGTGCAGGTAATTTATTGGAAGAAAATCCTTTACAATCTCACTGTGTGGCGATAAAACATCCCATTTTAACTAACCAAGAATTAGAAAAACTTAGAAGTATAGATACTGGCGTTTTCCAAGCGAAAACGCTACAAACTTATTTCCGTGCAGATGGTAAACCCGGTGCAATGGCAAAAGCGTTAGATCGTTTATGTCGTTACGCAGTGGATGCAGTTGAAGACGGTTTCCAGGTTATTGTTTTAACCGATAGAGCAATTGATTCTGAACATGCCGCAATGCCTTCTTTACTGGCGGTTTCTGCGGTGCATCATCATTTAATACGCAAAGGTTACCGTGGTGCTGTTGGTATTGTTATAGAAGCAGGCGATATTTGGGAAGTGCATCATTTCGCAACGTTGCTAGGTTTTGGCGTAACAGCCATTAATCCATATTTGGCGCTAGAAACTGTAAATGGTTTTCAAGCCGAATCTGGCCTTTCTGCTGAGCAATTGAGTAAAAACTATATTTATGCCGTAAACAGCGGTCTGTTAAAAATATTCTCTAAAATGGGTATTTCAACCTTGCAATCTTATCAAGGTGCTCAAATTTTCGAGATATTAGGTTTAAATAAAAAGGTGGTTGATACTTATTTTACTGGTGCGGTTTCTCGCATTGGCGGATTAGGTTTGGATGAAATTGCTAAAGAAACTTTAATTAAGCATCACCGTAGTTTTGGTCCGGCTACGCAAACAGAACATTTATTGCCTGCCGGAGGTACTTATAAATTCCGCCGGAAAGGTGAAGTGCACTTGTTTAATCCACAAACTATCCACCTGTTGCAAAATGCCACGCGTAAAAATGATTACGGGATTTTCAAGCAATATTCTAAACTGGTAAACGAACAAACGCAACAAGCATTTACCATCCGTGGTTTGTTCGAATTTAATTACAGCCGACCATCAGTTCCATTAAATGAAGTAGAAGCAACTGAAGCCATTTTAAAAAGGTTTGCAACGGGTGCTATGTCTTTTGGTTCAATTTCGCACGAGGCACATTCTACTTTAGCCATTGCAATGAACCGTATTGGCGGTAAAAGTAACACAGGTGAGGGTGGCGAAGATGAAATGCGCTATAAAGTAATGCCTAACGGTGACAGTATGCGCTCGGCAATTAAGCAAGTTGCATCTGCTCGTTTTGGTGTTACAAGTTATTATTTAACTAATGCAGATGAGTTGCAAATTAAAATGGCCCAAGGAGCCAAGCCTGGAGAGGGTGGACAATTACCTGGCCATAAAGTAGATGATTGGATTGCAAAAGTTCGTCACTCTACGCCTGGAGTTGGTTTAATTTCACCTCCACCACATCACGATATTTATTCTATCGAAGATTTAGCACAATTAATATACGATTTAAAAAATGCCAACCGTACGGCCAGAATTAACGTAAAACTGGTTTCTAAAGCAGGCGTTGGAACCATTGCTGCAGGTGTTGCAAAAGCACACGCAGATGTGATTTTGGTTTCTGGTTTTGATGGTGGTACTGGCGCTTCGCCGCTTACTTCCATTCAGCACGCAGGTTTACCTTGGGAACTTGGTTTGGCGGAAGCACATCAAACATTGGTAAAAAATAAATTGCGTAACCGCATTGTTTTGCAAACCGATGGGCAGTTAAAAACAGGTAGAGATATTGCCATTGCTGCTTTATTAGGGGCAGAGGAATGGGGTGTTGCCACGGCAGCACTTGTAACTTCTGGCTGTATAATGATGCGTAAATGTCATTTAAATACATGCCCGGTGGGTGTGGCTACACAAGACCCAGAATTAAGAAAACTATTTACTGGCGATGCAGACCATGTAGTAAACTTATTTCATTTCTTAGCGGAAGAGTTGCGCGAAATTATGGCAGAACTTGGTTTTAGAACCATAAACGAAATGATTGGTCAGGCTGATATTTTAAAAGCTCGCGAATTGCCTGCTGAAGATTGGAAGCTGAAGTTTTTAGATTTATCACCAATACTTTTTAAAGCAGAAGATAATGGTTTACCATTGTACAACACAGCTGTGCAGGATCATGGTTTGGAAAACGTTTTAGACCATCAATTAATCGCAGCTGCACAACCCGCAATTTTACATAAAGAACCTGTTTTTGCGACATTCGATGTGAAAAACACCAATAGATCGTTAGGTAGTATGTTATCAAATGAGATTTCTAAAGTTCATTTAGGAGAAGGTTTGCCACCAGATACAATCAACTTTAAATTTATCGGCTCTGCCGGACAAAGTTTTGGAGCTTTTAACACACGTGGTGTAACCTTATCATTAGAAGGTGAGGCTAACGATTATGTTGGTAAAGGCTTATCGGGTGCACGCTTAGCTGTTTATCCATTCTCAAATTCAACTTTCGTTCCCGAGCAAAATATTATAATCGGCAACGTTGCCCTTTACGGTGCAACTGCCGGAGAGTTATTTGCTCGTGGTAAAGCAGGTGAACGCTTTGCCGTTCGTAACTCTGGCGCTACAGCAGTAGTGGAAGGAGTGGGCGATCATGGTTGCGAGTATATGACTGGAGGAGAAGTATTAATATTAGGCGAAACAGGAAGTAATTTTGCAGCCGGAATGAGCGGTGGCGTAGCATGGATTTATGATTCGAACGGAACATTTGCCCGTAAATGCAATAAAGAAATGGTAGATCTCGATCCGTTGCTTGCAGAAGATGAGGCAAGAATTTTAGCCTTACTTAAAACGCATATTCGCTTAACACAGAGTAAGGTTGCTGAGTTTATTTTAAGTGATTGGAAAACTCAATCTAGCAGTTTTGTGAAGGTATTTCCGAAAGAGTATAAAGCAGTTTTAGCAAAACGTAATCAACAAGTAAAAACACACTAGCCATGGGAAAAATAACAGGATTTATAGAATACGATAGAGTTGCACCCACTAGAGAAGAGGCTAAAACTCGTGTAAAACATTACGGCGAATTCTTAAACGAATTGCCGGCAGAAGAATTAAATAGGCAAGCAGCACGCTGCATGGATTGTGGCGTTCCATTCTGTCAAACAGGTTGCCCTTTGGGTAATGTAATTCCCGAATTTAACGATGCTGTATATAAAGGAGAATGGCAAGAAGCAGCCGATATTTTATTGAGCACCAATAATTTTCCAGAATTTACAGGCCGTATTTGCCCTGCACCGTGCGAATCTGCATGTGTTTTAGGCATTAACAAATCACCAGTTTCCATTGAAGAAATTGAAAAACACATCATAGAAATTGCCTTCGCTAAAGGATTTATAAAAGCCAAAGTGCCTTTGATTAGAACTGGTAAAAAGGTTGCTGTAATTGGTTCTGGGCCCGCAGGTTTAGCCGCAGCTGCCCAACTTAATAAGGTAGGGCACGAAGTAACTATTTTCGAACGTGATGATGCACCGGGTGGTTTATTGAGATATGGTATTCCTGATTTTAAATTGGAAAAAAACATTATCGACCGCCGTGTTGATTTGCTAAAAGAAGAAGGCATTATTTTTAAATGTAATGCTAATGTTGGCGAAAACGTTGAAATAAGCACTTTGCTTAGAGATTTTAATGCAATTGTTTTGGCTGGCGGATCTACAATTCCAAGAGATTTACCAATTCCGGGACGTGAAGCAAAAGGTGTGCATTATGCAATGGATTTCTTAAAACAACAAAATAAACGTGTAGCTGAAAGAGATGTTGTGGTAGAAGACATCATGGCGACTGGCAAAAATGTAATTGTAATTGGTGGTGGAGATACAGGATCTGATTGTATTGGAACTTCAAACCGTCACGGTGCTAAATCAGTTACACAATTTGAGATTATGCCAATGCCACCCACGGCTAGAAATGAACACATGCCTTGGCCAAATTATCCAATGATTTTGAAAAACACATCTTCACATGAAGAGGGTGCTCAAAGGGCTTGGTCTATCAACACGAAAAACTTTATTGCAGATGAAAATGGAAATTTAAAGGCGCTTAAAGTGGTTACTGTGGAGTGGGAAATTGACGCAAATGGCAGGCCGACCAAATTTAACGAAGTGGCAGGTACGGAAAAAGATTTACCATGCGAACTGGTATTGCTTGCAATGGGATTTTTGCATCCACAAAAAGAGGGACTTATAGAGAAATTGGGTGTTGAATTAGACAACCGAGGAAACGTTAAAGCCTCTGAGCATAGTTATCAAACCAATATTGCGAAAATTTTCGCTGCCGGTGATGTTCGCCGTGGTCAGTCTTTAGTAGTTTGGGCAATTTCTGAAGGGAGAGAAGCTGCAAGGAAAGTTGATGAGTATTTAATGGGATCTACAAAATTGACTTCAAAAGATGCTATTGCATACGCATAAGTAATTTAAAAATTTATATAATAAAAGGTCGTGATGAAAATTACGACCTTTTTTTTGGGAGTGTAACTTGAACTGTGTCATTATCTAAATTAATGCTTCTCAGGAGCTACTGTTTTCTTTCAGTATTCGCTCACCAAATTTAATATAAAGTTGTGAAAATGCCAAGCCCCAATTATGGATC
>NZ_SJCY01000007.1 GCF_004354365.1 Pedobacter changchengzhani
CTCTTAAAATCAGCACCTCAGGGCGGTTTAGACACAACTCCTGAAAGTCCTATCTGATAGTCCAATTCTTTGACTTCCTTTTTCTGTGAGACCTCCAATTATCTAATATTGGCTCGTTTCTAAAGTCAGTTAAAGCCTATCATCTCTAACAAAGTTTTGTTACCATTTCAAAGAACTTTTATATCTTGTACCCTTGGTAACGCAGGACACACAACAACCGCTAACAGCAAATTTGTGCAAAAATGGCTGACGGTGGTTTACGTCAGTTCATCTTTATTTACTTAATTTGGTGCGGTGCGACAATGGTTCTGCAAGCAATGCCATTTATGCACAAATTTTCAAAACGTTAGCCACAATTTGAAAACCAACTTCATTTTTGAAAGATTTAAAGAAATTTAAGAGAATACTAATCGGACTTAAAGATAAAAGTCCATTACCTCTCTTGTTTGAAAACGGATATACGCCTGAAAGTATAAAAAAGGAAATAATTGAAACATTCTCTACCTATTTTGAGAACAAAAACATTCTTGATGAAATCGCGGTTAAATATTTAGTTCCTGACTGGATAAATATAATGCGCGTTTCAATTATATATCCTAATATTGAAAGAGACTTGCTTTTGGTTTTAAGCAATTACAAATCGGCGAAAAAAATCAACAAAGAAAGAACTATTGAAATATTAGCTTCTTTATCACCAAAGCACATAGAAGCAGGTAATAAATTTTGGAGTTTTTTAAATTTAGAAGTTGATAAAAAAAACCTTGAATTAGAAGAGTTCGCTCAAACTTCTCTTAAAGACATTTCAGATATTATAGAAGGAATTTCTAAAATATTGTATTTAGAACAACTTATGATTAATCGAGTATTGAGAAACAAGACCTTTGATATTCAAAAAGTAATCGAACTTAAATTAGGGAACGTTATTGACGAATTAATAAATAATTCAAATTGTCCAAATTTATTTAAAACTGTTCCTGACAATATCAGGTTTTCAGATTGGAGAAATATTTCTGCTCATCATAATTATTCAATAAAAAAAGAACTTATTCACTGCGAATACGGGACAGGAGAAAAGAAGAACAAAATTGTTCTAAAGAGAGAGGAATTATATGATAGGTTAGAACAATGTATGCGTTCAACAGAAATATTAAATTTAGCTCATAAAATATTTGGTTACGATAATATGAATGAGTTTAAAAGTTTCACAAAGCCAAGTGATATGGAAGCTAGAGAGGAAATAGATTTTCTGACAATATCATCTGGAATTATGAGCCAAGGATTTGAGATTATAGATTTAGAATATAAGAACATCCCAAAAGCTATTCTGACATTAAAAGATTTGACAAACGGAGATGCTAAAATGAGAGGAATTCATTCATCACAATTCTTAACCAATTTATGGATTATAACGAGAAAACCGCATTTAGAAATAAGATACATTAAGCAGAATGGAGAACTATATCTGATTTCTAGATGTGACGCTGAAATGTGCGAATTAGTAAGTTTTGGAAAAAAGAAACTAACGGAATTAGCTGGAAAAGTTGAATTTAAACTAATTAACAACTAAAACCAATATGGAAGACCCAATTGAAGAATTAAGAAAAAAGATTTTAGAAAACTTTATATCAACAAAAAGTGATTGGATTGAGAAAACATACAATTCACAACAATATCAGCAAGAATTAAAATATATCAAGGATATTTCAGCCGACTATATTGATACATTAAGAGCAATATCTTTTTATTCAACAAGAGGTGGAGCCATATACAACAAGTTTCTTTGCATTAGAGCTATAGATGATTTAATACAATCGGCTATTGCTATACTTACTTTAGTCGGAAATGGAATTCATAACACCGTTAAAAGAGAGTTGCGTTATTTAATAGAAATGATTACAAAATATGTTGTTGTTGATTATGTTAAAATGGGCGAAAGTTTTGAGGTTAAAACAGAATATTTAAGAGACGAAATACCAAATTCTTCGATTGATATAGTTAATGAATACTCAACCCCATTTTCGGTTAATACAAAAGAACAGTTTCAAAGTGAAATCAAAGATTTCTTTTATAAAGCTTGTGCATATGTACATCCTTCAAAAAAGCAAATAGATGAACAAGTAAGAAATTATGAACTAGGAAATACAGTAGGTTTTGAATCTTCAAAAATGTTTAACGAGATTAATAAATTAGTTTTCAGAGCTTATGATATGATTTTAACTATGGTATTTCATAGTTTTGGGTATTCAATGAGCAAAGACCTGTTTGAGCAAATTTTTAATGATAATCCTAAATGGAAGTTCCATAAAGGTAAATACGTTAAAGAATATTCAGAAACATTGTTCAACTAAATTTATAAAAAAACAAACTCATTCGCGAATGGATAAAATTGAATATGATTTAGGAAACCTAGGAGAGGCAATAGCTGCAGTTAAACTAGCAACAGAATGATGAGAAACAAACTGACATATAAACTTTTTCTTTTCGTACTGACAGCATTTATCTCGCTGACAGTTTTCGGGCAAGCAAAAATTGTGACTAAAAAACTTGAACTGACCAAAATCCCGAAAGGAATTAAGTATGAAGGGCAAATTAAAACAGCTGTTTCTTGGGTTGACAGTTTAGGTTACAACATTGCTATCCTAACCGAAACAGGAATTTATGAAAGCAAAAAATTCAAACACGAAAACGATAGCGGAGACGCTGAACTTTTTGCATATCATTTTATAGTAAAGAATCACAGTGCTGTTCAGACTTGGAAAGTTTACGACTTCATTTCCGACTGCCCTGTTGACATAGAAGCCAAATTTATAAGAAATTCTTTTCAGGTTACAGACCTTAATAAAGACGGGGTTGGTGAAATTTGGGTTATGTATAAAACGATTTGCCACGGAGACGTAAGCCCTTGTGACATGAAAATTATCATGTATCAAGGACAACAAAAGTTTGCAATAAGAGGACAGAACAAAGTTTTTCAGGGAACTGATGACGATGGAACTAAACACTATGGAGGTGGCGACTACAAATACGATAAAACATTTGCTGACGGACCAAAAGAGTTTTTAGAATTTGCAAAAAAATTGTGGGACAACAATATTATGCAGACATTGGAAGAATAGAAGCACATACCGCTAACAGCAAATTTCCTCAAAAATGGCTGACGGTTATTCACGTTATTTATTTCATTTAGTGGTGTAAGACAATGGTTGTGCAAGCAATGCCATTTCTGCATAAATTAGCAAAACCTTCCCCATCCTATCACGATTTTTCTCAGAGAATGGGTTACATTTACCCTTGCTATTACACTTCCCTTAAAGTTATTTATTTCGAGATAGCAATAAGGATTACGAATATTTTTTACCTATTTTTTTGCATTACAGCTTGCGCAAGAAGGACATAAACCAAAAAAAAGTCCCGATAAAATATCGGAACTTTTAATATTGTAATCGCAAAAGCGAAAATTTCTATTTTACTGCATCAATTACAGCTTTGAAAGCATCTGGATGATTCATTGCTAAATCTGCCAATACTTTACGGTTTAAACCGATTTCTTTTGAAGCTAATTTACCGATTAATTGAGAGTAAGAAATACCGTGCTGACGAGCACCTGCATTAATACGTTGGATCCATAATCCGCGGAATTCTCTTTTCTTAACCTTACGGTCACGGTAAGCATATTGCAAACCTTTTTCTACTGTGTTTTTAGCAACCGTAAAAACTTTACTTCTTGCGCCCCAATAGCCTTTGGCCATATTAAGGACTTTTTTCCGTCTTCTTCTCGAAGCTACTGCGTTTACCGAACGTGGCATGTTGTTGTTGTTTTTTGGCAAGCGGCGTTCCGTTTAATCGGAAACTTAAAGCCTGATACCTGGTGAAATTAATAAATTACTTTCCGATGCAAAGCATACGTTTAACATTTCCTGAATCTGCAGCTGTTACAATTCCTGCATTTCCAAGCGCACGTTTACGTTTAGTACTCATCTTAGTTAAGATGTGACTTTTGTATGCTTTGTTTCTTTTGATTTTACCTGTTCCAGTAAGCGAAAAACGCTTTTTAGCACTGGAATTGGTTTTCATTTTTGGCATAACCTGTTTTTAAAATTTATAAACCTATTTTTATTTTTTTGCTACTTTAGGAGCAAGTGTTAAGAACATACGTTTACCTTCTAACTTAGGTAAAAGTTCTACCTTGCCAATGTCTTCCAAAGCTTGAGCGAATTTTAACAATAAAATTTCACCTTGCTCTTTATACACAATTGCCCTACCTTTAAAATGCACGTAAGCCCTAACTTTCTCACCATTCTCTAAAAAGCTTACTGCGTGCTTTAATTTAAATTGAAAATCGTGATCGTTGGTATTAGGACCAAAACGAATTTCTTTAATAACCGTTTGCTTTGCGTTTGATTTTATCTCTTTCTGCTTTTTCTTCTGCTCGTAAACAAACTTGCTGTAATCAATAATTCTACAAACTGGAGGTACTGCATTTGGAGAAATTTCTACCAAATCCAATTCTGCCTCATCAGCAAGTGCCAAAGCTTTTGCCAAAGGATAAATCCCTGGTTCAACATTATCGCCTGCCAAACGCACTTCGGGCGATCTAATAAACTGATTAATGTTATGTTCTGCTTCTTTTTTCTTAAAAGGTGGACGTGGCCCCCTATTAAATCCTGGTCTTCCTAATGCCAAATGTGTAAATTTAATTAAACTGTTATTTCTTTTATTAATAAATTGTTGAACTCCTCCAACGTCATCTCACCTAAATCTCCCTCACCATGTTTACGAACCGAAACTTTTCCTTCGGCCATCTCTTTATCACCGATAATGAGCATGTATGGAATTTTTTTGATTTCCGCATCGCGGATTTTCCGACCGATTTTTTCATCTCGAAAGTCTATCAGCCCGCGAATATCGGAATTATTTAGCTCATCTAAAACTTTTTTTGCATATTCTTCATATTTTTCTGAAATAGGAAGAATTGTAAATTGCTCAGGACTTAGCCATAGCGGGAAATTTCCGGCGCAATGTTCAATCAATACAGCCACAAAACGTTCTAATGAGCCAAATGGAGCTCGGTGAATCATTACCGGACGATGTTTTAAATTGTCGCTTCCTGTATATTCCAATTCAAAACGTTCTGGCAAATTGTAATCTACCTGTATCGTTCCCAACTGCCATTTCCGCCCTAAAGCATCTTTAACCATAAAATCTAGCTTTGGGCCATAAAAAGCCGCTTCGCCATATTCTATAACAGTATTTAAGCCTTTTTCTGCCGCAGCTTCGATAATTGCACTTTCTGCCAGTTTCCAGTTTTCATCAGAACCAATATATTTTGATTTATTATCTGGATCTCTTAAAGAAATTTGTGCGGTGTAGTTATCAAAACCTAACGATTTAAAAACATAAAGCACTAAATCGATTACTTTTTTAAATTCATCTTTTACTTGCTCTGGCATGCAAAACAAGTGCGCATCATCTTGCGTAAACCCACGTACACGGGTTAAACCATGCAACTCGCCACTTTGTTCGTAACGATAAACGGTGCCAAACTCTGCAAAACGAACCGGAAGATCTTTGTAAGAACGCGGTTTGAACTTATACATTTCGCAGTGATGCGGACAATTCATCGGTTTTAAAAAGAACTCCTCCCCTTCTTGTGGTGTTTTTATAGGTTGAAATGAATCTTTACCATATTTATCCCAGTGACCAGAAGTTACATATAAATTTTTATTGCCAATATGTGGTGTAACCACTTGTTCGTAACCAGATTTTGATTGTGCTTTTGTTAAGAAATTAACTAAACGCTCGCGCAAAGCAGTTCCTTTTGGCAGCCACATTGGCAAACCTGCGCCAACTTTCTCAGAGAACATGAACAATTCTAATTCTTTACCCAATTTACGGTGATCGCGTTTTTTCGCTTCCTCGATCATCAACAGATATTCGGTAAGCTCGCTCGCTTTTGGAAAAGTTACACCATATATACGGGTAAGTTGCTTTTTTGTTTCATCGCCTCTCCAGTAAGCACCGGCAACATTCATCAGTTTTACTGCTTTAATAAAACCAGTGTGTGGAATGTGTGGACCACGGCATAAGTCGGTAAATTGACCTTGATTATAGAAAGTAATTTTTCCATCTTCCAGGCCATCAATTAAATCCAATTTATATTCATCACCTTTTTCGGTAAAATATTTTATTGCATCGGCTTTGCCTACACTTGTACGTGTAAAAGCTTCTTTTTGTTTAGAAAGTTCAATTATTTTGGTTTCGATGGCTTTGAAATCATCCGAAGAAAATTCTTTTTCACCAAAATCTACGTCGTAATAAAAGCCAGTTTCGATAGCGGGGCCAATACCAAATTTTGTACCTGGATAAAGAGCTTCTAAAGCTTCGGCCATAATGTGGGCAGAAGAATGCCAAAAGGTTGTTTTACCTTCAGTATCATTCCAAGTCAAGAGTTTAACAGTCGAATCAGTTTCGATCGGACGTGTTGAATCCCAAACTTCTCCATTAACCTCGGCGGCCAATACATTTCGCGCTAAACCTTCGGAAATTGACAATGCAATTTGATGGGCAGATGTGCCCTTTTCATACTGACGGAAAGAGCCATCAGGTAAAGTAATATTAATCATCTACAACTATGATTTATCCCGAAATCTTTAACTTAGAAGTCGGAATTGTTTATAAAAAAAGTTAATTAAATCACATACAAAGTGATTTTTTATTTGATGCAAAGATATAAAAAACTATTCGGTTTGAAATAGAAAAAGCCTGCTCAATTGAGAAACAGCCTCAAAAAATTTATATAAAGTAGAACTTAACAAAAATTAGATTTTTTTTATTTCAACCACAAAAAACACTAAAAATAGCGAATAAAAATACCAAAACGCTACAAGCTATGCATTAATACAATTCCTTTAAATAGAAAACTTTTGTGTTCTTTGTATCTTTTGTGATGTGTTTAAGATAAATTAATTAACGGTAATGGTTCTTACTGCACCACCGCCAGTTCTGTTTCCTCTAAAACGCTTCATCATCGCTTCTAATTTAGCCTGATATTCTTCTTCAGTTATTAACTTCGCTTTTTTAGGCGCCGTTACATCCTTGATAGATACATTTCTATATTCGATACTTTTCGCAGTTGTGCTGGTTCCGCGTGCATCAATTGCCAATACGGTTCCTTCCGTCCACAGGTTTGGGTTTGGAGAAAAATCAAAACCCAATTCTGTCGTGTACCAAATATGTGTTTCATCGGTAACGTTTCGCTCAACATCTAAAATTTTCACCTTTCTTGTCGATTTTACAATCACTTCTTTACAGTTAAATCCAATAATTTTTCTGGTAGAATCTGTTTTCACAACCTCTATAACAGGTGGCACCATTGGTTTAACCTTTCCTGAATCATTTGGATTTGCTCTAAAAGCAGGCATTTGATTTTTTGTGGAAAGCTGTAATTTACTTGCCATATAGTAAGTGGTATCGCTTACATCAAAAACTTCGGTTAATTTTTTATCAGCAAACGAATAATAATATTCTCTTGCACCGCCCATTCCTGCAAAACGCATCATTCTGCCAAAGCCACCGCGATTTCCTCCACCTGCGCCATTGCTATCTTCATTATCTTCTACAGGCATATAACTTGCGTTTGTTGCCGTAAATAGCAATTCAAATTGAGATTTACTGCTCGAAGGTATTCTTGCTGCAACTTGTTCTGATAATTTTATACCGCTTGCGGCCATCATTGCAGCAGGATCAATCGTACTTTCAAACTGAATGGCACCCGACGATTTTTTCTGTGCGCTTGCACACAAAGCAATCGAACTAAGGAAAAATATGGCAAAAATTCTTTTCATCATTAATATTTTAAAATGTAGATTTTAGATTAAAAAAATTGCAATTGGTTTAATCTATCAAAACAAAAGTATTACTGTTTAACTTTAAAACTTGTTAAATAATGTTAAACAAAATAATGGAATAAGGCGTAGCGGAGACGGGTAATGACGACTAATATTCTGTAGTTTCTAACCAGCCATTTGTTAATACATCGGCAATGTGCATTGTTTTTATCGGTAAATTGTTTTTTTCGATATACCCCTGCAAATGTAAAAGGCAAGAAAGATCAGTTGAAATAATGTAATCGGCTTTTTGATCGAGCGCATTATTAACTTTTTGTTCGGCCATTGCCGAAGAAATCGCATCAAACTTAACAGCAAAAGTACCACCAAAACCGCAGCACATATCGGTGTCTACCATTTCTAACATTTCTAAACCATGCACTTTTGATAACAATTGGCGAGGTTCATCTTTAATCTTACATTCTCTTAAACCACTGCAAGAATCGTGGTAAACTGCTTTTCCTTCTAATTCTGCACCAAAATAATCGCGCTTAACTACATTAACTAAAAAATCAGAAAGTTCGAAAATATTTGACTGTAAATTTCTACATTTATTATGCACGATGGTATTTGTAAATAAATCGTTAAAACCACCTTTAACCATTCCTACACAAGATGCTGATGGTGCAACGACATACGTATTTTCCGAAAAATCATTTAAAAATTTTGTCCCAACTTCTTTTGCATCGTCCCAAAAACCCGCATTATAAGCCGGCTGACCGCAACAAGTTTGCTTAGAATTATAGATCACCTCGCAGCCTGATTTTTCTAATAACCTAAGGGTATTAAATGCAGTTTCTGGATATAATTGATCAACAAAACAAGGTATAAACAATTCAACTTTCATTCGGAGGTGATGATTTTTGTAAAAATTAAGACTGCTAATTTACGGCTTTACTTTCTTTAGGCTCTACTTTTAATACAAAAAGAAGAAATATTAATCCAACAACAAAGAAAACAGCTATTGCAAGGATAGAATTCCGCATGCTTCCGGTTAACTCTTCAATAAAACCAAAACTAAACATCCCAAACACTAATGCCACTTTTTCAGCCACATCATAAAAGCTAAAATATGAAGTATGATCTGGACTTTCTTGCGGTAAAAATTTGGAATAAGTAGAACGTGATAACGACTGAATGCCACCCATAATTAAACCCACAACACTGGCTAAAATATAAAACTGCATTTCGGTATGGATATAATAGCCGTAAATACAGCATCCAATCCAAATAACTACCACGCCAATAAGCACTTTAACGTTGCCAAAAAAGTTTTTCGCCAAGTATGACATGAGCATTGCACCCGGTATGGCCACAATTTGTAAAAGCAATATCGTTCCAATCAGTTTTTCGGTTGGCAAGTGCAGTTCTTTTTCGCCAAATATTGTTGCCATTAACATTACTGTTTGCACGCCCATAGAGTAAAAGAAAAAAGCATAAAGTAACCTTTTTATATGTTTCATTTTTCTTACTTGGTTCCACACTTTTTGCAGTTCTTTAAATCCACTTGTTAAAACATTACCTGTACTTGCTTTTAAATTTGGTTTCCCTTTGGGCAAATTTTTAAATGGTATTTGTGCAAAAGCAACCCACCACACGCCTACTAGAAGAAACGATAATCTAGAAGCTGCACCTTCATCGGCCAAGCCAAATTGCTTGGGAAAGAATACAAAAACAAAGCAGATAATTTGTAAAATTACACTGCCGATATAACCGTAAGTAAAACCTTTAGCACTTACTGCATCTTGTTTATCGGGTGTTGCAATTTCGGGCAGATATGAATTATAAAAAACCAAACTGCCCCAAAAACCGATGGCAGCAATGATAAACATAAGCACGCTAAAGTTTAAATTACCAACGCCGGTAGCATAATCGTATTTAAAAAATATTAACATTCCACAGGCAGTAGCACCGATGTAAGTAAACATTTTCATAAATATTTTCTTGTTACCTCTGGTATCTGCAATGGATGATAATATTGGCGAAGCGATTGCAATTACTAAAAAAGCAAAAGCCATGGCATAACTGTACAGTGATGAATTTACAAACTTCATCCCCAAAAAAGTTACATAATCTATCGTTTTATCATTCTTATCGGAGGTTATTGCCGAATAATATGCCGGGAAAATTGTTGACGTAATTACTAAGTTATAAGCAGAATTTGCCCAATCGAAGAAAGCCCATGAACGAATGGTTTTCTTGTTATTTTTTTCTGTCATTAAGCTTTGTATCGGTTTAAGTGGTTAAAGATAATATTTCTTACCATCTGTTTTTATTTTGCCTGCATCTAATAATTCTCTAATGGCATCTATCCTATTTTCTTCGGTCCCGATTTTTAAGCTTTGTACCAAATCATCAAGATCGAAATGCTGTTTTTGCAATAAAGATATTACTTCAAAATCAATCCGTCCTGATAACTCTCCGCTATCTTCTATCCTTTTCTCAGCCAAACAGACATCGCAAACACCACATTTGCGGGCATTATGCTCATCAAAATAAGTTAATAACTGAATATTTCGGCATTTTTTGGTCGATGCATACTCAACTACTGCATTAATTTGCTTTAATAAAATCTGTTTTCTTAAGGATAAATATTTAACATCCAAATCGAAATGATCCATATCAATTCTTGGTCTAATATATTGTAATTGAGGCTGATCGGTTTGCTGGATGTAAGATACCATCTCTATTTCTTCGAGCTTTTTTAAAAGCTTAACAGTTTCGTTATACGAAAGACCGATTTTTTTTGCTAAATCTGCTTCGTTAATTTTTGTATAACCATCAAAAGCACCACCATAAGATCTTAAAATGGTTTTTATAATGCTGTCGTATCCTTTATTTTCAATTTGGAAACGGTAAACATCTTCATGTCCAACAATAAACATCAGCCTTGATGGCAAAAAAATACTTTCTGATAAAGTTAAATAACCATCATGTTCTAAAAATTTTAAAGCCGAAATTGTTTTCAAAACACCAATATTAAATCGCCTACAAAAATCGGCTATATCAAAAGTAAAGGTTAACCCTTCGCCTGCACCGAAAGCAAGTTGAAAGTAATTGCCTAAATAATGGTAGGTTTTTCTAATTTCATCTGGCGATGGAAAGCTGTTGATATATCGGGCTTCGATGTTTAAAATATCCGAATGGTTTGCCAAGAGCACTGCGTAAGCTTTTTTTTCGTCTCTACCTGCCCTTCCTGCCTCTTGATAGTAAGCCTCTAAACTTTCGGGCAAATCTAAATGCACCACAAAACGAACTTCGGCTTTGTCTATCCCCATACCAAAAGCATTTGTAGCTACCATTATTCGGGTTCTATTTTCTTTCCAATCGGCTTGCTTGGCAAAACGAATGTTGCTTTCTAATCCCGCATGGTAAAAATCAGCTTTAATTTGATTGCGGTTTAAGAAATTAGAAACTTCAGCGGTTTCTCGTCTGTTCCGCACGTACACCAAACCTGTGCCTTTAACATTTTTGCAAACGCTAATCAGTTTCTTGTACTTATCTTCTTGCGCAAAAACAGAGTAACTTAAATTATCTCTAGCAAAACTTTTTACAAAAATAGCAGGATTTGCCATTTCGAGTTTCTCAATAATGTCTTTTCGAACAAAATTTGTAGCTGTTGCCGTTAAAGCCAAAAAAGGCACATCAGGATGGATAGTTCTGAGTTTATGGATTTGTTGGTACGGCGGACGAAAATCGTAACCCCATTGCGAGATACAATGCGCCTCATCAACCGCAATTAAGTTGACTTTCATGTAAGAAATCCGAACTTGCACCAATTCTGAAAGCAAACGTTCTGGCGATAAATACAAGAATTTTATTTTGCCGTAAATACAGTTATCCAACAGAATATCAATTTCTCTTTTGCCCATGCCTGAGTAAATGGCAATCGCTTCAATTCCTTTGGCTTTTAGGTTCTCTACCTGGTCCTTCATTAGCGCGATAAGAGGCGAAACTACGATGCAAATACCTTCTTTAACCAATGCCGGAACTTGAAAACAGACTGATTTTCCTCCGCCAGTAGGCAAAAGCGCTAAGGTATCTTTTCCATCTAAAACCGACGAAATAATATCTTCCTGCAAAGGTCTGAAAGCTTGATGGCCCCAATATTTTTGTAAAATCTCTGTCGCTGTCATAAATCGGCTACACCAAAACTATAAAATTTTAACGGATTGCAATAGTATAATTACAATTGATAGAAATTCAACTTTAGAAAAGATTATTAACTTTGTTAAATAAACCTATTGCATGCTTGAAGTCCAATTTACAGAAATAGTAAGCTTAATTAAAAAATCGAGAAGCAGTGCTATCAAAGCTGTAAATAAAGAATTAATCGATTTATATTGGAATATTGGCGAATATATTAATAAACGCATTAGTAATTCTGATTGGGGTCAATCTGTTGTAAAGCAACTGGCTAATTATCTGCAACGCACTGAGCCTGAATTAAAAGGGTTTTCTGATAAAAATCTTTGGAGAATGAAACAGTTTTTTGAGACTTATCAGGATCTACCAAAACTCTCGACATTGTTGAGAGAAATTAGTTGGACGAATAATTTAATAATTCTTTCAAGAACAAAAGAAATCAATGAAAAAGAATTTTATCTAAATATTTGTAAAACAGAAAAACTCAGCAAAAGAGAGCTAGAGCGACAAATTTCATCGAGCCTTTTCGAAAGAACTTTGATTGGTAATACAAAATTCTCACCACTGGTGAGAGAATTACACCCAAATGCAGAAAATACATTTAGAGATAGCTACGTATTTGAATTCTTAAATCTACCTGTGCCTTTCAATGAAAGTGAATTGCAGAAAGAATTATTAAAACAGATGAAAAACCTCATCCTTGAATTAGGTAAGGATTTCCTCTTTATTGGAGAAGAATATAAAGTTGAAGTTGGTAATAGCGATTTCTATATAGATTTACTTTTCTATCATCGTGGTTTACAGTGTTTAGTTGCCTTTGAATTAAAAGCCGACAAATTTCAGCCCCAACATTTAGGTCAACTAAATTTCTATTTAGAAGCATTGGATAGAGATGTGAAGAAAAATCATGAAAATCCAAGTATAGGTATTCTGCTGTGTAAGGATAAAGATAATCAAGTTGTTGAGTATGCGTTAAGCAGAAGCTTATCACCAACAATGGTATCAGAATATAAAACTCAATTGCCAGACAAAAATCTGTTACAACAAAAAATACACGAATTATTCCGTTAATTATATCATAATATGAAACACATTTATTTTCTTTCTGCTTTAGTTCTACTCCTTTTATCGGCCAAAGCCCAAGATAAAAAGTGGGATGTAGAAAAATATATTGGCCAAACAAAAAACTTTAGCTTAAACCTAACTGAAGGTACATGGATGAATTTAGATGTAAGTGCTGATGGTAAAGATATTGTGTTCGATTTATTGGGCGATATTTACACGATGCCAATTACAGGTGGCAGTGCCAAATTATTAAGTGGTGGCATCGCTTGGGATGTTCAACCCCGTTTTAGCCCCAATGGAAAATACATTTCTTACACCAGTGATAAAAGTGGCGGTGATAATATATGGATGATGAACCGCGATGGTTCTGGCAAAAAGCAAATTACTAAAGAATCGTTCAGGTTGCTAAATAATGCAACTTGGATGCCGAATAGCGAGTATTTAGTGGCTAGAAAGCATTTTACAGGCACCCGATCTTTAGGTGCGGGCGAAATGTGGATGTACAATATTAACGGAGGCGATGGTGTACAGTTAACCAAGCGTAAAAATGATCAGCAAGATGCTGGAGAACCGAACATTTCGCCTGATGGGAAATATGTTTATTTTAGCGAAGATGTAAGTCCGGGTCCAAATTTTCAATATAGTAAAGATCCAAACGGCACCATTTACGCAATAAGACAGCTAGATTTAAGTACCGGAAAACTTACAAATTTAATTGATGAACAAGGCGGTGCTTGCAGACCGCAAATTTCTCCAGATGGAAGTTTGATGGCTTACGTAAAACGCGTTAGACTAAAATCGACCCTTTTTGTTCAGAACATTAAAACCGGTGAAGAATGGCCTATTTATCAAGATCTTTCTCACGATCAGCAAGAAACTTGGGCAATATTTGGTGTATATCCAAACTTTGCGTGGACACCAGATAATAAATCGTTAGTTTTTTACGCCAAAGGAAAGATTAGAAAAACCGACTTATCTACCTTACAAACAGACGAAATTCCTTTTCAAGTAAATAGCGTTCAAACCGTGCAACAATCGCTACATTTTGAACAACAAGTTTTTAGTAACGAGTTTAAAGCTAAAATGTTGAGGCAATTAACTACATCTCCTGATGGGAATACCGTTATTTTTAACGCAGCAGGTTTTTTGTATAAAAAAGAAATGCCCAACGGAACTCCAGAACGGTTAACTACTGGTTTAGATTTCGAGTTTGAACCCAATTTTAGTCCAGATGGAAAATCTGTTATTTACACCACATGGAATGATGAATTAAGAGGGGCGATTAAAAAAACAGAAATAAAATCGGGGAAAACGATTACCTTAACCGATGAAAAGGGTTTTTATTACAGTCCGCAATATTCTACCAAAGGCGATAAAATTGTTTTTAGAAAAGGCAGTGGAAACGACGTTTTGGGTTACAATTTTGGTAGAGGAACTGGAATTTACATCATGCCAGCTACCGGCGGAAGTAAAACTTTAGTTATTGATAATGGAATTAAACCTCAATTTAATAATACCGATTCTCGCATTTATTATCAAAGCTATGCCGACGGAAAAAAAGCGTTGAAGAGTGTAGATTTAAATGGCGGAAACGAGCGGGTGCACTTCACTTCTCAATATGCAAATCAGTTCGTAATCAGTCCAGATAATAAATACTTAGCTTTTACAGAGCTTTTTAATGTATATATCACACCAATGATTAATGTTGGTACAGCCCAAGATGCTTCTGCAGGAAATAAATCAATCCCGGTAGCTAAAATAACCAACGACGGTGGAACTTACATTCAATGGGCAACCGATAGTAAGAAATTACATTGGACATTGGGGCCAAAATATTTTACGATTGATGTGAACAGTGCTTTTA
This sequence comes from Pedobacter changchengzhani, assembly GCF_004354365.1. Taxonomy (GTDB): domain Bacteria; phylum Bacteroidota; class Bacteroidia; order Sphingobacteriales; family Sphingobacteriaceae; genus Pedobacter; species Pedobacter changchengzhani. Next base: position 14,962 of record NZ_SJCY01000007.1, read on the forward strand.
ACTTCGATGGTGCTTCTCCTAAACCTGAAGTTACTTCGGCTGATATTAATTTAGTTTTAAAAACCGATGTACCAACCGGTATTGTCGCTTTAAAAGGTGCAAGAATTATATCAATGAAAGGTGATGAAGTAATTGAGAATGGAACCATCATCACCGAAGGAAATAAAATAATAGCAATTGGTAAAACAGACGCTGTAAATATTCCTGCAGATGCAAAAATTATCGATGTTAATGGCAAAACGATAATCCCCGGAATTGTTGATGTGCACGCACATTTACGTACAAGCCCTGATGGTATTTCGCCACAAAGTGATTGGAGCTACATGGCAAATTTGGCTTTTGGCGTAACCACTTCTCATGATCCATCGAGCAATACAGAAATGGTTTTTAGCCAAAGTGAAATGCTAAAAGCAGGTAGAATGATTGGCCCAAGGGTTTATTCAACAGGTTCTATTTTATATGGTGCAGATGGAGATTTTAAAGTGGTGATTAATAGTTTGGATGATGCATTGTCTAACCTTCGTAGATTGAAAGCGGTTGGAGCTTTCTCGGTAAAATCGTACAACCAACCGCGAAGAGATCAACGACAACAGATTTTAGAAGCGGCGAGACAGTTAAAAATGGAGGTTGTTCCCGAAGGTGGATCGACATTTTTTACCAATATGAACATGATTGCTGATGGACATACAGGAATTGAACACAGTATTCCTGTTGTGCCTATTTATAAAGATGTTGTAGATTTTTGGAAGAATACAGACGTTGCTTATACGCCAACGCTAATCGTGGCCTACGGTGGCCAATGGGGCGAAAATTATTGGTACGACAGAACCAACGTTTGGGAAAACGAAAAGTTAATGACTTATACGCCACGGGCAATAATTGATGAGCGTGCAAGGAGAAGAACCACATCAGAATATGGAGATTACAACCACATAGATGTTGCAAAAGCAGCAAAACAAATTGCCGATGCAGGCACTAAAATAAACTTAGGTGCACATGGACAAATACAAGGTTTAGGCGCACATTGGGAACTTTGGATGATGGTACAAGGAGGTATGACACCAATGCAGGCTTTGAGAGTAGCAACTTTAAATGGCGCCAGTTATTTGGGCATGAGCAAAGAAATTGGATCGCTTGAGGTTGGCAAATTAGCCGATTTAGTGGTTATGGATGCAAACCCTTTAAGCGATATTAGAAACTCAGAAAAGATAAAGTACGTGATGATAAACGGGCGATTATACGATAGTGCTACCTTAAACGAGGTTGGTACAAGAGAGAAATTGAGAGGCAAATTATGGTTTGAAAACAGCAGAGGTTTAGGCTATTCTGTTCCGGTTGGTGGGGAAGAAACTTGGACTTACACTGTGCCGGGATGTGATTAGGTGGTAAATAACATGAATGAATTTGCTTTTGTCTCTGGTATGCTACAATAATTTTAGGCTTTTCATTGTGCGCTTGGTTACTGAACATATAATACAGCCAAAATCCAGCTAGTCGAGATTTGCAATCTTGACTTTGCTATCTGCGGATTTAAAATCCGACTGTATAAATCGGGATTGCAAATCCAGATCAACAAAACCAACAAAAACTAAGTTTTCGCTAGTCGAGATTTGCAATCTTGACTTTACGATCTGCAGATTTAAAATCCGCTACTCATTAATGTGGATTGCAAATCCAGACCAACAAAACCAACAAAAACTAAGCTTTCGCTAGTCGAGATTTGCAATCTCGACTTTGCTATCTGCGGATTTAAAATCCGCTACTCATTAATGTGGATTGCAAATCCAGACCAACAAAACCAACAAAAACTAAGCTTTCGCTAGTCGAGATTTGCAATCTCGACTTTACGATCTGCGGATTTGAAATCCGCCTGTATAGATCGGGATTGCAAATCCAGACCAACAAAAGTTAATTATACTCTACCAGAAATTATAAATCGAATTTCTTCTTCAAGATCGGGTAATTTAGAAACGATAATATCCCAAACAATATCATAATCAACTCCGAAATAATCATGAATTAATCGGTTACGAGTATTGGATAACTTCCTCCATTCAATTTGAGGATATAATAATTTAAAATCAGAATCAATTTTCGAACTGGCTTCACCAATAATTTCAAGACTTCTGATAATGGCCCTTGACAAAGTTGGATCATTGATAACCAAATCCTTCTCTTTATCTAGTACTGCATTAAGAACAAAAGAAATTTCTTCAAGAATATGCTTTAATAGCTCAATATTAGATGGCAACATATTCAGTTTGCTTTAATATATGTGAGCCAATATATTTACTTAATGATTGTGGAGTTACCAATTCTACTTTTCGTCCCAATAAGTCTTCTAAAAAAAAAGACAAATCCATAAAATTGTCATAGCTTTTTTGCTTCGGATCAAAATCTACCAAAAGATCTACATCGCTATCTGAATTAAATTTTCCAGTAATAAATGAGCCAAATATACCCATGCTTACAACACCGAAAGATTTCAATTGCTTATTATTATCTTTCAGTCGTGCTATCAATACACTTTTATTTTTAACTGCATCTTGCATTTAACAAATATACTAAATTATGATGGTGGAATAAAAAAGGGTGCCCGTTAGTCGAGATTTGCAATCTTGACTTTACGATCTGCGGATTTGAAATCCGCTACTCATTAATCTGGATTGCAAATCCAGACCAACAAAACCAACAGAAACTAAGCTTTCGCTAGTCGAGATTTGCAATCTCGACTTTACGATCTGCGGATTTAAATCCGCCTCTCTATAGAACTGGATTGCAAATCCAGATTAACAAAACCAACCACAATTAAAAAACCTACAAAACCAACAACCCAAATTCTCTCAGCGTGTTAATTGGCTTAGAAAACCAAAATAATTCGAAGTTTTCCATTTCGGTTTCAAAATCTGCTTTAACCTCATTGAAAGTCAACCCTTTGCTACCTTGAAGAGGTGAAGAACTTAACGACATCTTATCCAAGATTGACAACAACCACTCACCTTCTATTTTATTGGTTTGGATGGTAAAACTTTGTTTTTTATCATGAAACGTAAGCGAAGCAGTTTCCCAAGAATTACCCTTTTTAGTCTTAGTAAAATATTCAGCATCGGGCGTACCACCTAACCAAACCACTTTGGCTGTTGGTTTGACATTAAAATATTCCCCTTCAGGGGTTAAGGGTTTAAGCGCATTCTCAATAAAATTAGCAACAATAGTAGTTTTCGGAATTTTAAAGTCGAACCAATCTTGCAATTTATAATCGAAACAGATGCCATGCATAAAATTAAATAACGATTTTTTTAATCCATAGCTAAATTTATTGTGATCAATCCCTGTTTTATCAATATAATTCAAATCGTTGTTGGCAAATGTTCCAATAACCTCAGTATCTTTTTTTACATCAAATTTTTCGGGATATAAACCAATTGGGCTATGCGCGGTCATAGCAAATTGGTGCCAAAAACCCGACTGCAAAACACCATTTTCAAATAACTGGCGAACCATTTCTAAGCTATCAACCGTTTCTTGTACCGTTTGCGTTGGGAAACCGTACATTAAATAAGCATGCACCATAATGCCAGCTTCGGTAAAATTACGAGTCACTTTAGCTACTTGCTCAACCGTTACGCCTTTATCAATCAGTTTTAATAACCTATCAGAAGCAACTTCTAATCCACCAGAAACCGCAATACATCCCGAAGCTTTTAGCAGTAAACACAAATCAGCCGAAAAGCTTTTCTCAAAACGAATATTTGTCCACCAGGTAATGGCTATTCTTCTACGGAGAATTTCTAAAGCCACCTCACGCATTAAAGCAGGCGGTGCAGCTTCATCCACAAAGTGAAAGCCATTTTGGCCCGTTGCAATTGATAATTCTTCAATCCGATCTACAATTTGTTTCGCTGCAACAGGTTCATAAATTTTAATATAATCTAAAGAAATATCGCAAAAAGTACATTTACCCCAATAACAACCATGCGCCATCGTTAATTTATTCCAACGTCCATCGCTCCACATTCGGTGCATGGGGTTAACAATTTCTATTACCGAAATATACTTATCCAAAGGCAAGCCGGCATAGTCAGGCGTGCCAACATCAGCTTGTTTATAATCCTTCCTAAACGAATCATTTTTATAAACAACTACTCCATTTTCGAGCATAAACGTACGCTTGTACATTTGCATTTCTTTAGGAATGTTGCCCAATATATTCTGAACAAGTAGTTCTATTGGCAATTCGCCATCATCCAAAGTAATAAAATCGAAAAACTCAAAAACACGGGCATCAGTAAGAGAGCGCAATTCGGTATTCGGGAAACCGCCACCCATCGAAATTTTAATCTCGGGATGATTTTTTTTAACCCATTGTGCCGAACGGAAAGCACTGTATAAATTCCCTGGAAAGGGTACTGAAATTAAAAAAAGTTTAGGCTCCACAGTTTCAATATACTGTTTCAATACGGCAATTAAAATCTCATCAATATAGCTTAGCTCTTGATTTAAAGCATTATACAACTCATTAAATGAATTTGCACTTCTGCCCAAACGTTCTGCATATCTACTAAAACCGAAATTTTCATCAACACATTCTACAATAAAATCCGAAATATCTTCGAGATAAAGCGTTGCTAAATGTTTGGCCTTATCTTGCGTACCCATTGCACCAAAAGCCCAATCTAATTCTTCTAATTGCTCAAATCTCGATGCTTGTGGCAAAAAATCATCGCCACAAATTTGTAAAGCTAACGTTGGGTTTTTACCTTGTAGAAAAGCAACAACAGCATCTATTGTTTTTATATAATCTTCCTGTAAAGCAAAAATACGCTTAGCATTTGGCGTAAGGAGAGGCTTCGTTTTGGAAAACATCCGCGTCAAACCTTTTTTACAAAATAATTCTATAATTACTTCAATACCTAAATCGGCTTGGGTAGCGCTAATATCTTTTGTATTTAAAAACCCTTTTATGTAAGCCGAAGCCGGATATGGAGTATTTAGTTGTGTAAAAGGTGGCGTAATAATAAAAAGATCTGTCTTCAAAAGGAATTTTATAAAATACAAATTACGTGATTTTTTAAGATATATGTTGCCTTTTAGCTTTTGAAATTATTTTATATGAAAACGTAAGTCAGTTCATAAAGGCTTCTGCAGTCCTTCTTTCCGCTTTACCTCCACAACAGCCGAAAAAGGCTGCTGTTCGGTGTTCGCTGCAATAAGGTTTACTTAACCGCAGGCTTGTTCATAACGCAAAAAAACCCTAAACAAACTAAAAACGCTTAAATCACGTTGTATAAACAAATCAACATTAATTTACTTTTATTGAATGAGGTTATTGCTTCTCTTACTATCTATACTCTTTGTTCAAAATACTTTTGCTCAAAATACTTTTGCTCAAAAATCCTTTATTTTCCCAAAGGTTAAGCAGGAAGGTTCATCTACACAACAGTTTACGCCAAAAAATTGGACTGTAATTGAAACTGCCCAAGGTGATTTAAACAATGATGGTGTTGATGATTTAGCATTGATTTTTGAATCCGATAAAGTTATTGATGAAACAAGAGCTTATGGCGATAACCAATCAGATATTATAAAAGAAACTCAAAAACCTCGAATTTTAGTCATTTATTTTAAAGATAAATTTACTGGGATTTACCACTTATCCGTACAAAACAACGATTTCATTTTGCGATCGGAAGAAGGTGGCCGACTTGGCGACCCACTACAGCAAATAGTAATAAAAGACCAACAGCTGTTTTTACGTTTTAGAGGAGGTGCAGAATGGCGCTGGGAAATGGGTTACACTTTTAAATTTGAAAATGACGATTGGTTTTTAACAAGTGCAATAAACCTTTATTTTAACCAAAATACAGGCGATATGACAGAAAGGATTTACGATTTTAATACCCGACAACTTTTTACAACGGTTGGCAATTTGCACAGGCGAGATATTGGAAACAGGAAAAGCACCGAAATTTTGTTTTTTACCCAATTAAGAACTTTCAAAACTTTTAAAAAACCTTGGGCTTGGGAAATTTTGCCAAATGTTTATTTGTAGTCTGCATGCGTTCCCCACTGCGTCCTTGCGAGGAGGAACGACGTGGCAATCTCTCTTTGTTCGCAAAACGATTTAAGATTGCTTCGTTCCTCGCAAAGACGGAAAATCAAAAAAACCTAAATATTCTGCGCAATAACAAAGCCACTTGCCCACGCCCATTGAAAGTTATAACCACCCAACCAACCGGTAACGTCTAAACATTCACCGCCAAAAAACAAGTTTGGAATTTTCTTACATTCCAAAGTTTTAGATGAAATTTCGTTTGTATCAATTCCACCGCGCATCACCTCTGCTTTATCATATCCTTTATCGCCCGCAGGTTTAACTTTAAACTCATGGATGGTTTTTGAAATCGATTCTATTTCAGTTTTAGTTAGTGATGCAACAGGTTTCTCTAATGGTAAAAACTTTCCTAAAGCATCGGTTAATTTTTTAGTATAAAATCTATTCAACAAAGTTGACAATAAAGTTTTTCCATTCGATTTACGCTCACCATCAACCAAAGAAGCAATGTTTTCATTTGGAAGAAGATTTAGATTAATCACCTCGCCCCTACGCCAAAAAGATGAAATCTGTAAAATAGCTGGTCCGCTTAAACCCCAATGTGTAAACAATATATTTTCTTCGAATGAAATTTCATCGTTGCTAACCTCGCAAAAAACAGAATTGCCCGAAAGCTGTGCAAACCACTCTTCATCTTTACCTGTAATAGTTAACGGCACTAAAGCTGGCGCTGTTTCTATAATTTTTAAATTATTTTTCCTGGCAAAACGCAAAGCGAAATCAGTCGCGCCCATTTTTGGTATTGGTAAACCGCCACTGGCGATGACTAATTTTTCGGATTTTAACGTGATTGTTTTTCCATTCTTTTCATAAGTAACTTTAAATCCATCAGCTAATATTTCAATGACTTTAACATCGGCCTTAGTCCTAATTTCTTGCCCTAAATCAGCACATGTAGCAGTAAAAACTTCAACCACATCTTTCGCATTTTTATCATCAGGAAACAATTGTCCCAGCGTTTTTTCTTTACCTTCAATACCATAAGTTTCGAAAAAAGATATGGTATCACCAACCGTCCATTGATTAAATGCCGATTTTATGAAATGTGGATTTTCGGAGATAAACTGCTCTGCTGTGGTAAATTGATTGGTGTAATTACATCGCCCACCCCCAGAAATTAAGATTTTGGCGCCTGGCTTTTCATTTTTTTCGAGCACAATAACTTTTTTACCGAGATAGCCTGCCTGTACCGCACACATTAGCCCACAGGCACCCGCACCAATAATTATTGCATCTGCATCCATTTTGCAAAGTTATAAGTTTGTAGTTTAAGTTTACTGCACTGGCCGAAATTAATAGCCCCGACAGTAGCGAGCACGAAACCCGATTTTTTTTCGGGTGAGTAAAGCAAATGGCGGGACTAATTTTTAATAGTAGCACTTACTTTGTGCTTCAAAAAAAAGATATACTTTAAATTTATAAACCACCTTAACATTAAATTTTTGTTATTTTTGCAAGTCAAAAATCTATTAGTAATAAATGGCAAAGCAGATAAGTGAATTAAAATTAGGTATTTTAGGTGGCGGACAATTGGGTAGAATGCTTATTCAGCAAGCTATTAACTATAATATTACTTCTTTGGTTTTAGATCCTGACCCCGATGCACCTTGCAAACACATTGCAAACTATTTTGAAGTTGGTTCTATTACCGATTTTGATACGGTTTATAATTTCGGGAAGAAAGCTGATATCATTACCATAGAAATTGAAAAAGTAAATATTGATGCCTTAGAACAACTTGAAAAAGAAGGTAAAAAGGTATTTCCGCAATCGAGAGTTATTCGTTTGATTCAAGATAAAGGTGTGCAAAAACAGTTTTTTAAAGAAAATGATATTCCTACAGCTCCTTTTCAAATTGTTAATACGAAAGAGGATATGGAGAACAGCCAAATCCCTTTTCCTTACATTTTAAAACTGCGCAAAGATGGTTACGACGGCAAAGGCGTAATGAAAATTAACAACGCCAACGATTTAGATAAGGCTTTTGATGCGCCTTGCATTATCGAAAAACTGGTTGATTTTGAGAAAGAAATTGCAGTAATTGTTGCCCGAAATTCTAACGGGGATATGAAAACCTTCCCCATGGCAGAAATGGAATTTAATCCTGAAGCCAATTTGGTAGAGTTTTTAATTTCGCCATCTACTTATGCAGAAAGTTTACAAGAGAAAGCAGACCTTATTGCCAAAAATATTGCTGCAGGCATGAACATTACTGGTATTTTAGCTGTAGAAATGTTTGTTTGTAGAGATGGAGAAATTTTGGTGAATGAGGTTGCTCCTCGTCCGCATAATAGCGGGCACCAAACCATCGAAGGAAATTATGTTTCACAATTCGATCAACATTTGCGTTCGATTTTTAACTTGCCTTTAGGCGATACCACCAGTATTACGAATGCAGTGATGATTAATTTACTTGGGGAAAAGGGATCAGAAGGTATTGCTAAGTATGAAAATTTAGAGAAAATTTTAGGTATTGATGGTGTTTTTGTTCATCTATACGGCAAGAAATACACAAAGCCTTTCCGCAAAATGGGCCACGTTACCATTGTAGATATTGATAGAAAGAAGGCGATAGAAAAAGCCCGATATGTGCAAAAGACGTTGAGGGTGATCGCTTAAACCCCCCAGTCCCCTAAAGGGGAGCTAAAAACATGGAGGAAATAGCGAAATTTTAGAAAAACAGATTAAATAACATATATGAACACTGGATATTCAAGTCCCCCTTTAGGGGCGGAGGGGTTAAACACTGTAAAGGAAAAAGCGACTTCAGGAGTTGGGGCATTAGTAGGTATTATAATGGGAAGCAAGTCTGATTTACACATTATGAATGATGCTGCCGAGGTTTTTAAAGAATTTGGAGTTGAATTTGAAATGACTGTGGTTTCCGCTCACCGTACGCCAGATCGTATGTTTACTTATGCTAAAGAGGCTGCATCTCGTGGTATAAAAGTAATTATTGCCGGCGCTGGTGGCGCTGCACATTTACCGGGTATGGTTGCTTCTATCACCACAGTTCCTGTTATTGGCGTGCCTGTAAAATCTTCAAATTCTATAGATGGTTGGGATAGTATTTTATCCATTTTACAAATGCCAAACGGTATTCCTGTAGCAACAGTTGCGCTTAACGCAGCAAAAAATGCTGGTTTATTGGCGGTACAAATTTTAGCTACCGTTGATGATTCTTTGACAATAAAAATGCAAGCATATAAGGATGAGTTAAGAAGAAAAGTAGAAGAAAGTGCGCAAGATATGGACAATTGATAGATTTTTTCACTGGATGAAGTAAAGCAGATGCAACTGTAATCACCTAATTTTAAAGATGAAAAATATAGATAAGAAAAGCCTAGAAAACGCTTATCTTTTGTTTGAAACAGGAGATATTAATAAGATAGAAATTGGTACAACTAAAGGTTTGCAGCAATTACATAAATATCTTTTTAATTGTTTATATAACTTTTCAGGAAAAATACGCACACTCAATATATCGAAAGGAGGTTTTCGTTTTGCAACGGCATTGTATTTGACTGAAATTTTAATAAAAGTTGAACAAATGCCCGAAAACACTTTTGAAGAAATTATTGGAAAATATGTAGAAATGAACATAGCTCATCCGTTTATGGAAGGCAATGGCAGAACAATGCGTATTTGGCTAGATATGATACTTAAAAATAGACTTCAAAAATTAGTAAACTGGCAGTTTGTAGATAAAACACTTTATTTACAAGCCATGGAGCGTAGTCCGATTAACGATCTAGAATTAAAGACATTGCTTGCCGCTAACTTAACAGGTGATATAAACAATAGAGAAATTATCTTTAAGGGCATAGAGCAATCTTATTATTACGAAGGTTACGAAAGAGAATAGCTTTGTAAATTGGTAATAATATTTTCCAAAAAAATGCAGGCCTACAAAGATGAGTTGAGAAGAAAAGTAGCGGAAACTGCGGAAGAGATGGAGAGTGAATAGTCCGAAAGTCGGAAAGTCCGTTTATTTTACAACAAAACTTCCCGACTTACGTGCGTTCTGACTTCCCAGACTAAAAACTAATTCAAACTCGGATCACTTGGGAAATTGCTCACATGGGCATATTTTGGTCCAAGGTTAACAATCACATCACGCCAAAGTTGTTCATCATCATCGTTAAATAAAATATCAACGTAAGGTATATTGCTCACCATCCATGCATTATCTTTAATTTCGCTATCTAACTGCCCCACATCCCAACCAGAATAGCCCATAAAGAATTTGATTTCGTTGTCTTCTATCGCACCAGTTTCCATCAATATTCTAAGGGTTTCAAAATTACCACCCCAATAAATGCCATCGCCAATTGGGTCACCACTTAAAAGTTTATCATAACAGCGATGGATAAAATGTATCGTATCAGTGGCGACTGGCCCCCCAAAATGAATTAAATTATGGGCTTCAGTTAAGCCCTCCACAACATCCTTAACCAATAAATTACCAGCTTGGTTTAATATATAACCAACTGTACCATCTTCATTATGTTCTGTAATCAGAATCACCGAGCGCTTAAAATTAGGGTCAGCCATAAAGGGCTCTGAAATTAATAATCTTCCTATTTTTGGACTTATATTGTTTAGCATGATAATAATGGTTTAAAGCGCCGTAAATTTGCTTATTTTTGTACATGCAAGTTACAAATGAAATTCTACAAAACCTGCGCCAAGATTATAAAAGCGCAACGTTAGATGAAACTGACGTACATAATAATCCAATTACCCAATTTAAAAAATGGTTCGATCAAGCGGTTGCAGCAGAAATATATGAACCTAATGCCATGACATTAGCCACAGCCGACAAGGCTGGCCGACCTGATGCCAGAATTGTACTTTTAAAAGGTGTTGATGACGATGGATTTAGATTTTTTACCAATTATTTAAGTGCAAAAGGAAAAGAGTTAAAAAGAAATCCTTATGCGGCTTTGGTATTTTTTTGGGGAGATTTAGAAAGACAAATTCGGATTGAAGGAACAGTTGAAAAATTGAATAAAGAGACTTCCGAAGAATACTTTATTACCCGCCCATTTGCAAGTCAAATTGGTGCAGTAGCTTCTCCTCAAAGTCAAGTTATACCAAATCGAAAATTTTTAGAAGAAAAATTTGAAGATTTACATTCGAAAAGTGAAGGTAAAACAATTGTAAAGCCTGCACATTGGGGTGGCTATATTGTTAAACCAACCAGAATAGAATTTTGGCAAGGACGCAGAAGCCGTTTGCACGATAGAATAAACTTTGAATTGGTAAAAGGCAGCTGGATTAAAACCAGATTGGCACCATAATTAGTTTTACGTGTTAAGTTGTAAGTTCGTTTCAATAAAAATTTAGATGATTAAAAATATCTCAGTAATTGGCTCAGGCACAATGGGTAATGGCATAGCCCATACTTTTGCGCAATTTGGTTATAAGGTTAGTTTAATTGATGTTAACGAAATCGCTTTAGAAAAAGCAATTCAAACTATAACTAAAAATTTAGATAGGCAGATTGCTAAAGGCTCGATTTCTGAAAATCAAAAAGCAGATGCCTTAAATAACATTACCAATTTTACGAACGTAAAAGAAGGCGTTAAAAACGCAGATTTAGTTGTAGAAGCAGCCACAGAAAATGTAGATCTAAAACTGAGTATTTTTAGGGAAATTGATAGTTCTGCACCTGCTGATGCAATTTTAGCATCGAATACTTCTTCTATTTCAATTACTAAAATTGCTTCTGTTACCAATCGAGGCGACAAAGTGGTTGGTATGCATTTTATGAATCCCGTACCGGTGATGAAATTGGTTGAAGTTATTCGTGGCTACCAAACCAGCGACGAAACCACAAAAACCATTATGCAACTTGCAGCAAGTTTAGAAAAAGTGCCAGTTGAAGTAAATGATTATCCGGGATTTGTAGCCAATCGTATTTTAATGCCGATGATTAATGAAGCAATTTATACGCTTTATGAAAATGTTGCAGGTGTTTATGAAATTGATACCGTGATGAAACTTGGAATGTCTCACCCAATGGGACCGTTGCAATTAGCCGACTTTATTGGTTTAGATGTTTGTTTAGCGATTTTAAAAGTGATGCAAGATGGCTTCGGAAATCCGAAATATGCGCCTTGTCCGTTATTAGTTAACATGGTAATGGCTGGAAAAAAAGGTGTAAAAAGCGGAGAAGGTTTTTATAAATACACAGCAGGATCGAAAGAATTGGTTGTATCTGAGAAATTCGCCTAAAGTATCAAGATTTGAGTATCGAGTATCGAGCAGATGCGCTCTAATAATCTTCCGAAGAACAACACTATTAAAATATTAAAAATGTAATTTTGTATATCATAGAATCAAATCTTGATACTTGATACCCGCTACTAGATACTAAGAGAAATGAACGAAAACCTTGACCCCGAGGGAAGCCATTATTCACCAACCGATAGAGATATAGAAAGAGTTTTGCGTCCGCAAGCTTTCGAAGATTTTACTGGACAAGAGAAAGTGATGGAAAATCTTAAGATTTTTGTTCAAGCAGCAAAACTTCGTGGTGAGGCGTTAGATCATGTTCTTTTGCATGGCCCTCCCGGATTAGGAAAAACTACCCTTTCCTATATTATTGCCAATGAAATGGGCGCCGGAATTAAAGTTACTTCTGGTCCTGTATTAGATAAACCAGGCGATTTAGCGGGTTTATTAACTGGTTTAGATACTGGTGATATTCTTTTTATTGATGAAATACACCGGTTATCACCTTTGGTGGAAGAATATTTGTATTCGGCAATGGAAGATTTCAAAATCGACATCATGCTAGAAACCGGTCCAAATGCACGTTCGGTGCAAATATCTTTAAATCCGTTCACATTAGTGGGCGCTACTACCCGATCGGGCTTACTTACAGCGCCACTAAGGGCTCGTTTTGGTATAAATGCACGTTTAGCTTATTACGATGCAAAATTATTAACAACCATCGTTCTACGGTCATCAGATATTCTAAAAACACCAATTAACGATGAAGGCGCTTACGAAATTGCTCGCAGAAGTCGCGGAACACCCCGAATAGCAAATGCACTTCTACGTAGAACTAGAGATTTTGCGCAAATAAAAGGCAACGGAAATATTGATACCGAAATTGCACGTTATGCCCTAAATGCGTTAAATGTTGATGAGCATGGATTGGATGAAATGGACAATAGAATTTTGGTTACCATCATTGATAAATTTAAAGGCGGGCCCGTTGGATTAAAAACAATCGCAACTGCAGTTGGAGAAGATGAGGGTACGATTGAAGAAGTTTATGAGCCATTTTTAATTCAAGAAGGATATATTATGCGAACTTCTCGTGGTCGAGAGGTTACCGAAGCTGCATACAAACATTTAAAGAAAAACTATCCAGGTCAAACAGGGAAACTATTTTAACTTCCTTTCATGTTCCCGCGGATTTAAAATGCAGTATTATATCTAGTGTCACTGAATCAACAACAAAAAACATAAACGACAAAAGATAAAAAGCACACAAAATTTTTGGATTTGAAAAAATTGGATACACGGATAGATGTAGCTGGTATACATTTTTATTCAACCTTTTTTGTGCCTTTTGTAGTTCAAATAGATAATCCATTTTTTTTATGCACTAAATTATTGGCCTTAAATCTGCGCTCATCAAACATTCGGGCGAATTTCCTGTTGAATAAATGTAAAACCAACAAATTATGAATATTGAATTGCGTAAATTAACGATCGAAGATTATGACGATCTTAAAGAATCTATGACCCAAGCTTACGATACAATGGGCGGTTCAATTTGGCAGAAATCCACCATTCAAAAGCTTATTAAAATTTTTCCTGATGGTCAGCTTTGTATTGCTGTTGACGATAAAGTTGTGGCTTGCTCTTTAGCCATTATTGTAGATTATGATGAGTACGGCGATAAACACACCTATAAATTAATTACCGGAGATTTTTCTTTTACCACACACGATCCCAACGGCGATACCTTGTACGGAATTGAAATTTTTGTAAGTCCGGAATTTAGAGGCTTACGTTTAGGCCGCCGACTTTATGAAGCTAGAAAAGAACTTTGTGAAAACGAAAACTTAAAAAGTATAATTGCCGGAGGAAGAATTCCTGGCTACCACAAATACTCAGAAACATTATCTCCACGACAATATATTGATAAAGTAAAAGCCAAAGAAATTTACGATCCGACTTTGACATTTCAAATTTCGAATGATTTCCACGTAAGAAAAGTATTAAAAAACTATTTACCGGGAGATCATGAATCGAAAGAATATGCCACTTTGATTGAATGGAATAACATTTATTATCAAGGTATAGATGCATCAGCACGTTCTGCGATGACCATTAGATTAGGTTTAGTGCAATGGGAAATGCGTTTGTTTCCAAGTATAGAAACATTTTATGAACAAGTAGAATTTTTCGTAGATGCATTAAGTGGTTATAAATCAGATTTCGTCATGTTTCCTGAGCTTTTTAACACACCGCTTTTACAGCCTTATAATCATTTACCAGAAATTGAGGCCATGCGTAAGCTTGCAGAAATTACCCCAGAAATTGTACATAAAATGCATGAATATGCCCTAAGCTACAATGCGAATATTATTACCGGAAGTATGCCTCTTTTAGAAGATGGAAAACTATATAACGTTACCTACTTATGCCATAGAACTGGTAAAATTGATGAGTATAGAAAAATCCACATCACCCCGAACGAGCAGAAATATTATGGAATGATTGGCGGAGATAAAGTGCAGGTTTTTGATACCGACTGTGGTAAAATCGGTATTTTAATTTGTTATGATGTTGAATTTCCAGAATTGAGTAGGATTTATGCAGAACAAGGCATGCAGATTTTGTTTGTTCCATTTTTAACAGATACGCAAAATGGTTACACACGAGTGAGACATTGCGCACAAGCAAGAGCCATAGAAAACGAATGTTACGTAGCAATTGCAGGATGTGTAGGTAATTTGCCAAAAGTTAATAACATGGACATTCAATTTGCACAATCGGCTGTGTTTACACCTTCGGATTTTGCTTTCCCAACCAATGCAGTAAAAGCTGAAGCTACGCCAAATACGGAAATGGTTTTGGTAGTTGATGTTGATTTGCACCTTTTAGATGAATTACACCACTACGGAACGGTTAAGGTTTTGAAAGATAGGCGTACCGATTTATACGAAGTGAAACTTTTGAAATAAAAAATTGAGGGTTTACAACTTTATAGGGCTAGAGAAACAAAGTTGTCAACCCTACTAAAGAAAATAAAAAAAAATGCCGGTCACATCACTAACCGGCATTTTACTAACCTAAAACTTACTATTATTTTCTAAATATAAACCACCAAATCAACAGCGCTATCACCAATATCGGGATAACCCAAATTAAAGCTTTTCCTGCGCCATTTTCATTTTTTTCTGTTACGGCAGGCTCTGCCGGACCCGGATTTGCCTTGTGTAACTCATAATCGTTTTCAATTGGTTTCGGTGCATCTTGCCCTAAATCATTATTTTTTGGCTCAGTATTTTCCATGTAGAGATTGTTTTTTAAATTCTTTTAGTTTTCAATAATACAACACGTTATAAATAAAAAGGTTTTAAATGATAACCGTTATCTTTGTAAATAGATGTACAACAATAGCACTAAAAATAGTAATTTAATTAAGCAAGAAGCATTACGTTTAGGGTTTATTGATTGTGGCATTTCTAAAGCAGAATTTTTAGAAAACGAAGCCCCAAGGTTGGAAAAGTGGCTTAAAGGCAACTTCCATGGGGAAATGAAGTACATGGAAAATTACTTCGACAAGCGTTTAGACCCGACGCTGTTGGTAGATGATGCAAAATCAGTCATATCTTTATCCTTAAATTATTATACGGATGATAAACAATCGGATCCAAATGCGCCTAAAATTTCTAAATATGCTTTCGGGCAAGATTATCATGCTGTAATTAAAGATAAACTTAAAGAACTATTATTTTTTATTGAAAGTAATATTGGAGCAGTTTCTGGACGAGCATTTGTAGATTCGGCACCCGTATTAGATCGAGCTTGGGCAAAAAAATCTGGCATTGGGTGGATTGGGAAAAATGCAAACCTAATTAGCAAAACCAATGGATCTTTTTTCTTTCTGGCCGAATTAATTATCGATTTGGAGTTAGATTACGACAGTCCTTTCCAAACAGATCATTGTGGTACGTGCACCCGTTGCATTGATGCTTGCCCAACAGATGCAATACTCGCACCACAAGTGGTTGACGGCAGTAAATGCATATCCTACCTCACCATCGAATTAAAAAATGAAATTCCCGCTGAGTTCAAAAATAAGATGGAAAACTGGATGTTCGGTTGCGATATTTGTCAGGATGTTTGTCCGTGGAACAGGTTTTCAAAAGCACATGATGAAGATGCATTTAAACCCGAAAACGGCATTTTAGACTTGAATGAGAAAGAAATAACAGAAATAACCGATGAGGTTTTTAAAAAGGTTTTTAAAGGCTCGGCAGTAAAGCGGACAAAATTTGCTGGATTAAAAAGAAATATTGATTTTTTAAAATCGTGAATCTGAATTTTTAAGATTCACGATTTTAATTGGACATTTTTATGAGGATTATCTTTGGAAATCTTTCTTAATCGCTTGATAAATTATTTAATTTAATCCAAAAAGGCAAAAGCAAATAAAAATTTCAATTCACTTTAAAAGTGTTATCGCTTTTTACCTTATCAGGCGTAAAAGCATCGCCCATAACAATCTTCTTTAATTTTTTAGTTGTTTTTATATTGATATCATAGGTATCATTTCCATTTTCCCAAGCTGCAATGGTGCTGTGGTTTTTCTCTGTTGAACCATCTTCGTACATCAATTCTAAATCAATAGGCATTGGTTTCTTTCCTGTATTTTCGATTGTTATGATGTAGCCAGAATTCGTTTTCACGGCATTTTCTATCGCCATATCTACAATTCCATCCTCAAAAAACCATCTCTTCCAAAACCAATCTAAATTCTTGCCCGAACCTTCATTTATACTGTAAAAAAAATCATAAGGCATAGGATGTTTACCGTTCCAATTGTTTATGTAGTTATGCAAAGCTTTAGTAAAAAGTTCATTACCTAAATAATCTTTAACAAAATGGTAGGCTAAAGCTGGCTTAGGGTAAGTATTTGTAAACGAACCAGCGCCCTTTAAATCTGGCGTAAGCGTCATAATTGGCACATCATTTTTTGTACCTGAAGCAGATGCTGTTGCTTCAATACCGTAATCATCAGTAAAAGTTGGTTCAATAATGGTAGAAAGTACCCACTCGCCCATCGATGCCCATCCTTCGTCCATCCATCCATATTTAGTTTCATTAATACCCATGTAAAACGGAAACATGGTATGAAAAATTTCATGTGTGGTAAGGGTAATACATCCATTTCTATCCTCTACTGGATTATCGTTTACCATCATTGGGTATTCCATTTGATCTAAACCATCAAAAACTGTTTCATGGTTGTATGGATAAGGCCATTTAGGAAAAGTATGACTCATAATATCAACAGTTTTACGGGCAAAATCAATCACTTCGTAATAATCTTTATGAATTGGATTAAATACTGCATCCACACGAGTTCTTCTTTTAGTGGTCGAATCCACTACCACACTTGTCGATTTCCATATATAGTGATCGCTTAGTGCGAAAACGAAATCAGTAACATTTTTAGCTTCAAATTTAAAGGTATTAAAACCCTTAATCTGTGTAACTTTTTTATCTTTTAATTCTTGCTCGGTAATCACATCAACAACGCCATCATTAACACTTGCGCTATTTAATTTTTTTACAATTTCCTTTTGAAACACTTCGCTGGCATTTAACAAATCGCCAGTTGCCCACACGCCATAACCATTTGGAACAGTAATTTCTGCATTAAACTGATCGAAATCGTTGTAAAATTCTGCATCACCAGTATATGGAAACTTATTCCATCCATCAATGTCATCGTAAACTGCTATCCTAGGGAAAAAATAGGCTACGAAATATGAACCTTCATCAACCTGACCTGTGCGGATGTGAGAGCCCTTATTTAATATATAACTGTAATTAATAGCAAAAGTTATTGTTTTACCGGGCAAAACGGCAGGTACATTTACCGTCATATTAGTTCCGTCTATTGCATAATCTGTGAGGTCTTTACCACCGGTTGCAATGTTTTTAATATTTACGCCTGCTCCTAAATCGCTTTCAGAAATCTTCGCAACTTTTGGCGTTCCTTGTTCATAAGGCGTTCCTTTTTTATAAAGATTGGGGTAAATCTTAAACCAAATCTGTTTTAATGTATCGGGACTATTATTTGTATAAACAACGTTTACATTTCCATTTAGCAACCTACTTACCGGGTTGAAATTAATTTTAAGCTTGTATTTAGAACTATTTTGCCAATAGTTTTTTCCCGGTTTTCCATTTCCATCTCGGGTTTGTTTCTCATAAGCTTGTTTAAAAACAGGCTCAATTGGCAATTGCGCCTGCGCGTAAATGGAGCAGAATATAAAAAACGGTAAAAGAATTTTAAAGAATTTCATTGATTATAATTTAACTACAAATGAACACAAATAAACACAGATTTAATTGCAAAAAAACATTATCAAGCGATGCATCAAATTTGGATGATAATAACTACACTTACCTTTTTAAAATTTTATACTCACGTTGCATTTTTGCACGCCCATTAATAAGATATAGAAATCCTGCTAGCGTACTTAGCACAACAAAAGCAACCGTCCACATGGCTTTTTCGGCTGGTGTAGGCCTATTAGCAACATAAATTTCGTAAAGTGCGATTATAATATAGATTACAGTAGATACTACAAATACGCCGTATAATAGTTGTCCTCCAGAAACGTGTGCTATTTTAAGTATTCCAGTGATTACAGAAATTAAGTAATTTATCAAAAAAGCTTGTTTCAAAAATTTGGTAGTCGTCATAAATAAAAACTCAGTTTATTATTTCTTATTTCAATTTACTTCCCAAATTTCATTTTAAGTTGCTCTAACATATCTGTATTTATCGGCTCTGCGGTTTTCTCAACTTTAGGCTGAGGTTTTGGCTGATAAGGTTTTGCAACTTGTGTAACTACTCTTGGTGCCTTATTTTCGTTTTTCTTAGCATTAAACTTTGCCCATTCTTCATCAAGTTTCTTTTTGGTATATAAAGGGAAATCACCATTTTTCATCCAAGCGTAGTAACTCGGTTCTGTAGCAAAAACTTGTTGCGCAGTTTTACCTTTATGTTTACCAAAATTAAAGCAAACTTCATCGTTATCATTATAAACCATTCTCCCCGCAAAATCTACAGGTTTGTTAATGTTCGTAAATATGTGCAATGCATCTACATCATTTACAACGGGAATACTTTTTACACCTTGCTTACTCTCAAATTCCTTTTCTTTGTACATTTCCAACTGTCCAAGCAATACTTTATAAGTTGCAATAACATCAGCTTCTGCAGCGTGTGCGTTAACCAAATCTTCATTACAGTAAAACTTGTAAGCAGCTTTTAATGTACGTTGTTCCATTTGATGGAAAATATTTTGCACATCAACAAATTTTCTGTTGCTCATATCAAAATCCACATCAGCTCTCAAAAACTCTTCTAACAGCATCGGGATATCAAATTTATTAGAATTGTACCCTGCTAAATCTGCCTCGCCGATAAAAGTTGCAATTTCTTCGGCAAGCATTTTAAAGGTTGGTTCATTGGCAATATCTTCATCGTAAATACCATGAATTAACGATGTTACCAATGGAATTGGCATTTCTGGATTTACACGCCAGGTTTTAACCACTTCACTTCCGTCGGGCATTGCTTTTAAAATTGCAATTTCTACAATTCGATCGGCACCAACATTTATACCGGTAGCTTCAAGATCGAAAAAGGCCAAAGGGCGTTTTAAATTTAATTTCATGCGTTTTAATATGAGTTTGATGCTTAAATAACCATAACAAGAAAGCACCTAAAAATATGATTTTATTCAAAAGTGCTAAAAAGGTTTGATTAGTTGTTTAAATGCGTTTAAGATTTTTAAATATAATTGCAAATTGTATTAAATATTTAATGATTATTTGAGGCTATTTCTTAACTCAAAATAATTAATCCTAATGCAATTCCAATAACCATAATTAAATACATAATAATTTCTGTAGAGGCAAATCTTTTATACTTTGTCCAAAAGGAATAATCTTGATTTTTATCAGACATTGTGTGTAATTAGATTTCAAAAATAAGCATTTACATTCATTAATCTCCTCACAACATTTGCTTTTACAAAATTCGTAAGTGTAAACATTATTTTATAAAGCATAGCCCTCTCTACATAAGTATTTGATTATTAAATAGAAAATTCCTTAAAGCTCTATTTTTGCAAGTTTAGTCATTTCATTGTAAAGGAAGTAGAAAAACAAGCTGTCTTTTTAATTAGACACAATGAAATTAACTTATCAGCGTATTTAATGCAGCTTATTTAACCAAACATCTCATAAATGAATAAAAACAATTGGGGCTTTGTCATGATAATTTTAGTGAGTATCGGCATTGCAGGAATCAGTTGGAAGGTCGCGGAGCATCCACAATCCCAACAAGAAACTGTCATTAAAATCTCCAAAGACAGTTTATACAACCAATACATCACAAAACTTTACCAAGCCATTGGTTTAGACCGTACAGGTTTAGAAAAATCTGTTTTCGAAAAAGCACTCACGGGCTATTACAACATGAAATATTCGGGGCTTTTAAACGATAAAGCAATATTAACAATAGCAGATTTCGATCAGTTAAGCAGTTGTAAAAGATTCTATATCATTGATTTATGCCAAAAGAAATTAATTTTAAATACATGGGTTGCGCATGGCCAAAATAGTGGCGGAAACCAAACAACAAATTTTTCTAACGAAAAAGATTCGAATGAAAGTAGTTTAGGTTTTTACTTAACTGGTGAAACCTACACCGGTAAACACGGCAGATCGCTCAAATTAGATGGCATGGATGAAGGATTTAACGATCATGCGAGAGAAAGATCAATTGTAGTGCACGGCGCAGATTACGTTTCTCAAGAAAGCATTAATCAATTGGGTAGGTTAGGCAGAAGTCAGGGTTGCCCTGCTGTGCCTGCAAATTTAGCAAACCAGGTTATCAATACCATTTCTGAGCATACAGTGTTATTTATCAACAATTCAGCCCAACATTATCAATCACAGTTTTTAAATGAGCAGTTGGCTGCCAGTTTGATCTTAAGTGAAAATAGCGTTCTGGCAGCAGTTATGGATTAATTTAAATTGAGCTTTTCTATGTCAAACTTTTCCCGTAAAACACTAAAGGGTTTGGCTTTCAAACCTTTATAGTGTGAGTAAAATTTTGATTGTTACGCAGATAATTTTTGTGATATTTGAGGTTAACAAAAGGGTTAGTAAATGAAGATTGTAATCGCAGAAAAACCATCTGTTGGACGTGAACTTGCTAAAGTATTTGGAGCAACCACAAAAAAAGATGGATATATTGAAGGAAAAGGCTATTCATTTACTTGGGCGTTTGGGCATTTGTTGCAATTGGCACCTCCACAAGATTATGGTTTTATTGGCTGGAGAAAACAACATTTACCCATGTTGCCCGCAAAATTCAAATTAGCGATTAGGAAAATTAAAACAAAAGATGGTTTTGTTGAAGATCCTGCGGTGCGGAAACAACTTAATACCATAAAAAAACTTTTTGATGAGGCAACCGAAATCATTGTGGCTACGGATGCCGGACGTGAGGGTGAACTAATTTTTAGATACATTTATTATTTTCTAAAATGCAAAAAACCTTTTAAACGATTATGGATTTCATCGCAAACGGACGAAGCCATAAAGGATGGATTTAGAAATTTAAAACCCGGGAGTGATTACGATACATTGTTCAATTCTGCACACTGTCGCTCTGAATCAGACTGGCTAGTTGGCATGAATGCAACGCAGGCGCTCAGTATATCGGCAGGTAACCGAACCGTACTCTCACTTGGAAGGGTGCAAACACCAACGTTAGCAATGATTTGCTCGCGTTTTTTAGAAATCAAGAATTTCGTTCCGCAGATTTACTATCAAATGAGTATTCAGTTGGTAAAAGATGAACAAACTTTTAAGGCCGTATCCACATCCAATTATAAAAGCAAAGAAGACGCAGAAAAATTATTTGTCTTAGTAGAAGATGTACCTTCTGGTTTCCCAAATGGAGGAAATATTACCGCCGTTGAAGCAAAACCTAGAAAGGAACCACCACCACTTTTACATGATTTAAGTAGTTTACAGCAAGAAGCCAACAAGAAAAAAGGATTTACTGCAGATCAAACGCTCGGTCTTTTGCAAAATCTTTACGAAAGTAAATTGGTTTCTTATCCCCGTACGGGATCTAGATATATTGGCGATGATGTTTTTGCCGGTGTACCTAGCTTAATTGCAAAGCTTACAACCCATAAAGATTTTGGCAAACAAGCAACTTTTTTACAAACTGTACCATTAAATAAGCGTAGTGTAAATGCCAAGAAAGTAACCGATCACCATGCAATTTTACCAACAGGCGAAGACGCTTATGGTTTAAGTAGCGATAAACAGGCAATTTATGACATGGTTGTGGGTAGAATGTTAGAAGCCTTTCATCAGGAATGTATAAAAGAGATTACTAAAATAACTGTTCAGTCTGGCTTAACATTTGTTGCAAGCGGTACGGTTATACGTTCTGCCGGATGGCGTACTGTTTTTAACGAAACTGAAGACGATAAAAAAGATGAAGAAAACGCTAGCTTACCCAAAGTTGTTGTAAATGAGCAATTGCCCATTATCGAAAAAAGTTTACTCGAAAAGCAAACTAAAGCTAAACCTATGTACAATGAAGCTTCACTTTTAAAAGCTTTAGAAACATCTGGTAAAGAAATTGAGGATGAAGAATTGCGCTACGCGATGAAAGACAGTGGCTTAGGCACACCGGCTACACGAGCTTCTATTATAGAAACATTAATCACGAGGGAATATATTAGTAGAGAAAAACGAAATTTAATCCCTACCAATAAAGGTTTAGCAGTGTATGATGTTGTTAAAGATAAACAAATTGCGCAGGCGGAATTAACCGGACAGTGGGAAAAAAGGTTGGAAGAAATACGATCGGGGTCATCCGTATCAGACTTCAAAGCAGAAATTACAGAATATACAAAAACAATAACGAATGAACTTCTTTTGGCGGGTGCCTCAATTGCGGGTAAATTGACTTAAATAACTAACAGGATTGCTTAATTAACTAAAAATTTATCAATAAAATCCTTTAAAGATTTTTTCATTTTTTCGTCTTTTTGGATAAATCCCATTGCGCCAGCCTCAAGATAAATTTGCTCTAATTTGCTTTTTTCGTTCCCCGAAAACATGCATATTCTTAAACTTGGATAATTAGCCAAAATACCTTTTACAACTTCTGGCGTTGCATCCCCAGTCGGCATGTTAATATCCAATAATAAAAAATCCAAATGACCTGTTTTTAGCGTATTATAAGTCTGTTCCAAATCACCGGTTTCCAGTATTTTAGATGATGAACAGACTTCAAGAAAAAAATTCTTCATTACAACCCGTAATAATTGGTTATCGTCTGCAATAAGAATTTTAATATTGTCTTTCATTAATTTTAATTTAACACTAAATAGTTAATCACATCAAATAGACGAAAAAGTATTCGTTTTATTACAAGTAAATTATTTTTTTTTAGCCTACAGAATTAGTTTGTAAAATTGTGAGAATGACAAAGGTAGATATTATAAAACAAAAAAAGTGCCTTTAAATAATTTAAAGGCACTTAAATTGTAACATTTATGTTTTACAAAGTAAAACCGTAAGCTAAACGCAAACCAACATAACCTGTGCTAATAACACTGTTTGAACTTTTGCTCTTACCTTCATACTTAACACCTAAGTCTAAACCGTTACTCCAAGCGTAACCCAAAGCAGGTGAGTAAACCAGTGATGTACCAGTTTCGCTACCTGTATTAAAAGCTGCACCAACCTCTGCTAAGCCATAAACACCAGCACCAGTGTCGTTAAAGAAATATTTAGCGCCAACTTTTACTGGAATGTAACCTGAGCTAGCTATAGAATTTTTGTAAGAAATATTGGTATAACCTGCAGTAACAGGGATTGAAAGTTGTTTATCAATATCAAATTGGTAACGTACATCACCACCAATTGCCACGCTACCATTAGTTTGGGTAGGTACACCAACATTTAAACCAATTCCTAATTTTGGAGTAGATTGTGCATTTGCATTTGTTGTAAAGAATAAGGCCACTACAGCTGCTGAAGTAGCTAGAATTTTAGTAATTGTTTTCATTTTGAAATTATTTTTCTGATTTATTTATAATTGCATATATGCAAATGCTGTGCCAAAGAGGCTTTTAAAAAGTGATGTTAATCAAACTTTAATGATTATAAATAAGTTTAAAAACTGTAATTATCCTCAATTTGAGACAATTGAATAACTTCATCAACCAAAGCATCCGTTGGTTTAGAAGCATCTACCCAATGGATCTTAACACCGTCTTTTTCCATTTTTCTAAAAAAAGTGTGCTGTCTTTTTGCAAATTGGCAAATGGCTATGCCCAACTTCGACTTTAATTCTTCGTAATTAAGAAAGCCATTTAAGTAATTAGAAAGAAACTTGTATTCCAACCCATAGAAAACGAGTTTCTCATGAGATAATCCCATAGCCAAAAGCGATTCAACCTCTTCTATCAATCCGTTTTTTAAGCGCTGATCTAATCGTATCAAAATATTTTTTCGGGTGTTTTCAACTTCATTCTTTAAACCAACAGTTAAATAATTAATATTAGGCTTATTTACCTCTTCCAATGTATTAAACCTCAAATATTCAGCTATTTCTACACCTCTAATTAACCTTTTATTAGAAGATACATCCACATGCTTAATATGGTTTTGTGGATAGCACTCAAGTTTTGCAACTAGCTCCTCTTTTGTTAAAGTTGAGAGCATTGTTCGTAACTGTATGTCGGCAGGAATTGATGTGTAGGTTTGGTTTTGAAATAAACTATGTATGTACATACCTGTGCCACCACACAAAATTGGAAGTTTGTTTTTTTTCGTGATGGCAGAAAATGAATCATAAAAATCGTTTTTAAACGCATCGACATTATATTGCTGCCCTGGCTCTAAAATATTAATTAAATGGCGGTTGATCTCCATACCGTTTAGGGTAAACTCATTTAAGTCTTTTCCAGTGCCGATATCCATGTGTTTAAAAACCTGCCTACTGTCTGCACTAATCACTTCGCCATTTAACTGCGAAGCCAACTTTACCGCTAATTTTGTTTTGCCCGAGGCAGTGGCGCCTAATATTACGAGTAATGGATTTACCAACATTGCTAAAATTTTAATACAAACTTTAAACTACCAGTGTTAAAAACGGTATTTTCTTCTTGTGTAATAACTATTCTACTTAATTGCCTGCTAAAATTTTTATCCAAAAGAAAATAATGTGGTTCTAAAATAGAAGTGCATTCGAAACCTAACTTTAAATACCCCTCACCAACACTCCAGTCACGATCAGCATAAGTCATAACATCATTCGGCCCGAAGCTTAAATAAAATGCCTTTATTAGTTTACTTAAACCTCCGATTACGCTGTAACCCATTTTTACCACAAAGCGAATCAACTCCACCGATTTGTAATTCTCGGTATGGTTCATTTTTCTTAATGCCGAAAATGTAGCCACTGCAATCAATTCATCTTTAAAAAATAACCCTAATTTATACCGACTACTAACTGCGCCCTGTAAATGATTTTCATCTAAAAAAAGATCGGCAAGCGGTTTAATAATTTTTACAACTTTTGTTTTTCGACCATGCACACGAATGTTCATCCCACATAAAGATCTGAGTCTTGATATAACCAATATTGGTTTAGTTAACCAAACATCTTCCCACAAATAAATGGTTTTAATGTTCTTCAATTGATTTTCCTTTTGGATTTGAATCAAATTTTCGGGCAAAAAATCAGTACCAATATCAAGTAGAATGATTACAATAGATTTTGTTAAGAAAATTCTGGAAGTTGAATTATTCTCCAAATGAAAATCAATACAAGATTTAACCAATTCAGAAAGTACATCCTCCCGCCAGTTTACATGTTGTACGATTTGTGATTTAATGTCCCTATCCAAAAGCTTGTAAAAAAGTAAACGGAATAATTTCTTATTCCGTTTACAAATTTAAAAATACATAAATTTATATTCCCTATCAAATCCATTTTTTTTCTTTGAAGTGATTATGTGTAATTGCAATCAAATTTTCAACTTCTTTAACCTTTTCGTTGGATAGGTTTTCAATTTTTAACCTTGATGCATCAGCATCTTTATCATCCATATCTAGGCCAGTTTTTACAACTACGGCATCTCCGTCTATCCTTAAGCCTGCGAAAAATCGCTCAGTAACTTTTTCACCTTCATCCACCATGTTTTTTTCGCTCCATAGCTCAAAATCACTTTCAGAATTTTTATGAGCAGTGTAGCCACGGGTTGCATAAGGTTGCAAACATGCTCTTAGTGTTTGGAAGATTTCTACAACATCTGTTTTCATAACAATGGGTTTAGATAATAAACATTGTGCCTTTAATATTGTTTAGAAAATATTCTCCCACCAACGCTTAGATGGATAACATTCATCAATTATTACGGTTTCTCCCAACATGGGCGTTGTGATTTTTACATTTAAAAGCTTTGCTTCTTCAACTGCTCTTTGTATAGGTTCGTTCCAAGGGTGCATCGATAAAGTAAATTTACACCAATGCACGGGCATTAACACCTTTGCACCAAGATCGATTGCCGCTTGTATAGTTTCTTCAGGGAACATGTGTATAAATGGCCAATATGCATTATACTGACCACATTCTAGGAACGCCAAATCGAATGGACCGTGTTGCTTACCAATTTCTTTAAAGTGCGTATCGTAACCAGAATCTCCACCTAAAAATAATTTAAAATTTCCAAAATCCATAACAAATGCCGACCACAAGGTTTGGTTTCTTTTAAACTTTCTTCCTGTGAAATGCCTCGCTGGCACTGCCGTAAATTTAAGTTTACCTAAATCGGCAGTTTGATGCCATGCAATTTCGATAATTTTATCTTTGTTAATTCCCCACTTTTCTAAATGAGCACCAACACCCAATGAACAAACGAAAGTTTTAGTTTTTTTACTCAGTTTTAGTATTGTTGGGTAATCGAGATGATCATAATGATCGTGCGTAATCAGAATTACATCTAAACTATCAAAATCCTCAGCCTTTACAATATTGGTACCCGCAAAAGCTTTGGTGCTTACAAATGAGAATGGAGACGGAGTATCGCTGAAAACCGGATCTACTAAAACATTCATGTTCGGCAGTTTTATCAAATAAGACGAATGCCCGAACCATATTATTTCTGGCTTTGGATTGTTATAATTTGTTAAATCAGGCTTTACAGATGGTAAAGAATATTTAGGTTTTTTATTTGGATGCTTGCCAAAAAGAAATGATTTTAAAATATCAAAAAGACTTACACCCTCCGGTTGCATTGGTGTTACGCTCAAATTTTGTAAAGCGCCATTTTTATAATTTGGCAATTGAGAAATTAACTTTTTCCTTTCACCAGCTGGCAATTTACCGAATACCGGTATGTTGGTAATGATGAAAAATACAATCAAAATTGCAATAGTGACGAACGCAAATATCATTTTTTAGTTTATTCTTTTAATGCTGAGTTGGCAGCTGTGCGCTGAAATATATAATATCTAAAATTAATCGCAAACCGATGGTCGTAAAACCAAAAAGGGGCCTAACCGTAGTTAAACCCCTTCTTGTTCATACTCGCGAAATACTATTTTTCAGAGTTTTTCTTTTCAGTAACTTCTGCACGAATTTCTTGTGCTAAAACTTTTAAGTCTTGCATAGCTTTACGTACACGTGTACCAGCAGCTGCATTGCCAGCACTATAAAATTTTTCTACATCTGCTTCGATAGCAGCAACCGCAGCTTTAACTTTTGAGAATTTTTCCATCGCTAATTGATGTTTTTAGGGTTTAAAAATTTATTTATTTTCAATTATACATATTTAGGTTGAATTATCAACAAATTGGAAATATTTATTTTAAATAAGTTTTGCACATTTTTATGCGTGTATCACCTCCTAACCCAAGTAAATTTCATTTTTAATTAAATTTTAACAGCTTCACTGTTTCCTTTAAAATCCTGATCATCAAAAAAATAATTGGGACGACTGAAATCTTAATTATACCGAATTGTTGCTTCTTGCTAAACATTTATGCAGGTAAAACAATCTTGAAAGATTTAGCAAGTCAAACTCGCGTACTCTTTTTTAAAAATTTGCATTTGCGACTAAAGGGCAATTCCGTAAAAAAGCGATTTAAAACATAATAGTGTTCTAAATGCCTTTTAGCTAACATAACAAATCAATTATAAAGGTTTCGAGTCAAAAAAAGCATATACCTTGCTATTTCGTAGCAAGGTGTCTTTTCGTCAAGTCAGTTTGTTGTAGCTTAACACCAAGCTCACATTTCCGGAAAAATTTTTTATAAAATCACTTAAAATTTAAACTTTACAAGAAGAAATGAGCCAACTTGAATTAAATGTAAAAATGCCAAATCAAACATGTTGTAACAAGGTAATTTAGATTGATTTCATCCCATTTTTCAAAAAAAAGATACAAATTCCTTCCAAATTTTTAGATGTTGATAAAAATATTTCATTTTCGATGGATATTCCTTAAAAACGGTAAATACCCAATATATTTCTAATGTTCGCCTTAATGCATTGGCAATAGCGCCCGAATCAAAACATCTCGAAAATTTGTGAAAATAATAATTATTCTAATTTATTAATTCTCATATCTTTGCTAATAATCCACTAATCATCTCTTAAGTTTGGCGAAGAAAAATATATTGGTTGTAGAAGATAACCACGCAATTTTAGACGTAATTACGCTCATTTTAGAAAGTGAAGCCTTTAATGTAGCGGGTTTAAATAAAGGTGCCGAGTTTTTTAATCGTGTAGAATCGTACAAACCTGATGTAATTGTTATGGACATCATGCTGCCAGATATTGATGGAAGAATGCTATTAAAGCAGATTAAAGAAACGCCAGCTACTTGCCACATTCCAGTTCTAATGATTTCTGCACGATACAACGAAAACAATTATCCATTGGATAACCTACATGCCGATGGATTTATGGCAAAACCATTTAACATAGATGAACTTATGGACAAAGTTTATGCGCTACTGAAATAAACAACAAGTTTGTTAATTGGATTCAGCCATGAAATACCATTGTTATCTGTGTATTATGCTATAAAACGTTCACAAAAACAGGGAAACAACTAGTTTTAGGACCTAATTCTTTTTGTCGTGACCTGCCTTTTTACTTACCTCGCAAGGTTTTGCATCTTTACCAGTGGTACTATTCATCTCGTCAGGTCCTTTAGCTTTAGCACCTTTTGGCGCAGTTGCTTTGTTTTCTTCGGCGGTGGTTTTTGAAGTTTTCATAATTTTAAATTAAGTAATATGGATTATTCTGGTTAAAAACTCAAATGATCTTAAAATTTAACAACAGATTAAGATTTAATAAAGTTTTGTTTGAAATGTTATTTGGCTGTTTTAGTAATTGGTAAAAAAGTATTTTAAGCCCTCTTTTTAACACTTAAACTCTGCATTAATTGGTCGTATAAATCATCACTTGTTGCTTTATGAGGTTGCATTTTTTTAACTGTAGCCCGTTTACCTTTAGCTTTTGCTTTAATCACTTTCAAAAGTTCTGCGGTATAATTATCTTTAAAACTGCTGAGGTCAAATTTTGAGCTATACTGTTTAATCAGCGCCATACCCACGTCCATTTCTTTTTTTGTAATGGTAACGCCTTCGGGGGATGCAATTTCCGAAGCATCTCGAATTTCTTGTTGGAAGCGTATTTTGGTAATTACAATTACCCCTCCCATTGGGTGAATAACACATAAATTTTCGGTATTGCGCAACACAAACCTCCCTACACCAGCTTTTTTCGATTTTAAAAGGGCTTGCAGTAAGAGTGCGTACGCTTTTTTACCTTGCTTTTCGGGCTCGCTATAATAAGAGGTTTCGTAATAAATCGGATTGATAGAAGTAACATCTACAAAATTCTCCAGCTCAATAATTTTTGTTTTTTCTGGTGATGCATCTTCAAAATCGTGCTTATCTAGAATAACATATCTATCCTTTAAAAAATAGCCACGTACAATTTTTTCGAAAGGCACTTCTTTTTTTGTGTGCTCATTCACCTTTAAGTATTTAATTTTACCGTGGTCGCGCTCATCTAGCATATCTAGGTCTAACCTACTATCTTGCACAGCTGAATATAATTTAACGGGAATATTTACAAGTCCGAAACCAATCGAACCTTTCCAAATAGATCTCATAAAGCATTAGTTTTGTTATAAAAATTAACAAATCACTAATCTATATTGTTTTTTATTGTAAAAATTTACTGTATCTAAAATACCCGAAACATTTTACGTTTAAGTCTGTTTTAATATCAATCCCCTTTGCCAAAACAGCTTTTTATAGCAATGATATTTCTATCGTAATCGGCTGTTAATAATAGTACTAACCTTTGAAAAACTTTAAGAAACATGAAAATTGCTTTTTTATCAACTTATCCGCCTCGCGAATGTGGCTTAGCTACCTTCAACCAGAACTTAGTAAATGCGTTAAGCTTAAATAGCGATTATGATCCTATAAAGAGCTTTATTGTAGCATTAAATGAAACGGATGATTTAAATGAATTTAAGTATCCGAAGGAAGTTAAATTTTTAATTAGGCAACAAAATCAACAAGATTATATCGATGCTGCCAAATTTATTAATGAAAGTGATGTTGACACCTGCATTATCGAACATGAATTTGGTATTTATGGCGGAAATAGTGGCGTATTTTTGCTTTCGTTAATTAACAATTTAAAAAAGCCATTTATTACAGTTTTGCATACGGTTTTAAAAGAGCCGAATTTTATGCAACAAACCATTATTAAAGAAATTGCGGCAAAAGCATCTAAAATTGTGGTGATGAGTAAAAAAGCTGTTCTATTTTTAAACAGTATTTACCAAATTCCTTCTACTAAAATACAATTAATAGCTCATGGAGTGCCTAATTTAGAGCCTAAAATAGATAATCCAATATCGAAAAGCGAGTTGTTTCAAAACAGAAAAGTATTGTTCACTTTTGGGTTAATTAGCAGAAATAAAGGTTTAGAAACGGTTATTAAGGCGTTGCCAAAAATTGTAGCTCAGCATCCTGATGCTTTGTACGTTATTTTAGGCAACACACACCCAGGAGTTGTTAGGCACAATGGAGAAGAATATCGCGATAGCCTTAAAAAATTAGCGGTTGATTTGGGCGTGGAAAAAAACCTCGCATTTGTAAATAAATTTGTGTCAGAAGAAGAGCTTCACAGTTACCTTACGGCATCCACTTTGTATATAACACCATATTTAAATGAAGCGCAAATTACAAGCGGAACATTATCTTATGCAGTTGGCGCAGGTGCAGCCGTAATTTCTACACCATATTGGCACGCACAAGAGTTATTGGCCGACGGTAGAGGAAAGCTATTTGACTTCAAAAATTATGATCAGTTAGCAGATATTGTAAATTCATTATTAGGCGATTCGGAAAAATATAGCGCGTTAAGAGAAAAAGCTTATCAATATGGTAAAACATTGCGTTGGCCGGCAATTGGCAACAATTATATGGACGTATTAAATGATGCCAAAAACAATCCTTTGGCTGAACGGACTTCACCGCCTATTATTGATGTGGAAAGTATGCCAAAATTAAATCTTAACCATATATTCCGTTTAACGGATGATACGGGAATCATCCAACATGCTCGTTTTGGCATTCCGAATTTGAAAGAAGGGTATTGTATAGACGATAACGCTAGAGCGTTAATAATGGCCTTAATGGCTTATGAGCATGATAAAAGCAAAAATGCGAGGGAATTAATTCCAACATACCTGAGTTACATTCAGTACATGCAAAAAGATGATGGGAATTTTAGAAATTTTTTGAGTTTTAACCGCAATTATTTAGATGAAATTGGATCTGAAGATTCTTTTGGAAGAACGATTTGGTCGTTAGGAAAG
The DNA here is from genome assembly GCF_004354365.1 of Pedobacter changchengzhani. Lineage (GTDB taxonomy): Bacteria > Bacteroidota > Bacteroidia > Sphingobacteriales > Sphingobacteriaceae > Pedobacter > Pedobacter changchengzhani. The sequence goes on from NZ_SJCY01000007.1 coordinate 47,314, forward strand.
TTGATTAATAGTGTTGCTAATAATTCATATAGAGAATTTGGGAAAGAATTATTCTCTAACGCAATACCACATTTTAAAACGCTAAAATATATCAGAGGAATTGCAAACACAATTATCGGCGTATCAGAATATTTAATGGTGCATGGTGGAGATGAACTTTTAGTGAATGAACTGAACAATTTAACCGCGTCTTTAAAAAACGCATATAGGGCGAATAAAGATGGAGATTGGCATTGGTTTGAAGATATTTTAACTTACGATAATGCAATTTTACCGCTTGCTTTACTACACCATTATCAAGCTACGGGCAATTTAGAATCGTATGAGATTGCAATGGAAAGTATTAAATTTTTAGATGGTTTTTCTTTCGAACATGGTTATTTAAGTCCGATTGGCAACGACGGTTGGATGCGGAAAAACGGTGTAAACCCAATTTACGATCAACAGGCTATAGAAACCATGGCAATGGTTTTACTTTATTACAAGGCATTTGAGGTAACTAAAGATGAGCAATATCTTCAAAAAATGCACACCAGTTACAAATGGTTTTTGGGTGAAAACAGCTTACACATCCCGTTGTACGACAATGAAACGAATGGCTGTGCTGACGGTTTACAACGCAATAGCGTGAACAGAAATCAGGGTGCAGAAAGTACGTTGGCTTATTTCATATCGCACTTAACAGTATTAAAAGCAGCAGAAATGGAATATGAAACTTTGTCATCGCCATTGATGGAGACAAATAAGTTAGCTTAATCGCCGTTTGCAGAAAAAGCATGATTCCTTAATTAGAATCATGCTTTTTTATGCACCTATATATCAAAAACCAGGCTTACTGATTCTTTAAACTTTCTTTATCTTCAATTAGTTTATTTAAAAGCAATTCTAAATTAACGGTTGCGAAAGATGAACTCCAGTCCGACAATCCATAAGGAATAATCAACTCGCCGTTATTTACGATAGAGCCACAAGAATACACTACATTTGGTACATAGCCTTCGCGTTCATCATTGTTCGGAATGATTAAAGGTTCAATTAAATGTCCAATTTCTTTTGTCGGGTCTTCCAAATCGAGCAAAACCGCACCAATGCAATATCTTCTCATCGGACCTACACCGTGGGTAATTACCAACCAACCTTTTTCCGTTTCAATTGGCGAACCGCAGTTTCCAATTTGCACCAGTTCCCAGCAAAATTTAGGTTCCTGTAATAAAATCGGGTTTTCCCAAACATTAATTTTGTCCGAAAACATGAGGTAATTATTCCAACCATCAATTCTACTCATCATCACATATTTCCCATTAATTTTCCTCGGAAACAAAGCCAAATTTTTATTCTGAGCACCTTCTCCATAAAGGGGAATTACCTTGAACTCATAAAAATCTGTGGTTTGTACTAATTTTGGTATGATAAGCGCACCGTCGAATGCTGTGTAAGTTGCATAGTAAACTGTAGAACCATCATCTTTTGTGAACTTAACAAAGCGGGCATCTTCTATTCCTTTTCGCTCAAACTCCGAAATTGGAAAAATAACGCGATCAGAAATATCTGTATCTTTTGAAAAACTGATTGTATGAAAAGTATCAGACAGCCAAAGTACCTTATTAAATTCGACGATTCTTTGAGGATTATCTTTATGTAACGTTTTAGAATCCTTAATAATATTGCTCAAGCTGGTGTACTCAAACTTATCATCCAACAAAGGTTCAATTTCTTCTAACACCGAAGCATCTATTTGCGCATAAGCGGCCTTTTTTAGAAAAAGCTTTTTGACGTAAATGGCGTTTTTAACCACTTCTGCTTCATCTACATAATTTCCAACCGGCAAAACGTGTATGTTATTATTGGCATCAAATAATGCTCTCCTAAATACAATAGAAGAAATATGACCTTCGCCAACTGCTCTAAAACTTATAATAACCCTCTTTTCGCCCTCTACTAAATCGGTTTGATCGGGATCATCAACAATAGAAGGATTAAAAAACGCAGCCGATTCTATCGAATATTCGTGTGTAAAGTACGCACCTATTAACAGTTGTTTGTATTCTTTTAAATCGTTGTAATCTACATTTAAGGTTACAAATTGCTTTTTTAGCTTTTTACAATGACGCGTTAATATTTTAGTAATGTTTCGGTGCCGTTTAGAGTATTCTTGTAAAATTGGAGAAATTAATGAGAACACTTTTTCGTCTGAAAACTCTAAAACTTTTCTAATAACTTCGAGCGCTCTATCTTCTCCATTAAAAAAAAAACGTGCAATTACTCTTTTCGAATCTGGATATACTTTTACTGACTTTCTTTCAATTGCTAATCTCATTGGAAATTAATCAAGGTTATAAATATGTACTTTAATAAAACTCATTTCGCAAACTAATGTTTACATTGTTTTAATAAAAGTAAAATTTTTTATAGATCAATACTTTAACTAAGCAATTTAATTTAAAAAATTTTACACTTAAATTTAAAACGATTCAATCAAATGATAGATTCAAGCCAAAAGTCGAATAACGAAGAAAATTTTTTAGATAAATTAGCTAGTTTTGAAATTTTAGATTCGGAACCAGAAATAGAATTTGATTTAATTACAGCAATTGTTTCCCAAATTTTTAATGCTCCAATTGCTTTAATTTCGTTTTTTGATGGTGATCGGGTATTCGTTAAATCGGCTGTGGGTTATACGCCCAAAGCGGAAATTACATTTCAAGGTAGCTTATTTTCGCTTTCAACAGCGCCATTAAAGATTGAAGATACTTTAGAGGATGAATTAACCAAGCACAAAAAATTTTATATAAATGATGAACAAATAGATTGTTATATATCTGCTCCGTTAATTACCGAAGATGGTTTTACAATCGGGAACATTTGCGCAATAAACACAAAACCTAAAAATGTCTCTGATTCCCAATTAAGCATTTTAGCCAAACTAGCAAAACTTGTTATGGAGAAACTCAATAACAGGGTTTTTCTTAGAAATTGGATAAAAATAAGCGATGAACGTGTGCACATGCTTATTCACGATCTGAAAAACCCAATGACAACCTTATGCCTGCACTCGGAATTGATAGGAAAGTTTGCATCCAATCAAGAAAAGGTAATTAGCATGTCGGCAAAAATGAATAAACAATCAAAGGCTGTTGTAAGTAGCATGAACGAGATTTTATCATCTTCGAGAACAGAGAATGGGATTGTTAAAATGCAGAAAATTAAACTTGATTTACGAGATGTATTGGAAAACGTAAAACGCAACCTTGAAAGTAAACTTAAACAACAATCGCAAAGCTTAATTTTAAGCTCACAAAATGAAATTTATGTTTATGGGGACGAATATAGGCTCAGTTTAGCTTTCGAACATTTAATTGAGAACGCAATAAAGTTTTCGAAAAAAGGTGGTAAAATTCGGCTTATTACTAATGAAGACGAAGATTATGTAACTGTATCCATTATAGATGAAGGTGTGGGCATTATTAAAGAGGAGCTTGACTCATTATTTACCAAGTTTGCGCGTTTATCTGCTATTGGTTCAGGTTATCAAAAATCAAACGGATTGGGCTTATCCATTGCAAAAATGCTAATAGACTTACACAAAGGGAAAATATGGGCAGAAAGTAGTGGTAGAAATTTGGGTTCTACTTTTTATGTGGCTTTGCCAAAAAGGTAATGGCTAATACTGATTATTATATTAGTAAGGATCTACGTCTATTTGAATGTAAACACTTTTAAACTCTTTGGTTGCATTAAATTCAAGCAGGGTTTCTTTAAGTGCAATTTTAACCTTTGGTATTGCAGTATTTTTATCGGCCTTAATAATAATTTGTTTAATGTAAAGGTTTCTCACCCTGCTTACCAATGGTTGCTCCGGACCTAAAACGCGGGCTCCAAATTTTGCTTTTAAGGTTTTTGCTAAACTCAACGCAGCACGATCTAAAACATTGGCATCTTTGTGTTTAATGTACAAGAATATCATTCGAGAAAAAGGCGGATAGGAGAATTTTTCGCGCTCCAAAATCTCATCATTGTACATCCCGATATAATCGTTTTCCACTACCTGCTTTATAATGCGGTTGTTGGCATCGTAAGTTTGTATGCACACGTTGCCTTGGTCGGCTCTTCTACCCGCCCTGCCTGCAACTTGCGCCAATAGTTGAAAACTCCGTTCGTAAGCTCTAAAATCGGGGAAGCTCAATAATGTATCGGCATTTATAACGCCAATTAAACTTAAGTTATCAAAATCTAAACCTTTGGCAACCATTTGTGTGCCAATTAATATATCCGTTTTCTTATCTTGAAAATCTGTTAAAATTTGCTGTAAACCATTTTTAGTCCGCGTGCTGTCCATATCTAGCCTGGCTATGGTAACATCCGGATAAAGTAATTTCAACTCTTCCTCAATCCTTTCTGTGCCAAAACCTTTTTGCTCTACATGTACCGAGCCACAAGCCGGACAAACACTTACACTACTTTGTTGATAACCACAATAATGACAATGCAATTTGCCGCTACTTTTATGATAGGTTAAACTTACATCACAATTGATACATTTTGGCGTGTAGCCACAGGTAGCGCAAATTAAAATGGTGGCGTAGCCTCTCCTATTTTGAAAAAGTACAATCTGTTCTTTCTTTGCTAATGCGAGGTCTATATCCTTCATCAGCACGCTCGAAAAATATGACACCATGGTCTTTTTCTTCGTTTCTTCGGCTATACTAACTACCTGTTGATTGGGCAACTGTACACCACCAAAACGAGATTTCATTTCGACTAAACCGTATTTGCCCGACAAAGCATTGTAATAACTCTCTAGCGATGGCGTTGCAGAGCCTAAAACCACTTTAGCTTGATGTAAAAAACCTAAGTAAATTGCAGCGTCTCGCGCTTGATAACGTGGCGCTGGGTCGTATTGCTTATAAGATGGTTCGTGCTCCTCATCAACAACAATTAACTTCAAATTTTGAAAAGGAAGAAACACTGCCGATCTTGCGCCCAAAATCACCTTAAAAGTTCCGTTAAGCACTTTATTCCAAATTTCTACACGTTCGCTGTTGTTAAACTTTGAATGGTAAACACCAATCGTATTCCCAAAATACTTCTTAATACGTTCTACAATTTGCGTAGTAAGTGCAATCTCTGGCAATAGAAACAAAACTTGCCCATCCGTTTTAGCAATTATAGCCTCAATTAATTTAATGTAAACCTGTGTTTTTCCTGATGCCGTTACACCGTGCAACAACACCACTTCCTTTTGGTTAAAAAGTAAATTTATATTATCAAAAGCAGACTGCTGTTCGGCATTTAGCTGAAAGTTTATGCTAAAATCATCCTCATTTGCTACCAACCTACTAATGGGTTTTTTAACCAATGCAAATATTTCCTTATCTGTTAATGCTTTTAACGCACCTACGCCACAGTTGCTTTCTTCTAAAAGTTGCTCTTTCGAAATTGGTAATCCGAGTTTATTTAATTTCAGATAAGCTAACAACGCATCCAATTGCTTTGGTGCTCTTTCTAAAACGCTAAAAAGTTGCTTTAAATTTTCTTCCTCCTTGTAAAAATCATTTAATAAAATATAAGATTTAAGTAAGGGTTTATATTTTTGAATTACCTCTTCAGCAACTAAAATAATTTCTTTTTCTAATAAGCGATTTATAATGGGATAAATTGTTTTTTGTCCCAACAATTTAGCTACATCATTTACGGTAATTTTTTGTTGTTTTTTTAATGCTGAGATAATAATTTGCTCTTTTTCTGAGCACTCAATACTTTCGTCAAAATCAGCTCTCAACATCAAAATGGTTTCGCTGGCCAATTTTAAACTTGCAGGCAAAGCAGCGTACATTACATCGCCTTCGTTACACATGTAATATTGCATCATCCAGCTCCAAAATTTAAGTTGGGTTTGCGTAATTACTGGCGAAGCATCTACAACATCAATAATATATTTGGCCTCATAATGCTGTGGCGGCGTTTGGGTAATAGATCGAATTAACGCTGTGTAGATTTTATGTTTTCCAAACTGCACAACTACCCTTTTACCAATTTCAATTTGATCGTTTAAATCAAACGGAACGCGGTACGTATAGTTTTTCGCTAAAGATAGTGGCAAAACCACTTCAACAAAAAGTGTTTCTCTTTCTGTAAAAATATCCAAATCGAAATGCTCCATTATTTATCTTTAAAGGCGGCGAAGAAAAGCATAATCCAGCCCAAAACAAAAAGCAAGCCACCAATAGGTGTAATTGGACCAATAAATTCTGTAAAATTTAAATTCAAAATACTACGCGTAGCCAATAAATATAACGAGCCCGAAAATAAAATGATTCCAAAAGTGAAACAGAAATAGGCAATATTAATGAGTTTATTTCGGTAACGTGCAAAAGTAGAGAGATAAAGTAGGGCAAATGTGTGGTAAAATTGATACTCTACACCTTTCTGCCAAATTGCCAATGAAGGGGCGTCTATCGAATTTTTTAGCCCGTGAGCGCCGAAAGCACCTAATAAAACAGCTATAGCGCCAAAAAAGGAAGCCGTTAAAATAATACGTTTATTCATAGTTAATGCTTAAAGCATGGCTAAATTAATAAAATGACAAAGAACTTCTTACAAATGGATGTAATAATTTAAATTTGTTGCACAAACAGATGAGAAAAATAATTATTTTATTGGTTGTACTGGTTTTCGGCATCGCCGGATTGACGTACTTTTACTTTTCGAGGCTGAACAGCGAAAATGATAAAAATGACACTGCTTTATTGGTAGCTACCAATCAGGCTTCGATAATTTTCACTTTCCAGAATGATAAAAGCTTTTACCAAATTACTGAAAGTCAGACTTTACTACAACAACTTTTGGGTATAGATAAAATGGCACTATTAATGAATTTCAAAAAAGCCATTGTAGATAATGATTTATATAATTCGTTTATAAATGATCAGCCAGTTTATTTAAGTGTACTACCTGATGAAAAAAAGGATATAAACTTTCTTTTTACCGCTCAAATTGAAACGCATAAAAAAATCGAAAATTTTAAAAGCAAGTTAAAGAATCCATTAACACAGGCTAATGAAATTTACGATCTTAAATTAAGTGATAGTGTTGAGGTTTATATTGGTTTTAAAAACAATGTTGTTACCGCATCTTCTTCTTTACAACTCGTAAAAAATGCGCTAAAGGATCCGAAAAGGAATGATTTTGCAGATTACATTAAGGCCAATAATCAGTATAAGAAAACTGTTTTAGCAACAACTTATCTCAATTTTAATGAGGCGCCCGCTTTGCTAAAAATTATTTTGGCGGGTAATATTAATGGCGAACTAAATTTTTTAAACAAACAGAATAGCTACGCTGTTTTAAACTATAATTTCAGTAAAGAGAAAATTCTATTTAATGGCAATACTGATATAAAATCGGCTGATAATTACTTAAAATTATTTGAAAACATTTCGCCACAAGTTATTTCCATTACCAATATTTTACCAAAAAATTCGGCAAATTACGTGCTTTATGCCTTTGCCGATTACAGCAATTGGCACAAAAAACTAAAGAACTGGTTTGTCGAAAAAAATGAGAACGAAAAAATCGAAAAAAATATTTCGAATATTCAAAACCAATACCGTGTAAATTTAAACACCATTTTTCCGCAATATGCGAAAAACCAATTTATACTTTTTCAACTCAGTACTGGAGAAAAACTAGGTGCAATTTCTTTATCAAATGGCGATAAGGTTAAACAATTGCTTTTAGACATTAGCAATAATTACAACGATGATATTAAAGCGTTTAAAACCGATGGTATTTTATATAGCTATTTTGGCGAACCTTTTAAGAAATTTAACAAACCTTTTTACACCATAGTGGATAATAATTTGGTTGTGGCAAACAATCCAAGTACTTTACAGTCCTTTTTAAACGATTACAAAAATAGCCGATTCCTTATACAATCTGCTGAATATTTGGATGCACTTAACCAAATTTCGACCACAGCCAACGTTAGTTTTTACATTAACTTAAAAAATAGTGATGGAATTTTTAGAAATGCTGTACAAAACTCATTTTATAGAAATTTAAGCAAAGAAGCTTCATTAAAATCTTTTGATACTTTTTATTATCAAATGGCTGCCGATAAAAATAGATTTATGACGAACATGCTTTTAAACAAATATGTAAAACCACAAATACCAGATACCTTAACCAATCGTTTATAGCTATAATTAACCCAATTCTCGGATTCGATGAAAAAACTTTTACTTATTGCGACATTTATTTCTGTTTACACCACAACCCTTGCACAACAATATGCATTGTTCGGTACCCAATCTATGTTCGATGCTTTCGAAAATCCTTCGCAAAAGTCGTTTACTTTAGATTCTTCCCGAAAATTCTCTTCAAATTTTTTGCTTCCTTATTTTAACATCAATGCGGCCAATAGCGGAAGTAGCGACAATGTTGTTCGAAGATTTATTCAAGAAGGCACATTTGATACAAGAAATTTACCACTTGGGCATGGGGATATAAACCGCGCTTTTGTAAATTCAAATATTTATGTAGCAACCTTTCGGATTTTTCAATCGTATAAGTACCAAAAAGAATTGGGCTTTTCGTGGCAGATTAGAACCGACGGACAAGCAAATTATACCAATGAAAACTTAGCGATTTTTGATTCGTACACTAGGTTTCCACAAGGCGTTGAGTTAAATGGTATTTTTAATGCTAGCGGATACCAAGAAAGCTACCACCAATTCAGTTTTACTTATCGCGAAAATTGGGATAAAAGATTAGCTTTTGGACTTAAATTGAGCATATTAACCGGAATATCTTACATTGATGGAAATATCAACAATTCTCGCTTATTCATTAATGGAGATGACAATTACCTTAGAATTGGTTTAAATGGTGATTACCGAAGCACAATAACCGACACGGAAAAATTTAACAAAAACACTGTAATTCCGAATTTTAAAAATCCCGGTCTGTCGTTTGGTTTCGGCACCAATTACAAAACTAAAAAAGGCTTATTTTTAATGGCAAACATTAAAGATTTGGGGTTTATCTGGTGGCGTAATAATCCACAACAGAACACACTTAATGCCAATAAAGTTATAGAAAATATCGACTACAATCAGGATAATACCAATCAAGAAATTAAAGATATTTTTGTTTTAAATAACACATCCAAGAAATTTTTAACGCCAACCAATGCAAAAATCGATGTGTATCTCTCAAAGCAATTTGGCTTTTACAAACCTGGATTAGCAATTTCGAAAAACTTATTTTACAAAGGTGGCGATGTAGCTTTTGTAAACACATTTAATTACGACAACCTTTCGGCAAGTGTAACACCCACTTATAATTTCAATAAAATTTTTATGTTAGGTTTGCAGGGCAAATATCAAACCCCAAACTTTGAATTTTTTATGGGTACCGAAAATTTGATCGGAACAGGTTACTTCGCAAACGGTTTGCTAAACGATAGACTTTCGGGGACAGGCCATAACGGAGCGTCTTTCTATATGGGTATTGGAATAAAATTTGGTAATGTGGTTAATCACCCACAATTTAGCGATATGATCCCGGGAATAAATGATAAGGATAACGGAAGTTTATTCAGATGGTTTAAATCTTTATTTTAGCGCACAATTAAACAAGTTTAGCTTTAGGTTGCGTAACTACAAAATCCTTTAAATAAAACGGCTCAAAGTAGGCTACGTCTTCAAATTTATTATTATGAAAAGCGCTTTCGGCTAATTTGCTCATGTTCGTTGCCGAGTTGAAATTATCTAGGTTGAATTTTGAATTTGAGTGATTCAATGTAATGGCACATTTTTCTGCTCCATCGCCAATAAAGGTTAGCTCGCTTGCGGTTAGGAAATTTGAATAACTCTCTGCATCGATAATTTTTGCACTTGTTGGCTCCAAAACATTCAACTTTGCATCAAAAACCGAAGTGTAAACTTCCATCCTTCGTGCATCAATCATCGGCGTAACCAAGCCTTTATAATCTGTATGCTGTTCCAAAAAGCCCGCAGCCATCATCAATAAGGTTTCTATCGCAATTAACGGAATATCTAAAGCGAAACAAATACCCTTAGCCGATGACACACCAATTCTTAATCCTGTGTAAGAACCTGGCCCCTTACTTACGCAAACCGCATCCAGATCTTTATATTCCAAAAGTGAATTTTTAATCACCTCATCAATAAATAACGTTAAATTACTGGCATGCAGGCTTTGTCCGCTTTCTTCTTTAAGTGCCACAACATTTCCATCAACTGATAAAGCAACAGAACACACCTTGGTAGCGGTTTCGATTAAAAGTATTTTAGCCATTTTTTTTAGTGTTGAGTGATGAGATGTGAGAATTGAGAAATTAGATGTGAGAAGTTAGATGTGAGAAGTTAGATTTGAGATAGCAATTATACTATGGAACTGGGTCGTGCCCATGTTTACCCCAAGGATGGCAACGCCCTATTCTTTTTAAAGTTAACCAACCACCCTTAAACGGCCCATGCTTTTTTATAGCTTCTACGCCATATTGCGAGCAGGTTGGCGTAAACCTACAATTGCCACCGAGCATTGGCGAAATTGCGAATTGGTAAATCTTAATAAGTAAAAGAAAAAACCATCCAAATAATTTATTAATTAATTTCATTTGGCGCAATTAAACTAAAAAAACGTTTAAATGTTGCCAACATTTTCTTGGCTAAAAAATCATATTCATATTTCTCTTTGCCCACAAAATGTAAAGAAAAAAGAAGTAATCCTTTATCTGTCGGTATTTTTGAATAAAAATAGTCTTGTTTACTTAAGCGGTAGGCTTCTCTAATTCTGCGTTTTAGCAAATTGCGATCTACGGCTCTTTTATACCTTTTTTTTGGAACATTGATTACAACTTGAACTGGAAAATCAGCTGTAGCATCAACAAAAAGATACGAAATACGAAATGGATATAATAAAAAAGAAGAACCGCTTTTAAACAACAGGTCTAAATGTTTCCTGCTGCATAACCGTTCTTCTTTCTTAAATGAGTACATATATTTTTGATTGTAAAATGCAGATTTGACCTGCCAATTCCGAATTAACGGAAAGCAATCAAAAATTAAGCTTTATGCTTGCGCTCGTCTGAAACTGTTAATCTACTTCTTCCTTTAGCACGACGTGATGCTAATACTCGTCTGCCGTTAGCTGTTGCCATTCTTTCGCGGAAGCCGTGTTTGTTTCTTCTCTTTCTTTGCGAAGGTTGGTATGTTCTTTTCATGACTGTATATTATCTTATTATAATTTCAAAATTAAGAGGTGCAAATATATAGCGATTTCTCTACAAATGCAAGCGCAAACCATTTTATTTTTTTAAAGTTTCTAAATCGCAACCCTTGTTGGCAAATGTAGCATTTCTTTCGGAATTAGACTTTGTAAATTGTGCCCTAATTTAGCGTTGTGCAATTTAACAACCTTTTACAGCCCTAGTAAAACTTTAAGTTTTGCGTAGCCTGTTTTACTTACGGGCAACCAAATATCTGATTTTAATAACACTACATAACTATCTTTTTCTTTTAATTCTATTTTAGTTATTTGCGCAACATTGATGATATACGAACGGTGGATGCGGATAAATTGACTACTATCCAAAGTTTGCTCGAAAAACGCCATGGTTTTATTTTTATAATAATTCCCCGAAACTGTATTTAGTTTCACGTAATCATCATCGGCTTCAAAGTAATGGATATCGGCAATTGGGATAATTTTAATTACCCCATCTTTTTTAACCACTACCCTAGTTTTTTGCATTGGATTTAGCGCAGCGGCATCCAAAACTGCTTCAGTTCGATCAAGCTGAGCAAGCCTTAGCGGTAATTTTTTAATAGCCAAATCAAACCGCTGTTTATCTATCGGCTTAAGTAAATAATCTACTGCGTTAACTTCGAAAGCTTTAATGGCGAATTCATCATAAGCCGTAGCAAAAATTACAGCGGGTTTTTCATCCACCAATTCTAACATTTCGAAACCGTTTATTTTGGGCATCTGAATATCCAAAAAAATTAAATCAGGCTTAAGCAAACTTATCGCTTTCAACCCCTCATATCCATCGGCACACTCACCCACAATTTGAATTTCAGGGTAATCGGCAATATAATGTTTAACAATATCTCGAGCCAGTGGCTCATCATCAATCAATACTGCTCTGATCATTTTTTTGAGGGATTTTTAAGATTGTAATATATAAATTATTATCGACCGCTTGGGTTTGCAGCAAATTTTGATCTGCAAAAAGTAAATATAAGCGTCTTTTTATAGAAGTTAACCCAAAACCTGTACCGCCAGTTGCTTTCATCTCCGCATCGAAAGGGTTTTGCACTGTAATTTGCAAAAAATTAGGAATGGAAACTACATCAATCTTGATCGTTACTTTGGCTGATGTATTGTACAAGCCAAATTTAATTGCATTTTCTACAATAGGCTGCAGTAATGTTCCTGGTAACGAAAGATTTAGGGTGTCTTCATCAATATTAATATCAAGATTTAATCGATGGCTAAACCTTACTTTTTCAATATCTAAATATAGTTGAATATATTCCATTTCTTCGGCAACATTTACCCAAATATCATCATCTCGTTTAAGCGTACCTCGCAAAAAAGAAGCAAGTTTGGTAATCATTACACCAGCCTCACTTGGGTTAATCATCGTTAAAGCGAAAACCGAATTTAAACTGTTAAACAAAAAGTGTGGTTGCAATTGATGCCTTAATTTATTCAATTCTGCTTCTTTGGCTAATTTTTGAGCTGTAAATAAACGTTCTCTCATTTCAGATTCTTCACCTAAACGATACCAAAGAATATTAGCCATTGCGCACCAAGCGAGGAATACGAAACATAGCACACCTCTAAAAGCCAATGAAAAATCGTAAAAACTGCGGTAATTATCGGCACTAGAAAAGAAATACAACAATAAATATTTCGCCAAAAAAATGATAATCAATGTAAGCGCTAAAGTTATACTCAGCACATACATTACTCTTTCTTTTTTGGGCTGATAATACCCCATCATGTTGCTAAGGCCAATACAAGCCAACAGCAAAAATATGTTATTAACCATGCCATCGACTACGGAAACAAGCCAATTGAAATGCACAACATAATGAAGTGTGAGCAAACTTATTGCGGTAAAAACCAAAGCAGTTGCCAAGGTTGCTTTTTGTATTTTCGGGATAGATAGAGGTCTTACCATAAAAGATTTATATTGGATTAATTTGACGGAGCGGCTTTTTCTAACACTACCTTAATTTTATAAAGGTTGTATTTGAATTGATGGCCAAAAAAAGTTGATATTTAAAGGATGAGTTTAAAAACTTTTCACTTCTATGCCACCAAAAAATGCAGATCCAGCCAAAACCAAAGTTTTTAAAGGAACATCACTATTTGGCATGTTGTGCCCTCTTTTATCTTCTACACTACCAAAAACTGCAGTTACATTAGATTTTATTGCCCATCCTGGAGGTACAATTAATTTAATGCCGCCAAAAATTGCAGTTACATCCAAACAAACAGTGTCTGCAAAATCCGATTGGGTAAAGTTGATATCGGCTCCGCCAAATACCGCTATGATACTGCCTCCGTTAAATTGTTTGCTATAAACCGTTTGTTGAGATCCTCCAAAAACCGCAACAACATCAATCACCGCATTATCATTAATACCTGCATCAGCGTTTCCGTTCGTATTGTAATTCGCTCCAGCAGAACCAAATTTTTGGTTAATTCGATCTTTAAATCTATTTCTTGTGCCGTCTTTAGATTTAAAAATCACGAATGCGCCCAACGCCACCAAACCTAAACCCACGCCATATTTCGAAGCATCAAAATCAAATCCAGGTATTGCATCAATTGTAAATAAAGCACCAATAATAATTAATGCCAACCACGCACCACCTCTAAAATTTCTTTTAACACCGATATAAAAACCCAAACATAGTAGAAATGTGTACCAACCGAAAACCCAGTTCGGAACATTTATACCTATTGCTGGTAATAAAAACACCAGACCTACAATTAAAATGATTAGTCCTCTAAGTACTTGGCGCTTATTGTTATTTTGAATATTTTCCATTGTCTTTCTTTTTATTATACACCAAAAGTATCCATAGCGCAAGAAATAGCATATAGTGTAACGCCTAAAATGAGGTATTTATCGGTAAAACCCCAATTTTGATCGGTGAATGAAATTTAGAGGCATCAGCTTTTGCCAGATATAGGTGTTATTTTAGATGGGGATATTTGAGGCGCAAAAATATCTTAGCCTTATGAGGCATATTACCCAAGATAATTCAGAAACAGGGGTAACTTTAGCATGCAAAAGTAAAAAAAATGCCGATTGAAAGGATTAATCGGCATTTTAGTTAGAAATATTAAGATTTAACTTTAAGCAAATCTCTGATTTCAGTTAACAAAACTTCTTCTGATGTTGGTACAGGTGGCGCAGCTGCAGCAACAGCTTCTTCTTTACGCTTCATAGAATTAATTGCTTTAACCATCATAAAAATAACCAAAGCAAGTAAGATGAAGTTAATGGCTACAGTAATAAAATTACCATAAGCAAAAATTGCAGCACCATCCACTTTTCGTGCATCAACTAATGCAGCACCTTGTGGCACAGCACCTCTTAAAACCACATACATGTTGCTAAAATCTGGTTTTCCAATTATTGCAGCAACAAGAGGCATAACTAAATCGTTTACCACGCTATCTATAATTTTACCAAATGCACCACCGATGATTACACCGATAGCCAAATCCATTACATTGCCTTTAATGGCAAACTCTTTAAATTCCTTTACAAAACCCATAGTTAATTAAAATTTAGTTTATTTATCATAAATGTAGTAAAGATTCAACTATATTCAAATATTCTAGTAAAATTACACGTTTATCATTCAGCCAAATGAAGCATTGCAAAGAAAATTTGAAATGATTTGTTTATTTTTGTCTCAATTCCTTATTTTTTTTTTAAAATATGTTAAAGCAACACCTACAACAAAAATTATTACAAAAGTTATCACCGCAGCAAATACAGTTTATTAAACTTTTGCAGGTGCCAACGGTTGCTTTAGATACTCGAATTAAAGAAGAGCTGGAAGAAAACCCGGCTTTAGAAGACCCAAGTTTAATGACTGCCGAAGAACCGAAAGGCGAGTACGATGATTTAAACGACACATCTGATGATTATGACAGCTCGGCAAATGAAACCAGCAGCACTGATGAGTTTAATGTAGATGACTACCTACAAGACGACAATACCAACGATTATAGCACCAATTATAACAATAGCGACGACGATGAGGAGAAGAAAGAAACGCCAATTGCTATTGAAATCACTTTTTTCGAAAGTTTACAAGAACAGTTGGATTTAACACCCCTATCGGATGAAGATTTTATTATTGGAAAGCAAATTATTGGCAGTTTAGATGATGATGGCTATCTACGCCGCCCGCTAACTTCGATGATTGATGATTTGGCTTTCTCTCAAAATGTAATGGTTGAGGAAGCTGATGTTTTGGAAATATTACGTTTAATACAAAGTTTTGACCCTCCGGGGATAGGCGCGCGCGATTTAAAAGAATGTTTGTTAATACAGCTTAAAAGAAAGGATGCCAATAACCCAATAATTGTAAAGGCAATGAATATTGTTGAAAATTATTTGGATGAATTTACACGCAAACATTACGATAAATTAGAGAAAAGTTTAGGTTTAGACAGTGAGGAACTGAAAGAAGTTGTAAACGAGATTTTACGTTTAAACCCGAAACCCGGTGATGCTAATCAGGTTACTACCAAGCAGATGCAGATTATTCCCGATTTTCACATCAGCAATAATGAAAATGTACTAACGTTAACCCTCAACTCAAAAAATGCACCGGAGTTAAAGGTAAGTCGTTCGTATCAAGAAATGTTCGAGCACTATGATAAATCTTCGGCGAAAGACAAAAAACTTAAAGAAGCGGTTCAATTTGTAAAAATGAAGCTCGATTCTGCCCGATGGTTTATTGATGCAATAAAGCAACGCCAACAAACTTTGCTAAAAACCATGAATGCAATTATGCATTATCAGTACGAATATTTTTTAACTGCTGATGAACGCAAAATGCGACCAATGATTTTGAAAGATATTGCCGATAAAATCGATATGGATATTTCTACCGTATCGAGAGTTGCAAATTCTAAATATGTACAGACAGAGTTTGGTACTTTTTTACTAAAATCTTTTTTCTCTGAAGCCATTCAAACCGAAAACGGCGAAGAGGTTTCTAACAAAGAAGTTAAAAAAATTCTTGAAGATTGTATTGGCAACGAAGATAAACGCAAACCTTTAGCC
Source organism: Pedobacter changchengzhani (assembly GCF_004354365.1). Lineage (GTDB taxonomy): Bacteria > Bacteroidota > Bacteroidia > Sphingobacteriales > Sphingobacteriaceae > Pedobacter > Pedobacter changchengzhani. The sequence goes on from NZ_SJCY01000007.1 coordinate 63,668, forward strand.
GATGAAAAACTAACCGATATTTTGAAAGAAAAAGGATATAACATTGCCAGACGAACGGTTGCTAAATACCGCGAACAAATGAATATACCGGTGGCTAGACTTAGGAAAGAACTTTAATTAGTTGGTTAGGTGGTTAGTTGGCTAGGTGGTTGGTTATACCCTAATCCAAACAACAAAAAACCAAAAAAACTAAAAGCTACCACATTTTAATATAAGACGGTACTTTATAAATATTGTTGAGTAGCAAACCCAAAACAATTTCATGACTTCCGTTACTTACTTGATTAAGATCTGAAGTGGTGAAATCATAAGAATACGTTAAATTGACCATTTTCCCGATATTAAACCCAATCATTCCGGCAAAAGAATCATCTTTACGATAACTTCCACCTAACCAAAAGCGATCTTTAAAAGCCACTTTCATATTTAAATCGAACGAAACTGGCGCCGGCTGAACGTATTTCACCAACACTGACGGGATTGCAGCAATTTCATTATCAATAAAAAATTTATAACCAACAGTGGCAAAATAATGAGGCACTTCTTTGCCAGTATTGTAATCACTTGTGCTTGTAAAACTTAATTTTTGAGGTAGAATTTGTTGTGCCGAAACGCCAGCAAAAAGTCTAGCGCCGTACAACCATACGCCCAAACTTAAATCTGGCTTAGTTTGGTTTACAATAGTTCTAGAAATTGCTGGATCATTTGCGTATTCAAAACTCAGTGCATTCACATTTAACGAAATATTTGAAATACCACCTGCAACACCCACAGATAAATTAAAATTATTACTTAATTGCAAATGATAGGCATAAGTTAAGTTAACATCCGTGGTAGAAATTGGGCCCGCCTTATCTACAACAGCTGTAACGCCCACACCATGGTGTGCTGGCGACGATGTATAATTTTGCGTGTAATTTCTATCCATCGGGTTTCCTGTTTGTTCTGGAAAAGATGTCAGCGCATTGCTCCATAATTGTTGATCGCCGAGCGCCCAACTTACTGATGCAAATGACGTTTGAGGTGAGCCATTTATACCTGCCCACTGTTTACGAAAACCACCTTTAAAATCTACATAATTATCTATACCCGATAGCGCTGGATTTAGCAAATATTGATTAAATATATACTGCGTATATTGTGGTTTTTGCTGTGCGTAAGCTTGCGCACTAAAAAACAAAATGAATATGGTGGCTAATTTTTTCAATTATCTTATTATGGTTAGTGGGCCCGAAATATTTTTTCTCCCATTTTTTGGGCTTATTAAAAAGTAGTAAACGCCAACAGGTAACGCCGAGCCCATATAATTTCCATCAAAGGGAACGGAATAACCTTTACTAAAAAACACCCTCACGCCATCTCTGTTAAATACTTCTACTGTGGCATTAGGGTAAGTTTCTAAATATTTAATGTTCCAAACATCATTTATGCCATCGCCGTTAGGCGTAAAAGTATTGGGCGGTGTTACCCCTTCTAACACTTTTACAGTTACCTTACTGGTAGCTGTACAACCTAAATCGGTGGTTGCCGTTAATGTATATTGGGTATCTTGTTCGGGCGAGGCAATTGGATTTAAAACATTCGGATTATTCAACCCCTCTACCGGTAACCACGAAAATACAAGATTATTTCCACTTGCAACAGCCGGTATTGGAATTTCTCCACCAGCAAGAATATAAAGTGTTTCGCCAGCATCTGCAGTTGGTGATGCATTAACGGTAATGCTTTGTGTTATTGATGATGAACAACCATTATCGGCATTAAAAAGATATGTAATATTATGTGTGCCAACGCCTGCTAATTTTGGATTAAATTTTCCATCGATACTCATCCCATTTGCATCACTTGAGTAAGTGCCATCACCAGGTATCCCCGAGGTTTCCGTGGATTGAGTGATCATTACCTGACCATCGTTTTCGCAAATTGGATTGATAGCAGAAAAACTTAAAATTGGCGATGCTTTTAATGCTACGGCTTTACTAATAAAGCTCGAACATACAGTGCCAGAAAATGCTTTTAAAGCAACATTAAAAGTTTTTGTACTTGGCGTGCCGAACGATTGGTAGTTTAAAAGAATTTCTGGTGGAATTGGCGCAGTGAAAGTTTCGAAGTTGGTTGGGTCATTATCAAAATCTTTATAAACTTCTATCCTAGTAATGCTTCCGAAATCTACTGTCGATGTATTTTTGATAACGATAGGGTTATTGCCACACAAAGAATTTATAGACTGATCTAAAATATCAAAATTAGCCATTGGATTTGATCCATTAACGGTAAAACTTTGCGTTTTTACTGAAATACAACCACTGGCATTGGTAATAGTTAAGGTAACATTATAAATATCCGCTTTTGTATAAGTGTGCGTCCCATCTTTATCAGTCGAAGTATTAACACCATTTCCTGGCGATTGTGTATCACCGAAATCCCACAAATAAGTAAATCCAGTGTTAGTGCCATCAACATCTGTGGAGGTATTTATAAATTTAGCAGTTCCATCATTTAAGCAGATATTGGGCATTGTAAAGTTAGCCGACGGTAGCTCAGTCACTTCAACAGACTTTGAAAATACATTACTTTCACAGCCCGTTTCGGATGTTGTGGTTAAGGTAATAGTGTAAGTTCCTGTTGCTGTGTATTTGTGTACAAAAGGAAGTGCATCTGTTCTATCTTCGTTGGTTCCATCACCGAAAACCCAGTGCCATGTTTTAATTAATGCTGTAGGAATTTCTGCCGTGCGAATTGAAGATTGATCCGTAATTACAAGATCAGTATTGACACATGTTTTATCGAAAGCAAGAAAACTTGAAACTGGAACAGGATTGATCGTTATACTTTTAGAAACAGCATCAGCATAACAGCCTAAGGTAGATTTTGCAATAAGCGAAACCTCGTAAACGCCCGGCTGTGCAAACTGGTGTTTCGGATTTTGATCTGTAGAGGTAGTACCATCTTTAAAATCCCAAAGCCAACCGATAACGCTCGCATTTGGTTCATCGGTAGTACTTTGATCGGTAAAAGAAATCGCAGCTTGCTCACAACCAGAATCCGCTACATCAAACTTAGCGATTGGTAAACTATAAACAATAAAAACATAATTTGTTGTTAAATCTCCACTTACGCAGGTAGAAGCATTTGTAGGCACATGCGCATCAACCTTTAAATGATGTTCGCCTACTACGTTGTAAGTTTTGCCTACATTATACCGATAAACGTAAAGCGTCTGTCCATTAATTACTTTAACTTCTGGTGTCGGATTCAAAATTTCTTCGGGTGCTTCACCATCCAAAGTCCAAACAATTTTATCAGGTTGATAAGTCAAATTTACTTTAAGATCCAATTTAGTACCTACACAGCCGTTTTGGTTTTCTTCGTTTTTCGAATCATTTACTACAGTTAAAAAATTGTTGGCGGCTAAGTTTGTCCCTGCAGAATAGCCGTAAGATTCTACACTACCAAAACCATACGCAATGGCGTTAAATCCATCATCAGCAGAAAGTGTTAAACTGGTAGCAGTTACTGGAATTTGCGTATAGGAATAGTTAGCATTGCCGGCCAACGGCGACCAAGTTGTAGATGGCGCAGTTCCGTTAATTTTAAAGCTAGCTGTTTTATTGGCCCTAATTAATACGTTAATGTACTTGGCTGTGATATTTTCTAAATTTGAGGAGAAAACCGTTACATTGCTAATATTAAACTCTATTGGATTCAGGATTACCATTTCCGGATCGCCTTCTGCACTGCCACCACTTGCCGAAGAGCAAGCCTGGGTTAACGAATATTGAGCAACACTAATTAATTTATCGGCGGTAATGTAAGTAGATGAAGTTAACTGGCCACTTTCGATAAAAGCACCTTTATTTATAACCTGCGTTGAGCCATTAAAAGTAACACTGGTGTTATCTTCTTGCGCCATAATTCTTACAATGCAACGCCTGCCGAAAAAAGGAACTATACCATAGGTTTTGCCCCAGCTAACCGTTGGGTAAAGTTGTTGAAATATTGGATCTTGTGAACCGGTGCAAACAATGCCAATTACCGATGAACCAGAAAATGCAGCAAACCTTTTACACGAGGATGTAGCAGCATCTGTTTCTACATAAACGCCTGTAATATCTGGTGTACCACGTGGTAAATACTCATAAACATCGCCAGGATTAGCTAAATTTACTTTAATGATGTTTCCACTTTTTTCGTGTATATTAACAGTAGTATTCGGCTCTACACCAACCAACGTTAAGTAATTACTCCCGCCTGGGGTTTGGGTAAAATTCATGGAGTAATAGGTTTGCCCCAATGTTTCGAAAGGCAAAATTAACGATGCGGCAGATCTGGCCTTACCATAAATGTGGGTATATGCAGAAACTTTTGGCTTTCCATCAGTTACTTTAATATGAATACCCCTATTGATAATGTTTTGGTTTGCCTCGTTTTTATTTACATAAGCATTGGTACGGGGCACATCAAACTGCACGGCCGTATTTGCCGGAATAGTTTTGGTTGAGGAAAATGAACCGGCGCTCACCGTTACTTCAGAAGTTTGTTTGGCGGTAACAAAAATTGCAATTTGACCAAGATATACTACATTATCTCTATCCACACTAGGTTCGTGCGTAGGAAAGACACTCCAAAAATCAGTACCCTCGTTAGAAATATTTTGGGCAACTGTTTTGGTGAATGAAAGAATACATAAGAGGAGCGTAACTAGCAACCACGATCTTTTCATCAACATTAGTTAAGCTTGGTAATATTTGGCATTAGTATATAAATAGAATGCAATATAACATTAATGCGAAAGAACAAGCACATCGTTACCAGAAATTAACCAAAAATATCAATTCTTGTATCATAAAAAATACAAACTGGTAAAAAATTCTAAAATTGTTAGTCAGCAGATTGATCGGCGCTTCCAAATTTCTCAGAGAAATTTTTTGCATTTTCGTCTGCAAGTTCATCGTTATGGTCTTCAGTCTCTAAATTTTCATCCAATCGTTCATTCCACTTATCCAAACCAGATTGTTCAGATTCATTGCTTTCGATAATTGGATTTTGGCTTTCTTGAGGTTGGTTTTTTGGATCTTCCATGATAATAATTTAAAATTTAAACACTCATCTAAAACATTTGTTTCAAATACTACTCTGCCGGCGTTTCATTTTTACCAGATTCAAATTCTTTTTTCGATTTTCCGATTCCTCTTAAAAGCTCTGGAAGTTTTTTGCTTCCAAATAGCAAAACAACCACAACTATGATTAATATAATTTCCATTTCTTTTCTGTTTTGTTACAATATACGTTTTATTAACAGGAATCGATTTTACGAAGCGTTTTTCTTTTTATTTTCAATTTACGCTTTTAAAATATTTTAATCCACTAAATTATTAAGCTAAAAAACCTTTGCTATGCCCTATTCGTATATACGCACGAAGATTCTGTTTTAGATGTAAATTATTGAATCAGTTTAATTAAATTATCGCTTAAACGTTATCTTTATAGTACAGCAAAAAAACAATTTTTTAGCATAAAAAACTTCAAAAATATGGCTACCGTTCAACAAATTAGATCAGCTTATATCGATTATGTTTTAACCAATAATGAGCAACCCAAATCGGTTTATAGTTTTGTAAAAAAGCTTAAAATTCCTGAGGCAGATTTCTATCAATTTTATACCTCTTTTGAAAGTATTGAGAAAACCATTTGGTTTGAGTTAACATCAGAAACAATAAGTGCCCTTAAAGCGCAAGAAGTTTGGCCTCAATATTCCGCTCGAGAGAAAATACTAGCCTTTTTTTACAGCTACGTAGAACGGATGAAAAGCGATAGAAGTTTTATCATTTATAGTTTAAAAAGCCACAAAGATAAATTTACCACGCCTGCTGTTTTAAGTGGTGCAAAATCTATTTTTCAAAATTTTGCCGATGAAATAATTAACGATGGTTTGGAAAGTGGCGAACTGGCCGAACGCCGTTTTTTGAGTAAGCGCTACAAAGATGCAGTTTGGTTACAATATGCGTTTATTCTTAATTTTTGGATAAATGATGATAGCGTTGAATTTGAAAAAACTGATGAGGCCATTGAAAAAGGAATTAACGTAACGTTCGATTTGTTTCAACATTCTCCAATTGATAACTTATTAGAATATGGCAAGTTTTTGAGCAGAAATGGAAACCTTAAAGAACGGATGGGATTTAGCATATAATGAAGACACAAAAAAGTATTCCTACAACAAAAGTAGAACGCTCGGCAAAGTTTGTTAAAACAGGCTTTCAAATTGGTGGCAACTACATAAAACATTATTCTAAAAAGTTATTTAATCCTGATTTAGATCGATCGCAATTAAATGAAGATAACGCAACCGACATTTATCAATCATTAAGTGAGCTCAAAGGCAGTGCATTAAAAATTGCGCAAATGTTAAGTATGGATAAAAACATACTTCCAAAATCGTATGTAGATAAATTTACGCAATCGCAATACAATGCTCCTCCCCTTTCTGGCCCATTAATTGTGAGAACATTTACTAGAAATTTCGGCAAAACGCCGCAAGAAATTTTTGATACCTTTAACATCAATTCTACAAACGCAGCATCGATTGGGCAAGTACACCAAGCCAGCTTAAACGGAAAGAAGTTAGCCGTTAAAATTCAATACCCAGGTGTTGGCGATAGTATTTCATCGGATTTGAATTTGGTAAAACCATTTGCTTTTAGGCTTTTGGGAATGGATGAACGAGAATTAGCGATCTACATTAAAGAAGTAGAAGAACGACTTTTAGAGGAGACAGATTACGAATTGGAAGTAAAACGATCGATTGAATTTACAGAAGCCTGCAAAAATTTACCAAATATCGTTTTCCCAAGTTATTATCCAGAATTTTCTGCTAAGCGGATTATTACAATGGATTGGATTGAAGGGCAACATTTAAAAGAGTTTTTAAATACAAATCCCTCTCAAGAATTAAAAAATAAAATTGGTCAGGCACTTTGGGATTTTTATAATTTTCAGCAACACGAATTAAGGGCAGTTCACGCAGATCCACATCCCGGAAACTTTTTGATCACACCTGATGAAAACTTAGGCGTAATTGATTTTGGATGCATTAAAGAATTACCAGATGATTTTTATTACCCATTTTTCTCTCTTATTTCTAGCGATGTAATTAAGGATAAAGCTAAAACTATAGATGCATTTAGAAAACTAGACATGATTCATGCCGATGACACTGCACAGCAAGTTGAGTTTTACTATAAATCGTATAAAGAAATGATTGAGCTTTTTGCGAAGCCTTACACCAGTAATTCTTTCGATTTTGGTAAACCCGAATTTTTTACCAAATTATATGAATACGGCGAGAAAATATCTAAAATGCCCGAATTTAAGCAAGCCCGTGGGGTTAAGCATTTTATTTATGTAAACAGAACGAACTTCGGTTTATATACAATTTTGCACGAATTAAATGCAGTTGTAAAAACCGATACTTACAAACCAAAGGTTTTGGTTTAAGTTTAAGCGTTTTTTTTAACCACATCAACCATGTGGTCGAGATCAAATGGTTTTTCAATATAATCATCGGCATTGCAAGCAGCAGCCTGCTTCTCCAAATCTTTGGATGTAGATGTTAATATTGCCGGAAAATCTTCCGTTTGAGGATCTGATTTAAGGTTTTTAACCACTTCAGATCCCTTAACATTCCCTTTAATGTGGTCATCAATCACCACAACATCAGGATCAATTCTTTCTATATCATCAATTGGCTTCGTTGTTAAAGCAGGAATTACTTCAAATCCTTCTTCATCGAGTACATTTTCCATGATATTCAAAATATCCTCATTATCCTGTACCAGAATAACCTTCTTCTTCATAACTAGGGCTTCAAAATTTTATTTAAATATAAATAAAGATCATTTATATACAAAAGTAATATATCAACATTCCAAAACAATAGCTGTTTAGCTTTCTACATATAAAAATTACAAATTTTCGTATAAGAATAATCGCTGTTGGTCGATTGTTATTTCATTCTTGTATAAAATCGCTATCTCTCTTGAAACTAATTCGCCAGAATTTGCTCTTAACTACAAAACATAAAGAAATCAATTATTTAAAACTTAAAATCAAAAATCATGAAAACTCAACTTAAAAACATCATTCTTACAGGATTAACTATTTTTTCATTATCAGGTCTGGCTTTCACAAGTACCGCAGCGGTAAAAGTAAAAGCGCCTAGAGCAATTATTTTAGATAATGGTTTTAAACGAATTTTAGTAAGTGGCGATGTTGAGTTATTAATTGTACAAAATAAAATAGAGGGTTTGGTTTACGATGAATCAAACTTAGGGAAAGCAAAAGTTGTAAAAGAAGGCAATATCCTTACCATTACATCATCTGGTACAGAAACTGCAAAACTGATCTTATATGTAAACGATTTTTACAGAATAGACGCTTCAGGAAATGCAAAGGTTAAAAATTATGGAGAACTAAACTTAAACTATCTTCAAATCTTTTTAAAAGATAATGCCACCGCAGAAATCAATTCTAAAACAACAGGTTTATACACTGTTTTAAATGATAATGCTAACCTAAAATTAGATGGTGTGACAGACAACTATATCTTAGCGAAAACTAAAACATCAAAATTAACTATAGATAAATTTTATGCTACAACGGTACAAAATAGCCCTGATGAGTTTTTAGCGGAGACGAAGTAAAACTTCCACATTATAAACTTTTTAAAAGCGTTTCAACTTTAAGTTGAAACGCTTTTTTTGTTTCATTTTCACTATAATTGCAAAACGGAGACTAATTAATAATTTTCACAATAAAATAATTAAGACAATTAAAGTCTTAAAATTAAATCACTATGCAAATATTTAAATCAAGATATGGCGCATTTTTTGCGTTTTTAAGTTATTTTACGATTGCATCATTCATCGTTAGAACAATTTTACTAATTGCATCTTTAAAAACGACGAGCTTTGGGTTGTTATCCATACTAAAAATATATTTTACAGGTTTATTTTTCGATTTAGGCACTGGCTTGATAATACTCACTTTCTATGCGGTTTATCTTTTGTTAATGCCAAACCGTTTTTATCAAAAGAAATGGAGTAAGCTATTAACCATCGGTATATTTTTTCTTTTGGTGATGATTACTTTATTTTCGTTTTTTGCTGAATTAACTTTCTGGCAAGAGTTTGAAAGTCGTTTCAATTTTATTGCCGTAGATTATTTAATTTATACCTACGAGGTAATTAACAACATTAATGAATCTTATCCGCTGCCGCTTTTAATTTCTGGGATGCTAATTCTGGCAGTTGCCATCACTTACTTATTTAAAAGATTAGGCGTTTTCGAACAAAGTATCAACAGCAAAACTCCTTTTAGGCAACGTATTATTATTTCGGGCAGCTTTATCGCTATTGCAGTGTTGTTTTTACTTTTTGTGAAAAATTCGTGGGCAGATAACAGTCCAAACAGATATGATAATGAATTGAGCAAGGATGGGATTTATTCGTTTTTTGCGGCCTTTAGAAACAACGAATTAAATTACCACAATTTCTATAGGCTAATAGATGAGAAAGAAGCTTATCAATTGGTTAGGAAACAGTTAATCGATTCTAATACTACATTTGATAAAAATGATTTCTCTATAAAAAGAACCATTAAAGGGAATAATTCTAATTATAAACCAAACATAATGATGATTACGGTGGAGAGTTTAAGCGCCGATTTTTTAGCACATTATGGCAACACTCAAAAACTTACGCCTGTACTGGATTCTTTAGCCGATAAAAGTATCTTCTTTAGCAACATGTACGCAACAGGAACCCGTACAGTTAGAGGAATGGAAGCTTTAACTTTAGCCATACCGCCTACTCCAGGCAGTAGTATTGTGCGCCGAGATAATAACGAACATTTATTTACCACTGGGCACGTTTTTAAACAAGCAGGCTACACCGATACTTTTTTTTATGGCGGTGATGGTTATTTTGATAACATGAACCACTATTTCGGAAACAATGGATACAATATTGTAGATAGAGGCAGAAAATTATTGAATGAAAGTTTTGATGGTACCCGAACGCTTATTACCGATGGTGAAGTGAAGTTTGAGAATGCTTGGGGCATTTGCGATGAAGACATATTTAATGTTGCGATAAAAGATGCCGATCAAAAGTTTAAAGAACATAAATTGTTTAACAATTTCATCATGACGACATCCAACCATAGGCCGTTTACTTATCCTGCAGGTAAAATTGCCATACCCGAAGGCAGTAGAGAGGGCGCTGTTAGATACACAGATTTTGCCATTGGTGAGTTTTTAAAGAATATTAAAAGTAAACCTTGGTTTGAAAATACTATTGTGATTATTGTGGCCGATCATTGTGCAAGTAGCGCCGGTAAAAATGAAATCGATATATCTAAATATCAAATTCCTTGTTTGGTTTTGAATATGAAAAATATTGCACCAATGAACATTAAAAAAATGTCATCTCAACTAGATCTTTTTCCTACTTTATGGAGCTTGATGGGTTGGAGCTACACGAGTAATTTTTATGGCAAAAACGTTCTAGATGCTTCTTACCAACCGAGAGTAGTTTTAGGGACCTACCAAAAACTGGTGTATATGAAATCGGATAGCTTAGTAATTTTAAGTCCGCAGAGAAAGGTTGAAACTTACATTTACAATAAAACTAAAAATGAACAGATACAGGCTAAATTTCCTAAATCTTTAATTGATGAAGGCATTGCACAGTATCAAACAGCTTATGATTTGTTTAAGAATGGGGATTTGAAGTATTGATGTTTAGTTTTTATATTTTTTATATGGGATGATGTTTTGAACGGCCTTCATTTATAAAAAATCCCGAAGGGATGAAATTATTGTTGCATTAATAAACGCGCACTAAAAATCCCGAAGGTGGTGGCATATTTAAAGTTGCAAATAAAAAAAGATATCACCCACTACGGGGTTCAATCCGCTTAACAATTTATCGATTCTACAATAATATCAGTCCTACGGACTTTATTATTCTCAACTAGACCGAAAGTTATTTAATGCCAATAAAATTTACAAATTCAAATAAAAATCATAAAAAATCCCGAAGGGATGAAATTATTTTTGCATTAATAAACGCGGAATAAAAACCCCGAAGGTGGTGGCATATTTAAAGTTGCGAATGAAAAAATACCAACTATTACGGGTTCAATCCGCTTAATAATTTATAGATTCTATAATAATATCAGTTCTACGGACTTGATTATTCTCAACTAGACCGAAAGTTATTTAATGCCAATAAAATTTACAACTAAAATCATAAATATCATTTATAAAAAATCCCGAAGGGATGAAATTATTGTTGCATTAATAAACGCGGAATAAAAACCCCCGAAGGTGGTGGCATATTTAAAGTTGCGAAGTCATCCTGTTAATTGTGCGATTATCAAAGGCAGGCTAGCATACCTTTTAATCATTTCCGCTCACATACTTAACCCCTACTCTTATCGCTTTTAAACCTGCAACACCCTGCAGCTCATCCAACTCCAGAAATTCCAAATCATCGTTCAACAGATCTTGATCTTGCAAAAACTTAATGTAATCGGCGTATTCTTTGGCTTCATCAGCATTGAAATAAACCATTGCTATTTTATCGGGCTGCGTTAATCGCTCTGCCGTATTTTTAATCAATACCTTATCAATACGCTTTTTAACTACCTCATATCTAATATTATATGCACCCTCTACGTCAAACCTACGTTCATCATTTCTAAAACTAATATCTATAGCATTGGAGTGGATAAAAATAAGTTGGGTGGTAAGTAACGGTCGAGGCATTTCATTTACTAAACCTTTGGTAATCCGTGCGATCTCTACCATAGAAGTAAGTTGCCATAACCTAATATTTTTTAAATAAAGTGTATCGAAGGATTTATCTGGTGCAAGTTCCTGGCCGATATAAATATCATACTCCACGCCATCAGTTCTAAATTTACCGAAATAACAAGGATAAGAAGCCTGAAGGTTTGCTTGTGCCTGCTCCAAAAACTGGTTAATTTCCGAGTTAATCATTTGCATAGATACCTCCAATTTTCTTCTATTTTTAAAGGATAAACCGCGTTCTTTTTCTATGCTTTCGAAGTATAAATCCACAACCTTTGTTTTTGAAGGATGACTGGTTTTTATCAACAATAAAAATGGATAAACTTGTGTTTCTAAAAACTCAATCAATAAATTTTCTTCGTTGGTAGAGGTTAGGCTATTAATCCGGGTTAGCCACTCATTGCAATCGAAGAGTATTTTATCGGTAAGCTCTAAATGAACCAACGATTTGATTTTCTTTAGCGTTTCTAAAAGCTTATTAAGCTGTAATTGAAGATCTTCTTTTAATGCTAAATTACGTTCAACAGTAGAATCTTTAATATCTATCGCCCCAAAAAGAGGATACATATTTTTAAAAGAAACCGTTTCTATCTCTCGTGTTTTTCTTTTATTTCTATTGTTTTTAATGTATCTCCAAACTGCTTCGTTAAATTTCCATTGCACTGAAGGTTGTAAAGCAGTGAATTTATCCTTTAGTATTGCGTCCATTTTTGTACCAAATTCATCAATACTATATTGAAAAAACTGACCGATTAGAGGCATGGCGGGTTGCAGTTTGGAGCGTAAATTATCATCTACAGCATACTCGCTTTTAGAATATACTTCCATAATACCTGCCAATTCGTTATTGTTAAAAACCGGCAAAACCGAATAAGACGAAATACCTGCTTGCTTAAGCACCTTTAAAAATGGATCTTTCAACGCCAAATCTTCCGTTATACGTTTAACGAAAATAGAACGAGGATTTTCTTTGTAAGCATCTACTTGTGCAAAAAAAACATCTTCCGCAAGGGCAAATTCTCTTGTCGCATTAATTAGCTTACTGTCAGAAAACTCTTGGTTATCAAATACCAATTTACCATTTACGGTTAAGAAAGGCATTAAACCAAAATCAATTTTACTATTACCGCCAATTGTTTTAAGTGCCTGGCTAATTTGGTTAAATGTTTCTTTCTGATAATTATGGTCGACTAGCACATTTCTAATCCCAAGTAAGGCATGTTCTACGGTAATATCGCTTAACGAAATAACTGTAAAACCTTCAAAACTAAAATTGTTAAGAGGCAACGTTTTCTCTAAAAATTCAAGTTCATCTCCCTCTTGAAAATGATAACCAAGTTTTTCGTAATTGATTTCGGGCAATGAACCCACATACTTAATATCAACAAACTGCGTGTCGGTGTGGATATTGTAATACTGTGTTAAATTGGTTTCGGGGTGCGAGTGAGCATAAATAATCTCATTTTTTAAAACAGAACTAAACTTGTAAAAACGTTCTAAAATAATGCGATAAATAAATCGCAGTTGTTGCCGATCTAAAGATTCTTCTTTTTTATTGATTTTACTTTTAGGATTTCTATCTTGAAAAAAATTGTAAAATGTATCTGTGCTAAAGAAAATTTTATCGGGAATGGGTGTGCTCAAAGCCCAATATAAATCTTCGCTATTGGCCATTAATGGCGTTAAAATAGTAAAAATAAGTTCTAGTGTGTCGCTGTATGCTGTAAGTTCTTCGGGATTGATGTTGCTAACCAACAGTTCATCCTCTCGTTCTATCTTGTCTAATAAAAACCTATAAAATTCTGATTTTAAAGATTGTTCAGTTTTTAATCTTCCTTTTAAATGCGCCACTAAAGGCCTAAAAGACAAACTAGAATCAATTTGGCAATGAACACTCTCTTTATCGTTCAGCCGAATTACCTTGGTATTCATTGTAATGTTTTTCTGCAAAAATATATAATTATTACGCTGCACTTGTCAATATTTATTCAGGAAAAATCGCCTTAAAAATTGGCAATTTATGCGTTGCTTATTGCTGATAAATGTGAAAAGGATAAACTTTTAAAATCTAAACCCAATTGAAACATAAGGATACCATCCATCGCTAGAGTGGCCCATAACAAACTGCAATACGGCTAACGAAGCGGGCGCAAAATATACACCTCCGCCAATACCTTGGTGCCAACGATCAGACTGTTCATTGCTTGCCCAAACACGACCAACATCATAAAAGCCTAATAATCCAACTTGGCCAGGCAAAACGTAACTCACAAAATCGCCCAATTTATAGCGCAATTCTAAATTATTATAAAAACTATTTTGCCCCGCGAAGCGAAATTGCCTAAACCCTAAAAGATTACCTTGACCGCCCAAAAATTGGGCTTGGTAAAAAGCAGGCTTCCCGATGGTAATGCCACCGCCAAATCGATCGGCCAAAATTAAATTTGCGCGCCCATCCAGGTTTTTATAGATGGCGATATCGGCATTTAGCTGTGCATAATCGTTAGCATATTTATTTAAACCTTTATTCAAAATCAGTTTAAAATTAACGAAACTACCTAACGTAGGTAACAAATCATTATCTCGCGTATTGTTTGAAAAATTTACAACAGCACCTGCAAAAATCTTATCATTTGTAATAGTTAAACTATCGTACGAATGTAATTCATTGCTATTGTTTATAAATCTGCCAAAATTATCGCTCTTATCAAACTTATAATATTGAAATGTTGGACCAAAACTAAACGATGATTTTGGTCTGCGGTAGCGAATTAGTGGTGTTATTTGGTAAATATTAAAACGTGCCCTGTAATAAGTAATGTCGTCGCCATGCTCGTCGAATTTTGATTCGTTTCCATAACCAAAAAAGTTTTGTGTATTGTCTGGCGCGTAGGCATCTGCCTTAACAATCAAATCACCTTTACCCAAAGCTTTTAACCACTCGCCAGTATAATGAAATTTAAAGGCTGTGGTAGCGAACGAATGTAAAAAAGAAACTGTTTGAGAATTTCCATACGGATGTTTTCGAAATCCTGGATTAGTTATCCGATACGTTAAACCCGCCAGCAAGCCATCGTCTGTATTAAAACCAGCGTTTAAATTTAACGATGATCTTTTGTAAATATCTTTCGGGGCGTAACCAACATTTGCCGTATCGTTTGATAAACGAGTGGATAATTTATTTACCGCATCTCCATTAAATTGAGCCTTATACCCTTTCGCATAAACGATTACCCTATTTTCGGCATTAGCCACATTATAAACCTTTTTACCTTTGCCTCCAATAATTCTCAATTTTATGTTAGATGTTTTGTTATTTAAAATTAAGCTATCATTTCCATTATGCATGTAAACTCTAATCTCTTTCGTTACTAAAGGATCAAAAATTCGTTTATAAATTACTTTCTTAAGCTCCCCTTCTTTGGATATTTTATTGATTTTTATCGCCAACCCACCATCTTGTGTATCATTAATATGAATTGATTCATTTTTATCAGACATTTCAACATCAACTATTTTATTAAAAAAATGGTAATAATCATTCATCATTTTAGGCAAGGTGGCGCGCCTTTTTTTCATTTGATCCAAAAACTGATCATGACGTAACGCATACTGCACTGTCGGAAGTTTTAGCAATGCTTTCTCCATCACTTCATCAGTTATCGACGCACAAAATTCGGCTACAATACTATCCCATTGTTTTTCATCAATTTCCGAAAAGTATTTTGTATTTATCTCCCTTCCTTCCCACAAAAACCAATTAATATCTTCAACATTTCGTTCGTAACCTTGCATCATCGGCAGTAATGTAGAAGACTGGGCAAATCGTTGTACTAAACCTTGCGAACGATAAAAAACCTGATCTCGATCTCTGGGAACAGCCGAATATTTGGAACCTTTATCTGTCTTCTCTTCTTTCCAACGCCATTGGTCGTCGTGTCTATCCCAATCGCCAATTAAAACATCCAACGCCCTCGCTTTTACCTGCAAAGGCCCATCGTAAGTATTATCATTATCATCGACCAATTTTTTCATCATTTTGGCGGTATTGTCCGATTCGCCAGTAGGCTCTCTCTCCTCCAGCAAACACAACGTATTGGCAAAAACAGACGAAAAATCGCCCAAACCTGGATCAGCAGATACATAACCGATAATTGGATTACTGTGTGGCACACCCGCAGCCTTCGCCAGTTCTGGCACCACCAAGGCAGAAAAAGGGTGCTGTGCAGATACATTGTCTCTAATAATATCTTTGGCAAAGGTTTCTCGCAATTGTGCAGGCAATAAAACTTCGGGGTATTTTAAAACAGATCTCAACACCCACTCCTTGCCATCCTTATCTACCAATCTTAACGATTTTGACTGATTGCCACCGCCAAGTTTGGTTGCTGTTAAACCACCTTTAAACTGCGACATCCGCAAAACAGGAACCTTAGTTGCTAACGCATAATCTTTTCGGTAATTCTCTCCAAATAAGAAACGATGAAACTTGCCCACACTGTCATAAGCGGTATTAATTTTAATGGTAATGCTGTCGCCAATGATGGGTTTAATTGGTGTGATATCCTTTTGAGTAAGCTTTACAAAAGGTTTTATGTAGGTGTAAACCTTTTTTGCGCCGCTATCTGCATAGATATAGTATGTATATCGCATATCGTTGTTTAAAAGCTGATCTGCAATAACATAACCTTGTTTCTCTTCGTGAAATAAGGTATTTTTTCCAAACTTATTGGGCGATGCTTTTGAGCCCGAACCGCTTACAATTTGCAGTTGCTTACTTTGAATAAGTTGCAAACCATGCTCGTGCCCCGAAACAAAAGCAGCATTAGGGTAAGCACCAAAAACACTGTTAACAGACTTAATCAAATCTTTGTAAGCAGGATGATTCAAATCTTCGGGACTAAGCAAGCTACTCCTAAGCAGGGGATATAATGAACCGATGCCGGGTAAAGGAATGTATAAATTATCTTTTAGTGATAAAAGTGGAAACAAATGATTTTTCCAAGTAAAATAACCACCGTGCGAACCGTAACTCTGCATTGGATGGTGTGATGCGACAAGGATCGTTTTACCCAAATTTTGGTCGAGCAAATCTTTCATCTTTACCACTATTTCGTCTTTGGTATGGCAGTCGCAATCGGCTATCGGATTATTTTTATTATACGGAAATAGCCACCATTCGCTATCATAAGCAACTACGGTAAGTTTATCGGTTAATTTAATGGCAACCGGATCAGGGCAACCATCTTCTGGAATCATTTTTAAAAGCGGATCGTTTTGCGCACGTAAATAATCACCTTGTGCTTTAATTTTCGCTAATCCATCAGGGCCAGATTTGTCCCAATCGTGGTTACCGGGGATAAAATATACCGAAGCGCCCATCGCCCGCATGGGTTGAAACTGAGATTGTAAAATTTTCTGCCCTTCCGCTTCGCTCGCAGTACCAGACAAACCCATACCAGTTGGATATATGTTATCGCCCAAAAAAAACACGGCAGTTTTATTCGGAATAACCTGTTGGGCGGCATTTTTTAAATCCTGCATTTGCAAGGTGTTCATTTCTCCGGCATCGCCGATTAAAATTACCCTATATTTTATGCTGTCGGTTTGTGCGGAAACAACAATGTGAGTTAAAATAAAAGCAACTATAAACGTAATTTTTTTGAGCATTTTTTTTTATTTGATACTATTGTAGCGCAATTATTTCTGTAGGTGTTTAAACATTAAAATATTACCTGCTTGTAGGGTTCCACCTTCATTTGAAATGTATAGATTTTGATCTTTATCAAAAGCAATCCCTTCGGGCTGATTAAAATAACCGCCTTTTAACGGATAAACGGCCTTGATTTTAAAATTTTCATCCGTTACCACGATCATTTTATTTACCGATGATAATATAAACCACTCGTTAGTTGCCTTATTTTTTGCCAACGCAGATGGGTGGAATTTGAATTTTTTATCGCCCGTAAATTTAACAATATCGCTGTGGGCAATTAACGATTCTCCTGCAGGTGTTAAAACGCCATCCGCAGCCAATTTTAGTTTAAAAATAGGTGTGTCTTTACTCGCCTTACTTTGCTTATTAAGCACATAAATAGTATTCGCTTGTTCATCGGCATATAAACCCTCATACTCAGCTTTTGGCACCAAGCCTTTAAACGCCTGAACATTCGTTGCCTCATCGCCATTGGTACCGCTTAGTGGCATGGTATGCAGTTCGCCATTGCTTTTTAAGATGATTACTTGGTTATTGGAAATGCTCAAATCTTCGTAATCGCCTTTGCCAGCAAATTTAGAAAGCTTTGCTTCTTTATCTTTTAACCCTAAACTGAACAAGTAACCCTCTTCATCTTGTATGGCGTAAACTTTGGATGGGTCGCCGTTAACAAATGCGATACCCGAAATTTCGAACAACCGTTGAGGCATATTATATTTTATAGGCTTTGATAAATCGTAGCCCGGCAAAGTTGCTTCGGTTTTAGCTTCAACGCAAGAAATTGCTGTAAAAATACCGAAGGCAACTATTAATTTTAAAGCGCTATTATTTGTGTGATTTAACATAGAACTACATTTTACTTAACAACTTATAAATACTTAATTGAGATTGATTTGGCAAACTACTATTAACAACAGGAATATTGTTTAAATGTTCATCGATAAAAACGGCCTGCACATTATCTGTTACCGACAAATTTAAAATATCCAATATTTCAAGTTTAATTTTGGCATCGTAAATTGGAAAACACACTTCTATCCTACGGTAAATATTTCTGTTCATCCAATCGGCCGATCCTAAAAACACATCTACCTTGCCCAAATTATTAAATGCAAAAATGCGGCCATGCTCTAAATATCGATCAACAATTCTAATTACTTTAATATTTTCGCTTTGCCCTACAACCTGCGGGATTAAGCAACAAATACTTCTAACCAGCAACGTAATTTTTACGCCCGCCTGCGAAGCTTCATAAAGTTTATCAATAAGGACTTTCTCTTCTAAATTATTTAATTTAATCGTTATCGAAGCCTCTTTACCAGCTTTGGCGAACTCGATTTCTCGTTGTATAAGCGCCAAAAACCGATCTTGCAGATTAAACTGCGCCACCAATAAATGCTGAAATTGAATTAAATTTTTTGACGTTGGTTTGGTTCTTTTAGCTAAGAAGATGAACAACAATTCAACCTCTCTCAATAAACCAGCATGGGTGGTAAATAAAATATGATCGGTGTAAAAAGAAGCTGTTGTTTCGTTAAAATTACCGGTTGCTAAAAGCCCCGAATAATGCATCCGACCATTAATTTCTCTTTTAACCAACGCAATTTTGGCGTGCACTTTAAGTGCGGTAACGCTGTGAACAATTTCTACGCCTGCAGCAGTCATTTTTTTCGCCCATTTAATGTTGTTGGCCTCATCAAACCTGGCTTTTAGCTCCACCAAAACAAAAACCTTTTTACCATTTTTAGCGGCGCTGATTAGTGCATTTACAATTTTAGAATCGCTCGCTACGCGGTAAAGTGTTACGTAAATCTCTTTGGTGTTTGCATCTATTGCAGCCTCATTAAAGAACCTTAAAACGCTATCGTAGGCTTGGTATGGCGTGTGTACAATTAAATCTTGATGCTGTATATTTTCATAAATAGTACCTTCAGCCTCTTTTAACCGATTAATTTTTGGCCAAGGCTGAAAACTTAAAACTTCGTCGTGAATGGGAAAATCGAAAAAGTCTTTTAAATTATGATAATTTCCACCTTCCACTATACCCGCTTTTTTTAGGCTGAAAATTTTCTTTACTCGCTTTAAAGTATTTTCGGGTATGCCCGGTTGATGAAGAAAACGGGTAGCGAAACCAAAATCGCGTTTTTGCAATTGCGCTTCAATTTGATCTGATAAACTTCCTGGATATTCGTCTTTTAAATCAATCTCTGCATCGCGTGTAACTTTAAAACTGTAACAGCCCGTAATTACTTGGCAGGGAAATACATGATGTAAATTATTTCGTACAATATCGTCCAAAAAAGCGACGAACGTAATTTCATCAACCTTTATTTTAAAAAATCTTTTTAGCGTAGCTGAAGGAATATTTAAAACGTAGATGATTTCATCCGCCCCGGTTTTAATGGTAATTAAAAAATATAATTCGTTATTATTTGGGAAGAAATTACTTGTTGCATTTAGCTTTATGGGTTGAAGAAATGCAAGGATTTGCGTTAAAAAGTAATGCTCGGCAGTTTTTAAAATTTGTTGAGGAAAAGCTTCATTATAAACTAAATGAATTTTATTTGCTTTTAAAACCGGAATGATACACTGCGTTAGTGTTTTTCCATATCTAATTTGCTGTTTGGTAATTAAATTAGATGCAGATAGTAATAAATCTTCATGAACCTCAATCGCATTGCCCACTTTATTACTCAGCTTTTCTAAAGCCAATAAAACTGGCATCCTAACGCGATAAAACTCATCCAAATTTGAAGAGAAAATAGATAAGAATTTTATTCTTTCCAAAACTGGAACATTTTCTCGCTCTGCTTCTGCCAATACCCGATCGTTAAAATATAACCAACTTATGTCGCGGTTAAAATACGTTTGCTTACCACCAATTTCTGTCATTTTACTAATCTTTCCCAAACCACAAATAAGCTACCATAAACGACAGCACAGATAAAACAATACCGAACATAAAAATATTGTAGGCCAACCTAATCAGCTTATATTTCCGACCGAGCACGACGCCCTGAGAATACACATCTCTAATTAAAGTACCATATAAAAACTCTTTATCGCCCATAACCTGGCGCATACCATTGGCATAATTATCGAGTGGCATTTTGTAAAAATTACCGAAGAATAATAAGTTAACACGCTTGTTTTTTAAATCTTCATCGTTAAAAACACCCGAAGGAATGGATGGACGCGTAGATAAAATAGATACCACTACACAAGCCAGACTTACAATGAGTAACATAAAAGTTGGCACCATCAAAAAACTGTTGTTTTCGAGTCTGCGGAGCAGTAAACTTACAATTAACGATAAAATGATTGAGTTAACGGTAATGAGAATGTGAGCTTTATTATCGGCCATATCGCTTAACCGCTGATTGTTGGCAGATGTAATCCTAAACATGGTTTCTATTCCCTTCTCGGGCCGCTCTCGCTTGTTTTTTTTCTCGTTTTTCGTTTCTGGTTCTACTGGTTTTAATTCTATAACTACAGCCTCGGGTTTTATTTGAGGCTCTTCTACTTTTAATTTGCTTTTTATCTTATCTAAATTCTTTTGTTTTTGGTCGTTCAGCAACAACTGACAATAATCGGTATGGTAATGATGTTTTTCTAAAAAGTCTAAATCTTTTTTACGCCAGTCGCTTTTGCTAATATTCCGCTCACAAATAAGTTCAACCTCTTTGTGCATTAATTTTGCTCTATCACGAAATTCTTCTGTTCCTAAATGAAATAAATCGGCATCGCATAAAATATTTTCCAACAGATTGGCTGGATTTTGAGGTATTTTGGTGCTTAAAATCGTATTGGAGATTTCCGTTCTAATATCTTGTGGAATCCCTTTATTTTTCAAATAAACATCAGCAATTTCGGCACCTTTTTGCTCGTGGTTTTTTGCATCTTCAAAATAACCCACATCATGAAAAGTAGCCGCCAAAACAACAATAAAATAATCGCGCTCATTTAACTGATAATGATTTGCAATTTGCTCGGTTGCCCGGATAACTTCAGCAGTGTGTTGCGCATTATGATACGCCAACCTAACATCTTTATGGGTTTCAAAATAATTGCTTACGTATTGTTTGGCTTCATTTTGAATCTCGGAATATTTCATCAGTACAAATTGCTTTTATCTGAGCTAACAACATTATTAATTCAAATTAGTTTTACAGCTTAAAGTCTGTTTAAGATAATTAAACAGTTTACAACTGTAAACATTTCGGTTTACAATGATAACCATTTCATCATTTTATTGGATTATTTTTAGCTTTAATATCGGTTTTAAAAGCGTTTAAGTTACAATAATGCTGTGAAAAAGATGATTTTAAATTTTTAGTCTGTTTTAAACAAACTGATAAACAGTGATTTGAAGCGTCATTAAAAAATTTTTGATACTTTTCGTTAAAAAATTTTCCGAATTTGAACACAAATTTGTAACATTGCAACTCAAAATCAAACGATTTTGCCGGGCCTATAGCTCAGCTGGTTAGAGTAGAAGACTCATAATCTTTTGGTCCCTGGTTCGAGCCCAGGTGGGCCCACAAAAAAACCTCAACGAAAGTTGGGGTTTTTTTATGCGAAAACCACTGTTTACAGACTTTAAAGCTCACTTTTAGGTAAGTAGGCAACTGCTACTATTTTTTAAAGGTACTCATTTGAAAATAGAGCTTACACTCTATTTTAATCTTAGGGCGCTCACTAATTTTGTAGTCTGGTGTGTAGGTTACCTGTACCTCACATACTTTTAAACTGTTTTCTATCTGTACCATAGTATTTATTAATTATGGTACTCAATCCACCTTTCAAACCAATTAAGCAAAGGAGGAACGGAATAAATAGGGTGTGTGAGGGCTACGTGAGCGTTTATGCCGTAGTTCCTTTAAGCGTATTGGGTGGACAAGGTTAAATTTGTGTAATGATTGATAGATACTCTACTCTCTCACTCTTTTCAATATCCAGATTTCAATCTATTTCTTACTATTAAGGGGTAGGTTTATTTTTTGGATATTAGTTAACTACCAGATTTTAGAGGTAGATCAACCTTTATGTTTTAAAAGTTAAAACAGTTCGATTCATAGCTAACTAACAGCTATACGGGCAATCTACGCCAATATTTATAGAGTTTATTGTTTTACCAACTGGGGTTTAACCCCCCTTTAGTGAAACGATAATTGCTCAAAAGCCAAAATAACTTCTAACCGTATATTTTGAGATAATTTTCAATTGACTGTTTACTGAGAGTCATACTGCTCAGATAATCTTGATGAGTAGATAAGTTTTGATTTAAATTATCACATTTCTCGCGAGATTCTTCAAGTTTAATCAACATCTTCTCGAATTTCTCTTCTATACCAGTAAGTTTTGGATACCTCTGCTTTATTTCTTTAAGAGCCAAGTTGTCTAAATCTTCATTACTAATAGTATGTAGTTTTTTAGCTTCTACATAATTATTGTAAATCTCTATTCTAATCGAAGGTAGCGTGTTTTGATAAAAATTTGTTTTTTCAAGCAAGTCATCAACTTCTACCTTTATTTGGTCTCTTTTTTTACATGAGTTTTCTAATTCGATTTGCTTAAGGCTTAAAAAAATATTGATTTCATCGATGCACTCTAATAGCTCGGGATATACCACTAAACAGCAATTGTCGATACGGTCAATATATTCTTGCGTGGGCACAAAATCACACCAACTATAAATACTATCGATGAAGTTAGTGGCACCTGAAATTTTTTCTGCTTTTACAACCATTTGTAAAAACCCTTCAAGGTGAATCTCATGAAGCTTTTCTGGTTTGAATGAGATAAAATATCCAAATAAATTATCTGACTCTTCAATCATGTTATCATATAGACACCTTTCTAAAGAGTTTACCAGATTTTCACATTCATTAATCACGTATTTTTTAATAAATTCGTCATTACCGCCCTCTTGGAAGCCATTAGAAGCGTCTCTGATAAAATCCAATGCCAAAGCCCAACTTTCATTTTCACAGGCGTACTCTCGAGTATTCCGTAGAATTTGCAAAAAATCAGCGTTTCTGTATATTACTAGTCGCGAATAAGGTATTATTTTGATACCTTTAAAAATGAGCGTTACAGTAAAGTATGATGCTGAACCAAACCCAAAATTGGTCGCTATTTCCACAGATAAAGTATCATCAAGAGTGTACCAAAAGTTCTTCCATCCGTTAAACCTATGGGAAATAACCTTTATTTCAGCTTCATGTATAAATTTCTCATAGGTCGTTTGGAGAAAATACGACTGTAAAAAAGTTTCTGTGTAGTTTTTAAAATTTTTAGCACCATAAACCCTGCTTGCCCCATTAGCATCTCGGGGTAATTCTACTAATATGGGGAAATTATAATTAGTGTGATTTTGATAAAGTGTTATTTGAGTGTTTACTGTAATATTAAAGAAACCTCCATATTGGCTACTTAGATATAGACAATAACTCCTATTTCGGTATAAATAACTATAATTAAGAGATATTTTAGAATAAAACTCTATAATAGATTGCTGTTGTTTTTCAACTCTATCTCTTGCATTAAGTTCTCCATATGTTTTGTCATCTAAGGTTTGATAAAAACTCTCAACATCTATCTCGTTCAACAATGCTTTCTCTATAGGAATATATTCCGTATAAAAATTGCCTAGGTTGTCTTTTTTTAGTGCATAAACCGCATCTTCATTGATATCTGTGTACGTGTAACTCATTTTTGTGACGACTAATTCGTGAAAATAATTTTTTTAGTTAATAACCTATCCTGCCATTCCATTAATAAACGTTTCTACAAAATCCATAATTCGTTTTAATATCCTATCGCCTAGTTTTTTACGCTGTAATAAACTAGGTTTCTCTCCTTCAATCAGTTCTAACACTTCATCTCTCAAAGGTTGTCGCTCGGCAAACAAGTAGTTTTCAATCAGCTTCTCTGTCTTTTCTGCTGATAGATTTTCTTCCCCTACCAGCTTGGTAAATTCCTTTTGCTGTTCCTGATTCCAATACTTATCAAACTCTGGTTGAATATTGTCTGTATCATCGATTACAGGTAAGTTCTCCGAAATGAATTTCTCAATCAGCTCTCGCTTGCTACGTAGCGTTGTTTCTGTACCTAACAGGTTGAAGATTTCTTGCTCTGCCTTTGTAGTGTCTTTTTGATTTTTAGATTTTAGTTTTATTAAAAGCTGAATGATGTACGCAACATTTATTTCATCGCGGTGGATTAACTCCAGTTCAAAATCAACATCCTCTAAAATTGAAACCTTCTCTTTTTGGTGTTCGCCTTTTACTTTATCATAGAGGTCAAGGTATTTACTTTTGTAATCTTCAAATAGCTGTTCGGTCATTTCTAAATCAGCCCACTTGAAGTCAGAGAATGCACTGAGTACATTTTTTATTCTCATTAAATCCCTAAACGCCTGGACAAACGCCAGTTCATCATCCTCTGTTTCTAACTCATTTACGCTATCTACAGTTGGCGTTAAACTGATTAAGTGATCAAAAGCTTCATCAAACTTTGCAGTATAATCTTCATAAGGTTTCATGATGATCACCTCAATGGCTTCCTTGTTGCTAAACAAAGTTATCGCTTCGTCTGTGCGGTTTTTAAGGTTTCTAAAGGCTACAATATTCCCTTGACTCTTCTGTTCATTTAGTATCCTATTCGTTCTACTATAGGCTTGTATTAAGCCGTGATGTTTTAGGTTTTTATCAACGTACATTGTGTTTAATGTAGGGCTGTCAAATCCTGTTAAAAACATATTTACAACTAACAAAATATCAATTTTGCGGTCTTTTACCTTCTTAGAGATGTCGTTATAGTAGTTGTAAAAGCTTTGGCTGTCTTTTGTGGTAAAATTATCGCCAAACAGCTTGTTATAATCACCTATAAACTCTTCCAACTTATCTCGGCTGTGCACATTTATTTTATAGTCGGCAGGCGGTTCTGCAACCATGTTTAAATCTACGTTGTCAAAATCTTCTTCGAAATTTAGATAGCCGTTTGCATCTGCATCATTTTCATTTACGCCATAACTAAATATGGTGGCAATGTTCAAGTTGTGCAGTCCCTCAGCTTTTTTCTTTTTAAATAGATCAACGTACTTAATCAGCGTAGCTACATTGTTAATGCAGAACATTGCCGTAAATTCTCGGCTGTGGGTTTTGCGATTGTGATGCGCAATGATGTAATCTGTTATCTTTTCTAAACGGGTTCCATCTTCCATCAACTCTTTTGTGTCGATGTCTTCTACCTCAATATCGATATTGGTTTCTCTTCCGTCTTTGTGCTTGTATCTGCCCACATACTCAACTGAAAACTTTAATACGTTTTCATCTTTTATGGCATCGGTAATTACATATTTATGTAAACAGTCTTCAAATAAATCTTTAGTAGTACGTTTACCATGTTCATTTTTGGAAGCATTATCTGCAAAAATTGGTGTCCCTGTGAAACCAAATAGCTGTGCGTGGTTAAAAAACTGATTGATGCGTTTGTGGGTGTCTCCAAACTGACTGCGGTGGCATTCATCAAAAATGAAAATGATACGTTTATCTTTCAGTTCAGCCATTTTAGCCTCGTACTTCAACTTGGTAATTGCTGTATTTAGCTTTTGAATTGTAGTTACAATAAGTTTAGAGTTTTTAGCTTCGCCTTTCTTATCTACATAAGTGCCTATAAACTGCTTAACCAAATTTTGCGTATTGTCAGTTCCATCAATACATCCCTCTTGAAAACTATTGAATTCTTTAGTGGTTTGATAATCCAGATCTTTTCTATCTACCACAAAAACAACTTTATGTACCTGGGGTAAAGCCATTAAAATTTGACTGGCTTTAAAACTTGTTAAGGTTTTACCAGAGCCTGTGGTATGCCATATATAGCCGTTTTTACTGGAGTTCTTAACTCTTTCTATTAGTGCTTCAACTGCATAAAATTGATAAGGACGAAGCAACATCGGTGTTTTATAGGCTTCATTCAACACAATGTACTTACATATCATTTTGCTCAAATGGCAAGGCTCTAAAAACGAATCGGTAAAACCATTTAAGATGTTAGACAATCTTTTATTTTCTACATCTGTCCAATAGAAAGTCTGCTTGAAACTTTGGTTTTTGTTGTTGGCGTAATATTTAGTGTTTACGCCATTACTGATAATGAAGATTTGGACGTACTGGAACAGGGCAGAATTTGCACCAAA
The DNA here is from genome assembly GCF_004354365.1 of Pedobacter changchengzhani. GTDB lineage: Bacteria > Bacteroidota > Bacteroidia > Sphingobacteriales > Sphingobacteriaceae > Pedobacter > Pedobacter changchengzhani. Next base: position 90,461 of record NZ_SJCY01000007.1, read on the forward strand.
GGAATGCCTGTGATAGCGGTTAATCTGATTGAACGCTTCTTTAAGTTCTAAACCTCTCCGTTTGAGTTCTATCTGAACCAGTGGCAAACCATTAATCAGTATGGTTACATCATAACGATTTTTATATTTTCCTTCTTGGCTGACTTGGTTGGTAACTTGATATTGATTTTGGCACCAGTGCTCAATGTTTAAGAATTCAAAATAAAGGTTGTCTCCATTATCTCTAACGATGTGCTGTTTTTGTCTTAACGTTTTACCCTTTTCAAACACTGAACCCTTGCTCAGTAAATTTAAAACCCTTTCAAATTCAGTTTGTGTAAACTGCTCACTGCCTGTTTTGGTTAATGCTGAAAGATTGTGTTTCTCCAACTGAGCTTTTAGGTTGAGCAACATATCTCCTTCGCTATTTATAGCGACATGCTTATAACCCAGTTTTTGTAACTGGATGATGAGTTGCTCTTCTAATATTTGTTCTGATTGCTTAGCCATTATTTCTTATTGCTTTCAAATTTAAGGCAAAAAATAGGCACTTAGCCTGTAATAACTTATTTCATGTAAATAAGATAGCGCTTTGGAATTGTCTTCTATTAATAAACCTCTACTTTTTAGCTTAGCAATTTGATCATCAAAGCTAAGTGGCTTTTTGTTGTAAATTTTACTCATAACGCCTATAAAAAGAGAAAACCCCCCAAGTGTGCTTCATAGAGAGGCATGGGAGGTGTATTATCGTTATTAAAATTATTGTCTAAAAAGAAAGACCCATGGGCTGATCTAACGAGAAGCATCACAGGTACTGTTGGTACAAATGTATATTTTTTTTTGAATTGAATAATCATTTTAAAATTATCTTTCTCTATTTGTTCGGATTGCTTAGCCATATTTACACGAACATTTTTTGTAACAAGCCCTTTTTCCAAACCTCCATTTTTTTAATCTGAACATCGGTATATTTTATTTTATCGTCTACAGCTGATAGGAAGTTGGCTATTTTGGTCTGCTCAGGAAGATAGGGTAAGTTGATTGCTATTTTCATCAATTGAAGCTTCGACATATTATATCTTGTGCTTCCTTGCGCCAACTTAATTATTTCATTTCTGAAAATCTCGCTCCTAAAAAGATATTTAGAGAAATATGGACTTAATATCTCTAGCGAGTTTGCTCTATACCCAAAGCAAAAACTATTCAAATACAATTCATCAATGTAATCCAAAAGCACAGAACTCATTCCTATTTCATTTGGCGTCTCAGAGGATACAGTAAAAAAGACATCACCAAATTTCGCTTTATTTTGCTTCTCCTTTACACTAATATCTACTAACTCAAACCTAGAAATATCAATCTTACTATCGTCAAAAATTTGCTTGTACTGCACGTAAGGTTTTCCTTTCCCAAAATCATCCTTAGTTTTACCGGATAAGCCACCATAGGTTTCTCCCAGCTCCCCTAACTTCTTTACTTCCCAATCTGGAAAATCTTTTCCCTCCTCATCTTTGAACCTCAGCTCTTGCGAAAATAGTTTTTGACTTATTCCCTTTTTATAATCTTCTAAAAGGCTTTTTTTCTTTTTTAGGGATTGTATTTTTTCATCTACCGCTGTGAGGAAGCTGGCGATTTTAGTTTGTTCGGATACGGTTGGGAGATTTAATACTATTTGTTCAATAGTACTTTTTGATAGACTTGGAACTCCACCTGCTTCATTATGCTGTTTCCAGTTGACTCTTTGAAATAAAGCGTATACAAATTTAGGTATTGCGTCTATAAAAGAATGAGTATAAAACAACGTGTCAACAGTCCAGATTTTACCAATGAAATACATCGGTTTGTCAATTGTACCTTTTCTACCAATGCAAACAGTCTCTCCTTCATATAAATATTGGTCAACCATAGTCATTAATCCCCCAGTACCAAAAACAGGAACGTCCCCACTAGATAAATGCTTATAATCTCTACCACTTCCAATTTTCAGGATCTTTCCCAACTTTTTTTTTTCCCACTGCCCTTCAAATTCAGGAAATCGCAACTGTGGTATGTTCATTTGCTTTTCCATTCTTAAAAAGGTGTAGAGATATTTAATTCAGCACAAAAGTCTGCTATTGTTTTATCAGTTGCCGTGATGCTTTCATCGAGTGCCTTAATTTCATTTGCAATCACTTCAATGTCTATGTTTTCTTCTGCTTCAAACGTATCTACATACCTTGGTATATTAAGGTTATAATCGTTTGTAGCTATCTCCACAAGGGTCGCTTTTTTACTATACTTTAATGTTTCTGTTCTGTTCCGGTAGGTATCAATAATTAAGTTAATATGCTGTTCTCTTAATACATTTTGAGTTTTCACTTTATCAAAGTGTGCGCTTGCATCTATAAACAAAATGTCATCAGGGTGTTCCCTACATTTTTTAAACACCAAAATGCAAGTTGGAATGCTTGTACCATAAAATATATTAGCAGGCAAGCCAATTACAGCATCTAAAAAATTTTTGTTCTCTATTAAATACCTACGGATGTGTTGCTCTGCACCACCTCTAAACAATGCACCATGAGGCAATACAATTGCCATCGTTCCATTATCTGCTAAATGATAGATCATGTGTTGCACAAAAGCAAAGTCAGCCTTGCTACTTGGTGCAAGTTTACCATATTGACTAAAACGGTCATCGCTTGTAAATAAAGGATTTGCACTCCACTGAGCCGAAAATGGGGGGTTCGCTACAATGGCTTCAAACTGCTTATCAATATGCTGTGGATGCTCTAATGTATCATCTTGTTTAATATCAAACTTGCGGTAATGCACACCGTGCAAAATCATATTCATTCGTGCAAGATTGTAGGTAGTACGGTTCATTTCTTGTCCATAAAAGTCGCTTACGTCTTCAACCTCTTTGGCAACGCGAAGCAACAAAGAACCCGAGCCACAAGTAGGGTCGTAAACAGATTTGAGTTTGCTTTTACCTGTGGTTACTATTTTGGCAAGTATTTTAGATACCTCTTGCGGTGTATAAAATTCACCTGCTTTTTTTCCTGCACCACTTGCAAACTGTCCTATAAGGTACTCGTAAGCATCGCCCAAAACATCTAATTCGGTATGCTCCAGCTTGAAATCAATTTTATCAAGGTGTGTGAGCACCTTTGCAATAATGGCATTTCTTGCTTCGGGTGTTTTACCTAATTTGGAGCTGTTCAATTCCATGTCCTCAAAGAGGTTATCAAAATCTTCCTCGCTATCCGTACCCATTGTACTCAACTGGATATTGATTAGGATCTTTTGTAGATCCTCCAGAATGAAGTTGGTTTTGCTTTCGTCAAATTTCTCTACATCATCTTCGTTATCGCCCATTCCACGTTTAGCAACCTCGCTAAACAATTCTTCAGGCTTTAAAAAGTAACCTAATTTCTCCAGGGCTTCTTCTTTAATGGCTTCAATAAATTCGTTGCCATCTACGGTTTTAGCCGTTATATCCCTAAACTTAATATTGTCTTGTTTTAATATCTCATTAGCGAAGATATCCATCTTCTCACTCAGATACTTATAGAAGATAAACCCCAAAATGTAATCCCGAAACTCGTCGGCATTCATTTTACCTCTTAGTGTATTGGCTATATTCCAAAGTTGGGCTTCTAATATCTTTTTATATTCTTCACTCATTGTTAACGTGGTTGTATTTGTGGCTAAGGTACAATTAAGGGTTGTGTTATTTTAGTATTGGTTTTAAAGAATTAAGATTTGGAGGTTTATGTTTTATAAGTTAGACCTTGCGTAATTAACTCTAATTCATAAAATTAAATGGTTTAATTTACACGTGGGCTTTATCGTTAACCTAAATTCTTCTAAAAACATTTTTATTAACACAAAACTAGCCAATTTAGAGTCGATGTTAGATAGCGATAAAATAGCCTATTTTTGAAACTCGATACTTTTCTGATTTTAAAGACCTTCAAAAATCCTTCGCTGTTATGAAAAGCATTTTTATTTACATTTACTCAAATAACCTTCTATCCTATCTCTTTGAAAGCCTTTACTAAGACCAAGATTAAAATATTTACAAGCATTTTCAAAATCTCCATTTTCGTAATAAATTTCTCCTTTAGTAATTAAGGCTACAACATATTCAGGAGATATCTCTAACGATTTATTTACATCTATCATTGCTTTATCATATTTTTTAGTTTTCAAAAACAAGTCTGCCCTATTATTATAAAGTGATGCATCATTTGGATGATCTTCAATCAATTTACTAAATTCTGCTAAAGCGCCTAAATAGTCACCTTGTGATTTCTTTACGTTCGCTAGGTTAGAAGCAACTAAGTAATCATCTGGAAATCTTGAAAGCAACTTTTCAAAGTACGACCTTGCAGTTGCAAAATCCTTTGAGTTTACGCACATTAAACCTAAATCATTCAGCGCAGGTTGATTATAAGGATCTATTTCAAGTGCGGTATTATAATCCTTTAAGGCTTTTTCTCTTTCGTTCAAACTCCTATATAATTTTGCCCTATTTGTGTAGGCCAATACAAATTTTGGATTTAGTTTTATTGCTGTATTAAAAGAATTTAATGCTTCCGGTTGTTTTCCTAAATTTATTTGAAAAACCCCTAAATTAGACCAATACCAATAATTGCTTACGTAATTCGAATCCAAACCTATAATTAGCTTTAACACCTTTTCACCGTTAACATTATCTCCTGATGCTGAATATATTTTCGCTTGCTCAGTTAATTGTTCCCTCGTTTGTCCGTTTGCAGTTAAAACTAGTACTCCTAATGTAAATGTTAAAATTATTCTTTTCATAGTTGCAATTGAGCACAGTCATTAATTTATTCCCACAATGTATAAACTTTTAAAAAATAAAATAAAATAATTTTCAATCTTAGCATTTAGGAAATAAAAACTTAAATCAACTTCCCAATCGCATTATTTTTTTTAACTATCAGGAAAAATTAGAAAAATTCATCTCGATTGGAATAAAAGAAAACTTAAAAAGTGGCGAAGGTTTGCAATCTTTAACTAAAAGGATATTATCTTTGATTTCTTATTGATTTCATAACAAATTTGAAGTTAATAAAATCTTGATGAAGAAGAACTACAATGATTATTTAAAAACGAATTCAATTCGTTTAGTACCTACTATTGATAACCTTTATTTTTTTAATGAAAAAGACTTACTCTTAGATCGGGAAATAGAAGCGAAGAAAAATGCAATAACAACTATTTTAGAAAATAAAAATCAGTATGAGCTTTTTTTAAAACAAAAAATACGTCGCCCAAATCACGATATTTATGCATGTTTTCATCCGTTTAATGAGGCCATAAAAGCGGTATATCCTTTTTTAAAAAAGCTTCAGGGTGATGTTAAAAAAGATGATGTTATTTTAAACTTATGGGATAGAAGCGGTTGGCTAACCACACTTCTTTTAGGCATATTTCCTGAACAACAAATTGTAACCACATGGGAAGGCAATAAGGATATATTAGGCTATAAGGGATTTCATTATTGGATGAAAGACATTAAAAACCTAAATATTATTTTCTGTGATTTGAATGCTCCGTTGCCTTTTAAAGATAATAGTATTGCATTTTCTATTGGCATTGATGCTTTTCATCGTTTTGATCAGTCCTTATTATTAGAAGAATTAACGAGAGTAGTTAGCGATAACGGAGCCATTTTATTTCCACATGTGCATTTATCAAACGCTGAACCTGAGCCTTTTTTCGAAAGAGGTTGTAAACAAATTCATGGTAGCGATTACGAGGCTGTTTTTAGTCGGTTATCAAAGGTTTCGAACTGGGACGGTTATGTTTTTTCAGAACCAAATTTGTTTGTAGAGAATGACATTAATAAATCAACTGAATTTGTTTTAAAGTCAGAACCAAGCACTTTAGATTATAATGCATTGGTAGCACTATTACCTAAATCATGGTCTAACCAAGCGCTGTCTTCTTTCTCCATAAACGATGTTAGAAATGTTGGGGAAGCAAGAATTCTAGTAAATCTATTGCTTAATATTGATTTAAATCAGCAAACAGTTACAATAGATTATAATCAATTCGAAGGTGCAGTTGGACATTTGTTTGAAAGACATCCTATCTATGTTGAACGAATTAAACTACTTGATAATTATCAATTATCTGATTTAGCGACTAAAACCATCTATCTATCAAAGCTTGGATACACAATAAATGAGATTTGCAGTAAGTTAAATGTATCGCAAAACAGTCTCTTGTCTGAATTAGAAAAGCTAGAAAATTTAGGATTGTTGCAAGTGCTTCCTATTTCATATAACGGTATTCGCTTGCAATATCATATTATGTCTCAAGAATATTTAATTCCAAAATGCGAACAAAATATTCAAGATTTATGGCAAAAAGCATTAGCAAATTTTTCCAAAAGAACGGCCATAATCTCTTTACAAGATGAAAGTGAATTTACCTATGAGGACTGTAACGAAATCACAAACAATATCATCACAGCGCTCAATAATAGCGATTTAAAACCTGGTGATAAAATTATAATTTGCAGTAGAATAAACACTGAATCCGTTCTTTTAACATGGGCCTGCCTACGTATGGGAATAATTATTGTTCCCATAGGAACACATTTACCAGCAGATAATGTAACATATATTATTGAACTTACTGAAGCAAAGATCTTTTTCAGTAGCCAATCTTATTTCCAAGAAAACAAATCAATTATTAAAAATATTAAAACGATTCTCTTTGACGCAGAAGAACAAGAATTTGATGAAAAATATTTTTCTGATTGGTTGAATTTTGATCGATTAAATACAGATTCTTTTCAAACAAAGACTATACTAACCGAGGATATTGCAGTTTTATTATTTACATCTGGCTCCACCGGAATACCAAAAGGAGTTTGCCTATCCCACGGTAATTTGTTTAGAAGTGGACAATTAATAACGGATACTTTTCATTGGAAAATTGAAGACCGCTTTTTTGTTCTTGGAGGATTAGAAAGCATGAGTGGTTTAAGAAATGCAGCTATAGCTCCTCTTCATATAGGTGCTAGCATAATTATCCCTAAAGAAAACAATACCAATAATTTGTTTGCTACTACGGATTCTATTGATGAAAGCAAAGCTACAATTCTGGGTAGTAATCCTGCTTTTCTTAGACAATTGGTAAAATATAAAGATAAAATTAGGGGAAATTTAGACAGTATTAAGCGTTTAATGTGTACAGGAAACAATTTAACAAACTCGCTCCGAAATGACATCAAAGAAGCCTACAATTTGTCAATATTGAACTACTATGGGTTAACTGAGACTACCGGAATTTGTATTTCTCAACGCGCAACAGATAATTATTTAGAAGAAGAAACAATTGGAAAACCTGTTGGATGTATTGCACAAATTGTAGATGATTTCGGAAGCTTAGTTAAAAAAGGAGAACAAGGAGAGTTAAGAATTTTTAGTGAGAACCTAATGCTCGGTTATTACAAACAGCAAGAACTAACCCAAAACACCATTAAAAACAATTGGTTTTACTCAAAAGATATTGCGAAGTACACGGAAAACGGTAACCTTCAACTTTTGGGAAGAAAAGAAGAAGTGATAAAAACAGCTAGAGAAGAGTTTATTTATCTTGATGAAATACAACGATTTATTAGCAAAATAGAATTTATATCAGATGCTTTTGTATGTTCGTATATTAGGGATGATTCTGAAAAAATTGCTGCATTCCTAGTGTTAAAAAAGGATTTTTTATTAACTACTTCAGCGTTAAAAAATGAAATTAGCGCTCTAATTTTGAAAAATTTAGGCAAAAAAAATATCCCAAGTCAAATACAGTTTTTATCAGAACTTCCTTATACCGAGAATGGTAAATTATCAAAAAAACAACTAATTAATGGACTCAAATAACATAAATCATCTTTTAGATGAATTATCCAATAATTCGCTTTCAAAGCGCATCTTCAGCGAAATTGATGGCAAAAAAATCAGTTATGGAGAATTAACGGCAGATATTAATAAATTGTTTGTTCTGTTTGAAAAAAATGGCTTAATAAAAGGAGACAGAATTATACTATCAACCAAAGATGATTATTATACTTCTCTATTTTTCTTAGCCTTTTTACGCTATGGTTTAGTTACAGTTTTTTTAGATCCAGATGTACCTGTGCAAAGAGGTATGGCTATTATTCTTAAGGCGGAACCTAAAGGATTAATAATGGATGAAGAGTTGTTCTCGGAAAGACATAACAATCAAAAATCTCCTCTTTATCAATTAAAAATTAAAAAATCAAAGCAAAAAAAGGGATCGCTCTTTAAAAAATTATTGGGGAATAAAAAGGATTCTCCCGAAATAGAAGAAGCTAATTTTCCAGCAATAATTGAGACAATAAATAATAATTTAAAGGATTTAAAGCCTGTAAATAATACGGACCTGGCCTATATCATATTTACGTCTGGTACCACTTCTGAACCGAAGGGCGTAATGATAACGCACGAAAATCTTTTTGTTCACTTAAATACACTGACTAAAGTTTATGGCTTGAACAAAGATAGTAGATTGCTCAATATATTAATGCTATACCACGCCGATGGTTGCATACAAGGTCCGCTATTAACTGCTTACAATAAAGCAAGTTGGATACGCCCGTTTAGTTTCGATTTATCAAAAATTGATATGCTTTTCAATAGTATTTATAAATATAGAATTTCTCATTTTGTAGCCGTTCCTACACTGCTGTCCTTCATGGATAAATTTTCTGAAGGTTATGAAGATAGTTTTCAAACAGATGATTTTAAATTTATAATATCCTGTGCTTCAAAATTAGAACGCAAGCTTTGGTTTGATTTTGAAGCGAAATTTAACACCAAAATTTTAAATGTTTATGGATTAACAGAGACCGTTGCAGGCTCTATGTTTGCTGGAATTACTAAAGAAACTAGAAAGTTAGGCACTGAAGGGATACCTGTTGATTGTGAAGCAAAGATAATTAAAGAAGATGGCAATGAAGCATGTATTAATGAACTAGGCAATTTGCATTTAAAAGGGAAACATTTGTTTGCTGGTTATTTTAACGACTTAGAAGCAACCGAAAAAGTACTTAAAAACAGTTGGCTAAACACCGGAGATATTGCATTTAAAGATGAGGAAGGTTTTTATAACATTACAGGAAGAAGCAAAAATACGGTTAATTCAGGAGGTGTAAATATTTATCCAGAACAAGTTACCGAAATGGTAAACACACATCCTGATATTTTAGAAAGTATTTGTGTTGGTATTGATGATGAAACTTTTGGCGAAAAATTAGTTTGTGCCTATGTGGTTAAGCCCACTAGTGCACTGGATAAATTAACATTAATAAGTTTTTTAAGACCTTTATTAGAACAAAATCAAATTCCTAAAGATTTTTTCATTTTTGAAGAGCTGCCAAAAGGACTTTCAGGGAAAATACAAATCAACGAAGTTAAAGACTTGATCAACGATCAAAAACAAGAAAATTCAGACAGCCATATTAATTCTTTTGATGAAACTATAATAAAAGTTGCTTCAGAATCATTTGGTGTAAGTATTACAGAGATTTTGATTTCAGATAATTCAAATACTTTAGAAGGTTGGGACTCTATGGGACACCTTGTTTTTATAACCGATTTGGAAAAAAGATTCAATGTAACATTTTCCACAGCCGAGATGATAACTATAAATAGTTTAGCTGAAGCAAAGAGAGTATTGCTAAAAAAGATAAATTCAAAGTAATCAATGAGAAAAATTGAAACCCCATTGAAAATTTGGGTATATATTATTTTTATTTTTATTGGGATTCAGTCTATCGTTTCTTTTTTCGGTAAAAAAATAGGTAGCCAGTCTTTGATATTACCAAATAATGAAATATATGAATCAATAAATGATTTAAAACAACCTGACTCTACAATAGAATCAAAAAAAATAGCTGTAATCGGTTCATCTTTAGTTAGTTATGGAATAGGAGTCAGAGGTCAAAATACTGTTTCGCTATCTACAAAAACGAATCATTTAATTAAACTCACAAAAATATGGAAAATTGGAAACCCTTATGTTGAATTTGTTAAAAAAGATAAACTGCTTAAAATCCTGAAGGAAATTCACCCAGATTTAATTTGCATTCAATCAGAATTGGTTGCAGTCGATATATTCAAAAAAGATGAATTTAATTATTTACTTAGCAATTTAACGGATTACTCTTATCATAACAAATTAAGAATCTACTCCATTTTAAATTACTTAAATATTTACAAAAAAAAATATAACAAATTCAACTTAAAATCGGATGTCTTTTCAAAAAGTTATGATACGATTAATTATACACCAGCAATTAGAACAGCTAAGAAAATTAGTGATATCGAATTTGCCTTTAATGATTTAAAAGAACTTCGAAATGCTGGTATAAAAGTGGTAATTCTCGACCTACCAAGACCTAAAAAAGTAGAAGATGAAATTTACACAAAAGAATTTAGTACAGAATTGAAAGGAATTTTGAACCTCTACAAACGAAAATTCGATATGGATTATTGGCCATACACAGGGCAACCGTTATATTATAAAGATTTCAAAGATGGCGGACACATGAATGAAAAAGGCCGCAGGATATATACAAATTGGCTTAAAGAAAAAATTATTAAAGAGATTAAGTAATGGAATTATTGGTCAACATAATCAGTTTAAGTATTCCAATACTTTTTTTAGCTTGGTTACTTCCAGGTAAAGGGCAAGTTGCGGCAATCATTGTTGCTACAGCAGTTTTTATTGGGTTAATTTCTCCTGTTTCATTGGTAATTTTATCAACAACAAGTATTTGCAGTTATTTTGTTTTAAAGCGATACCCTACTTCTACAACAGTTGTATTAACAATAATTGTTTCATTAGCATCAATTTTTTTGTTCTTTAAATTAGAATATGGTCATCATTTTAAACTTTTAGGAAATAGGATTTTACCTTTTGGGTTATCTTATTATTCGTTCCGTCAAATCCATTACGCAATAGAAAGCTATAAAAAGAAACTTCCAAAACATCATTTTATAGATTATTTGAGCTATTTATTCTTCTTGCCTACATTTTTTGTAGGACCAATTAATCGTTTCCAGCCTTTTCTTAAAGATTTACAGAAACGAAGATGGAACAGTACGTTATTTTCGAGCGGACTTGAACGAATATTGTATGGATTCGTGAAAATCTCGTTGATAGGTAATTATTTATTAAGCATAAAGTTAGATAGTTTTTCAAACTCTTTAGTTCATGATCATTTATGGTTTGCGCAATATCTTCAAATGTTTAAATTCGCTGCAAATTCGTACGTCCAATTTGCCGGTTATTCTGATGTTGCTATTGGTTTGTCTTTGTTATTTGGGTTTAACATTATTGAAAATTTCAACTATCCATTTTTAGCTAAAAATATTGCAGATTTTTGGAAACGATGGCATATTTCCCTTTCAGAATGGTGCCGAGACTATATTTTTTATCCGTTCTTAAGCATAACCCGAAATGGTAAAGTAAGTGTCATTATCACCATGTTAATTTTAGGTCTTTGGCACGAAATTTCAATTCGATATATTATTTGGGGAATTTTACATGCCATAGCAATCAATATTTGGCATCAATACGAAGGAACCAATTTTCAAAAAAAATTAAACCATTTTCCTAAAATTCAAGCGGGAATTGGAATTTTTATAACTCTAAATTTCGTTATGCTCAGTTTTGTAATCATCAGAGAAGAGACTTTAAGTAATGCATTGGAAACTTATAAAATTTTGTTTTTCATCAAAAACTAAAATCTATGTATAATTTTTTATTTCACCGGCTTGGAAAAAGCAAAGCAGTTATTCTAATTTCTCTGTGGTATTTACTCTTAATCTATTTACTGTTATTATCAATTGATGCCGAAGATGGAAGATTTAGATATGCAGTTTGGTAATTAACAAACTTTTGTAAAAGTACTCTTAACTCATCTCCCGAAAAACAAATTTTCATTACCCGCCTATCACATTGCTTTCCTCCAAAAATCTGAGAAATTACTCCTAACAGTCACAATTTTTAAAACCAGAAATAAACAATAAAAATATAAGTTAAAACCCAAATAATCAACCAAAAACAATTGCTTAAATAATAAAAGATATTTTTATCTTTTATTATTGATAACTATGTTTTAACTTTGTGCAACAATGGGAATTTTTTCAAAAACATGTGAGTACGCAATGCGGTCGGTGTTCTTCATCGCGCACCGAACTTCAGATGGAAAAAAAGTTGGAATTAAAGAAATCTCGTTAGGCATCGACTCTCCAGAACATTTTTTAGCCAAAATACTGCAAAGCCTTAGCAAACAAGATATTGTAAAATCGGCAAAGGGGCCAAATGGTGGTTTTTACATGGATGAGGCAAACTTAAAACGGCCTTTGGCAGATGTAGTTAAAGCCATTGATGGTAGAAAAATATTTACTGGCTGTGGTTTAGGCCTAAGTTATTGCTCCGAAATAAATCCTTGTCCGCTGCACAACGATTTTAAAATAATTAGAGAAAAAATAACAAAAATGCTGGAAGAAACGTCAATCGAAAATTTTAACGAAAATTTAAACCTTGGCATTACCAGTTTAAAGAAATAGATCATCAATAAAATAGAAGTAAAAACAAATATGATACACTTCTTAATTCAATATCATCATTTTATTATATTTAACGATAGTTGAATTAAGAATGTTTTTGGTTAGTTAAAAGTGCTAAATTTCGCTTAAATAAACACCAATATAAACCTCATCATCAAAAATAACGACTATTAGCAGTCGGAATAATAAAAATTTAAAAAGAAATAAATATACATTATGGTAAACGCTTATTTATTTATGGCACCCCAATCGCACCTACTCGTTGCGCCATCAGGCATAACTTCGCTGTTGCTCATTGTTGCATTTTTGGTCATCTTATCCGTGTTAGTTATTGCTTTATCACTTTATCGAAAAATAATGAACACACAGAAGCTAGCGAGGCAAACAGCCCTTAAAAAAAATCATCCAGATTTAAAGGAATATATTAACACCCTTAATTCCAACCAAATAGAGGTTTTCCTAAATTATCTTGGTAATAAAGACGAGGAAAAATCTAAAATCAATAAAACTGGTATTTTGGGGTTAACAGCTTTTCTATTTCTGATGTTTTCTGGTGAACAGAGTTTTTCTCAAACAACAGCATCAACAGGAGGAATATGGACAGAAGGTGGCATAATTATAACATTAGTGTTGCTCCTTATCCCAGTAATTGTTGGCATTTGGTTAATGATTAGCAAAACCAATAATCTGTTTAAACAATATCAACTTAAGCAAGCCTCGGAAGACGCTGATGAGCTTATCGATATCATTGACAATGAAGATAAAGATGAACTTAAAAAATCATTAAAGAAAAGACAGGAAGCATTAGATTACAAGTTAAGTCACCGTGAATTATCTGGCAATATTACTGCAGAAGATACCAAAGGTTTGTTACAACAAGTGGATATTGAGGCAGATTTACCAGTTGTTTCGTTAAAAAAGCGAGCAATAAAACGTCCGCCGATTGATCCTGCCCTTGCAAAACTTATTTTATGGTTTATCGGCACAGCAGCCTTTTGGCTCATTTTTGGAACAACAGTTGGCGAATATTTGGGCATTAAGTTCGTTGCGCCAGATGTAGATCAATTAAGCTTTTTAAGTTTCGGTAGGTTAAGGCCAGTACACACCAATGCCGTATTTTGGGGTTGGGCATCTTTAGGGATGTTGGGTTTAGGCTATTACGTGGTTCCTCGCGTAAGCAACGCACCGCTTAAAAGTATAAAAATGGGATGGTATACGCTCATCCTTATTAATATTACCGTAGTGCTCGGTACAATCTGTTTAATGTCTGGCATTAATAATGGTGGTGGCGAATACCGAGAATACATTTGGCCAGTTATGCTAATGTTCGGTATTGGCTTAATACTTACGTTAATTAACTTTATCGGCACCATTGCGCAAAGAACAACCAAAGAAATTTACATTTCCAATTGGTATATCGTAGCATCGGTAATTTTTGCCATTGTAATTTCTTTTGTGGCTTATATTCCAACTTGGCAGGATGGATTGGGCGAAACCATTATACAAGGTTATTACATGCACCAAGGCGTAGGAATGTGGTTTATGTTGTTTATGTTGGGTGTGGTTTATTATTTCTTACCTCAACAACTTAACAAACCTATTTATTCCTACAGTTTAGGCATTTTAGCCTTTTGGACGCAGATTTTATTCTACACCGTAATTGGTACGCACCATTTCGTATTCAGTTCTATACCTTGGTGGTTGCAAACTACAGCTATTGTGGGCAGTATGGGTATGGTAATTCCGGTTGCAGCAGGTACAACAAATTTCTTGCTCACCTTTAAAGGTTCTTGGTACAAAATCCCATCAAGTTATACGTTGCCATTTTTTATAATCGGGATTATATTTTATTTTACTGGCTCTTTACAAGGCACAGCAGAAGCTTTTAGATCGACCAATTTAATTTGGCACTTTACCGATTTTACGGTTGCCCACTCCCATTTAACCATGTATGGCATTATTTGTTTTTTCCTTTGGGCAGGAATTTATGCGGTAGTACCGAGGTTAACCGGAAAGGAAGCACCGCAAATTACCGTTGGCGCACATTTTTGGCTCGCCCTGATTGGTTTGTTGATTTATACGGTACCATTAATGTACGGCAGCACACTTAGAGGAATGATGTGGGTTGATAAAAAACCTTTTATTGATACCGTTGTATTTATGGCGCCTTATTGGCTATGGAGAGCAATTGGCGGAAGTTTAATGTGGTTATCTCACATCTTTTTTGCCTATAATTTTTATAAAATGCTTACCGGTACTACAACTATTAATGCAAGTGAAGTTGCTATACAAAAGCTTAATGAAAACACTGCACATTCAGAAAACAGTTTATAATTTCAATTAAATTAACATGGAATTTTTTAATAACCACACCAAATTATTTATTACTGCCTTTCTGCTTTTCGCAGGATTAACACTTTTGGTTTGTATAATCCCTGCACTTAACAATCAAAGCAACAATGCACCCTTACCAATGGCAGTACCGCTTAGCGATATGGCAATTAAAGGAAAAGGTGTTTTTATTGCAAATGGTTGCGTGGGTTGCCATACCCAGCAGGTAAGAAATGTAGATATGGATAAAGTTTGGGGCGAGCGCCCGAGCATTGCTGCGGATTATGCAGATATACACCGTACCGATTTTTGGCGAAATACGGCAACGTTAATGGGTACCGAACGTACAGGACCAGATTTAACCAGTATTGGTACACGCCAACCTAGTAAAGAATGGCAATTGCCACATTTATTTAATCCACGTATTTTGATCAAAGAATCCATTATGCCTGCTTATCCATGGATGTTTGAGATAAAAGATAAAGCCCAACCGGGCGATGTAGTAGTAAATATCCCCGAAGAGTATTTAGGTGGTAGAAAAGGAAAAGTAATCGCGAAAGCAGAGGCGCTAGAATTATTGGCCTATTTACAGTCGTTAAAACAAACTAAGTTGCCAAGTGCATCTCCTCAACCTGCTTTTCTTTACGGTAAAGTTGGCGAAGAAAGTGATGCTAAACCGGGTGCAACCAAAGAACTTAACGGCGGAATGTTATACACAAATAACTGCCAAAGTTGCCACCAACAAAATGGCGAAGGTTTAAAAGGTGCATTTCCGCCGCTAAAAGGTAGCAAAGTAGTAACTGCCGAAGATCCAGAATTACTTGTTAACATCATCATGAATGGCTACACCGGAAGAGAGAAAGAGGGCTATCCTGCAATGCCTCCAATTGGTACAAATAACCGATTAAAAGCCGAAGAAATTTCTGCAATTATGAACCATGAACGTACAAGTTGGGGCAATAGTGCTAAAAAAGTAACGGTTGATGAGGTTAAAAAATTAATGGAAAAAGTTAAAGTAAAAGCTAAATAAGAAATTATGAAAATTAAAGTATTTATAGCAACAACCATTTCGATGTGCTTTTTTATCATTTCTGCATTCGGTTGTCCGGCTTGCGAAAAACAGCAGCCTAAACTATTTCAAGGACTTACGCACGGTGGTGGACCAGATGGTTTTACCGACTATATTATTATTGGGATAACTGTTTTAATCGTAATTATTACCCTCTTCTTCTCAATTAAATGGTTAATTAATCCAGGCGAAAAAAGACAAAACCACATTAAGCAATTTATTCTTAATATAGATTAAAATGGAAGCTCGAAGTAAAATATACATCTTTATTGATGAAGATACCCAACCTATTGCAGAACTTGTTGCACCTGTAAATTTCGAATTAGATACCACAAAACTGATTGATGGTAAGCATACGCTTAAAATTGTGAGTAAAGATCCTACCGGGAAAGAAGGTGTTAGGCATGTGCCGTTCGAGGTGCGTAATGGTCCAGCCATATCTATCGAAGGCATAAAAGAAAATGCAGTTGTAGATGGTATAATACCACTAATGGTTAACGCCTACGGAAAAGGAGATTCGAAAAATTTCTTGATAGAAGGTAGCGAAACGCCACAAAGTATCCCATTTTGGATATTTATATTGTTAATACTATTCGTGGCGTGGAGTGCGTACTTTTTCTTTACCTCATCAGCTGTAGAACTTTTTACAAAATAACAATTAAATAATATGGCGAGAAAGAAAGATATTGAAGGGCTGGATGATATTATGCTATTTGTAAATCAATTTTACGGTAAAGTGCAAAAAGATGATTTAATTGGCGAAATTTTTAATAATGTAATACTTGATTGGACACCACATTTAGAAAAGATGTACAGTTTTTGGAATGCAGTATTATTTGGTGTGGCTGGTTTTGTTGGAAACCCTTTTGCCAAACATGCACCGTTACCCATCAGCGAAGAACATTTTGAACGCTGGATTTCGCTCTTCTATGCCACTATTGATGAAAATTTTGAAGGCGAAATGGCGGTTAATACTAAAAAAAGAGCAGAAACTATGGCGCTTATGTTTCTAAGTAAACTCAAAGCGATGCGAGGTGGCTCATCACGAGTAATTGTATAATTAAATGGTTTTAAAAATTGTTTTGAAGGCTAAACGTGTTTCCTTCCGAAGTAAACTCATCCTACGATGGAAAAGGCTAATTATGCGATAAGGCTAAAAACTATATTTGAGTGAGGCATTACACCCCATTATATTTTTTTTGTCGTAAAATTTGGCTTCGCTTGTGCAGAATTTATGACCCAAACACAAGGTATAAATCGCGTTAGCAAATTAAAAATTTTGAACGTTGATTCCCCAATCAATTTTGGATAAAAAAAATGAAAAGAACAGACGTCGTTAAAATTAAAATAGATTATGAAGGCTTTTTACACGAGGTGGAAACCTTTCCTAATGAATATCGAAGTTTAATGGCCTTAATTTTCGATAGAATTTCGCCAGATGATTTTGGAGATTGTTTAGGTATGGGAAAATGCGCCACCTGTTTGGTACAAATTAAAAATCAACATCATCCACTCACAACTTTCGACAGAAACGAACAAACTACATTAAAAAAACATGGCATACTCGAAGATGGTTTCCGCTTATCTTGTCAACTCCAAATTGATGAAAACCTAAATAATTTGCAAGTTGAGATAATTAGACCTTAAATTTCGCTATTTATTACTCCTCAAAAATTGTACATT
Source organism: Pedobacter changchengzhani (assembly GCF_004354365.1). Classification (GTDB taxonomy): domain Bacteria; phylum Bacteroidota; class Bacteroidia; order Sphingobacteriales; family Sphingobacteriaceae; genus Pedobacter; species Pedobacter changchengzhani. The sequence goes on from NZ_SJCY01000007.1 coordinate 108,140, forward strand.
GATATTTTATAATGCTATTGCTTATAAATTATCATATTTGTATTGGCTGTATTTATGTTTTAAGAACAGTTGCATTTAATGAAAGGTAGATGATTATTAAAAAGAGAGGTTTATTAGAGCCATTAACAATATTTTTGCGCAGGCGGTTTAGCCTACATTTAGTTAAATCAGATGAGATAGAAGTTGTATCCTCTATTTTAAACAATTCGGTATTTGTTAGAGATAAACTCTGGATCCTCATATTTGCAATCATAATTGCTTCCATCGGCCTAAATGTAAATTCTACAGCTGTAGTAATTGGTGCAATGCTTATCTCTCCCCTAATGGGCCCGATTATGGGTATAGGTTTAGGAATTGGAACCAACGATTTCGAATTGGTAAAAAAAGGTGGACGAAATTTACTCGTTGCCACCATTATTGGTATTGCAACATCTACTTTATACTTCTACATTACGCCTTTACACGATGCGCAAAGCGAGTTACTTGCCAGAACAACGCCATCAATTTGGGATGTTTTTATTGCATTTGCTGGCGGACTTGCAGGCATTATTGCCGTTACAAGCAGAGAAAAAGGCAATGTAATCCCTGGTGTTGCCATTGCCACCGCCTTAATGCCACCGCTTTGTACAGCTGGCTATGGAATTGCAATGGGTAATTGGTATTTTTTCTTGGGTGCAATTTATCTATACTTTATAAATAGTCTTTTTATATGCATATCTACCTATTTAATCGTTAGGTTTTTAAATTTTAATAAGAAGCGTTTTGCAGATCGTAACACAGAGAAAAGAGTTTCTAAATATATACTCATCTTGGTTTTAATTACCATTATACCAAGCATTTACTTGGCTTACGGCATAGTAGAAAAAAGTATTTTTGAAAATAACGCACAAAAATTCGTGAAAGAGAATTTCGCTTTCCAAAATACTCAAGTTATAAATAAAAACTTCAAATACAGCTCAGAATTGAAAGAAATTGATCTATTACTTATTGGCGTTGAGCTTACAGATAGCACCATAAAAAGGATAGAAAAAAAACTGAAAAACTACAAGCTTTTAGGAACAAAACTTAAGATTAGACAAGGATTAAATGCCAAACAGGAAATTGATTTCTCTCAAATCAAAGCCAGTATAATGGAAGACGTTTTTAAAAGAGATACCGTAAAAATTGATTCGCTAAAACCCAATAAACTCCAACGCGTTCTGCCCGATGTTTCTTCAGAATTAAATATTTTATTCCCGTTGATTAATACTTTTAGTCTTAATAATGTGATTGTAAACAGGTTGGATAGCACTAAAAAAGATACGATAACTTTGTTTACGGCAGAAGTACAAAAAAAGATGTTATCAAAAGAAAAAGTACGCTTAGAAAAGTGGATAAAAGTTAGAGTAAAAAATGAATCAGTAAGAGTAATCCTGCAATCTAAATAATGATATTCTCTTTTTAAAGTTGAATTAGCTTTTACTTAACCGCTTTTGAGACAGCTTCCTGTCAAATTTACTATCGCCCTCGGTTTTAACCAACGAATATTTAATTGAGAATATTGTTGGCTTTAGCCAAAATAACTAAAATCGTTTCCCTTAACTATAGCTATCGGGTTTCTATTGGCTCTACTATTGTGAGAATATTATTGGCTTTAGCCAAAATACCTAAAATCGTTTCCCTTAACCACAGCGCTGTATAAAAAAGTAAATCTATTCCAATCATTCAACTATCGAACTGAGATTAATCATTTTATTAACCTAAAATTCCAATTATTTTAATGTTATTTATGAAATAAAAATTAATCGTTAAATTAACGTTTATTTAATTATAAATTATTATGTTTGAGATCATAAAAATCAAAAATCTCTATTATGACATTAAATTTAAATGTAAAAATTTCACCGATAGGTTATATTACTACTTCATTAATTTTGCTGTTTTCTGTTTTTACAGTAACTGCTCAAACCACAAAAATCATCAAAATTAATGCAGATAAAACACTTGCCAAAGTTCAACCAAACATGTGGGGCGTTTTTTTTGAAGATATAAATTTTGGAGCTGATGGAGGCATTTATGCCGAATTGGTAAAAAATAGATCATTTGAATTTCCAGAGCCATTAATGGGTTGGGATGTAAATACTAAAAAACAAAAAGACGGAGAAATCCTCGTTCTAAATCAATATGAGAAAAACCCTTCAAATCCGCGTTATTTACAAATAACAAAAGAAAATGATGATGTTCAATTGATTAATAAAGGTTTCAGAGGAATGGGCATAAAAAAAGGTTTACGTTACGACTTTTCTTTATCATACAGACTCCAACAGCCAGGCATAACGATGGTAATCAGCTTACTTGATGAAGCTGGTAAAGAAATTGGCAAAACAGATTTTACACCCAAACCATCATCAAAAGATTGGCTGAAAGAAAAATTAAGTTTTGTTGCCACCGAAACTTCGATGAAAGGTAAACTGTCGATCGTATTTAAAGGCAGCGGACAAATAGATTTAGATATGATTTCTTTATTTCCGGGCGATACTTGGAAAAATAGACCAAATGGATTGCGTGCCGATATGGTTAAAACTTTAGAGGATATGAAGCCTGGTTTTATTCGCTTTCCCGGTGGATGTATTGTTGAAGGAAGGGACATGGCAAATCGTTACCAATGGAAAAACACAATCGGCCCAATAGAAGACAGGAAACTGCTATTAAACCGCTGGAATCTCGAAGTTCCAAATCGCCAAACACCCGATTATTTTCAAACATTTGGTTTAGGATTTTTCGAATATTTTCAACTGTCTGAAGATATTGGTGCAGAACCACTTCCTATTTTGAATGCGGGTATGGCATGCCAGTACAATACAGCGGAAGTAGTTTCGCTTAGCGAATTAGGCCCTTACGTACAAGATGCGTTAGATTTAATAGAATTTGCCAATGGAGCTGTAGAAACAACTTGGGGTAAAAAACGTGCAGAAATGGGGCATCCAAAACCATTCAACTTAAAAATGTTGGGCATTGGTAATGAAAACTTCGGCCCACAGTATGTAGAACGCCTAAAAATGTTTACAGCTGCAATCGGTAAAAAATATCCAAATATTAAAGTTATAAGCAGTGCGGGAACGGATGCTGACGGACGACAATTTGATTATTTGAACAAAGAACTTAGAGCAATTGATCCTGCATTTATTGACGAACATTATTATCGTTCTGCAGAATGGTTTTTGAAAAATGCAGGCAGATATGACAATTATCCACGGACTGGCTCAAAAGTTTTTGCAGGTGAATATGCCGTACATTCTGGTGCAGAAGCTTCGGGCGTTAAAAGAAACAATTGGCAAAGTGCTTTAGCAGCCGCAGCTTTTATGACGGGCTTGGAAAGAAATGCAGATGTGGTTGAAATGGCATCTTACGCGCCTTTATTTGCACATATTAATGCTTTTCAATGGTCACCAGATTTAATTTGGGTAGATAATTTGAATATCTATGGCTCGCCAGATTTTTACGTTCAAAAATTATTTTCGATAAATAAAGGAACAGATGTAACGCCAATAACATTAAACAACGAGAAAATTGTTGGTCAGGATGGACTATATGCTTCTTCCGTATTGGATGAAACTAAAAAAGAACTGATTATTAAAATTGTAAACAGTTCAAACAAAACTCAACAGGCAGATTTTGAAATTGCTGGAAATAAGAAATTTAAAAAAACAGCTCAAATTCAAGAAATTGCGAATGGAAATTTAATTGAATCAAATTCGATGGAAAAACCAAAGGCGGTTAGCCCTGTTGAAACAACAAAAAGTCTTAAAGGGAAAAATTTAAATTACACGTTAAAGCCTTATTCATTCAATGTAATAAAAATTAAATACAGTAAATAGTTGTCAGGGCGAACGTTTTCAAATATTTTGGCTAAAGCCACCAATATTTTTAACATAAATTCGGCCTTAAAACCGATCGTAATAAAAAAAACTTATAGCCCTTTGCTTCAGCCAAGGGATTAAATAGAATTTGAAACAGGCTTTAGCCAAAAATTCAACAACACACCAAAATAAGAGAATTTTAAAAGCGTTTGCCTTGAAATAGCTATTTCTCATCGTATCTAATTTCGTAAATGCGTTTAAGATCATTTCGATAAATATTTAATACACGCTAATCTTCAATTTTATTGTAAGATTAGCGTTTTCTTTATTACCTTTGGATACAAAACGAAAGCTGGCAATAGACATTTCGATGAATTCATAACCTAATCTCCTCTGGTTATTTCATAATTCGTATCGCCAGGTGATTTATCCATTAATTTATCTGTACACAATGAATTTTGATTATAATACTACGCGTAGCCATTTAATTTTATCAGAATATGGCCGCAATGTTCAAAATATGGTAAAGTATATTTGCGAATTACCAACCATAGAAGAACGTAATAAATATGCACAAGCAGTGATAGACCTTATGGGGTTTTTGCAACCACACTTAAGAGATGTTGCTGATTTTAAGCATAAACTTTGGGACCATTTACACATCATTTCTGGTTATCAGATAGATGTTGACAGTCCGTACCCAAAACCTTTGATTGAGAATGCCTATGTTAAACCACAGCCTCTAGCCTATCCACAACAAAGAATAACGTATAAACATTACGGTAAAACGGTTGAAACGCTTATCGAAAAAGCCATGCTTGAAGAAAATCAAGAGCAGAAAAAGGCGATGGTGCAAAGCATTGCTAACTTCATGAAAATGTCGTACGTTACTTGGAATAAAGACAATGTAAGCGATGATACCATTATTAAAGATTTAAAATATCTGTCTGGCGGTTTGCTATCTCTTGATGAAGGTGTAAATTTAGCTAAAGTTGAGTTTAGAGCACAAAATCCACGTCAAAATAACAACAACAATCGCGGTAGAAGCAATACAAACAACAACAACGGAAAAAATCGCCAAAACAACAACAATAGCAACAGTAATAATCGTGGTAGAAGTAATAACAACAATAAACCGAAATATTAAAGGTTAAAGGTAAAAGGCATAAAGTTAAAACAGCAATACCCAATCTAATTACTCAATATGCCAAAGGCATCCCCTTTGGGATTAAATACTAACATATATGAATGCATTTGAAATAACAGGTGGCATAAAATTAAAAGGCGAAATAACCCCTCAGGGCGCAAAAAACGAAGCTTTGCAAATTTTATCGGCTGTTTTACTTACCGATCAAAAAATAACAATTAGCAATATTCCTGATATTAAGGATGTAAATAAGCTTATTGAATTGCTTGGCGATTTAGGTGTTATTGTAGAAAGAATAAATAAAGACACTTATTCTTTTGAAGCTAAAAACATAGATTTAACCTTTTTCGAATCTGATACTTTTAAAGCAAAAGGTGGTGGTTTACGTGGCTCGATTATGATTGTTGGGCCCTTGTTAGCGCGTTTCGGTAAAGCAGCAATACCAAAACCAGGTGGCGATAAAATTGGCCGTAGAAGATTAGATACGCACTTTATTGGGTTTGAGAAACTTGGTGCAAAGTTTGTTTATGACAGTAAAAAGGCATTTTTTAATGTAGATGCTACCGATTTGAAAGGTGCATATATTTTATTAGATGAAGCATCGGTTACGGGAACAGCAAATATTGTTATGGCTGCTGTTTTAGCCAAAGGGATTACTACAATTTACAACGCCGCTTGCGAACCTTATTTACAACAGCTTTGTAAGATGTTGAACCGTATGGGTGCAAAAATTTCTGGTATTGGCTCTAATTTATTAACGATAGAAGGCGTTAAAGTTTTAGGCGGTACAGCACATAGAATGTTGCCCGATATGATTGAAATTGGATCATTTATTGGCTTAGCTGCCATGACAGAATCTGAAATTACGATTAAAGATGTTTGTTATGACGAACTTGGCGTAATTCCTGAAGTTTTTAAAAAACTGGGGATAAAATTAGAACGCCGAGGCGACGATATTTATATTCCTGCTCAAAAACATTATGAAATTGATACTTTTATCGATGGATCAATTTTAACCATTTCTGATTCTCCATGGCCTGGCTTTACACCCGATTTGTTAAGTATTGTTTTAGTTGTGGCTACCCAAGCAAAAGGCAATTTGTTAATTCATCAAAAGATGTTTGAAAGCCGTTTGTTCTTTGTGGATAAACTAATTGATATGGGTGCACAAATTATACTTTGCGATCCACATCGTGCAACTGTAAACGGAATTGATAAGAAATATAAGTTACGTGGAATTAGCATGACTTCGCCCGATATTAGAGCTGGCGTTTCATTGTTAATTGCAGCGCTATCTGCCGAAGGCAAATCGACCATTTACAACATTGAGCAAATAGAACGTGGTTACCAAGATATTGATACACGTTTACGTGCTTTGGGTGCACAAATAAAACGCGTTAATGCAGATGGCCCAAGCCATTAATTAAATTTAATAGCCTTTTTGCACAGCTAAATAGTTATGTAGCGCTTGTTGAAAATCTCTTAAGTATTTCGACAAGCGCTACATAACAAATTTTGTAAAATAGCGCCGTAAAAGCTAAATTTTCTTAACCATTTTATAGTGTTGAATGCCAGCTTCTTCGAACTGCTCGCCCACTACATTAAAGCCAAATTTAGCATATAAGCTAACGGCATTTAATTGCGAGTTAAGGTAAATATAATGAGCATCTTCCGGTATATCAGATAAAGCCTCGGCGATTAATGCCCTACCAACGCCTTGACCGCGAAATTCTTTCAGCACAGCAAAACGCTCCATCTTGTAGCCATCTTCTGTTTTACGCCAACGGCACGCACCACAGGGTTTGCCAGAAATGGTTGCTAAAAAATGGACAGATTCATCTTCATGTTCCCATTCCAACTCGGGCGGACAGGCCTGCTCCTCTACAAAAACAACTTTACGAATAGCAAATACTTTCTCTAAATCTTCTGGATGATTTACTTTTTGGACCAATAAACTCATTGTTTTATATTTTTCTAAGCAATATGATTAAACACTGTAGTTGTAAACGAATATTGGATTAATTTCTTGTAAAAACCAATCAAATAATGTTGTTAAATTATGCACCTAAATGTAAATAATTAAACAAACAAAAGCGCCATAAGTTTTTATACTCATGGCGCTTTTGTTTAAAAAATTGCTAAATGCTATTTTGTATTATAAGTTGAAGTTATTAAACAACATTTCAACTTTGTAACTTTCCAACATTTTCAACCTTGTTATAACTTATCATTTGCATTTATACAATTCAAATCTTCAAAAGCAACTGTTAAACGTTTAACAAAAGTTTCTTCCGCTTTGCGTAACCAAACACGTGGGTCGTAATACTTTTTATTCGGTTTATCATCGCCATCAGGATTACCAATCTGACCTTGAAGATAAGCTTCATTCTTTTTATAATATTCTAAAATACCTTCCCAAAATGCCCATTGCATATCGGTATCAATATTCATTTTAATTGCGCCATAAGAAATTGCTTCTCTAATTTCTTCTTGAGAGGAACCAGAACCACCGTGAAACACAAAGTTAATTGGCTTCTCTGCGGTTAAGTTAAATTTCTCCTTAATAAAATCTTGAGAATTTTTCAAAATTACAGGCTGAAGTTTAACGTTTCCAGGCTTGTAAACACCGTGTACATTTCCAAAAGCCGCCGCAACAGTAAAACGTGGCGAAACTTTGCTCAATTCTTCGTAAGCATACGCCACTTCACTTGGTTGAGTATATAATTTTGAACTGTCAACATCGCTATTATCTACACCATCTTCTTCTCCACCGGTAACGCCCAATTCAATTTCGATGGTCATATTCATTTTAGCCATACGTGCTAAATATTTAGCAGATATTTCCATGTTCTCTTCAATCGGTTCTTCCGATAAATCCAACATGTGCGATGAAAACAAAGGTTTTCCTGTTTCTGCGAAGAATTTCTCTCCGTGATCCAAAAGTCCATCAATCCAAGGTAATAACTTTTTAGCCGCATGGTCGGTATGTAAAACCACAGCAACACCGTAATGCTCTGCCAATAAGTGTACATGCTTGGCAGCAGATACAGCACCTAAAATACATGCTTGCAACTTCTCGTTATCCAATGATTTGCCAGCGTAAAACTGCGCACCACCATTTGATAATTGAATCATAACAGGCGAATTTACAGCCTTAGCAGTTTCTAAAACAGCATTAACTGTATTTGTACCAGTAATGTTTACTGCAGGTAGTGCAAACTGGTGCTTTTTAGCCTGCTCAAATAATTCTTGAACGGCATCTCCGTAAATTACGCCTTTATAGCCTTTTAAACTCATTTCTTGTAAATTTTATTTAGTCCGAAGTTATAAAAAAAAAATAACATTTTTATCATTTTAAATTATACATTTATTTGCTTATCAAGTAAATGAAGGCAATTTTAGTACGAAAAACCCCCTTAGTTAGTGTAAAAAACACACACTAGTTAAAATGATCAAATCTCAAAAATCAATTTAATTAACAAATTGCGTTATTAATTTAATTCTGATTTCTTTTAAACCTAGGCTATTTTGATATTTAAAATTTGATGATTGGTTATTCATAAATTTGATTATATTTTTCGTTTCTTTGCAATCCGATTCTTTAAAAAATAATATGGCTTGGTTTAAAAGAGAAAATAAAGGTATCATTACCACAACCGAAGAGAAAAAAGAGGCACCTGATGGGTTGTGGAACAAATGTCCAAATTGTAAAAAACCATTACATCAGGCAGAACTTCAGGAAAACAAATACGTTTGCCATTACTGCAACTTTCATCTTCGTGTTGGTTCTAAAGAATATTTCGAAGTTTTATTCGACAATAACGAGTTTACCGAACTGTTTGCCAATTTAACTTCAGGCGATCCACTTAACTTTAACGACAATAAACCATACACGCAAAGAATTATCGAAAGTCAAGCTAAAACTGGCTTAAAAGATGCAATTCGCGCTGGTGTGGGTAAAATTGAAGGGCAAGATTTAGTAATCGCTTGTATGGATTTTGCTTTTATCGGCGGTTCTATGGGCTCGGTAGTTGGCGAAAAAATTGCGCGTTCTATCGATTATTCTATCAAACATAAAATTCCATTCTTGATGATTTCCAAATCAGGTGGCGCAAGAATGATGGAAGCGGCATTTTCTTTAATGCAAATGGCAAAAACATCCGCAAAGCTCGCTTTGTTAAGTCAAGCTAAAATTCCTTACATATCGTTATTAACAGATCCTACAACTGGTGGTGTAACGGCTTCGTATGCCATGCTCGGCGATATCAATATTGCTGAACCAGAAGCTTTAATCGGCTTTGCCGGACCAAGAGTAATTAAAGAAACCATCAAAAAAGATTTACCCAAGGGATTCCAAACTTCTGAATTTGTTTTAGAGCACGGTTTTCTCGACTTTATTGTTGACAGAAGAGCAATGAAAGCTAAACTTGGATCTTTTTTAAAAATGATGAATAACTAAAGTGTTTTTTTGTTCAAAAAAATAATTAATACTTACAATAATCTACAAAGCAGTGCTTTTGGCCAAAGCTTGGAATAGCAATCGTTAATTTTAGCCATCTTTCAAAAGCACTGCTTGCTCTTCAGCCGTTTATTCGAAATCCCAATTTTAACGGTGCACATTACCAGCAACGCTCTCAAAATACCACCTAAATAACTGATATAAAGCAATTTGCTTCTATTTCGCGCCAAAAAACCGAAGTTGCTTTAAAATTTCCCTTATTGCTAAGTGGTTGTATTTCTCACAAAAACGCATTACAAATATTGCAACATTTCTAATACCCTGCGTTTTACAAAAGCTTATTTCTTAATTTGCAAAATCAATGCTAACTTAAATCTTATGAATAAACGTATTCCATTTGCAACGTTGTTGCTTTTTACAACCTCCATGTTATTTGCGCAAAGCGATAAAATAACCGGTAGCATTGTTAAAGAAGCAAATCAAAACTCACAATTAGAAAATTTGGCTCATGAACTTTTGGATGTTGTTGGGCCGCGTTTAGTTGGTTCACCACAAATGAAGCAAGCAAATGATTGGGCAGTAAGAAAATATGCAGATTGGGGTATTGTTGCAAAAAATGAGAAATGGGGCGAATGGGCAGGTTGGGAAAGAGGTATTACCCACATTGATTTAACCAGCCCAAGACTGCGCACTTTAGAAGGAACACAACTTGCGTGGAGCCCTTCAACCAATGGCAAAACGATAAATGCCGAGGCTATTATCTTACCAGAAATAACTGACTCTATAGCCTTTAGCAAATGGTTGCCAAGTGTAAAAGGGAAAATCGTTTTAATATCGATGAATCAACTTTCTGGCCGACCAGAGAAAAATTGGGAGGAATATGCGACCAAAGATTTGTTTAATAAATATAAAACAGAAAAAGAACAATTTCATAAATCATGGTCAATTGCAATGAGAAAAAGTGGTTTTAACGGAAAAACTTTGTCTATTGCTTTAGAAAACGCTGGTGCATCTGCCATCATCATCAACAATTGGTCGGAAGGCTTTGGCGTAGATAAAATTTTTGGTGCAAATACAACGAAAGTACCAACCCTAAATTTATCGTTAGAAGATTATGGCTTGGTTTACAGGTTAGCGTTAAACGGCAATAAACCGATGTTAAAAATCCAATCTGAATCTAAAAAACTTGGAATGGTGCCAACTTTTAATACCATTGCCGAAATAAAAGGAAAGGAAAAGCCGAATGAGTACGTTATGTTATCGGCGCATTTCGATTCGTGGGATGGCTCGAGTGGCGCAACGGATAACGGTTCGGGAACTATTATGATGATGGAAGCTATGCGTATTTTGAAGAAATTTTATCCAAATCCAAAAAGAACCATTTTAGTTGGCCATTGGGGAAGTGAGGAACAGGGTTTAAATGGTTCGGGTGCTTTTGTAGCAGATCATCCAGAAGTTGTGAAAAACTTGCAAGCGCTTTTCAATCAAGATAATGGTACAGGAAGAGTAAACAACATCAACGGTCAGGGTTTTGCAAAGTCTAAAGATTATATCACACGTTGGCTTTCTGCTGTTCCCGATACGATTAAAAATCAAATTACCACAACTTTTCCAGGAGCACCAAGTTCGGGCGGTTCTGATTTTGCTTCCTTTGTAGCTGCAGGTGCTTTAGGTTACTCATTAAGCTCAACAAGTTGGGATTACGGGGTTTACACGTGGCATACCAACCGCGATAGTTATGATAAACTTGTTTTTGATGAGATTAGAAGTAATGTTATTTTAGCCGCAATTATGGTTTATATGGCGTGCGAAGATCCAGAAAGAACATCAAACGAAAAATCAATCGATTTACCTATAAACGAGGAAACAGGAAAGCCGATGGCATGGCCAGAACAAAGAAAGGTTATTAGAAAGGGTGGGATTTAAGGTTTTTAATCGTCATAAAAAAGGGGCCTGTCTCAAAAAAATAAGTTAAGAAATTGTAAAAGAATTAAATTTGGCGCTATCGTCATGCTCAACTCGTTCCGATAGCTATCGGAAGGGCATCTTAATGCTTTAGAAAGGAGTAGTTTCGTAGCCTTTCTAAAGCATTAAGATTCCCGCCTGCGCGGGAATGACGGCCTTTGAGGACTTAACTCTTACTACAAAATTCCACAATTAATTTTGAGACATGCCCCTTTTTTATGCAAAATTCAGTAAAAACTACAAGCCTTTTAACTCCTCGTAAGCAGCAATCAAACTCCGCTGAATCCCTTCGCCCTGCCATTCTGATGCATTAGGTATCGTTGTAGCGTTTAAAATTTCTGCCTTAGTTTTACCAGCTTTAATTTCACCACCTACAAAAGCCAGCAAACTTTGTAAATAATTTTGAAATGCCCTAATGTCTTCTTTTGTACCGGTAATTTTTTCAGGATCTAAACTATGACCCCAAATAAACAGGGTATCCTTATCAAATTGGCTCATTATTTTGTCTAAAACCAAAATCCAGTTGCCAATATGAGCGCCATTTTCTCTGTCGATATACGGAAATCTCCTATTAAATACTAAATCGCCAACATGCACAATATTTGCATTTTCGAAATGGTAAACCGCATCACCATTGGTATGGCCTGATCCGTAATAATAGCCCTTAATGTGCTCCTCTCCTACTTTGGCATTCCAGCTTTTGCCAAAAGTACTGTTTGGCAACAATTGTTGATCCAGGTTATTTGCTTTAATTGCAGCGTTAGTTTGATTAATAAGCGAGTTTTTATGCGCAATAATAGTATCGGTTAAACCTTTAAACGAGATATTTCCTGCGGTATGATCGCCATGATGGTGCGTGTTGATCAAATATTTGAAAGGTTTATCACCAAGTTTTTTCAATTCTGCAATTACGTGTGGTGCAGTTGTAGGAAACTGCGCATCCACAACTACAAAACCATTAGATGAATTTAACCAACCAATGGTTCCACCTTGTTCTACAAAAACACCAACGCCATTACGAAGTGGCTTAAAGTTATAAGTACTTAACAAGTTTTTCTGAGCAAAAACATCGGTTTTATAAATCGACAGCAACGCCATCGCTAAGGCAGAATTTTTAATAAAATTTCTTCTTTCCATATTTAATTTAACGTAAAAACCACAGCGGGTGCCGTGGTTTAAATTTAACTATTAAAATTTAAGTTTTTGTAAAAAATTAACGTACAAAATTAAATTCCCGCTCCTGGGGTAGTTCCTGGTTCGTGGCCTGGCCCGAAGGAGTTATTTTTCCGCTCGGTATTTTTAGAGAATAAATTTGTTGTAATTTTTGATGATTTATTCTCATCCAAGGTTCTGTTTCCTTTTACATCTTCTACATTTTCATCAAGCAAGTCGTTCTTAACAACTTTACCTTCTTCTTTATTTGTTTCCATAATATTTTAACTTTGATGTACTTATGGAACAAGTGATGCAATATTTTGTTTCAGATAGTTATATAAGGAGTAGGTTTTGATGGAACTTATCTCAAACCGTAACACGTCTTTAATAAAAAGGGATACGAATTTTACTTCCTAATAAAGCTCTTTTAGTAGCTTCACTACAGTTTTATCTGTTTTAAACGTAATTTCGTCAATATCCAGCAAGGCGATATTCACCCATCGAAATGCTTGAAGAATTTCTCCTTCACCATCAAAATCGAAAATTTTACTTTTAAAGTTTAATTTCAGTGGCGCAATTTCTTTTACGAGATAGTAAATACTAATCAGTTGGCTTTCATTAAATGATGACTTTTCGTAGAAATCTGTGGTGTAAAAGTGAGAAATTACTTCAATTTCGGCATTACATTCTTCCATAAACTCACGCTTTAATCCGTCAATCAATCCTTCTCCAAACTCTAAGCCTCCACCTGGAAACTTGCTAAATTTTACGCCATATTCTTGTTCATCACTAACTAAAATCTCGTGCTTTTCGTTAATTAACAATCCGTAAACCCTAACGTTAAAATAAGTCATTTGCAAAGTGTTTTTGATTTTTGATTACGAGTTCTGATGTCCAAACAATTTCCGCTTTAAAAGGCTCGAACCTAACCGGGCAATCAATCATTTTGCAGTAATTGCAACATTTTGGCAAACATGGATCGGCATGAATAAATAATTCAGACTTCCTAAATCCACTATTTACCAATTCATCTATCTGAGAAATTTCTTTATGAACTTTATTTAAATCAAAATAATAAGGCAAAGTTACATGGCAATCAATATGAAATTCTGGTCCGTACTGTTGTGTACGTAAATTGTGTACATCTATCCACGGAATGTGGCGGTTTTTCTGCAAAATATCAACCACTTCCTCCACTAAGGTCAAATCACTTTCATCCATCAGTCCTCCAACGGATTTTCTTGTGAGTTTATAACCCGTATAAATGATATAAAAGCCAACGATTATTGAAATAAGGCTATCTAACCAAATAATATTTGTCAACTGTATTAATATCAAACCGATAACAATACCAAAACTAGTATAAGTATCTGTTAATAAATGTCTTCCATCGGCCTGCAACGTTACAGAATGCTCGTTTTTACCTACATTTAAGAGGTACAGACCTACTATCATATTTATTAACCCGGTAACACCAATAATTAAAGTACCCACTAAAAGCTCGCTCACTTTCGAAGGATAAATTAGATTGTATGAAGACTTGAGAATAATAATAACCCCAGCAATCAGAATTAAAACACCTTCTACAAATGCCGAAAAAAATTCTACTTTACCGTGCCCATAAGGATGGTTCTCATCTTTCGGTTGCGTACTTAAATAAATGCTGTAGAAGGCAAAGCTACTGGCAATTATATTCACAATGCTTTCCGCAGCATCGGTTAAAATGGCGTTAGATCCTGTAATAAAGTAGGCTAAAAATTTAGCCAACATTAACATAAGGCTTACCAACAACGAAATGATTACAGCTCTCTTTTTTACCGACACATTAATGATTTTCTGCAAAAATACGGTTATCAATTAAATTAAATGTGAAAAACTAAGTCTTTTTTAGTGCAGAATAATATTTGGTTTATATATTTGCATTCAAAGTATTTAACCATGAGCATCTTATCAACCAGAATCAACAACCTATCAGAATCTGCGACTTTAAAAATGACCAAACTTGGTCGCGAGTTAAGCGCAAAGGGCATTAATGTAATTAGTTTAAGTGTTGGCGAACCTGACTTTAACACACCAGATCACGTTAAAAATGCAGCTAAAAAAGCATTAGACGACAATTACACGCGTTACTCGCCAGTTCCCGGCTATCCAGAATTGCGCCAAGCCATTGTAAACAAGCTTAAAACTGAAAACAATCTTGATTACGATATTTCGCAGATTGTAGTTTCTACAGGTGCCAAACAATCTCTATCGAATGTTATTCTAACGCTTATTAATCCAGGCGACGAAGTTATAATTCCTACACCTTACTGGGTTTCTTATTCAGAAATGGTGGTTTTGGCCGAAGGTAAATCTGTTTATATCGACACCGATCTTGAAAGCAATTTTAAAATCACACCGGCGCAGTTAGAAGCCGCCATCACACCGAAATCAAAATTATTCATGTTTTCATCACCATGTAACCCAACAGGATCGGTTTACAGTAAAGATGAATTGGCAGCTTTAGTTAAGGTTTTCGAAAAACATCCAAATATATTTATCCTTTCTGATGAAATTTACGAGCACATCAATTTCGTAGATCAGCATGAATCTATCGCTCAGTTCGATAGCGTTAAAGATCGCGTAATTATTGTAAATGGATTTTCTAAAGCCTTCGCAATGACAGGTTGGAGATTGGGTTACATTGCTGCAAATAAAGAAATTGCTGCAGCTAACGATAAGTTACAAGGGCAAACCACTTCTGGAACCTGTTCCATTTCGCAACGTGCTGGTATTGTGGCTTACGAGCAAGGTTTAGAAAGTGTTTTAGAAATGAAAAAAGCTTTTTTACGCCGCAGAGAATTGGTTTATAATTTATTAAATGAAATTCCGGGTGTTAAAACCAACCTTCCTGATGGTGCATTCTATTTCTTCCCAGAAATTAGTTCATTTTTTGGCAAAAAAGATGCCGATGGAAATGTAATAAAAGACTCTTCAGATTTAGCGCTTTATTTATTAAATGTTGGTCATGTTGCAACTGTAGGTGGCGATTCTTTTGGAAACGATAATTATATCCGCTTGTCTTACGCAGCATCAGACGAGAGTTTGGTAGAAGCATTACGAAGAATTAAAGAAGCGTTGGGTAAATTGAGTTAATCAATATTCAAGCAGAAGCAAAAAACCCTTAGTTAATTAAATTTAGCTGAGGGTTTTGTTTTTTAATATCGTATAAAGCGTTTGCCATTCCCGCTTGGTTTTTTCTTGCGTTAACGATTGGAGCGACATCCTTTTTTTCTTTTTCAGAAAAAGAGATATAGCGTAAAGCGTGTTAAAACGCCCATATAATTATCTTAACTTTTCAAAACCATTTTTTTTAAATTTCCTTAAATTTCTGACCTTGGCCGGATGGGCATGCGACAAATACTAGAGTTTTATGAGGAACTAAGAAAAACAATTTTATACTTAACTCTTTTTATTTTTATGTTATTTGAAAACGTAAGTTAGTATTTCATCGCTTAGTACAGTCCTTCTTTTCGTTGCAAGTCCGCCCCGAAAAGGCCTCTGCGTGAATTCAATGTCGTTAAATAGAACAAAATACGGTAAGTAACCGGGTTTCCGGCTTTCCACTTCAATAAGGTTTATTAAACGCTGTACACTGCAAAAAACGCATTAAGACCGTATAGCTTCCACCGGGTCTAACTTAGATGCCGAGTAAGCAGGCCAGAAACCAGAAATCACTCCGATGGCTACAGAAATCCATAAGCCTAAATTTATATTTTTGAGGTACAATACAATTTTGAAATCGAAAAAATAATCGATGATAACCGTACTTAAATAAACTAAAAGCAAACCCAATAATCCACCCATTACGCAAAGGGTTATAGATTCGAAAATAAACTGTAGTAAAATAAAATACCGCTTTGCGCCTAACGATTTTTGGATACCTATAATGTTTGTACGCTCTTTAACCGAAACGAACATAATGTTGGCAATACTAAAACCACCAACTAAAATAGAAAACAAGCCGATTACCCATCCACCAATATTTACAGCATCAAACATGGTATCTAGTTGGTTAGAAAGCATGGTGGTTTTATTCAACGCAAAATCGTCTTCCTGGCCGGGTTTTAAACGGTGTATAGCGCGCATTAAACCGCGCACCTCGCTCTCGCTTTCCTCTAACGACACATTATCTGAACCGCTCACAATTATTTGAGGGTTGTATTGTTGATCTTCTACATTAAACAGCCCTTTTGCAAAATTTAATGGAATAACAATGTTATTATCTAAAGATGTACCTAACATATCCTCACCTTCTTTAGTAAACACGCCAATAACGGTAACTTTTCGACCCATTACTTGCACTTGTTTGCCTACTGCTGTTTCGTCGTTAAATAAACCATCGGCAATTTCCGAGCCTATTAAACATACCGGCGAGCCAGATTTACTTTCGCTCTCGGTATAATATCTGCCATCCACTAACTCAAAGTTTGATGTTTTATTAAAATCTTGAGTAACGGCGAGTAAGGTTGCCCCTTCAACAGAATTGCTCCTGTACTTAATTGTTCGGTTACTGCTTCTCGCTTTAAATACAATCCCAGTAGCATTTCCCATACGCTCGTTTAATGAGGTATAGTCTCTTATAGATGGTTGCGGACGATTAATGTATTTCCACCACGGATAATCGCCAAAAATCCAAGGGAATTTATCAACGAAAATAGTTTTAGACCCTAATTTATCTACGCTAGATTGCAATTTATTCCTAAATGTATCCACGCCAGAAAACACACCAATAATGGTAAATATTCCAATTGTTATGGCTAATAAAGACAAAACCGTACGCATTCTGTTTTGGCGCAAAGCATCAAAAGCAAAACGGAAACTCTCACCTATTAGTCTAAAAATAATCATAATATAAGGTTTAGATACATACGGGAGATAAAGGTTACAAGAAATTTAAAAAAAGATTGTAAACCACCAATAATCTACTAAAGTAAATATAAAAACATTTAATAGGTACATTACGTTTATTAAAATACGAAAAAAGAAAATTAATTCGTATTTTTGCACCTCAAAAAATTCATCAAGAATGAAATTATCACAATTCAAATTTAACTTACCAGAAGCATTAATTGCCGAAAATCCGGCCGATCAACGCGACGAAGCACGTTTAATGGTTTTACACAAAGACAGCGGTAAAATTGAGCATAAAATTTTTAAAGACGTTTTAGGTTATTTCGATGACAAAGACGTAATGATATTGAATAACACTAAAGTTTTTCCGGCGCGTTTATACGGCAATAAAGAGAAAACAGGTGCAACAATCGAGGTTTTTTTACTTCGCGAATTAAATAAAGAATTACGTTTATGGGATGTTTTGGTAGATCCTGCTCGTAAAATCCGTGTTGGAAATAAATTATACTTTGGTGATGACGACTTGTTAGTTGCAGAAGTAGTTGACAATACAACATCTCGCGGACGTACAATTCGTTTCTTATTCGAAGGTACCGATGAAGAATTTAGAAAAAATGTAGAAATTTTAGGCGAAACGCCACTTCCAAAATATATTAAACGTAAAGCTACTGCAGAAGATAAGGAACGTTATCAAACTATTTTTGCTAAGCATGAAGGTGCTGTTGCTGCACCTACCGCGGGTTTGCATTTTAGTCGCGAGTTAATGAAACGCCTTGAACTTAAAGGTATTGAATTTGCAGAAGTTACTTTGCATGTTGGTTTAGGTACTTTTAGAACTGTTGAGGTTGAAGATTTAACCAAACATAAAATGGATTCTGAGCAGTTTATCATCGAACAAAAAGCAGCAACTTTGGTAAATAAAGCGTTAGAAGAAAAAAGAAGAATTTGTGCTGTGGGTACAACTTCTATGCGCGCAATAGAATCAGCAGTATCTGCTAACAGAACTTTAAAGCCTGCGAACGATTGGACAAGTAAATTTATATTCCCGCCTTTCGAATTCAATATTGCAAATTCAATGATTACCAACTTCCATACGCCAGAATCTACTTTATTGATGATGGTAAGTGCATTTGGTGGCTATGAAAACGTAATGAATGCTTATGAGGTTGCCGTTAAAGAAAAATATAAATTTTACAGTTATGGCGATGCCATGCTGATTATATAGTTATGAATGATGAGATATGAGATTTGAGTGATTGAGTCTTATATCTCATATCTCATATCTCATATCTCATACCTTAGAGCATGAAATATTACGCTATAATTGTAGCAGGCGGTTCGGGAACCCGGATGCAAACCGAAAAGCCAAAACAATTTTTATTGCTGAATAACCTCCCGGTTTTAATGCACACCATTAAAGCTTTCCACCAAAACCAATATTGCCCAAAAATTATATTAGTGCTTGCGCAAGATCATTTGGCATTGTGGCAACAACTTATTATCGATCATCAATTCCAAATTCCCCATCAAATTATTGAAGGTGGTTCAGAACGGTTTTACTCTGTAAAAAATGGATTAAGCCTTATAGATGATAAAAATGCAGTTGTAGCCATACACGATGCGGTAAGACCTTTAACATCGCAAAAAACAATTAACCTTTGTTTCGAAACTGCAACAAGTAGCGGTAACGCAATTGCGTCAGTTGGCGCTAAAGATTCTATTAGAAGGCTATTAAATGGAAAATCAGCGGCTTTAGACAGAAAAGAAATTTACTTGGTACAAACGCCACAAACTTTCCAAATTGCACAGTTACGAAAAGCCTACCAACAAGAATATGATGCGTTTTTTACCGACGATGCATCAGTAGTTGAAAAAGCTGGTTATCAAATAAATTTAGTGGCTGGTGATGAATTTAACTTCAAAATAACTTACAAAGAAGATTTAATATTGGCTGAAACGATTTTGAAAACAAGAAGTTAATACCTCAAAATATCGTTCAAAGTCCTGAGCGCTAAGTCGAGCGCTGCTTTATCAATTTTTCCGATACATTTTTGCATTCTTGCTTTTGAGATTGATCGAATATGAAAAATCATCAATTCAGAAATTTCTGGCAAACCATTGGTTTCATTGGGCATCAAGATTGGGTTGCCACGATAATTTTTTATTTTGGTAGTTAATGGCGCAGTGATTACAATCTGCAAATGCTCGTTAAGCATATTTCCGCTCAAAATTACAACAGGGCGATAACCAGCTTTTTCGCCAGCTTTTGTAGGATCTAAACCGGCGTACCAAATTTCTCCTTGCTTCAATCTCTTATTTGCTTAAAGTAATCTACCATACCTTCTTCTGCCATCATTAATAAATCCTCATCGTTTGCGGCATTTTTATACGATTTAATATATTCAGCTTTATTGAGTTGATCTAAATAAATTTCTAAAGCTTTTTCTATGAGCTTATTTTTCGGGAGCTTTAACAACTTTGCTTTATCAGAAAGCATTTTCATCAAATCATCAGGAAGTGTGCTCGTAAATGTTATCATACCAAAATAATTTAAATGTAAAAAAAATTTACGAAACATATTTATAAATTGTAAATATATTTCTACCTATTAGTCGATATCGTCACCAAAAACTAAAATGCAAAAACGACTTAACTTAACCTTGAAGTGCCTTAACTGATGTACCGAGTCGAAAAAATTTTTAGCTAAATTTTTCAGTGAACAAAAATGGGAAATGATTTTATCATCTCCCATTTCCGTTTGCAATGCATATTAAAAATATGTTAGCTTAAGGTTCTAAATATAATTAGGTTGCTCTTCCAATAACTTTTAATAAAATAGCAATAACTGCAATTACTAAAAGTACGTGAATAATGTTACCAACATCGCCGAAACCGTGAAATACAAAACCTATAATCCATAGTATTACTAATACTACCGCGACTAAATACAATAAATTTCCCATAACTCTAATTTTTTTAGTTTTTTAAATTGTTGTTATGGTATTAACACAATGAGTAAAGTTTTGTTTAAAAATTGTCAGAAAAAAATCAATAAAAAAACCCTTTCGTTATCTGAAAGGGTTTAAATGATGTTTTAGTACTCATCTTCGTTGAAGAAAAAATCTTCCTTAGTTGGATAATCTGGCCAAATTTCTTCAATAGTTTCGTAAGGCTCACCATCATCTTCCAATGCTTGTAAGTTTTCTATAACTTCTACCGGTGCGCCAGAGCGAATTCCGTAGTCAATCAATTCATCTTTAGTTGCAGGCCATGGTGCGTCTTCCAAGTGCGATGCCAATTCTAATGTCCAATACATAAATTCAATTCAATTAAATTCTTACCTTTTTAATATTGCGCAAAGTATATCAAAATTTTTGAGCAAAACAAACTTATTTTTCAACTATTATATACGAGGAATCCAAATGTTTTCCTCAGCTTTAAAATCCATATTCAGTTTCCGTGCCAAAACAAATAAAAAGTCGCTCAATCTGTTCAGATAAACCGTAACCCGCTCATCTACAAAACTGCTTTCTGCAAGTTGCACGGTTAATCGCTCTGCTCGCCTGCAAACACAACGTGCCAAGTGGCAATAAGACACAACTGTATTCCCGCCGGGAAGGATAAAATGCTTTAAAGGTGGCAATTCTTCGTTCATAGCGTCTATTTTATCCTCAAGCAAAACAACATCGCTTTCGTGCAAATCTGGAATCTTCATCTTAGATTTTTCCGGATCGGCGGCTAACGACGCACCTATCGTAAATAAACGGTCTTGAATTTCTTTGAGCAACAATTTATAAGATTCATCAATATCCTGACAAGATATTAAGCCTATATACGAGTTTAATTCATCAACGGTTCCATAAGTTTCGATGCGCAAATGGTATTTTGGCACTCTGGCACCACCAATTAACGACGTTTGGCCTTTATCGCCTGTTTTTGTGTAGATTTTCATACCTCCTAGCCCCCTAAAAGGGCAAATTAGTTTCGTTTATCCCAAAAGTCCCCTTTAGGGGATTTAGGGGTTTAATTAATTTTCTCCCAATCTTTACCACTATCATTTAAAGCGGCTAACCGTGGCGAAACAGATTTAATGTTTTCATTTGGCTGATCACTTTCGATCAAACCATCTCTCATTCTAACAATACGATGCGCATGTAAAGCAATGTCTTCCTCGTGGGTAACTAAAATTATGGTATTCCCTTTTTTATGAATCTCTTCTAGCAGACCCATAATTTCAACCGATGTTTTTGTATCTAAATTACCTGTAGGTTCATCGGCAAGAATTATTGAAGGATTATTTATTAAAGCCCTTGCTACGGCAACACGCTGGCGCTGACCACCCGAAAGTTCGTTCGGCTTATGATCCATCCTGTTGCCTAAACCTACATTTTCTAAAGCTGTTTTAGCTCTCAAATCGCGATCTTTTTTATTTACACCGGCATAAATCAACGGCAAAGCAACATTATCCAACGAAGTGGATCGTGGTAAAAGATTAAAGGTTTGAAACACAAAGCCAATTTCTTGGTTCCGAACTTCGGCCAGTGCATTATCCGTCATGTGACTTACATCCGTACCATTTAAAATATATAGCCCTTTTGTGGGTGTATCTAAACAGCCCAAAATATTCATCAATGTGGATTTTCCTGAACCCGAAGGACCCATTAACGCAACAAATTCTCCCTTATTAATTTCTAAAGAAACCGATTTTAAGGCATGAATAACTTCAGAGCCGATAACGTATTTACGCCCGAGGTCTTTTACGATGATGAGTGATTGTTGCATTTTTTTATTTTTTAGACAGGTAGAAATACTAAGATGTTACAAGGAGGCAGAAATTATTACCTTTAGCCATCATTTTGATAATATCTTACTTCTCGATGATTTTTGGGACCATAAAGAATTGTTCGTCATGCTTCGCTGCATTTTTCAATCCATCTACGGTTGCTATCTCTTGTTTAACCACATCTTGGCGCCAAATATTTGTCGTTTCATTCATGTAAACCAAAGGTGCTACATTTGCTGTATCCAACTCATTTAACTTTTCCATAAAGGATAAAATTTTATTCATTTCTGGAATCAACGTATCTACATCCTTTTCTTCGATGTGAATCCGAGCAAGATCGGCAATTTTATATATGGCTTTGGCGTCTAAAATCATTTTTAAATTAATTTACTATCGATTAAATGATGAACCTTTTCTTTCAATAAATCGGCGTCATCGGCAATTAAACCAGTTGTATCAATCGGTTTATGGATGTAAATATCGCAAATTCCCGGCTTACTTCCATATTTTGATCCATCATCCCACATAATTTTCCATCCATTAATAATACTTACCGGTATTAACGAAATATTTTTCTCAATCGCCAGCCTAAATGGACCATTTCTAAATTCGCCAAGATGTGGTGGATATTCATCATCAATTTTACCTTCCGGGAAGATAATTAAACTCATGCCCTTATCTAAATTTTCTGCAGCCTTTTTAAATGCCCTAAAGCCCGACATTTTACTGTCTCTATTTACAGATATATCAATAGTACGAAAGAAAATCCCTAAAACCGGATTATTTAACAATTCATCCTTACCCATAAAATGAAATCGGCCTTTCGCCATAATACAGAGCACCATTATATCTAAATTCGAGGTATGGTTGGCGCAGTAGATATAAGTTTCATCGGGATCAAATTTGGCCTCTGATTTAAAAGAAAAAAACACGCCAGATAGAAAACTGCACAAAAAACTATGCGCTTTTCGAAATAAATTTAAAAGCCTATAATATTTGGGTTTTTGAGCCAGAAAATAATAGAAAGGATAAAATATGATGAAGAAAAATACA
Organism: Pedobacter changchengzhani; assembly: GCF_004354365.1. Classification (GTDB taxonomy): domain Bacteria; phylum Bacteroidota; class Bacteroidia; order Sphingobacteriales; family Sphingobacteriaceae; genus Pedobacter; species Pedobacter changchengzhani. The sequence continues at coordinate 131,434 of NZ_SJCY01000007.1, forward strand.
ATCCAAAATAGAAACCAAAAGTAATGTATTCGCCTAAAAAATTTCGCCATAGCGATCAAAATTATAAATTAAGCGCAATATTTTAAATTAATTTGAAGATTTTGCCGTAAATTGAATATATCGTTAGTTTGATGCCTTTTTATTTTTAATTTCGTGGCATGATGAAAGAAACAGTGGTGAGCGGTATTCGCTCTACAGGAAAATTACATTTAGGTAATTACTACGGTGCAGTAAAAAACTTTGTGCAAATGCAAAATGATTTCAACTGCTACTTTTTTATTGCCGATTTACATTCATTAACAACTCACCCAACCCCTGCAGATTTGCACGGAAACATTAAGCATGTATTGGTAGAGTATTTAGCAAGTGGAATTGACCCTGAAACGAGCACTATTTATATTCAAAGTGATGTGCCCGAAATTGCCGAACTGTATTTGTATTTAAATATGAATGCTTACATGGGCGAGTTAGAAAGAAGCACTTCATTTAAAGATAAAGTTCGTTCCAATCCTGATAATGTAAATGCTGGCTTGCTTACTTATCCCGTTTTAATGGCTGCTGATATTTTAATACACAAAGCAACAAAAGTACCCGTTGGTAAAGACCAAGAGCAACATTTAGAAATGGCCCGTACTTTTGGAAATCGTTTTAACAGATTATACGATACACCCTATTTCCCTGAACCGTATGCTTTCAACTATTCAGAAAAATTAGTTAAAGTTCCGGGTTTAGATGGAAAAGGCAAAATGGGAAAATCGGAGGGCGAAGGCAATGCAGTTTACTTATCTGATGACCCAGAAACAATCCGTAAAAAAGTAATGCGTGCGGTTAGTGATGGTGGACCAACCGAAGAAAACCAAGAAAAACCAGAAGCGATTCAAAATCTTTTCGATTTAATGAAGGTAGTTTCCTCTGCAGATACGCACGAACACTTTTCTGATTTGTATAACAAGATGCAAATTAGATATGGCGATTTTAAAAAACAGCTTGCCGAAGATATGATTATTGCGACGGCACCCATGCGCGAGCGCATTATGGACGTAGCCAAAAATGATACTTACTTAAGGCAAGTGGCTAAACATGGCGCGATTAAGGCGAGAGAAAGTGCTCAAAAAACCATTAAAGAAGTTAGAAGTTTAATCGGTTTTAAAAGTTTTTAATTAATTTTATAGATTTTAGCGGTTAGATATGAGACATGAGTTAAACGCTCAATCTCACATCTCATATCTCACATCTCATATCTCACATCTCATATCTCATATCTCAAAAGAATGCACATAGCAATAGTAGGCAATATAGGCGCCGGAAAAACCACTTTAACAGGTTTATTGGCTAAAAATTATGGTTGGGAGGCTTTGTATGAAGCTGTTGACAACAATCCATATTTAGAGGATTTTTATAGTGATATGAAACGTTGGAGTTTTAACCTTCAAATTTATTTCTTAAATAGTAGATTTAAGCAAATTACTGATATTGAAGTAAATAAGCGAAACGTAATACAGGATAGAACCATTTATGAAGATGCGCACATTTTTGCCGACAACCTGCACGACATGGCTTTAATGACGACCCGAGACCATGACAACTACCGTGCAATTTTTGATAACATAACGTCTTTTATTAAACCGCCAGATTTATTGGTGTATTTACGTGCTTCGGTACCCACATTGGTAAATAATATTCAACGCCGAGGTCGCGAGTATGAAGCAGGTATCCGCATTGATTATTTATCGAAACTGAATGAAAAGTATGAGGCTTGGATTAAAGATTACAGCCTCGGTAAATTGCTAATTCTTGATAAAGATAAATTAGACTTTACCAATAACCCAGAAGATTTAGGAACGGTTATACAATCGATAGAAGCAGAGATTAACGGGCTTTTCCCCCCAACCCCTGCCTGTCCGGCTGGCAGGCCCTAAAGGGGGAGCGCCAGGCGAAGATAAAAGCCAAGATATTTAAATTATAACGATATACATGAACGTTGGAAAGGAAAAGCCCCTTCAGGGGTTGGGGTTAGGTATTATACCAGCTCGTTTTGCATCTACCCGCTTTCCGGGGAAACCTTTGGTTGATATTGCTGGCAAGAGCATGATTCAGCGGGTTTATGAGCAAGCTTCAAAATCAAAAAGTTTATCAAAAATAGTTGTAGCAACTGATGATGAACGTATAGCTGATGAAGTAAAAAGATTTGGTGGCGAATTTGTAATTACATCACCCCACCACCAAAGTGGCACCGATCGATGTGCAGAAGTTATCGAACAACTGCCTGGTTTTGATATTGTAATAAATATTCAAGGTGATGAGCCCTTTATTGAACCAACTCAAATCGATTTATTAACCACCTGTTTTGCCGAAAAAAAAGTTCAATTAGCAACTTTAATTAAAGTTATTGCAGATCAAGAAAGTATTTACAACCCAAACAGCCCTAAAGTAGTTGTCGATGTAAATGGTAGGGCAATGTATTTTAGCCGCAGTCCGATTCCGTTTATCAGAAATGGCGAGCCGGGTGTTTGGGCAGAAAAACACCAATTTTATAAGCATATTGGTATTTACGGGTATAGAACAGAAGCCTTAAAAGCCATCACTAAATTACCTCCCTCCTCTTTAGAAATTGCCGAAAGTTTAGAACAATTGCGCTGGATTGAAAATGGATTTTACATACAGACTAAAATAACAGACTTAGAAACGATTGCAATTGATAGTCCTGAAGATTTACTTAAACTGAATAAATTTTTAGATGCTTTAAAATCGGATTAAAATTTTAGTTTTAATATCAATTTTACTTAAATCAAATTTGTAATTTAGAAGCATGAGAAAAACCATATTTCTTTTATTTACTGCTGCTGTTCTATTCACTGCTTGTCAAACTGATAAAAAGAAAGGTGAATCTGTTGAATTTAAAAACGTAAATTCAAGCATTACGCAATCGTTCTCTAATTTAAAAACTTTAGATACTTTTAAAATTGAGCTCACAGGTAGAAAGCCTGAAGATATGGTACTTACTTTCACCATCACAACAGATAAAGGTTTAGAAATTTACAACACCAAAATAAAGGGCACAGAACTTTTAGGAAGTACCGACCCCAATGTAGATTTACGGAAAGAAAAAGATCAAATTATTTTTATTAAAACCATTGCTTCGGAATTTTTTGGCGAGGATGATTTTTTAGAACCTGCTGTAATGCCCGAAGATAAAGCAGATAACTACGTACCCGATAAAGCATTTTATGAAGCACTGAAAAAATCGGGGTTAAACGGCTTTAAATATCGTTTAGGTAAAGAAAACAACATTTACATTGCTTGGAGTGAAAAAGAGCAAAAAGTTAAGATTTATTATAATTGTTGTTAAAGCAATATTTGGCCGGAATTAATAACCAAACCATTAAAATGCTCGACACTTTACAGCACAAATTGGTAGCGATAATATAAACCAAGGGCTGAAGACCGAATCTACCAGATTATCCTTCTAAATTCTTTGCCAATAAATAAATCCATTATGAAAAAAGTAGCTTTTCTTTTTTTACTTGCCATAATTTCCGAAAATGTATTCTCACAAAGTTTTTTCATCAAACAAAAACCAATAAATGAAAAAGCTGCTTTAACTTTTACTGAAGCAAAACCTAGTGTAATCTTTTTCGGCGCACCAAATAATTCTGACGATTTCAAAAAACATAAATTAAAATCAAAAGCTGTTAATTCATACTTTGGTGGCGTTTACACCAACTTTCCAATATTTGATATTGGAAAAGAAAACGTTGTAGAATTTAATAATTCTAGTGATAAATTTATTTTCTACAGACCAAATACAAAAAAAGCTTTTGGAATGATTATTTCGAATGGAAAAGATAATCCCATCCTTGTAACCAATCCGAATGAGTATTTAAAAACGATTAAAACTTATTTAAATATTGGTAATGCAGATTATTTAGTGCCTAAAACATTTAATGAAGGGAACCAAAAAAATGCACTACAGGAAATACAACAAATTTTAAAAATCAATTTTGTAGCAACTAAAACTTATGCTGAAAAATTAATTGCAAATGTCAACTCCAGCCACTATCCAAAAACTTATGGCGATGCTAATTTTAAAATGCATTGCAACGAGCGAATTTTTGAAATGTACACAGATAGTTCGCTAACAACAAAAATAGCTTACAGCAGTAAGTATGTTTACAACAACAAAAACCAGCCTCAAAACATAACCAACATCATCAACGGTAAAGAAACGACATTTACTAAATACGTTAGAAATGGCGATGGATTGATTATGCTTATTATTAGTGGATATTTGAAAAACCCAGATACAACGAAATTTATTTACGACAAAGATAAATACTACACCATAAATTTTTCTAAGGGCCGGCCTTTCAGTTATGATACTTATTTCTTAAACGATCAAATGCAATGTGTTCGCCAATTATCGATAAGATCAGATCAATCTATTGTTTCAGACATTAATTATGTTTACGACAAGTTTGGGCGTGTAGTTAGGGAAGGGAAATCGGATAGTGAAGTCATTTATACCTATAATAAGGATGCTGATAAGTTATATTCTTCCTTTAAATCATATTCTTTAAACCCCAGAAAGCTGGAACTGAATAACGAAGTAATAAGAGAGAAGAATAAAAATACATTCGTTGGCAAAAACGGATCGGGTGAACAAACTTTTAAATCTATTTCTGTTACCAACCCCGATAGATCTATTAAAACCTACGCTTACGATAAAGATAATAAACTGACTAGTGTTAGTGTGATTAAATGCGCCGAATAGCATATTAACATTTAAATAAATAATTTTACTTTTAGCAATCAAAAATAACACAAATTAACTACTCTTAAATGCTCAAAAAACTCTTCTCGTTTTCTATCCTATTGTTATTGTGTTTTTCTGGGTTGGCTCAAAATGCTAGTATAAAAGGCACAGTGGTTGATAGTGTTGAACAAACCAAATTGCAAAACAGTTCGATACTGCTCATCAACATTAAAGATTCTATTTTACTAAAAGATACCCGAGCGAAAGCAAATGGCGAATTTGAATTCTTAAATTTAAAAAAGGGAAATTATACGTTAATTATAACTTTCCCAAAAATGGCCGATTTTATTAAAGATGTTAAGCTAACGGATAGCACTAAGTTAAACTTGGGTCATATATCTATGGATAGCAAGGCAACGCTCTTACAAGAAATTACGATTAAAGTACAGAAGCAGGCAATTAGTATGAAGGGCGATACCATTACTTATCAAGCAGATAGTTTTGCTGTTAAACCTCAAGCAGTAGTACAAGATTTGTTGCGTCGTTTACCAGGAATTGTTGTTGATAAAAACGGCAACATTAAAGCTGGCGGAAAGGATGTAAAAACACTTTTGGTTGATGGAGAAGAATTTTTTGGTGATGACCCACTCCTAGCTCAAAAATATTTAAAAGCGAATGCAGTTAGTGAAGTGCAGGTTTACGATAAAAAAACTAAATCAGAAGAATTATCGGGTATAAAAGAGGGAGAATCCAAAGAGAAGATTATAAATATTAAGCTGAAAGATAATGCGAAAAACGGGTATCTCAGTACTTTGGATGCAAATAGCGACTTAAATCATTTTAGAAATATTGGCGGTATGGCGGGTATTTATAAAAAGAAATTAAAAGTGGCTGTGTTTGGCTTTAACTCAAATACCAACGAAGATTCAAAAGCAAGTGCACAATTGAACAAACTAAAAGGCAACGAGTACGATGAAATTATTGTTGGCGATGATGGAAGTACATCCATGATAAGTTATGGAAATAATGATGAGGATGCTTTTTCTAAAACCGATGGCCGACCAAATGTAAAAAGTTACGGTGCACATTTCTCAGATAAATGGAACGAAAATAAAGTTGCTTTTAAATTGAACTATAAAGGAAATGATGTCGAAAACACTAACTTAATAACTTCAAATAGTCAATCGTTATTACCCAATGGAACTAATTTTTTAAGTGCGGGTAGAACAAACTACGAAACCAGAGCAATGGGTCAAAGTTTACGAGGTGGGTTAGAAATTAAATTAGATTCCTTATCAAACTTAAAAGTATCTTTTGCAGGAAGTGAAAATAAAAACACCACATCAAACATAAATATTAGCGAAACAAAAAATGGAAGTGGTTTTTTTGTAAATAATAATAATTCGACCAATAATGTAAATGGCGACGATAATTTATTTAACGGCAATATTAACTATTCGAAAAAGTTTAAAAAAGTTGGCAGAACACTTTCTATAGATTTGCAACCTGAAACTAAACGCAGTAAAAGTTTGGGCAATAGCTTAAGTAATACAAATTTATTCGATGCAAATGGTGTAGTAAATAGAACGATTAATCAAAATTTTTTAAATGATAATTCTGGAAGTGAAAGTTCGATAGGCACTAGAATTTCATACACAGAACCACTGAGCAAAGTTTTCTCTTTACAAACTGCTTACAGTTTCAAAGCAGTTAATTCTAACAGTCGCATTAAAGTTTTCGATAAATTTTTAAACAATAGTTTAATTGATTCTTTAAGTAATAATTTCGATTTTAATAACTTTTCAAATATTGGCAAGGTTGTACTTCAATACCGATCGAAGAAAATTACATTATCCGCTGGTACACAAGCCATTCAAACTACATTCGAGCTAAATGATTTAGACAGAAATACAAAATTTAACCGCTCGTACGTAAATTGGGCACCGCAAAGTGCAATTAGTTACAAGATTGATAAAAATTCCAACTTATCATTAGATTACTACGGAGATAGTAAACAACCTAGTTTAGAGAAATTACAACCCATTAGAAAAATAAATAGTCCATTGTACCAAGTTACCGGCAATCCCGAACTAAAACCAGAATTTAGTAATAACATAAATATTACATATTCAAGCTATCAACAAAGTTCAGAGTTATTTATGCAATTTTACTGCTATTACAGTTTTGTGCAAAACGCAATTGTGAGTACACGAACCGTTGATGAATTTAATAAAAGCATTACCGGTTATACAAATGTGAACGGTACAAACAATGTTTTCCTTGGTAGTGGAATTTATAAAACCTTTTCCAAAATTAACTTTAATACCTCTATCGACTTTAATTATAATATCTCAAATTCATTAAATATTTTAAACGATAATTTGAATAAAACCAAAAGAAGCAGCTTTAATTCTTCTCTTCACCTTTCATATTATACAGATGTTGTTCAATTTGAATATAACCCATCCATAAGTTTTACAAATAGTAATTCATCCATTGGTACAATAAATGATGGAAAAACATTTAGTCATAAACATGAAATTTCGGGTACCTTAAAGTTGCCATATAATACAGAATTCAGCACATCAGTATATTTAAGTTATCAGCCTGCAACAGCCACTTTTAAAAACCCAGTAAATATTGCATTGTGGAATGCCTATATCTCCAAGAAATTAATGAAGGAGCAGGATTTACAATTAAAAGTATCTGTTTCGGATATACTTGCGGAGAAAAACGGTTACACCAGGTATGTAAACGGAAACGACATTAGCGAATATACAGTAGGCTTTATCCCTCGATATTTTTTAATCGGTTTAACTTATAATTTAACCGGAAGTTTTATAAAATCAGAAAAAAAATAAAATCAAATGAAATATTTAAACAGCATAGTTTTATTTCTTTTCTCATTAACTATTGCAAAAGCGCAAACTGTTTTTATTAAAAGTGCCAAAATAACTTATGAAAAAAAAGTAAACATAAAGCAAGAGTTGGCTGAAAATACTTGGATATCTGATGATGCAAAAGATAAAATGGGTACTTACAGAATTTCTAATTGGGATTACTATTTTATCGATAGTACATCTGTTTATAAGGCAAAACCGAAAGAAGTACCATCAGGAAATGACTTCTTTTTTGGCAGTGGCGATAATACAAGTGAGATATACACAGATTTTAAAAAAAAGAGTCGCATTTTAAGGAAAAATATAAATGGCGATGATTACATTTTAAAAGACACAATCCCCCAGTTAAAATGGAAAATTGTAAATGATACACGTAAAATTATTGGCTATGAATGCCGAAAAGCAACAGCAGTAATAGATGATACAGTTACAGTAGTGGCGTTTTATACGGATGAAATATTAGTAAAAGGTGGGCCAGAAGGATTTACGGGCTTACCAGGAATGATACTTGGTTTGGCCATACCGAGATTTAATAAAACTTGGTTTGCCACCAAAATCGAAGCTAAAAATGCGGCTGTTTTTACGGTGGAGCCACCAACAAAAGGTAAAAAAACCGAAAACGAAAAAGACTTTAATAAAATGATAGAATCATATACAAAATATGATGACAAGAAAAAACCAAGAAAATTAGAAACGGTAAAAAAAGAGATTTATAATCTTTTGTTGTAGTATAAACAATTATTTTCTCTAACGATGTAAGAATTTGCAAAAGCTATAGTTGTTGAACTCGAAATTAGAAACCTTAAACAGTTTCAATTTTTTGATTTGCAAGCCCAAGTTTTTTAAACCCGGTTGCAGCGATATCCTTTTTTGGTTTAAAGAGAAATCATCTTAAACGTTTAGTTATTATTTGTGCAAATCATCAAAAAAGATTTAGCAAAAAACGGGACTGATTTTAGTTTTATGCACTGAACTGCCTTTTCCAAAAAAAACAACTCCCCCCAATTACACCTATAAATGATTAAGAAACACAGCTTTATCATTTTTAAATTTACCACTAATTATTTCTACACGAACGAGTAATTTTGCTACCTTTGTACCCCGTACGAAAAGCAACAATTATTTGCCTTTGTTGCATAAATTCAGAAACATGACTAAGTATATTTTTGTTACGGGCGGTGTTACTTCCTCGTTGGGTAAGGGCATCATTTCCGCATCTTTAGCTAAACTTTTACAAGCACGAGGCTATCGTGTAACCATCCAAAAATTCGATCCTTACATTAATATCGATCCAGGAACTTTAAATCCTTATGAACATGGCGAGTGTTTTGTTACCGAAGATGGTGCAGAAACAGATTTAGATCTTGGCCATTATGAGCGTTTTTTAAACATTCCTACCTCACAGGCAAATAATATTACAACAGGCCGCATTTACCAAAACGTAATTAGTAAAGAACGTAAGGGCGAATACTTGGGGAAAACGGTGCAGGTTGTGCCACATATTACCGACGAAATAAAACGCAACATGCGTATTTTGGGCGAAACCGGCAATTACGATATTGTAATTACCGAGCTTGGCGGCACAGTTGGAGATATAGAATCGCTACCTTTTATAGAAGCTGTTCGCCAGTTTAAATGGGAAGAAGGCAGTACAAATGCAATTGTTATACATTTAACTTTAGTGCCGTATTTAGCTGCTGCAGGCGAATTAAAAACGAAACCTACACAGCACTCGGTAAAAATGTTGTTGGAATATGGCATACAGCCAGATATTTTAGTTTGTAGAACGGAACACCATTTAGGACAAGATTTAAGAAAAAAAATCGCTTTATTTTGTAACGTAAATATCAACGCCGTAATCGAATCGATGGATGCAAAAACCATTTACGATGTGCCTTTGTTGATGCTGAAAGAGCAATTAGACAAAACTGTTTTAGCAAAATTAAAATTACCTACTAAAAACGAACCAGATTTGGAAAGCTGGAAAGATTTTCTTGGTCGGTTAAAAAACCCTACTGCAGAAGTTAGAATTGGCTTGGTAGGTAAATATGTAGAACTGCCTGATGCTTATAAATCAATAATCGAATCTTTTATACACGCAGGTTCTAAAAACGAGTGCAAGGTTAGGGTAGAATACATACAATCTGAAGGTATTTTCCCTGATAATGTAAAAGAAAAACTAAGCCATTTACATGGTGTTTTGGTTGCTCCAGGTTTTGGAAGTCGTGGTATTGAAGGCAAAATAGATACAATTAAATACGTACGCGAGAATAATATCCCTTTCTTTGGTATTTGTTTGGGGATGCAATGTGCGGTAATTGAGTTTGGCCGGAATGTTTTAGGCTTAAAAGATGCACATACTGTTGAAATTGATGCTGAGACGAAAAATCCAGTAATTAATATGATGGAAGAGCAGAAAAACATTGTAAATATGGGCGGTACAATGCGATTAGGTTCTTTTCCTTGCGATATTAAAAAAGGCACCAAGGCATTTAGCGTTTACGGTAAAGCACACATAAACGAGCGCCATCGCCATCGTTATGAGTTTAACAACGATTATTTAAAAAAATACGACGAAGCCGGAATGATTGCTTCGGGCATTAACCCACAAACCAATTTGGTAGAAATTGTAGAGCTTAAAAACCATCCTTTTTTTATTGGAGGGCAATTTCACCCAGAATTAAAATCAACAGTAGCAAATCCTCACCCACTTTTTGTTAAATTTGTGGCCGCTGCAATGGAGTATGCGAAAAAGAAAACCAATTAAAAAGCAAGTATATATACTATAATGGATAAAAATACCTTTACAGGATTATTCCTGATTATGATCATTTTTGCTGGTTCATTCTACTTTTTTAAGCCGAATGACGTAGAAATGAAAAAAGCCAAACAAATTGAGCATGCTGACTCATTGAAAAAGGCTGGAGTAACAATTGCTCAAAAAGATACGACTAAAATAGCAACAGCTAAGCCGGTATTAGATTCTGTATCCTTAAAAGGTCCTTTTGGAAACGTATTGTTAGGCACTGAACAAAACACTACTTTAGAAAACGATAAGTTAAAAATCACTTTGAGTAATAAAGGTGGTAAGATTACATCGGTAGAAGTTAAAAACAATAAAACCTACAATGGCAAACCTGTTATTTTGTTTAATGCAAAAGATACTAAGTTTGGGTTAACCTTAAATGTAGCGGGCAAAGTTTACAGCACCAACGATTTATTCTTTACCGCAACCAAAACTGGAAACGTAGTAACCATGCGTGCCGATTATGGCGCAAACCAATATGTAGCGTATGTTTATGATTTAAAACCCACAAGCAATAAAGTGGAGTTTAACATTAATGTAAACGGCTTACAACAAGCAATTGCTGGCAATACCATTGGCTTAAATTGGGAAACAACTTTACTGCAACAAGAAAAATCGATAGAAAGCGAGCACCGTTACTCTGCACCATATTACAAATATGTAGATGGCAATGTAGATCATTTAAGTGTTACTAAAGATGAAAAAGAAGATTTAACAAAGGGAAAAGTTCAATGGTTCTCTTTTAAACAACACTTTTTCTCATCAACCTTAATTTATAAGCCAGGTTTCGAAAAAGGAAATTTGGAAGTTAAAGTACCGTTAGATTCTGGCGTAGTGAAAAACTACACTGCGAATATGCAGTTACCATATACGCATTTGGCCACTCAAAGCTATGCAATGGAGTTTTATTTTGGAACGAATAAATTCTCTACGCTTAAAGCCCAAGGTTACGATTTAGAACAACAGGTTGATATGGGTTACTGGCCTTTAAAATATATTAACCGTTTTATTGTACTACCTGTATTTAATTTCTTAAACAATTTCGGTTGGAATTTTGGATTAATTATTTTGGTTTTAACCATTTTATTAAAGGTTGCTTTATCGCCATTAACTTACAAGTCATATTTATCGATGGCTAAAATGAGGGTTTTAAAGCCAGAAATGGATGAAATTAAAGCTAAAGTTGGTGATGATAACCCTACCCTAGTGCAACAAGAATATTTAAAGCTTTACAAAAAGGCCGGGGTAAATCCGCTTGGTGGTTGTTTGCCAATGGTTTTACAATTGCCTTTGGTTATGGCGTTCTTCTTTTTCTTTCCTAACTTATTCGAGTTAAGAGGGCAAAGTTTCCTTTGGATGAAAGATTTATCTACTTATGATGAGTTTATTAAGTTCGGTGTAAAAATTCCATTTATTGGTGATCACTTAAGTTTAATGTGTGTATTGATGACCATCTCTACCCTAATTATGACTTATTTTAACAATCAGGTATCTGGCGCAACAGGCCAAATGAAATACATTGGCTACATTATGCCAGTAATTTTCTTAGGTGTGTTAAACAGTTACCCTGCCGGATTAAACTATTACTACTTTTTAGCCAACTTGATGACATTCGGTCAGCAGATTTTAATTAGAAGAATGGTTGATGATGATAAAATTCACGCGTTGATACAGCAAAATAAAGCTAGACCAGCAGCCGAAAAGAAGCAGAAATCTAAATTTCAGCAAAGGCTGGATGATTATATGCGTCAGCAGCAACAAGCAAAAAAATAATATAAAGAGCATCAGAAATGGTGCTCTTTTTTTTAAGGAAAATAAAATTTCAAACAAATGTTGCCAACAAATCATTATGTTTGAGATTACTAAACCTTTACCATGAAGTTTCTATTTATTGCGCTTTCGTTATTGACAACTAATTTCGTGCTTCGGGCACAAGAGCAACCGATAAAACGCAACACGCAATTTTCTATCTCCCCTGCTTTCGAGTTGATGAGATCTACCCATTCCAACTTATTCTACGCGCCATCTGTAAAAGGAAATTTCTTATTTAAAAATGGTTTCGAGCCTGGTTTTGGTATCGAGCGTTCGTCTACGCCAATACATCACGATAATGGTTATGTACTATATAAACTTAGATATTTGCCCATTTATGGTAACTTGAAATATAATTTTAACAACACTAAAAAATTTAGACCTTACGCAGAAAGTTCTATTGGCTATTCTTTTATAAAATACGACATTGCCGATGACCTTACGCCTAATAATAAATCGCAAGTAAAAGAAAATGGGTTGTACATTTACGGGGGTTTTGGATTGAAATATACGATAACAAAAAAGGTTAACTCATTTATTGGCGTAGGTTTTAAAGCATACAGAATTACTACGAATGATTTAGACATCAATCCGCATGGATTATCTTTTCAGGCGGGCTTTAGCTTTATGTAAACAGTTATATGAAGAAAATAGGTTGGTTGCTTCTCGTTTGTATCACCACCTTAAACAGTTGTGCATTGTTGAAGCGAAACCGCGTGGCAGAACATAACGGAATTGAAAAAGATGATTATGACCTCCCTATATTTTTATATCCGGTAAAGAAGAAACCATCCGTAAAGCGATCGAAAAAATTGGTAATTTTTTTAGCAGGAGATGGAGGTTGGATTAAGTTTGAAGACGATTTGGCGACAAAGTTTACGAAAAAAGGTTTTATAACCATTGGTTTCAATTCTAGAAGCTATTTTTGGAAAAAGAAAACACCCGATGAAACTTCGGAAGATATAAGTTCAATAATTAAAAAATATAGCCTAAAGTATAGAATAACTAAGGTTTACCTATGTGGCTATTCATTTGGCGCCGATGTGTTGCCGTTTGTATATAACCGGCTTAGCCCATTAGTTAAAAAGAAAGTTGTGGCACTCGAAATGCTTTCGCCTTATTGTACTACCGATTTTATGGTTCACTTTGCAGATTTGATAAACAAATCGAACGATCGTTATCAGTATAACGTAGATTCAGAAATTACAAAAATTAAAATTCCAATCTATTGTTTTTACGGTAAGGAAGAAGAGCAGAAACCGTTGGCAACTTTCCAACAGGCAAACTTTTTTTTAGGCCTTTTGGATGGAGACCACCATTACGACGAATCGGGTTTTGACAAAATTATAAATGTTTTTCACGTTTTGAAGAATTAATACATGGTATTTAAAATTAGTTTGAGTTTATTTTTGCTTGGAATTTTTACCCAAACCAATGCGCAAGATAAGGGTGATTTGTTAAAATTTCCTTTACATACGATGAACAAGAATTCATCATTACAACTTTTATTTTATGTTAGTGGCGATGGTGGTTGGAATAGTTTTTCGCAAAAATTGTGCGAAGAGCTTTCACAAAAAGGTTATGCAGTGGTTTGCTTAGATGCAAAAAAATATTTTTGGGAACAGAAAACTCCAGAAAAATTTGCCCAAGATGCTTCGGAGATTTTAGGCTATTATCTTAAATTATGGAATAAAGACGCATTTTCTATTGTTGGGTATTCTTTCGGTGCAGATGCTGTTGCATTTTTACCCAATAGAATTTCAAAATATCTTCAAAATAAATTAAAATCGAATGTCCTGCTCATTCCTTCGCCAACTACCAATTTAGAGGTAAAGGTTAGCGATATGTTTGGTTTTGGCACAGATGATGGCAAATACAAAATTCTCGCTGAAATTAATAAAATACAACCACCAGTGCTTTGTATTTTCGCAAAGGATGACGAGAACAGTTTAGCAACACAAATTAAAGGAGATGCAGGTTTAAAAAAAATCTTTTTACCAGGTTCGCATAAGTTTGATAACGAGGTGAAAAAAGTTGTACAAACTGTTTCTATGGGATTGTAATATCGATATGCCAAAAAAACTTATTAACTCATGCTTATTTTGAACCAAGAATTATTGCAACAGCACTTTAAAATTGAGACAATTATTAAAATAGTTGCATCAAAAAAAGATTTGTTTGTTTTTTGTATCTGGTTCTGTGAAATGATAAACGGATATTTCGCTTCGACTCTCGGACTTACATCTTTCGAGAATTAACAGAAACCATGCTATAACTTTGTTCGCTCTTTATGCCCAATATTGAATTGAGTTAACTCCATTATACTCACGAAAAAAAAAAAACTAACTTCCTTCTGAAACCCTTTTCAAAGCTTGTGGCACTTGTAGTAAATGGTAATTGTGGTTGTAAATTAAATATTTCTTTTGCCAACCAGGATTAAACTTCTCTTTATATTTTCTTAATCCTTTAAATTGAGCAAAAACCTTCAAATTTTCGTAAGCATACTTAATTGTTTTTTGAGTGATGTTAACGCCATCAATTCCAGATAATGGCGCCAATCCCATATTTACACTTGTAAAACCTTGCTCTTTTAAATAGAGAAAAGTTTTTGCAAGTAACATATCCAAAACACCATTTGGTGCATCCGTTTCTTTCCTAATCAAATCGTACGTTGCTTCTCCTGGCGCATAGTCTGGCACTAAATTTAAAAATGCATATACCTTTTCTTCATCATCCTCAATGGTTAGTACGGTTTGATTTTTTAAGATGGTTTTATCAAAAATGCCCTGTGTAAACGCTACCTCTTTTTGATCAAGATCTCTCAACCAATTATCAGATACGCGCTCTAGTTTTTGCAACAATCCCTCTTTTATTGGCGCATTATAAACTTTTAATTGAAAACCTTCTGAAGTTAATCTGTTTACAGCACTTCTGGTTGTCTTCATTTTTCCACCATCTAAAGTAAACGACGTTAAATCCAGAACAGCTTCCTCACCTATCGGAATCCATTTTTTACTTAATGATTTATAAAAATCTAACGAAGTTTCCGCAACCCGGTAATAAGCAGTTACAAAGCCATTTTCAGCACAGTTTGCCTCAAACTTTTCTACAATATCTCTTTTCTCTTCGTCGGTTTCGCCAACAGGATCTTCTAAAACGATGGCAAAGTGTCTCGTAATTTTAAAACTGATAAATGCCGTACGTTTTTCATTGAAATAAAGAATTTTATCGGGGTATGTTTTAAAATAATCCAAAGCAGAATGACCAAAAGTATCCACTAAAGACGCAGCTTCGTCGAAATCAGAACCTTCGTTGATGGATTTAGAGAAATAGGGTTTTAACCAGCTAATTACAATAAAAACAATAATAGTTCCGCTGGATATGTAAATTGATTTTTCGAAATTATTCCCAAAGCTTGTTAAAGGTTTTAACGCTTTGTCATCTATAAAAAAAATAACCTTCAGTACTGCCTTTATTGATTCGATTAAAGTAAAATCTAACCCAAAATGTTTTTTATCGATAAAATAGAAACCAATTACCCCATATGCAAAAACGGCAACAATAGCATAAATCCATACCAAATAATTAAATTGAATATACTTTGGGTGTGGTTTCAATTTATAATTAGATCGGGTATAATATAGTGTTGATGCAGCTAAAAAAGCAAACAAAGCATCTTCAAAATCAGCAGATTTTATAATGTGACCTACAATTGAGAACAAGCTGAGAAACAAAGCAATGTACCACGCTCTTTTTGATCCCTGAAGTAAAAAAATACTAATAAGCACCATTAGCAGTCCAAATATCAACACTAAAGCATTGCTGGTTACCACTAAATCTTCGGGGATTATATCCTTAATGAGCCTTAATTTAGTTGGTATTTTTGGTGTTAAGGAGGAAACCATATTTACTACCCCTAAAATTAGTATGATGAAAGCTGGTAAAACTCTTAGTAAAAGATTATCTTTCTTCGCAATAAAACTAATAACGCCTCCAATTAAAGGCAACCAAAACTCAAAAAACCTAAACAACAATGTTATGGTTGCTGCTGCAATTATTGGAAAACCAAACTGTTGCAAAATAAATGTTAGTGATACTTCTATGGTACCTAAACCGCGAAGAAAAGGCGAAGCAATCAATAGAATAACCATTACAATATACCCAATAATGGCTGCGGGCCAGCTGGCATTAAAACCAAGTGCCAACATGCAGATATATAAATGTATAATACCTATAAGTTCGATACCCATTGACACCAACAACGTAAGCCAAAATTGTTTTCTGCTGATTTTTTCTTCAATCATATCATCCAGAACTGCCGTAAGCGACGGTTTAATTTTAGATAACCATTTATATGCCCAACCTTTTTTGGATATCGAATAAATTAAGGCAATAAAAAAAATAGTTAACACGATTAAAAAAGCAAAGCTTACAATCTCTGTTATTCCCAAACTTGTGAATAATAAGGCTATGCCTAAAACAGGTACGGCAACTAAAACAACTGATAAAATGCCACAAAAACCAAATAAGGTAGATGCCAAATGGATTTTGGATTTCGATACACCTTTATCGATATCGCCATTAAAAAAAGCGAGAGAAGAAAAACCGCCGGCAGGCAAAAATATACTAATCAAATTTCGCTTTAAGAATAAGTTCGTGGCCACACGCAGGCTTAACTTAACACCCAAAGCTTTAAAACTATGCACATACATTTGCGCTTGTGCTAAAACGTAAAGTATAGTTAAAATTATGCCTATAAAAATGTATATGGGTATGGTTGATGACAGTTGCTGCTTAATTTGCAAAACTTCTAAATGTTCTTCGTGTACGAAAAACAAAACCATTCCCAACATGAAAATCGCCAAAAAGAATTGCCAGAAAAATTTGTTGTAAACTAACTTTGATAAAAAAGATGTGGCTTTATGCATATAAAAGTTGAAATATTTTTGTAGCCTCGGCGCGTTTGGTCAAAAAAGTTAATTATTTAATAAATTATTTCCACCTATATGTGGTTTCAAACTAACTATATGCCTCAAATTGAGTTATCAATAAACGATTAGTTACGGGCTTAAACAATCGTAAAAGTAAAAATTAAATCCGTTCTATTTTAAAAAATATTAGAGATTAATTTTGCTCGCATTTGTAATATTTGGCATACAAGTTTTTAAATGCGCAATTTTTTTTCAATTTTTAGATGTTGGAACTATCCAATTAATTTAAATATTCACAAAATGCAGAAAGGACTTTTCATTCTTTTATTATTTACGGTACGAATAACTTTCGCACAGAAAAAACCGCTAGATCATACGGTTTATGATGCATGGCAAAGTGTAAGCAGTAAACAATTAGCTAACAACGGTTTATGGGCAGCGTACAATATAAATGTACAACAAGGCGATTCGACATTATACCTTGCCAACCTTAAAAGTGGTAATAAAATTATTGTGCCTAGAGCGATTAAAAATCAATTTACAAACGACTCAAAGTTTGCAGCATTTATCATTCGCCCTTTTTATGCAACATTAAGGGAGGCAAAAATAAAAAAGAAAAAAGCAGACGATTTACCGAAAGATACTTTAGGCTTAATTAACCTTACCAATGCCAACATCACCAAAGTTGCCCGAGTTAAATCGTTCAAGTTTCCTGAAAATGGTTTTGGATACATGGCCTATTTAATGGATAAACCCGATACCTCAAAAACAAATAATCCATCACCAAAAAAAGATGGAGATTTCGCTGACGATGAAAAAGAATCTGCTGCATCTAAAAAAGTAGAAGGAACAGATTTAGTGGTAAAAAATTTATTAACCGGCGCCGATAAAACATACAAATTCGTTACCGATTATCTTTTTAGCAAAGATGGAAAATTATTGGTTTTTAGTGCCTCTGGCTCTAAAAAAGACAAAGCTGCACCACAAGGTGTATTTCTATTAAACACCGAAAAAGGAACTTTAAAAACACTCGTAAAAGGAAGAGGTTCATTTAAAAACTTTGTATTTGATGAGGAAAGTGAACATGTAGCGTTTGTAGGCGAGCAGGATGCTGAAAAGAAAGAAATCAAAGACTACAATGTTTATTACAATGCTTTAACGTTAGATACCGCTCAAACTATTGTAGATTATGACATGCCAGGATTGCCGGCAAAATGGTCGGTAAGTGGCGATGGTAAGGTGAACTTTAGCAAAGACGGAAAGAAGCTTTTCTTCGGCATTGCACCAATTAAAACAGCAAAAGACACTACAATTGTCGATTTTGAAGTGGCTAAAGTAGATGTATGGAATTATAAAGATGATTATTTGCAACCAATGCAACTAAAAAATGCTGACAGGGAAAGTAAAAGGAGTTATTTGTCCGTTATCGACATATACAGCAGCGACCCAAAAGTTATTCCCTTGGCAGATGTTAAAGTGCCCGATTCATGGTTGGTAAACGAAGGCGATGCCGATTTTGTTTTATCATCAACCGATTTTGGCAATAGAATTTCTTCGCAATGGAGCGGTAGCACTTTAAAGGATTATTATCTGGTGAATACCAAAACAGGCGTTCGTAAAAAAATTATCGAAAAACTTAATGGTTATGCATCAGCTTCACCAGCAGGAAATTACATTATCTATTTCGATGAAGCAAAAGGAATTTATTACACCTATAACGTACAAACTACTAAAGTTACACAGTTAAACTCAGGCGATGTAAAATTTGCCGATGAGTTAAATGATGTGCCAGATTTCGCAAAAGCTTATGGCATTGGCGCATGGACGGAAGGCGATAAAGCCGTTTTAATTTACGATCGTTACGATATTTGGTCTTTCTCTCCTGATGGAAAAGGCGAACCGAAAAACTTAACAAACGGTTTTGGCAGGGAAAATAAAATAACGTTTAGATATGAAAAAACCGATCCTGAAAGTCGTCTTATTAAGCCAAACGCGGTAATTTGGTTAGATGCTTTTAATAATTTAACTAAAGAAAACGGATTCTATCGGAAAAACATAAGCAGTAACAAAAGCCCAGAATTAGCTGTAATGGCAAAATATAAATTTTCTAATTTGGTTAAAGCTAAAGATGCTGAAGTTTATGTTTACGATAAGGGAAATTATGCAGAATCTCCAAACGTTTATGCTACCATCGATTTCAAAATTGAAAACAAGTTAACAAATACCAATCCTCAGCAAGAAAATTATAATTGGGGCACGGCAGACCTTGTAAAATGGAATACGCCGAAGGGATACCCATCAGAAGGTATTTTATATAAGCCAGAAAACTTCGATCCGAATAAAAAATACCCGATGATTGTTTATTTCTATGAAAAACTTTCGGATGGATTATACACCTATCAAGCGCCTGCACCTACACCATCAAGGCTTAACATTTCATATTTTGTAAGTAATGGCTACCTGGTTTTTGTACCCGATATTTCGTACACAACGGGTTATCCGGGTCAATCGGCTGTAGAATTTATAAATTCTGGTGTAGAAAGCTTAAAGAAAAATACTTGGGTAGATGCAAAGAAAATCGGCATTCAGGGCCAAAGTTGGGGTGGCTACCAAGTGGCTTATTTAATTACGCAAAATAATATGTATGCAGCCGCATGGACAGGTGCACCAGTGGTAAATATGACTTCTGCTTATGGCGGAATTCGCTGGGAAAGCGGTATGAATCGACAGTTTCAGTATGAAAAAACACAAAGTAGAATTGGTGCAACACTTTGGGAAAAGCCAGAGTTGTACATCCAAAACTCACCGTTATTTATGTTGCCTAAAGTAAATACGCCTGTTGTAATTATGGCTAACGATGGCGATGGAGCCGTGCCGTGGTACCAAGGTATAGAGATGTTTACGGGTTTACGCCGACTTGGAAAGCCAGTTTGGTTGCTAAATTATAATGGAGATGGACATAATTTAATGAAGCGTCAAAACCGCAAAGACATTCAAATTAGAGAACAACAATTTTTTGATTACTATTTGAAAGGGGCAAAAGCTCCGATTTGGATGACTGAGGGTATACCCGCAACAGAGAAAGGAAAATCGTGGGGATTCGAATTAACAGATGAGAAACCCTAGGCAGTTATCAGTTTACGGCGATTCTCAAAGGGATGCCTTTGGCCAATTTCTTAGTTAACGAAAAACACTATTTAAAAAGCGATTATTAATCGCTTTTTAAATGTAAAAACAATTTTATCCATAAAAAGCAGAAAATTGATTTAAAAAAATACTACTTTCAATTTTCAAAATTAAAAACTCAATGGCGTTAAGTAGAATTTGGTCGGGCTTTATTATTGTAGCCATTGTTGTAGCCTGTGTTAAATGCTTTTTTTTCGGCCAAACCGATCTTTTTAACTGGATGGTTATTGGCAAAGCCGATGACCCTGCAAATCCACTTAAATTGGATGGAATTATTGAAACTTGTTGGATAGCGGTTGATCTTTGTATTAAACTTGTTGGTACACTTGCGCTATTTATGGGTTTGATGAGTATAGCCGAAAAAGCTGGTGGAATTCGTTTACTATCCAAAATTGTAGGCCCTTTTTTCGCTAAGCTTTTTCCCGATATCCCGAAAGGTCATCCATCAATGGGACACATGATTATGAACTTTTCTGCCAATCTTTTAGGGCTTGATAATGCGGCAACACCTTTTGGAATTAAGGCCATGGAAAGCTTACAAGAACTAAACCCAAATAAAGATACAGCAAGCAATTCGCAAATCATGTTTTTGTGTTTGCATGCTGCAGGCTTGTGTTTAATCCCCGTAAGTGTAATCGCCATTAGGTCTGCTCAAAAAGCATCAGACCCAACCAATATCTTTATTCCTTGCTTAATTGTAACTTTTGCTGGCACTATGGCCGCCATGCTGATTGTTTCTTTCAAACAAAAAATTAATTTACTTCAGCCCGTTATTCTTTTATGGATTTTGGGCATATCTGCTATAGTTGCACTTTTAGTTTGGCATGTACACAATTTAGATACCATAGGAATCAAATCTTTTTCTGGCTTTTTAAGTGGTGGGATTATATTATTAATCTTTTTAATAATTGTACTCGGGGCACTGTATAAAAAAATTGATATTTTTGATGCTTTTGTCGATGGTGCAAAGGGTG
This sequence comes from Pedobacter changchengzhani, assembly GCF_004354365.1. Classification (GTDB taxonomy): domain Bacteria; phylum Bacteroidota; class Bacteroidia; order Sphingobacteriales; family Sphingobacteriaceae; genus Pedobacter; species Pedobacter changchengzhani. Next base: position 152,796 of record NZ_SJCY01000007.1, read on the forward strand.
GATTTGAAACCGCGCTAAAGATTATTCCTTATTTAGTTGGTATTTTGGTTGCTGTTTCCATGTTGCGTACCAGTGGCACGTTTGACGTAGTGATGTTGGGAATCAAAAATATATTTATGTTTTTTGGTGCAGATACAAGATTCGTTGACGCACTACCAACAGCCTTAATTAGGCCTTTAAGTGGCGGTGCCGCGCGAGGCATGATGGTAAGCACGATGATTACGAGTGGGAAAGATTCGTTTGCAAGTAATTTATCAGGCATATTTCAAGGCGCGTCAGATACAACTTTTTACGTAGTTGCCGTTTACTTTGGCGCAGTTGGCATTAAAAACACAAGGTATGCCATCGGTTCGATGTTACTGGCAGATTTAATTGGCGTAATTACAGCCATATCAATGGCCTATCTATTTTTTGGTAACGTAAAATAGTTCTTAAACTGATGGTTCGATTAACGATATTTTGCCAATAATTTGATCCAAAGCATCAGCATCAATTAGGGCGTGTTTGGAAGTGCGCCAAGTAGCCGATTTTTGATCTAACCAAATACAAAAGGAATGGTAACCATCTAAAACAACTGCATAAGTTTCATGGAAATCGTCTTGAATGCGCATGCAAAATCCATTAAAAATTTTGCCTTTAACAATAATTTGAAGTGGGGAATAAGTGCTCAACATGGTTCAATGATTTGGTTATAAGTAAAACAACCATCTTCATCGAAATGTTTTGTAGAATTTTAAATAGAAAACACAATTACCCTAAGTTTAACATATTCGAATATCCTTTAGCAATTAACCTTTTTTTGCTGGGCAGAGAAATTTCACATTGTAAATTTAAAATCGTTCTTCCTTTCTTAACAATTGATGTTTCTGCAATAACTTCATCGCCTTCGCTTGCTGTTGCAAAATAATCGATGTAATTATTTATGGTGGTGTAACGCTCATTTAAACCCATCGTAAAAACCGTTGCACCTATTAAATCATCTATAATTCCTGCCGTAACGCCACCGTGTAAAATTCCAAAAGGGTTAGTCATTTCTTTCCGAATTGTATATTTACAAACCATTATGCCATTTTCGGCTTTTAGTAATATAGGCGCAAGCCAGTTCATAAATGGCGAGGGCGTTGCATGGAGTACTTTTCCAAGTGATTGTTGTAAAACTTTAAGCCTTTCTTCACTCAATGAATCTTCCATTTTTAAAGATAAATCAAAATTTTAAATCCTAGCAATTATAAAGCTTTTTAAAACTTAAATTGAATGATTATACCCAATTAAAAGCATTTTAAATATCTTTGCGCCAATAATCGGCAAATTACCAGCACCGCTCAATTTCAATTTTCACAATAAAAATACTTAAAAAACCTTAATGAAGGCCTATTTAAACCTATTCGATTTTAAACAAAAGATAAATTACAAAACTGAAATTTTAGCTGGTTTAACCGTAGCGATGACGATGATGCCAGAATCGCTTTCCTTTGCCATTCTTGGCGGTTTTCATCCTTTAACCGGACTGTACGCCGCCTTTATAATGGGCATTGTAACTTCTATATTTGGTGGCCGACCAGGTTTAATTTCTGGAGGAGCTGGTGCAACAGTTGTAGTTTTAATTGCTCTAATGAAATCAAACGGGATAGAATATGTTTTTGCTGCAGTTGCTTTGGCAGGCGTAATTCAAATTTTAGTTGGCTTGTTTAAACTCGGTAAATTTATACGATTAGTGCCTCAACCCGTTATGTTTGGCTTTGTAAATGGCTTAGCTGTCATCATATTTATGGCGCAGTTACAACAGTTTAAAACAGTAGTAAACGGACAAGTACAGTGGCTTTCTGGCAATCCGTTATTTATAATGCTAGGTTTAGTGGTTTTAACCATTTCGATAGTTGTTTTGTTACCGAAACTTACAAAAGTTATCCCATCATCTTTGGTAGCCATAATTGTTGTTTTTTTATTGGTTTTAGTTTTTAATATTGATACCAAGACCGTTAAAGATATTGCTTCGGTAAGTGGGCACTTCCCTCCTTTTCATATTCCTGCAATTCCTTTTACTTTTGATGCGTTGAAGATTATTTTTCCTTATGCGCTTATTATGGCAGGTGTTGGCTTAACCGAGGGCTTACTTACGTTAAATTTGGTTGATGAAATAACTGCGACGAAAGGAAACAGCAACCGAGAATGTTTAGCTCAAGGCAGCGCAAACATTCTAAATGGTTTCTTTTTCGGAATGGGCGGTTGCCCGATGATTGCCCAAACTTTGGTTAATCTTTCGGCGGGTTCTCGAGCAAGGTTATCGGGTATTATTGCGTCACTTACCATCTTGGCGATTATTTTATTTGGCGCACCTTTAATAGAAAAAGTCCCTATGGCTGCGCTTACAGGCGTAATGATTATGGTCGCGATTGGAACTTTTGAATGGATGAGTTTTAAAATTGTAAATAAAATGCCCAAACAGGATGTTTTTGTTGGGATTTTAGTTGCTGTTATTACCATTTGGTTGCATAACCTTGCTTTAGCCGTACTAATCGGTGTAATTATTTCCGCTTTAGTATTTGCTTGGGAAAGCGCTAAAAGGATTAGGGCCAAAAAATACATTGATGTAAATGGCATAAAACATTATGAAATTTACGGTCCACTATTTTTCGGATCGGTAGTTGCTTTTAATGATAAATTCGAGATTGAAACTGATCCCGATGAAGTTATCATTGATTTTAAAGATAGTCGCGTGGCAGATATGTCGGGCATTGAGGCGCTAAACAAACTGACCGAAAAATATAAAATTGCTGGCAAAAAACTACACTTAAGGCATTTAAGTGAAGATTGTAGCTTGTTGCTTAAAAATGCAAGTGATGTTATTGAAGTAAATATTATCGAAGATCCAAATTATCAAGTTGCGATACATTAATGTTTCAAGTCATGGGATGTGGAAGTCCGTCGTTTAAGTCATCGGATGAACATTTACTACCTTAATACACTTATCTGATGACTAAATTTTGGATGAGTTACCAATCAACTACTTTCCATTTTGCTCCACTTCCCTATCCATCTCCAAAATATCTACATCATTGGCATGAGAAAAATCGCCGATTAGGTATTTGTTAAAATGATCTGCAAGTTTCCAAAAAGCATATTCTGTCATATCGCCAAAAGCATGTCGTTGCCCAGGAATAATCAACATATCAAATCGCTTCCCAGCTTTCATCAGTGCGTTTGCCACCCGAATGGTATTTGCAGGGTGTACATTATTATCAACATCGCCGTGCATCAATAACAAATGCCCTTTTAAGTTTTTAGCTATAGCTGGATTTTTATCAATATCGTATTTAAAAGTTGTATCGCCTTTTGCAGCTATAATTTCCTTTACACCATGATGCTTTTCGCTCCACCAACGGTTATAAATACTATTATCGTGATTGCCAGCGTTAGAAACCGCTACTTTGAAGAAATCTGGATAAACTAACATCGCGGCAGTTGACATAAATCCACCACCAGAATGCCCAGTTATACCCACTTTTTGATCATCAATAAAAGGAAATCTGGCAGCCAACTGCTCCACTGCTGCTTTTTTATCTGCCAAACCATAATCGCGTAAGTTACCGTAACCAAAAGTATGGTACCATTTAGAGCGCGACGGATTTCCGCCTCGGTTACCAACTGTTATTACAATATAACCGAACTGCGCTAAACGATCTACACGATCCATACTTTTGTTGAATGATTTATTTACAACCTCCGTTTGTGGGCCAGGATACACATATTCAATAATGGGGTATTTCTTATTTGGATCAAAATCAAACGGTTTATACATTACACCGTATAAATCGGTAATGCCATCATCAGCTTTAACCATAAAAGGCTCAGGGAATTTATAGCCGGCATTCATCAAAAGCGATAAATCTGTGGTTTCTAAATCCATCACTTTTAGTCCCTTATTATTGTACAATGCAGATTTAGGAACGGTGTTCACTTTCGAATAATTGTCTACAAAATATGTCGAATTATCATTCATGCTTGATGCATGATCAAAATTGCCTACATTTAACAGTTTCATATTCGAACCATCGAAATTAATGCTGTATAAATGCAAATAATAAGGATCTTCGCTATTTTGTTTACCATTGGCGGTAAAATAAAGCACCCTATTTTTTTCGTCGATGTTGACGATACTTTCGCAGTGGAAAGCACCTTTGGTAATTTGGTTTTTTAGTCTGCCGGTGCCATCGTACAAGTAAAAATGCGCCCAACCATCGCGCTCGCTCCAATGAATTAATTCTTTACCATCATTTACTAATCCCGGTCTGTTCACCTCTATATATGTGTTAAAACGCTCATCAATTAATGGCGTTACCACATCACTTGTGATATCAACCGTGCAAACATCAATGCGCTTTAAATCTCTACTGCTGCGAGAAAAATAAAATCTAGCATTGTTACCCAACCAAATTGAAGGTCTAAATTCATTGTCACGGTCTTTTACCAATTCTGGCTTACTCCATAATGAAACGCTCTGATCTTTAAAAGCCGCAACATTTATTTTTTTGTAGGTTTTAGCAGGAAAATCGAATAATAAAACTTCATCAATTGGTGCCTCGGCCTCTCCGGGCATTTGATATTTGTAAGTTTCTAAAGTTGGCCTGCCGGCGGTAACACTATTAATTACCCATAAATCTTTAACTTTTCTCGAATCTGTTCGCTCTAAAGTAAAATAGCGCGCATTTGGCGACCAAAGTACGTAAGCACCTCTCCGCTTTTTATTATTTTTTTCGTTTTCGACGTTATTTTCTCCATCACCATCACTGCCGTACGAATAAAATTTAACACCATCTTTAGTTAGTTGATGCTCCACAATCGTGCTATCCTCATCATTTTTTACTGCTTTCTTGTAATTTTCTTTGTCCATCCAATACAAATTATAATTACGAGAAAATATAATTGCCGATGAATCTGGTGCAACTGAACCCCAAGTTGGTTTGGCTTTAGGTTTGCTAAATTTCGGAATTTGAGTCAGTTTTGCAGAGGCAAGCTCATACTTAAAAGAAAATATTTTCTTTTGCATTGAATCTGCAGTCTTTTTATCTTTTCTGTCGAGCTTTAGTTCATCAATAGAACTTTTCAATTCGAATGTGATACTCTTTTCATCACTGGCAAATTTTAGGTTTTCCAAAGGTAAATGTTCGGCATCAAAAGCATCGCGCACAATTAAGGTAACATCTGCAGCAACTTTTGCGTTATCAAAAAGTAGTTTCTTGCTTTTTGCTGCAGGATCTACAAGATACCAGAATTTACCTTTCGGCGTTTCGAAGGTGTACCAAAAACGATTGCTCAATTTTAGCCAATGTGGATCTACAGAAATGGAGTACACCATTTTTTTAAGTTTATTTGGCGAAAAACGCGATGCCAATTGATAGTTTGCTTTTTGCTGATCGACAACATTTTCGGTAATTGTAAATGTTTTATTCTGAGCCAATGCAGTTACGGTAAAAAATTGGATGCAAATGGTGAGTTTAGTAATAATATTCATGACTAAAAGTTAGTGTGCTAAAGTATTAAATAAAGATTATTTAACACGTAATAAAATTGATAGGATTGCCGAAAACAGGCGTAAAAAATATTTATCAACAGCAGAAAATTTTATAGCTAAATGATTAATGTATTGTATAGTTTTGTGTAAATATATTATATAATGAAATTAAATTTTTTAACGGTATTAACAGCAGGAATATTGCTTTTTGCTGGTTGCCAATCTAAATCGCAAACTGAAAAATCAACTGGATCGAAAGATACTGTTTCGGGTAAAGTAAAGGCAGATGAAAATACAGGTACACCTGTTGATGTATCTAAAATAAAAGTTGCCGATGCAGCGACTATTTTGGCGCGTAAACAAGTGCCAATTCTATGTTACCACCAAGTTCGCAATTGGAAACCTACAGATGGAAAAGTTGGTAAGGATTACATTGTGGAAATTCAGAATTTTAAAGACCAAATGAAAATGTTGGCAGATAGTGGTTACCACACCATTTTGCCCGATCAACTTTATGCGTATTTGAATACCGGTGCAAAGTTGCCAAGCAAGCCAATTATGCTAACTTTTGATGATACAGATTTAGATCAATTTACAGTAGTAAACCCAACCCTTAAAAAACTTGGCTACAAAGCTGTTTATTTTGTAATGACCGTTTCTATCGGTAGAAAAGGAAAGTTTGTGGATTATATGTCGTCTGACAATATTAAACAACTTTCTGATGAAGGAAACGTAATCGGAAGCCATACTTATGACCATAAAAACTTTAAAAAATATACTGGTAAAGATTGGGAAGAACAATTGGACAAGCCAACAAAGAGATTAGAAGATATTACGGGCAAAAAAATGACCGAATTTGCATATCCTTTTGGTTTGTGGAATGCTGAAGGTTTCCCTGAATTGAAAAAACGTAATTTCAGAATGGCATTTTCATTGGCCGATAAACGCGACCAAAAAGATCCACTTTACACCATTCGTAGAATTATTGCAAGCGGTTATTGGTCGCCAAAAACTTTAAGTAATAGCATTAAAAATAGTTTTTAAGTATAAATACAGTACATTTAGCTTGTCGAGGATTTTTAAAATTAAGTTTCTCGACAAGCTTTTTTTCACAAATAACCAAATCTAACATTAACCTAGCCCTTTTTAATCCTAATGAAACGATTGCTGCATTTAGCCGTTATCATCCCCCTAATTTTTTCATCCTGTAATTCTGCACCTGCAAAGGGCAAACCAAATATTGTACAAAAACCTGAGGAGAACGTTCAGCAAGATACTGTGCAAGTTAAACCTGCTGATAGCAAAACTATTTTAGCCAAAGTTGAAGTCCCTGTACTTTGCTATCATCAAATTAGAAACAATATTGCTAGCGATAGCAAGCGGGCGCATGACGATATTATTCCGCCAGATAAATTTCGCGAACACATCAAAATGCTAGCAGATAGTGGTTATAAGTCCATATTGCCCGATCAACTCTATAATTACTTGGTTTATGGTGCCAAATTACCCAAAAAGCCGATAATGATTACTTTTGACGATACCGATCAAGATCAATTTACGGTTGGTGCAACAACGTTGAAGAAGTATGGTTTTAAAGGTGTTTATTTTATCATGACGGTTGCTATTGGCAAAAAAGGGCGGATTAATTATATGACCGCAGCGCAGATTAAGCAGTTATCGGATGATGGAAATACAATTGCCAGCCATACTTACGACCATAAAAACTTCGCTCAGTTTAAAGAAGAAGATTGGAAAACCCAAATTGATGAACCCACAAAAAAACTAGAAAACATTACCGGTAAAAAAGTTGAATATTTTGCTTTTCCTTATGGCGTTTTCAAAAAATCATCATTACATAAACTTAAAGAACACGGCTTTAAAGCGGCGTTTATTCTTTCTACCAAACAAGATGAAGATTACCCACTTTACACCATCAGGCGGATTATCGATCCCGGTAGGTATTCTGCAAAAAACTTATATTACAGCATAAACAAAAGCTTTAACAAACCGAAAAAATAACATTTTCAGTTCCAATGAACAAAACTCCGCTCTATATGAAATCTATCATTTATCTGCTTTTATGCATGTTGATTACTTTTTCGGCATGTACCCAAAAAAATAAAAAAATCAATGTTAAAACTCCAGTAACAGATTCGGTTACGCAAGACACCACAAATGTTAGTGGCTTATTTTACAAACGCTTACAAGGAACAATTGGCGACAAAAGCGTAGTGGTTCAATTGCATAAAAATGGAAATGATTACAATGGAAGTTATTATGCAGATGGTTCTTCGTACGAATTATTAACAGATACAATACTGAACGAGAATGAATTTATCTTATTTATTAATAATAGTCCGGATTACTATTTTGACAAAGATTTACAACAGCCACGATTGCATTTAAAACGATTTGGCAGTGGTTTTACTGGCGAATGGATCAGTGGAAAAAAAGATAAAACCTTGACGGTAAAATTAGAAAATAAATACCCCGAAGGCAGTTATCCGTTTACATTTAACAATTATAAAGATTCGATCAAAGCGTATCCTGCAAAAGCAAAATCGCCCACCGCAGAGATTAGTTTCTACTACCTGTTGGCTAATCAAACAAACGAAAGTGCAAAATGGTTAAATAATCAACTCAGAAAAATTAATGAAATAAAGCCTGATGAAGATGTATTGAAGGCTTTGCAGAAACAGGCTAAAACCTACCTAAACGGTTATCGAGAAGAAATAAAAGACGCTAACGCTACCGCAGATAATGAAATGAACTGGATGAATTATACCGACTACAACAATCAAAACATTCAATTTAACGATAAAGGCTTCGTAATTATAAGCAACTTTAATGATAATTATAGCGGTGGTGCACATGGAAATTACAACAGCAGTTTTTATCGCTTCGATGTAAAAAATCAAAAGAAATTGGAACTTAACGACCTATTAAAAATCGATTCAAATTTACTGCAAAAGATTCTAGAAAAAAATCTTCGAAAAAGCTACAATATAAAACCGACCGAAAAACTTACCACAGTATTGTTCGAAAATTATTTAAAGGCAAACAAAAATTTCTATTTCAACGAGAACGGAATTACTTTTTTATACAATCCTTACGAGGTTGCAAGTTACGCACAAGGCCAAATTGTAGTTTTTATTCCTTACTCCGACTTGAAAGATCACTTAAATATTGATTTTATGAAACGGATAGCCAATTAATCGTTTCGCTAGGTTAAATGGACTATTTACTGCTCTTGGGCCTGTACTTTTCGACACAAAGAAGAACTTAAGTAAAACATAAATATATTTTTCACAATTTGTTAAACATTTCTGTTAGCTATTCGTTATTAAACCACATTCTTAATTTAAAAGAGCGATAATAATGACTGAAATTGAATTTAACGAGATGGTAAAAAGTCACTCGGGTGAGTTAAAAAGACATGCGATGAAATTTACAAACGATGTAGAGGATGCGAATGATCTTGTTCAGGATACATTATTTAAAGCCATTAGGTATAGAGAAAAATACCAAGATGGCACGAATTTGAAAGGTTGGCTTTTTACCATCATGCGCAACACTTTTATTAATAATTATCGCCACAATACAAAAACAAATACCTTAATTATCAAGAGAGAAGAAATTTCATCAGAGAATTTAACTTTCAGTGCAACTGTAAATCAAGCCGTTGGCGGGTTTATTTTAACCGACATTAACAACGCGTTGAAGCAATTGCCCGAGCATTACAGAGATCCATTTGTGCGCTATTTTGAAGGCTATAAATACCATGAAATTGCCGAAGATTTAGAAATGCCGATTGGTACAGTAAAAACCCGTATCCACATGGCAAGGGAAATGCTAAAAAAGCATTTAAAAACCTATTCTAAAGAAAATATGAATAATATAAATGGATAGAAATTAGTCAAAAAACTAATCGTTCCATCTAAAAATTTAACTTTCAGTGCAACTGTAAATCAAGCCGTTGGCGGGTTTATTTTAGCCGACATTAACAACGCGTTGAAGCAATTGCCGGAGCATTACAGAGATCCATTTGTGCGCTATTTTGAAGGCTACAAATACCATGAAATTGCCGAAGATAGAATATGCCAATCGGTACGGTAAAAACCCGTATCCACATGGCAAGGGAAATGCTTAAAAAGCATTTAAAAACCTATTCTAAAGAAAATATGAACAATACGACTGGAGATAATATTTAATCGTAAAATTTACCCTTTAAAAATTTATTAAGGGAGAAGAAATTTCATCAGAGAATTTAACTTTCAGTGCAACATTGAATCAAGCCGTTGGTGGGTTTATTTTAACCGACATTAACAACGCGTTGAAGCAATTGCCCGAGCATTACAGAGATCTATTTGTGCGCAATTTTGAGGGTTACAAATACCACGAAATTGCCGAAGATAGAATATGCCAATCGGTACGGTAAAAACCCGTATCCACATGACAAGGGAAATGCTTAAAAAGCATTTAAAAACCTATTCTAAAGAAAATATGACCAATACGACTGGATAAAATATTTAATCGTAAAATTTACCCTTTAAAAATTTATTAAGAGAGAAGAAATTTCATCAGAGAATTTAACTTTCACTACAACCGTAAATCAAGCCGTTGGTGGTTTATTTTAACCGACATTAACAACGCGTTGAAGCAATTGCCCGCGCATTACAGAGATCCATTTGTGCGCTATTTTGAGGGTTACAAATACCACGAAATTGCCGAAGATAGAATATGCCAATCGGTACAGTAAAAACCCGTATCCACATGGCAAGGGAAATGCTTAAAAAGCATTTAAAAACCTATTCTAAAGAAAATATGAATAATATAAATGGATAGAAATTAGTCAGAAAATTAATCGTTCCATCTAAAAATTTAACTTTCAGTGCAACTGTAAATCAAGCCGTTGGTGGGTTTATTTTAACCGACATTAAGAACGCGTTGAAGCAATTGCCGGAGCATTACAGAGATCTATTTGTGCGCTATTTTGAGGGTTACAAATACCACGAAATTGCCGAAGATAGAATATGCCAATCGGTACGGTAAAAACCCGTATCCACATGGCAAGGGAAATGCTTAAAAAGCATTTAAAAACCTATTCTAAAGAAAATATGAATAATATAAATGGATAAAAATTAGTCAAAAAATTACTCGTTCCATCTAAAAATTTAACTTTCAGTGCAACTGTAAATCAAGCCGTTGGTGCGTTTATTTTAACCGACATTAAGAACGCGTTGAAGCAATTGCCGGAGCATTACAGAGATCTATTTGTGCGCTATTTTGATGGTTACAAATACCACGAAATTGCCGAAGATAGAATATGCCGATTGGCACAGTAAAAACCCGTATCCACATGGCAAGGGAAATGCTAAAAAAGCATTTAAAAACCTATTCTAAAGAAAATATGAATAATACGACGGGATAATATTTAATCGTAAAATTTACCCTTTAAAAATTTATTAAGAGAGAAGAAATTTCATCAGAGAATTTAACTTTCACTACAACCGTAAATCAAGCCGTTGGTGGTTTATTTTAACCGACATTAACAACGCGTTGAAGCAATTGCCCGCGCATTACAGAGGTCCATTTGTGCGCTATTTTTGAGGGTTAAAAATACCACGAAATTGCCGAAGATAGAATATGCCGATCGGTACAGTAAAAACCCGTATCCACATGGCAAGGGAAATGCTTAAAAAGCATTTAAAAACCTATTCTAAAGAAAATATGAATAATACGACTGGATAATATTTAATTAAAAATACTATTCGTTGCCTTTAAAAATATTTACCACAACGGTTTTCCATTTAATAAAGCCCATTTTAGCACATTTCATAGATACGTATTCATCTACCTGCGCGGGTACATCGTTTACAATGCGCCAACGAACGGTATATTTTGGATTGTAACTCAGATAAACCACTACATCGTCAGCAGGTTCGCCAGCCATGGTTAATGCCCTGAGGTGTTCGTTCTGTAGCTCCTCTGCCAACTTACGCAAACGCTCATTCATCACTTTTGCCAAAGAAGCTTCAGGTCGAAAATCGGTTTCGTATATCGGCAAAACGGTTACTGTCATTTTATAAAGTTTATCTAAATTAATCTATTCAATTTGTGTTTTACGCTACCCATTTAAGGGAGGCGTAGCACAAATCTATACTAAAATATTTAGTAAGTAAAATTATTACAGCTATTTTTTGTCTAAAAAAAGTGATTATTTTGCTACATAGGGCTAACTAATTCAACATCAGTACACTATTTTTTCAATTTAAAAAATAAATAATTGTCGAAAAGAAGTCGGACAACTACTATTGTACAGTTAATGCTAAACGGACGAAAAAAAACTTTCGTTTGTGTTTTGAAGAAAAAAAAACAAAAAAAAATCCCTCCAAATTAATGAAGGGAATTTTTTATTTATCAATCCATATTAAATGTAGGATAAACACACCTACAAATCACTATTGATTCACCATATTTTAAAATCCGCTATCATCAAGTGCAAACGTATTTTTGCGATCTTTCCATTTTCCTTTCGTAAAATCAGGGAAAGCTTGCGGTGCGTTCCCCTCTTTAAGCGATTTGGTTGATAATGGCGTAATTACACTCATCGTTACCGAATCATAAACATCGATAGGTGTTTGTTTTTTCTGTTTAACCGCTTGCACAAAGCCATTAAAAACAAACCAATCCATACCGCCGTGCCCAGCTCCTTCTGCATCGGCTTCGTATTTTTTCCAAAGTGGATGATCGTATTTTTTAAACCATTCGGATGCTGGATCCCAAGCATCGTAATTTTTAGATTTCTTTTCTATATAAACAGATTTATTCACATCCATCCAAATCCCGTTGGTTCCCTGCACTCTAAAACCTAAAGAATATGGGCGAGGTAAATGCGTATCGTGAGATAAAAGTACCGTTTCGCCATTGGCACAATTGATCATTGTGGTAGTTACATCGCCATTTTTATAATTCAGTTTTGCATTTGGATGGCCTGGCGACAAATCTTCTACATAAGCAGCTAAACCTTTAGCCTTAGAACTGAAAGAAACCAAATTTGTAAAACGGTTACCTCTATTAATATTGGTATATTGCATAATCGGACCAGCACCATGGGTTGGATAAATATCGCCATCTACATCAATATTATACTGTGTGCGCCATTGTGCTTCGCTCAAAGCGTTTGGGCCATACTCCACACCACCACCATATTCTTGTTTACCGTCGTTAAATAAAACAGCACGTAAATCATGTTGGTAGCCACCTTCTAAATGTAAAAGCTCTCCAAAAACACCTTGCCTAACCATGTTTAACGCAGCCATTACATCTCTACGGTAGCAAACATTTTCTAAAGTCATGTAAGGCATGCCAGTTTTTTCGGATGTTTCTACAATATCCCAATGATCTTTAACGGTTAAACCAGCAATTACCTCACAACCCACATATTTGCCGGCTTTCATTGCGTAAATTGCTTGGTCTTTGTGAAATTCCCACGGTGTGGAAATAATTACGCCATCAATATCATTACGGTCTAAAAGCTTTTTATAAGCCTCTTTACCTCCGGTGTATTCAACCGCCGAAGGCCTATTTTTGCTGGCAATTGCTTTTCGGCAAATGGCCAACGATCTTTCCTGCGTATCACAAACGCCAACAATTACCACATCATCTCTCAATAATGCTTCTGCTATGTGGTTCATCCCACGGGCACCAACGCCGATAAAAGCCAATCTAACTTTACCATCGGTTGATGCGAATAATGTACCGGTAGGTAAAATTGTAATTCCTGCCGCTGCAATTGATCCATTTTTAATAAACGTTCTACGATCCATTTGTGTAATATTTGGTTATGTGTGTTTTTTTGAATTTAGAAAATTACGAAAATAAAGCGAAAATACAATCCTCTTTACACTGATATTATAGGAGCGGTGTGTACGAATTGATGCAAGCCTAGAGAAATACAAATCAAACAGCCAAAATGAAAAAACGCTAATTAATTAGTTTAAAGCACATTAATGCAACTTAATTTTGGCATTATCAATTTCGTAATTAACCCTAATGTGCACGTAAACACATCAAAAAAAAAATACGCAATCAAACACAAATGTTACATTTTTTAAGTGTTAAAATATGTTATCGCAACGATATTTTGGTGTAAAACGGATTACAATTTAGTTATTGATAACATGGAGATTCTTCTTTTAAAACATTTACTTCTTGAGGAATGCGCAATGCTTTGGTAAATTTTCAAATTTAAGATCACAATAAATAAAATGCAGTGATTTTACCGACAATTAATTAAAATCGAAGGATAAAATACGAATTCATTTTGAGTAAATTAAAAATTAAATACATGAAAATCATACCGTTGTATAAAGGTGATAAAGATTTTTAAATAAAATATTGATAAATAAACATAAATTTCTATATTTGCACCTCCTTAAACAGGAATGATTCCGTAGCTCAGCTGGTAGAGCATTACACTTTTAATGTAGTGGTCCTGGGTTCGAATCCCAGCGGGATCACGAAAAGCCTCACGGAAATGTGGGGCTTTTGGCGTTTAACAGGGATTCGAACCTGTATTCGTACTTTTGTCTTGAGCGGGTTCGTATTATGTATAACGCGAGCGAAAAATCCCAGCGGGATCACAAAGTGATCATAAAGAGGCTGTCTCATAATCAATTTTGGAATCTCATTCGCAGAATAATATTTTGAGAAACCGTCATTCCCGCTTGCCTGCTGCAAGCAGGTGGAAACGGGAATTGCAATGCTATGGAAAGGCTACGAAATAGCTTCCTGCTGAAGTATTAGGATGCCCTTCGGATAGCTATCGGAACAAGCTGAGCAATCACGATAACGCCAAATTTAATTCCATTATGCGTTCTCAATTTGTTGTTTTGAAACAACCTCTTTTTTTTGCGCAGCAAAAAAACCTTCTCCATAGGAGCCTCTTGAGGAAATGAGAAGTAAGATACTCATCCTTCATCCGTAAAGCTTAGCGGGATTAGAAAGGAAACTTTTTTTATAACCATCAACAAAGATTTAAAAAAGCAACTAAAATTTAGTTGCAAAATAAAAATATTAGCTTTACCTTTATGTTATTCAGTAGCAATTGCTACTAGTTCGGCCCAACAGAAGAATTAATCGTTATAAGAGAATTAACAGGGGAATATATTATGAGATCGGAAAAAACAAACAAAAGACGCTTATGTCACGTAACGAAAAATTACTCAGCAGACTATTATCTGTGCCCAAAGATTTTACTTGGGACGAACTCATAAGCCTTTTGGCTTATTACGATTACAAAAAAATTAAAAGCGGTAAAACAGGCGGTTCTAGGAGAAAATTTGCTGATGCGAAAAAGAATATCATCTCGCTTCACGAGCCACATCCTTCAAATGTAATGAAAGGCTATGCGATCCGCGATGTGATTGAATACTTAAAGACCCACGGGCACATAAAAGATGAATGACATCCTACAATACAAAAATTATTATGCAACTGTACATTTTAGCGCAGTTGATGAGATTTTCTACGGAAAGCTTTTAGCTGTTAATGATTTGATCAGCTTTGAAGGCTATTCAGTGAAAGAGCTAAAAGTGGCTTTTGAAGAAGCAGTAGACGATTATTTGCAAACCTGTGAGGCGATAGGGAAAGTTCCTGACAAAACCTACAAAGGCACATTCAATGTTCGGGTTTCGTCTAACCTCCATAAAGAAGCTTCGTTATTTGCTGCATTCTATGATATAACCCTAAACGAGTTTGTTAAAAAAGCGCTCGCCTTCACGCTAACACACAAAGAACAAATTAGTCGTACTTTAGAAACAGATAATAAAGATTTAAAACCAGCTTAAAAGTTGCAGTTTCTTTTGCCATTGTAAATTACCCGAATTGAGGCAATCAAACTTTTAAAAAACTACACCGTAAAAGTGATGGAATCAAAACCCGAATTTAATTTTCGCGTTTTTCCAGTTTTTTCGCAATATTGGCGCTTTAAAAGATGTTTGTCCATCGCTTTTTTCACCAGAGAAATGGCAATATTTTTCTTTATAATCAAGATTTTTAAAAGTTTCCCAAGATTTGAATGCCGGTAAAGAAAATGGTTTTTCTAAGTTAAAAGGAATCTCAACACCTGTTCTTATGCAATAACCCACCTTTGTGGCATAAATTGGCGTAACAATCTTTTTAACCTCAGGTTTTTTGAAAAATGCTGTCGAGTTATCTTCATTTATCAACTCAACAACCTCTGTTGAAAAGCCAAGCCAGGTAGATTTATACACTTTGCCCCTTTTAAAAATCGTATCCGAATGCTCAATAATTTGATTAACAAATTCTAATGCTTTCTCCCATGCATTATCGCCACTTATCGGCACAAAAGAACCAATTAAAGTTTTCCTACCTTCTATTACAAATGCAGCTTCATAATTATACGCCTGCGAAAATTCGTGCAAGTTCATCGATGATAACATTAACCTATCTTCCGAACAATAAATTTTAGCATGTAACTCTTTAACGTAGCCAATCCTAATATTTGGTAAGGTTTTTAAAAATTCTAAATCTTCTTCGCTCAAACTTTTTACAGGGTTCCTATCATTTTTACCGAATACCACTTCAATTTCTACGTCTGGCTTTTGACCAACTAAATATTTAAGTTCTTTTTTTATTTTGTCATTCAGTTTTATAAAAGGAGAGATTAACAACAAATAATCATCGGCTTCTCTTATGGTTTGTATTATTTTAGCGCTTATCGCATCGCCGTCTAAAAATTTAATCATGTAAATTGTATTGTATTTTTAAATTTTATTTGAGTGATTGTGGTAGTTTAAAATGGGCTAAATTAAACCAACAATTTCTTTTTTTCATTGTGAGTGGTTATATATTCAATGTAATTATTCTTAAATGCAACGAAATATTCAATTTCGTTTACTTTCAACATTACTGTCAGCTTCCGTAAAAAATTTTTCCTTAGCATACATTCCTCACTCGTTGGCAGAATTGATATCGAGAAATTTCTCATTTGGGATAATAGTTTTATCGTTTTCGAACCAATAAGATAACAGTCTGCCAAAAATAAAAATTGACGCATTTCCAAAATTTTCGATACTATTCTTAATCTTCTCGATTTTGATAATCTGATTATTACCATTTTTTACATATAAAAGACTTGAGATTATTCCTGGATCTAATAATATATTACCTCTAGTACTTGGATCAGATAAATGTAAGTTATAAAGACGGATATTTATTTCTTCATTCCCTGCAAATGAACTTTCATTTACCTTTTTTTGAATAAGTTGATAATATGAAAGGTATGCATCAGTAATATTTTTATTAACGGGGAAATTTATCTTTGTCGCTTCAGCCTCTAAAATGCCGGTATTTTCATCGATTATATCTTTGTATTTCATCAAACTATCTTTTGACAACATGATTCTATTTTCTTTTCCTTCTTCAATCTGAATTATATCAACTGTATCGAGAATGGTATTTTTTTTATAACTAACAACTTGGAAAGGCATTAATTGATAGTGTTTAAATTTTCTTGATAAAATTGCATATTCATCAAATACAGGATTGTTTATGCTAATTGATATATC
Organism: Pedobacter changchengzhani; assembly: GCF_004354365.1. Taxonomy (GTDB): domain Bacteria; phylum Bacteroidota; class Bacteroidia; order Sphingobacteriales; family Sphingobacteriaceae; genus Pedobacter; species Pedobacter changchengzhani. The sequence goes on from NZ_SJCY01000007.1 coordinate 169,902, forward strand.
TTCAACATTAAATTTTTCTACTATTTTGCTCATGCCATGATATACCAAACCGATTGAACAAACGATAACGGTCATCCCCCAAATTTTCGTAAAAACCCCATCCAAAACGACAAACGAAACTCCATAAAAAAGGTATATGGCTAATGATACCTTAAGGACAGCAGCAAAAAAAAAGTAAATAAAATTGTTGGTTTCATAGTAGGAAAAGTAAAGAAACAAGCTTACAGGACAATATATTATATAAATAGTTAAAGTAAAAAGTATTACCTTTTTAACCAAATTTTTGCCAGTCGCAATCCACAAAAAGAATGTTAATAAGATCGATATTGGTAAAAACAACGAAATGTCGGATAGAGAGGGCTTAACTAATTCTTTGAAATCTGCGGTCCTCGAATTTATTAAATAAGAAAATGTAAAAACGATTAGATAAAATAAATATTGACTAAAAATCTCTCTGTTTGATTTTCTAACGACTAAATTTATGAATTTTTTCGGCGATATGATAAATATCCAAAGTTCTCTTGTCCAAGTAATAATATTAATTTTAGTTAAATCACTCAATATTTCCATTTAGTTCAATTTTTTTCTATATTTCGAATACCATCTACTTATACCTCCATCACCTTATCAATCTCTGCCATTATCTCCCCTGTCCTACTTAAAGCCTTAATTATTTTTTGATAATGCAGAATATCATCAAATTCTAACGTTCTGCCTTTACGATCTTTTAGCCATTTTTGGGCAGGTTGATAACCGCCTATGTAAAAGTTCCAAGCAACTTGTGGCACATGATCAAAATATTGCGTTTCGTTAATATAAACTTTGCCCATTACGTTCTCGTCATTGCGAGCCTGTTTTTCAGCAGGCGTGGCAATCTGCTCCTCGAGAGAGATTTCTCCTTCCCGATGTATCGGAACAGGCTGTTCCTCGTTCGAAATGACGGCAGGAACGAATACGGGTTTAACAACCAAATTATCTCCATCTATTGGGTATTGCGTAATGTAATTTTCTGTTTCTTCGCTTTCTAATAAATGAAGTTTGCGTAATTGACTACCTAAAGCTACCAAATCATAAAATTCTTTTGCGTGTTTTGGATAAGGCACACGTGGGAAATCTATTTTTAAAAACTCTTTGTATTTTTCTCTGTAAGATGGACTGTGTAAAACAGCATAGATGTAATCTAATAAATCTAGGGGACTAAAAGCCTCACCCCCCCGCCCTCTCCGAAGGAGAGGGAGCCTGACTTTCTATAGCCTTTTCTGCGGTAAATTTTAAACCCAAACCTTCTGCAATTTTGTTAACGATTTCCATGTTGAGGTTTGGAACACGGGTTTGGGTTTCGCCGATGTTTAATTGCGCGTTGGTTTCGCGGTAGAGATAGAGAGGAAAAACGTAGCCCGCTCCAAATAGTCTAGCGCTTGAAGTAATGTTTCCATCACAAGCTAAGTTTGAAACGAAAGTGTGATGGAAATCATCCTGGAGTTGCCTCGGTGCAATAAGCGCCACGTTATCTCCGCCAATCAAATTATTTGTTATTTCCTTCCTCGGATAAGACATGAAACCCTTTGTGTTTCCTGTGTAGTAGCTAAATCTAAAGTCAAAAGGTCTATAGTGAATTTTAATGTAACGTCCCTGTTTTTTAGCTAAATCTGATTTTGCACGCTCATAAGTCCAATCTCTACTGTCTACTTTCTCGCTGTATTTTGTTCTAAAATCATTTTCTGGCAAAGATGAGAAATCGGACATTAGATTTAGTAATTCCTTTTTCGTACGATGAACTGTTAAAAAGTCTCTAGCAGTCACAATACCACAAGCAGAAATTTTAAATAATTCCGAGATTTTGAAACCTTCATTATAAGAGCTTTGCTCTGAGAAATCTTTTGGTATAAAAAAGTAATTGGGCGAATTTTTTTTCAAAACTCCCCAATTCAATGAGCTGATGGTTTTAGAATGTAGTTCTTCATATTTATACTTTCGTTTGCCAAACATATCGTAATGGAAAACCTCGCCAAACTTCCCTTTTACTTTCGAGCTCTTTTTTATCAAAAACTGGATGCTTACCCCTTGCATGATATCGAAAACATTTTCATCTTTTCCTCCACTCGGCGCAACTTCTTTTTTCTTTGCATTGCCATGCAAATCCAAAATATAGATTTTATCAAAACTTTCTAATAAGTGTTTTCTCATTTGGCGATGTATTAATCCATCGATGAATGAATTATTTGAAATATAAGCTAAAATTCCTTCTCCATTTTTATCAATAAAATGCTGTCCAAACCTTATAAATTTTATATAATCATCAGAGAGTGGCTGAATATTTTTTTCATTTAAATCTTTTTTATAATCAGCTGTTAATCTTTCAATCCATTCACTTTTATTTGAACTACTTACGCTGTAAGGCGGATTACCCATTATAACCATCACCGGTGTTTCACGTTTAATGGCGTTCGCTTGGTCGGCTTCGTCACTTAACCAAGTACTAAAAAGTGTACCTGTATCGGGGTGCGCTTCTTCTAACGAGTTGGTTAAAAATATCCGAAAACGTTGGTCGCTTGTTGCTTTATATCCCGTTTCGGTTAACAGCATATCCATTTTTAAATGTGCCATGGCATAACTCGCCATTAACAATTCGAAACCATTTAAACGTGGTATTAAATGTTGGTTTACATAATTGCTCCAAATGCCTTGTTGGCCTTCAAATTTTTTATGAATATGTTTTACCACTTCTGCCAAAAATGTACCTGTTCCGGTTGCAGGATCCAAAATTTGCACTTTATGCACTTCGTGTTCTACTTCAACTTCTTTAAGCTTACTGCGTTGGTCGGTTGTGGCTTTTGTAACGGTTTTAGTTTTAACCTTTATTTTACTGGTATCGGCTAAACCTTGTGGTAAATTAAACTCCGTTTTAAGTATATCATCAACCGCACGCACAATAAAATTTACTACGGGTTGCGGTGTGTACCAAACCCCTCTGGCTTTCCGCAAAGCGGGATTATAGCTTGCCAAAAAAGTTTCGTAAAAATGCACTACTGGATCTTCCTGTTTAGTGCTTTTGCCAAAATTCTTCATAATATCAGCAACATCGGTTGCTAAAAAAATATTAACCAATTCATCAACCATCCAAACCAAACGATGGTCCAAATCGGGGCCTGCAACTTCATGAAATAGTTTTCTTAAAAATGGATTGCTTTTTGGGATAAGTTCAGAAGCTTCCTGTCGGCTAAAAGTTGGCAAAGTTGGGTCATGGTATCGCGCTGCGAACATGCCGTAAGCAATGGTTTGCGAATATATATCCGCAAATGCAGCGTTTGTAATATCATGAATCAGCATTTGCTTAAAAGAAAGCATTTGCTTTTTTAAAGCGGTTAAATTTTCTAATTCGTCATCATGGTTTAACGATTTTTCAATCACATCAGCCATCAGCTTTGCTTTACCAGCCATCATTTCGGCCAATTTTGTTGGGCTTTTTATGGTTTGCGAAATGGTAAGTGCAAAGTTTTTAATTAGATTTTCGAAAGTTCCGTAATTTTCAGGCATGCCAATAATTTGTCCACCCCGCCCTTCGGCCACCCCGCCTGTTGAGAGAAATTGCAATTGTGCAATGGCAATTGATGTAATAAAAACGCCATCTTTATAAAAATGAAAGTCCATATAATCTGTAAAAATCAGATTGCTTAAACCTGCTCTATACCGATCAAATTGTTCTTTTAAAGTTTTACTTTTTAAATCAACACCAATATCTTTTGCTTCGATGTAGCCAACTGGAATATCTTTTCTGGTTAACACATAATCTGGCGCGCCACAAGCTACCCTTGCAGGTTCGTTTGTTACCAAAATATCTGGCAAAATCGCCATCAATAACGATTGTAAATCTCCTCTGTATGTGTGTTCTCTACTAATTCCTGTTTGATATCTTTGATTGAGTGTATTAATATAGGCTTGAATGGTCATACCCCAATATTAAGAAATTTTAACTGTTTTATAAATAGCAAATTATTTAAATTAGGTATGCTTAGCAGTTGTGCAAATCTCGCCAATTTACCCGTTGCACGCTACATAAACTGCTTGCATCTGCTTTACCGTTTAATGCCATTAAATTCGTGGAATTGTCTTCATAATGAACGTCGTAATCTCCATCTTCAAACCTCACGCTATTAGCATTAACTGCATGAGAACCACCCGAGACGTTAAATATTGCTATAGCCTTCGTGCTACCACTATTAAAATTGTTTTTTGAAATAAGATTGTTTTGAATACTTTTTCCTTTAGTAACATAAGGTTGCTTATCACTTAAGGAAGCATAAATATTTGAAACCTCAATAACGCCCCCAACAAATACTACGGATTCTGATGATTAAATGCTATTTCCAATTATATTAAAAAATCCTTGAGCACCGTTAGTACCAAAATAAGTAGCTAACGCTTTATAAAGACAATCATTTTTTGTTGGGTCAATGCTCTCCAATAATCCCGAATGCTTCATTAAATGACATCACTTCCAATTCATTTTCGAGCATATCAAATGCTAGTTTTGCTGTATTTTCATATAATATTTGGTTTCTAAAGATTGCTAATTTTTCACAGTTAGTAAATTTAAAGGAAATATTCAACTCTACCTCAATTTATTGCAATACCCCAAGTTAACTAAACCCGACCGACAGCGGTATGCCGATTTTTCTTCGGCATTTAGCAAAGGGCGGGGCTTTCGGAACCGATTGACACAGGACCCTTCGTTTCCAAATCAATTTAAAAACAAAAAGGAGCAAATAAATCTGCTACTCTCAAATAAATTCTAATAAAAACCTCGGTTTAAACCTGTCGCTCCTTCTTCTTAATGATATAATAAATTGGAATACCGAGCGATACGATAATTAGGCCGAGCCAAGTGTATTGTTGTTTATAAATAAGCAGCAAACCGCAAAATGCAGCGCCAATTACCAAATAAATAATTGGTGTAACTGGGTACAACCAAGTTTTGTAAGGTCGTTCTAAATTTGGTTGTTTAAATCTCAAATAAATTACGCCAAATACCGTAATCATGTAAAAAAGTACAATTACGAAAGAAATCATATCCAGAAGATTTCCGTATTGACCGCTTAAGCATAAAACAGAGGCCCAAATACATTGCAGATTTAATGCATTTTAAATTGAGTTCGGAGAAAGTGAGAAGGCAATAAAAAATTTCGAAATAGCGTTATTTTCATTACTAGTCTTAGCCCAAATAATTAGAATGCTAATATAAAAGTTGTTCGCCCCACTTGGCTATTAAGTGTGATTTTGCAATTAATCGCAATCGCCAAATCCCTAATCAGATGTAAACCCAATCCTGTTTTAATACCTACAACTTCTCTATCATCATACAAAGCCTTAAAATTTTCGTCTGTTGCACCGGGGCCGTTATCCGTAATGGAAAGAAATTTCTGCCCATCTTTACTATATGCACTCCAAATAATTTCGGCATTAGGCGTTTTTGAAAGTGCTTTTATAGCATTTCCTGTTAAATTCCTGATAATGGTTTTAAGGTAATCTTCATCGGTATTCAAAGTCAAATTTTCTGGATTATTAAATTGAATTGAAGTATGCTCCTGACTGGAAAAGTGTCTATTCGTATCGTCGAATAAATTTGAAACACCAATTAACTGGATTTTGGGTTCAAAATGTTCCATTTGCCCTTTGCTCCAAATCAGTAAATCTTCCATACTTTGCAGAAGATTTTCCGTCGCATTCAACGTTTTGTTTTCCAAGCGTATTTTATCGGACTCGCTGAGCATTTCTGGCGCTTCTTTTTGGAGATGCAAAAAATGAACCAAATTACTTACAGGACTTCGTAAGTCGTGGTTTAAAATGCTAAAAAAACGTGTTTTAACTTTATTTGCCCGATCCAATTCATCATTGAATACAAGTAATTGTGAATTTAATTTCTTGGTTGTTCTACCTTGTAAATAAAGTAAAAATCCAATAATCAACAGCAATGTCAACCCGACAATATAATACCATTTCTCCCTTTGCGTTGCCTGCAATGAAAGCTTGGTGATTTCATTTTCCTTTTCGGAAAGGATGAGTTGTTTTTGTTTGGCAATTTTTTCTAACTGTTCATTTTTTAATTGAGCTTGAGACTTTTGAAGTCTCAGTATTCCCAAATCTTTCTCTTTATTACTTTGGGCCAACTTATACTGGTTTAAGGTTAACATTAACTGTTGCTGGCCCAATTTTTCGGTAGACAATAGTTGCGCACTTTTATAACTTTCCTCTTTTTTATCAAATTCATATTGAACTTCTAACCGAGAAATTTGCTTTTTGGTAACATCATTATCCACAAGATCTTTAAGCGCTACAAAACTTCTGTAGTATTTTAGGGCACTGTCTGGCTGACCAATTTTTTCGTAAATTTGGCTTAAACTTTCGGAGCTCTCTTTTTGTACATCCCTAATGTTTATTTCTTTAGATAAATTATTTGCTTTTGTACTGTACAACAAAGCTTCATTATATTTTCCAGACAAATTTAAAGCGTTGCCTATAGTTTGAGAAATAGCAGCTATACCTTTTCTATTTTTAATTTCTTCATTAAGATTTAATGCTTTATTAGCATTTGCAAGCGCTTCTTTGTAATTCCCCAGTTCAGTATATACATTGGCAATATTCCCGTACTCTCTCGCCATACCCATTTTATTGCCCATCTGTATGTTTTCCTCCAATGCCTCTTGATATTTTGAAATGGAAGTTTTATAATCCTTTTTGTAAAAATAAATATTACCTAAATTATCTAGTCCAGATGCAATACCGGCAACGTAGTTGATTTTGGTATGTAGGGCAAGTCCCTTTTGGAAGTACTGTAAAGCCAAGTCATAATTCTTTAACTCACTGTAAATTACGCCCATATTGCCAAAAGTTATACCGAGCGTCATTTCATCTTTAATCGATTCGCCAAGTCGCACAGATTTTTGATAATACATTAGTGCAGTTGGGTAATTATTTTGAACAGTGTTCACCGTTCCCAAATTGGATAAGCATGCGATTATTCCTTTAACATTTTTTAATTCTTCGTGAATTTTTAATGCCGAAGAGAAAGAGCTCTCTGCAGATTTGAAATTTCCAACAGAATAATATGCAATACCTTGAAAACGTAAATTTTCAGCTATCCCTTTTTTATATTTTAGTTTGGTGGCTAATGCGATGGCTTCCTTGGCATAGGAAAGCATTTTCGTTGGGTTGGTTCCTATATATGATGTTGAAATTTGACCTAATAATTTTACACGCGTTGTATCAGCAATTATATTCTTATTTAATTTAGAAATGAGTTCATCGCTTTTGCTTATTTGCTGCGCCAAGAGATTCGATGAATAAAAAGTTAAGATGGTAACAAATAAATAATTCCATTTGTTCATAAAATGAAAGCTTTTAAATTATCTTTAAAACTTCTGCCAATGGGTAATGCAGTTTTATTTTTCAGTATTACATCAAATGATTGGATCGTATCTACGAACATTTTTTGTGTAGCATAACTGCGATGAATGCGAATAAAATTTTTAAAACTTTCTTCTTTCAAAAGATTACCCAAACTAGTTAAAACGCAATGCTTTTTATTTTCTGTTACAATTTTAGTGTAATCTTTTAGTGCTTCCAGATATAAAATTTCGTGTAATTTGATTTTAGTTTGGTGATGACCATCTTTAATAAAAATAGTATCTCCTCCTATTTCCGATTCAAAAAGCGCTACCTTTTCCTTCATTTCAAAATAATCATTAATTCGCGTTATTGCCCTCTCAAAACGATCAAATTTTAAGGGTTTAACCAAAAAATCTAAAGTATCTAGTTCAAAACTTTCTACCGCAAATTCAGAATGCGCCGAAATGTATATGCATACTGGAATTTGCATTGCCCGTTTCCTAAACTCAAGACCGTTGGTATCTGGCATATCAATATCTAAAAAAAGAATATCTATGTGATTATCATCCAGTATTTTAAAAGCTTCATCGGCGCTACAGCAAACAGCAACAATATTAATTGAAGGTATTCTCTTAATAAAAGAAGTAGTCATCAGCTGATCTATTTCATCATCATCAAGAATAATACAATTATAAGTCTTCATTTGAGTAACATACTAATTTTGATCTGCCTACCACAACAGGGTTTCTAAGAAATCTTTAGAAATAGCAGTAAGAATTATGTAGTAAATGTAGTAAAATGTATCAATAATTTTTCATTCGTCTATTTTAAATGCAGTTGGTCTATTAACTGTTTAGTGCCAAGTCTTTAAAGCTGACATTAGTTTATTATTAAATTATGAATCTATTTAAAAATTACAAAAAGTTAAAACTCAAACCATGAAAAAAATAAACCTTATAATCGCAATCGCATTTCTTACTATTCTCTCAGCAAAAAGTTTTGGACAACTTAGACCAATAGGAGAACCAAAACAGCATGTATTGAGCCCGTACGTAAAAGTTGCTAATATGGCTGTAGATGCAAAATACGAAAAAAATCCATGTGGAATAGCAATAAGTTGGCTCGGGAAAGTTGCACTATCATTTTATAACAAAAACCAAAAAGCAAGTGTTTATGTCTGGAACAGTATTTCAGATTTTGAAAAAAATTCATCGATTAAGATAAAATTGGTTGATGAAAATGGAAATGAGGAAACGGAGTTGTATAATCCAGAATCTTTAACTTTTATGCCGGATGAAACGTTAGTTGTTACTGAAACATCTGGCAATGAAACGGGTTTAGTGGTTTATAAAATGGTTAACGGTGTTTATAAAAGGCAATTATTTAATAAGTATAGGTTTATAAATTTAGGCTTCAATAATCCTAGAGGCGTTATAGCGATTGATAATACTCATGTTTTACTCGCTGATGATGATAATAATCAAATCTGGAAAATTGATATCACAAATATTGATGGAAAAGACGGTGTAGTTATCCCTAAAGATCAGCGGTTTAATAATCCAAAAGCAGTAACAACGGATGGAAAATACATTGCTGTTTCATTTTGGAATGGTTTTGTGAATTTTTACGATATGAACTACAAACAAGTTGGGGAGCCGGTGGCAATTAACGGAAGTCCATTAGATTTATGTTTTGGTATAGGTGGTGCTTATGTTACAGTTTTAAACAGTTCGAATGGAAATGTGATAAAACACTTATTCAATAATGGCACGTCTTTTTCATTATCCCCAACAATTTATGGTGCCCAAAGTAATCTTGACACACCTTACGGCTTAGCTACAAATGGCACAACAATGTACATAAGTAATGCTGGGCCAAATAAAATAGCAAAGTTAATAAACAGTGGCGTGCTTTATAAAATGATGGTTCCAAGCAAAAAACAAAAAGATTTGAAACTCTCAAATGGGGGAGATAAATTGCCCTTATAAAGTGATGATCATTTAATTATAAATTTAGTTAGGGTTAAGTAAATTCTATACTTAACTCTAACTTCAATCAACATCAATAGCTTAAAAAATCGATTGATTTAATTTTGTTCTCTATTTTTAAACGCTAATATTTCTTGTATTAATATATCACATCCCAAAAATCTAAATAAATGGTAGCCGATGCAAATTTTAACAAAAATACCAATATTGTTCATCTGCAGTAATTTCTTTATTGCTAACGCCCAAAAACAACCCAGAACTTAGCCAACGCAGAACGCTTATCTGTTGTTCGACCGCTATACTTTAAGTTTAAAAACGAGAAAGATTGGAAATTTATTATCGGTTTAAATAAACGAAACGGAATTTGGGGAAAGATTAACGTAACCCCTCAGCAACCTGAGAACAATTACGAAACGATGGAAATGTTGGTCAAACAAAATGGCAAAAGGTGGCAGAATTTAATAGTTGATGAGGCAAAAGGCGATGACAAAGGTAAGGCGAGCTTTTTAAATAACTGCATAAAAAAGTATTTAAAAGTGCCAAAAAATATAATTTGAACTGATGCTTTTCAAAATAATTTCACAATTCGAATTCAAACTCGGTCACTCATCTATTTAAACAGTCGATTATCTATTGATACAATTTCCTTAGTTAACAAATATCAATTTTGCACTACAAATTGGGCAATACTGAATACGTGCTTTGTGCGACAAGAATTCAGCTTCCTCATAAAAATTTAATATTCCATCATGAAAATCAACTCAATCTTATTTTTTTTAATCATTGTGGCATTTCAAACTTCAAATGCTCAACCTGGTAAACCAAAACATAAAGATGCACCATCAGCATCTATACCAGACGGGTACAAAAATTTGGTAACTGAATTTAACAAACGTACTGCATGTACTATAGAATATTTAGATGATTACCATTATACCACAATGCATACTAATGTTCCATACCTTATCAAAAAAGGAACCATATCTAATATCGGTTTTACTACATTAACTAATGTTGGCAATTCAATCCAGATTAAAACAAACGACATTTTTATTGGCAGTGAGCTATCGGATAAAACTGTAAATGGAATTAGAAAGCCTAATATTTATTACAGCAGTTTTAATTTAACATTTTCTCAAAAAAATGACAATGTTAATTTTATACTCAAATCTAACGGTGATATTGCAGAAACCATTACAAAGGTAACAACTTATAATGTGCCAAACATTACTGGCCGTTGGGAAAACAAATATTGTATAGAATTTAATGCAAATGGTGGTAGGGTGCGGATCTCTTTCGTAAAAGCTCGGTCTACAAATGATAAATAACAATAAAATATTTTAGATGATGTGCATATCGCATTTTATTGATTAATAACCCGCAAAACTATTCGTATAACACTTCGATACTCAACTAAAAAAATTAAGTTAAATATAGAAATAATGAAAAAAACACTAGTCATTTTAATACTATCCTTATTTACAAATCACCTTTTTGCTGGCACTAAGGGCGTAGACATTTGGATAACCAATAATTCGAAATACAAATTTAAGGTTACGGAGAACATAAATGGAAATTGTTCGGATTGCATTCTCTGCCACGATGAAAAATTTGAAAGAGGTTTAAATGAGATGGGTGACTTTTTAAGACCTCACTTTGAAAATTTTCCAGTAAGAAATCATTATGAAGGTCCGTGTGGTGTTTCTGGCTATCTCAATTTCGAATGTTTTATAAATGGAAAAATTTACAAAGGAAGAATTGATTATAGTGTTCCTTACATAGGCGAAAATAAGTACACATACACCATTGACGCTCCATTTAGGCTATACTTACAAAAAACAGATTATACCTTAAATCATCACATATCATTATCGTTCAATTTAGAAGGAGGTCCTGGAGAAGTAATTAATACCATAATCCTCCCCCAAGTCGGCAATAATTCCATAGTTAAGTACATTTCGATAGACCCTACTAAGGTTAATATACCGAATGGGGTTGGTTTATTAGATATTTTCGATGTAGCAGTTCTTGCGCCATCAATATTCCAAGTAGTAGAAGGCTACACAGAACCCTACAAGGGCAACTCAGGCAGGTTTTTAAATGCTATTGAAGTTGGGAAAATTAACTATTATCAATTGCCTACAGCGAGCGACGGACTCCTAAATATTAGGTTGGAAATTACCAACTTACCAGAAGATATACCGCTGACACCAACCTTTAATTTAAATAGTAAAGTAAGATTTGAAGATCCTACAAAAACTAGACCGCAAGATCTGAAACCATGCTCCATAAACCCGGTGGTGTACCCAACCTTTGTAGTAAATTTAGAACAAATAATGGAGAATAAATACAACGTAAACACAGCTTACAGATGCGACAAAGATGTACAAAATCAGGCCAGTAGCAATGTGGCAAATGCTAATAAGGAAAAACAACAGATGGTTACAAACCCTACAGATTGGAGAAATAAAAATGCCATAATTTTTAAGGATAGCAAAATTTCAAAATTCAACACCTTAAAAATTAACAAAATTAAACTGAATAAAACTTTGTAAAGCCGATAGGCGAATAAATGACAATTTTTAAAATATTGGGATGAAAAGAACGAATTTAATAATAGCGTTGCTGGTGATGTTGAGCAGTTTTTGTTACGCGGGCGTTAATCTAACCGTTACGGCTAAAATTAATACAAGAGTAAAGTTTGTTATTAAAGAAGCTATAAACAAAAGTTGTAACGATTGTTTCTTTTGCAATAACGGAGTTTTTAATTTAACCACATATGGATTGAACTCGTTGGCTATAGTGGAGGGAAAGGTACGAGGATTTGCCCAAATACTTGGCACATATATGGGGGGGCCTTGCGGTGTTGCAGGTCAGCTAAATTTTGAATGTATAGATTCTAATGGAAAAATTTATAAGGGATATGTAAGTTACGATGTTCCATATGTGGGGGACAATACTTTTAGATATTTTGTCGAAGCACCATACATTATAACGGGGGACTATGCAGAGAATGATGATTACCACCAGAATAGGCTAAATCTTACAATTTCTGGTGGCCCCGACGTAATTACAAAAACAACTCCATTACCCAACTCTGGCAATAATTCCATTATAAAATATGTAACGTTAAATCCCAAAGAGGTAAAATTACCTGCTGACATTAGCTTTTCGCAAGCTTTTAATGTTTCGGTAGTTGCCCCTTCTGTATTTGAGGAAATTAGTACCTCAAGTGATACTTATAAAGATGCCAAGGGAAGGTTTTTAAATTCCATCGATGTCGGCAACACAAAATTTTATCAACTACCCAATTCAGCGGACGGGAGCTTGAATTTGAAAATTGAGATTACAAATTTACCAGACGGAATACCGCTCACTCCTATTTTTAATCTTAAGAGTAATTTTTTGTTTGAAGATCCAACCTACACAAGTGTGAAAGATTTAAGACCCTGCCAGGTATCTCCACTAGTTTATCCAAATTTTATTGCCAGACTAAATGAGATCTCTACAAATAATTTCTCAATCATCGCCAGTTATGCGTGTGATCGAAGCGCTCAAAATCAGGCAAATAACAATGTGGCAAATGCCAACAAAGAAAAACAACAGATGGTTACGAACCCAACAGACTGGAACAATAAAAATGCGTTGATATTTAAAGGAAACAGAGCTTACAACTTTAATAAGTTTAACCTTAACAAAATAATCAAACTAAATAAAGCGATTATAAAACAATAGTAAATCGAAAAGCCAACCGAGTGCTTATACAAATCCAAAATTGTTTTTTTGGATCATGGTGCCACTCATGTTTGAGGAATTTCACAAAACCTTTAGCTAAAAACTTAAAATATAAAATTATGAAAAAATTATTTATTCTCGTTACTCTTCTAGTTCACTTCACGAACCTGAAAGCGCAAAAAACATACGACCATACTAATATAGATGAGCGCCTTAATGAGATTATACAAATGAACACCTTGGGAAAGGATCCTTTCCTAAAGCCTAAAAAACCTACAGCTGGTGCAAAATGGTTAATTGGAAAATGGTTGGCAAAAGATACTTGGACAGATAAGAACAACAATGGTATTAGAGATGGCAAAGAAAAAAGCGAAGGCGCAAATGGTTTAATAGTCGAATTTAAAGCTGACGGAACTTTATGTCTCGGCATGCCTGGCATGCCCGCAAGTATGAAATTGTGCAATATGCTCTGGCAATGGGCTACTACACCCGAAAAAGATGAACATATTGTTTGGGTAACAGAATTAATCACCCAAAAAGTAACCATCTGGTCTATAGGCAATGCACATTCTGCCAAGCAGTTTGTAATGGAAACTGATCCATACTTAAAATTCAAAAAAGGGAAAGCAATTATCGATTTAAACAAGCCACATGATAGATCTCTATTTGTAAAACAATAAATAAATTTTATGAAAGAAATATTTAGGGACTTTCTATTTGCAGGTGATCGTTCTTTAAATGAAAATCCTATCTACAGGAATTTATCAACGCTCAAACTTTATTTTTTACGGATGGATGCCAACGTAGAGAAGAGTTTTATAATAGATCGAAACTTATTTTACCATATATATACGTTGTTTGAATTGCACCGAAATTAGGGTAAAATTTCAGTTAAACAGACTTAAAATTATATTACTAATACAAGATCACTCACAATCCTAATTCAAATGATTTTCATTCGTCTATTTAAGCTGTCGTTTGTCTATTGGCCTAAAAATCATGCTAGTAAAACCCGCATTTTTATGGTTGTTAGTATGAAATAATTAAAAACATATGAAAAACTTGAAAGTGATAATAACTTCTGCATTGATTGCATTAGCAACATCAAGTGATGCACAGGTAACAATTTATAAAGATTGTGGATATGAAGGCTTATCATTAAAATTACCGGTTGGTTTTTATGAAAATCTTGGAAATTTCAACTGGAACGACGTTATATCATCTATTAAAATTGAACCTGGTTATGAAGTAACGCTTTATGTAGATGCGGGATATGATGGTATGGATTTTGTTTTTAATAGAAATCACGCCTGTTTAAACGATTACAGTTGCAATGATCAAATCTCTTCATTAATTATTAGACAAATAGTGCCCAAAAATAACGCACCGTCCGCAGGACTGTCAAAAGAGGCAATACACGCAGGTCAAGCCTTTACTACATTAATACAAGAAAGCCCATATGTTGCACAAAATGCAGGGCGTCTTAATGGCTCACCATTTTATACCACAAATAAAAACCCCGATTTTGGTAATGGATACGCATGCGGGGGCACTAAAAACAACGCTTTCTTCTACAACTCATTAAAGCAAGGAGCAGACAACCGAACAGCAATATGGGGGCCAATTCTAGACAAATGGGGTACCCACAATCGTGAGCATGGCAATATGGACTGGCCTGTAAATAGCGTTGCACCTATAAAAGACAATGGTGTATTTGCATTTTTCCAAAATGGCGGCATCTATTATAAAGCAACTACCGGTGCACATGTGGTGTGGGGAACTATTAGAGATGCCTTTATAAAGGCTGGCTCTGAAAACGGTGTGCTTGGTTACCCTAAAACAGATGAAATTGAACTTTTTGAAAATACCGCTTTTGGACCGCAAAAAAAGCAGGGGGTATACCAAGAATATGAAGGCGGAAATATATACTATAAATGGGAAGGTGGTCTGCCTGCTTTTAAAGTAAAAGGAGAGATACTTAACCAATACATAAAGAATGGGGGCTATAAAGGTAAATACGGGTTTCCTATAACTGAAGAAAAAAGGGTTAGCAAATTTTCTGTGACACAAGTATTCGCAGGAGGTACTCTCTACAAAAATTAAAAGAATAATGTTGCAGCCATAATAACTGATACAGAATATTCGGGTGTAAAAATGCGTGTAAATTGATACAGTATAGGTATATCAGTAGATCAGGCAATACCCAAAATTCAAAAGTAACAACAGCTTTAGATCACACTAAAAGCATAGCGAAGATTTACCGACCAAATCTAAAAATTGGAAGTACCCTCCCAGATTCTAAAGCAGTATTTTAAACAATAAAATTTAAACCATGAAAAATTTAAAACTAATTGTAGCATTATTTACTGTGCTATTTCTTCATCAGCTTAAAAGCTATGCTGGAGATTGGAAAATTGTAATCACCAATAACTCTAAGACTACTATTTACATAAATTCGTTGGGCGGATACACTGGCATTTTTCAGCATCCAGGCAAGCCCATAGGTGAGTCAATGGCTGTACCAGTTGGAGCTCAATTTGTTTTTAATGGAAGTGTAACCCCATTTCACGGGATAGATATTGAATTTCACATTTGGGCAGATGGATTATCTTCACAAGATTGTGGGTACATCTATTTTCATTCACCCGTTTCCGGGCGTGACATTACAAAATCCCAAGCACGTGAACCTTTCTCATTACGTGTAAATAAAAACTGGGAGCAATCTCGTGTATTAGAGTATAATTTTACAGGCACTAACACCCTTACCCCACTTAAAGAAGGCGCACAAGTATATGAAAATTGTGGTTACGATTTTAGTAAAAATTGGTATATAAAACCAGGATTGTATGCAAACTTTAAAAATATACCCAACGACGCTATATCTGCAGTTGGTGTAACACCGGGATACAGCATAGAATTATTTGAAAATGAAAATTTTAAAGGTCGTTCCTTAACACTAACAGAAAGTAGCGATTGCCTTAACAGTTTTAATGATATAACATCGTCAATGATCGTTAAAAAAATCGGCGAATTTCTTCCTGGAGAAATAGACCCTGATGCTATCCATGCAATGCAAGCGTTTACAACCCTGTTAAAAGAAGATAAATATGTAGCCCAAAACATTGGCAAACTCAAAGGTATGGCATTCGCAAGTAGCAATTCTAACCCTAATTTTGGCAATGGTTATTGCTGTGGAGCTACACTAAATGATGCGTTTTGTTATAGCTCTACAAAACAAGGTCGGGATCACCGTACTGCTATTTGGGGACCAATTTTAGAAAAGTGGGGTACCTACAATCGAGAACACGGTGACATGGGTTGGCCTGTAAGCAGTGTTGCACCCATAAAAGACAATGGCCAATTTGCATTTTTTCAAAATGGTTCTATTTATTACAAAGCCACTACTGGGGCACATGTGGTTAAAGGATCTGTAAAATCTACGTTTGAGGCAGCAAAATCTGAAAACGGTGAGTTAGGTTATCCTAAAACAGATGAAATAGAAATTTTTGCTAATCGTATTGGAAACACTGGTAAAAAAATCGGCGTATATCAAGTGTTTGAAGGTGGTATTATATATTATAAATGGGATGGAGGCCGACCTGCAATAATTATAAAAGGCAAAATTTTAGATCAATATTTAGCCGCAGGTGGCCCAAGAAGTACATTCGGCTGGCCTCTTGGAGCGGAAAGAAAAGAAGACGATAAATATAAACAAGATTTTGAACGCGGTTCATTAGAGAGGGCTAGATTCGAAAAGATGAAACCTGATGGCATAAAACCATCTATTAAACCCACTGATTAATAGATTTTTACGATAGCCCAACTATCTTGGGTGTTAATTATAAAAGTTGTAGGCGCGGCTACAACTTTTGCTGGTAGTTTATTAATGTTAAAAAATAAATCAGCAAATTAAATTTATCGCACAAAAAATCGACATCAAAGATTATAGTATGAATATTAAGCTCTCAATAAAAACTTGTCAAAAATAAAAACCAACATTAAAAAAACATCAACCGAGAAAATTAGAAAAACAAATTTTAATCAATAATCGGAAATAATTATTCAACTCTTCTTTTTCACAATTTAAACTTAAAAAAAATGCAAAAAACCGTAAAAAACACTTTAGCTGCGACTGTAGTAGCTTTAGCACTGTCTTCAGCAGCACAAGCGGCGAACACTTGCTCATCGCCCTTGTCCGATACAACACACATTAAGAATATCAGCCCTGCGGCAATGCGTGTAATAATGGACAAACTAAGGGCTTCGGGTGCGAAAGGTGCCATGATTCCTACAAGTTTTGCAGAGAAGTCAGGAGATTTCGCTAAAGCTGATGATTTCAAAAAATGGACTCTAAAGGGGAGCTCAGACGAGATAAAAGTAACTGGAGGAAATTACACCTTTAATGCGACTGAATTAAGAAAAATTAATTCAAAACTTAAAATTAAGCCTTAAAAAATACCGCCATAGTCGCAATACTATGGCAGTATTTCTTTCGAAAACATCATGTATATGTGGAAACCTAAAAGTATTCAGCTAGTTATTAAACTTACTAAATTATGCAACTTACGTTGTAAATACTGTTATGAATACCCGTATCTGGGTGACAAAAGAAAAATAGAACTTACAGATATAGAAAAAATGTTTCAGAATATTTTGCCTTCTGTGGTAGAACATAGTATTTCGAAAGTAGAATTTGTCTTCCACGGTGGTGAACCATTCTTACTGAGTGCCAGTTATTATCGCAGTATTTTTGAAATGCAACAAAGAATTTTCGGTCAGGCAGGCATACTTTTTCAAAACGTAGTTCAAACTAATTTGATTAATCTAAAGCCTGAACATGTACAACTCATTAAAGATGATGTAATTTCTGGGGTGGGCGTTTCAATTGACCTTTTCGGGGAAGAGCGGGTAAACCAATCGGGAAAGAGCATGGATCACCGTACACTCGCTAACATGGATATTTTGGCAAAAGAAAATATTTTTGTAAGTGTAATATCAGTTCTTAGCGGTAAAACTGCCCCGTTCTACAAAGAGATGTTCGCATTTTTCGACAAATGTAATACTACTTGGCGCTTACTGCCTATAGACCTTACGGGTTATGAAGGTCAGCACGACGACAACTTACTTACCGCAGTCAAACTTGTAAAAATTTTAAAAGATCTTTTCGATCAATGGATTCAATCAGAAAGCGCCATAAAATTTGAACCCATTAATGAATATATGGATATCGCCATCTCTTTTTTAAATTCCAATGAAACACTACATAAATTTAGCAAAGAAACAGACGATTCTCTTTTTATAATAAATACTAATGGGCAAGTATTCTGCGAAGCTGACGCATATAATGACCTGTTTGCATATGGCAATATTTTCACCACCCCATTTTCTGCATTACTTTCGTCATCCGCTAGAAAGCGAGCTATTGAAAGAGCAAATTTAATTACTGGCTCAGTTTGCAATGATTGTATGTATTACGGCCATTGTAGTGGCTTTAGGATGGCAGAATCCACCACAGAAAAATTATATTGGGATGTAAATGGAAATATTTCTTGCACAGTTATAAAGCCAATGGTCGATTATATAGTTGAAAAGTTAACTTTCGACAATACATTTCCTTTATCAAAAGGGTCCCTGTCAACCGATAAACAATTAGCTGTTTTATAAAACCTATTGATTTTGGCTATTCTCGAAAGAGAGATTATATACCCCCGATAGGAAATAGTTTGAGACGTTGAGTTATTTAAGCCAGTTGATTTTACATAACGTGTTACAAAACAGGGCGGGGAAATAATCTCAAGGGGAACATAAAATAAGAAACGCTCACAAAAACCCATCGGCAATTTCGAAAAGTTACGTGGGAAGAGCAGACAAAGCCAATATAAAATTAAAAATAACTGATAATGAAAACTTACCAAAATATAAATGCAACTAGATTTTTTGTATTTGCTATAATGTGCCTGTGCATTGCTTGTCAAACAAACGAAAAGAGTAATAAAAATGAAACACCTGCAATAGTTCTACCCAGCAAGACACCCAAACACTAAATACAGCAATTACAATTATTAGTGATACAAGAACTAGAATAGAATCGCCTATTCAATTTAAGAAATTCTCATTCATCTATTTAAATGGTCATTCGTCTATTTGGCCTGACTTTGCAATGTTTAGGCCATTAACTTTATATGTATTAAATCAATTAAAACCTTATGACTAAAATAAAATTTATAATAGCCATTGCAGCAATTGCTATTACAAGTGCTTGTAAAAAAAATTCTCCCACATCAGAGGTAACACCTCCTCCTGTGGTTGTATCACCACCGGCCACAACAAATGATGTATACGCCGTGGGTTACACGCAACCAGCGTCTGCCACTCGCCAAGTTGCATCATTGTGGAAGAACGGCGCATTTACCCAGCTTACAGATGGCAGCGCTATTGCTACTGCAACAAGCGTTTTCGTTTTAGGGAACGACGTTTATGTTGGTGGAAATGATAATTTAAAAGCCAGAATTTGGAAAAATGGTGTCGCAATAAATTTGCCTGACAAGGGTTTCTCAGGATATGTAAATGCAATTTACGTAGTTGGGGCTGACGTTTATGCCGCAGGAGGTGTAACTACTACCATCTCTGGAGGAATAAGTAATGCATGTATGTGGAAAAATGGCGCATTGATCATACTTGACGATATTAATAACTCGAACGCTTCTGGAATCTTCGTAAATGGAACAGACGTTTATGTATGTGGCAGAACAACAGATAGCCAACTCATCAAGACTTCAGTTCTCTGGAAAAATGGGGTGAAAACTAAATTAAGTGATGGCACAGACGCTGGAGCAACTGGAGTTTTTGTATCAGGCAATGACGTTTATGTCTCGGGCACAATAGCTGGCAAAATTGTTAATAATGTAACTACCTATAGTAAGGCTGTAGTTTGGAAGAATGGAACAGCAATTACTTTGAGCGATGGTAGCTCTGGGGGAGTGGAAGCATCCTCAGTTTTTGTAAATGGTCAAGACGTTTATGTTGCAGGTAGCTTTCCAAATGCAAATATTTGGAAAAATGGTGTTGCCACGCCAATTGTTGAAGCGAATGCTAGTAGTTCTGCGCAATGCATTTTCGTTCTAGGATCTGATGTTTATCTCGGTGGAGATAGAAACTCGACTGCGAGCTACTTTAAAAATGGTGTTCGTGTACAATTAACTCAAAACCCACCTCTTGGAAGTAGCATGGTTAAGGGAATTTTTGTAAAATAATCATTTATGAGACACATCGCAATAATAATACTATCGCTTTTCTTCCTGATGGCATGTAAGGGAAAAACAGGTAAAAATTTATCTGAAAATAATAAAGTGGTTGCTAGCAAAGCTGTAATTGATTCTGTAAAAACAAGGAAGGATCTACCTAAAACAATTATAGATACACCCATCACTTTTAATTATAAAATCGTAAATAATAATACCCCACTAGCATTCACCTTTACCTACAATAAGCATTTGTATAAATTTTACGCGTACGCGGATTATTTACTACCAAATAAAAAAAACAAAAAGCAAAAACATCACGAACTGAGTATTAACGCTTCTATTTATGGTGGCTATGCAGATGATTTTAATGATGGCGCAAATATTACAACGGAAAAGGATTTAATATTTAATAAACCATTAAAAATTACAGGGTATTTAGCTGTAGAAAATCACAAACTGTTAAATATAAAGTCTGGCTTTCTCACTGTTAGTGTAAACAATCAAAATAAAATCAGTGGTACATTTACCTGCGAAGGTTACATTACCAACTATCTAAAAGGGGATGGAAAGGCGCTCGGAGCTTTCAAAATAACTGATGGAAAATTCGAAAAAATTCCTGTTGGGGTGCACTACATTGCGGATTTTGAGGAAGGTTTTATAAGAATGATCTAAACCTTAAAAAAATGAAAAAAATATTAATCATAATTTTAGCATTTTTTATAGTAGAAAATGCCAAAGCACAGTTTGAAGATACTTATTTAGTCTCATTTGATAATACGGTTCTGGCTGCGAACACCCAACCTTATGGTGATTTTGCAGTTGCTTTTTATGAAGTGACTGGAGGGGCAAATTATAAGCCTGTAAAAACAACTAATGGCAGATTTATTACCTGCTTATGGGGGAAAACAGATTACAAGCAACCAAACATGACTGCGAATACAATTACGTTAAAAAGCAATTTTCAGGGCACTATCATTGCACGCTTTTTCTTGCGGATTAGAGATCATGACGGTGATTCGCCAGATGACGATTTAAATGTAGTTGATTCAGAATTTGGCGTTAACAGAATGAGAAACGATAATTTGCCCGGAGAAAAGGATGACCAATGTTGCCATGGATGCACTGGCCATACATCTATAGATCTATCTGATTTTAATAATAGGCAAACTTGGATCTCAGCTGCGGACTTTGAAGGTAACTTTTCTACCTCGAATGATGGAGACAAGGTGTGGTTTAAATTAACGCTTAGTAAAATACCCAAACCTGTCAAGGTAAGCACGTCTGACGATATAGTAATTGCAGAAGCTGCAGTTAGAGCGAAAAATTTAACAGCTGATTGCAGGTTTACCGGCAGTAACCAGATTGAAAGACTGAACAGCAAAGTTACCAATAATCCTATTTGGGTAAAAATATATGATCAGGATGCTCGCATTTTTTTCAACCCTCGAAGTGCAAAAGCCCTATTTACGAAAGGAGATATTGGTAAATATTCCATTGTTTTAAACAATAGCAACAGGAGTATTGGTTGGCCAACCACCGATCATTTACCTACCACCAGAAAACTTGGGGGCGCAATACAAGATTTTGAAGGTGGAACATTGGTGTGGAGCGCAAATACCAATACCCATTTAGTAAAAGGAATAGTTTTAAAAGAATGGAGCAAAATTGGCGCAGATGGAATTACAGGATTTCCTAAAACAGATGAAATATATATAAATAAAAACACTGGTGTAGTACAACATTTTGAACAAGGTTCTATTTATTACAAATTTGGCAAACCTGATGCCTACTACATAACTGGAGCTGTATATAAAAAATATGGCGAATTGGGCTATGAAAAAGGAGTATTAGGGTATCCAAGGACTGATTTTGACGTAGATAAAGCTAAATCCGGAGGCACACAGTGGTTTGAAAAAGGAGCAATGTATTACTCGCTAACCACTGGCGCACATTATGTACCGGAGGGAGAATTATACAACCGATACGGTTTCAATAATTTTAATGATGGAAAATTAGGTTATCCAACGGACGACCCAAAAATTTTAGATGGGGTGTTAACGCAAGAGTTTCAGGGTGGAATAATTAATGGTAAGGAAGTAATTTTTAACAATTCTACAAGGTATCAAGAATTTAGAAAAATATTGCTCAATCCTAATAAAGTGATTAAATTTAACTAACAGTGTTTAAAATAATATTAATATTCTGTTGTGCATTTACAATAAATGCCCAAGCTCAAAAGAGTATAACCTACTCTTATGCTGGCTTGGGCATAAACCCAAGTAGTGGCTATAAAACCATAACAGAAAACGGTAAAATTATAACTAAAACATCTAAAAAATTTAATAAAGATTCGTTACAAAATATCCCAATAGAAAAAATTGCAATCTCGAAGGTTACGCCCCTATTTTTGCTTGTAGATAGCATCTTAACACTAAATAAAACTTCAATCTCCTTACCTTATAAAACTGGAGGCTATGGTCTACAAAAAATAACTTATTTCAATGGTAAAACCGAAACGTTGTTATTTGGTACAATTGATTGGAAAATTGCAGACGATTATGAAATAAAAATTAAAAAAGAAAAGAATAAAGTGCGGAAAAAACAATTAAGTCTAGAATATGATCATACCAAAAAGCTAGTTGGTTTATACAAAAAAATGTATTTAATGATTAATGAGTGTTATTAACAACGTAATCAAATTACCAATAATCATGACATAACTCGAAGACGACATTTGCTACATGCTAATTGTCAAATTTTAACAATTTAGCCTTGTTATGGTCTTCATCTCATATATCGATTTTTTTAAGTAATATGGGTTTTAACTTCCTCTGTTTGTTGCAATACCCCAAGTTAACTAAACCCGACCGACGGCGGTATGCCGATTTTTCTTCGGCATTTAGCAAAGGGCGGGGCTTTCGGAACCGATTGACACAGCACCCTTCGTTTCCAAATCAATTTAAAAACAAAAAGGAGCAAATAAATCTGCTCCTCTCAAATAAATGCTAATAAAAACCTCGGTTTAAAGCTGTTGCTCCTTCTTCTTAATGATATAATAAATTGGAATACCGAGCGATACGATAATTAGGCCGGGCCAAGTATATTGTTGTTTATAAATGAGGAGCAAACCGCAAAATGCAGCGCCAATTACCAAATAAATAATTGGCGTAACTGGGTACAACCAGGTTTTGTAAGGTCGTTCTAAATTTGGTTGTTTAAATCTCAAATAAATTACGCCAAAAACGGTAATCATGTAAAAGAGTACAATTACGAAAGAAATCATATCCAAAAGATTTCCGTATTGACCGCTTAAGCATAAAACAGAAGCCCAAATACATTGCATCCAAAGTGATTTTGCTGGAACGCCGTTTTTGTTGTTGTGAATTGCTGCTTTAAAAAACATACCGTCTTTAGCCATTGTTTGGAAAACCCTACCGCCGGCAAAAACCAGCCCATTAACGCAACCGAAAGTAGAAACCATAACCAGTATGGCCATTATAATGGTACCAATACCGTTTCCGAAAATTTGTTGGGAGGCTTCAACCGCAACACGATCGTTAGTTGCAAAGGCAATACCGTCTCTACTTAACGTGTTTAAGTATATAAAATTAACCAATAAGTATAAAATTACTACTGCGGTAGTACCCAAAACCATAGAACGAACGATATTTTTCTTGGGGTTTTCAATTTCGCCAGATACAAAAGTAACGTTTTCCCATGCTACACTAGAAAATACCGAACCCACCATCGCCGCTGCAATTCCGCCCATAATGGCCATTCCAGAAATGGATTCCCAGCCAGATTTAAGGAAATTTCCGCTTGCATCTGCTTTTAGATTTTTGAAAGCGCTCCATCCGAAACTCATATTCTCCGACCAAAAATTGTTTTTCACCAAAAGAAAACCTAAAATTATAAGTCCGATTAGGGCAATAATTTTGGAGCCGGTAAAAATATTCTGCATCCATTTACCACTTTCAACGCCTTTTGTATTTATATAACTTAAGAGCAGAATTACACCAATAGCTAATATTTGGATCCAAGTAATTTTATATCCACCACTTTGAAAAATTGGCGCAGCATCGTTTAAAGATGGTATTAAATAGGAAGTAAATTTACCAAAAGCAACGGCAACAGCAGCAATTGTGCCTGTTTGGATCACGGCAAATAATCCCCAACCGTAAAGGAAGCCCATCATTTTACCAAAAATTTCTTTCAGATATGTGTATTGTCCGCCTGCTTTGGGGTAGATAGAAGCAAGTTCGCCATACGATATTGCGGCTGCAACTGTCATTATCCCCGTAATTACCCAAACCACAATTAACCAATATCCCGAACCTAAATTACGCATCACATCGGCACTTACAATAAAAATACCGCTTCCAATCATCGAGCCCATTACCAGCATCGCAGCATCAAAAAGGCCTAATTTTCTTTTGGCAGGTGTTTCTTTGTTCAATTCTTCCATATATAGTTTAGTTGGTTTGGTTTTACGCCCCTAAGATATATTAAAAAAGATGTAAAAAAAATAGCCTTATATGGATAGCAAAAAGCGTTAAACCAAACTAAAAACATTGATAATTGCGATTAAATTAGCCTACGGATAAAAATATTATGCGCTAAGATTAAATTTTCATCCACAGAACAAATAATTTATTACCTTGCTACACTCATTTTACACGAAAGTGTAGATAAATAATAACCAAATCATTTAAAAACGAACGAATAAGACAAATCAATTTTTAACTATGGATTTTTTACAAAACAATTTAATTTATTTTATCCCTGCACTTGGCCTTGTAGGTATAATTGTGATGGCGATTAAAAGTGCTTGGGTGAGCAAACAAGACCCCGGTGATAAAAACATGCAAGAACTGGCTGGCTACATTGCCGATGGTGCAATGGCGTTTTTGAAAGCAGAATGGAAAGTACTTAGTATTTTTGCTGTTTTTACCGCTGCTTTGCTGGCCTATTCTGGAAATATCCACGAAATAAATGGCGTACAAATGCACTCGAGCTGGATTATTTCTATTGCATTTTTAATAGGTGCTGTATTTTCTGCAACTGCAGGATATATTGGTATGAATGTGGCAACCAAAGCAAATGTTCGTACTACACAAGCTGCTAGAACAAGTTTAAAACAAGCGCTAAAGGTAAGTTTTACCGGCGGAACGGTTATGGGTTTAGGCGTTGCCGGACTTGCTATTTTAGGATTAGGTGGTTTGTTTATTGTATTTATGAAATACTTTAACGTGGTTACTGTAGATAGTGTAGAAATGAAAACCGCAATTGAGGTTTTAACAGGCTTCTCTTTAGGTGCAGAATCAATAGCATTATTTGCACGTGTTGGCGGTGGTATTTATACCAAAGCAGCCGATGTTGGTGCCGATTTAGTAGGTAAAGTAGAAGCTGGAATACCAGAAGATGATGTTCGTAACCCTGCAACTATTGCCGATAACGTAGGTGATAATGTGGGTGATGTTGCAGGTATGGGCGCCGATTTATTTGGATCTTATGTAGCAACCATTTTAGCCACCATGGTATTAGGACAAGAAATAAAGGTTGATGATAAATTTGGAGGTATGTCTCCTATTTTATTACCAATGGTAATTTGTGGTTTAGGTATTATCTTTTCTATTATAGGTACATGGTTTGTAACGATAAAGGATGAAAAATCGAGCGTTCAAAATGCCTTGAATTTAGGTAATTGGTCGTCCATTGCCATTACAGCTGTTTCATCTTTCTTTATTGTGAAGTGGATGTTGCCAGAAACATTAAGCATTCGTGGTTACGAGTTTTCGAGCATGAATGTGTTTTACGCCATTATGGTTGGTTTAGTTGTAGGTACGATTATGAGTATTGTTACTGAATATTTTACGGCAATGGGTAAAGGACCAGTAAATTCTATTATTCAACAATCATCAACAGGTCATGCAACAAATATTATTGCAGGTTTATCGGTTGGAATGAAATCAACGGTAATTCCAATTTTGGTTTTGGCTGGCGGAATTATGGCTTCTTACCACTTTGCAGGATTATACGGAGTTGCAATTGCAGCAGCAGGTATGATGGCAACTACTGCAATGCAGTTGGCTATTGATGCTTTTGGACCAATTGCAGATAACGCAGGTGGTATCGCAGAGATGAGTCAATTACCTCCAGAAGTACGTGAGCGTACCGATAATTTAGATGCAGTTGGCAACACCACCGCAGCAACAGGTAAAGGATTTGCAATTGCTTCGGCCGCTTTAACTTCATTGGCATTATTTGCAGCCTTTGTTGGTATTGCAGGTATTTCGGCAATTGATATTTACAAAGCACCAGTATTAGCGGGATTATTTGTAGGCGGGATGATTCCTTTCGTATTCTCGGCATTATGTATCCAAGCGGTAGGTAAGGCAGCGATGGATATGGTGCAAGAAGTTCGTCGCCAGTTCCGCGAAATTCCTGGAATTATGGAATACAAAGCAAAACCTGAATATGATAAGTGCGTTGCGATTTCGACTAAAGCATCTATCCGCGAAATGATGTTGCCAGGTGCTATTGCATTAATTACCCCAGTAATTATTGGTTTCACTTTCGGCCCTGAGGTTTTAGGTGGATTATTAGCAGGTGTTACCGTTACAGGTGTACTTATGGGAATTTTCCAAAGTAACGCAGGTGGTGCGTGGGATAATGCTAAGAAATCTTTCGAGCAAGGTGTAATGATTAACGGAGAAATGTTCTACAAAAAATCAGAACCGCATAAAGCTTCAGTAACAGGTGATACCGTTGGTGATCCTTTTAAAGACACATCTGGTCCATCGATGAATATTTTAATTAAATTAATGTCGATTGTATCTTTAGTAATTGCGCCATACATTGCCGTACCAAAAATGGCAACGCAAGCAAAAGCAGAGATTAAAAAAGAAATTATCATGTTGCAACATCAGGTAGAGCAACTTCAAAAAATTGATAGTCAAAAACAAGTGACATTTATTAAAACATCCGAAAATTAAAAAATAGGTGGTTTTAAATTTAAAAAGAGGGGTTTTTAGTTAAAATCCCTCTTTTTATTTACATTATTTTTATTTAGGTTTACGACCGCAAACAATTAAATCAACTAAAACAAACTAAATAAATGCTGAATTTAAAAAAGCCCATTGACGTACTGATAGCAGAATCTGCTGAAAGTGGGGAAGGCACATTGAAACGAACACTGAGCAGTACAAGTCTTGTTGCTCTTGGTATCGGCGCCATTATTGGTGCAGGTTTATTCTCTTTAACGGGCATTGCAGCCGCAGATCATGCTGGTCCCGCAGTTACCTTATCATTTATATTGGCAGCAGTTGGCTGTGCTTTTGCTGGCTTGTGCTATGCAGAATTTGCTTCTATGATTCCTGTTGCAGGAAGTGCCTACACTTATTCTTACGCTACAATGGGTGAGTTTATGGCATGGATAATTGGATGGGATTTAGTACTGGAATATGCATTAGGTGCTGCAACAGTTGGCGTTTCCTGGTCTGGATATTTCGTGAAGCTACTTCATGAGTTTGGTCTCGAGATGCCCATGTATTTAACTAAATCATTTGCGGCAGGAGAAGGCGGAGGTATTAACCTTCCGGCTATTGTTATTGTGTCGCTTTTATCACTCATGCTAATCCGGGGCACAAAAGAGTCTGCAAGTCTTAATAATATATTAGTTATTGTCAAAGTATGTGTGGTAATCTTGTTCATCGCTTTGGGCTGGAAATTTATAAATCCTGCTTACCATACACCTTATATTCCAGAAAACACTGGCGTTTACGGTGAATTTGGTATTTCGGGTATTGCAGCAGGTGCAGCGCTAGTATTCTTTGCTTTCATTGGCTTCGACGCCGTGTCGACCGCAGCTCAGGAAGCTAAAAACCCACAAAAAGGAATGCCTATTGGGATATTAGGTTCATTAGTTGTATGTACAATTCTTTATGTATTGTTTGCTCATGTAATGACTGGATTAGTACCATTCCAAATTTTTAAAGGTGATGCATCTCCAGCAGCCACGGCTTTTAAAGCAACAGGATACACTTGGCTTCAAATGGGATTAATAATTGCCATATTAGCTGGATATACCTCTGTAATATTAGTTATGCTAATGGGACAATCGAGAGTATTCTACACAATGTCTAAAGATGGTTTGTTACCTAAATTCTTCAGCACAATTCACTCAAAATTTAGAACGCCATTTAAGACAAATTTATTCTTTATGGTATTCGTGAGTATTTTTGCAGGATTTGTACCGGTTACAGAATTAGGTCACATGGTATCAATAGGAACACTTTTTGCTTTCTCACTTGTTTGTATCGGCGTTATGATTATGCGCAAAACAGATCCTACTAGACATCGTCCTTTTAGAACTCCATTCGTTCCTTTAGTACCAATTTTAGGTATTATTGTATGTGTGTATTTGATGTATTCATTACCATACGAGGCATGGATACGATTGGCAATTTGGATGATTCTTGGTGTAGCAATTTACTTTTTGTATGGTAAAAATAAATCCGTATTAAGAAATAAAGGCAAGGTTGTAATACCAGTAGACCCACCAAAGCCCGAACTATAATTTCGTTGAACATATTGTGAAAGCCACCTTCGGGTGGCTTTTTTCTTAAATAACATTTTGGCGTTATTTAAAGAGCCATTTTATCGCAGAATAAAAACCATAATCGGGATCATAAAACAAATTTAATGTCTTGATGATTTACAATTAATCTAAGTCGATATTTTTATTTTACCTTTGCACTAAAATTTTACAAAATGAACTATCTCAAATTTAATTTCAGTCAAATTGTATCCACTTCAATGGTATTGTTTGCCATTATTGATATCTTGGGATCCATTCCCATAATAATAGAACTTAGAAGAAAAGCAGGCCACATAGAATCGGAAAAAGCTTCTCTTGTGGCTACTGGATTAATGATTTTATTTTTATTTCTGGGTGAGAATTTATTAAAAATAATCGGGTTAGATGTTCAATCGTTTGCGATTGCTGGTTCAATTGTAATATTTTTTATTGCGATGGAGATGGTTTTAGGTTTAACAATATTTAAAGAAGAAGCCCCAGAAACTGTATCGATAATACCATTAGCTTTCCCGCTAATAGCAGGTGCTGGTACAATGACCACGCTTCTATCCCTAAAAACGGAATACGAAACACAAAACATTTTAGTTGGTATCCTAATAAATACGCTATTTGTTTATTTCGTTTTAAAGAATACGCAGAGATTGGAGAAATTATTTGGCAAATCGGGATTAAACGTGCTTCGTAAAGCCTTCGGCGTAATTTTGTTGGCTATCGCAATAAAGTTGTTTAGAAATAATACTGGGTTGTAAATAATGATAAAGCGACAATTTTTGGTATTATACACAGATACATCGAATGATGCTACAATATTTTTCGCTAAAAAATCGACTGTTCAAATCAGATTCCTCCGAAGTCGGAATGACAAACTTTTAATAAAAAACATAATATAACGACCGTTGACCAAAACACCTGAAGGTAATTGTTGCACTAATAGAAAATCTCGGGTCAACCGTAAAAGCTGGGGAGTGCTGGCTCTAAGCAAACAATTTTCCAAGTCTAAACAGGAAAAATTTGGGATCGGTTACGCCTCTTAAATTAGCTCTGAATAGTTTTATTTTTGAATTGAATG
>NZ_SJCY01000008.1 GCF_004354365.1 Pedobacter changchengzhani
CTAGAAAGCAGAGGTCTGTTACAGGTTCTAGATCTTAAGTCTGGATTGCAGCATAGTTCACCTCTGCTTTTAAGGTTTCCTTATCAAATTTAAGCCTTTGATAATCTTTTTCAAACCTAAGGGATTGTAGTGCGCACGAAACCCGTTTTTTCGGATGAGTAAAACGGAAAGCAGGACTATCGTAACCGATAAAAAACAGGACTTTGGTTTTCAAAAAAAAAAAAAAGCGCGCCTAACACTGCTGTTTAAGCATTTAACTTTCTGGTTTTATTCTGAAAGCGCAAAAACAGTAGGATAGAGGCTGTTAATAAACCAAGTGTTAAACCATACCAAATGCCGTTTACGCCTAATTCGAACTTAAAACACAACAGATATCCGATCGGGATACCAATTACCCAATACGCTAAAAACGTAATAAAGGTTGGAATATTAACATCGCCAATTCCCCTTAATACACCTAAGCCGATAACTTGAGTACCATCAAAAAGTTGAAAGAAGCCGGCAATAATCAGCAACTGTGCTGCAATTTTTATTACAGCTACATCATTGGTAATGATGTATGGCAGTAATTGATTTGCAAGGATAAATACAACCGCAGTAACGGCCATAAAACAGATAATTACATGGTAACTCGCAATTGCCGATTTACGCAAATCATTAAAATTACTTTTTCCAAAATTATTTCCTGTTTTTATGGTTGCTGCAGAAGCCACACCACCTGCAATCATATAAGTCATTGCTGCCAAACTTATGGCAATTTGGTGCGCTGCTTGTTCTACAGCGCCAATTGTGCCTATCAAAACGGCTGCGCCACTAAAAGCGCTAATTTCGAACGAATATTGCATGGCAACTGGTGCGCCGATTTTCATGATTTTCATAGCCCTTACTTTATCTATAAAAGTGGCTTTGAAGCTTACCAAGTATTTTCTAAAATTTGCTGATCGCAGCACGTACGCACACATCACGATTGCCATTAAAATACGATCGATTAATGTACTTAAACCCACGCCACTCACACCCATAGGTTTTATGCCAAACATTCCCTTAACGAAAATTATACCTAAAACAATGTTTATTAAATTCCCCCAAATGGAGATGTACATGGCTTGCTTGGTAAAACCTAAACCCTCGGCAAATTGCCTAAAGGTTTGGAAAATAAGTAAGGGAATAATGGATAGCGATAATAAACTTAAATAAGGCTTTGCGTAGCTAACCACCGCAGGGGTTTGATCCAAATGATCGATAACCAGTAAAACGCCAAAGTGTACAATAACGTAAATTACAATGCCAATAATTAGGTTTATAATTAAACTGTTAGACAGCAATTTACCGCATTCATCGTAATTTCTTCTGCCGTTTTCTTGCGCAATTAAGGGCGTAATGCCGTAAGATATACCCAAACCAATTACCAATACTAAAATAAATATACTGTTTACTAAAGATACAGCTGCTAACTGTACAGTATCGGTAAAGTGGCCAACAATTACACTATCAGCTATTTGAACCAAAGTATGGCCAAGCTGAGAACCAACAATTGGCAAGGCTAAATGCAGGTTTTCTTTATAGTAAGGTTTATATTTTTGGTATATTTTGAAAAACATGAGTTTGCAAAGGTGGCGTTTTTAAATATTAAAAGCAGAAATAAAACGGATAAAAAACGGTGAAACACATACAAACGTGTAATTTTTTTGGGATGATAAAAACGACATTGGTTGCACCGATCGAATTTTGAGCTTCAAATGCTTATTTTACAACCCGAAAATTTAAACGGCTATAAAATATTCTTCTTTTTCGCTCGTGTGCGATTTTATTACATCTGTTAAAATTAAGTTAACTAATATTTGTTGTCCTTTTTTATACGAGCAGCGTAGCAACTTACTCAATTGCTTCAAAGTTATTTTGCCATTCAAATCTAAATACTGCAACAGCTTTTTTTCACTTTCAGAATAGGAGATGAGCACGCCGGTGTCTTTTTGATCTTGTTTTAAAACTTCCAATATAATTCGGCTCGCTAAAACACTTTTATCCTGAATGCGGATATAAGCCCACCATTTTTTTTGATCGTCTAACGCATAATGTGGTTTGGTATCACTTTCTAGAATATTTACCACCAAAACTAACTTATTATCAACGTAAATTTCATCAAAAATTGGTTCAATTGCGGGTTTGCAAAATTGATGTGCAGCTTTTAAAATCATGTAACGTTCTTCATCTTCTGCCTTTACACCAACAATACTTTTATCGTCGGCTACGCCAATAAGTAATTTCCCGCCCTTATTATTGGCAAAGGCAACTAAACTTTTAGCAATTTTTTCTGCACTGGTAATCGTTTTTTTAAAGTCTAAACAAACGCCTTCACCCTGTAAAATCAAGTTTTTTATCCCCATAAATTGTTAATAAGCTACGTTAGATGTTTCGCCTGTATGTAAATTGCGCATATACACTTCATTAATTACAGTTGCACAAATTTCGCCATCGGCATTTTTAATTTCCATAGGATAGGCTTTAATAAATTTGCCACCCATTTTTAAAGCATTTTCTGCATCCAAAATCATCCCATCGGTTATATTTATCGTAAAATATAAATGAGAACGGCCGGGTTTTAAATATTGAATAGATGCACTTTTTAACCACACTCGAACTTTAAAACCACGCCTTTGCATAAGCTGATCAAATAATATCGCATAAAATGGATCAGTTGCGGTGTAAATTGTTCCACCAAAAATAGATCCGTTGTAATTTTTATTAAAAATGCTTTTAGCAATTTTAACCGTACAACTTTTAAATTCTTTATCAAATTGTTTTACCCAAATGCGCTGAAAAAATAATGGGGGATAGAAGCGCATGGCCCATTTAAGGGTATTATGGGAAATTATCATGTATAAATATGAGAAAGATTTATCAATTTAAAAATTTTGATGCGTTACCTCAAAGTAAAAATAGGGTTTTGTTTTACAAGCATGAATAATTATTTAATCGAATTTTATAAGGTCAAAAAAATATTAATTCCACAAAGCACCATCTTTTTTAGTTAGCATAGTATTTTATTTGTCTGTTTTTGTATTTTCATGCCCACAAACTAAACAGATAAATGGATTCTCAAAAATCGATTAATAAAGGTGTTATATTCTTAGTAATTGTAGCTGCGTTAGGCTACTTCGTAGATATTTATGATTTGGTTCTATTCTCTGTAGTGCGTTTAAAGAGCTTCGCCGATATCGGAATTTCGGCCGAAAACATGCGTAAAGATGGTGAGTATGTAATCAACATGCAAATGTTTGGTTTATTACTTGGTGGCATTTTATGGGGCATTATCGGCGATAAATATGGGAGAATTAAAGTTTTGTTCGGTTCAATTTTGATGTACTCGTTGGCCAATATTGCAAATGGCTTCGTAACCGATGTACACAGTTACGCAATTATAAGGTTTATTGCAGGGATTGGTTTAGCTGGAGAACTTGGTGCCGGCATTACATTGGTTACCGAAACAATGGATAAAAATAAGCGTGGCTACGGAACAATGATTGTGGCAGGAGTGGGGCTGTTCGGTGCCACAGTTGCAGCAACTATTGGCAAACATTTCGAATGGCAAACGGCCTACTTTGTTGGTGGCGGAATGGGTTTGTTATTGCTTTTACTTAGAGTTGGCACATTTGAATCTGGTATGTTTAAGGATGTAGAAAAGTCAGATGAAATTTCAAAAGGAAATTTTTTTATGCTGTTTTCTAATCGAAAACGATTTTTAAAATACTTAGCATGCATTTGCTTGGGACTCCCTTTATGGTTTATTGTGGGTATTTTGGTTACACAATCGCCAGAAATTGGTAAAGCAATTGGTGCAAAAGATGTTTTAAATGCTGGCACGGGCATTATGTACACCTACTTTGGTATTGCTATTGGCGATGTAATATGCGGCTTTTTAGCGCAAGTTTTAAAATCGAGAAAAAAAACGGTTTTAATCTTTCAAATCATATCTGTATTTACAGTAATATGGTATTTAAAAAATACAAATTTAACGGAGACGAGTTTCATTTACATTTGCTTAGCAATGGGTTTTGGTGTGGGTTATTGGGCGACATTTGTAACCATTGCAGCCGAACAATTTGGCACAAACATCAGGTCTACGGTTACTACCACCGTACCGAACTTTGTTAGAGGCGCATTAATTCCGATAACTTTTACCTTCGAATTTTTTGTACATCGGTTTGGAATTGTTAACGCTGCATTTATTTTAATGGGCATTGTATCCTTAATTGCGATGGTTTCGGTAATTTATTTAAAAGAAAGTTTTAACAAGGATTTAGATTATATCGAGGTTTAAACTATAATGTCAAAAAATTGTACTATCTAAACTTAAATCAATTTTCATGCACAAATAGCCATAAGTTTGTATTTAAATTAGGATGCGATGTTTAAAGATGAAGTAGCAGAAAAGTACCAAAAAATTCAAGATGAAATTTGTAAAGGCTTAGAAATAGCCGATGGAAAAGGTGTGTTTGAAGAAGAGATTTGGAGCCGAGAAGGTGGAGGCGGAGGACGCACGCGGATTATGCAAAATGGAAACATCATCGAAAAAGGTGGCGTTAACTTTTCTGCAGTGCATGGTAAATTGCCCGATGCTATTAAAAAGGCATTTAAAGTTGATGAGGATGAATTTTTCGCAACAGGAGTTTCTATTGTAATTCATCCAAGCCACCCAATGGTTCCGATTATTCACATGAATATCAGATATTTCGAATTAAACGAGGAAACCCGCTGGTTTGGAGGTGGAATCGACTTAACACCACATTATGTCTTTGAAAATGATGCGCGCTTTTTTCACCATAAATTGAAGCAAGCCTGCGATGAACATCACCCAGATTTTTACAAAAAATTTAAAACGCACGCCGACGATTACTTTTTTATAAAACATAGAAATGAAACCCGTGGCATTGGTGGTATTTTTTACGATCGTTTAAAACCAGAAAATACCGAACTAAGTTGGCAACAGATTTTAGATTTTTCATTAAGTGTTGGTGAATCTTTTGTGCCGATATACAGTGAGTTGATGGAGCGGAATCAGGATAAGCATTATAATGAGCAAAACAAAACTTGGCAATATCAACGCAGAAGCCGTTATGTAGAATTTAATTTAGTGTACGATTCTGGAACGAAATTCGGTTTAGAAACCAACGGTCGGATTGAATCTATTTTAATGAGTTTGCCTCCGCAGGCAAACTGGGATTATAATTTACAGCCAAAACCAGATAGCGACGAATATAAAACGATGCAGTTGTTGCGTAAAGGAATAGATTGGGTATAAAATAACGTGCTAATAAATTAATAATTAATTATCTCTTTTAGGATTTCAAAACTTACCTCTTCATTGCGTTTTACATTGCTCATATTAACCAATTAAATGTAATAAATTCACTACCGTTCGCTTACAATCCGGTTGACCTGCTTAAAATAAAGCATATGGGCGTAGTCATTCCTTAAATAACCTACAGAACAAGCAGCGCTAATTTCAGTTTATGCACAGGTTGTTAATTTATAACCATCTATAAAGAGTAGCGTATCTCCACCAAAAAAACATTTATCAAAACGATTGTTTCCATTCTGCAAACGATTTAAATTCTTTCTGATTAAAAAAGCGTCTTTACTGTAGTGATTACGTGTGAAGTTGATAGTGATTTATAAAAGGAATTATCAAACAAATCTTATTCATTATCGAAAGCAATAATGGCTTCTCGAAATCACTAATAATGTACAAGTCAGTCATAAACTTTTCAATTAGGATCAAAAACGAATATACTTTAGACTAATACGAATATTTATTCAAACCAATCGAATATTAACTACAGGTTGTAAAGCACGTCTAATGTTCCGAATTTCAATGTCATAAGCTGATCAGCAAAACCTAAACGCCAGGGTAAATTGGTGACTAATTTAAAAATTAAAAAAAAAATGAAAAATTCAAAAAGGTTATTCGAAAAAAAAATCGAGTTAAAAAACTGCCAAATTAATGGTGGAAAATTGGCTGAATCAACGAGGTCAATCCAAAGCACAACCTGTAATGGGGGTTGCAGTGATACCCAGATAACAGATCGTGACGATAAGGGAAGGTGGTTAAGTTCATGTATAGACTATAACTGCAATTAAAGTTTTAAACATAACCTGAGTATGTTTAAATACAATGCAAAACTCAATCATAGAAACAAGGTTGTAAATCATACATTTTGTGAAATTATATCTCATACAAAATGTACTAAAATTTAATAGAAATGAAAAATAGCAACGATTTATTCGGAAAACGAATTGATTTGAAGAACTGCCAAATAAATGGTGGACGATTAGCTTATACTGCAAGCGCATGTTCATCAATTACGGGTAATAGGTCTGATGTTAGGACAACTACGTATGATGACCACGGTAATGTAACAGGAGGTGGAGTAACTCAAATTTAAAAATCCAGCCATAATAATACAATTTATTGTAAAATTAATATGGACTAATTAAAAATGGAGGGCATAACCCTCCATTTTGTAAATATAATCATCGCTAACATTAGCTAACTGTAAACTTATGATATTAATTTTTTCTATTAACGATGACTATTCTACTAGTAGAGTTATAAATTGGTTAATCCATTTAAAAAAAGAATTTATTAGAATAAATGAAAATACCGATATTAACATAATATCACTCACTGAAAAGAATTTTATTATCAGTATTGATGGAATAACATTTTACAGCGACAAAATAACGAAAATATGGTATAGACGAGGTGACATAAATTTGTTCAAACAACATACTAGTCAACTTATCAAGAAGTATCTTTCAATAGAAAGTGCAAGTTTAAGCGAATACATGCGATACAGTTTTGATAAAATAGAGTCAATAAATAATTTTGAAACAAGAGATATTAATAAGCTGTATTTGCTAGACTTATGCAAAAAAAATAATATTCTCGTTCCTAGATTTATTGTCACAAGTGAAAAAGAAATATTATTTGGCTTTTATAATGAGGAAAATAATATTATCTCAAAACCATTAAATATGCCATTCTCTATTATAGATGCTAGCCACTCAATCCACCAAGCCTACACTGCAGAAATACTAATTAATGATATTAATCAACTGCCAGATAAATTCATTCCTACTTTTTTTCAAAAAAATATTATAAAAGAATATGAAATAAGGTGTTTCTATTTAAATGGCAAATTTTATGCAATGGCTATTTTTTCTCAAAAAAATAAAAATACAAACGTAGATTTTAGAAATTACGACAACTTAAAACCTAATAGGGTGACTCCGTACCAATTTCCAAAATCGTATGAGAAAAAGATCAAAAATCTTCTGGACAAAATTGGTTTAAATTGTGCTTCGTTCGATGTTGTTGTTTCAAAAGAAGATCGGCAATATTATTTTTTGGACTTAAACCCCATTGGTCAATTCGGAATGGTTTCTGATCCCTGCAACTACAATTTAGAAAAGGAAATTGCTTTACACTTATAATATGAAGAAATTAATACGAGAAATACAAAGCGGAAATGTGCCTTTGCATCTAAAATCGTTGGTTAAGAAGGAAAAACCAAAATTTTTGGTTAAAACTAGAGAATCGAAATTATTTTCTACCGAAAGATTACAGTTAGACTTATTTTATAAATCACCATTATGAACAATTTATTTTTGAGAAATCAACTATGCATACCTATAAAGGGTTACAACCGGTCAATCATTTACGATATTGGCAGAAAAGACTACTTTTTTATTCCCAAAAAACATTATGATATTTTAAACACTAATGGTTTTATAAAATTTGATAAAATTAATGATAACAACGAGAGGAAAGAGTTGATTAATTTTCTGATTAAGGAAGAAATTATATTTGAGGTTTATGATCGTAATCAAAAAAACCGATTTAAGTCTTTGGATAGAAATTTTGAAGCACCAAATCTTACCACTAATATTGTAATTCATTCAAACATTAACGCTATTTTTTTTGATTTTATTAAAGGTGAATATCTTTTAAATTTATCCATTGTAGCTCCAGAGATAGACGACGATCTGTTTAGGGTTTTAAATCAAATAAACGGTCTAGAAATAGATTGTATATACTTATACATAGAAAATTTTGATTCCGAAACATTCGAAGAAAAAAGAAAATTGCTAGCTCAGTATAACTTAGTTTTTTCCGTCAACTTTTTTAATACTAAACCAAAAACAGAATTACACCAAAATATCTACTATAATTTTTACGAGCAAGATTTTCCATCGTACATAAGAAGATTAACATCAGACAAATTGAATATTAATAATGAACATTTCTTAGAAGCTTACAATTTCCACTCATACTATAATGGGAAATTATATATGGATAAAGATGGTTACATAAAAAATGGGTTAACCAACTTTAAAAGTTTTGGAAACATTAATGAGATGAAGAGTGACGTTTTCTTGGAAACGATTTCTTCATCTGAATTTCGAGAACTTGGAGAGGTGAAAAAGACCGGAACGCTTGTTTGTTGTGATTGCGAATTTAGATATATGTGTATCGATAGCCGTGTTCCTTTAAAGGGCAAGGACAAATGGTATCACGATGTAGAATGCACTTACAATCCGTATTTATCAGTATGGGAAAATGAAGAAGGTTATGTCAATTTAAACGATTCGGGAGTTAATGTTTCAGCTTCGGGAGTTACGATAGATAAAAAGAAATTAGCACATCAGTTTAAAAAACTTTGGGGTGTTTAATATGAAAAAATTTCCATTTTTTAAGCAACCCGATAGTAAAGACTGTGGTCCTACTTGTTTGCGTATTATCGCTAAACATTACAAAAAAAGTATTCCACTACAACAAATTAGAGACCTCTCTGAAACCAACAGAGAAGGCAGCGGTTTGCTGGGACTTAGTAATGCGGCAGAAAGCTTAGGATTTAGAACATTAGGTGTTAAAATAGATTTTGAAACTTTATTTAGTGATGTGCCTTTTCCATCCATATTGCATTGGAATAAAAATCATTATGTTGTAGTATATAAAATAGATAAAAATAAAAACGTTTATGTGTCAGATCCGAGTTATGGATTAATCACATATAATAAAGATGAATTCATTAAACACTGGATTGGTGCAAATGCTGATGAATATACAGAAGAAGGCATTGCACTTATTTTAGAAACTACTCCTAATTTTTACAAAAGTGAATTTGACGATGATGAGAAAACCACTAGTTTTTCATTTATGTTCAAATATTTGCTTAAATATAAATCGCTTATAATTCAATTAGCTGTCGGACTTTTAGCAGGCAGTTTATTAACACTCATTTTCCCATTTCTTACTCAAAGTATAGTTGATGTTGGAATACAAAACCAAGATATTAATTTTATTTATTTAATATTATTGGCTCAGGTAATGCTTTTCGCAGGGAAAATGGGGATAGAGATGATACGTAGTTGGATTTTACTACATCTATCAACAAGAATTAACATATCAATTATCTCCGATTTTTTTATAAAATTAATGAAACTCCCTATCAGTTTTTTTGATACAAGGATGACTGGAGATATTTTACAGCGGATTAACGACCACCATAGAATTGAACAACTATTAACAAATTCTTCGCTAAATACGCTTTTCTCAATGGTCAATTTGATCACTTTTAGTATTGTATTATTATTTTATGACTATAAACTTTTTTTGGTTTATTTAATTGGATCAATTTTATATGTTTCTTGGATTACCTTTTTTCTAAAAAAGAGAAAAGAGTTGGATTATAAAATGTTCTCGCAAGCATCTCAAGAACAAAGTAAGGTTATAGAATTAATTAACGGTATGCAGGAAATAAAAATGCATAACGCAGAAAAACAAAAACGTTGGGATTGGGAATTTTTGCAAGTAAAGCTTTTCAAAATTAGAATAAAATCACTTTCATTAGAACAATGGCAATCCGTCGGCGGTAATTTTATTAATCAGATGAAGGATATCCTCGTAAGTTTTCTTGCTGCTAAATTAGTTTTAACAGGCAACCTAACGTTGGGTATGATGCTTTCTGTTCAGTATATTATTGGGCAGTTAAATAGCCCATTAATGCAGTTAATTGATTTTATAAAGCAAACACAAGATGCCAAAATCTCTTTAGAAAGATTAGGAGAGATTCATGCTAAGGAAGATGAAGAAAATAGTAATGAACAATATACTGCAGAAATACCCGAGAAAGATATCACTTTAAATGATGTTTCTTTTAGGTACACAGGTTCGGATTCGTTTGTTTTTGAAAACTTAAATTTAACAATACCTTACCAAAAAACTACCGCAATAGTTGGTGCAAGTGGTAGCGGAAAAACTACGTTATTAAAGTTATTGACTAAATTTTATGATCCACTTAAGGGAGAAATAAAAATTGGTCATACCAAATTAAAAAATGTTTCTCCAAGGTTCTGGCGTAGTCATTGTGGCGTGGTTATGCAAGAAAGTTACGTTTTTAATGATACAATTGCCAATAATATTGCCATCGGTAATGATGGTGTTGATAAACATAAATTAAGAAAGGCTATTGAAATTGCCAACATTAAAGAATTTATCGAAAGTTTGCCACTAAGTTACAACACTATGATTGGAAGCGAGGGTATTGGTGTTAGCGGTGGACAAAAACAACGCCTATTTATTGCTAGGGCAGTGTATAAATCTCCTGAATATATCTTTTTTGATGAGGCAACGAGTGCATTAGATGCCAATAATGAAAAGATAATAATTGAAAATTTAGATGAGTTTTTTAAAGGAAAAACAGCAGTTGTGATTGCCCATAGGTTATCGACAGTAAAACATGCTGATAAAATTATTGTGCTCGATAAAGGAATAGTTGTTGAGGAAGGAAGCCACAATCAATTAGTAGCAAAAAAAGGTGAATATTATAGATTAATTAAAAACCAGCTAGAACTTGGAAACTAAGAAAAATATATTAGATGATATAGCATTACGCTCTGAAAATGTTCAAGAGGTGCTATCGCAACCACCTCATTGGATGTTACGTTGGGGTAATATTATTATTTTATGCATTATTTTGATGATATTACTGATGAGTTATTTTATCAAATATCCAGAATTTTTACCCGCTACGATTGTAATAACTTCACAAAATCCTCCAGAAAAACTACAGGCAAGAGTTGATTCTAAAATTGAAAAGATATTTATCAAAGATCAACAAAACGTAGAACGAGGAGATGCTTTAATGGTATTACAATCTACAGCAAACTATAACGACGTGTTTGAACTTAAAAAGCTAATAGATTCTACTTCCTCAAATAAGTTATCTACATTCCCGATAGAAAAAATTGCACTGTTTAAACTTGGCGAACTTCAAAGTGATTATAATAATTTTGCAAAAGCTTTTCAAGATGAAAGATTGTTTAAAAGACTGCAACCATACGCCCCTGAAAATATGGCTACAAACCAAAATATTGAAGCATATAAAAGCAGAATAATCAATTTAAAACAGCAACAAAATATAGAAGTAGAGAAATACGAATTAGTAAAGAAAAATTATAAGCGCGCTCAACAACTTTTTGGGTCAAAGGTAATTTCTGCAGTAGAGTTCGAAACTGAGAAAATGAAATATTTACAAGCACTACAAAGCTTAGAAAACATTAATATCTCCTTGTCGCAAACTCAAGAGGGTATTGCAAATCTTAAAAAAACTAAAAGTGGTACATCAATAAGTGCCGAGAAAGATAGAATCAATTATGCTTCTCAAACTAATCAATTATTTGAACAATTACGAAAATCGTTGAGAGAATGGGAACAGAACTATTTAATTATTTCTTCTATAAATGGAATGGTAAGTTTTCAGCAGTTTTGGGGAGAAAACCAGTTTGTGAAAAGGGGAGATGCGATATTATCTATTTTACCGAATGATAAGAAAGCACTAATTGGCAAGATGACCATTTCAGCAACCAATTCTGGTAAAATTTCTAAGGGCGAAAAAGTATTAATAAAGCTAAATAATTTCCGCTATCAAGAATATGGAATTATTGAAGGTAGGGTACAAAATATATCTTTTAACCCAGATGAAAAAGGAAATTATTATGTAGAGGTTATTCTTCCAAAAGGCTTAAAAACTTCCTATAATAAAAAATTGAAATTTGATAAGGAATTGAGCGGAAGTGCAGAAATTGTAACTGAAGAGTTGAGGTTAATCGAAAGAATCTTTTTTCAGACTAAAAAGCTTTTAAAGTATCAAAGCTAATCAAATTTACACATCAGTGTTAATGAAAGCTAATTTTAATTTGAGCCAACAAAACTAATTACTTTTGTCCTATAATTAATATTATGTTAAGTTGATATTTGTTTTATACGTTTCTTCTAATAAGAACCTCTTCTACATTAAAATGAAATGTATTATTATATCTTTGGCGAATATCTTAATAACGATAATAATTTTATGAAAAAAATCCTTCTTACGTTAACAGTTTCTACATTATTACTTTCTAGTTGTGGCACATTATTTAATGGTGGCAAACCTACTGCTCACCAGCAAACAAAACCTACTCCTCCGGCTAAACGCCAATTAAAAGCGGGTGCTTTTATTGCAGATATTCTTATTTTTCCACCGGCACTGATTTTAGATTTCGTTAACGGAACTATTTATCAAAAACAAGCCAATTAAAATTAAAAAATCCCTTCAAAAACTGAAGGGATTTTTTTTAGAAATTAATATCATTACACAAATCAGATCCTTAAAAATCTCTCGATCTGCTTTTCAATTCCTGTGCTTTTTCTAAATCTTTCTTTTTAGTATAAATATTCACCAATAAGTCAATTGTATTTCTATCGTTTGGATTTAATTCGTTGGCACGCTTTAAAGCCAACTGTGCCCTATTAATTAAGGCCGAATATTGTTGTTCGTTGTTGGGTAATGCTTTTTCAAGTACTTTATCTGCTTCATTAATATAAGCTAAGCTGAGTTGATATAATGAATCGAAATAATTCTGATCCATATCTAAAGATTTGTTATACGCCAATACAGCGGTTTCAGAATTTCCCCTTTGTTGATTTAAATATCCATAAAGAAAGTTTAACAACTTACTGCCTTTCTCAATTTTTAAATCTTTCTCAATCAAACTTTCTGCTTGCGTATAATTTTCGGTATCAAGCAACAGATTAATTAAATCGTTTGCCAATGCTTTGCGGTAAGGATTTAAAACCAATCCTTCTTCTAAAACTTTGATTGCATTATCATTATCAAATTTTGAAAAGTACAATTGTGATAACTTTTGAAAAACTGCAGGATTTTGAATCCCATTATCTTTCGCGCGTTTCAAGTACTTTAAAGCCAGATCATAATTACTTATATTCAAAGCGCAAATACCAATATTTAATGATAATGTTGTATCTTTTGGATAAAAATCACTAACTTCTTTCAAATCTTCTATCGCATTGGCAAAATCATTATTAAAAAATGCAGCGTTGCCCCTATCCTGTTTTTTAATTAAAATATTCTGATATGCAGATTGGATTAAAACCGCATTGTTCTCATATTTATCTAAAGTTTTCGCCTGCTTTAGCGCTTCATTTGATAAGTCGAAGTACCGATCCGAGCTTACATTATCTGTTTCTATAATTGCGTAATAAGATGTTAAATACGCCTTTATTGCCCATACTTCTGCCCAATTTTTTGTTCTATTGTCTTTTTCAGCTGCATCTGTAGCTTTTAGGCCTTCGGTAATGGTGGCTATTTGTTTTTTTACATCTTGTTTATTTTCTATAGCCGATTGGAGTTTGCCGATAGCGTTTCTAGCAATAAGCACTTGGCTTTTTTGAGCGAAGGCATTTGCCGAAATAAATGTAAATAATAGTACCACAAAACATTTTTGCATAGTTGGTGTAGATTAATTTCTGTAAAATTAAGCATAAAAAAAAGAGCTCCAAAAAATCGAAGCTCTTTTTAGTTGATCAATTATTACTCTTTGGGTAAGGCATCAAATCGTTTTTTTATTTCGTCGTAGCTTTTAGTATCATTTTTAAAAGCATAAATGGTTTTTAACGTTTCTAACGCTGGGCGGTTAACTGGGTCAATTTCCAACGCTTTTTTGTAAAATGGCAAAGCTGTTTCCAATAAACCTTTCATTTTGGCGGTTGCCGCCTGAAACTCTTTAACTTTTTTAATATCTAACTTGTTGCGTTCTTCTTGCAATTTTAACGCTTGAGAAAAGCTAATGTTACCTAATAAAATCTGATAGGTTGCATTATTCGGTTCTTTTACAGCCAACGCGGTTAGCATTGCTAAAGATTTTTCAGCATCTCCCCTGTTTAAATAAATTTGTGTTTGTGTTTTCAAAAAATCACCATTTTCTGGATACTTTGCAATAGCTGTTTCTAAAGTTGCTAATGCAGCAGTTGTATCCTTTTGCTCAGCAAGGTTAATTTGAATAATTTGGTTGTACAACTCTTTA
The DNA here is from genome assembly GCF_004354365.1 of Pedobacter changchengzhani. Taxonomy (GTDB): domain Bacteria; phylum Bacteroidota; class Bacteroidia; order Sphingobacteriales; family Sphingobacteriaceae; genus Pedobacter; species Pedobacter changchengzhani. Next base: position 14,431 of record NZ_SJCY01000008.1, read on the forward strand.
GATTGTGGACTACCTAAATCAATTGCTTTTTTAAAATATTTTACTGTATTCGGGTAGTCTTTAAGGCCATTTGCAGCAATACCCGCATTCAGATACATTGCTGTATCCAACGGGTTTATTACGGTAGATTCAACAAATTTATCGTAAGCAATTTTATATTCCTTTTTTTGATAAGCGATAATTCCGGCATTTCTAACTGCAACCTCAATAGTTGCTTTAACTGCCTTTACGTAATCTTTTTGTTCGTCTTTAGTATCTAATGCTTTTACTTTAGCTAAAGCTTCTTCGGCAATAGCTAAATTTGCATTAATGTTTGCTAAATTACTAGTATCACTTACTGCAATCTCCGCTGATGCTAAGGCTCTATAAATCCAAGCTTCGGGCATAACTTTCGATTTTTCATCAGCTATCGCCTTATCAGTGTGGGCAATCACATTTTTTAGGTCTTCAAGCTTTTTCTCTGGAGTTTTAGCTCTGCCCAAACTATAATAAAATTCCCAAGTTTTTTGGGCCTCTTTAACTTCACTTTTCTGTGCAAATGCAAAACTGATTGCACTTGCTAAAAACATACTTAGAACTATTTTTTTCATAACTCTTATTAATTTTTATTATTTAAATGATTAGTTTTCTTCTTTTGTTTCGTCATCTGCTTCACTTTCGTCGTCTCCCGGTTCTTCGGCTTCTGCAGTGTTATCTACTTCCAATTCCTCACCATCAACCACTAATACATCTGCCAAATCAACTGCTTCTTCTTCATCCTCTTCGTGATCGATTTTGGTTACAGATGCAATTTCATCATCGCCTTTTAACGAGATTAATTTAACGCCCTGAGTTGCACGACCCATTACCCTTAAAGCAGCAACCGGAATTCTGATTACAATACCCGAACGGTTGATAATCATTAAATCTTCGTTATCGGTAACGTCTTTTATAGAAACTAATTGCCCGGTTTTTTCAGTTACGTTAATGGTTTTTACACCTTTACCACCTCTATTTGTTACACGATAATCTTCAATGTCTGTTCTTTTACCGTAACCTTTTTCTGAAACAACCAACACCGTAACTTCAGGATTGTTAATGGCAATCATACCCACAACCTCATCTTTATCATGTGCTAATCTAACACCACGAACGCCTGTAGCTGTTCTACCCATCGGGCGTACCGTACTTTCATTAAAACGTATTGCCCTGCCAGAACGCAGTGCCATTACAATTTCACTTTGTCCGTTGGTTAAACATGCCTCTAATAAAACATCACCTTCGTTAATGTTAATTGCGTTAATACCGTTAACACGCGGACGAGAATAAGATTCTAAAGATGTTTTCTTTATGGTACCTTTTTTAGTACACATAATGATAAAATTATTCTCTAAATACTCTTGATCTTTAAGGTTTTTAACTTTTATATAAGCCTTAATTTTTTCGTCTTTTGGTATATTGATGATATTTTGAATCGCTCTACCTTTACTCGTTCTTGAGCCTTCAGGAATTTCGTAAACCCTTAACCAGAAACACCTGCCGGCTTCTGTAAAGAATAACATGTAATTATGGTTGGTTGCAACAAGCATGTGTTCAATAAAATCTTCATTTCTTGAGTTGCTTCCTTTCGAACCTTTTCCACCTCTACCCTGCGCTCTAAATTCTGTTGCTGGCGTACGCTTAACATAACCTTCATGAGAGATTGTGATGACAACTTCTTCATCATCGATAAAATCTTCCATACTCATATCTTCAGCAGAATGAATAATGGTTGTTCTACGCTCATCACCAAATTTCAAACGTATTTCTGCCAATTCATCTTTAATAATCTGCATACGCAAACCTTCATCTGCTAAAATAGATTGCAAGTATTCGATGGTTTTCATCAATTCAGCATATTCTTCTTTTATTTTATCGCGTTCAAGTCCAGTTAAACGGCGTAAAGTCATATCCAAAATTGCTCGAGCTTGAATATCGCTTAAACCGAATTTTTCTATTAAACCTACGCGGGCTTCGTCTGGCGTTTGAGAGGCGCGAATTAATTTAATAACTTCATCTAAATGATCTAAAGCAATTAAATAACCTTCTAAAATATGTGCTCTTTTTTCCGCTTCTGCTAATTCATACTTGGTACGGCGAACAACAACATCATGGCGGTGATCAACAAAATGTACAATTAAATCTTTTAAATTTAACATTTGCGGACGGCCTTTAACCAATGCAATATTGTTTACACTAAAAGAAGTTTGTAAAGCAGTGTACTTGTATAGATTGTTTAAAACTACTGATGCATTTGCATCGCGCTTTATTTCATAAACAATGCGTATTCCGTCTTTATTTGATTCATCCTTAATGTTAGAAATACCTTCCAATTTCTTTTCGCCTACCAATTCAGCAGTTCGCTCAATCATCATGGCTTTGTTAACCTGGTAAGGAATTTCTGTAACAATGATTACCTCACGGTCTTTAATATTTTCGATTTCTGCCTTTGCACGCATAACAATACGTCCTCTACCAGTTTCAAAAGCATCTTTAACGCCTGTGTAACCATAAATAATTCCACCTGTTGGAAAATCTGGCGCTTTTACAAACTTCATTAATTCCTCAATGGTAATGTCTCTATTATCAATATAGTTTACAATACCATCAATACATTCGGTTAAATTATGTGGTGCCATATTAGTGGCCATACCTACGGCAATTCCGCTAGATCCATTAACCAAAAGGTTTGGAATTTTAGCTGGTAAAACCGTTGGTTCTTGCAACGTATCATCAAAGTTTAGCTGAAAATCAACCGTATCTTTATTAATATCAGCAAGCATTTCTTCGGCCATTTTTGAGAAACGAGCCTCAGTATAACGCATTGCTGCAGGCGAATCTCCATCAATGTGACCAAAGTTTCCCTGTCCATCTACCATTGGGTAACGTAAACTCCAATCTTGAGCCATACGAACCATCGTGAAATAAACAGATGCATCACCATGTGGGTGATATTTACCTAAAACCTCGCCCACAATACGGGCTGATTTTTTATGTGGTTTATTACTAGTTACACCAAGATCGAGCATGCCGAATAAAACACGGCGATGAACCGGTTTTAATCCATCACGTACATCAGGTAAAGCCCTTGAAACAATTACCGACATTGAATAATCAATGTAGGCTGATTTCATTTGCTCCTCTATATTAATTTGGATAATCTTGTCGTTCTGCTGATTTTCTAAATCTTCTGCCATAAATTATTATTCTCGTTATCAAAAACGATATTTAAAAAAGGTATTATTATAACCTTGCGAATTTAACAAAAATATAGCGAAATAAGGCATTGTGGAAAAGTTTTGAACCACATTAGATGTTTTTTTATGCCAAATCTTTTTGGATAACTAAGAGGAGTATTAGATGTGGTTTTAATTTCATTATTTTTTTAATTGTTGCTAATTGTATTCGCACACCAGCAAGCATAAATATTTAAGTATTAGCTTTTGCAAAGTTGATGAATTGTATATAATGACAAGAATAAAATTATATTTTTGTGCATTAACTAAAAAGTAAATGGAAAAAAAGAAACAGTCGGCAATGGTTTTCATTATGATTACATTGTTGATTGACTTTACGGGATTTGGAATTATTATACCCGTTTTACCCAAATTAATTCAAGAATTTACCGGGGGAAGTGTAAGTGCAGCTGCAGATTACGGTGGCTATTTAATGGTGGCCTTCGCGCTTGCACAATTTATATTTTCGCCAATAATGGGCGGTTTGAGCGATCAATACGGGCGCCGACCTGTTTTGCTTTTTTCTCTATTTGGCTTAGGTATCGATTATATTTTCCTATCTTTTGCGCCAACAATTTTCTGGCTGTTTATCGGTAGGATCATCGCTGGCGTAACTGGTGCGAGTTTTACTACTGCAATGGCCTATATTGCAGATATATCTCCACCTGAAAAGAAGGCACAAAACTTCGGTATGGTTGGCGCAGCTTTTGGCGTTGGCTTTATTCTTGGCCCTGTAATAGGTGGATTATTTAGTACTTATGGCCTCCGCGTGCCTTTTATGATTTCTGCAGGACTGGCTTTGGTAAATTGGATTTATGGCTATTTCATCCTGCCAGAGTCTCTATCAAAAGCAAACAGAAGAAAATTTTCTTGGAAAAGAGCCAATCCGATTGGTTCCATCGCTAATGCATCAAAATATCCGGCAATTATAGGTTTATTGGCCACCCTCCTATTATTATATATTGCAAGTCATTCGGTACAATCAAACTGGTCATATTACGTAATCGAAAAATTCCAATGGGATTCTACCATGATTGGCTATTCTTTAGGTGTTGTTGGTTTGGTAATGGGCATCGTTCAAGGCGGCTTAATTCGGGTAATCATCCCGAAAATCGGAAATAGAAAAGCAATTTATATTGGCCTAACTTTATATATTATTGGTTTTGTATGCTTTGCATTCGCTTCTAGCGGGTTAATGATGATGCTTTTCATCGTTCCATATTGTTTAGCAGGCATTGGCGGACCAGCAATGCAGAGTATAATTTCTAACCAAGTGCCTGAAAATGCACAAGGTGAAATTCAAGGTATTACCACAAGTTTGCAGAGTTTAGCGGCCATTATTGGTCCTTTTGTTGCAAGCCATATTTTTGTTTACTTCATTCAAGATGGAACACCCTTCTATTTCCCTGGAGCACCATTTATTTTAAGTGCTATTTTAACATTTATAGGCTTAATTATCGCTGTAAAAACATTAAGAAAATACCATTAATTTAGTATTTGATTAGGCCTCGAGTACTTTATATTCATTATAAACCATTACAACGTTATAAACCAGAAGTGCGATGCCTTCTAAATTAACTAATTTTTCGGTGTCTATTTTTAATAAGGTAGTAAATAACAATACGGCAAGAATAATAGCACCGGAGATAATCAATGATTTTTTTATAGATCGATATAACATCGATAAACGAAATAATGTAGCATGTTTAAAATTTACGGGGTTGCGGATCAGTTGTAAAACATTTCCAAATATGAATATGGAAATCAATACAATCGCGACATCAGATACGAGACCATTATTGAGTTTAGGAAGAACTAAATAGCCACTATATATAAAATAGGTAATCAACAATAAACAGAGTGCTAATTTTACCAACTGCCAATTTCTTCCTTTTAAAAGCCATTCTACAAATGCCTTATCCTTAACATCCCAAGCTTCTAACTTAGTGCGCGTTTCTGGCGAAAAAGATTGAAATGGATTGATTAAGCTAATTAGAAAAATTAATGCAGTGCTTACAAATTGGAAAATTCCATCAGCTACTAGCGCATGAATTTTTTCTCCATTTAATAAACTTGGCGAAAAACTGGAGAAGATTATTAAAAAAGTAATTACGATGTGAAAAACTAATGGATAAAAGTTTAGCAGATTTTTTTGTCCATCATAAAGACTTTCATCTTTTAAATCTTTGGTATGATCTTTATCGAGAAATTTGTTGCCGATTCTGATTAAAATGTAAACGAGATATAGAGAAAGGAAGGAGCCCATTACTTAAATTGTAATTTTATTTTGTGGCAAAATAACAAACTAATGGCAAATTTTTAAATTGGGGTTTCAAAATCAACCAAAAAGAAGAATAATTGAAGCAATAACATAAATTAAATAGAAATATTTTGTTATTATGTTAATTTTGTAATTATGCAAATCAGGCAACCTATACGCACCATTCAAGATTTTCTACTCAGCACTTATTTTGCCGATGGGATTCGCATTACGATTGGTGTACTCCTGCCCTCTCTAATTTTAGCGCAGTTTGGCATGCTCAAAATTGGCTTAACATTATCATTAGGTGCATTATGTGTAAGTATTGTTGATAGTCCGGGGCCAATGTTTCACCGGAGAAATGCCATGTTAATTACCACCGTTTTAATTACCGTGTTTTCTATATTAACAGGGCTGACCAATAAAAACCACTTTTTTATCGGCTTTGTATTGATGGCTTCGAGTTTTGTATTTTCTATGTTTTATATATATGGACTTAGAGCAGCATCAATTGGTACGGCAACGCTTTTAATAATTGTATTAAGTATTGATGACATTAGGCCTTGGCAAGATGTATTGCTGTATTCTCTATTTATATTTATTGGTGGCATTTGGTACACTGTGCTGAGTTACATGGTGTACAGAATTCGGCCTTACCGGATGGTACAGCAATCATTAAGTGAATCGGTTAGCGAAGTGGCCGATTTCTTACGAGAAAAAGCCAAGTTCTATCACCGCAACAACAACTACGAAAAAACCTATGCAGATTTATTGCAACTACAGGTTTTAGTGCACGAGAAACAGGATGCCGTTAGAGAACTGCTTTTTAAAACCCGCGAAATTATTAGAGACTCTACCCCTGAAGGAAGATTTTTACTGTTGGTTTTTATAGATATGGTAGATTTGTTTGAACAGGTAATGTCCACCTATTACAATTACAACCAATTGCACGAGCAGTTTGATTCTTCGGGAATATTAGCTGATTATGAAATGGCCATTAAGCGCGTTTCGTATGCCTTGGATGATATTGCTTTTGCGCTTAAAAGTGGCCGAAAACCTGTAATTTCTAAGCGGTTGCTAATTGAGATTGAACGATTGAGAAAGCGAATAAACGAATTAGAAGAAAACAACATCGATAACAAATACAACACATTAGGCATTATTGCTTTAAAAAATATTGAAGTTAATATTGAGAATATTCTATCGCGTGTAAAAACGATTCATAGTTATTTTAGAGTTAGAGAAAGTAAAGAAATTAGACATGAAAAGATTGATTCGGAAAAATTTATCACCCGCCAAAAAATAGATTTTGAACTTTTTACAGAAAATTTAACTTACAGCTCTTCTACATTTAGGCATTCTTTAAGGGTTTCTGTAGTGATGATGGTTGGCTTTATTATCGCCCAACTTTTAACCTTGTCGCACAGTTATTGGATTTTGTTAACCATCCTTGTCATTTCCAAGCCGGGATATACGCTTACTAAACAAAGAAATTATCAGCGTTTAATCGGTACGGTAATTGGCGCACTCGTTGGTGCAGCAGTAATAAACTACATTACCGATAGAAATACACTGTTCGCTATTTTGTTGGTTTGCATGATTGGTTGCTACAGTTTTCAGCGGAAAAACTATGTAATAAGTGTGTTATTTATGACGCCCTATATTTTAATATTATTCGATTTTTTAGGTATTGGAACCATGGCGCTGGCGCAAGAACGGATATATGATACTTTTATAGGTTCTGGTATTGCATTAATCGGAAGCTACTTGCTGTTCCCAACTTGGGAACACGAGAAGTTAAAATCGGCCATGGTCGACATGTTAAATGCAAACAAGGCCTATTACGAACAAGTAATCAAACTCTATTTTGAAAAGGATTATGATAGAACAAATTATAAAGTTGCCCGAAAAGAGGTTTATGTAAATACCGCTAATTTGGCATCACTTTTCCAACGGATGTTTTCAGAACCAAAAAGCAAACAAATGTTTATTAAAGAAGTACATCAGTTTACAGCACTCAGTCATCTTTTATCTTCTTACGTGGCATCATTATCACTTTACAACCGCGAAAGTGCTTCTAATTTAGATAACTATGATGGTTTATTGCCAATGGCGAAAAACACCATTTACCTTTTAGATACATCGGTTAATAATTTCCTAACGGGAAAAGCAGCGATTGAAAATGTACCATTAATAAGGCTCCCTACCAACGCTTCAGTTGTTAAAACAGGCGAAGAAATGGTTCCAGAGCAGTTTGACTTAATCCAAAAAGTAGCTTACGATATTTACAAACTATCTTTTGTAATTAAAATTTAACTTGTTATAAAGCGCTTTTATATTTGCATGCATAAAAAGGTAATGAATAGGTTTGTCCATTATCTAATTTAAAAACTATTTTCGCATCGCAATCTTCTATTTTTAATAAGTCTTTTTTATCGATAGTTATTTGGTAGCTTTTTAGATCTTTTTTATCAGACGAGTTTGTTTGATCGTTAACTTTAAAGCTTATTTTAATTTGCTGGTCGCCAGTTTTAATTGATATTTTCTCTACCTTACTGTATTCGGCATTGGCTGTAAAACTTAAGTTAACTCGATCTGAATTTGTATCCGCATTGGATTTGTAAATTTCAAACGCACAATATGATTTACCATCTCTTAAATATTGATAATCAATCACTTTATTAGATTGTTGCGCAAATAATACTGTGGTGATCATTGTTAATGCGAGTAAAATCAAGTATTTTTTCATAATTTAAAATTTAGGGCATGATACTTTGTAACCTTTAAAATTATTTTGTCTGTATATTAATGAAATTTCGTAAGTGCGAGGCGTGGCATTATTTTCTCGATTAGAATAAACCGTATAGTTTACGCCTGCTGTTAAATTACCCATCGTTACGCCCAAATATGGAAAAACCGATGATTCGTTAAACTTATACCAAAGTCCTGCATTTAATTTTACCCTGTTGTCATCGTTCATTCTAAAACCTAAAACGGTACCCAACATGGTATCGGTATTTACTTTTTGTTTTGTATATATCCCAGATACATTCATATCTAAATTGTTGTTAATGTTGTAGAACATACCAAAATTTACTGTTTTGCGATAAGGAACAATCTCAGATGAGTTTTTAAACAAGCTTTCTGAAGGTTTTGTGATGTGATAAAGGGAAACACCAACTACGAAACTTGCCTGATCGAATGTAGCCGAAAAGTTAGCTCCGAAGTTTAAATCAAAATACCTTGTTTTATCATTTTTTAGATCTAGATAATTTGGCAGTGCCATGTTAAAATCACCGTCGCTATATTGCGATGCGAACGTAAGCTTATTGTAATCGAGGTATTTAGATACGTAAGAAATTTGTGGCGCTATTCCAAATTTGAATTGGTGATTTCCATCTAAATATTGATAGTACGAAACACTCGCACTTAAGTATTGAGACTTTAATGCTTTGTTAAACGATTCATCAAACAAGCCACTTAAACCAACACTAAAAACACTGTTGGTAAAGTTCTCATCTTGAACTAGTTTCACGTCTGCAGAAGCGCTGTAGGTATTGTATGGATCGCCCAAATTGCCCCATTGTTGCCTGGTATTTAACGCAAAGCGATACTCACCATCAAAAAAGCCTGTATTTGCTGGATTTAGCGATAGTGGCGATGCAAAATACTGCGAAAACTTTGGGTCTTGTGCAAATGCTGTTATCCACAACACCGAGAATGATATTAAAAATATTGTCTTTTTCATAATTATAAAATCATCACTGTTTTACCTTTTGATTGACAAATACTTCCCTTTAAATCTACTGCTTCAGCAAACCATGAAAACGTTTCGAAAGGTTGTAATTTATTTTTGAACTGTCCATCCCAGCCCGAGTTTTGCAACGTATTAGTTTCGTAAACCAAAATGCCCCATTTGTTAAAAACCTTAAAGCTTACCAACCTTTGTATGCCGATTAAAAATGGATATAGCCGATTGTTGTTTTGTCCTTGTGGCGTAAATGCAGTTGGAACCAAAATTTTGGGTGTAGGTATAATGTTAATTTGAATTGGTGCAGATACGGAACAGCCAGTTTTATTTGTAAGAGAAATATAATATACGCCACCCTTGTTAACTTTTGATGGATCGGCAATTGCAGTTCTTAAGTCAGAATCTAAAAAATAACCTTCCGAAACATAGTTTTTACTGCCAGCAATAATTTTTGGTGCTGTTAAATCTATATACTCATCATCAAATATTGATTCTGTTTTGTTAACAATAATTGTTGGCAGTTCGTTAATTACAACATCAACTTTACTCGAGCTTTCGCAACCGCTAGAATTGGTTATTTTAACATAAAAAGTACCTGTTTTATCTACACTACTTGGTCTGCTCAACTTGTTTGTAAGCGCTGCATCAGTAAAATAAGCATAAACACAATTCTCTGTACTGCCATTGTAAATGGTTTTATCTGTTAAATTAACAGTTTGGGGATAACAAACTTCAATTGGCTTTTTAACCGATATAGTAGGCAAACTATTTATTGTAGCTGTAATTTCACCAAAAACAATACTACCATTAGTATGTGTGGCTTTTAAATAATAAGTGCCAGATTTATCTATTTTTTCTGAGTTGCTAATTTGTAATTTGCAGTCTTTATCCGCGTAAAAACTGAAGCTAAAACCTTCGTCGCTTGCTTTAAAATTATTAGGATCGGCGATATTAACCTCATTTGGTACACAAACTGATGCTGGATTTTGAACGATAAGCATCGGCTTTGCCATAAATTTTGCCTCTATAGATACCATTTTGGTGCAACCTGATTTGCTCGTTAATTTGGCATAATAAGTACCTGCGGTTGTAATGTGCTCTGGATGGTCTAAAATACTTTGCGCGTCTTTATCAGTATAATAAGTGCGGGTAATGCCAACCAATTTAGTGTCGTAAATTTCGTCTTTCGTGATGTCAACACTTTCACTATAACGAACCATACTAGGGTTTATAATTCTTGTTTTTTCTAATTCATAAATAGCGATTTCTATTGTTGATATCGTTTCGCAACCACTTTTACTAGTCGCTTTTACATAATAAGTTTTACTTTGTGTAATGGTTGGCTTATTTACAAGCTCTGTGAGGTCTTTGTCATCATAAACCATGTAATCAAAATCATCGGTTTTGTTCAAAATATACTTGCTCGATAATAAATCTACCATTGAACCGCTACAAACCGTGTCTCTTTGTAAGGTTTGAACTTGATAATCTAAACTTGAAGCAACGGCTGTAATGGTATTAGGACAGCCAAACCCATCAAAAGGAACCAAATCTAAATATATTAAAGCGCCTTCGGCCGGTGCAGGTTTTATTTTGAGGTCCTGCCCTGTGCCATACTTTACAGTACGATCTTGGTTATACCAATTGTATTCTTTATAACCGCTTGGTCCGCTGATGTTCATTTCATTAAGACCTTTACAGTATTTATTGCCTGTAATTAATTCGCCACAAGTATTGTTAACATCAACGTAAGCATAGCCAAAATGACCGTTTAAAGTACAATCTGCAGTTATAAACTCCAACAAAAGTTGTTTACCCTGATAACCAGATAAATTAATCGTAACCGCACTCCAATCCTTATAAATAACGGTGCTATCAACAGTAGATTTTTTAAAACCTGGCAAATTTGAAGTTGCAATGTATTCAAACGATGCGCAAGGGATATATTGGCCAGTAGATAAATCTTTTACCCTGGCAACAAATCGCGGTTGTTCTTCTGGCGCATGGTTAGGATCCTCTAATACCACGGCATACTGGTAGGTTAAAGTAAACTCTGGCTTATTTAAGGGTACGTTAAGTAGATAGGAAATTCCTTCTGCCTGAGCGCCAGTACCATCGTTTCCAAGTTTTACCGCAACATGGCCACCATCTTTTGGAACGACAGCAAACTTACCGTAGGGATCCAGTACCTTGCTGTCTTTCAAAATTGTGTGGCGGTCGGTCACAGCATAGCTTATCTCAGCCAAGTCAACGGTGTTTTTACCGTTCACAATTTCTGTGTAACCAGTGGACATTTTCCAGTTTTGGAAATTTCCGTTCTCAAATCCAATGTTATCAGGACAATTTTGAGAATACGCATTCTTCACCGTAATATTTGATATTACCAGTGCAATTACAATAAGTTTACGTATCATATCAGGGATGATTTAATAGTATGATATAAACTTATGACTTTAGTATATCATAAAGTTTGAGAAAAATCATATAACTACTTTTTTTACACGAAACAAGGTTTTGATGCGATTATATAGAATAGAATTACATAAAATAAGAGGTGTTTTTAACGGAATAATATACTGCAATTCAATACTTTACAAGATTTACTCATTTTAAATCGATATTTGGTTTTTTACATGAAACCGAATCTTTTTTGACTTAAAAACATCGTAATATGCAGTTATCAGCTTTCTTCATCAAACAATTTCTTTGATAAAGCTGTTATAATTGTAATTAAAAATAAAAAAAACAATGGAAAAGTTATATACAGGAGAAGTTAAAGCCGTAGGTGGAAGAGATGGGCACGTAAAATCTAGCGATGGAATTTTAGATTTTGAAGTTAAAAAACCTAAAGAATTAGATGGGCAAGGTGGTGCTACAAATCCAGAGCAACTTTTTGCCGCTGCTTGGGGACCTTGTTATCTGGGTGCATTGGGTTCTGTAGCTGCAAATGCTGGCGTAGATGTTACAGAAGCCACTGTTAACGTGTTGGTATCATTTAATAAAGACAGAAATGCTTTTGTATTATCAGCAGATTTGGATGTTCATATTCCAAATATTTCGCAAGAAGAAGCACAACAATTAGCAGAAAAGGCACATCGTGCTTGTCCGTATTCGAAAGCCGTAAGAGGTAATATAGAAGTTAGGGTTACGGCCGTTTAGAGACTATCGTAGAAAAAAAAATTAAGGTTGCAAAGTTGATTTAATTCAACTCTGCAACCTTTTTTGCTTGTAAAAGCTTATACTAAACCGTTTCTTTTATCGTATTTGCAGGTCTGCCGTTTTTAAAAGCATCTCTAGTTTTTAATCCAAGTAGTTCAAACATAATCATATCATCAGCAAATGCTGGATTTGGCGTAGTTAATAATTTATCGCCTGCGAAAATAGAACTTGCTCCAGCCATAAAGCAAAACGCTTGCTCCAAAGTACTCATTTCATTCCTACCTGCAGATAATCGTACAACTGATTGTGGCATCACAATTCTGGCGGTTGCGATCATCCTTACCATATCCCAAATAGGAATACGTGGTTCATTTTCTAGCGGAGTTCCTTTAACAGGTACTAGCGCATTTACAGGTACCGATTCTGGATGTTGCGGTAAATTGGCTAAAGTTTGCAACATGCCCACCCTATCTTCCTTGGTTTCTCCTAACCCAATAATGCCGCCACTACAAACCGTTAAGTTAGCTTTACGTACATTTTTAATCGTATTTAAACGGTCATCAAAAGTGCGTGTTGAGATTATTTCTTCATAATTTTCTTCAGAAGTATCAATGTTATGGTTATAGGCATATAAGCCTGCATCAGCCAAACGTTGTGCTTGATTTTCGGTAAGCATTCCTAGTGTACAACAAACCTCCATATCCATATCGTTTACGGCTTTAACCATCTCAATAACGCGGTCAAAATCTCTATTGTCTCTAACTTCGCGCCATGCAGCACCCATACATAATCGAGATGAACCGCCCGCTTTTGCTTTAACGGCTGCAGTGATAACTTCACCAATTTGCATTAATGGTTTTACCTCTAAATCTGTATTATACCGTGCCGCCTGCGGGCAATAAGAACAGTCTTCGGCACAGCCACCTGTCTTTATAGAAATTAATGAGCTGATTTGCACCTCATTGTAGTCTTTTTGTTCACGATGAATACTAGCCGCTTCATAAACCAAATCTAAAAATGGCTTATCATAAATTGCTTGTATTTCTTCTTTTTTCCAATCGTGCCTAAGTGTTTGCATAATTTTATTTATACGTTATAAGTTGTTAATTTTATAATAATAATTTACTTGCCAAGCCTAACAATAGTAAAAACCCGAACACATCGGTAAAGGTCGTAATAATTATAGATGAAGCAATGGCCGGATCAATACCAAACCTTTTCAATACCAACGGAATGCTAGATCCAGTTATCCCAGCAATCACTAAATTTCCTGTCATCGCCAAGAAAATAACTACGCCTAGCATCGGGTTTGCATCGAAAAAATAAGCGAAAAGGAATACAATGAGCCCCGTTACTGCTCCATTAATTAAACCCACCGAGAATTCTTTCAAAACCGTTCTATAAGCTTGATTATCAGTTAAATCATATAATGAAATACGCCTAACTGTTACTGCTAAAGCTTGTGTTGCAGCGTTACCACCCATACCCGCAATGATAACCATGTAGGCAGATAAAACGGCTAATTGTTTAAGTACATCATCATAATGGCGAATAACCGCAGATGCTAAAAAAGCAGTACCCAAGTTGATTATTAGCCAAGGCAAACGAGATTTTACTGCATCAATCCAATTGCCACTTAACTCTTCATCCTCAGAAACCCCTGATATTTTTAAAAAATCTTCGGTATTTTCATCCTCCAAAACATCAATTACATCATCAAATGTTACCCTGCCCAATAAGTGCATTTTATCATCAACAACCGGAATGCTGGTTAAATTGTACTGTGAGATAAGCTTTGCAACTTCCTCTTGATCGGTATTTGCATTTACATAAACTGCAGAGGTATTTACCATATCTGCTATTTTGGGATTGCCTTTGGCCTTTATAATATCTTTTAACGAAACAATACCTTTAAAAATATTATCATCATCAATTACGTTAATGGTATAAAACTCTTCTATTTCTTCGCTTTGGCGGATAATTTCATCGATAGCATCTTTTTTAGTTAGGTTTAAATTAATCCGAATAACATCGGTATTCATTAAACCACCAGCAGTTTCCTCATCGTAACTTAGCAGGTTACGGATACTTGATGCATCGTTTTCACTTAAATCGCCTAATATTTCTTTTTGTTCGTGCTCTTCTAACTGAGAAATAATGTCGGTAGCATCGTCATAATCAAGCTCCTCTACAATTTCTGTACGTTTATCTGGGTGAAGTTGCAGCAGTAATTCCTCGGGATGTGCCTCTTCGTGCATTTCAGAAATTACCTCAGAAGCCGTTTCGATATCGAGCAAATTAATAATCCGCTCGCGGTCTTCTTTTGTGATGCTCTCAAATAAAATAGCAATTTCAGATGCGTGGTATTCAGCTAAAGTTGACTTAAGGAGTTCATTATCACCACTTATTGCAAATTTTAGTTTTGATACGTCTGTTTTGTCTAAGTCGAATGACTGCATAGGGCACTAAGGTATAAAAAATTTATTTTTGTAAAGGCAAAAAGTAACCATTTATACCTATCAAAAAAGCTTTTTGGAGATTTAGAATTTGGCTCGTGGAATTTTTTTAAAAAGTTTTTTGAGTTTTAAGCAAAAAAAGTACTAAGCCAAAACCAACAATTTTATCCTAGCAGTTCATCAATTTTTTTAGCCAAGGCTTTATCTTTCTCTGTAATGGTATTTTCCTTATCGTGAGTGGTTAGGGTAATATGTACCATGTTGTAAACATTACTCCAATCTGGATGGTGATCCATTTTCTCGGCAATCATTGCCACTTTAGTCATAAAAGCCCAAGCTTCGACAAAATTTTTAAATTTGAAACTTCTTTTTAAAGTGTTATTTTCTTCTTTCCAGCTCATAATTTATTTTTTTATAATGCAAAAGGTAATTGAAATTTTTTAAATAGCATTGATAATTAGTTGCTTATTTTACTGAGCGCATTAATTGATTTTTTTTACAAATTTATTATTGGTTGATAAACCGCTAACTTACATATAATTTTGTAATGGTGTTTTTATTTGTCACCACCTTCGGGGTTTTGGTTGCATGTAACCAATTTTATAATATTTACATCCCTTCGGGATTAGTGCATCACTTAGACCTAACATTGGCTCATAAAAATAGAAAGTCACAAAAAATATTTGGGTGTAATTCTTTAGTTACTCGTTACCAAATAAACACAAAGTAGCTTTATCTTTATACAAGAAACACATTTAACATATTTTAAGCCCGTAGGGCTGAAATTATTATAAAGAGGAGTATGTCACCACCTTCGGGGTTTTGGTTGTATGTGGTCAATTTTATAATAATTACATCCCTTCGGGATTAGTGCATCACTTAGACCTAAAACTAGCTCATAAAAATTGAAAATCACAGAAAATATTTGGGTGCAAATCTATAGTTACTCCTTACCAACAAAACACAACGTAGCTTTATTTTGATACACAAAACTTATTTAACAATATTTTAAGCCCGTAGGGCTGAAATTATTATAAAGAGGACTGCGCTCCACCAATAAATCCCAACGGGCTGGCATTATTCGATCCAATCATGGTCGCATTCATCAAATCCCTCTGTATGTCACCACCTTCGGGGTTTTGGTTGCATGTAACCAATTTTATAATAATTACATCCCTTCGGGATTAGTGCATCACTTAGACCTAAAACTAGCTCATAAAAATTGAAAATCACAGAAAATATTTGGGTGCAAATCTATAGTTACTCCTTACCAACAAAACACAACGTAGCTTTATTTTGATACACAAAACTTATTTAACAATATTTTAAGCCCGTAGGGCTGATATTATTATAAAGAGGACTGCGCTCCACCAATAAATCCCAACGGGGTGGCATTATTCGATCCAATCATGGTCGTATTCATCAAATCCCTCCGTATGTCACCACCTTCGGGGTTTTGGTTGCATGTAACCAATTTTATAATAATTACATCCCTTCGGGATTGGTGCATCACTTAGACCTAAAACTAGCTCATAAAAATGGAAAGTCACAAAAAATACTTACGTGTAAATCTATAGTTACTCGTTACCAACTAAACACAAAGTAGCTTTACCTTGATACACCAAACATATTTAACAATATTTTAAGCCCGTAGGGCTGATATTATTATAAAGAGGACTGCGCTCCACCAATAAACCCCAACGGGGTGGCATTATTCGATCCAATCAAATAAATATTCCTCATTAAACTCAATATCAAATTTCGTCAAAAACTCCAAATATTCTTCTTTAAATGTTTTTCCGCGATGGTGCTGCTCTTGATTCAGAATGTAATTGTAAACCTGATCTATTTGCGAATGCGCATACGAAAATGCACCATAGCCTTCTTGCCATGAAAATTTACCTTTAATAAGTTTTTTATCATTAATAAAATTAGTCGAATTATTTTTAATGTCTCTAACCAAATCTGAAATTGCCATCGAAGGCTTTAAACCAACAAATACGTGAATGTGATCTGAAACTCCATTCACAATAATTGATTTTTGCCCTTTGTTAGTGATAATACCAGAGATATATTTATGTAATTCATCTTTCCATCTCCGATCAATAAGATTTTCGCGGCCTTTGACGGCGAATACTACTTGAATATAAATTTGTGAAAACGTTCCTGGCATACTTGTTCATTTAATGTCGATACTTTGGGTTTTGACTTTATCCGTTTTATTTCATAAAATTCCATCCCTTCGGGATTTAGAATTTACACTAAACTTAAAATTAGTGATAATATCAGACATATTTTCATCTAATTAATTTTTAGATTTTCGGCCAACAACTTTTTTTGTATTTGTTAACGGCCACTACTAATTGAACAAAATTTTGTAATGGTGTTTTTATTTGTCACCACCTTCGGGGTTTTGGTTGCATGTAACCAATTTTATAATAATTACATCCCTTCGGGATTGGTGCATCACTTAGACCTAAAACTAGCTCATAAAAATGGAAAGTCAGAAAAAATACTTACGTGTAAATCGATAGTTACTCCTTTTCAACAAAACACAACGTAGCTTTATTTTGATACACAAAACTGATAAAACGATATTTTAAGCCCGTAAGGCTGATATTATTATAACAAAAACTGCGCTCCGCCAATAAACCCCAACGGGGATGGCAATATCGTAACTAATCATGGTGGTATTCATCAAATCCCTCCATATGTCACCACCTTCGGAGTTTTGGTTGCATGTAACCATTTTATAATAATTACATCCCTTCGGGATTAGTGCATCACTTAGACCTAAAACTAGCTCATAAAAATGGAAAGTCACAAAAAATACTTACGTGTAAATCTATAGTTACTCCTTACCAATTAAACACAGCGTAGCTTTATTTTGATACACAAAACTGATAAAACGATATTTTAAGCCCGTAAGGCTGATATTATTATAACAAAAACTGCGCTCCGCCAATAAACCCCAACGGGGTGGCAATATCGTAACTAATCATGGTGGTATTCATCAAATCCCTCCATATGTCACCACCTTCGGAGTTTTGGTTGCATGTAACCAATTTTATAATAATTACATCCCTTCGGGATTAGTGCATCACTTAGACCTAAAACTAGCTCATAAAATGGAAAGTCACAAAAAATATTTGTGTGTAAATCTGTAGTTACTCCTTACCAACAAAACACAACGTAGCTTTATGTTGATACACAAAACTTATTAAACGATATTTTAAGCCCGTAGGGCTGATATTATTATAACAAAAACTGCGCTCCGCCAATAAATCCCAACGGGGGTAATATCTTAACTAATCATGGCCGCATTCATCAAATCCCTCCGTATGTCACCACCTTCGGGGTTTTGGTTGCATGTAACCAATTTTATGATAATTACATCCCTTCGGGATTGGTGCATCACTTAGACCTAAAACTAGCTCATAAAAATGGAAAGTCACAAAAAATACTTACGTGTAAATCTATAGTTACTCCTTACCAATTAAACACAGCGTAGCTTTATTTTGATACACAAAACTTATTAAACGATATTTTAAGCCCGTAGGGCTGATATTATTATAACAAAAACTGCGCTCCGCCAATAAACCCCAACGGGGTGGCATTATTCAACTGAACGAAAAGCAACAACTTCATCTTCTTGCATATCCCAGTAGCTTTAAATTTACATGCAAATAGACCAAAAAAATTATTTAAACCAGCCTTTGCGCCAAAAGTAGATCACCTGCAATACTGCAATAATAGACATCCCAATCATGGTGTACAAATAGCCATGTGCGGCATAAAGCTCGGGCATATTTTGTGGTAGAACCTTGCCGGTAACTGGGTCTTCCCTACTAAAATTCATTCCATAAATGCCGGCAATAAAGGTTAGTGGTATAAAAATGGAAGATATGATCGTTAACACCTTCATAATCTCGTTCATCCGATTACTGATAATCGACAAATACATATCAATAATACTTGCCGAAATCTCTTTCAATGATTCTACCATATCAATTACTTGAATACAATGATCGTATGCATCTCGTAAATAAAGTTTCGTTTTCACATCAATCAACTCACTTTCTGAGCGTAAAATATCGTTCATTTTATCTCTTTCTGGCCATGCAACACGCCTTAGCGTAATTAAATTACGTTTAATCGTTTGCGTATCAAACATGATTGTTTTGTCGGGTTTATCAAGTAAACGATCTTCAATGGCGTCTAAGTTTTCACTCCAAAAACCTAAAATGGCAAAATATTCATCAACCACAATATCCATTAAAGCATACATTAAATAACTACTTCCACCTATCCTAATATTTCCTTTACCAATTTCTAAACGCTTTCTAATAGGTATCAAACAGTCTTCATAACGATCTTGAAACGTAAATAAAACGTTTTCGGTAAGTATGAAAGATAATTGTTCATTAATTAGATTTTGCTCGCTATCCATATAAAGCATTCGGCTTACCGCAAAATCGTAACCATCGTATTCTTCGTATTTTGGCCTTTGGTAAGTCATTGTAATATCTTCCAATACAAGTTTGTTTATATTAAAATCAACGCTCAACCTTTCAAACAACTCAACTGTTTTAAAACCCTTTATATCAACCCAATAAGTATATTTTTTATCATTAATAGCCTCCTTCAGATTATTTAAATCTGGCAGGGCCTCTTCTTTATAATAATCGGCGTGATAGGTGTGCAACTTAATTACAGATTCTAACGAGTGCTCATCGGTGTACACCAAACCCGGACTAGCACCAGGTTTTGGAAGTGTGTACTTTTTATTTTTATGTCTGTGTTTAGCAGTTTTAGCCATCGTAATTTTATAGATAATTTTTTGCGTGCGGACCTTGATTAAATAGTAAATCGACAATACTCAAATTCGGCATAAAGTCAAATCTATCTTCAAATACTTGATAATAGGGTTTGTTGTTTGGTTGCTCATCCATTGTTTTGGGGCTCATTTTATTTCTAAAATCTAAATCTGGCAATACTTCGTCGCTATAAGAAGTCGTAAAATTCAAATCCATCTTAAATTTCAGTTTTTTAACCAACCATTCGGTCATCTGTAAATTATAATCGAAAAGAAAATCGAATTTTTTAGTGTAAAATGGAACCAAATCATCCTCATAAAACTCAAAATAAGCAGAACTTCTATAACAGCTTTCTAAACTCATCCAGTGCATCCTTTGCCACTTAAAATCGTTACTTATTCGCACATCAAGGGCTTTAGTACGCATTTTAGATCCCTTTAAAATAGGCACAGTTAAATCTAACCTGCCATTCGGCGATAAAATACTCATCCTATTACGATAAGTTTGCTTAGGGAAATGTTCATATTTTTCTATTAAAAAATCATCACTAACTTTGTTCAGTAAGCTAAAATAATTTATCGGTGCAAGATAAAATAATGGAAGTATAGCGGTATTTTGCATTTGAAGATTTATGTTTGTAACCTTAAGAAACCTAAAAATAATGATAAATAGAGGGATTGCGCATATTGGAGTATTTTTTTTCTTCGTTTTATCGCTTTTGCCCCTATCTGTATTATTATTTTTTGCAAGATTACTATATTATATCCTTTATTACCTAATCGGCTACAGAAAAAAAGTAGTTAGAGAGAATTTAACCAATGCCTTTCCTCAAAAAAGTAAATCGGAAATTATTAAATTAGAAAAAGAATTTTTCAAATTTTTGGCTGATTTAATATTTGAAGTCATTCAACTCACCACAATTTCGAAAAAAGAGATTCTTGAAAGAGTGAAGTTTAATGGATTGGAGCAAGTTCAATATCATTTTGATAAAGGAGAAAGTGTTTTGGCTTGTACCGGGCATTATGGAAATTGGGAACTTGGCACCTTAGCGCTCGGATTAAGTTTAACGGGCAAAACCATGGTTATTTACAAGCCAATAAAGAATAAAATTTTCGAAACTTGGTTTGATAAATTTAGAACTCGATATGGCAACCTTTTTATTGCCATGCGGCAAACTTTAAGAGCCATTACAACCTATAAAAATGAACCTACTTTACTGTGTTTTGCAAGCGATCAATCGCCTGTCCGCGAAGAATCTAAATATTTTTTGGACTTCTTAAACCAGCCTACTGCAGCGCTTTTGGGTGTAGAAAAAATAGCCAAGCAAACTAAACGCCCGGTTTATTATTTTAAAGTAAGCGTTGTTAAAAGAGGTTATTACAATGTAGAAGTATTTCCACTTTGTTTAGCGCCAGCAGAAAGTGCAGAATTTGAAATAACCAACCTGCACTTTAAATTTTTAGAAAATATTATTAAAGAAAAACCACAATATTGGCTTTGGAGCCATAAGCGTTGGAAATTTAAACCCGAATTAATTTGACGAATCCTTCTGTAGCTGTTGTAATTTTAAACTGGAACGGTAAATCTTTTTTACAACAATTTTTGCCAAGCATTTTGCTTAGCGAGTACGATAATTTACAAATAATTGTTGGCGATAACGCGTCAACCGATGATTCTGTTGCTTTTATTACGGAAAATTTCCCTACTGTACAAATACTTTGTAATACAACTAATTACGGTTTTGCAGGTGGCTACAACCAAATTTTAGCCCGGGTTGAGGCAGATTATTACGTGCTTTTAAATTCGGACGTAGAAGTTACGCCCAATTGGATCAAACCAGTAATTAATTTAATGGAAAGCGATGAACAGATTGCGGCAGCACAGCCGAAAATAAAATCTTTCAATCAGAAAAGCCAATTTGAATATGCTGGGGCAGCTGGAGGATTTTTAGATCTTTACGCCTTCCCTTTCTGCCGTGGGCGATTATTTAATGTTTACGAGGAAGACCGCAATCAATATCACGATACCACAGAAGTATTTTGGGCAAGCGGTGCAGCGCTTTTTATTAAAAGCAAATGTTGGAAAGAAGCAGGCGGTTTAGATGCCGATTTGTTTGCCCACATGGAGGAAATCGACTTGTGCTGGCGTTTAAAAAACCTGAATTATAAAATTATGTATTGTGCCGATTCCGAAGTATTTCACGTTGGTGGTGGCACTTTACAAACTGAAAATCCCTTTAAAACCTATCTTAATTTCAGGAATAACCTGATGATTATGCAGAAAAATTTGCCTGCCAATGATGCTTATTTTCGCATTGCGATTAGAATGTGTATAGATTTTGTGGCCTGGTGGCACTTTTTGTTAACCGGCAAACCAAAATTTACGGTTGCAGTAACTAAAGGTCATTATCATTTCTTAAAAGCACTATTTAAAACTGGCAACAAACGAACTTTATATCAAAAACCTTATTTACAACATACAGGAACTTATGCTAACAGCGTGGTTTGGGCATTTTTTGTAAGAAAAATCAAATATTTTTCAGGACTTGGTATTTAATATTTGCTACAAGGAAACGTTTTAAAACGAATCGTTCTCATTTTACAGATTTAACTTTTTACCACAGAAATACAGATTTACACGGAAGTCTTACTTCTTTTGCGCTGTATAACTTCATGTATTTCGTTAGGTTAAATATTTCTATTACTACTCCTATTAAAATATATTCAATACCTCGAACCTTGTATGTGGGTTATTTATTTAATTAACAAACTCTCAATCGCCAACCTATACCCTTTCATTCCGAAACCTGTTAAAACACCTTGGCAGTTTTTACCCGTTAACGATACATGCCTAAATTCTTCGCGGGCGTAAATATTAGAAATATGAACTTCGACTACCGGCGTTTTTATAGCCGCAATAGCATCGGCAATGGCAACCGAAGTATGTGTGTAACCACCTGCATTTAAAATAATTCCATCATAACTAAAGCCAACCTCATGTAACTTGTTTATAATTTCGCCTTCTACGTTGCTTTGGTAATAATCAATTTCAATAATGGCATACACTTCTTTTAGTTCCTTTATATAGTCTTCTATGCTTGTATTGCCATAAATTGATGGTTCACGAACGCCTAAAAGATTTAAATTCGGACCGTTTATAATTTGTATTTTCATCTTTCTAAATTATTTTCATTGGTTTTAATATTGATGTTATCAGCTTAAAAAATTGTAACGTTGCAATGTTATAAAAAATCTTAAATAAAATCATGCTTTGGCAATCATATATTAACGGATTTAAGAGTTATTTAAAATTAGAGCGCTCGCTTTCTGCAAATTCTGTTTACGCATATTTAAGCGATATTGATAAGTTGGCGCAATATTTCATTTCGATACAGAAACAAGCTAAACTTGAAGACATTGGCATAAGCGATTTAAAACAATTTATTTCTTGGTTAAACGAGCTTGGTATGTTACCAAGCACCCAAGCGAGAGTAATTTCTGGCCTCAAAGCATTTTTTAATTATTTACTTTTGGAAGAAGTGATTATTGTTAATCCAGCCGAATTAATTGAAGCGCCCAAACTTGGCAGAAAACTGCCAGATACACTAAATATTAACGAAATTAATAGCATTATTGATGCTGTTGATGCTTCGAAACCAGAGGGTATGCGCAATAAAGCAATTATTGAAGTTTTATACGGTTGTGGATTAAGGGTTAGCGAGTTATGCGAACTTAAAATTTCGAATATTTATACCCAAATAGAATTTATAAAAGTAATTGGTAAAGGTAATAAAGAGCGATTAATACCCATCGGAACCACGGCTTTAAAGCTTATTAATATTTACTTAAACAAAGTTAGGGTTCATGCCAACATTAAAAAAGGAAATGAAGATTTTGTTTTTCTAAACCGTTTTGGCGCTAAACTTTCGCGCATTACCATTTTTAATTTGATCAAAACTTTAGCGGTTGTAACGGGCTTGAAGAAAACGATTAGTCCGCATACATTGCGCCATTCTTTTGCTACGCACCTGATTGAAGGTGGTGCAGATTTAAGAGCGGTACAAGAAATGCTGGGCCATTCGAGTATTACCACAACCGAAATTTATACCCATATAGACCGCGATTATTTAAGGGGTGTAATTACGCAGTACCATCCACGATCGTAAAATGAGATTTATTTCAATATTTTTTATCAGAGATGCATTTCTATCATCCACCAACAATAGAATTGTAAATTACGATAACCCCTTCTTATTTTTATAGGTCATTTTCGCCTTCGTGCCCGCACTGTAATTGTAGTTTTTAAGGTTGCTGGCTTTTTTATCGTGAAATGCAGGACCACGTTCTGATGCATCTTCTTCCTCTCCCTTTTTCTTCTTGGTTTTAGGCGCTGGATCCACAATTTTTAAATCTTCGGGCAGCTCAATCACTTCCATCCGCTCGCCAACGGCTTGCTCAATTTTCTTAACCTCAATTAATTCAATATCTGTTGAAAACACTATAGAAACCACTTCTTCGGCCTCTCGTTTAACAATACGCTGAATTAGTGTCTCTTTTTGATCGGGCAATTCTAAGTGCAACACAATCGGAATACCCTGAATATCTAAATCACCCAAGTTTTCGTTAGCCACAATTAAAACCCTAGCATCTGGGTTGTCTTTAAAATCTTCAATATCATCGTAGCCAGCATCATCGAAAAATAAAGAACGGTAAATGCTGATTTCTCCTTCTTTTGTATGATTAAAGTTTTTATAAACCGTTTGCGCCGTTAAGCGGGTATTTACAAAAATAACAACTTTATCAAAAACCTCTTCATCGTTTAATAACAGCGTTAAAAGGTTAAGCTTGGTTCGAAAATTTGGCACCATGTAAAGCATTTGTTGATACACTTCGGCTTCCTTTTCGCCAATCTCATCTACCTCAATAGTGGTTGCAGATTCTTTCATAAAAGGCGAAATCATGAGTGTTAATTTCTCATGCACCAACTCCGTAAAAACAAGGTGTTGCGCTTTATATGCGCTATTTGCCAATTCTACAACGGGCAACTGGAGTCCTTTTTTAATAATTAGTTCGGCATTATCTACAATAAAAAGTTGAATTTTATTGGTATTTAACGCGAGTTTTAAATACAATGCCCGCGCCCGATCGGGTACGGCGACAATTACATCGCAACCGTCGGTAATTTCGTTCATTTGCGTATCAACCGCACCACGACTATCGATGCCTAGAATACGAAAAGTTTTATTTTTGTTTAATAATTCAAATTGCGCTAAAACAAGATCCACATGCTCGGCATCGGGCACTAAAATTAATGCACGAGGTGCTTCTTCAAACGCATATTTTAGTTTCATTAGCGTAGCAAGCACGTAAGTGGTGGTTTTTCCAACGCCTTCTGGCCCTACTACTAGCAAATCTTGTCCGCCTAAAATTCTAGACATTGATCGGGTTTGAACTTCCTTTGGTGTTAAAAAACCTGCATCCGTCATGGAAGCGACAAGTGGTTTACTCAGTTTTAATTTATCTAATGACACGTTTTCTGCTTTAAAAATTATTTTGCAAATATCTTTAAAATAATTGGGTTGTGAGAATGTTATGTTTTATTTGGGGTTTGAGGGTGGCGTGAAACGATTTTGCTTCATGAAACGAAACCTGAGTAGTGTAGGCCAAAATGTATCCTATTCGGTTTCTTAAATAACTAAAGTTTCATTCAATACTGGTTTAATTTCGATAATTCGGAAATTCTCCTTTTTACGAGTTCTTGCAATAGAATCATCTTTGCCACCAGAAACGTAGTATTCTACGAAATGTTTAGCATCATCTTCGTTTATTGCTTCTATTTCAACAATGTATTCCCTTGTTAAAGCGATAGTAAACTTTTTCATTTCGGTATGGATTAATATTTAGTTTTCTCAAAAGATATGGGGCTGACAAACAATATTCTGGAAGCTTGCTTATATACCATTAAATCTGAATGAATAATCAACATTTGTGTGGGCATAAGCGGCCTGGGATTTTCGCTTTAATCCTTTACGTAAATTACTTACGAAAGATATTTTGATAGTGAAAATCTAGAAAATGTTGAGATGGTAGAAATTTATCTGGTAGAGTGATAGTTTGGTTTTCATATTTAAGAAATAAATCTGAAACAGCATTTTCTTTAGAATAATCTTTAAAATAATCAGATATTTTGATTTTAAAGTCTGGTGTAATAGTTATAAAACCTCTATCAAATGCCTTATCGTGAATAGAGTTCAAGCATAGTCCATTATGAGGATTTAACCTATTTGCCTTGTCTTTTTTCCAAGGGACAATGTGACTTGCTACTAAGAAGTCAGGGATAGATAAGCCCGTAATACAACATTTTTGATTATACGAAGCAAGAATTGTGCTTCTGAAAAAAGATTGATTAACTCTAACTCTAATTAGTGTTTCTCTTTCCGTTCCTTGTGGAAAATATTCTACATCGAAGTCAACTATTTCTTCGATGGCTTTATTTTGAAATTGCGCAATAAGTAATTCACTCTCATAAGCCAATTTTTCCCAGTTTCCATTAAACTCGTTCCAAATTGTTTCATCAAGTTTGCTTCCATTACCTAAGCCGACTATACCTTGTTTTTTTAATTCTGGATCTAGACGACCGAAATTACCAACTTTCATATTCAACGCAGATGGACTTCGACCAATTATGTTTGCATATTTGATGATTGTCGAATTAGTTTTACTACTACTTTTGAATGGAATTTTACAATAAACATTAAAAGCAACAATTGTTTGCTCTCTAGTCCAATCACTAATTTTCGACATGTTCAGTTATTATAATTTTATCATTTAGAATAAGGGAGTAAAAATTCTGAAAAGCTTCATCCTTGAGTTCCTTTTCTTTTATCTTTATTAATTCTACTATTTCTCTATCTGACAATGCGCCCAAAGATTCAGTAAAATCTGCTTTATCATTTTCATTTGTAAATTCATCGTCTAAAAGCTTGTACAAATCATCCAATTGGGTTACTCTATCATCAGACTGATAATTTTTTAAAAACCATACTAGAAAATCTTCAAGATCATTATCGATATTAGGAAGTTCGGTAATATCAGTATTTCTTAAAAAACCTCCAGGATGCTCCCGATATCTAAAATAAATTTTCTTCATTACACGATTTTGTTGGTTTGGATTTGTTTTGAATCGTGTACTAAAATACTAAAAATATTAGAATTAGATTGCTTCTTATTTGAATAGATATTAACATTATTTTTAGAGAGAAGGTTTTAACCTCTTTCATAGCTGGTATTATATGTTGGTAAGAAATCAATTAAATCCTCCCCCCCTTTTTACACCAACTTGACCTCCAAAAACAAATCTCTCCCAAATAAACCCTACTTTTGCAAACAATAGCATAAAAATGAGTAAACACGGTAGAATTCTGGTAGCCATGAGTGGCGGGGTTGATAGTTCGGTAGCAGCGGTGATGTTGCACGAGCAGGGTTATGAGGTTATTGGTTTAACCATGAAAACTTGGGATTATGCCACTTCTGGCGGAAGCAGTAAGGAAACTGGCTGTTGCTCGCTCGATAGTATTAATGATGCCCGTACACTTGCCGTAAACTATGGTTTTCCACATTATATTTTAGATATCCGCGATGAATTTGGCGACTATGTAATCGATAATTTTGTTGATGAATATCTTGCTGGTAGAACACCAAACCCATGTGTTTTATGTAATACACACATTAAATGGGAAGCTTTATTAAAACGAGCCAACAAATTAGATTGTGAGTTTATCGCTACTGGGCATTATGCAAATATTCGTGCGCAAGACAGCGGTAGATATGTAATTTCGAAAGGGAAAGACGAAAATAAAGATCAATCGTACGTGCTTTGGGGTGTTTCGCAAGAGAATTTATCGAGAACGAAATTCCCATTAGGGAGTTTCGCAAAAGCCGATATAAGACAAATGGCTTTAGATATGGGTCAAGAAGAATTGGCTAAAAAATCTGAAAGCTACGAGATTTGCTTCGTTCCTGATAATGATTATAGAGCATTTTTAAAACACAAAGTAGAAGATTTAGAAGACCGCGTTGCTGGTGGAAATTTCATTTTAAGCAACGGCATGGTGGTTGGTCAACATAAAGGTTATCCATTTTACACCATTGGTCAGCGTAAAGGTTTGGGCATTGCTTTTGGCGAGCCTATGTTTGTAACCCAAATTTTGCCCGAAAGTAATACTGTTGTTTTAGGTAAAGCCGATGAATTGGAACGTAAAGAAGCAATGGTGCGAAACATTAATTTGGTAAAATACGCCAATATTAACGAGCCAATGGGTGATGTAATTACCAAAATCCGTTATAAAGATGCAGGCATGTTAAGTACAATTGCACAGGAGAAAGATAGAATGCGGGTGGTTTTCGATCATAACGTATCTGCAATTGCGCCAGGTCAATCTGCTGTATTTTACGAGGGAAATGACTTGTTGGGCGGTGGATTTTTAGTTTAAATAAATACCTTAATTTATATTAAAAACCTTTGTTGATTTTTCGGCAAAGGTTTTTTTATGCGATCGATTTTTTACTTCGGCAATTTTTTTTGCCTCATACTTAAAGCTTTAAAATCAAAATAATGTCATTTTTTTTATTTTAAATTTCTTTCTTTATCTTCGTTAATCATTCCTATAGTTAAAACTGCCAACAAACTAAATTTAATTATATGGAAACCTCAAAAATTTCAAAATTCAGTGCTGAGTTTATCGGCACACTCGTATTGGTGCTAATGGGTTGCGGTAGTGCTGTAATTGCTGGTGCAAATGGTACAACAGGCGTAGGTATTTTAGGTATCGCTTTTGCGTTTGGGCTATCGGTTATTGCCATGGCTTATGCAATCGGACACATTTCAGGTTGCCACATTAATCCTGCAATATCTATTGGTATGGTTGTGGCTGGCCGAATGAAAGCTTCAGAAGCAGCGTATTATATTGTTGCACAAATTTTAGGTGCAATAGCTGGTGCTTTTATATTGCTACAAATTGCATCGGGCAAACCCGAATACTCTTTGGCTACAAATGGGTTGGGCCAAAATGGTTTCGATGCACTTTCTCCACAGCATTACAGCCTGCAAGCGGGTATCATTGCCGAAGTGGTATTAACATTTATCTTCTTGTTGGTAATTTTCGGTTCCACATCTACCAAAAACATTAATGGTGGTTTTGCAGGTTTGGCAATTGGTTTAAGTTTAGTGCTTATTCACATTGTTGGTATTCCGGTAACAGGCGTTTCAGTAAATCCAGCTAGAAGTATCGGTCCTGCTTTATTGGTAGGCGGCCAAGCACTGAGCCAAGTGTGGATGTTTATTGTTGCACCAATAGTTGGCGCTATATTAAGTGCCATAGTTTGGAGAACAGTTTTAGAAAAAAACTAAGTCAAAAAAAAAGGTGTAGAGCCTAAAACCCTACACCTTTTTACCTTAAACCTTCTACCCTTCTAAAGGTTTTTTAAAATTGCCTCATCCATCGGTTTAGTTTTCGAACGGAAACGATGTACCAACTCTCCTTTTTCATTAATTAAGAATTTCTCAAAATTCCACTTAATATCACCTTGCTCTTCGGTATTGGTTTGTGTAGTTAAATATTTAAACAGCGGACTAATATCACTCCCCATTACACTGCTTTTTTGTGCCAACATAAAAGTAACATTATATTTTCCTGTACAAAACTTTTTAATTTCGGCATCGGTAGAAAATTCTTGTCCGCCAAAATTACCTTCGGGGAAACCAATTACAACTAACTTTTTACCATATTGTTTATGTAATTTCTCTAAATCTTCATATTGCGGTGTATAACCACACATTGATGCTGTATTTACAATAAGAATTTTTTTGCCTTTAAATTGCGATAGTTTAACTTCTTTACCATCGATGGTTTTGAAACTGAAATCGTAAACATTTTTTGGTGGGTTTGGCGCCAAAAAGCTTAGTAGAATTAAAATTGTGTTAATCATAGTTCTTGTTTTTTTTAATAATATACGAATATATATACAAAGGGGTTTTTGTTTAGTAAGGTAATTGTAAAATGTTGTAAAATGGTGGATTTTAGAAAGGATTAAGGTTTTGGAAATGGACGTTTGAAGCTTTTCAAAAACACCAGTCCAGCTTTCCCTACAAGCACAATGAAAAATTGTGGCTTTTCGTACAAATCGCCCGCCTGCCTCGAGCTGGGGTTTAAAAACATTGGAAACTGCAAATATTGAATGGCAAGGTTATGTGAGCACACTTTCACACACTTTGCGTTTTTCCCGCTTGCCTGTCCGGCACGCAGGCGTAGGTGGGAATCTTAAAGCAATAAATATGTTTTTCTTCCGCATTAGGATTCCCACTTTCGCGGGAACGACGATCGCCCCATACAAATTCACTAGAAATAGCATCTTCAATTATTTGCTGGTTAGGAAATGTTTTCCTGACTTTCCGAACTGAGGATTTAAAATCCTCTACTCAAAAATCTGGATTTCAAATCCAGACCAACTCAAGGTTCTCTTTAAGTTTGAAAATGAAAGTGTAGGGCATTTCGGTTACACCAGCCCCGCTTTCCCTACAAGCACAATGAAAAATTGTGGCTTTTCGTACAAATCGCCCGCCTGCCTCGAGCTGGGGTTTAAAAACTTAAAAAATGCAAGTATCGAACGTTGAGGTTATCTTCACACACTTAACGCCTTTCCCGCTTGCCTGTCCGGCAGGCAGGCGTAGGCGGAAATCTTAAAGCAATAAATATGTTTTTCTTCCGCATTAGGATTCCCACTTTCGCGGGAATGATGATCGCCCAAACAAATTAACTAAAAATAGCATCTTCAATTATTTGCTGGTTAGAAAATGTTTTCCTGACTTACTGAACTGAGGATTTAAAATCCTCTACTCAAAAATCTGGATTTCAAATCCAGACCAACTCAAAAACCCGCAAATAGTATTTACTGCCCTCGCCACATAAACCCCCGCCTGAGGAAGGCAGGAAATTGAAGTGGGAAACCCGGAAACCGAGGTACGAGGTTGAGGATTTGAAACGGAAAGTAGGAACAAATTATTTTATTAATTGCTGCAGTACCTTTTCAAAAATCATAGTGCAATTAAGCCTTTAATGGTTGCTTTTTCTTGTTATCAACCCAAAATAATAAAGAAATTTAATAAAAAAAATGTATTAAATTTTACTTGCGTTTGGTTTTAT
This sequence comes from Pedobacter changchengzhani, assembly GCF_004354365.1. GTDB lineage: Bacteria > Bacteroidota > Bacteroidia > Sphingobacteriales > Sphingobacteriaceae > Pedobacter > Pedobacter changchengzhani. The sequence continues at coordinate 45,328 of NZ_SJCY01000008.1, forward strand.
CCTTTAATTATAGCTTTATTTGCACAAATACGTATTTATGGCAAAAAATTTACTCATCGTCGAATCACCCGCAAAAGCCAAAACTATAGAAGGCTATTTAGGAAAAGATTTTCTTGTAAAATCGAGCTATGGCCACATCCGAGATTTGGCAAAGGGCGACATGGCCATAGATATTGACAAGGATTTTGCGCAAACGTACGAAGTGCCACCTGAAAAGAAAGCACTGGTTGCCGAATTGAAAAAACTTGCTAAAGATGCCGAAATGGTATGGTTAGCATCCGATGAAGACCGTGAGGGAGAAGCCATTTCTTGGCATTTATACGAAACTTTAGGGTTAAAGGCTGATAAAACAAAAAGAATTGTTTTCCACGAAATTACTAAACCCGCTATTTTAAAAGCAATTGATAGTCCGCGAGATATTAATTACAATTTGGTAAATGCGCAACAAGCGCGACGTGTTTTAGATCGTTTAGTTGGCTTCGAACTCTCGCCAGTTTTATGGAAGAAAGTTAAACCATCGCTATCTGCAGGTCGCGTACAATCTGTTACCGTACGGTTAATTGTAGATAGAGAACGCGAAGTACAAAAATTTAATACAACTGCAGCCTATAAAATTACCGCTCAATTTAATACAGGGAAAGGCAAAGAATTGGTAAAAGCCGAATTGCCACAGCGTTTTGAAAACCAAGCAGATGCCGAAAAATATTTACAAGATTGTGCGGCGGCTAAATTTAGCGTTACAAGTTTAGAAACAAAGCCTGCAAAAAGAAATCCTGCAGCGCCTTTTACAACTTCAACATTACAACAAGAAGCATCAAGAAAGTTAGGTTTTTCGGTAGCTAGAACCATGCAGGTTGCACAGAAACTTTACGAAGCGGGTAAGATTACATACATGAGAACAGATTCTGTTAATTTATCAGACACTGCTTTAAACGCTGCAGCAGCCGAAATTAATTCGGCCTACGGCAATAAATACCACCACCAAAGAATTTATAAAACAAAATCGGCAGGTGCTCAAGAAGCGCATGAAGCCATACGTCCAACTTATTTTGACAAACACAGTGTTGATGGAGATATTTCTGAAAAACGTTTGTATGATTTGATTTGGAAACGTGCAATTGCATCACAAATGAGTGAAGCGTTGTTCGAAAAAACAACTGCTCAAATTACAGCTTCGACCAGAAAAGAGCATTTAGTTGCCGAAGGTGAGGTTTTAAAATTTGATGGCTTTTTGAAGGTTTACTTAGAATCTACCGATGATGAGGAAGGCGAAGAAAAAGAAGGTGGTTATATTTTACCTCCTTTGGAAAAAGGGCAAGATTTAAATTTAAAAGAAATGCAGGCAACGGAACGTTATTCTCGTCCGCCGGCAAGATATACTGAAGCCAGTTTGGTTAAAAAGTTAGAGGAATTAGGCATTGGCCGACCTTCTACTTATGCACCAACAATTTCTACGGTACAAAATCGCGGTTACGTGGTTAAAGAAGATAGAGATGGAAAACAGCGCCAATTTACGGCTTTTGTTTTGGCTGATGGCATCGTGAAAAAAGAGGCAAAATCGGAGATCACAGGTGCTGAAAAATCGAAGCTCTTTCCTACTGATATTGGCGAAGTGGTAAACGATTTCTTGGTAGAACATTTTAAAGGAATTGTTGATTTTAACTTCACGGCAAAAGTTGAAAAAGAGTTTGATGAGATTGCGCAAGGTTTGCAAGAGTGGACAAAAATGTTGCACTCTTTCTACAAGCCTTTCCACGCCGAAGTAGAAACGACTTTAGAAAATGCAGAGCGTGCCACAGGCGAACGTTTATTGGGTTTAGACCCTGCAACAGGCAAAAACGTATATACTAAGGTTGGTAAGTTTGGGCCGTTGGTTCAAATTGGTGAGCTTGATGAGGAAGAAAAACCGCGCTATGCGAGTTTAATGCGCACACAATCAGTTGCTACAATCGCTTTAGAAGATGCTTTAGAGCTTTTTAAATTACCTTTCTCGTTGCCTGATTTTGACGGCAAGGAAGTTTTAATTGGCGTTGGTAGGTTTGGGCCTTATGTTAAATGGGGCGAAGCGTTTATCTCTTTACCAAAAAGCGAAGAACCACTTTCGGTTACTTACGATAGAGCAGTTGAAATTATTAAAGAAAAAATGGAAGCTGATGCGCCAATTGCCCATTACGAAGGTTTAGGCGTTACAAAAGGCAAAGGAAGGTTTGGACCGTTTATAAAATGGAATGATCTTTTTATCAATATTCCGGCAAAGGGGTACGATTTCGATAATTTATCGCAAGAAGATATTGACACTTTAATTGGCAAAAAAGTTGAGAAAGAGGCCAATAGATTCATCAAAACTTGGGATGAGGAAAAAATCTCAATCGAAAATGGTCGTTGGGGACCGTTTATCCGTTTTGGTAAATTAATGCTTAAACTTAGATACAACGAAGTAACCAAACAAAAATATACACCAGAAGAATTGGTGGATGTAGATTTGGAACTGATTAAAAAGATGATTGTAGAACAAGTGCCAAAAGCCTTTGAAACGAAGAAAAAAGCCCCAGCAAAGAAAAAGGCAGTAGCGAAGAAAGCCGTAGCGAAAAAGAAATAAAATAAGAGCAAAGAACAAGGAACAAAGATTAAAGACAAAATCTTAAATAAATAAGGTTTTTATTCTTTGTTCATTGATCTTTATTCAACCTGGGAAATAAAATAAGAGCAACGAACAGGTATCAAAGATTAAAGACAAAATCTTTAATAACTGACATCTTTATTCTTTGTTCCTTGATCCTTAATTCAACATGAAAGCAGATTTACCAGAAAACACAGTTGAAGATATTGCAATGGCTGTTGTGCTGATTGGCGAAACGCCAGAGGTAACAAGCTGGACGGTTTACATCGTTAATTTGAAAGACGAACCGATTACAAACGTTTTAATTAGCTCTAAAGGTTACGGTGAAAAAGATGGCAAACAGGTTAAAACTTCAGTGTTAAGACATTCAATTGGTGATATGGAAGCTAATAGTTTTAAAGGTGTAGAAGCAATAGATCCCGAAGTTTTCGGGCTAACAAACGAGTATTGGTTAAGTTATTATGTTGGCTCAACTATCTACGATAAAAAATTCATCTTCCTCCCAGAAAGTATAATCGATTCCAATTTTATAAAAATTCCGCTGGTAAATAAGCCGGGTGTGATGATTAAGTAAGGTTTTAATTTAAAAAGAATACGAGGCAGTCGTAATTCCTGCTAACAAACAATCCTTCTCTCCACACCATCTCCGAATATAATTCTATCGGCGTATTAATCTACCAGTGTCATCTCCCGTAATTTACTTCTGAGGTAGAGTTGATGTTTACCAATCGAAAAGAAGCCATTTGCTGACGAAAAACAGCGTTTGTGGCACGAATAATAAAATGCGATGAAACTAAACTAAGTTTATTTCGCTAACAGTATTTTTTTACCTAATTTTCCTAAAGTTTTATTAAAACCAAATCTATGAATACCCCCTCAAAATATTCATCATCGTGGAAAAAGAAAGCAATCTTTATTGGTGTGTTATTAATTTCTATAGCTGCGTTTGCAATTATCTACATCAAAAAACACAATGGTAAAACACTTGAACAGAATCAAGCTTATGCAAAGTATATAGAAGCTTACACTTCGGGTACTATATCCAAAAAGAGTTTTATTCGGGTGCATTTGGCCAACGCTGCTGAGGGCATGCAAGATTTAGGTAAACCTGATACTAGAGATTTATTTGATTTTTCGCCATCTATTAAAGGTAAAACTTTTTGGATCGACCCTCAAACGATAGAATTTAGACCCGATAAACCACTAAAACCGGGAAAAACTTACGATGCGACTTTTAAATTGTCAAAAGTTTCTTCAACAGAAAAAGGATTAGAAGATTTTGACTTCGAGTTTAAAGTGATTAAACCTGGTTTAATGCTTAAGCAAAACGGATTGGTATCTCAAAACAATACTTCGTTAGATTATATGAAGTTAACTGGAGAAGTTGCCACAGCTGATACTGAAGAACCGCAAGCGATAGAAAAAAGCATTGAATTAGATTTCGACCAAAAATTACGTGTCAAGTGGCAACATAATCCTGCCAAAAACACTTCTAAATTTACCATAGATAGTATAAAGAAGACAAATGCAGATCAAACTTTAAAAATTGATTGGGATGGAGACGCCATTGATGCCGACCAAAAAGGAACTGAAGAAATACGCGTACCTGCTTTAAATAAATTTGAAATTTTAGACATGAAGCCTATTCAAGGCGAAGAAGATTATGCCTTGGTACAGTTTTCGGAACCTATTGGAGTGGGGCAGGATTTAACAGGTTTAATTAGTTTAGGTGGCCTTAGCGATTTACGATACACCATAGATGCAAGTCAGGTTAAAGTTTATGCGCCAGAAGAATTGAAGGGAGATTACACGATAACCGTAAATTCTGGTGTTGAAAATATCAATCAAAAGGCTTTAAAAGATGGGAAAACGGCTAATCTGCATTTCGAAGATAAAATGCCATCGGTAACAATTGCAGGTAACGGCACAATTTTACCAAATACGGGCAAACTTGTTTTGCCTTTCGAGGCCATTAATTTAAAGGCTGTTGATATTACTGTGATTAAAATTTATGAAAATAATATTCCACAATTTTTTCAGACCAACAGTTATAAAGATGGTAATGAACTGCGTCGTGTTGCAAAGCCAATTTTACAAAAAACCATCCGTTTAGATGAAGATAAAGCATTAAACTTGCATAAAAAGAATCGTTTTACGCTCGATTTAGATAAAATGATACGCACAGAACCTGGCGCGATGTATAGAATTACCATCGCTTTTAGGCAAGAATATAACGTGTTCGATTGTAAGGCAAATGCAGAAACTGCAAGTGATAAAAGCAACTATAGCGATGATGAAGATGGGTATGGCGAAAAAATTGACGAAGATGATGAATTTTGGCAGCGATACAATAATTACTATCCACAAAATTACCGTTGGGATGATAAAGACAATCCATGTACGCCTTCTTTTTACACGAATGAGCGTTTTGTAAGTAGAAACTTAATTGCATCGAATATTGGTTTAGTTGCCAAACGAGGTAACGATAACAGCATGCTTGTTGTTGCAACCGATTTATTGACCGCAAAACCTTTAAGTGGCGTTAATTTAGAGTTGATGGATTATCAAAAACAAATCATCTATTCAGGTAAAACTGATGGTGATGGTTTAGCATCTTTTGATTTAAAAAGACAACCCTTTTTATTAATTGCGAAAAATGGATCGGAAAGAGGTTATTTGAAATTAGATGATGGCAGTTCGTTGCCGTTAAGTCGTTTTGATGTGGGCGGAGATGTTGTTCAGCACGGTGTTAAAGGTTTTATTTATGGCGAACGTGGCGTTTGGAGACCGGGAGATAGCTTATTTGTTTCGTTTATTTTGGAAGACAAATTGAAGAAACTGCCAGCAAATTATCCGGTTACGATGGAGTTTTACAATCCAAAAGGCCAACTTTACAAACGTTTGATTAATGCAAAACCTTTAAATAATTTTTACACCTTTAAAACAGCTACAGAAAATACCGCGCCAACGGGTAATTGGCTAGCAAAAGTTAAGGCTGGTGGCGCAACATTTACCAAAACTTTTAAGGTAGAAACCATTATGCCAAATCGTTTAAAAATCGATTTTAATATTGGCAATAAAACGTATTTAACATCAGGAACATCGGCCTCTACCCTATCGGCTAAATGGCTTTTTGGTGCGGTAGCGCAGAATTTAAAAGCAAAAGTAGATGTAAATTTAAACACCACCGAAACTAAATTTAAAGGTTTCGAAGGTTTCAGTTTTGATAATCCGACGGTTACTTTTCAATCTCAAATTAAAACGATTTTCGAAGGAAATTTGAATCAAAATGGTACGGCTCAAATCAATACCAATTTAAACGAAAGCAATACTGCCCCAGGCGTACTTAGAGCGAATTTCACAACAAAAGTTTTCGAACCAGGCGGTAATTTCAGTATTGATAATTTTAGTATTCCTTACCATGTTTACAAAAGTTATTTAGGCGTTCGGCCAGATAAGGGAGACAAAATGAGTGGCATGTTGGTTACCGGTAAAGACCACAAAGTGGAAATTGTTGACGTAAATACCGATGGAAAATTGTTGAGCGGAAGTAAAACGGTACAAGTAGAACTTTATAAAACGCAATGGAGATGGTGGTGGGAACAAGACAATCAGGATACTTACGCAAATTTCACGCAAAATAAATACAATAAGCTCGTTCAAACTGCACAGGTTAACCTTAACAATGGCAAAGGAAGTTGGAATTTAAGAGTTGAAGAACCAGAATGGGGACGTTATTTAATTTTAGTTAGAGATTTAAATGGCGGTCACGTAACCGGAAAATCCGTTTATGTAGATTGGCCAGGTTGGGCACAGCGCGAACAAGGCAGTAACCCAACAGAGGCTTCAATGCTTTCATTTACAGCCAATAAAGAGAAATATAATGTTGGTGATGATATTACCTTAACCATCCCTACGGGAAAAGATGGAAGAGCCTTAATTTCAATCGAAAATGGAAGCAGAGTTTTAAAAACTTTTTGGATAGATACTAAATCGGGCCAAACGCAATTTACGTTTAAAGCCGAAAAGAATATGACGCCGAATGTTTTTGCAAACATTACCTTATTGCAACCGCATGCGCAAACTGTTAACGATTTGCCAATTAGAATGTATGGGGCAGTACCAATTTCTATTGAAGACCCAGAAACCATTTTAAAACCTATTATTAAAATGGCGAGTAAAATTAAACCCGAAACTGAAAATACCATTACCGTAAGCGAACAAAACGGTAAAGCCATGACTTATACCATCGCTTTAGTGGATGAAGGTTTACTGGATTTAACACGTTTTAAAACGCCAAATCCGCATGCAGCATTTTATGCTAGAGAAGGTTTGGGTGTTAAAACTTGGGATTTATACGATTATGTTTTAGGCGCTTGGGGCGGAAATTTAGACCGAATTTTAAGTATTGGTGGAGATGGAAGCGTTAATAAGAACCTAAACCCCGCAAAGGCAAACCGTTTTAAAGCGGTGGTGCAATATATGGGTCCATTTTCTATAGGCAAAGGCGAAAGTAAAACGCATAAGTTTAAATTGCCACAATATATTGGCGCCGTGCGGGCGATGGTTATTGCCGGACAGGATGGTGCTTACGGAATGGCTGAGAAATCGGTGGAGGTTAAAAAACCTTTAATGGTTTTGGCAACTTTACCAAGAGTTATTGGTCCAGGCGAAACTTTTACCCTACCGGTTACGGTTTTCGCGACAGAAAGCAACTTGAAAAATGTTTCTGTGCAGGTAAATGCAACAAACTTAATTGTTTTAAATAGTAATAAGCAACAGCTTTACTATAAACAAACTGGCGAACAAATGGCTTATTTTGAAGTTAAAGCGCCTAACAATGTAGGCATTGCAAAAGTTAAAGTAATTGCCCAGAGTGGTGGCGAAAAAACCGAATACGATGTAGAAATGGACATTAGAAATCCAAATCCTTACATTACCAACGTAATTTCGACTACGATAGAACCTCAACAAAAATGGAGTATGAATTATCAGCCCATTGGTATGAGTGGCACAAATTCGGGCGTGTTGGAAATTTCATCTATTCCTGCAATTAATTTGTCCAAAAGATTAAATTATTTAATCCAATATCCTCACGGATGTGTGGAACAGATTACTTCTGGTGTTTTCCCTCAATTGTTTTTAGATCGATTAACACCATTAAATGATCAGCAAAAAGCATCGACAGAAAGAAATATTAAAGCCGGCATTACCCGTTTAAAAGGTTTCCAAACTACCGATGGTGGCTTATCTTATTGGCCCGGAGAAGGAAGTTCTGATGAGTGGGGAAGTAATTATGGTGGCCACTTTTTAGTGGAAGCACAAAATGCTGGCTATACTTTACCAGTTGGTTTGATGGACGAATTGTTGCGTTTTGAGAAAGTAAAAGCTACAAATTGGGCACCAAATAGCAATAATTTTTACGGTGGAGATTTAAGTCAGGCGTATAGGTTATATGTTTTAGCCTTAGCTAAGAAACCAGAAATGGCTGCTATGAACAGGTTAAAAGCTTTTGAATATTTATCTGTTGCTGCCAAATGGCGATTAGCTGCTGCTTATAAATTAGCGGGTCAAAATTCTATTGCGCAAAATATGATTGCTAATTTAGAGTTGAGTGTCAAACCCTATAACCAACTTGGTGGCACTTACGGTTCGGATATTAGAGATGAAGCCATGATTTTGGAAACCCTAACATTACTAGGACAAAAAGCTAAAGCAGCAAGTTTATTGCAACCTTTAGCAAGTAAATTAGGTGAAGATACTTGGTACAGCACGCAAACTACTGCCTACAGTTTATTGGCTGTTGCGAAATTTTGTGGCACCAACCAGTCTGCTAATAAATTGCAGTTTCAGTATAGTTTAGATGGCAAATCGAGCACTATAAATTCTAGCCAATACATTAACAGTTTAACTACTAATTTTAAAGGAAATGTGGCTACCGTAATAAATAATGGCAATAATGTATTATTTGCACGCTTGGTTTTGCAAGGTCAGCCTTTGGCGGGGCAAAATAATTTCTTACCAAACAAGCCCGATGTTTTAGGAATGAGTGTTATTTACAAACGTTTAAATGGTACCACAATTGATCCTACAACGTTAAAGCAAGGCACTGATTTTTATGCAGAAGTGACAATTAACAATCCGGGCAGAATGGGATATTATGAACAAATGGCCTTAACACAGATTTTCCCTTCGGGTTGGGAAATTATAAACACGCGCTTAAATGATAACCAAAGTATTTTGGCATCCTCCCCTTTTACTTATCAGGATATTAGAGATGATCGTGTATTTACGTATTTTAATTTGCGCGAAAATGAACGCGTAGTTTATAAAGTATTATTAAATGCATCTTACATCGGTAGGTATTATTTGTCTGCTGTGCAGTGCGAAGCGATGTACAACAATAATATTTCTGCAACCGAAGGCGGAAAATGGGTACAGGTTGTCAAATAAAAAATTAAGTAAATTTTTAAAAACTTCTTATCTTTGAACTATGGAAGCGTTTACATTACACACAGAAAATAAAGAGCAAACAGTTGCTCTGAAAGCGTTTGCAAAGCTTTTTAAACTTCGCATTTCGAAAAAAGAATTGGATGAGACGGATTATTTGAATAGCACGGAAGCTAATAGAAAGGCTCTTGATGACAGTAGCAAGCAAGCTGAAAATGGGCAGTATAAAAAAATTGATATTGCTGACCTTTGGAAGTAGTATATACTGATAGGGCTGAACAAGAATTGAAAGAATGGGTTAACTCCGGCAATAAACAGATTAGGAAAAAAATTATAGCATTAATTCAGTCTATTCTTGAAACTCCTTTTACTGGCATAGGCAAACCCGAACAGCTAAAGCATAATAGAGCAGGTTATTGGTCAAGGCGTATAACGGATGAGCATCGCCTTGTTTACAAAGTGGAACACAACAAAATAATTATCATTCAGTTAAAATTTCATTATAATTAAATCTAGTTTCATAAAACGACCTATTGTTATTTATCTTTCTCTAATGAAAAACAATACCGCAATAACTTTTATAATAAAAAACTTTCTATTATAAACAGTAGCGTTCTGTTTTAATGTCTCAAAACATTAATACGATTAATATAACAAATAAACTATGCAATTCGGTAAAGTAGAAGATCCATCTAAAATAGATTACACACTTCCGGCAGATGCTCCGGAAACATCAGAAATTTTAAAAGCCAACAAAGCTAAACAGGATTTTAAAGCTTACGTTGGCTGTGCAAAATGGAACAAAGCCGATTTAAAAGGCTTTTATCCGAAAGGGACAAAAGATGAACTTACCTATTATGCCGCGCAATTTAATTCTATAGAGCTAAATGCAACTTTTTATGGCATGCCAACGAGCGAGCAAGTGATCACCTGGCGTGAAAAAACACCAGAAGATTTCAAATTTTTTCCAAAATTAACCAACACCGTTAGTCATTTTAAAAGGTTGATTAACGTTAAAGAACCTGTAGAAAAATATTGTGATGCCATCAGTAATTTTGAAGATAAACTTGGAATGGCCTTTCTCCAGTTACACGATAATTTTAAGCCAAAAGATTTCGATCGGTTAAAAGTGGTTGCAAATGAATTTCCAAAAGTAATCCCATTGGGCGTTGAAGTTAGAAACGAAGAGTGGTTTTCCAATCCAACTATTCAGGCAGAATTTTGTCAGCTCTTTAAAGAAAATGGAATTACCAATATCCTTGTAGATACATCAGGCAGACGAGATATGTTGCACATGCATTTAACCACGCCTACTGCTTTTATACGTTTTGTTGGTGCCAATGATGATTTGATCGACAAAAAACGTTTAGATGATTGGATTGAACGAATAGTTAAGTGGAAAAAGGAAGGTTTAGAAAATCTCTTCTTTTTTGTGCATCAAAACATTGAGCTTTCTTCGCCATTATTTTCAGCATATTTTATTGAAAAATTAAATGAAGCCATAGGCACCGATTTAACAATTCCGGTTATGGCGAATGGAAATTCACCGCAAAGTTTATTTTAATGTTTTATCGTCATGCTCAGCTTTCCTGGGCACTTTAATGGTTTTAGTAACGACTAATTTCGTATCTTTTCTTTCGCATTACGTAAAACATACCAGTTCCTAACGGCAAGTAAATTTGAAAGTAGAACCTTAAATTAAGCGAATCTTGCCGATAACGGCAAGATTTTATCCTCATAGAACCGCTCTTCACGATTGATCAACAATAGAAATGAAATATTTCTCTCCTGCAAAAACGGATATTTACAAATTTTCATAAGCAATCAGCATGGATTCCAAGTTCCACCAATCAAAAGATCAGTCCCTCAAACACGCGTGCTCTTTCCAATTCCCGAGTACTTTAATATCTAAATATTTTTTCCTCCTAAAGCATGATGATTTATAAAATGTAAGTTGTAAATTGGTTATATGAATTGAAAGTCAGTTTGTTTATCTATTACAAATTTTAGAAAATGCTAAAATCTATCGATCTCAGTCAGGTAATGGTTATTGATATAGAAACTGTGCCACAATATCCTTCTTACCATGATGTTCCTGCTAACCTCCAAGACTTATGGGAGCAAAAAACACATTATCAACGAAGTGCAGACCAATCCGCCGAAGAATTTTACGAAAAAGCTGGCATTATGGCTGAGTTCGGTAAGATCATTTGCATCAGTATGGGGATTTTCAGTTATCAAAATAAAAAATATTCATTAAGGTTAAAATCTATTTCTGGTGATGATGAAAAAGATCTCTTGCAGAAATTTTATAAATTATTAGATAAACAAGCGCCTTCATTAGTGTTTTGTGCGCACAATGGTAAAGAGTTCGATTATCCGTATTTATGCAGACGATTTTTGGTAAATGGAATTTCGATACCAACACAGTTAGAAATTAGTGGAAAAAAACCTTGGGAAGTACGCCATTTAGATACGATGGAGCTTTGGAAATTTGGCGATTATAAGCACTACACGTCATTAAATTTGTTGGCAACAATATTAAACATTCCAACCCCTAAAGATGATATTGATGGAAGCCAAGTGAGGCAAGTATATTACGAGGAGCAAAACTTAGAAAGAATTATTACGTATTGCCAAAAAGATGTAATTACAACGGCACAAGTATTGCTAAAATTTAAAGGATTGGAAATCATCCCGACAGAAAACATTACAATTGTAGCGTAAAATTTAACAATCTACTTTTTTAAACTAATTTCTCAAAAATGACGTAACCAATTAAAAGCAAAGAGTTTAACCACAGATTACGGCATTAAAATTGGTGGCAAAACTCAAGTAATCTCCCGCTACATTTCCCTATCTTTCTATCTTTTCTGTATCTTCGGATAAATTCAATATAACACATGGCAAAAAAAAAATCAGCAAATATAAAATTGGTTCTAAATCAATTGGTTAGTGATGTTTTTGAAAAAAATGATAATCAGCTTCTTAATTATAAACAAGTTTCTGCCAAGTTAAACCTCGATGATTTAGAATCTAGAGAAACCATTCTTGAAATTTTAAAAGAAGGAAAAAACTCAGGTATTTACTTAGAACCAGAAAAAGGAAAATTTAAGCTTAAAGAACTTCAAAATTTTATAATTGGCAAAGTAGATATGACTGCTGATGGTTCGGCATATATTGTAACTGATGATGAATTTGAGAAAGACGTTTTTGTTTCACCTAGGAGACTAAGAAATGCTTTGCATGGCGATACGGTTAAAGCCTACGTTTTTGCCAAAAAAAGTGGTAGGAAGAACGATGGTGAAGTAATAGAAATTATTAAACGAGCTAAATCTGATTTCACGGGTATTATAAAAATTTCTGATCGCTTTGCGTTTGTAATTGCCGATGATAAAAAAATGATACATGATATTTTTGTGCCATTATCTGATATTCATGGCGCTAAAGATGGGCAAAGGGTTTTAGTAACCTTATCAGATTGGCCAGAAAGTGCAAAAAATCCCATCGGTATTGTTAAGCACGTTCTCGGAAATCAAGGCGAAAACAATACAGAGATGAATGCTATTTTGGCGCAGTATGGTTTTCCACTAGCGTTTCCATCTCAAGTTGAGAAAGAGGCAAACGCCATTCCAGAAGAAATTCATCCTTCAGAATTAGAGAAAAGAAGAGATTTTAGAAATATACTAACGTTTACAATCGATCCTGCGGATGCAAAAGATTTCGATGATGCCATTTCTTATCAGGTTCTTCCGAACGGAAACTATGAAATTGGTGTTCATATTGCTGATGTTTCTCATTATGTAATACAAGGAACGGAGCTGGATAAAGAGGCTTACAGTAGAGCAACTTCTGTTTATTTAGTAGATAGAGTAATCCCGATGTTGCCCGAGAGATTAAGTAATGGCGTTTGTTCTTTACGCCCAAATGAAGATAAACTATGTTTTGCCGCTGTTTTTGAATTGGATAAAGATGCAAATATAGAATCAGCATGGTATGGTAGAACCGTTATCCACTCTGACAGGAGATTTAGTTATGAAGAAGCGCAAGAGGTTATAGAAACCAAGCAGGGCGATTATGCTAAAGAAATTGAAAAACTGAATGAGCTTGCCTACATTTTACGCGATCGTAAATTTAAAGCTGGAGCCATTAGTTTTGAAAGTACTGAGGTTAAATTCCAACTTGATGAGGCTGGAAAGCCAATTGGCGTTTATGTTAAAGAACGTAAAGATGCGCATAAGCTTATTGAAGATTACATGCTTTTAGCCAATAGGAAAGTAGCCGAGTTTATTGCTAAAAAAGTAAAAGGTGAAAAGAAATTAACTTTTGTTTATCGTGTTCACGACTCGCCAAATATGGAGAGCTTAAACACTTTTGCGAATTTTGCTTCGAGGTTTGGTTATAAAATTAATACAAAATCTGATAAGGAGATTGCGAAATCACTAAACCATTTAATGGCAGATGTTGAAGGTAAAAAAGAGCAAAATATTTTAACATCGTTGGCAATACGATCTATGGCGAAAGCCATTTACTCGACCAAAAAAACAAGTCATTATGGTCTGGCTTTCGATTATTACACTCACTTTACCTCTCCTATTCGAAGATACCCAGATATAATGGCGCACCGACTTTTACAAACGTATTTAGATGGTGGTAAAAGTGCCGATGCAGAGTTTTACGAAGTAGCCTGCGTGCATTCGTCGGCAATGGAAAAAAGAGCTGCAGAAGCAGAAAGAGCATCTATAAAATATAAACAAGCCGAATATCTTGAAAATAATATTGGCACTGAATATAAAGGAATCATTTCTGGGGTTACCGAATGGGGCATGTACGTAGAGATTGAAGAAAACAAATGTGAAGGCATGATCCGTTTGAGAGATATTTCTGATGATTTCTATGTATTGGATGAAAAAAATTACTGTATCGTTGGTCAACGTAAAAAGAAAAAATATCAACTTGGAGATGAAGTAATGATTCGTGTAAAAAAAGTAGATCTTGCTAAAAGACAGATCGATTTTTCATTGATGGTTTAAAATTATTTGCCTAATTAAAAACATCGAATTAATAAAATTAGCCTACAACAATCAGTAAAAAACGATTTAAACCAGTTATTAAATCGGCCAATTAGTATAACTGACTGCCAAAAAATGAATAAAAAATGTTAACCATTACCCAGCACCAAAAAATTATTGAAGATGCGATTGCTAAAATAAGTTATCCGCCAAAGCCGAAAGATTTATACGAACCCATAAGCTATATTATGAGTTTAGGTGGCAAACGAATTAGGCCTGTATTGGTTTTAATGGCTGCAGAACTTTTTGGAAAAAATCCTTACGAAGCCATTGATGCTGCCATGGCAATAGAGGTTTTTCATAACTTTACATTGGTGCATGATGATATTATGGACAACGCTCCCTTACGCAGAGGACAGCAAACTGTACATGAAAAATGGAGTACCAACACTGCAATTTTAAGTGGCGATGTAATGATGGTGGAAGCGAATAAAAACCTAGCTAAAATTGATGCTAAATTTTTGAAAGATTCGCTTTTCACTTTTAATGCAACTGCCCAAGGTGTTTGCGAAGGCCAGCAATTGGATATGGATTTCGAATCTAGAGATGATGTAAGTATTGAAGAATACATCAATATGATTAGATTGAAAACTGCCGTTTTACTTGGTGGAGCATTAAAATTGGGTGCAATAATCGCTGATGCAAAGCCAGAGGATGCTGAATTAATATATCAATTTGGAGAAAATATTGGAATTGCCTTTCAACTTCACGATGATATTTTAGATGTCTATGCTGATCCAGAAAAGTTTGGCAAACAAGTTGGTGGAGATATTATTGCCAATAAAAAAACTTTTCTACTGCTCAAAGCTTTCGAATTGGCCGAAGGAAATGATAAGACAGCACTCAAACATTGGACACAGCTACAACAATTCGATAATAAGGAAAAAGTAGCTGTTGTAAAATCAATTTACGATAATTTAGGTATCCAAAACATTGCCAGAAAAAGCATGGAATACTATAAAAACAAGGCGTTAAATGTTTTCTCCAAAATAAATGTAGATGACGAAGCGAAGGCTAATTTATTAGTTTTAACACACCAGTTGATGGATAGAGAATATTAATTAAACTTTAAATTTAATATTCCCTTACTTTAAAAAATATGCATAAAAAAAAGTCCTTACTTTCATAAGGACTTTTTGCATATAAGTTTACACTAATTATTCTGCTGGCGCAGCTTCTTCAGTAGTTTCTTCTTTTTTAACTTGTTTTTTAACTGGTGCTTTCTTAGCTGGAGCTTCTTCAGCAACAACTTCTTTAGCAACAACTTCTTTAGCAACAACTGCTTTTTTAGCGACTGGTTTCTTAGCCAATGCTTCTTCAATTTCTACATCAGTAATTGGAAGAATAGAAACGTAAGATTTGTTATCCGCTTTCTTTCTGAAAACAACAGTTCCATCTACTAAAGCAAATAATGTATGGTCTTTTCCAATACCAACACCTTTATCTGGGTGATGTTTTGTACCGCGTTGACGTACTATAATGTTTCCTGCAATCGCTAATTGACCACCGAAAACTTTAATACCTAAACGTTTTGAATGCGATTCACGTCCGTTTCTCGAACTACCGGCTCCTTTTTTGTGTGCCATTTTTTTATATTTTGTAACTCGCTAAAAGCGAATTATTGGGTTAACAATTAATTATAGAGTGATATCAGAAATCTGAATCTTGGTAAAATACTGGCGGTGACCGTTTTTCTTTTTGTAACCTTTTCTACGTTTCTTGTGGAAAATAATTACTTTATCACCTTTTAAATGAGACACGATTTTAGCTGAAATTTTAGCACCTTTAACTGCAGGCGTACCTACAGTGATTGTACCACCATTATCAACCAACAATACATTGTCAAATTCAATACTAGCGCCTTCATCTCCTTGTAACCTGTGTACAAAAAGGTGCTGGTCTTTAGCAACCTTAAATTGCTGCCCTGCTATATTTACTATTGCGTACATTGTTTAAATATTAGTTTTATAATTTTATTTAACGAGGTGCAAATATAGAATAAATTAGATTAACACACAAACAGATATCAAAAATAATTTTTGCGCTTTTAATTCGCCTCAAAACGATCTGTTTTCGATCTATCAATTTACATTTAATACCCTGTTCGTTTCTCTACAAGATTTAAAGTTTCTTCGATTACTTTCCGCATCTGCACCGCTGCATCAAGCAACTTTGGGTTTCCATCGAAGTTTGAATAAAGCACTACATGTTTGGTCTTTTCCTTGTATCTAAAAACCATATCGTAACGCGTATTGGCGTGTTTGTTAGATTTGTAGCCTATCGTATCCGGAAAATTCCAAAGTCCAATTTCATTAGCTTTAGTGTGCATGTACAAAATATCGTCACTTTTTAAAAACATTTTTCGTTTAATTAACGAATCCTGACTGTTTAAATATTCATAAACGCCCGTAACCGAACTGTATCTATTCTCTAATGTGTCTTTTCTTCCCCAGCTATATTCCATCGATACAAAATCTTTAGCCCTAAATGGTGCATTTTGCAAAATCGGCTTGTAATAAATATAACAATATAGCAACATAGGTAAAATTACACTACAAGCTAAAAATATTTTTTTTCCTCTGTTAGACACTTTTATTAATTTTGAATAAATGTATTATTAAAATGCAAGACGCTTAAAATCCGCACAAATTTTAAAATTTTAATTCTAATTGATAACATACTAAAATCATAATATCAAATAGTGTTAAACTCCAAATTTATGCAAATGTAGTTTTTCTTTACTTTCATTTCCAAATATTTAATCCTCAACAAAATTGTGCGCAGCATTTTCATCAAACTCGCCCTCCCATTTAGAAATTACAACGGTAGCTAAACAATTACCAATTACGTTTACCGATGTTCTCGCCATGTCCATCAGTTCATCAATACCCAAAATTGCTGCAATAATAAATACCGGTAAACCAAACTGTTCTGCTGTTGCAATAAGTACAATTAACGATGCCCTTGGTACAGCGGCAACACCTTTACTAGTGATCATAAGTGTAAAAGCAATTGCCAATTGATGACCAAAGCTTAAGTGCATCCCAGCTGCTTGCGCAACAAAAATAGCCGCTAATGATAAATACAGCGATGTACCATCTAAGTTAAAACTATAGCCCGTAGGAATTACGAACGAAACAATTTTACGTGGCACGCCAAACCTTTCCATATTGCTCATTGCTGCAGGTAATGCCGCATCAGAACTCGTGGTAGCAAACGCAATTGAAACAGGTTCTTTCACAGCTTGTATAAATTTTTTAATCGGTATTTTTAAGAACAACATAATTGGAAGAAACACCAACAATAAAAACAGTATTAAAGCGATATAGAGCGAACCAAGCAACATAAATAAATTCTTGAGAATATCCACACCCAAATGCCCCACCGTATAAGCCATCGCTGCACCCACTCCAATTGGCGCAAAATACATAATGATGTTCGTGAATTTAAACATCGTTTCTGATAAACTTTCGGCTAAATCAACCAAAGGCTTCCTCTTTTTCTCTTCCACTAATGCCAATCCCACACCAAATAAAACGGAGAATACCACAATCTGCAAAACCTTATTCTCGTACATGGATTTCACCACGTTCTCTGGAAACAATTCGTATATAAAATGCGAAAATTTATAAACACCATGCACGTTTTCGGGTAGATTTTGTAAATCAGCATCCACAACTTGGGCAGTAGGCAGTTGCTGTTTAGGCATTTTTGAAATATCTACTCCAATACCGGCATGCGTAATATTAATAACGGCTAAGCCGATAAAGATGGCACATGAAGTTGCACAGAAGAAATAAAGCATTGATTTCCAAGCCATTCTGCCTACTTGTTTTAAATCTGAATGTCCTGCAATACCGTAAACCAACGTTCCGAAAAGAATTGGACCAACAATAGTTTTAACCAATTTAATAAAACCCTTGCTTAAAGGGTGCAACGCTGTGGCTACGTTAGGAAAATCTACACCTATAAATACGCCCAGCATCATGGCGACTAAAATCCATGTTGTTAAGTTTTTTTTAAGGAGTGCGTGTGTAATTAATATAACTGCAACAATCCAACGCATCGCCATCATTATATCTGGAGATAATTCAATATAGTTGAACTCTTTTAAAATAGTAAGAATGATTGCAATAGAAATGAGTATCAAAGAGATAAAGCCGATTTTATTTTTTTTCATTTAGGTTGTTTTGTAGAGGCGATTTACCTCAATAATGATATGAATACCTGATTAGTTAGTTTGTGTTGGGGTTTATTTGAGACTAAATTATTATTTCATGAATAAAAAAAGTTAGTCCATAGTGATCATTTTGGTACAGAAAGCAAATAAACAAAATGAATAATGCCCATTTTATTTTTAATACTTCCGAAAAAAAGCCACCACTTAATTAACAAAATTAAAAATTTGCACTCAGGAAGCAAGTATTTTTTATTTTTGTTCTAAGTTTGTCTGTAACAATTCTAAGTTTGTGCATTCTAACATACAGTTCATAACACCTAAATGGAGCATAAAGACAAATTATTTAAAGAGATATTTGATTCTAATTCTAAGAAAATCTTTCATTTATGTTTGGGATATGCTGGAGATGCAGATGCTGCCAATGATTTGCTACAAGAAACCTTTTTAAAGGTTTGGCAAAATTTAGATAAATTCAGAAATAAATCGCTCATCTCTACATGGATATACCGAATTGCCGTAAACACCTGCTTAACTTACTTACGCTCAGAAAAAAGGCAGGCAAAAGACGAACTCACAGATAACATTATTGAAAACAAAGTTGAGGAGTTCTCAGAAAAAAATGAACAGGTTGCATTGCTTTATAAATGTATTTCAAAATTAGAAGAAAACGACCGCTTAATTATAACAATGGTACTAGATGAACTGCCATATAATGAAATAGCAGATATTTCTGGCATTAGCGAAGGCAATCTGAGAGTAAAAATCCACCGTATTAAACAAAAATTAACCGAACTATACAACCAATATGCAAGCATTTGATCAAATACAAGAACTGTGGCAAAAGCATGAGGTAGAAGTTAAGGTTTCTGCCGACGAAATGTTGCAACAAGTAAAAAAAGAAGTTGGTGGAATTAAATTTAAGTCGGCCTTAAATATAATAGGCATGCTCGTTTCGTTAGTGGCTATTTTATCGGTTTGGGTATTTTTCCATTTTGAATCGTGGACCACACACGTCGGACTTGGAATAACAGCTATTGCAGTTTTAATCTATACCTTAATACTTTATCGAGATTACAAGCTTATTGCCAATAATGATATCACAGACCATCCTCAAAAGTTTTTAAACGGCTTAAAAACTTATCAACTAAACCGATATTCTTTGTACAACAAATTGTATTGGTTTTACACCATTGCGCTATCTTTAGGACTGATATTTTATTTTATAGAAGTACTCTCTTCGTTTACGATAATTCAAAAATCAATCGCCATTGGATTAACTTTTTTATGGATATTATTTTGCTCTACATTGGTTAGAAAAAAAGTAATGAAACGCGAAAAACAACGGATAGATTTACTGATAGAAAAGTTTGAACGCATTAATGGCCAGTTTTTTGCTAATGAGTAATTTAACCATTCCACATCTATTTTGGGGATCATTAAATGATGAAAAAACTGTTCGCGCTTATATCTTTTATTATAACATTGTCTTTCATAAGTTTTAAACAAGACAATTACACGCCTCCACAATTGGATTGGGCAACACATTATAAAGGCAAAGCCGATAAAAACTCGCCATTTTTTGCTTTAACAGCGATGACTTGGAAGTACAGCTACAATTCTACCGCTAGTAAAACGAAAGTTAAAATCGACTTGACCAATACGCTTTCGATTGATGTAAACCGATCATGGGTAAAATGGGATAAAATAACTGAACCGAAAATAAGAGAAAGCTTATTGCATCACGAACAGGGGCATGTAAATATCGAATATATTTTGCTTAAAGAAGCTGATCGGGTTTTAAAAAACAACGAATATTCTGTTAGAAATTACAAAACTGAAATTGCCAACCTCGCCAACCAGCTGAGCACATATTTCAATACCATGCAACTAAATTACGATGAGGAAACCGAACACGGTAGTAACCATAAAATGCAAGCACGTTGGGATGTAATTATTGCCGATAAAACGAGAGAAGTTATGGCCTTACAATAAAAGAGCGATTAACTTTGGCAAAAAGACTAATAAACCCACAATAAGCGCAACAATTGCAATTACCAATACTGCCCCTGCAGCAATATCTTTAACTATTTTTATTTTGGGATTAATTTCTTCAGTTACCAAATCTGCTAATTTTTCTATTGCCGTATTTAAAATTTCTGCAACAAAAACAGCACCTATAATTAAACAAACTATAACCCATTCTACATTCGAAATTTTAAGAAAAATCCCTAAAAAAATCGCCAGCAATGCTGCAACTAAATGGATACGACCATTATGTTCCGTTAAAAAGAATATTTTTAATCCGTTAATAGCGAACCTAAAACTTCTTATCCTATCCAAAATGGAGAACTTTTTTCTTCCCAAAATTTACAGCTTAATATTGATAAACAAATTAGCTTCGAAACCAAAACGGTTAATTATTTCGTTTTTTTAGGCGCATTTGGATCGATGTAACCGTTATTTAAAATCGTTTCCTTCATCACACTTCTTCTTCCGCTTGGCGCAATTACAATTGTTTTTAAAGTTCTTTTTTCGCCCTTTGGCACAACTATTTTAAATGCCGAAGTATATAAAGTAGCATTTTCCGAAGGACGAGATTCATCTAAAGAATAGTAAATTTCCCCCCCCTCAACCGGAACTTTGAATGCAAAAGTAAAACTTTCGCCTGTTAATGTCTCATCACTTTGCCCTATCGGCGTTGGTACCCAAAAATTTACCCCCTCTTTATCCATTCTAGCCAAATGCTTTGGTAATCTTTGTTCAGCAAAATTCTGTAGGTCTTTCCTCGCAACCGGACTCCAAGCAATTTCCGATAAAGCCAATAACCGTGGATAAGCTTGATATTCGGCCTTTGCCGGACTTGTGATATATTCTGTCCATAAGTTGGCTTGCACGCCTAAAATATATTTCTGTTGATCTGCTGTTAACACTTTAGGTACCGGATCGTACATATAACTTTTTGTATATGGTGCTAAACCTCCAATTAAAACCGGCTCATCGTTTGAGTTAGATTGGTTGTGGTCAATATACAAACCCATCGAACCAGGTGTCATAATTACATTGTGATTTTGCTGTGCTGCTGCGATGCCACCGCTTTCACCTCGCCAGCTCATTACAGTGGCATTTGGCGCCAAACCGCCCTCTAAAATTTCATCCCAACCAATAATCATTCTCCCTTTACTGTTCAGGTATTTTTCCATCCGTTGAATAAAATAGCTCTGTAATTCATGCTCATCTTTAAATCCTTTCTCTTTCATTAAAGCTTGGCAAAAACGAGATTCTTTCCAATATTTCTTTGGACTTTCATCGCCGCCAATGTGGATGTATTTCGATGGAAAAATAGCCATAACTTCATCTAAAACATTTTGCAAAAAAATAAAGGTATTTTCTGTAGGTGTGTAAACATCATCAAAAACACCCCAAGTTTGTTGTACTTGTTTGCCCTTTCTACTACCCCACCACGGCGTTTTTGGATCAATATAAGTGCTACTGTCAGGAAAACAACTTAATTCTGGATATGCAGCAATTGCAGCCGAACTGTGTCCGGGCATTTCAATTTCAGGAATAACGTTTATATATCTATCCGTAGCATATTTTACAATTTCTTTAGCTTCTTCTTGCGTGTAGAATCCCTTATACGCTGTAGATGTATTCCCAATTCCCGGGTGGTGACCTATTATTGTGCCATTACGTGCCGAACCTACAGAAGTAAGCTTCGGGTATTTCTTAATTTCTATTCTCCACCCCTGATCTTCGGTTAAATGCCAATGAAAATTGTTGATTTTATAGAAAGCCAATCGATCAATAAATTGCTTAATAAACGCAACTGGGAAAAAATGCCTCCCAACATCCAACATACTTCCACGATAACTAAAACGAGGATAATCATTTATAATTACCGTTGGAACAATAATTTTATCGTTCGTTTTGTCGGGCAACATTTGCATAACGGTTTGTACCGCATAAAATAAACCTGCACCTTTTCCTATTAAGGTAATTTGAGTTGGTGTTATGTTTATTGTATAACCTTCATTAGGTAATTTTTCGGCCCCTAATGAAGTAAGCACTATAGATTTTTGCTTTAACAAGGGATTTTTAACCTCACGAAGTGCGAAACCACCTTTCGTAACAATAAATGCATTTAACAAATCGGCCATTTTCGCACCCTCCGCTCCTTCTGAAACCATTACAACAGTTTTATCTAAAGTGAAGTTGCCATTCCCCTTTGTTATAGAAACGGGAACAGGAATAATGCCTAAATTAGGGTCATTTTGAGCAAAACTCTTACTGCAAAGCAAAATAATACTGGCCACCATTAAAATTTTCTTCATTTGTTTTCGAATATTTTGGTTTATTAACGAAATAAATTAGCCTAATATAGGAATAATCGGAGGAAAAGAAATCCAATTTTCGTTACAATAAAAAAGCGAACGAGCGCACTATTGGATATAGAGATGCTCCCAACACAGTTTCTATTCTTTAAAAACCGGTTGATGAACTAAATCCTAAAAAAATTTAAAGTACTAAAATATCGAAGTATTAATGGCTGTAAACAGTTTCGAGTTCGGTCACATCCACTTCTCCATCCGCGTTTAGCGCCGAAAGTTTTACTCCTTTTAGTTCATTAACCATAAGCGGATCATATTTGGCCCTAACTTTTACATAGTTCTTCGTAAAACCGTGCATGTAACCCATTTTTTGATCGGCTTCGAAAAGCACTTCTGCATGGTTACCAATTTGAGATTCATAAAACGCTCTTCTTTTCTTATCAGATAAAATATGAAGCATTTTGCTACGTTCATTTCTTTCGCTTCCAGCAACTACGCCCTTCATTGCAGCTGCTTCCGTTTGTTCGCGTTCAGAATAGCTAAAAACATGCAAATAAGAAATATCCAACTCATTCAAAAACTTATAAGTTTCTAAAAAATCGGCTTTGGTTTCGCCAGGAAAGCCTACAATAACATCAACACCAATACAACAGTTTGGCATTACTTCCTTTATTTTTGCAACGCGTTCTACGTACAAATCGGTGCGGTAACGCCTGCGCATTAAACCCAAAATTTTATCCGAACCCGATTGTAATGGAATATGGAAGTGCGGCACAAAACTTTTCGATGTGGCAACAAATTCGATAATTTCGTTGCTCAAAAGGTTTGGTTCTATCGAAGAAATCCTGATTCTCTCAATGCCGTTAACTTCATCGAGTGCTTTCACCAAATCGAAAAATTTATCTTCACGCTCACCGTTTCTAATACCGAAATCGCCTAGGTTTACGCCTGTTAAAACAATTTCTTTTACGCCACTTTCAGCAATCATTTTGGCGCGATTAACGACATTTTCAATGGTATCACTTCGGCTGGCGCCACGAGCAAGCGGAATGGTACAGTAGGTACAAGGATAATCGCAACCATCCTGTACTTTTAAAAATGTACGCGTTCTATCACCTATAGAATATGAAGCAATGAAGTTGTGATTTACTTTTTCTATACTTTGTTGATGAACAACTGTTTTAGGCTTTTTAGTTAAATCGGTTATATATTCTACAATTCTGAATTTTTCTGCAGCACCCAAAACCATATCTACACCTTCAATTTCGGCAATTTCTTGTGGTTTTAGCTGCGCATAGCAACCTACAATGGTAACAAAAGCATTTGGAGAATACTTTAAAGCTTCTTTAACTACTTTTCTACATTTCTTATCAGCATGATCAGTTACCGAACAGGTATTAATCACATATACATCTGCCTTATCCTGAAAATCTACAACAGCATAACCCGCATCGGCAAATAAACGACCAATACTTGATGTTTCTGAGAAATTTAATTTACAACCTAACGTATAAAAAGCTACTTTTTTCATTGATGCGCAAAGATAGGAATTAGATATGATTATTGAGAAGTGAGATAAAATGAAAATTTGATTAATTATGCCTCATTCCACCTATAGCTATCAACCTCAAAACCAGCTAAATCTAAAACCCTGCTCACAACTGTTCCTGCAACTTCTTCAATACTTTTTGGCAAGCTATAAAATGATGGATTTGCGGGGCAAATAATCCCACCGGCCTCCGTAACCGTTTTCATATTATTGATATGGATTAAACTAAATGGCGTATCTCTAACCACGGCAATTAACTTTCTCCGTTCTTTTAAAATAACATCAGCGGCTCTTGATATTAAATCATTGGATATGCCATGCGCAATCCTGCCTAAAGTACCCATAGAGCATGGTACAATTATCATGGTGTCGTATTTTGCAGAACCTGATGCAAAAGGTGCGTTGAAATCATTTTTGCTGTAAAAATTGAAATTATAATTATTGTAAGCCTCATTGCCGAGTTCATATTTCCAAACGTCTTTGGCATTATCGCTCATCACTACGCCAACGGCATCTATTTGATCTTCAATTTTTGCAATTTGATCAAATAAAACTTTCGCATAAACAGACCCGCTTGCGCCTGTAACAGCAATTATAATTTTTCTCTTCATCTGATACAAAAGTAACGTTAGTACAATCTGTTTAAAAATTTGATTAAACATCTCTTGGTAAAAATTAAACTAGAATTAAATTTTAAAACCATCATTAAATAAGCTAAATTAAAATGTGAAAAAATAAATTTTGTTTAATAAAATAATAAACGTTAATTTAACATTTATTAAAAAATATGGATACAACAAAATATGTAATTGGTGTTGATTATGGTACAGATTCTGTACGATCAGTTTTGGTAGATACTAAAGACGGTAAAGAGATTTCGACATCGGTGTTTTTCTATCCTAGATGGAAAAAAGGATTATATTGCAACCCTGCAAAAAATCAGTTTAGGCAACACCCATTAGATTATATAGAAGGGATAGAACATACCATTAAAGACTGTTTATTGAAAGCTGGTGGCGGAGCAGTTGCCAAAGAAGTTAAAGGCATTACAATTGATACAACAGGCTCTACTCCTATAGCCGTAGATGGCGCAGGTTTGCCCTTAGCTTTAAAGCCAGAATTTGAGGAGAATCCAAATGCAATGTTTGTGTTGTGGAAAGACCATACAGCTGTTGCCGAAGCAAGAGAAATTAACGACCACGCGAAGAAATTCGAAATAAACTATTTAAAATTTTGTGGTGGAATTTATTCGTCGGAATGGTTTTGGGCAAAACTTTTACATGTTGTTAGAACAGATAAAGTTGTAAAAGCTGAGATGATTTCTTTTGTGGAACAATGTGATTGGTTGCCATTTTATTTATGTGGCGGTAGTGATGTAAAAAACCTCAAACGCAGTCGTTGCGCTGCGGGTCATAAAGCTTTATGGGCGGCAGAATTTGGCGGTTTACCACCAGAAGATTTTTTTACAAGTTTAGATCCACTATTAAATGGATTTAGAGATGATTCTTTTGAGAAAACATATACAGCCGACACTTCAGTAGGAAATTTAAGTGCATTTTGGGCAGACAAGCTTGGTTTAACCACTGATGTAATAATTGGCATTGGTGCATTTGACGCGCACATGGGTGCAGTGGGTGCTCAAATTGAACCCTATTATTTAAGTAAAGTAATGGGCACAAGTACCTGCGATATTTTAGTTGCACCCAATAAAGATATGGAAGGGAAATTGGTGGGCGGAATTTGTGGACAAGTAGATGGTTCCGTTTTACCGGACATGGCAGGATTAGAAGCAGGTCAATCGGCTTTTGGAGATGTTTACGCATGGTTTAAAAATTTAATTAGCTGGCCATTAAATCATTTACTTACCGAATCAGCTGTAATTGACAAACAAACAGCAATAGCTTTAAAAGAAGAAGTAGAATCGAAAATAATTGCCAAACTGAGCAAACAAGCCGAAGAATTGGGCGATGGAGATTATGCCGAGTTGGCAATTGATTGGCTAAACGGAAGAAGAACGCCAGACGCCAACCAAGAACTAAAGGCTGCTATAACTGGATTATCATTAGGAACCGATGCACCGAAATTTTTTAGGGCATTGGCAGAAGCTACCTGTTTTGGCTCTAAAAGTATTGTAGATCGTTTTCGTGATGAAGGTGTTGCTGTTGAAGGAATTATTGCAATTGGCGGTGTCGCCAAAAAATCGCCATACATTATGCAAATGATGTCGGATATTTTAGAAATGCCGATTAGAGTACACAAAACAGAACATACCTGCGCATTAGGCGCGGCAATGTTTGCTGCCGTGGCATCGGGTATTCATCCAACTATACAGGATGCAATAACGGCCATGGGCGCGGGATTTGAAAAAGAATACCAGCCAAACCTGCAGAAGCAAAATATGTACCGCCAACATTACCAAAAATATTTAGGATTAGGTAGGTATATTGAAAGGTATAACAATAAAGATTTAAAACAATTTACACTGTGAGCATTTACCAAGATATACAAGAACAGGCTTATGAAGCCAATATGCAACTACCAAAATTAAATTTGGTATTGTTTACCTTCGGTAATGTTAGTGCTGCAGATCAATCAAAAGGTGTGTTTGCTATTAAACCAAGCGGTGTACCTTATGAGGAGTTAACGGCTGATAAAATGGTTATAGTTAATTTTGATGGCAAAACCATTGAAGGTAATTTAAGACCATCATCTGATACGCAGACGCATGCTGTTTTGTACAAAAACTGGTCGGATATTAGTGGAATTGTACACACACACTCTACTTTCGCAACAGCTTGGGCACAAGCGCAAACTGCAATTCCGATTTTTGGAACTACCCACGCAGATCATTTAACTGTAGATATTCCCTGTGCACCGCCAATGGATGACGATATGATAAGCGGGAATTATGAGTACGAAACTGGTTTCCAAATCATCAATCATTTTAAAAAATTGGGTTTAAGTTATAAAGAAGTAGAAATGATTTTAGTTGGTAACCACGCGCCTTTTACGTGGGGCAAAACTGCCGAAAAAGCCGTTTACAACAGTGCTGTTTTAGAGGCTGTGGCGCAAATGGCTTTGCTTACCAGACAAATAAATCCATCTGCACCGAAACTTAAAGACTCGCTAATTCAAAAGCATTTTCAGCGGAAACATGGCGATGGCGCTTATTATGGCCAGAAATAGGTTGAAGATCAAAGAATCAAGAGCAAGGAAAAATGGCAAAGCGTATTAAAATAAATGAGAGGTTGCATAGTTATGATATTGTGAACACAAACTTTTTAAGCTTAAAAAAACCATTCCGTTTGTTGCTTTTATAATGCTAAAAATGATTTTTACACGGGAGATATTTGGCTGTCGAAGCGTTTAAATTATATAGCGGGGCAAATGCTTTTAAACATTTTGGCTAAAGCCAATAATGACTTTAACAATAATCCGTCGGTTAAAACCGACGGCAATGATAAAATACATAGTCCTTGGTTTAATCAAAGGGATTATAAAAAGGATTTTAAACCGACGGCGATGGTAAATTGCATAGTTCTTGGCTTCAATAAAGGGATTATTTAGAAGGGTTAAAACCGATGGCAATGATAAAATGCATAGTTTTTGGTCTCAACAGAGAGATTATTTAGAAGGGTTTTAAACGTACAGCGGTGGTAAATTCATAGCCCTTGGCTTCAGCCAAGGGATAATATGGAATTTGAAATAGGCTTTAGCCAAAAATTGAACAAATTACAATAACAGAATTTGAAAAGCGCCTGCCTGAGTTATATAGGTTTACCCGAATTATTTAAACCTGATTGGAGTGAGCACGAAACCCGTTTTTCTCGGGTGAGTAAAACGGAAAGCGGGACTATCGTAACCGATAAAAGACAGAACCTTGGTTTTCAAACAAAAAGAAGCCGAAAATGGAACAAAGAGCAAGGATTAAAGAATAAAGATCCAAGGTATAATTCTAAAATGATAACCCATAACTGGAAAACAAAAATAATACAACTTAACACCCATATAAAATGATTGATTTAAAAAAATTACAGGTTTGGTTTATTACCGGAACACAGAATTTATACGGCGAGGAAACGTTAAAGCAAGTTGCTATACATGCCGAAGAGGTTGCAAGATCGATTAATTCGAATGCTAGCATTTCAGTTTCAGTAGTTTTTAAACCAATAGTAAAAACACCCGAAGAAATTTACGAAACACTTTTACAGGCCAATAGCGATGAAAATTGTATTGGTGTAATGACTTGGATGCATACTTTTTCGCCTGCAAAAATGTGGATTAGAGGCTTAAATGCATTGCAAAAACCTCTTTTACACTTACATACTCAATTTAATAGAGACATACCTTGGAAAACAATTGATATGGACTTTATGAATTTGAACCAAAGCGCGCACGGCGATCGAGAATTTGGATTTATGGTTACTAGAATGCGTAAAGACCGCAAAGTTGTTGTGGGCCATTGGCAGGATGAAGAAGTAATTAAGCAGGTTGATACTTGGTGCAGAGCAGCTGCAGGTTGGAACGATTGGCAAGGTGCAAAATTTGCCCGTTTTGGCGATAATATGCGTTATGTTGCGGTAACAGATGGCGATAAAGTTGAGGCTGAGATGAAATTTGGTTTCTCGGTAAATACGTATGGTATTGGCGATTTAGTTGCTGTAATTAATAATGTAAGTGACGAAGATGTAAAAAAATTAACCGATGAGTATGAAAATACTTATAAAATGGCTGATAATTTAAAGGCCGGTGGTGCAAAATATCAATCGGTATTTGATGCCGCAAAAATAGAATTAGGCTTAAGGAAATTTTTGGCCGATGGCAATTTCAAAGGATTTTCTGACACGTTTGAAGATTTACACGGCATGATTCAACTACCTGGAATTGCTGCACAACGTTTAATGGCCGATGGTTATGGTTTTGCTGGTGAAGGTGACTGGAAAACGGCTGCTTTGGTGCGTGCTTGTAAAGTTATGGGCGCTGGTTTAGCTGGTGGAAATGCTTTTATGGAAGATTACACGTACCATTTCGATCCATCAAATTCGATGGTTTTAGGTTCGCACATGTTGGAAATTGATGCCTCTTTAGCCGATGGAAAAGCGAGTTTAGAAGTTCACCCTTTGGGCATTGGTGGTAAAGCAGATCCTGCACGTTTGGTGTTTAATGTTGCCGGTGGCGATGCATTAAACGCATCTTTAATTGATATGGGCAACCGTTTCCGCTTATTAGTTAATGAGGTAGAAGCGGTAGAAGTAGAAAACGATTTGCCTAATTTACCTGTTGCACGTGTTTTATGGAAGCCATTACCTGATATGAAAACAGGCTGCGCAGCTTGGATTTATGCAGGCGGTGCACATCATACCGTTTACAGTCAAAATTTAACAACCGAACATTTATTAGATTTTGCAAATATTGCAGGTATTGAGTACATTAATATTGGTGCAGATACAAAAATTAACCAATTTAGAAATGAATTGCATTGGAACGATGTTTTTTACAAATAGCGTTTAAAGCTAATGATTGAAGTTAAAATCCAATAGCTTAAAAAACTATTGGATTTTTTTAATGCTGATACGTTAATAATTTTTGAAGGATTAATTTTTATCGGTTATGTTTAAATAATGCGCTACTTTTTCCTTCACTGATAAACCTTTATATTTGAAATATGAAAATAGCACTTTTTCCGGGATCTTTCGATCCGATTACAATTGCCCATGTAGATATATTACAACGTGCAACTACGCTTTTTGATAAAATTGTGATCGGCATCGGCTTAAACAGTGCTAAACAAAACTTTTTAACCGCAGAACAACGTTTGCAGATTTTAAACAAAGTTTTCGCTGGTTATAAAAATATAGAAATTAGCACGTATGAAGGTTTAACGGTTGATTTCTGCAGGAAAATTAACGCTACTTACATGGTACGAGGAATCCGTTCAGCATCTGACTTTGAGTATGAAAGAGCAATTGCCCAAATTAATCAAACTATGATGCCAGAAGTAGAAACAATTCTATTGTTAAGCAAGCCAGAATATTCTGCAATAAGCTCTACAATTGTGCGCGATATTTTACGAAATCATGGCGATGTTAGTCCGTTTGTGCCGAAAGAAGCTTTAGCATTTTTATAGCCTTTAGTTGTTATTCAATTAAACTTACTTTAAAAATGGTTGTCTGCGTGTACAAATCTTCAGGCTGTAAAACCGTGTTAGGAAACTCTGGAATATTTACCGCATTTGGATGGTGCTGTGTTTCAATGCAAAAACCATCAAAAGCCTCATAATTTTTTCCACCTTTGGCATTTTTAACATCCAAATACTTACCTGTATAAATATGTGCAACAGGTTCTGTAGTATAAACCGATAACATTAAACCACTTTCTACTTCTGAAGTTTTACTTGCAAGTGTTAAATCGCCATAAGCTTTATTTAATACAAAACTTTTATCATAACCCTCCATCGGATTACAATCTTTGCCAATTTCTTTCGCAGTTCTAAAATCAAATTCTGTATTTGCCACAGGCAAAACTTTACCTGTAACGGCAAAATCTTCATCTTGCTCTAAATATGCTGGTGCAAACACCTGTAAATGATGCTGGTTAACACTGGCTCCGTTAGGCGATAAATTAAAATAAATATGATGCGTTAAATTAATCGGTGTATCTTCATCAGTTTCTGCTTCGTAACTTAAAATCAGTTCATCGTTATCCGTCAGTTCAAAAGTAAGTTCAACCAATAAATCCCCTGGAAAACCTTCTTCGCCATCAACACTCTCATATTGCAGTGTAACCGAAGCATTTACTTCGTTATCCGTTTCTACAATATCCCAGAGTTTACGATCAAAACCCTCAGCCCCACCGTGTAAAGTACAATTCCCAGAATTTCTTTCCAGTTCGTAATCCTGATCGGCAATACTAAATTCACCACCCTTAATACGGTTTGCATATCTACCAATTACGGTATTTAAGTAAGGATAATTTGCTAAATAATCAGCATTCAAATATTGCTCAAAAGTATCGAACCCCAAAACAATGTCTTGCCTCTCGTTTTTAATATTTTTAACAATAAACTTATTTATAATTGCACCATAATTAAAAATTTGAACATAAGTTCCCTTATTATTTGTTAATTCTATCGCAATAACTTCATTATCGTTAATTATTATTCCTGTTGGTATTTGCTTTACTTGCATAAATTGTAACTTAGGGGTTTTATTTATAAACAAACATACCACTATATAATTTTTTATTAAAATTTTTTAAATCTGATGAAAGTTCAACTTGAAGAAAAGTTTGTAGAGCAGTACAACAAAAATGCGGATGCTGTATATTTTACCCCAGGTAGAGTAAATTTAATTGGTGAACATATAGATTATAATGGTGGCCTTGTGATGCCTTGCGCAATAACTTTAGGCACATGGCTTGCCATTTCTCCTAATAACGAAAATGTATTTAGATTTAAAAGTTTAAATTTTGAAGCCGTAGCTGAAATAAGTGCAAGCCATGAGCATGAAAAAAATGAAGGTTTTTGGTTTAATTATCCTATCGGGATGATTAATCAATTTATTAAAGACGGCAAGCAGTTTACAGGTTTAGATTTTTTATTCGTTGGCAACATTCCCATCGGTTCTGGTTTATCATCATCCGCTTCTATCGAGATTGCAACTGCTTTCGCATTAAATGATCATTTTAATTTAGGATATGAAAAGTTAGACTTGGTTAAATTTGCAAAACGCGTTGAAAACGAATTTATCGGTGTAAATTCTGGTATTATGGATCAATTTGCGGTTACTTTTGGCGAAAAAGATAAAGCAATTGTATTGGATTGCGACACTTTAAAAAACAAGTTGGTTGATGTTAAATTAGGCAATTACGTTTTGGCCATTATCAATACAAATAAACCAAGAGAGCTGGCAGATTCTAAATATAATGAACGTGTTGAAGAATGTGCCCAAGCATTAGCAGCTTTAAATACAGAAGTAACATTAAACAATCTTTGTGAATTAACTGCAGAAAAATTTGCGCTCCACAGTCATGTAATTACAGATCAGATTTTGATGAACAGAGCTACGCATGTTGTTAAAGAAAATGATCGGGTACATTTGGCAGCGAAAGCATTAAACGCCGGCGATTTAACAGAATTTGGAAGATTAATGTACGCTTCGCATCAATCACTTAAAGATTTATATGAAGTTAGCGGTAAAGAGTTAGATGCAGTTGTTGATTTCTGCGCAGGATACGACCACGTAATTGGCGCAAGAATGACGGGTGCCGGATTTGGCGGTTGCGCAATTGCACTTTTAGAAAAAGGCTATGAAGAAGATTTTGCGAAGCATTTAACCGATTTTTATGTGGACAAGATTGGTTATCCGGCTGCGGTTTACATTAGTAAAATTGGCGATGGTCCTACTATGCTTTAATATTTTAAATCTATTTAAGTTAAAGCATTGATGAAAAAGCTAAAATTAGAGGATTTAAATCGCCCAGACATAGAAACGTTTAAATTACAAGAGAAATTGCCAGTTGTAGTTGTGTTAGATAATGTAAGGAGCATGCACAATGTAGGCTCGGTTTTTAGAACTGCAGACGGATTTGCGCTAGAAAAAGTTATACTTTGTGGCATTACTGCACAACCACCACACAGAGAAATAGAAAAAACGGCATTGGGCGCAACACAATCTGTAAACTGGATTCATTATGCCAATACTATTGATGCTATAAAACAATTAAGGATTGATGGTTACGAAATTGTGGCCATTGAGCAAGCAGAAAATAGTACAATGCTTAATAAGTTTAAACCAGATTCGAGTAAAAAGTATGCACTTATATTTGGAAACGAAGTGGATGGCGTTGACGACGATGTGATGCAAAATATAGATGAGTGCATAGAGATTCCACAATTCGGCACCAAACATTCATTCAATATAGTAATATCGGCAGGCATTGTATTGTGGGATTTCTTTGCGAAATTACGATTGTGATAGGTAAAAGTCCATATTAAATAACACAGCGTTATAAATTGTAGAAAGTTGTTATTTCGCAGTGTCTGTTGCGAAATTACACCAACACGACCAATTTTATTGAAAAATCAATTTTAAAACCGCTTAATGGGGGTATTTTAAACAAATCTTGATGCGAAAACTTGCTTAGAACTAAGAAATGCGTTTAAGTTGAAATTAAAAACTCCGAACCAAGAATAATTACTTAAAGTGAAAATAGTTTTAAAAATTTATGTTAAAAAATGTGAAATTTATGACTATTGCAAATAAATTGCTTACTTTAGTAAATGTGTACACAATTCTGTACAGTCAATTTTCATAAAATTTGTGGCAAGTAGCTATATATTTTAATCGATGTAATTTATAATATACTGATTTATTGTAAGTTAATATTAAATTGTGTTTTTGGCAAGGTTTTTTCTTAAGGTTTAGTAATTACGCAGTTTAACAAGCTGCTTATACTTAACGAAAAAAGAAAGAAATGAAATTAAACATTACAAAATCAACAATGTTGGTTGCCTTACTAGGCTTATCCTCACAATTATTTGCACAAGACGCACCAATGAATTCTAAATTCGAAAAGAAAGACTTTAGAACTTTTAGTGTTGGTGCTCACGGTGGTATTTTAAGCCAAAACACTTTTTTAGGTGGAACAAGCGTTACTGCTAAAGAATTTAAAAGTATCGGTTACGGTGCATTTATGAAATTACAAGTTTTACCAGCATTAGGTTTACAAGCTGATTTCCTTCGTGGAGATGTTAAAACTTCTACTGGTCTTGGTGAAAAAGTTAATCAAATTAACTATGCGGGATCGTTAACTGCAGTATTAAACATTGCAAACTTTAGTTTTAATACTGAAAATGCAGTTTTAATTCCTTACGTAAAAGCAGGTGCTGGTTATATGAGGTCAAATTCAGATTTAGCAGGTACACGAGTTTATTCTAATAAAGAAGGATGGTACATTCCTACAGGTGTTGGATTTAAATTAGGTGTTAGTAAAGGAATCAATTTAGATTTCGGTTATGATATCAACTTCATTAAATCTCCTTCAGCTGTGAAAGGCGATTTCAACGGAGCAAGATATTCTTATTCTCACGCAGGTATCGAGTTTGCTATTGGTGACAAAAACAAATCTCAATTACAAAACTACAGTGCAATTGCTGATTTACGTAAGCAAAGTGCTGCAGAAAGCGCTTATTTGAGAAATGCTTTATCTACTGCTGAACAAAATGCTGCTAGAGATAGAGCACAGTATGCTAAAGATATGGCTGATGATGATAATGATGGTGTTGCAAATAAATTTGACAAATGTGCAGGTACTGCAGCAGGAACTGTTGTTGATGGATCTGGTTGTCCTTTAGTAACTCCAAAACCACAAATCATTAAAGAAACTAAAGTTATTGTAACTGAAGAAGATCGCAAAGTATTGAAAGATGCAATCGCGAATTTAGAATTTGACTTAGGTAAATCTACAATCCGTAGCAAATCTTATTCAACTTTAAATAGAGTAGCTGCGTTATTAGTAGAGAAAAACTTTAGCTTAAAATTAGCTGGTCACACAGATATCACTGGATCAAGAGAATTGAACTTACGTTTATCTAAAGATAGAGCTGAATCAATCAAAGCTTACTTAGTTTCTCAAGGTGCTAATGCATCAAGAATCGAAGCTACAGGTTACGGACCTGATCAACCAATTGCTACAAACAAAACAGCAGCTGGTCGTCAAGAAAACCGTCGTGTAGAATTCACAATTTACTAAGCGTAAATTAAAGCACATAAAAAAAGCCTTCCCGAAATTCGGGAAGGCTTTTTTTGTATAATAAATATTTTAAATTGTGCTAACATCGATAACGAAACGATATTTAACATCGCTGTTAAGCACACGCTCATAAGCTTCATTAACGTAATTGATGTTAATCACTTCTACATCAGATACAATGTTATGTTCAGCACAGTAATCCAACATTTCTTGTGTTTCATCAATTCCGCCAATGCTCGATCCGGTAATGGTTTTGTTGCCACCTAAAAGTAAAAAACCAGTTAACTTAATAGGTTCTGGCGGAATACCAACACAAATTTGCACGCCGTTTATGTTCAGCATATTCAAATACATATCATAATCGTGCGGTGCAGAAACAGTATCAATAATAAAATCGAAGTAACCTTTGTAATTTTTAACCTCTTCTGCATCTTTTGTAACCACAAATTTATGTGCGCCTAATTTTTTAGCATCTTCTTTTTTTGATGGAGATGTACTTAAAACAGTAACTTCAGCACCAAAAGAAACTGC
This sequence comes from Pedobacter changchengzhani, assembly GCF_004354365.1. Taxonomy (GTDB): domain Bacteria; phylum Bacteroidota; class Bacteroidia; order Sphingobacteriales; family Sphingobacteriaceae; genus Pedobacter; species Pedobacter changchengzhani. The sequence goes on from NZ_SJCY01000008.1 coordinate 80,810, forward strand.
GAATTTTACGGCCATGTGCCCCAAACCACCTAAACCTAAAACAGCAACTTTGTGCCCTTTGCCAATTCCCCAACGTTTTAGTGGCGAGTAAGTGGTAATACCTGCGCAAAGCAATGGCGCTACACCCTCTATTGGTAATTTTTCAGAAACGTGTACAACAAATTCTTCTGTACAAACTATTTTAGTAGCGTAGCCACCATAAGTTGGCGTTTTCTTATCGCGTTCTAATCCGTTGTAAGTCATAACGGTTTCGCCACGTTCGCAAAATTGCTCCTGACCGCCTTTACAGGTTGGGCATTCTTTACAGCTATCAACCATACAGCCAATCCCTGCTAAATCGCCGATTTTAAAGTTAGCTACTTCTGATCCTATTTCGGCAATGCGCCCAACAATTTCATGTCCGGGCACCATCGGGTAAATAGCTGGCCCCCATTCGCTTCTAACTTGATGAATATCAGAATGGCAAACGCCACTGAACAAAATATCAATTAATACATCTTTAGGCCCTAACTCTCTTCTCTCAAAATTCCATGGCGCTAATTTATCCGCCTTATTGTGAACTGCGTACCCTTTTGTTGCTATCATTATTATATATTTTTTTCAAATTTAAGGAATTGGAACACCATATTTAGTCACCTCAAAATGTTTAAGCGTTAACAGATTGTAAAATAAAAATCGAAAACCATCTGATAATCGCCATTAAGTTTTTTTAATTAGCGATCTATTTCTATTTTTATAAAATGGACGATGTTAAACCACTACCAGATTTATCTGCAACAGAACAAAGAGTTTTGGGTTCGCTGATTGAAAAAAGCAGAACCACACCTGATTATTACCCAATGACATTAAATAGTTTAACAACGGCTTGCAATCAAAAAAGTTCAAGAAACCCGGTTGTTAATTATGATGATGAAACGGTAATACTTACTTTAAATTCTCTAAAAATTAAAGGTTTAATCTCCACAGCAACGGGAGGTTCGAGCAGGGCAACTAAATACAAACATAATTTAGCCATCGTTTATCCTCTACTCCCATCAGAACTAACTATTATCTGTTTGCTTTTATTGCGCGGCCCCTTAACGCCAGGCGAAATTAATAGTAATGCTGCAAGACTCTACGACTTTGAAACCATTGAAGAGATTGTAGAACTGTTAAGAAAACTAGCAGAAGAGCAACCAGCATTTGTAAAACAATTACCAAAAAAGACCGGACAAAAGGAAGCGAGATTTGTTCACTTATTGGGAGAGCAGTTGGAGGTTGAGGAACCAGAGATCGTTCAAACATTAAGCGCCGCTCCAGTTGATGAAGAATTAGCAAATCGGGTTGCAACTTTAGAGAAAGAGGTTGAAGAATTAAAAGAAATGGTAAACTTATTGATGAACAATTAAGTTCTACCGGTAGTGTACAAATAAATTTTGATTAAAAGATTTGAAAGCGCTATTCGGTAAGTTAGCAATAGTTTTAATTGAGATATTGATTGTTATAAAACTGAATATGAGTTTTTTATAAAATACAGATAAATATTATTTAAACCCTATTTAATTAAACTGTCTAATTTATTTGCTGCAATTTTATCGATTTTAGCTTTCTTTAATGTTGGATCATTATCAATTTTGCCTATATATTTTATCACGTATCCGCTTTTAACTTTTTGCAAAATTACTACCCTTGGTGTATCTTTAATACCGAAAAGCATTGAATATTTAAACTGAGTATCCGCCAGATATGGAAATTTGATATGCTTTTCGGCAACCTACTTTTTCATTGCCGGCATGGCATCTAAAGGATACTTCACTGAATCATCACCGTAAGGCGAAATACCTATTACAGGATATCCTAAAGTTTTATACTTATCGTCTAATGCAATAATCCTATTTTCGTATAGCATACAATATTCACAGTTCGGAGCTATAAAAGCGAGTATAAAACCTTTTATATCATTTTGCGCATCGAGACTATACGCGCGGTCATTCACATTGGTTAACACGATATTGTTTGTTGTATCTCCAACCATTAAAACTTTCTGTGCATGCGTTAAAGTAAATGTAAACAACAAAACGATTATTAAAATTTGCTTTTTCATTTAATTTTTCTACTAATTATCTTAATTAATTGACCCTGATTTAACCATAACTTTTTGATAGGCTGGCAAAGTCAAATCATCAACAATCACGCCACGGGTTGTACTTGCATGAACAAAAAAACCATCGTTTAAATAAACCCCAACATGATCTACATCTTTACCTCCGAACGAGAAAAATATTAAATCACCTTCATTTAAATTTGCTAAATTTTTGGTTCGGATGGCATTTGCTTGGTCGCGAGATATTCGAGGTAAAGTTTTACCATAAATTTCCTTTTCCAATAAATACACGAAACCCGAACAGTCGATTCCGCTTTTGTCCATCCCGCCAAAGCGGTATTTTACTCCAGTCCAATCTGTAATAAAACGATAAAGTTGCTTGCTTTTTAATGCCGACATTGCATCAGCCGCTTTTGCTGCCTTTGTATCACTTTTAACGGTATATTTTCTAGCACCACAAGATGATAAGCATAACAAAATTGCTATTAAATAAAATAAGTAGGTGTTATTGGATAAATTTTTATTCATTGCACTACAATTTTTAGAAGCAATACTATGCCAACCTTTAAATCATTTAATTCTTAATCAATCTTTGTATTTCATCAAGTTTCAGCAAAGCCTCTACCGGAGTTAACGCATTTACATCGAGATTATTTAAATTATCTCTAATTTTTACCAAAACTGGATCATCAATGGCGAACATTTGCAATTGATAGGCCTGATTTTGTACCTTTTTAATACTGTCTTTTATACTCTGTCCCTCCGTCCTATCTATCTCCAATTTTTTCAATATTTCATTTGCACGAGATATTAATTTAGGAGGCATGCCGGCCATTTTAGCAACATGAATACCAAAACTATGCTCACTTCCACCAGGCACTAGCTTTCTTAAAAAAATAACTTTATTAGTCATCTCTTTAACAGAAACATTAAAATTTTTGATGCGAGGCATAGTGTTGGCCAATTCGTTTAACTCGTGGTAATGCGTGGCAAACAACGTTTTCGGTCTCGATGTTGGGTGCTGATGCAAAAACTCGGCTATGGCCCATGCGATAGAAATTCCATCATAAGTACTCGTTCCTCGACCAATTTCATCCAGAAGAATTAAACTGTTATCAGAAATGTTATTTAAAATACTGGCCGTTTCATTCATTTCTACCATGAAAGTACTTTCTCCAGATGAGATGTTATCAGAAGCACCAACACGGGTAAATATCTTATCAACCAAACCAATATCAGCAGCCTTTGCAGGCACAAAACACCCCATTTGGGCCATTAAAACGATTAATGCCGTTTGCCTTAGTATGGCCGATTTACCGGCCATGTTGGGGCCTGTAATCATTATAATCTGCTGATTTTCCGTATCTAAATACACATCGTTGGTAATGTATTCTTGTCCGGCAGGCAATTGCTTTTCGATTACTGGATGTCTTCCACCCTTAATATCGAGTTCTTTAGTATTGTTAACCTTTGGCTTTGTATAATGATTTTTTTCGGCCAGTTGCGCAAAACACAATAAACAATCCAACTGCGCTATTAAATACGAATCGAGTTGAATTGGTTTGATGTAACTTGCCGTATCGTACATCAATTCGTTATACAAGCGTATTTCTATGACTTGAATCTTTTCTTCTGCACCTAAAATTTGATCTTCATATTCCTTTAATTCGGGCGTAATATATCGCTCTGCGTTAACCAAAGTTTGTTTACGAATCCATTCCGTTGGTACTTTATCTTTATGGGTGTGGGTAACTTCCAAATAGTACCCAAAAACATTATTAAAAGCTATTTTTAAAGATGGGATACCCGTTGCTTCCGCTTCGCGTTTTTGTATTTGAACTAAGTAATCTTTACCACCAAACGCAATTTTACGAAGACGGTCTAATTCATCATCAATACCATCGGCAATTACATTTCCTTTAATCAGCAACGCAGGAGGATCGGGCTGTAATTCCTTTTCAATCCGTTCTCTGATGGTTACACATGGATTTAACTGATCGGCAATTTTGATTAGAAATTGATTTTTAGAGCTTGCAGCGAGATTTTTTACGGCTTCGATATGTGTTAAGGCTCTTTTAAGCGCAATTAGCTCTCGCGGACCAACACGTTGCAAACCCACCTTAGAAATGAGTCTTTCAATATCGCCAATTTGTTTAATATGTGTTAAAAACTCTTGTTGTAAATCTATATTTCGAACAAAAAAATCGACCATTCCTAAACGCTCTTCTATGGGCTTAAGCTCTTTCAATGGCATAATAATCCACTTTTGAAGCAAACGTGCCCCCATTGGCGTACAGGTATGATCCAAAATATCGAATAATGTAACAGCGTGATCGTTAGGTGAATTTACCAATTCCAAATTCCGAATGGTAAACCGATCTAACCACATGTATTTATCTTCTTCAATTCTGCTAATGGAAGTGATGTGTTGTAAATTACGGTGTTCGGTTTCACCCAAATAATGTAATATTACGCCAGCGGCGATAATTCCACTTTGCAAACGCTCTATTCCAAAACCTTTGAGTGATACAACATCAAAATGCTTGGTTAACGTTTCTTCTGCATAATCAGCGGTGTATGGCCATTCATCTAAACCAAATGTATAGAAGCGATCGCCAAATTGCTCCATAAAGATTTGGCGTTTCGATTTCTGAAAAATAACCTCACTGGGTTTAAAACCCTGTAAAAGCTTATCAATATAATCGCTATTTCCCTGCGCAATCATAAATTCGCCGGTAGATATATCTAAAAATGAGATGCCAATTTGAGTTTTATCAAAAAAAACTGAAGCTAAATAATTGTTTGTTTTTTGATTTACAATATTATCACCATAAGCAACACCGGGCGTTATTAATTCTGTAACACCTCTTTTTACAATTGTTTTAGTTGTTTTAGGATCTTCGAGCTGATCGCAAATGGCAACACGTTGCCCTGCCCTAACCAATTTTGATAAATAATTATCTAAAGAATGGTGCGGAAAACCCGCCAGCTCCAAAGCGCCTCCGTTAGGTCCTGTACCTCTTCTTGTTAAAACAATACCTAAAATTTGCGAAGTTTTAATGGCATCTTCGCCAAAGGTTTCGTAAAAATCGCCAACCCTAAATAATAAAAGTGCACCAGGATATTTCGCTTTAATAGCGTTGTACTGTTGCATTAACGGGGTTTCTTTATTCTTCTCTTTAGCCAAAATTGATATTAATTTACAAAAGCCATAAAGATAACACGATTAAACATTCTATGGCTGTTTTATTGAAAATTTAAAAAAGATTTTTTGCAAAATTAAACGGTAGCCAACTTATAAATATTGCGTAACCAACATGCCAATAACAATTGCAATACCGAAACTTAAAAGCGTGCCGATGAGCACGTATTCAGTTAGTTTAATGTCGTGCGCTTCTTTTAAATCGCCAAACCGGAATATAGATTTTGCAGCAAGTAAAAAACCTACAGCTTCGAAGTGCTGGGTAATTAAAAATAGAAAAATCAGTAATCTTTCTAAAATACCAATATACTTACCTGCGTTTTGTAGCGAATTAGTTTTATTCTGATCATCTGCTGGCAACCATTTCGCAATAATTACTTTCATAATTATGGATGTAGGCATCGTTAAAAAAAGCAACCCAGAAATCAAAATCCATGTCTTAACTTCGTTAAAGTAACTAATATTAATCTGGCCGTTGTAATAAATATTCCAAATTAAAACAATTGAACAACAATGAAAAAATTGATCGATAAAGAACAATACCCTTGCATTTTTTTTAGTTTGAAATGAGATTTTAAATGCATCAATAATAAAGTGAATTATACCAATTGAAAGTGCTACTTTCCAGACACCTACGCTCCAAAAAATTAGAAATATTAAAATAATGTGGATTAGAACATGTAAATATAACCACTTTGACCTAAGCTTTTTACTTTCTTTATCCTTAACCCAAGCATTAGGTTGTAAAAAGAAATCGCCAATTAAATGTGCGAGCAGGAGTTTAATTAGGTATATATCCATTATTTAGCCATTAGTAGGTTTATTTTTTTACGATAAAGCTTATCCATCTCCATAATCTCCGAAAAGTGTGCACGCTTTAATGCTTCACTTACTGATGATTGGGTTCGCCCAGAAATCATGGCCAACTCACTTTGTACAGCGTTTTCATTTTCTAAGGCCAGTTTTACCATTTCTGCTGCCACAATTCCCCAGCTGTCCATTGCAATTAGTGCAAGCTTAAGCATTACATTTATTTCTTCATCAAATTCAGAAAAAGACGTTTTAATGGCTAAGTTAACTTTCGATTGTTTTAGGCTATCAAATGCTAATCCTGAGTAGGTAAATGCATCTCCATTAGATTCTGACAGCTTTTTACGCTTAGTTTTAACCTCGCCAATGCCTATACCCATCCTAACATCTGCAGGCTTGTTTATCCTAATGCAAGCTTTTAAATAGGCTACATTTATTATCGCCTTTTCTGGCTCAATTTGTATCTGAAAACTATCTCCCCGATAAATTTCCCACTTATTATTCGGTTCAGATACCAATTTAAGCGCACTTTTTAAGCTTAGTAGCCAACTGTCTTTAATTTTTCTGGAGCCTACAATATCACCTGTTACAATACAAATCATGTACTAATATATCTATAAAAATTCAAACTTTCAAAAATTATCGGGTATTTAGCCGATAATCCTATTTATCGGGTAATTAGCCGATATTTTCGATTATCGGGTATTTAGCCGATAATACTGTAAAACTTAAATATATTTTTTTTGTTTATTAATCATGGCGTTAATCACATTTACTAAAAGAGGAATATATTGCAAGCAGGGCGATTTTTATGTAGATCCTTGGTGGCCGGTAGATTATGCGGTAACGACACATGGACATAGCGACCATGTGCGCTTTGGGAATAAGCACTATTTGTGTCACACCTTAACAAAACCCATAATTAAACGTAGAATTAGCGAAGATTTAAATGTAGAAACGCTCAATTACGGCGAAAGTATTGTTAGAAATGGTGTAAATATTTCATTTTATCCTGCGGGTCATATTATTGGTTCTGCACAGGTCCGCTTAGAATATAAAGGAGAAATATGTGTTATTTCGGGCGATTACAAAATAGAAGATGATGGCATTAGCGATGTGTTTGAGCCTGTAAAATGCCATTCATTTGTTTCGGAGAGCACTTTCGGTTTGCCAGTTTACAAATGGCAAAAGCAAGATGTAGTGTTTGATAAAATTAAAAATTGGGTTGGCGATAACATCAATCAGCAGAAAACAAGCATATTAATTGCATACAGTTTAGGCAAAGCACAACGCTTAATTAAAAACCTTGCTGGTGATGTTCCAATATACGTACACAACAGCATTGCAAATTTAAATGAGGTAATTATAAAATCGGGCGTTAATCTTCCAGAAACTATCAGAATTACACCAGATATTACAAAGGATGAATTACAGAAAGGCATTGTGATTGTTCCGCCTGCCATGAGAGATAGCCGTTGGATTAAAACCTTATCTCATCCGGTAACGGGTATTTGCTCTGGATGGATGCAAGTTCGTGCACACCGCCGCTGGCAAAGTGCAGATGCAGGTTTTGCATTGAGCGACCATGCCGACTGGCCGGGTTTAATGGAGGCTATAAAGGCAACAGAGGCAGAAAAAGTGTATGTAACCCATGGTTTTACAGCAGCGTTTAGTCGGTTTTTAAATGATAGTGGAATCGAGGCTGAAGAGGTAATGACGAAGTTTGGACAAGAAGATGATGAAGAGAATAAAGTAGATATGGATGCTACTGAAGATCGAAATGTTGAAACTATAAATCAATCAGTATGAAACTTTTCGCAAAACTGATACAGCAATTAGAGCTGAGCAATAAAACAAATGATAAGATTACTGCATTGGTAGATTATTTTAATTGTGCCGATGATAGAGATAAAATTTGGGTAATTGCACTTTTTACGGGTAAAAAACCTAAGCGACCAATAAAATCAACTTTGTTAAAATATTGGGCTATAGATATTACCCAAACGCCAGAATGGTTATTTTCTGAAAGCTATGCTAACGTTGGCGATTTGAGCGAAACCATCGCCCTGCTCCTTCCTCCTGCCGAAAATACATCAGATTTTCGATTGCATAAATGGATTGAAGATTTGCATGACTTACAAGGAAAAGACGATGAAACCAAAAAAGAATTCATCCTAAATGCGTGGAATAAATTAGAAACTCAAGAACGATTTATTTTTAACAAACTCATCTCTGGCAATTTTAGAATTGGTGTTTCCAACAAAATGCTTGTTAATGCTTTGGCTAAACAAAGTAGTTTAGATAGTGCACAGGTTATGCACAGCATTATGGGTAAATGGGATCCTTATGAAATTACTTTTGGAGAACTAATTAATGGAAATCACGTAAATACCGATAATTCTTGGCCTTATCCGTTTTGCCTGGCTTATCCATTAGAGCAAGAAACCGAAAAGCTGGGCGATATTTCTGATTGGCAAGCAGAGTGGAAATGGGATGGTATTCGCGGACAAATTGTGAAACGTAATGGCGAGCTTTTTATTTGGAGTCGTGGTGAAGAATTGGTAACGGAGCAGTTTCCCGAATTACATTTTTTAGTTGATGTACTGCCTGATGGCGTTGTTATAGATGGAGAAATACTTGCAATTAAAGATAAAAAAGTATTGTCTTTCAGCACTTTACAACAACGCTTAAACCGTAAAACTATAACTAAAAAGCAGTTAGAAGATGCACCAATTGGATTTTTTGTTTACGATATTTTAGAATTTGAAACTAAAGATTATAGAGCATATTCACTTGCTGAAAGACGCAAAATTTTAGAAAAATTAATCGGGGATTTGGATGAAAGTGTTGTAATACTTTCGCCAGTTATCAATTGTAAAAGCTGGGAGGAATTGGCCGAATTAAGACAAACTGCCCGCGAACTCAATAGTGAAGGTATTATGCTTAAAAAATTAAGTTCTCATTATCATAGTGGACGCAAGCGCGGCGATTGGTGGAAGTGGAAAATAAATCCATATACGGTTGATGCAGTGATGATTTACGCACAAAAAGGCAGTGGAAGACGAGCAAATTTCTTTACCGATTACACTTTTGCAGTGCGTGATGGGGAAAAATTAGTAACCATTGCAAAAGCCTATTCTGGATTAACCGATAAAGAAATAAAAGAGGTAAACTCATTTGTAAATAAAAACTCGATAGAAAAATTCGGACCAGTGCGAACAGTAAAACCCGAATTGGTTTTCGAAATTGCTTTTGAAGGTATAGCAGAAAGTAAACGGCACAAAGCAGGCTTAGCATTGCGCTTTCCAAGAATTTTACGTTGGCGAAAGGATAAAAAAGCAGATGATATTAATACATTGGAAGACTTGAGGGAATTGCTAGCATCGACAATGTAAATCACGACAGCTTTGAAATATTTAAGTTACTTAGGTTTACCTAAATATTTTAAACCCGACAGCAGTGTAAATCTCCCGATCCGATAGCTATCGGATTTTCATCGGGAATTGTAACGAATGGCGGGACTGATTTAACCGAAGGATTACTGCAGTTCGTTTTCAAAAAAAAATAGATTTAGACAATAAGATGTCAAATAAGAAAAAGGACACCAAAATATGGATCAAACCAAAACAAAGGGTTATAAAAAAATAAAAGCTTGGCTTAAAGCAAATAAGCGCAAGCCGTTTAAATTTCAAGAAGACGCTTGGCAGAATTATTTAAACGGTTACAGCGGTTTGGTTAATGCGCCTACTGGTTTCGGCAAAACATACTCTTTATTTCTGGCGGTGCTAATTGAGGCTTTAAATGCATCAGACATAAATAATAAAAAAGCAAAAGACCGTTTACAACTTATTTGGATTACGCCATTGCGTTCGTTAGCGAAAGATTTAGCTAGGGCAATGCGAGAAACCTTATTGGAACTCGAATTAGATTGGATTGTCGGTGTGCGCAACGGCGATACTTCTCAGGCTGAAAAACTGCAACAGAAAAAATCGATGCCCGAGATTTTATTAATTACTCCTGAAAGCTTACACCTGCTTTTGGCACAGAAAGGTTCTTCTATCCTATTCAAAAATTTAAAATGTATTGTTGCTGATGAGTGGCACGAACTACTAGGAAGTAAGCGTGGTGTTTTAGTAGAGCTTGCCGTATCAAGAATAAAAGGTTTACAACGGCAAGAGAAAAACGAATTTTTACGCGTTTGGGGCATTTCGGCCACCATTGGCAACATAGAAGAAGCTTTAGATGTGCTAGAACCTGATGAAAGTGCTAAAAGAATTATCATTAAAGCCGATCTAGAAAAGAAAATCATCATCAAATCTATATTACCAGATGATATTGAAACGCTACCTTGGGCTGGGCATTTGGGATTAAAGTTAGCTTATAAACTGCTACCAATTATTGAGAAGAGCAAAACAACTTTAATCTTTATCAATACGCGTGGCCAATCAGAAATGTGGTACCAGCATTTGCTAAATTTACAGCCAGAATTGGCCGGAAGAATTGCAATTCACCATGGATCGATAGATTTCGAACTCCGAAACTGGATTGAAGATGCATTGCATACCGGACAATTAAAAGCCGTTATCGCCACTTCATCGTTAGATTTGGGTGTAGATTTTAAACCCGTAGATACGGTGGTACAGGTTGGTTCGCCAAAAGGTGTTGCCCGTTTTTTACAACGTGCTGGTCGCTCAGGCCACTCGCCAAATGAAACCTCTAAAATTTACTTTTTACCAACTCACGCTTTAGAATTAGTAGAGGCTGCAGCCATTAAAGAAGCTGCTAGAAATAACAATATAGAAAGTAGAGAACCATTTATTATGGTTTTTGATACACTCATTCAATACTTAGTTACGCTTGCCATCGGCGATGGATTTGACGATAAAATTATTTATGAAGAGATTAGAAATACCCACGCATTTAAGATGATTTTACCCGAAGAATGGGCTTGGGTTATGCAATTTATCACTTCAGGTGGAGATAGCTTAGGTGCTTATAATGAGTTTAAAAAGGTAACAAAAGATGAAGATGATGGACTTTGGAAAGTAAAAAGCCGACAGCTTGCCATGCGACACCGTTTGCATATTGGCACTATTGTTAGCGATGCCATGCTTAAAGTTAAGTTTCTTTCGGGCGGATATATTGGCATGGTTGAAGAGTATTTTGTAACCCGTTTAAAAGCTGGCGATAATTTCCGTTTGGCTGGACGGGTTTTAGAATTTGTGCACGTTAAAGATATGACGGTCATTGTACGCAATAGCAAGCAGAAAAATGCAGTTTCGCCAAGTTGGAACGGTGGACGATTGCCGCTTTCCTCAAACCTCGGTTCAGTTTTGAGAAAAAAATACAACGAAGCTTTAGATAAAACACATCAGGACGAAGAACTGGATTGCGTTTATCCGCTATTTCTATTACAAGAAAAACGCTCTCATGTACCCAGAAATGATGAGTTACTAATTGAGTTAATCAATAATAAAGAGGGCTTTCACTTATTCGCCTATCCTTTTGAAGGCAGATTGGTACACGAGGTTTTGGCCGCGTTAGTTGCGTATCGTTTAAGTAAATTATTGCCGATTAGTTTCTCTATTGCTATGAATGATTATGGGTTTGAATTGCTGAGCGAAACTGAAATTCCGATGGATGAATCTATTGCTTACGAAGTTTTCTCTCCAAAAAATTTGACGGAAGATATTACTCTGAGTATCAACTCTACAGAAATGGCAAGAAGAAAATTTAGAGATATTGCTTGTATTTCTGGATTGGTATTTCAAGGTTATCCTGGCAAATATGTTGCAAATAAGCATTTGCAGTCATCGGCGGGTTTGTTTTTTAATGTTTTTAGCGATTACGATAAACATAATTTACTTTTGCGCCAAGCGTACGATGAAGTGTTTTATCAGCAATTGGAAGAACCCAGATTGGCGGCTGCTTTGGAGCGGATTCAAAATGGCGCAATTGTAATAACCAATCCAAAAAGTTTTACGCCACTATCGTTCCCCATTAAGGTTGATAGTTTACGAGAAAATATGAGCTCTGAAGAATTAGAGCACCGAATAGCAAGGATGAAAGCAGAAGTAGAGAAAATTAGGTAAGAATAGGAAAAAAATACATGACCATAACAAGCCACGGAGAAGAGTTGATTTTAGATGAAGAAAGGGCTTTATACCTACCAAAATACAGTCTTTTGGCCATAAGTGATTTACACTTAGGCAAATCAGCACATTTTCGTAAAGCAGGTGTTCAAGTGCCTGCTACCATTGCACAAAGTGATTTAGAAAGACTTAGTCTCCTTCTACAAAAATACAATCCTCAAACCTTGTTAATTAATGGCGACATGTTTCATCATGGATTAAATTCTGACATAGTAGAATTTACCACTTGGAGAAAACAATTTAGCAAGGTGAAGTTTTTATTGGTTAAAGGAAATCATGATCGTTTGGAAAACACCGATTACGCTAAAATGAACATAGATATTCACGAACCTAGTTATTGCTTAGCGCCTTTTTGCTTTATCCATGATGCCCCACAAAATACGCGAGCAGAACTTTATCCGATCAGTGGCCACATTCACCCCGGCGTTTCTATAAAAGGAAAAGCAAAGCAACGCCTAAAATTTCCTTGCTTTTATTTCGGTAGAGATTATGCTGTTTTGCCTGCATTTAGTACGTTTACTGGCTTGTACAATATTTACCCGAAAACAGATGAAAGAATATTTGCAGTTACGCCAAATAGAGTGGTAGAAGTTTAAATTAGTTAAAATTGGAAAATTTGATATCCCAAATGCTATCGAAATTTGATTCAATTTGTTCCAAAAGAAGTCAAGTTTTTAAAACTTGACTTCTTTATAATGTGTAGATTTTATTATTTATAAACAGGTAACTCCGCTTTCAATGCTTCCACCCAATCTTCGAATAAATCATTTTCAATTCTAATCACTTCACCAGCGTACTTTTCCCAATCTGGTGAAAATTGAACCAATTGATTAATCATTTCCGCTAAATGACCTTCCTCCTCTAAAATAATAGATTTAACATTTACCTTACTCTTTGCATCATCCAAAATAGATTGATAAATTGGATATAATTCATCGGCACGCACTTCGATTGCATAAGTAACAAACAAATACGCCCCAAACTTCAAATCGTAACCCGAAAGATTAAACTTAGCTTTCAAGTATCTACAAACCGCAATATCTAATGCATGCAAATAATACTTAGTTTGATTTGGCGAAAGTAACTCAGCGTTTTTATAAGTTTTACAAAGCGATTCGTCTATTTTAGAAATTTGCTTTTTTAAATAGTACGCATGGCGATGTTCTTCTGCTGCGTGCTTTAAGATAATGAGGTTAACATTTTCCTTATGCTCTGAGGCAGAAATCTTTTTTGCACCAGCATTTTCCATATAAGATAATGTATTTAACCACTTTGCATGGAGATCATTATCTTCAACTATTGATTTTAAAACTATATCTAACATTTTAGATTGTTAAATTGATAAATTGTTTAATTGTTAGCAGTGAGTGAAACCGTACCAATTACATCACTGTGGAAGAACTGTGAATTGGAAACTGAGAACCGGCAACCGATAACCGATTAAATTTCTCTATTATAATCCCAATTTTCTAAATAATCTGCAACTCTACGTACAAACATGCCGCCAAGTGAACCATCTACTACCCTATGATCGTAAGATAAAGAAAGAAACATCATGTGTCTGATTGCAATTACATCGCCATGTTCTGTTTCTAAAACTGCAGGTTTCTTTTTAATTGCACCAACAGCTAAAATTGCAACCTGAGGTTGATTAATGATCGGTGTGCCCATTACATTGCCGAAAGAACCAACATTTGTTAGTGTAAATGTTCCGCCTTGGGTTTCATCGGGTTTTAATTTTGAGCTTTTCGCTCTCGTAGCCAAATCATTAACTGCTTTGGTTAGGCCAACTAAATTTAATTGATCGGCATTTTTTATTACAGGCACAATTAAATTACCACTTGGTAATGCCGCCGCCATACCGATATTTATATCGCGCTTTTTTATAATTTGTGTACCATTTACCGAAATATTAATCATCGGAAAATCTTTAATCGCTTTCGCAACGGCTTCAATAAAAATTGGTGTGAAAGTTATTTTTTCGTTTTCGCGTTTTTCAAAACTATTTTTAACTTTATTACGCCATAAAACTAGGTTGGTTACATCAGCCTCTACAAATGAGGTTACATGTGGCGAAGTAGTTTTACTCATTACCATGTGGTCGGCAATAAGTTTGCGCATTCTATCCATTTCAATAATTTCATCGCCACCAGAAACTGATGTTGTAGAAGTTTTATTGACAGTTGGCGCTGCTATCGGAAGACTTTGAGTTTTATTTTCTACATTTTGAACCTGAGCGACTGTTTTTGTAGGAACATCAATACCGCCACCTTTTTTAGCTATATAATTTAGCAGATCATCTTTATTTAAACGTCCATCAGTACCAGAACCTTTAATAGTATCTAATTCTGCGATCGAAACGTGCTCTTGAGCCGCAATACTTTTTACCAAAGGAGAATAAAAACGATCAGAATTGGTAAAATCGTTTTCGATTGGAACTTGCTTTTCTTGTAACTGTTCTACACCGGGAATAGTTTCCGATTTTTCTTCAACTATGGTTGCAATTGGAGAGGCGGTCTCACTTGGTTTATCATTATTGCCACCCTCAATTTCTATAATGGCAATCACATCACCAACCTGTGCAACAGTATCTTCGGCAAATAACTGTTTAAGCAGTTTCCCGGCCACTGGCGATGGAACTTCAGAATCGACCTTATCGGTTGCGATTTCTAAAATGGTATCATCTAAATCTATAGAATCGCCAATTTGCTTTACCCACTTAATAACCGTTGCTTCGGCAACGCTCTCTCCCATTTTTGGTAACAATAATTCGTATTGAGCCATATTAAATTACAGTATTTTATTTGGTAATGCTACAAAAATACAGTTTTTATTCCTTCTACAAGTCTTCTTTTAATAGATTTAATAGCATCACTAAAGCAGCAACTGCCGATCTTTCTATGTTTTGAATGCGCTTGTTGCTGAAATTAAACACTTTAGCAATTGTTTTGTGTTTATTTGAAACCGCAATCCACACGGTACCAACTGGCTTATCTGGCATGCCTCCATCTGGCCCAGCTACACCACTTACCGCAATTGCGTAATTGGTTTTAAAGTGTTTAATAGCGCCTTGAGCCATTTCGGTAACGGTTTCTTCACTAACAGCACCAAAGGTGGTTAAGGTATTTTCTTTCACACCTAAAATAGATTCTTTTAATTCGTAAGCGTACGCCACGGCGCCACCCCAATATACCGATGAACAACCGGGATGTTGGGTAATTAAATGAGCGATATATCCACCCGTGCAACTTTCTGCGGTAGATAAAGTTAAGCCACGCGCTTGCATCATGTTTAAAATCGCCTTTTCTAAAGGAATGTCATCATCAACTACAACAAAGCGATTAACCTTGCTTATAATTTGACTGGCAAACATCTCTACCTCAGTTTTTAAACTTTTTTCATCATCGCCTTTGGCGGATAAACGCAAACGAACCTGACCCAATTTAGGCAGATAAGCCAATTTTATATGAGCTGGCAAACTATCCTCAATGACCTCAATTTCTTGCGCTAAAAAAGACTCGCCAATATTTGCCGTTAAAATGGTTTTGTGAATAATAAATGGCAATTTAAATCGAGATTTTATTCTCGGCAAAATTTCATCGCTCATTAAATATTTCATCTCAAAAGGCACACCCGGCATCGAAACAAAAATCTTCTCACTTTGCTCAAACCACATGCATGGCGCTGTTCCATTTTTATTTACAATTACTTCGCATCCATCGGGCACATCTGCTTGTTGCATATTAATGTCGAGCAAAGGGCGGTTGTATTTTTGGAAGATTTGTCGAACCATTTCCAACGCGCCTTCATCTCTTCTAAAACCCATTTCAAAATATTTAGCCAAGGTTTTCTTGGTAATATCATCCTTTGTTGGCCCTAAGCCTCCGGTAATTAAAATTAAATCGGCACGTTTTTTTGCACTGGTTAAGGCTTCTATAATATGATTTTCATCGTCAGAAACTGAAGTAATCTGTTTTACGGAAACACCAATTAAATTCAATTGTTGCGCCATCCAAGCAGAATTGGTATCAACAATTTGGCCAATTAAAATTTCATCACCAATGGTTATAATCTCTGCAAACATAATTTATCTGTAAGTATTGTAGTAACCTTGTCTTTTACTCAATTTTAAATCCTGTAGAATAGAGGCTTTAACTTTCAATGTAACCGAATAACTTTTGTAAGCACCGTAAGGCACCCAATTTATGCTCATATCCCAACAGTGTAAATCGCGGTATATGGCAATGTTCATTGGCGTTAAGCCGTTATTTTTAAAATCGTAGCCCGAGTTAAAAGTAAACTTCCACTTGGGTGTTAAATTAAAATCACCATTAAAATTTAATGTATTCGAAACCGTCGAAATGTTTCCATCATTGGCATAATTAAAGGAATAGGAAAAACTAAAATTCCAAGGAATATTAAAATCGACAAAAGCGTTTGGATCTCTATTTATTGAGGCTAACTGTTCAGATTGTAATGGCGTCATGCCACTTTTTTCGGTCTGATCTTTTAATTTATCGTAATTTTCATTTTTCTTTTTTAATGCTTCTGCGTTAAAACTGTAATCAAAAGAGAAACCAAAATTACTTAATCGAGGTAATTTTTTATCTTGCCATGCATACCGATCTACTCTATTTTTCCGAACAAAAACACCGTTATTTAGTGAATCTCGAAGTACATAAGGATCTAAAGTACCATTGTAATTAATGCCCAATTTATCGGTAAACTGCGAACGCCCGCTAAAACCAATTGTTGATAATTTATAGGTTGGCGCAACAAAATTGTACGAACCGCTAAAGCTTAACCCTTGAATAATGGGTATTTTTCGATCGCCAGTACCCGTGGTATCTTTTTTATCTTTTACTTTTAATTCTACCGTATTATCTAAACCAAAACCAATAGATGCCGATTTTGAGTTAAATGACCCACCAAAAGCACTCTGTTCGAAAATAGAATATTTAACAAATTTACCAAAACCATCATTAATTCGATTTCCAAATTGATCGACTGGTTCTTTATAAATACCGCCTGCAGTTGAAGTAAAATCAGGATTGTACGATATGGAAACTGTGGGCGTCATCACGTGGCGCAACGCCTTTATATTACCTAAATGTTTAAATTCTCTCTTACCATAAACTTTCGTACTCATACTGGTCGAAATATTATAGCTACCACCTCTTTTAAATCCACTTAGGGTATCAGTTCTAAAGGTATAAGTGCCATCGTCAAAACGAGTGTATCGTTTATCGATGGTTTGAAAATTCCAAACTTCGTTATAAGTACCGCCCATACTAAAGTTTAAATATTTTAGCGCAGTAAAAGACATACTTACCGGAATAGTATGTGCAAATCCTGTTTTTAATCTTTTTAAACCATCTGGCTGAAACAGCAAACTATCTTTTGTACTAATACTATTGATGGCTTGATTAGAATAACCGAGCGTTATTTTTTGATACCATTTCTGCGTACCAACCCTATTTTTAGAATCGAATGGGCTAAACGTTGGCACGTTAAAAGATGCTGTAGGTAACCTAACAGAAACATCTTTTGTGCTTAATGTTTGCTCACTACTAAAAGCCGTGGTTAAGTTCATTCCATTAGTAAAAGATTTTGCATAACTTATACTACTCGACATCGTATTTGTTGCAATTGCACGTTGATCGTAGCTGGTATTTGCAGCTGTGTTTCTAAAGTAATTGCTCGAACCTAGGTTTACGCTGGCGCCAAAAGTTGTACCGGGTCTGGCATTGGCATTTTGTTGGTGCGACCACGTTAAGTGAAACGTTTTAACCACATCCTGAATCCCCTCTAAACCATTTTTTGCACTGCTGTAATTAAAATTTACGTTACCTGTATATTTATACCTTTTAATATAGTTAGAAATTAAATTGGTTTCATAAGATCCATTGGTGTAAATACTCCCCATAAATCTAGCATCCCAATAATCGTTTAAACCCAAATAATAACCAGCATTCTGCAAAAAGAACCCTCTTGTAGCATCTTCGCCCGGTGTGGGCAAAATAAAACCTGATGTGCGTTTATTCGTTTTTGGGAAGAAAGCGAAAGGTAAACCGAACGGTGTGGGTACATCTTCGATAATTAAATAAGTTGGCCCAGTAATAATCTGTTTTTCGGTTACAATACCTTTACTAATCATTAACCCGAAATGCGGATGGGGCAAATTACAAGTACTATACATTACATTTTTTATATGTAGTTCGTCGTCAACTTGCTTTTTACTTTGTCCGCCAGAGAAAAAGCCACCTTCTTGCTCAGAAAATACACTAAAAACTTTTGCTCGGGTAGTATTTGCATTATAATAAAGCGAATCGGCAATTGCAGACCCTTCAGTACCCGATTTAAAAATAGGGCGACCAATGTATTTTTTAGATTTTGGATCAATTATCCCGCTAGCGAAAATGATATTGTTTTTCTTATCGTAACGGATGTATTCTGCATCCAATTCAAAAGCATCATAAATTACCCGGGCTTCACCGTACAAATAAACAATATTATTGTCTTTACTTAAACGCACAGAATCTCTAGCTTTATACTCAATTTTATGATCTAAACCACTGGCTTTCTTTCCATTAAGTTTAGTAGTGTCGGTTTTATTTGTGTCTTGCTTAATTATCTGTTGACGATAAAATGGAGAAAAAGCGTTAGCTTTACCAACACACAGTGTTAATAAAATGACAAAAAATAGTAAAATAGAGTTGCTTAGAAGTTTCAAATTCGTATTTGAATGTTATTTTTGCAATAAATGTTTAATCAAAAACGTTCAAAATTAGTGAAAAATATACCATTGATAGACCTAAAAAAAATATTAGCCATTATTATTTGCATTACCGTAGTTAATTGCATTAATAATCAGGCATTTGCGCAAAATTATAAAATTAAAACAATTGTTATCGATGCGGGCCATGGAGGTAAAGATGGCTCTACCCGTGGACTTTACTCGAAAGAAAAAGACGTTGCATTAAGAACCGCCCTTAATTTGGGTAAGGCTTTACAAGATAGTTTGAAAGATGTAAAAATAATTTACACCCGCACAACCGATGTTTTTGTTCCTTTATACGAACGGATAAATATTGCTAACAACGCAAAGGCAGATTTATTTTTCTGTATTCACCTTAATGATATGCCTGTTCGTGTATCGAGAGTGTTTGATTACTATAAAAAAGTTAGAGGTAAAAAAGTTGCGGTTTACAGAACAGTAACGTCTAAAAGTACTTCCACTCGTGGTACTGAAACTTTCATATCAGGCTCTGGACGAGTTGATGAACAAGATGAAGTGATTAAAAGAGAAAATGCGGCTATCTTTTTGGAGGATAATTACCAGAAAAACTACGAAGGTTTTATTGCGAACACGCCAGAAAGCGACATTTTTACTTCGCTGATGAAACAAACTAATAGAGATAGAAGTAGTAAGCTTGCTTTAATGTTGCAACAAGAATATGTAAGAGATGGACGCGTAAATCGTGGTGTACAAGAGAAAAGTTTAGCCGTTTTGGCAAGAGCATCAATGCCTGCTATACTTACCGAAATCGGTTTTCTTTGTAATCCTGAGGAAGAAGATTACATGAATTCTGAAGAAGGACAAAAACAAATTGTAGATGGTTTTGTAAGGGCTATAAAAAATTACAAAAAATTAGCTGAAACCTCTTTTTAAAAAAACCTATTAAAAATGAAGCTTAACCTTCTAAGAATATTCTTTTGCGTACTTGCTATTTTTTCTGCCCTACCAACTGTAAATGCACAAGGTTATAAAATTAAAACAATTGTTATAGATCCTGGGCATGGTGGAAATAAACCGGGCGCTTCGGGTAGTTATTCAAAAGAAAAGGATGTTGCGCTAAAAATTGCTTTAAAATTGGGCGAAAAGCTAAAAACTGATTTACCCAGTATAAAAGTTATTTTTACGAGAAAAAAAGATATTGACGTAGATTTGTACCGCAGAGCAGAAATTGCAAACAATGCAGATGCAGATTTATTTATTTCGATTCACTGTAATTCTATGCCTGGGCATAACAAAACTACCAAAGGAACGGAAACCTTGGTAGCAGGCTCTCATAGACTTAAAGAGCAAGATGCTGCGATACGCGAAAATGCAGATATAAAGCTAGAGAAGAATTATAAGACAAAATATGATGGTTACGACCCGAACGATCCGGCGACTTTTATATTTTTATCACTATTAAAAAACACCTTTAGAGATAAAAGCATTAAGTTTGCAAAACTTATACAAACTAATTACGTTGCCGATGGTAAAAGATTTAGTAGAGGCGTAAAGGAACAAGGGGTTTTGGTTTTGCAAAGGTGTGGAATGCCTGCCGTTTTAACTGAGGTTGGATTTATATCAAACACACTGGAAGAAAAATACATAAACTCAGAAAAGGGCCAAAACGAAATTGCAAATGCTATTTTAAAGTCTATTAAAACCTATAAAAAACAAATAGAAGTAAAATAGTTTTTACACGTTGTGTAAATTTTTTAAAAAAATACATTTATAAACAAACAAAATAAAGCTTATTGATATTGTAGTTGAAATTAATTTACGATTAATTTAATCAACAATTAAAATGCTTAGCATGTAATCCACTTCATTGTCGGTTACATGCTATAAAATAAACAACATGAAAATTAAGAACGAAACCAAAGTAGGTATTTTAGCAGCATTTGCAATTGCGCTATTAATTATTGGATATAATTTTTTAAAAGGAAATTCAATATTTTCTAGCGAAACCAACTTGCTTGCAAAATATTCTCGCGTAGATGGATTAACGGTTTCTAAACCCATTTTAATTAATGGCTATCAAATTGGTAGAGTAGCTAAACTGGAGTTGCAGAATGACGGAACGATTATGGCAACTTTGAGCATTAAAAGTAAATATCCTATTCCAGAAAATAGTATTGCACGCTTAGAAGGGACAGATTTACTTGGTAGCAAGGCGATTATTATGGAATTGGGAAATTCGAAAAAGATGGCGGAGGAAGGTTTTGTATTAAATGCCAATGTAGAAAAAGGCTTAATGGAGCAGGTTGAACCTATCCAAAAGAAAGCTGAAATGATTATTACAAAAATGGACTCGGTTTTAAGCAGTGTGAATACTATTCTAAATCCTAACTTACAGAAAAATGTAGATAGAAGTTTTAACAGTATTGCCGAAACTTTAGGTTCATTGGAAACAACTTCGAAAAAGGTAGATGCAATGGTAGGTTCTGAAAGTAAAAGGATTTCAGCAATTTTTTCAAACGTTGAAGGTATTACTGCCAACTTAAATAACAACAGTCAGAAAATTACCGATATATTAACCAACATTAACTCTGTTACAGATCAAATTGCAGCGGCAAACTTTAAACAAACGCTTACCAATGCAAACCAAGCCATTGCAGATTTGCAGGGTGTAATTACCAATATGAAAGATGGTAAAGGGAGTTTGGGTTTGTTACTTAACGATACCAAGTTATATGATAATTTGAATAGCGCTTCAAAAAACCTGGATAATTTAATGATTGATTTAAAGGCTAATCCGAAACGGTACGTACACTTCTCTGTATTTGGAGGTGGCAACAAAACGGATAAATAAAATTACTAATCATAAAAAAAGTCGTTCAGTGCAAACCGAACGACTTTTTTTGTGTCTTAATAAAAAGCTTTACAGCTGAAATGTTCTTCCTTCGATAGCCAATTCGGTATTTTCGAAAACAGACTGCGCCTCTTCTAAAAGCATTTGGAGGGTTTTATATCTCGATGAGAAATGACCAATCAGTAATTTATGAACATGATTAATTTTTGCAATTTCTCCAGCCTGAAGTGCAGTTGTATGGTGCGTTTCGTTCGCGCGATCTAATAAATCATTCATAAAAGTAGCCTCGTGGTACAGCGTATCGCAATTCTTTATTGTAGGAAAATAACGTTCATCAAATAACGTATCCGAACAATATGCGTAACTCCGTGGTGCTTCTGCAGGTGTAGTATAATCGTTACTCAAAAGCATTTTACCATCTGGCAATTCTACATCCATTCCCTTTTTAAGCAAAGTATAATAAGCCATAGAAATAGTGTCGGCTTTATCTTTGATAAGTTTATGCTGGCGTTGTTTCTGTTCGAAAATAAAGCCTGTACAAGGTATGCGGTGATTTAAAATGATTGTTTTTACACTTAGGTCACTATTTTCAAAAATGACCTCAGAGGCGCTGGTGTTGGTGGGAAAAAAATCCAACTGGTATCTTAGGTTTGTGTCTGAGTATTTGAATTGGATTTCTAAAATTTCTAAAAGTTGTGGTGGACCAAAAATTTGCATAGGCTTGGTACGCCCATTAAGGTGCATGCTGGATAGCAATCCAATTAATCCAAAATAATGATCGCCATGTAAATGGCTGATGAAAATATAATCGATACGGGCGGCCTTAAGGTTAAATTTAATAAGTTGCTGTTGCGTACCTTCGCCACAATCTATTAAATAACATTTTTCGTTACAATTTAACAACTGCGCAGTTGGATTACGGTTAAAAACCGGCGTTGCAGAACTACTCCCTAAAATCGTTACCTCGAACTTCATTTTCCTAAGATATAAAAAGCCCCGTAGATATGAAAACTACGAGGCTTTATTTGATACATATAAGTCTTTTATTTATCGCCTCTAAACTCTTTTTCCAACTCATCCATAAAAATAAAATCAGTTGCTTCTTCTAATGTATTAACAAACGTTACCGATTGAAATATGTTTGATAATTCTATAATCGGCGCAATTTCATCATTTATGCCTGTTACAATGAATAAGCCTTTAGCGGTTTTGCATAGTCTATCGCCCACCAATAAGCAACTTAAATCTTGCGCGTCGTTACATTCTTTAACGTGACTTAAATCAACAATAATGTTCTTAAATCCTGCTGCATTTAGTAGATACAATTCAGATTTTAAACCTGGTGCATTATCGTTTGTAAACTTAGTTTCTTCTAGTTTTAAGGTTACGTATTTATCGTGTTTATCTAATGAAAATTTCATGGTTCTAAATATAAGGTTACTAATGTATCAATTTCTAGCTAATTATAGTGTTTCAATTGCTTTAAGTACATTGGATTGAATACGATCAGAAATTGCATTAGCATCTGCTTTAACAAACTTTTCGCCCACAATTTTTTCGTAAAGCTCGATATATCTTTCAGAAATAGAATCTACAATTTCGGGCGTCATTTCTGGTACAACTTGGCCATCTTTACCCTGGAAACCATTCTCAATTAGCCATTTCCGTACAAACTCTTTAGAAAGTTGTTTCTGTGGTTCATCAGCATCTTGACGGTCTTGATAACCATCAGCATAAAAATAACGAGACGAGTCTGGCGTATGAATTTCATCAATCAAATAAATCACACCATCAGCCATTCCAAATTCATATTTAGTATCTACCAAAATCAATCCGCTTTTAGCTGCAATTTCGGTTCCACGTTGGTATAAAGCAAAAGTATATTGTTCCAATTTTTCGTAATCGGTAATAGATACAATACCTTTAGCTAAAATATCTTCCTTAGAAATATCTTCATCATGCCCTACTGATGCTTTTGTGGTGGGGGTAATAATTGGCTGAGGCAACTTATCGTTCTCTTTTAAACCATCAGGCAACGCAACGCCACACACCGAACGTTTACCGGCACTATATTCGCGCCAAGCATGCCCAGCAAGGTAACCCCTAATTACCATTTCTACTTTAAAGGGTTCGCAAATGCGACCAATTGTAACCATCGGATCTGCAACATTAAGCACCCAATTTGGAACAATATCCTGCGTAGCAGTTAAAAATTTAGCTGCAATTTGGTTTAAAACCTGCCCCTTAAAAGGAATAGCTTCTGGCAATACTACGTCGAATGCCGAAATACGATCAGAGACTACCATAACCATAAATTTATCGGCTATTGTATAAACATCACGCACTTTACCTTTGTAAAAATTGCTTTGATTTGGGAAATTAAAATGGGTTTCTTTTAGTGCTTTCATGAGGGTATAAAAATAGGAAAAAAAGCTGAAAGTCGGAAAGTCCGGAAAGACCGAAAGTTGGGAAAAGTCAGGGTTTCTAGCGAAAAGAAGATACCCCCACATTTTATACGCCTATAACTTCCCGACTTTCGGACTGAAAACTTTCAGCCTTTTACTGAATATCGCCGTAGGCTTTTAAAATATCTTTAACCAACTTATGCCTCACCACATCTTCGCCACTTAAGTAAACAATATCAATACCTTTTATACCTTCTAAAATACGTAAACCGGTAAACAAACCCGACATTGTTTTTTTAGGTAAATCGATTTGGGTAACGTCGCCGGTTACAATAAATTTAGCTGTTGGACCCATACGTGTTAAAAACATTTTCAACTGCATATCGGTCGCATTTTGTGCTTCATCTAAAATTACGAAGCAATTATCTAACGTACGGCCACGCATAAAAGCCAAAGGTGCAATTTCGATCGTACGATTTTCTAAATAAAATTTCAGTTTTTCAGCAGGAATCATATCATCAAGTGCGTCATAAAGCGGACGCAAGTAAGGATCAATTTTTTCTTTTAAATCGCCCGGTAAAAAACCAAGATTTTCACCAGCTTCAACTGCTGGTCGCGTTAAAATAATGCGTTTAATTTCTTTGTTTTTTAGGGCTCTAACGGCCAATGCAACCGCTGTATAGGTTTTACCAGTTCCGGCCGGACCGATTGCAAACAGAATATCGTTTTTAGCAATACTGGTAACCATTTTACGCTGATTTGCCGTTCTCGCTTTTACTAATAATCCGTTGGTGCCAAATACAATTACTTCTCCGCCCCCGCCTGTTGGTACTTCTAAGTCCTTTTTCTCAACTGGATTTGCTTTTTCGCCTAAAAGTGCTTCCACATCGTTATTGCTGAGCGAACTATATTTTTCTAGGTGGGCAACAAGTTGGTTAAACTTATCTTCAAATACTTTAAGTTCCTGTTCATCACCGAGTGCCTTTATTTCATTACCCCTTGCCACAAGTTTCAACTTCGGGAAAGCAGCTTTGATCATTTCATAATTCTCGTTTCCCATACCCCAAAACAGAGCAGGATTTACGGTTTCTAGGGTTAATTTTATTTCGTTCAAATTGTAGTATTTTTAAACTTTTGGGGTGTATATTAATTAAAATTTGAATATTTGTAAGCAATGAGGCCTATACACAAGAATAAGCATAAATAATTTAATTTTAATGGCGATTATCACTTTAACAACAGATTTAGGTTCGAAAGATTTTTACCAAGCGGCTTTAAAAGGCAGTTTGCTAACTATTTTGCCTGGCGTTAATTTGGTAGATATTACGCATGAAGTTCCATCATTTGATATTTCTTATGCAGCATTTGTTTTAAAAAATGCCTACCCATATTTCCCTAAAAATACCGTTCACTTAATTGGCATTGATTCCGTTTATAGCGAAAACACAAAATATATAGCTATTAAACATCGAGATCACTATTTTGTTGGGGCAGATAACGGAATATTTTCGTTACTTTTTGATGAGGTACCTGAAGAAGTTGTAGAACTTAATATTATGCAAGATCTTAAATACCTGCATTTTCCGTTGGTAGATATTTTTGTAAAAGCAGCTACACATTTGGCTAAAGGTGGCAAATTAAAAGACATTGGATTGCCAATTGTAGAAATTGAACAGAAAATGCTTTTACATCCCGTTATTGAGCGCGATATCATCCGCGGTAGCGTAATTTATATAGATACTTTTTGCAACGTAATTACAAACATCACCAAAGATCTTTTTACCAAAATACAGCGCAATAGAGATTTTACCTTATATTTTAGAAAAAGTGAAACGATTACCCAGCTAAGTTGGCACTACAACGAAGTACCCGAAGGTGAAAAACTCTGTTTATTTGGAATTAGCAACCATTTAGAAATTGCGATTAATAAAGGTAAAGCAAGCGGATTACTTGGCCTACATTTGGGTGATATTATTAGGGTGGAGTTTCATTCGTAAAAGCTTAAAGCACAAAGCTTAAAGCGAAAAGCGAAAAGCTGAAAGTACAAAGCGAAAAGATTAAACCTGAAAGCAAAATAGTTTAGTCGCTAAATATATCTTACTATTTGGCTATTAACCAATAAAAAACAACTTCCATCCTATTTCGTTTATAACAGTATGACTAAATATGTTTTATTAATTACAATCTTTTTTACAAGTTTCAATGCATTCGCTCAGCAAGATAGTAACTCTTACAGCGCGCAACGTGTAAAAGTAAATCAGCTTTTAAAAGAGAGAAGTATGAGGTTTGGGAAGTATGACGAGAGTTTAAATCAGCGAAGTGGTATTTTTGGTTGGCAAACAAAAAAAGACATTAAAAATTCTAATGAAATTCTCCGTCAGGTTGTTTTAACAGATAACAACATTTTTAAAGAACTGAAAGTGTTAATGGATTATAAAGATTTGCAAAATGAGCAAAAAATTGTAGTTGCAGATCAGTCTGAAGAACGCACAGATAATTATATGCGCAGCATAAAAAAGTTGCAAGATCGAAATGTTAAGCTAAAAGCTGAGTCTAGCAAAATCGAAAAAGGGAAAAATATTTATACTTACATCATTATCTTTTTAGTTTTAGTTACGGGTGTCGGTTTTTATTTATTCAGCAATAAAATAAAGAGTTATGAAAAAAGAACTGTTTAGGGTTTTAGCAAAAATTAATAAAATCGTTTTGCCGAGTTTGTATAAGATAGACCCAAATAAGCTTACAACTTTGCAAAAAGGGATATTAGGCTATCGTTACTGGGTTTTAACAAAGGCTTTGGATTAAAAAGAGGCCAACTGAAAAGTTGGCCTCTTTTTAATATTAGTCATGCTGAATTTATTTCAGCATCTTAGTGAATGAGACTCTGAAACAAGTTCAGAGTGACGGAATGCTTGTTTTTATTTATTAAAATGCTCAATAATTAACGTAGCTAATTCAGTACCAATTCGCTCTTGTGCTTCATTTGTTGCAGCACCAATATGAGGTGTTAACGAGATTTTAGGATGCGTTAAAATTGCTGCTAAAGGCGTAGGCTCATTATCAAAAACATCTAACCCTGCAAACGCTACTTTACCAGAATTTAAGGCTTCTATTAAAGCTGATTCATCAATAGTTCCACCACGGGAACAGTTCACAATACCCACACCATTTTTCATTTTAGCAAACTCTTCTGCACCTAAAATAGGTTTATCTGCAAATGGAGTGTGTAAACTGAAGAAATCGCTATTGGCAAATACTTCATCTAAAGAAACCGTTTTAATTGGAATGCTAACTGATTTTCCACCTTGAAAATCTAAAGTAATTTCAGTTTCCGTAGGATATAGATCATAAGCCAAAACATTCATTCCTAAACCTAGCGCCACTTTTGCTGTAGCGCGACCAATACGACCGAAACCAATAATACCAATTGTTTTACCGCTTAATTCGGTACCTTTTGCGTAAGCTTTTTTAAGGTTATTAAATTGAGTTGATCCTTCTACCGGCATTTTACGATTGGCATCTTGTAAAAATCTAATGCCTGTAAATAAATGAGCGAAAACAAGCTCTGCAACAGATAATGATGATGCAGCTGGCGTATTAACTACAGCAATACCTTTGCTTCTGGCATAATCAACATCAATATTATCCATTCCTACTCCGCCCCTACCAATTAACTTGATATTGGGTACAGCATCAATTAAATCCTTTCTAAGTTTTGTTGCACTACGAACGGTAATACCATCGTAATTTTTCAAAGCCTCTGCCAATTGATCTTGTGGAACAGTCTCTGTATCAACTTGAAAACCAGCTTTTTCCAATAATTCTTTTCCGATGGGATCGATGCCATCGTTTGCTAATATTTTAAACATTTGTTATTACGATTGATTGGATAAGTATCCAAATTTTAATAATTTTTACTTTGTTTTTGCTTGTTGCTCTTCAAAAGTCTGCATTGCATCAATTAGCGCATGCACGCTCGTAATTGGCAAAGCATTGTACATCGAGGCGCGGAAACCGCCAACACTTCTATGACCTTTAATACCAATTATACCCTCAGCCTCGGCAAATTTTAAAAATGGCTTTTCCAATTCTGCATTTTCCATTACAAAACAAACGTTCATTTTAGAGCGATCTTCTATTGCACATGTGCCTTTAAATAATGGATTACGGTCAATCTCCCTGTAAAGTGCTTCAGCTTTTTGCTTATTTTCTTTTTCAATTTCGGCAACACCACCTTTAGAATTTAACCAGCGTAAATTTAAAAGCGCTACATAAATTGAGAAAACAGGAGGCGTATTATACATCGAACCGCCATCAATATGCGATTGATAATTTAACATTGAAGGAATTTTGCGATCAATTTTGCCCAAAATTTCATCTTTTACAATAACGATTGTTAAACCCGCTGGACCTACATTTTTTTGTGCACCTGCATAAATTAAATCAAATTTCGAAACATCGATTACACGGCTCATTATATCCGATGACATATCGCAAACGATTGGAACTTTGGTAACGGGCAAATCGAACTTTTCCGTACCATAAATCGTGTTATTTGATGTGTAATGGAAATAAGCACTATCAGCCGGAATTTCAAAATCTTTAGGTATGAATGTATAATTTGCATCTTTGGATGAAGCTATAACGTTAACATTACCAATAATTTTTGCTTCCTTTAATGCTTTGGAAGACCAAACACCCGAATCTAAATAACATGCGGTTTGCCCCTCGCCCAACAAATTCATTGGAACCATTGCAAACTGTAAACTAGCTCCACCCTGTAAAAATAAAACGGAATATCCCGAAGGTACATTTAACAATTCCTTTACCAATTTCTCAGCTTCTGCCACTACATTTTCAAACTCCGTAGTTCTGTGCGAAATTTCTAATATTGATAATCCATCGTTAAAATCTAGAACAGCCTGTGCGGCTTGTTTAAACACTTCTTGAGGTAAAATACAAGGCCCTGCGCCAAAATTATGTTTCATTTTGTTTATAAAATTTATGCTGTAAATGTAAAAGTTTTCATTCGCCGTACCTACTAATATTTATCATAAAAAATC
The DNA here is from genome assembly GCF_004354365.1 of Pedobacter changchengzhani. Classification (GTDB taxonomy): domain Bacteria; phylum Bacteroidota; class Bacteroidia; order Sphingobacteriales; family Sphingobacteriaceae; genus Pedobacter; species Pedobacter changchengzhani. Next base: position 110,115 of record NZ_SJCY01000008.1, read on the forward strand.
AATATTTCATAAAAGTTTTAATCAAAAAGTAATATTTATTGCAATTTTCGCAATATTTGAGTACATGATAGAATTTTAACCTCCAAACTTGCAGAAATATATCATTCAATAAATCGCGCGCTAGAAATTGTTATTTTCCAATCTTGAATTTTACAATCAATTTTAAATTTAACTGTCTGCCTGTTAAGTAATTTGGAATGGCGTATTGAATATTATTAACATCTTTTAGAAACAAGTAAGAAACTGTATTATTGATATTTAACAGGTTAAAGATTTCTACAAAAAAAACCACAGAACTAAAATTCCTATCTAAAAATTTTGGTTTATGCAACGCTTCATCATCCAAAAAATCTTTCGAAAAACCAATATCTACCCGTTTGTAAGATGGAATATAATATTTATCTAAATATCGCGGACTATTTGTAGGTCCGATTGGCATTTTGGAACCATAAACGGCATTTAAATGAACTTTGTAAGTTGGACTATTTAACAAACGATCTTGAAAAAACATCGAAAAATTGATCAGTTGATCGGATGGTCGTTTTAAAAAGCCAGGTTTAACTAGCACACCGTTTTTAACATAATCATCATTTACAATATCTTCGTTGGCATGCATTAATGATAACCTAAAATAAGAAACTAAGTCTTTTACAAATTCTCCGCCTATGCTAAAATCTGCTCCATAAGTAAATCCTTTCGAAATTTCATTTGCCAAATATTTTATCTTAAGATTATCAATTTTATAGGGAATTAAGCGATCGGCGTACTTAAAATACAATTCTGATGTAAATTTAAGTCGAGTTCCCAAACCATCAAAAGCATAATCGTAACCAATTGAACTGTTAAAAGATCTTTGTGCTTTTTGGTTAATGTTCAATACACCATTTAAATCTCTAATTGTTCGGTACGATGGCGGTTGTTGGTACACGCCTGCAGAAAAGCGGACAATTTTATTATTTGAACTTGGCCTATACGCTAACAATAACCTCGGACTAACAAGCAATTGATGACTTAACGAATTATAATTTGTGCGCACACCCAATTGCAATTCTGTATGGGATGATAAAGAATAACTATCTTGAATATACGCACTGTAGTTTTTTATATCGATGTTATTATTCGATAAAACTCGGTCTTTACCGCTATTAAGGCCAATAACTCCCGAAGAGTCTGAATAGTTGTACTCATTTATTTTATCTTGATATTTCGCCCTGTCGAACTTTACGCCCCAAGAAAAAACATGATTTTCGAAGTTTTGATCCACTTTAACTGCGGAAGAGTAGGTTTGGGTATTTAAATTATTTAATCCATAGCTATAATAATTACCTAAACTTTTATTAGAGAAATTCATACCACTTCCCACACCCATTGTTGGGTCTAAATTACCAAAAAGGTAACTCCCTTCAATATCATAGTTTTCGCGCTCAAAAGTGTTGAAATAGCTATTTATAAACTTAACTACCATATTTGCTACTGGTACGTAGGTAGCAGTAATGGCTGTACCTAAAAACTGATAATCATCAACTTCCTTTCCAGTATAATCTACATCCAACCGTAAAGTGTTATTTATGGTACCAAATTCTGTTTCTCTACTGGTTGGAACCAGTTTAAATTGCCCGAAGTTAAAAATACTGAATACATTTATATTTAACTTAGATGAGAAATCATATTGATAAATCACTTGCGCATCGGCAAAATTAGGACTATAACTTCCTTTCTCATCTTGTTTAATGAGCACATTAGCATTATTTTTATACCGAATACCGGTAAGCAAAAAGCTATTTTTAAAATTCTGTTTTAGCGTTAGTGAAGAATTTAATAAGCCAGTACTCAAAGAAAGTTCATCGCTCGCAGGCCTTTCGTACCTAACATCTAAAACAGAGGAAAGCTTATCGCCGTATTTAGCTTCAAAACCTCCAGCAGAGAATTTTGCTTTACTCATCAAGTCACTATTAATAAAACTCAATCCTTCTTGCTGTCCGCTTCTAATTAAAATCGGCCGATTAACCTCTATATCATTGATGTAAACCAAATTTTCGTCGAAATTACCACCTCTAACATTGTATTGTGCACTTAATTCGTTGTTTGTTGATACGCCGGGCAACGTTTTTAACATCGTTTCGAAATTGCCAGAAACCATGGGCATCGAAGAAATGTCAGCAATATTTAAGGTTGTAGCATTACTGAGCTGATTTTTTTTATCGGTGATATTAATTTGTTCCAGTTCATTTGGATTGACCGTCAACACTATATTTTGGTTAATCCGCGCACCAGGAAAAGAAACTAGCTTAACGGCTCGACTTTGATAACCCAACAGAAAAAATTTAATATCGCAATTTCTAGTTTTCGAATAAATAGTATAGGCTCCTTTTTCATCGGTCAAGGTTTTTTGCGCCTGACCGATAATACTAATGGTAACCTGCGGTAATGGTTGATTATTTTCGTTCGACACAACGCCGGATATTCTTACCAATGGTTGCGCTAAAGCAAAACTGCTACCCGCAAACAGAAGAAAAAAAAGTAAACGAAGGTGGAGCATTATTTTTAAGATATTAGTATCAAGTATTTAGTATCAAGTATCAAGACAGCTCATAAAGCGTATTTGAGACTAGCATATTGATATTTTAAAATTCAACACTTAAATACTAAAACTCGAATTCGTCAAACTTTTCATATCTGCTATGGTTTCTGTTGGATTATCAGCAGAAAAAACTGCGTTACCTGCAACAAACGAATTTACCCCAGCATTTGCCAATTTAGTAATATTTTGTAAACCAATTCCGCCATCTACCTGGATAATTAAATCTTCATTTACACCTTGAATCAAACGCTTTAAATCTTCAATTTTTTTGTAGGTGTTCTGAATAAAAATTTGTCCGCCAAAGCCAGGATTTACCGACATAATCAGCACCAAATCTAAATCTGCTATTACATCTTGCAATAAAATTACAGGCGTATGTGGATTTAAAGCCACTCCAGCTTTACAACCTGATGCTTTTATTAATTGAATAGTTCTGTGTAAGTGCGTACAAGCCTCGTAATGTACTGTTATACTATCAGCACCTGCATCAGCAAATTCTTCGATATATTTATCAGGCTCAACAATCATTAAATGAACATCAATTGGTTTAGTTGCGTGCTTTTTAACCGCTTTCATTATCGGGAAACCAAATGAGATATTTGGGACGAAAACACCGTCCATTACATCGAAATGAAACCAATCGGCTTCACTTTGGTTAATCATTTCAATATCGCGTTGCAAGTTGCCGAAATCGGCAGATAGTATGGATGGAGCAATTATGTGTTTCATTTATTATAGAGTTTTCGTCATTGCGAGGCACGAAGCAATCTTTGTAGTAAAATAGATTGCTTCGTGCCTCGCAATGACGATGTAATTATGTAAGAAGTAATACTGCAAGTTACAAAATGATTATTAAACAAAATAGCAACCAACAAAAAACCCTTCCAGTAAAAACTGAAAGGGTTTAATAAGCTTTGCTAAAAGTCCCCTTTACGGCCTGCCTGCCGGACAGGCTGGGATTTAGGGGTCTAAGCCTGTGGAGCTGGTTTTTCTGGTCTAGGCAATAAAACTTTACGAGAAAGTTTCATTTTACCTTGCTTATCGATGTCTAATAATTTAACCTCGATTTTATCACCTTCTTTCAACACACCATCCATAGTTTCTAAACGTTCCCAAGAAATTTCAGAAATGTGTAATAAACCATCTTTACCTGGCATAACCTCAACAAATGCACCAAACGGCATAATAGATTTTACTTTACCTTGGTAAATTTCGCCAATTTCTGGCTTAGCTATAATATTACGGATACGACCAACCGCAGCATCAATTGCAGCTTTATTATCTGCAAAAATTTCTACAATACCTTTACCATCAACTTCTTCGATTGAGATTGAAGCACCAGTTTCGCGTTGCATTTCTTGAATGATTTTACCACCTGGGCCGATAATAGCACCGATAAATTCTTTCTCAATAGTTAAAGAAACAATACGCGGAGCATGCGGTTTCATATCTTCATTAGGAGAACTAATCGTCTTCTTCATCTCATTTAAGATGTGTAAACGACCATCCTTAGCTTGTAACAAAGCTTTAGTTAACACTTCATAAGATAAACCGTTAACTTTTAAGTCCATTTGGCAAGCAACAATACCGTTTTCAGTACCTGTAACTTTAAAGTCCATATCACCTAAATGATCTTCATCTCCTAAAATATCAGAAAGGATTGCATATTTGCCAGTTTTCTCATCGCTGATTAAACCCATTGCAATACCAGAAACTGGAGATTTAATTTTAATACCAGCATCCATCAACGCTAAAGTAGCCGCACAAACGGTTGCCATTGATGATGAACCATTTGATTCTAAAATATCAGAAACAATACGGATTGTATATGGATTGGCTTCACCTTCTGGTAAAACCTTTTTTAACGAACGTTGCGCTAAAGCACCGTGGCCAATTTCTCTACGACCAGCGCCTCTGTTTGGCCTAACCTCTCCAGTGGAGAAACCAGGGAAATTATAGTGTAATAAGAATTTGTTATAACCGTTAACAAACGCACCATCAATCATTTGCTCATCATCTTTGCTACCTAAAGTAACCGATGTAAGCGATTGTGTTTCGCCACGTGTAAATACGGCCGAACCGTGTGCTGCAGGTAAATAACCTACTTCACTCCAAATTGGACGAATTTCAGTTGTTTTACGTCCATCTAAACGAATACCTTCATCTAACAACAAATTTCTAATTGCATCGTACTGCACATCATGGTAATAATGTTTAGCCATTGCTTTAGTTAAATCTGCAGTATCTTCTGGCATTGCTGCGAAGAAATCATTAATAATTGCAGTAAAACCAACTTTACGTTCATCTTTATTAGAACCAGATTTCGCTACCGCATAAACTTTATCGTAAGTAGCAGCAAAAACTTGTGCTCTTAAATCAGCATCGTGATCTTCGTGGTTGTACTCGCGTTTAACTGTTTTACCAGTTGCGATTGTTAACTCAACTTGTAAAGCACATTGTTTTTTAATTGCATCATGTGCAAATTTCAATGCCTCAACCATTTCATCTTCCTGAATTTCATCACACTCGCCCTCAACCATGCCTATATCATGTGCCGAACCAGCAACCATAAATTCTAAAGTTGCACGCTGTAACTCACTAGCTTTTGGATTGATTACCAATTTTCCATCAACCTTAGCAACACGTACTTCAGAAATTGGACCGTTAAAAGGGATATCTGAAACAGCTAAAGCAGCCGATGCAGCTAAACCAGCTAAACAATCAGGCATGATGTCTTTATCAGCAGAAATTAATGAAATCATCACTTGTGTATCAGAGTGATAATCTGACGGGAACATTGGGCGCAAAGCTCTATCTACCAAACGAGAGATTAAAACCTCATAATCTGATAATCTAGCCTCACGACGTAAAAATCCACCTGGAATACGGCCTGTTGCCGCGTATTTTTCTTGATAATCTACCGATAATGGTAAGAAATCGGTACCTGGTTTAGCACCTACGGTAGATACAACTGTTGCTAACAACATCGTATCGCCCATTTTAACTACAACCGAACCATCGGCTTGTTTAGCCAATTTACCAGTTTCAATTTCGATTGTTCTGCCATCGCCTAAATCAAGCGATTTTTTTATTACATTCATTTAATTAGAATTATAGTGTGTTTTCCTCTTTCTACACACCGTTGTTTATTTATATTTTGTGTTTGCAAATTTAAAAAGCCATTCTGTAAAGAATGGCTTTTATTGATAACATTGCGCTTATTTTTGTTTAATGATATCACGAAGCGATAAAGCTTTGATGATAGCACGATAGCGCTCAATATCTTTTTTGAATAAGTATGCCAAAATACCGCGGCGTTTACCTACCAATTTTTGAAGTGACAACTGCGTAGAAAAATCTTTACGATTTTTCTTTAAGTGTTCTGTCAAATGCGCAATACGGTATGTAAATAACGCTACTTGACCTTCTGCAGAACCCGTGTTGGTTTCTACTTCGCCGTGTGTTTTAAAAATTTCGGCTTTCTTTTCTGTACTTAAATACATTCTTGAATAATATTAAAGTTAAAATTAATTAATTTGATGCAAAGATAAGGTATTTTTTCTGATTTTAGAAAGAGGATAATTGATTAATTGCTAAACGGTTAAATTGCCAAGAAAATGAGCGTTCGCTAAACGATTGGAGTGGGTTTTTACTACCTCAGCATGACAGTATAATTTAAAGCCTGCACAATAAAAATATTTCCGCTAAGTTGGGTTTAAGAACTTTAAGCCAATAGGGAAAATTAAACCTTATTATTAATCCGCTCCAACTCTAAAACATCTAATTGATCTTTAGGTCGATTTGTTGCACGTTTATTATCAAGAAGATGGTTATAATGAAGAAATCTTGCTTTGATACCATTTATTTTATCAACAGTAGCCATTTGGAAATATTCATCAAATTTTCGCTTATCTAAACCAGGTATATCCGTCATTAAATCTGCATACATTCCATCATCCATCATTATTTCACAATAACCAGCAATAATAGGAACATCAATCAGCATATCATATCTACCATAACCCATTTCATCAATAGATTCTATCAAGTTTTTACGATTTTGAACAGTATCTCTCAAATAAATATCCAAATCTCCGGTAGTGCGATTGTAACCATATCTATTTACTGCAAAACCTCCAACAATTAGGTAATCTACATTATGTTTTTGAAAAGTTTGCAAAAGCAATAGCATCTCTGGGCTTTCCTTATCAAAAGACATAAAATTAGATGTTCGATTTACGAATAATTATACCTTTACCTTGAGGTGTTTTTAAGGGATTACCACCATTCATTTGCACAGATATGCGATTAAGATTTAACAACGCATAAAATTTTTGTTCGGCAGAACGATTTAAATAAATAGCCTCGCGTTCTGCAACTATGCTGTCGCGAGGAATATCCGAACTATATAATTTTAAACTGCCCATTACGTATCAAAAATACAAAAATTACATCGAATAAAAAATAAAGAAACGCCGCATTCTATTCTGTTGTGCAAAAATTCTACTTTTGCAAAACTATGATGACCAACCAATACAGCATTTTCGAAAGCGAATTACGTGTTCGCCCTGATGATATAGACATGTTTAACCACGTGCACAACAGCAAATATTTAGACTATGTGTTGGCTGCCCGTTACGAGCAAATGGAGAAATTTTATAATATGCCTTGGGAACATTTTACCAAGCTCGGTTTGGGTTGGGTTGTTAGTCGCGTAGAAATTAACTTTAAACGCCCTTTATTAATGAACGATTTGATGTTGATTAGAACAGGGATTTTAACCATGCACGATAAAGGATCTACTGTTCAATTTGAAATCATCAATAAAAAAACGAATAAAATTGCTTCTGATGGTATATTTGAATATGTATTGATTGATTTAAATACCAGCCGTGGTACAAAAGTTACAGAAGAGATGATTGAGGCTTATAGTATTTAATTGTTAGACATCGATTATAGCTAATAAATAAGAATTGTTAAAGAAGAAATTCCTTTGGCACAACGAGAGATGGCATTTAATTAAACAACGAAGAGCAGCATTTACTTATCAAAAAAAAACAAAATCAGCTAATTAAATACTGATTCTGTTTCTAAAATTTTATACTTTTTTACCTTCTAGGCCGATCAGCCGAATATGCAATAACATAAGTTGCATCTTTATTATATTCTATAGAACGCTCCTTTACAGGAATATTCGTGTAGCTCGAACTTAAAAGAAAAAGTACATGATCAGAGAAATCCAACATGGTTTTCGGCACTACTTGGGTGGAAACTGTTGGATAAAAGTTGCGCTCAATTTCTATACGTTCCGCATCCGTAACTTGACTAACTATCCAATTTTCAGTCGGTTTAATTCCGTTTTCTTTAGTAGAATTATTTAAATGATACAGGTAAATTTTAGCCTGTAGTGCAATTTTATCTTTATCCATAATTGTATTTATAGCAAAAAAGCTAGTGAAGAGTATAGTTTAATAAGAAGTAATAACGCCTAAGTTAACATTTATTATTTGCGCAATGTTATTTTCGTAGAAACTTATCAATAACAGATAAAAATAAGTTAATTAACCGAAAATACTTTTCGCTTTTTCGATAGCTTTTTTCAAATCGATCCCTTTTCCGAGCACGCCTTTAAATAAATCGCCTTTTTCTTTTAAACGGCTAATAGCATTAAAAATATTAAAATCTTGCATCTTTAAACCGGGCTTAACTTCATCCCAATTTAACGGCATAGAAACCGTTGCGCCAACTTTTGGCCGCAACGAATACGGACCAGCAATGGTAGCACCCGGCCTATTTTGCATAAAATCTAAATACATTTTGCCTTTTCTGTTGGCAATCATCCTTTCAAGAGAGGTAAATTCAGGGATTTGTTTTTGCACCAAAGTCACAATAATTTTTGCAAACATTTGGCTCTGATCGTAAGTATATTTTGCACCTAGCGGAATATAAATATGGATTCCTGTTGAGCCAGACGTTTTAGGAAATGAAGGAACATCAATGGCATCCAAAACTTTCTTAACTGCTAAAGCAGCTTCAATAACCTGATCGAAAGTTTGTTTATCAGGATCTAAGTCAATTACACAATAATCAGGATTATCGGGACTTTGAACCCGGCTAAACCAAGGATTTATCTCTATACAGCCTAACGATGCTATCCATAGTAAAGTAGCCTCATCATCTCCAACGGCATATTCTTTAGCTTCACCATCACCAGTTTGATAAGCAAATCGCTTTACCCAATCTGGCGCTTTCCCTTTAATATCCTTTTGGTAAAAACTTTTGCCATTTATCCCACTCGGGAAACGATTTAGGGATTGTGGACGATCTTTTAAATAGGGCAAAATATAATCTGCAACTTGATGGTAATAATTAAACATATCACGTTTTGTCACTTTATTTTCTGGCCAATAAACCTTACTTAAATTCGTAAACTTTAATTCTCGACCATTTATTTTGCGGATTTGCGTTTCATCCTTCGGGTTTAGCAGCGTTTTAGGTTCTTTCTTTTTAGGTGGTTTAATGGCTTCAGCATGTTTCTCAACTTTACCTTCATTTTCTTTAACGCTTTCTATTGGCAATTCTACTTCTCTCACTACATTTTTAGCATTTTTATCTTCTCTCATTCCTTGGAAAGATGGATGTCTGAAAACGCCATCATCGGTAATCTCGGTAAATGCAACTTCGCAAACGAGCTTGGGTTTAAGCCAAGTTGCTTTAGCATTCGGCGGCTTAGGCCTAAATCGAGATGGTTTGTTTACATCAGGAAGCGAATCAAATGGTGTTTCGGCAACAATCAAAGGTTTAAATAAATCCATCATTTCTTTTTGCACTTTCTCTGAAAATCCCGTTCCAACTTTACCCACGTATTGTAACCTACCCTTTTCATACACACCAAGCAAAAGCGAACTAAATTGCTTTGCGGTTGCCTCATTTTTAGTGAAACCCGCAATAACTACTTCTTGCCTTTTGTGTACTTTTATTTTAAGCCATTCTTTAGATCTTTTATCTGGATGGTAAAGCGAATCAGTTTTTTTGGCCATTATTCCTTCTAATCCCATTCTCGATGCTGCATCAAAAAAATCGATTCCACTGGTATTAAAAACTTTACTCATTCTAATGCGATCGTCATCTACAGGCAAAATTTCCTTTAAAATCGCTTGACGCTGATATAAAGGCAAATCCATTAAATTTTTCCCATCGTACCAAAGTAGATCGAACACATAAAAAATTAATTCCCCGTCGGCCTCGCTCCTCCAATTTTGCAAAGCGCCAAAGTTGCTTATTCCTTTATCATTTAGAACGAGGATTTCTCCATCCAACACCGCATTTATCTTACAGCTTTGCAAAAGTTCATAAATAGGATAGAATTTTTCGTTAAAAGATTTATTGTTTCTTGAGTTTAGCTCAACCTCTCCTTTATTTACGAAAGCCATTGCTCTGTAACCATCCCATTTTACCTCGTATTGCCAGTTTTCATCATCAAAAGGTTCATCAACCAAAGTAGCCAGCATGGGTTTAATACTTTTTGGGATGGATGATTTACTCGCTTGCTTAAGTAAAGAATCAACATCAACTTTTGTGATGGGCGATTTTAGTTTAGGCGCTACTACTTCCTTTTTATTTTTGGAACTTGATTTCTTCGTCGCAACTGTTTCTTCCATACCATCCTGCCAAACTGCATCAGCAATTTTTTCCATTTCTGCGATTGTTTTGCCAGACCGTACAGATTTATCTAGTTTGGTAATATCTTTTATAGAAGCAAAATCATCTTTATGCTTAATTAACAACCAACCGTTTTTGCCCATGCCATGGGTTTTAACCAACGCATATTCTCCCTGTAACTTTTGGCCGTGGAGTTTAATTTTTACCGATCCTTTATTGAGTTCTTCTAGTAAATATTTTTGTTGCGCTTTTTTACCCTTGATTGGCTCGATCGTCTCATAAGTGCCTTCATCCCAAACAATTACCGTTCCGCCACCATATTCGCCTTTAGGAATTGAGCCTTCAAATTCTCGATAATCATAAGGATGATCTTCCACCATCATGGCTAATCGCTTTATTTTCGGATCGGTTGATGGACCTTTTGGAACTGCCCAGCTTTTAAGTACGCCTTCCATTTCTAAACGGAAATCGTAATGTAAATGGGAAGCGGCGTGCTTTTGAATTACGAAAATTAGCTTTTCGCTATCTTTACTCGTGCCCGATTTTGGCTCTTTAGTTTTATTAAAATCTCTTTTTGATTCGTATTTTTTTAAACTCATCATCCATTGTATTTATTTTCAAAAGCAGTGAAAATATAACCAATTTTAGAAATGAATTGTTTTTCGGATTGATATCGAAGATTTAACAAAATAGCATAAAATACGAATTGAAAGTTGATATATATAGTTATACCATTTATCGCGTAATATAAACTACGCCGTATTTACCTCATCTTCGTCGTAATCTTTTATATCGGTTATGTAACCATTCACTAACAAAAAATCGAACAATGGTTTCGCTTCTGGCGTAATGGGCATATTCTTGGTGGTAATTACTTGGTTGGTTTTTTTATCTAAAAATGGGTAAGCAAACAGCCTCACGTTAGTGTTAAACATATCGTTTACGTAACTTAACAACTGTCCAGAATAGTTATCGCCAGTAAAGTTTGTAGAATTAAACACAAATTTTAAGTTGTTAATATTTGTAGCCATACCCACGCTTTTTGGTTTGCACCTACCTAAATATTTTGCTAAACGATTGTGGCGAGTAAAATTAGAAACAATAACAATGTTACCTGTATCACACATTTCTTGAGCACGCTTGGCAACAATTTCTAAATCAATATCATCGGGGGTTTGTTCGCCATCAGTTAATACATTGGTTAATAAAACCTCAATCATCATCGCCAAATTACCCTCTTCTACCTGGTTGGTGCGTTTAAATTGATCGGTAGCTTTATTAAACAAATTAAAGTTTGGTAATGATTTTTGACCATATTTAGTTCTTAAAATCATAATATCCTTTTTGTACAACAAATCTTTAGCCTGGCGGGGATGCGCATCAGCATCGAAAATTGCAGCGGCCGAGAAATCTTTCATAATCATGTATAGATTAAGTAGAATATTGTTCACCTCAGGAAAAGCAGGACCTTTTACGGAGATTAGATCAATTTCTACCGAACCGATGGTTAAATTATCAGCTAAGGACTCTACCATAATTTTTGGATCGTGATGGAGATAAAACGCAGCGTAAAGTAGGTTTACACCAATAATCCCCAAAACTCTTTGTTGCATGTTAACATCAGTGTCCAACAGGCGAACATGGAAAAATATTTCATTTGGTAAACCACCTGGTTCACTTTGAAAGCGCAACCCAACCCAACCATGCGGCTCGTTGTTGCGTTTAAAGTTTAGCGTAGTTACGGTATCGGCAAAAGCAAAAAAAGTACGCTTTTCATACTTCTCGCCCATTAAACGTTCATTAAGCAAACCAAACTCGTGATCGAGCATTTGCAAAAGTCGGTTTTGACTAACGTATCGACCAGAAGCTTCGGCACCGTAAATGGCATCACTAAAAGTCATATCATAAGCCGACATCGTTTTTGCTACAGTTCCAGATGCTGCACCAGCGTTAAAAAAGTTTCTCGAAACTTCCTGCCCCGCACCAATCTCTGCAAAAGTGCCATAAATTTGAGCATCGAGATTTATATTTAATGCCTTACGCTTCGTATCTAGAATTTCTCTTTCCATGCCGCAAAAGTACAAAAAATGATGCTAACGAAATTTGAAGTTCACAATATTTATTAATGCTCAGCCTAGGGCCTGAAAAAAATAAGGTTAACACCAACTTGGCGCTAACCTTATAAAAACCTAAACCACTATGAAAAACCCTCTTTCGAGAATACTTTAATTATGAAACTACAATTTCTTTATGTTGTAATTTCAAATTGTCTTTTTTACCTATATTGATGTTCAAAATACCATCTTTATATTCAGCAATTATTTTATCCCCATCGGCGGTATCAGGCAAATTAAACGACCTGGCAAATGAGCTGTAATCAAATTCTTTACGCGTAAAATCTTTTGCTACCTCGTCTCTTTTAACCTCTGCCCAAACCGATAGTGTATCTTTTTTCAAATTAATTTGAAAATCTTCTTTCTTCAATCCCGGGGCTGCAATGTCAATTAAGAAGGCAGTTTCATTTTCACTAATATTAAAATTAGGTGATTTATCCACAATTTATTTTTTGTTAAAGCATCGCTAAACAATGAATCAAAAACATTGTTAAAGTATGGAGCTGTGTTGCGGGTTCTGTTGTTAAAATTTACAAGTGTCATATCTCTAATTTTATTTTATTTGATAATTCATCCTATTCAACTTACATACCAATCCGATAAATTATGATTTTCAAGACATTTTGGCAAAATAAAAACATATCAACAGACAAACTGACCGATAATATCGTTTTTTCGAGCACATTCAATTACAAAACAAATGTTGCGACTCGATTTATAGATTTTGATATGTTCGGCCATGTGAACAACTCTGTTTATTTTACTTACCTAGAAGTCGCGAGAAGTAAATATTGGGAAGAAATAATAAAGTGGGACTGGAAAAAGACGGGTGTAGTAATTGCGCACGCAGAATTAGATTACATTTTCCCTATTTTAATGGAAGATAAAATTGCTGTGCACGTAAAAACATCAAGAATTGGCACCACCAGCTTCGATTTAGAATATGAGGTAATTAAAATAAAAGATAATGAAGAAGTGGTTTGCAGTAGAGGAAAAACTGTTTGCATTGCCATTAATTATTCCTCAAAAAGACCTACGGCCATACCCGAAGCCGAAAAACAAAGGATGATTAACTTTGAGCAAATAGCCCCCTAGCCCCCTGAAGGGGGAAATCGGCATGGTGGAAATTAAGGTTTGTAAAACCACCTTAACGTATTAAGGCTCAAATTACGAAGATGAAAGTTAAAGCGAGGTTTGTAAAATCACCTTAATTTATTAATGTTCAAATTACAGAGATGAACGTTAAACTTAAAGCGAGGTAAGATACTTATCGAGTATAATTTAACTTAACAAACGAATACCCAACCTCGCCCAACATTATAGGGTTCAATTTTTTAATGCTAACATTAATTGTATCAATAAAAGGATAAAATACTTTAATTTTAGTTACAATATTGTGTAGAACAGTTTCTAATAGCTTCTGCGTATTTTTCATTTCTTCTAAAATGATCGCATTTAATTCTTCATAATTTACAGTTTGGCTCAATTCATCGTCAAAACCAATAGGTATAAATTCGGTTTCTATATCTACTATAAAATTGCTCCCTATTAACTGTTCCTCAGGGTAAAAACCATGAAACGCAAAACATTTTACTTCCTTTAATGCAACAGTTTGTTTTAATTTAGTCATTAGCATATTTTATCTGTTCCAAAATTAATTTTTATTGGCGAAATTAAGGCCAATAAAGGTAAATTGTTATCTTTGGAGTAGATAATATCTTCAATTACGACAACTATCAAAAATGAGTAGATCAGAAAAAAAAGACCTTTACGAAGCACCAGATTATTATTTATTGGATGAATTACTAACCGACGAACACAAACTAATACGCTCTACAGCAAGAGATTGGGTTAAAAAAGAAGTTAGTCCGATCATCGAAGATTACGCACAACGAGGAGAATTTCCTAAACATTTAATTAAAGGATTAGGAGAAATTGGTGCTTTTGGCCCAACAATTCCGGTAGAATATGGTGGCGCAGGTTTAGATTACACTGCCTACGGTATTTTAATGCAGGAAATTGAGCGAGGAGATTCTGGAATTCGTTCAACGGCATCCGTTCAAGGCTCTTTAGTAATGTACCCTATTTATGCTTATGGTACCGAAGAACAACGTAAAAAATATTTACCAAAACTAGCCACGGGCGAAATGATGGGCTGTTTCGGTTTAACCGAGCCTGATCATGGTTCGAACCCGAGTGGTATGGTTACCAATATAAAGGATGCAGGGAGCCACTATATCTTAAACGGTGCTAAAATGTGGATCAGTAATGCGCCTTTTGCAGATATTGCAGTTGTTTGGGCCAAAGATGAATCGGGAAAAATTAGAGGTTTAGTAGTTGAGCGAGGAATGGAAGGGTTTTCTACACCCGAAACGCACAATAAATGGAGTTTAAGAGCTTCGGCTACTGGCGAATTAGTTTTCGACAACGTTAAAATTCCAAAAGAAAATATTTTTCCAGAAATTATTGGATTAAAAGGGCCGTTAGGTTGTTTAAACCAAGCTCGTTATGGTATTGCTTGGGGTGCAATTGGCGCAGCGATGGATTGTTACGATACTGCGTTACGCTATTCTAAAGAGAGAATTCAATTTGGCAAACCCATCGGAGGATTTCAACTGCAACAAAAAAAATTGGCCGAAATGATTACTGAAATTACTAAAGGTCAGCTTTTAGTATGGAGATTGGGCACTTTAAAAAGTGAGAACCGTGCAACTGCCGAACAAATTTCGATGGCAAAAAGAAATAGTGTAGAAATTGCATTGGATATTGCTAGAAACGCTAGACAAATGCTAGGAGGGATGGGCATTACAGGCGAATACTCAATTATGCGCCACATGATGAATCTCGAATCGGTAGTGACTTATGAAGGAACACACGATATTCATTTATTAATTACAGGTATGGATGTTACAGGGTTAAACGCATTTAAGTAAGATCAGGATTAGAATGATTTAAGGATTAATAGTTGATGAAAGATTACAAAAAATACATTTCAATACCAGCTTCGCCAGAAGAAGTTTATTTAGCTTTAACAAAAGACATTAGTATAAAACTATGGACTGGTGCAGAAGTTGAGTTTGAAGAAAAACCTGATACCGAATTTTCTTTTTGGGATGGCGACATTGTGGGTAAAAACCTCGAATTTGAAACCAACAAAAAAATTGTGCAACAATGGTATTTCGGAGAAAATGGAGAACCTTCAATTGTAACGATAAAACTTCATCCAGATAAAGATGAAACCTCTTTAGAATTTAGACAAACCAATATTCCAGAAGCCGACTACAAAGATTTTACTGAGGGAATAGAAGAATTCTTTTTAGGTGGTTTGGTTGATTTTTTTGAAGAATAATCCTATACGTTAGAAAAAAGCTGAAGTATGAGAAAAAAAATGATCTCCTTAGCTCTTTTTGCATCAGCATTATTCATGTTAAGCTCGTGCAGTACCTACCTTACTCCTGCAATACTCGGAAACAATATGGGTTATTTGCCGAAAGCAATGGTTGCAGACAGTTTGAAAGTGCTAACAAGTGTATCGGGCAGTTTTGCGGGCGCAGCATCGCCTGTATTGGGATCAGTTGCCTTTGAAATGGGCATGTTGAGCATCAATAGATCACATACTTTTAAAAAATTTAACATTTCATACGGTGTTTTTGGATACTTAGGTAAAGCAGAATTGGTTAGAGATGATAATTTTACATCTGGATCATCTGATTATTTACAATCTTTTAAAAAAAACATAAACGGACTTGGGTTAAGAACATCGGCTGGTTTTCATACTACTTCAACAAACGGAAATACTGATTTCAGATTTATTAACTGGGAAAATGCGATTAGCAATGAAAGCGGAGAATATGCTGATTTAAGAAGTGCTATTTATGATAATAATATTTATAAATATACCAATGTAACTAACAAAAATATAATTTGGACCACTGGACTATCAAGTGAAATAATCTGGAGGGCAAGACGAAACCATGATATTAAACATGCAT
Source organism: Pedobacter changchengzhani (assembly GCF_004354365.1). Classification (GTDB taxonomy): domain Bacteria; phylum Bacteroidota; class Bacteroidia; order Sphingobacteriales; family Sphingobacteriaceae; genus Pedobacter; species Pedobacter changchengzhani. The sequence continues at coordinate 126,464 of NZ_SJCY01000008.1, forward strand.
TTAGATTATTTGTTGGTGGAAATCCTGGATTGGCCAGTAGCTTTAAGTATGATAAAGATGTTGATTCACATACCATAGGCGCTAGCTCCATCGGCTGGACTTTCAACTATTTTTTATCCGTGAAAAAATTTACGCTTAGTATTGAAACTGCTAATAACGTAAATTATGCCCAAAAGATTAGTGTTGGATATGCTTTTTAAAAAACATATTCCCAGCGGTTGTGTTTAAACTCTAAATCAAAACCTTAAAACCATGAATAAAACGTTAGGATTAATACTAATTGTAATCGGGATTGCGATGTTGGTTTGGACTGGCTTTAATTATACAAAAAGAGAAAAAATTGTTGATGTTGGTCCGATTCAAATTTCAGCTGATAAACAAAAATCGGTAAACTGGCCTCCATATATTGGCGGACTTATTGCAGTTGCGGGCGTAATCGTTCTTGTAACTTCGAAGAAGAAATAAAATAGCTGTCATGGTGAGCTTGTCGAATAACTTTTAAAAAAAATACGACAAGCTCAATGTGACGAGATTTTTTACATCTCGGTACTATAAACAGCTCTTATCTCATCCCTTAAATTATATTTTGAAGCCATAACTTCGCCATAAGCTCCTGTACTGCGTATGGCAAAAATATCACCTCTAAAAGTTTCTGGTTGTTCAACTTCTTTTCCAAAACAATCGGTGCTTTCGCAAATTGGTCCAACGATATCATACTTAACAATTGACGATTTTGGATTGACGATTTTAGATTGACTTAGATTTTCAATTTTATGATAAGCCTGATATAAAGCCGGACGCATTAATTCGGTCATTCCTGCATCTAAAACAACAAAATTTTTCTTCTTACCTTTTTTAATATAAAGTGCCTTTGTTATAAGCGAAGCAGATTGTCCAACCAATGCCCTTCCTAACTCAAAATGAACTTCTTGATTCGGCTTTACCTCTAAAAAATTGTTAAATATTTCAAAATAAGCTTCAAAATCAGGAATTTGATGATCTGGATTGTAGTAATCAATACCTAAACCGCCACCTACGTTTAAAACTTTTACATTAAATCCTCTATCCTCAAACCAAGCTGAAAATTCGTTTACGCGAATGCAAAGATTTTTATATACATCCAAGTTGGTAATTTGCGAACCGATGTGAAAGTGAATACCGATAAATTCGAGATTTGAACAAATTCTAAGCATTTCGGCACACTCTGGCAAATCCCAAGAATTAATACCAAACTTATTTTCATCTAAACCCGTAGTAATGTTATGGTGCGTATGTGCATCAACATTTGGATTAATACGAATGGCTACCTGCGCAGTTTTTCCTTTCGCACGGGCGAGGTCGTTCAGCACTTCCAATTCTTGAATAGATTCTACATTGAAGCAAAAAATATCTAAGTCTAAAGCTTCATTTATTTCCTTATCGGATTTACCAACACCTGCAAAAACAATCTTTTTATGGTCAAAACCTACTTCAACGGCTCTTCGAACTTCACCCGCGCTTACACAATCGGCGCCAAAGCCAATGGTTTTAATGTGCGCTAGTAAAACCGAATTAAAATTTGCTTTTAAAGCATAATGAATATGAAAATGATAAGGTTTTGCAGCATCTGCGCAACTGCGCAACGTTTTTTGCAACAAATCGGTATCATAATAATAAAATGGTGTTTCTATATTGTTAAACTTTGATATATCTTTATCGGCGAACATGTTCAAATTCCTTATTATAATTTTAATTTTATTCTTTGCACTAATTTATGTAGGCAACTACCTCGATCTTAAGCATGGAAGAATTACCCATAAACAGTATAATGGAAAAATTCGATTTTTTCTCGTGTTACTATTTATTGTACTATTTCTAATATTTGCAAGAAAACTGTAGCTTTTCAATTTTCAGAAAAATAATTATCAAATAAAAGTTAAGATCAATTCATCACTTACAAAAACGTATCTATAATGAAAATAGCCGCCTTCATATTTATCTTCACAATTATTTCGCTGGGTTTATATAATTCTTATCGCAAATACAAAAACAATCTGTTGCCAATAAATTTTTTAGCATTTCATTGCTTTATAGGTGTGCTGGTAATTATTGCTTCTTTCTTTCTACTATTCGAATAATCGATTGTGTAAACTTCGCAAAGCCTCAGTTTTGTATTCGCTTAATATTAGTAACGAAACATTATAGTTACTCCCTCCATAAGAAATCATACGGATTGGAATATGCTTTAAGCCATCTAACACACGACTCGCAAAACCGTGTTTTTCTGAACCAAAATCGCCCACAACGCACACAATGCTATGATCGGTATCAACTTCCACTGTTCCAAAACTTTCTAACTCTTCAATAATTTTATCTAGATTTTTGGTATCATCGATCGTTAAAGACACCGCAACTTCCGAAGTCGTTATCATATCTATCGGTGTTTTATAGCGTTCAAAAACCTCAAAAACTCTTCGTAAAAATCCATAAGCCAATAACATTCTGCTCGATTGAATACGGATTGCCGTGATACCATCTTTCGCAGCAATCGATTTTATTTTTCCTTTTTCGCTAGCATGACTAATCAACGTGCCGGAAGCGCTGGGCTCCATAGTATTTAATAAACGAACAGGGATTTTATATTTTTGAGCCGGAAAAACTGATTGTGGATGCAAAATTTTCGCCCCGAAATAAGCTAATTCAGCAGCTTCATCAAACGAAAGTTGCGCAATTGGTTTTGTACCTTTCACAATACGCGGATCGTTGTTATGCATTCCGTCAATATCTGTCCAAATTTGAACTTCTTCTGCCAAAATTGCAGCGCCCAATAAAGATGCTGTATAATCACTTCCGCCACGACGAAGATTATCAACCTCGCCAAAACTATTCCGACAGATGTATCCCTGCGTAATGAACAACTTGTTGTCTTTACTCTGCGCTAATAACGGTGTTAAATGCTTCGTTATAAATGGCACATCAGGCTCGTTATCCTCATCAATCTTCATAAAATCTAAAGCAGGTAGCAACACCGAAGGCACACCGATTGATTTTAAATAGATATGATACAAGGTTGTGGAAAGTAGTTCGCCCTGTGCTACAACAATTTTATCTTCAATAGAAGTGAAAATATCGTTAGCAAAAGTAGCTAAAAATCCAAAATGATAATCAATCACTTCATTCCCCTGTGCCCTAAACTCGCTTGCCGGCAAAAGTTCAATTACAAAATCCTTATATTTCGCATAGAGATTTTCAACGCACTGGCTACCCTTTTTCTTATCACCCGCTAAAAAATAATTTGAAATTTCTAACAAGCTGTTTGTTGTACCAGAAACTGCTGATAAAACTACAATCTGCGCCTCGTTTGGATTAATGATATCCAACAATTTCGTCATCCGCTCAGGACTACCTACAGAAGTACCCCCAAATTTTAATATCTTCATTTAATAGCTATGTTTTATTGGTAAGCGAAGTATCACAACTTATTAACTTTTAAGAATAGAAAAATTATTATGATTTACTTTTTTATACCGAAATATGTAATTTTCTTTATACTTGTAATCTGGCGTGAAATTAATCAAAATGCTGTTAAAAGCAACACACGTAACAAAATAAAATTTGGAACAATGTAATCAAAATTGAATTTGACCAAATATTATTAGAGTGAGGAGATGATAAAAGGAGCTAATAAATTTTAAAATATAAATAATGCAAGCAATAGATCAATCAATTCAAGTAGCCGTTAACCAATGGTTAAATGGAAATTACGACGAAAAAACAAAAGCGGAGATTCAAAATCTTATAGATATCAATTCCATTAGTGATTTAACAGATTCTTTTTATAAGAGTTTAGAGTTTGGCACGGGCGGTTTGCGTGGCATTATGGGCGCAGGTTCAAACCGCATAAACAAATACACCATCGGCACCGCCACCCAAGGTTTAGCCAACTTTTTAAATCAAAAATATAAGGGCGAGAAAATTAGTGTAGCCATTGCGCACGATAGCAGAAACAATTCTGATGTATTTGCTAATATTACTGCCGATGTTTTCTCTGCAAATGGCATACATGTATATTTCTTTAAGGCACTTAGGCCAACACCAGAACTTTCGTTTGCGGTTAGGCATTTCGGTTGCAAAAGTGGTGTTATGCTAACTGCATCACACAATCCTAAAGAATATAACGGTTATAAAGCCTACGGCGATGATGGTGGCCAGTTTACTTCACCCGATGATAAATTGGTAATTGATGAAGTAAATAAAATTAAAAGCATCGATGAGGTTAAGTTTAATAGAATAGATAGCAATGTTGAGTTAATTGGCGAAGAAATAGACAAACTTTATTTGGATGGAATTACGGCACTTTCTATGTCGCCAGATGCCATTAAAAGACAGCATGATTTAAAAATCGTGTACTCTCCTATCCACGGTACGGGCATTACTTTAGTACCAAAGGCATTAGCACAATTTGGGTTTACCAATGTAACCGTTGTTGAAGAACAAAGTGAGCCCGATGGTAATTTCCCCACAGTTGTTTATCCTAATCCTGAGGAAAAAGAGGCTTTAACTTTAGCAATGAAAAAGGCAAAAGAAATTGATGCCGATTTAGTTATGGCAACCGATCCGGATGCAGACCGAGTTGGTATTGCCGTAAAAGATAATGATGGCGAATGGCTTCTGTTAAACGGCAACCAAACCGGCAGTTTATTAATTAATTATATTTTATCGGCTTGGCAGGAAAAAGGAAAGCTTACAGGTAACGAATATGTGGTATCTACAATTGTAACTACTAGTTTAATTAAAGCAATATGCGATGCTAAAAACGTAGAATACTTTAATACTTTAACAGGTTTTAAATGGATTGGCCAAATTATTACCCAGTTAAAAGGTAAAAAAACCTTTATTGCAGGTGGCGAAGAAAGCTATGGTTACTTAATTGGCGATTTGGTACGCGATAAAGATGCAGTTGTTTCGGCTGCATTTATTGCCGAAATGACTGCTTATTACAAAGATAAAGGCAATAGTTTGTATGATGCGCTTTTAGATACTTACGTAGAATTTGGGTTTTATAAAGAAGATTTAGTTTCGCTTACCAAAAAAGGTAAAACCGGGGCCGAAGAAATTAAAGCCATGATGGAGAAGTTTAGAAACAATCCACCAGCTTCTTTAGGAGGATCGAAAGTGGCCATTTTAAAAGATTACGAATTAAGTCAAGAAACTGATTTAACATCTGGAAAAGTAACCAAATTGGATTATCCAGCATCGGATGTTTTACAATTTATTACCGCAGACGGCAGCATTGTTTCTGCGCGCCCAAGTGGTACCGAACCTAAAATCAAATTTTATTGCAGCGTAAATGCACCTTTGGCAGATAGAAAAGATTTTGCAGAGGTTAATAAAAAATTAAATGAAAAAATTACAGCTGTAATGGCCGATTTGCAGGCGTAATTTTAAAAAAACACAGATAAAATGGACACAGGTGAAAATTATTCATCTGTGTTTTTTAATATCTATTCTGATATTGTTAAAGTTAAATACTATTTAATTTCATCAATCGTATAATGCAAACCATCCTTCAAGGCAGGTAGGTTTTGCCAAACTATAGGCATCAAATTAAGAATCAAATTCTTATTCATTAGTAATTTTATCTTTCCTGTTGTTCCAATTTCATACGTAACCTCAAACTGATGCCTTTGATAATCTTGTAATATCAATCGCTTTTTTAAGGTGTCTAGTTCATAATGGTAATCAATCATTTCATCCTTATCCGTCTGAAATATAATGTAGTTATTTTTATGAAAGAATATTCTTTTGTAATTTTTAGAATCACCTTCAACTTTATAGGCGTTGTTAAAAATTGGCATCGAGTATTCATCATTCTTAAAGATGCCCATCAGATATGGATAACTAACAAATCCAATAATCAATACTAAAACACAAATTTTTATAACGTTATGATACAGCAAAGGCAACTTATTTGTATTATAACCCAGTTGCACTAATTTATTTTGGATAAACAAAGAATATAGTGGTTTTATAAATGGATATAAATTAAATAAGATAACCACCAATAAGAAGGCAGATAGTGTTTTAACTGAAATATCGAAACCTAAATTGATGATCAAAATATTTAAAACTATGCCTATTGCAAAGCAAAATCCTAATAAACGAGTTTTCCTAAAAAATAGAAATGCGGATGCAATAATCTCTATAGTTCCAAGTGCGATGTTGTAAAATTTAGATGTGCCCACTGTACTCCAAAACAGAATATCTTTCTCTAAATAACCAAAAGGCGTATACAGAATGTTAGCTTCTGGCGAAGAAAATTGCTGTAGAGCTATTTTATCAAGTCCATATTTCAATAAAATTAAACCGATATAATACGGTGATATATTAAAAAACAGCTTCCTTAAGATCGTTAACTTAATTTTAAATAGATGTAAAACTGAAATCAGAACAATCGAACTTAAGAAAAGAATGAGCAGCAATATATTAAGTGCAACAGTATCTGAGGAGAAATCTATGTTAGAAATGGCGTTTGGGAAAAACTGCTGTTGAATAATGTAAACCAGTTTTTCGAAAAGTATTAATGAAAATTGAAATTGGAGATCCTTACCATTTAGCGTTAAAGGAATAAAAACAAATGAAACTATGCAGAAAAGGTATATTACATCGAAAGAAAATATTTTGAGCCGATGCATTTTAAACTTTAATGTGCGTTTTTATCTATTATTGTTAATTTGTTGAAATTCACACCTCGGTAATTCTTAAGTAATGCTTTTTTCATTGATTTTTCATCTTTCAACTTAATGTATGGTTTGGATGATGCTAAACTTAAAGTATCTTTTCTATAAACCACCTTACTTATTTTCCCATCAACCTGATGCTCGGTGATTTTACAAACCACTAAATGGCCATTAACTTTAAAAACTGTATCTACTTTAGTATTATAACTCGTAACCAAACCGAAATTAGACTGATGTAGATCGAACAGATTATTTACTATTGCTTTTCTAAAATTTGATATATTCCCACTGTGGCTTTTATAGGATATGAGCTTTGTTTGACCATATCCTGTAAAACATAAACAAGTAAGCATGCTAATGAATATTGATTTCATATTTCTCCTCATATTATTAACTGATCTATTTAATCTTGGCTATCCTGAATTTAAAATTACAAAAACATTTGTGTAAACCACACTTATGGAGAATTTTTATTTAAAGATTAATTTTGTCAAAGTACTTTCAATATTTTAATATGAATCTTATAAAAGTGACATTTATTATTTTTTGTAGCCTTTCGCTTTGTACATTTGCTACGTAATAACTATGTTAAAGCGAGCAGTCATATTTCTCATCATTGTTTCAACAATTTCTAATTGTTTTATGCAATTACTTGTGTATTCTAGCTACACAATGAATAAGGAATATATCACATCAGTATTTTGTATCAACAAAGATCATCCTGAAGTACATTGTGATGGGCAGTGTTTTTTAGCTAAAAAACTTAAAGATTTAGAGGGAAAAAACAAACAGGTACAAGATAATCTAAAAAGAATAACCGAGGCTCAACCGCAATTTCAAGTATTAAATATTAACGTTAATCTTCCGTATTTCATTATAAATACAAATGTCGGCTATCTAGAAAAGCCTACCAAAAATTCATCCATCTCTATTTTTCATCCGCCTAAATTGGCATAAGTAAAGTTCATTTATCGCAATTTTTATCTGTTAGATTATATTTTTTTTAAGCCAATAACATGCTTAAAGAATAGTTGCGACTATATCCATTTTTTTGGCATCGATGTAAATAGATGGCCAATAATAATCTTTTACTTTTCCAATTTTAAAAAAATGAAAAAATCACATTACTTAATCGCTATTTTTTGTTCAATTATATTTATATCATCCTGTAAAAAAAATGAGGATGCAATTGCCACAGATACCAAAGGGCAATTTAGCATAGAATTTGAACACCAAGTTAACGGCACGGCGCTAGCTTTAAACACAACAACTTATAAGAATGCAAAAAACGAAGACTTTAAAATTAGCGTTTTTAAATACTATGTAAGCAATATTAAATTAAGCAAAGCTGATGGAACAAGCGTTTTACTACCAGAAAGTTACTTTTTAATTGACGAGTCTAAATCGGACTCTAAATTAATTACTTTACAAGATGTTCCGACGGGAGATTACACCAAAATTGAATATACAATAGGTGTAGATTATGCACGTAATTTTGCTGGTGCACAAACTGGTGCGTTAGATCCAATTAATGGCATGTTTTGGACATGGAATAGCGGATACATCTTTGTTAAAATTGAAGGAAGTTCGCCCCTATCTACAGCTGTAGATCACGCCTTAACGTTTCATATTGGTGGCGTTACAGATCCAAATAATACAATTAGAAAATTTTCTGCCGATATAAATACTGCAAATCCGTTAAGGGTAAGAGCAGATTCGAAACCAAAAATGCACTTTATCGTTAACGCAGCCAACCTATTTACGGGCACAACCGACGTTAGTTTTGCCACTACAAATTTTACAATGGGTGGCGATAAATCGGTTATTGTAGCCGATAATTATGCAAAAGGAATGTTCCGTTTAGATCACATTCACAACTAATTATGTTGAGGAAATTAATTGTCTTCGCAATGCTTTTTTTAAGCATTGCGTTGATGTATGCGTGTAGTAAAAATGAAACCGAATTATTGCCAACACAGGTAGATATAACTTTTACAGTGCCGGCAAATTTCCCTGCACCTACATATAATTTCGAAAACAATAAGCTAACAAATGCTGGTTTTGCTTTGGGCAGAAAACTATTCTATGAAGCTCGCTTATCCGCTGATAAAAGCATTTCTTGTGGCAGTTGTCACCAGCAATTTGCTGCATTTGCCAATTTAGATCATAAAGTAAGCCACGGTGTAAACAATTGCCAGGGAAAACGGAATTCGCCACCACTTTTTAATTTGGCATGGCAGAAAGGTTATTTTTGGGATGGAGGCGTTAAAAACATCGAAACAGTACCTCTAAATGCAATAGGCGATGTTTGCGAAATGAGTACCGATATACAATCCATTATTACATTTTTAAAAAATACACCACCATACCCTAATTTGTTTAAGCAGGCTTTTGGCGCTACGGAAATAAATTCTCAGTTGGTATTAAAATCATTTGCGCAATTTACTGCCGTTTTAGTTTCTGGCAATGCTAAGTACGATCAGGTTAGCCGTAAAGAAAACGGCGCAACATTTACGCCTGGTGAGCAAGCTGGATATTTACTTTTTAAAGAAAAATGTAGTTCTTGCCACAAAGAACCATTCTTTACCGATTTCTCTTATCGGAGTAATGGTTTGGATTTAACAAGCACCGATGAAGGCAGAGCGCACATTACTGGTGTTGAAACGGATATGGGCACATTTCGAGTACCTACTTTACGCAATATCGAATATACAGGCCCCTATATGCACGATGGCCGATTTTACAGTTTAGATGAGGTTTTAGAACATTACAACTCTGGCGTAGAACCTGCAGAAAATTTAGATCCTTTATTAAAAAACGGCATCGCATTGAGTGCAACAGAACAAAAACAAATTAAATTATTTTTAATAACCTTAACAGATCATGATTTCATCAAAAACACGCTATACAGTGAACAGTAAATTGCTCACTATAATTTTAGTTTTAATTTGCAGCAATGTTTTTGCTTGCGATATTTGTGGTTGCTACATGGGTATAACACCCTACTACAATCGCAACAGCATTAGTTTATTGTATCGTTACCGTTCATTTAATGGCTACGAAGGGCAATCTCATTCACTTTTTCCAAATGGGAGCAATTTTTTTATTCCAGCACGCAGCCAAGACGCACCAATTACTGGCCATAATGGCAATCCTCAAGATTACGAAGTTTATCGCTCGTTAGAAGTGCGTGGGAAATATTTCATAAATTCTCGCTTAGAAATTAATGCGATATTGCCTTATGTATCAAACAGCGAAAATTACAATGGATATACTTCTACAATTGGCGGTTTGGGCGATATAAATGTTTACGCCGGCTACCACATATTTCAGAAATTAGAAAATAATTTTAAGCAACAACTTATTGCAGGCATCGGCGTTAAATTTCCTACTGGGAATAACAATTTAAAAAATAGTGAAGGCATCCGGTATTCATCATTAACACAAGCAGGAACGGGTAGTACCGATGGATTTATTTACTTAAACTACTTAGTAGGCTTAGGTAAATTTGGTGCAAGTTTAAACACATCTTACAAAGCAAACGGTAAAAATTCTCGAGATGAAAGCATTGCAAATAGCACAACGAGTTTTCTTAACATCTTTTACAAACAAGCAATTGGTAAAGATGTTCAAGTGATGCCTTCATTACAGTTTTTTTACGAATATTCTGGCGGAGAAAAGTACCAAGGTGTAAAAACTGGCGAACATGTTATGAATAATTTAATGGGTGGAATTGGTGCCGATATTTTTTATAAAAATGTATCGTTAAATGTTGGTGTACAAAAAAATATTTGGGGAGCAGAAACAGATCATCCAATGAGTGCTGGAAAAGCATACGTTGGCTTGAGCTATAATTTTTAAAATATGAAAATAAGAAACGTAACATTTTTTGTGCTACTGATGGCATTTGGCGGATGTAAAACCCAGCCGGATGCAAAAGCAGTGCGTAAAGAAGTGCTAAACATCCACGATAAGTTGATGGTTGATGGCGAGAAAGTAATTAAAAATAAAATGACTTTAGATGCATTACTCGCATCTGATGCTATTAAATCTTTGCCAGATTCGGCCGTAAAAAAACAAACCATTAGCAATTTAATTAAAAAACTGAATAAGGCCGATGAAAATATGATGGATTGGATGCACTTTTTTAAAGATGATTTTAAAGGAAAAAATGAACAGGAGGATTTAGCATATTTTAAATCGCAAATGATAAAAATTCGTGATGTTGAAGATGGATACATTAAAGTCACAAAATCATCTGATTCGTTGCTTAAAATTTATAATATTACTGACGCTAAAGACGTAATCCATTCTACTCATAAACACTAAAAACATGAAAAAAATAAATATCACTACAATCCTAATTGGGCTTACAATGTTAGCGTTTAATGTAAACGCCAAACAATCCGTTAATATAACAAAAGAAACAGTTCAGGATTCTGTACAAAGTACCTTGGTAGATCCTGTTTGTAAAATGAAGGTTAAAGCAAATTCTGAAAAATCAACTGTTTATAAAAAGGTTACTTACCATTTTTGTAGCGAAAGTTGTAAAAATAAATTTGTAGCTGCACCAACAAAATACATTAAAAAATAATTAGCGAATTTTTGTATAGGTTGAATGTAGCCCAAACGTTTTGGCTACATTTTTTATTAATAGTCGTCGGTTAGCATCGGCGGTATAAAGTTTAAACGCTAAAATTTAAGTTATGAGAAAATTCAAACAATAACTTTCAGACTTAACATTTATATTTACACCATGAACAAAATTATCATTACAACTTCGATATGTTTAACGCTAATCATCTCACTATCCTCTTGCCAACAAGATAAAAAATTGCCATTTTATGGCGAGCGACATGCAGAAACCGTTCGGGATGCCGCAGGTATAGAGAAAATTGATACCGTTTATCAAACCATTCCAAATTGGTCTTTTTTAAATCAAGATAGTGTAGTTACCACCAACAAATTAACCGATGGCAAAGTTTATATTGCAGATTTTTTCTTCACCTCTTGCACAACCATTTGCCCTACAATGCACCGTAATTTATTAACGGTTTATAACGATTTTCAAAATAATCCCGATGTGATGTTCGTTTCGCATACTATTGATTTTAAGTATGATAAACCATCTGCCTTAAAAAAATACGCTAAAAAATTAGGCGTCGAAGGTCCAAGATGGACTTTTTTATATGGCAGTAAAGATAGTATTTACACCATCGCCGAAAAAAGTTACTTAGTTGCTGTTGGCGAGGATAATAAGGCTAAAGATGGCTACATTCACCAAGGTTATTTAGTTTTAGTGGATAAAGACCGACACATTCGAGGTGCTTATGACGGCACAAAAGTGGAGCAAGTGGATCAATTAAAGAAAGATATTTCAATTTTATTGGCTGAGAAAAAGTAAGCTTAATTTTAACTAACTTTTTGGTGCAAATTTTACAAATTCATTTATTTATAATTACTTCATAAATTTATACGAAAAGTACAGTCTGTATCAAAATGATTATGATTTAAAAAATACCATGCGCAAATATTTAATTTCTTCCGTTTTCCTGTTGGCAATAACTTCCATAATATATTCTTGCCAAAGCCAAGAAAAAATGGATTTGCAAAACTATATAGCTAGCGGAAGAGATATTTACATTGCAAAATGCCAAAATTGCCATGGCGAAAAAGGAGAAGGTTTAGGTGAGTTGGCGCCTCCATTAACTGATAGTTTGTTCATAAAAGCAAACAAAAGTAGGTTGGCGTGTTTTGTAAAAAATGGTGTTAATGAACCATTGGTAGTGCACGGAAAAGAATATAAGGAGAAAATGCCAGCATTCCCCGAACTCACAAATATAGAAGTTGCGCAAGTTTTGGTATTTATTACAAACTCTTTTGGCAATAAGGAAGGTTTTTACAGTTACGACCAAGTAAGTGCAGATTTAATAGATTGCAGGAAATAATTTTGAAGCTTTGTATCGGTTTTTAATCTAAATCATTCATATTTGTAAAAAATGCAGGTTGTTCTATCGCTGTTCCAATTTAGTTGGGAGAGAGGAAAGTCCGGGCAACGTAGGGCATCTCGCTTTCTAACGGAAAGGAATTTAGGATTGAAAACCTGAATTACGGAAAGTGCAACAGAAAATATACCGTCTTGATTTATCGAGATAAGGGTGAAAACGTGCGGTAAGAGCGCCCGACAATTGTAGGCGACTGCAGTTGATTGTAAACCCCGAGAGTTGAAAGACCAAATAGGCTAACATCCTAGTTTTAATTAGGATAAAGGGCTGCCCGTCCGATGTTAGTGGGTAGGTCGTTAGAGATAGACGGCAACGTTTATAGTGGATTAATGATAGAAATTCTAAGCAATTAGAAAACAGAACCCGGCTTATAGACCTGCATTTTTTAAAAAATCCAATCGTCATGCTGCAATTTTTTCAGCATCTTAATTGCATAGAACACCCTAATAAAATTGGCTAAATCTTGCTAATGTGCCGTTAAATCAATTAAAATCATCAAAAATGATTCACTAAGCCAAATGCATATTTAAGAAATTTGCAACCATTCAATCCTTCAACCCTAACGATAAAAATTTTTTGTTTTTACAACGCTTAACACGCAAATTATTGTATTAAAAACTATACATTAATTAAAAAACAATATATTCGCATAATCATAGAAAGCAAAAACTAAAATATCGAATGGCAAAACTATTAATAATCGACGACGAGCGGGCAATAAGAAGCACTTTAAGAGAGATTCTGGAGTACGAAAATTACGAAGTTGAAGATATCGATAATGGTATTGATGGACTAGAAATGATCAAAAAAACAAATTTTGATCTGGTTTTATGTGATATCAAGATGAATAAAATGGATGGTATGGAAGTGCTTGAACAAGCACAAATTATCAAACCAGATCTTCCTTTTATTATGATTTCCGGTCACGGAACAGTTGAAACTGCTATAGAAGCCAGTAAAAAGGGCGCTTTCGACTTTATTTCTAAACCACCAGATTTAAATCGCCTATTAATTACGGTAAGAAATGGTTTAGACCGTGGAAATTTAGTTACCGAAACCAAAGTTTTAAAACGCAAAGTAAGTAAAACACGAGAAATATTAGGTAATTCTGAAAGCATTTCGAAAATTAAAGAAACGATTGAACGCGTTGCACCAACAGAAGCCAGGGTTTTAATAACTGGCGCAAATGGCAGCGGTAAAGAACTGGTTGCCCGTTGGTTACACGAAAAATCTAACCGCGCAGATAGTCCATTAATTGAGGTTAACTGTGCAGCAATTCCATCTGAGTTGATTGAAAGTGAACTTTTTGGGCACGAAAAAGGGTCGTTTACATCAGCAGTTAAGCAACGTATAGGTAAATTTGAGTTGGCCAATGGTGGAACTTTATTTTTGGATGAAATTGGCGACATGAGCCTTTCAGCGCAAGCAAAAGTGCTTCGTGCTTTGCAAGAACATAAAATATCGAGGGTTGGTGGCGAGAAAGAAATCGAAGTAAATGTTCGGGTTTTAGCCGCTACAAATAAAGATTTATTAAAAGAAATTGAGGCCGGTAACTTCCGTATGGATTTATACCACCGTTTAAATGTGATCAATATTCATGTACCACATTTAACAGAGCGGACTGATGATATTCCTGTTATTGCGCAAAATTTTTTAGAAAACATTTGTAATGATTATGGTATGCCAATAAAGAAAATTAATGACGCCGCCATGAGTGCCCTGAAAGCTTTACCTTGGACAGGTAATGTGCGCGAATTACATAATATGATTGAGCGCTTGATAATCTTAAGCGAGAAAGTAATTACCGAACACGATGTACGTGCATTTGCAAACCCTGGAGGTGGCACAAATATCGGTGCGAGCAGCAGTGTACAAATTGCAAATTCTACAAACGGTTCTGGATTATCTTCTTCTTTCGATAGCTTTAATAATTTTCAAGATTATAAAGACAATGCCGAGAAAGAGTTTATTAAGTTTAAGCTAGAGAAAAACAATTGGAACGTATCTAAAACGGCCGATGAAATTGACATTCAGAGAAGTCATTTATATAGTAAAATTGAGAAGTTTAGCCTAAAAAGGGCTGAGTAAAATTAGTGCAAACATAAAAAAATGAAATGTTCATCAAATCCGAAAATTTCATTTTTACAGATTTTAAGGTTTAAATCCTAAACCATATTATCATTTTGCCTCATCAAAAGTGCCCTATATTTATTAAATATCGAAGTTTTAGAAACAAAACCCTTGTAAATATTATTCTCATCAATTACAGGTAATAGCCAAACATTTCCCTGCTCCATTTTGCGTAAAACAGTTTTTAAATCATCTTTATCTAAAAGTGTGTTGGGTGCTTCTCTAACCAAATGCGATACGGTTAAAGTATCTTTATTTGGGTTATTAATCATCTCACTAAACAATTCTTCAATATAAATAATCCCTTTAAAATCTCCCAACTCATCCGTTACAGCGCAAATATTTTTGTGCGATTGAACAATCTCGTTCATTTTTACTGAGATTAAATCATTTAAATGAAGCTGAGGGTAAGTTTTTTCAATGAGGTATCTCAACTTCATTTGACTTAAAACGGTGGTATCCTTGTCCTCGTACGACATGAGTTCGCCTTTTTCTGCAAGTCCTTTTGTGTAGATAGAATGTTTTTGAGATTTACGGTTAATACCATACGAAATAGCGGTGGTAATCATTAAAGGAACCATTAAAATATAGCCTCCCGTTATTTCGGCAATAAGAAAAATACCCGTAAGTGGCGCATGCATTATTGCACCTAATGCTGCTGCCATACCTGCAACTGTAAAATTAGCTACATTTAAGTGCGCAATACCGGATAAATTGATGGTATAAGCAAAAATAAAACCTATTAAACCGCCCATAATTAAACTAGGTGCAAACATTCCTCCGTTACCACCAGCACCGAGCGTTACCAAAGTAGCAATGGATTTCATAAAAATAGTAACTATTGTAAACAAAACCACCACTGCAGGGATGGTATTATAGTCTTGAAAAATACTATTATTTATAATGGCCATATAATCGCCACCTAATAATTTTTTTATGGTAATGTAACCCTCACCATAAAGTGTAGGAAAAAGAAATACCAAAGCCCCCAATGCCAAACCACCAATAATTACCTTGGTATAAGGATCTTTAAATTTGTAAAAAAATGCTTTAATTGCGTAATTTGCTTTACCAAAATAGATAGAAAACAATCCTATTACACAGGCTAAAATTACATAGTAAAATAGCGCATCCATTTTCCATCCCTCTGTAACTAAAAAGAATAATTGTTGTGTATAAAACAATCGAGCCACAACTGCAGATGTTGCGGCGGCTAACAATAATGGAATAAATGCAGGAATGGTAAATTCTGGTAATAATACCTCTATTGCAAATACAATACCTGCAATTGGACTATTAAAAGCTCCCGCAATTCCCGCAGCTGCGCCACAAGCAAGTAGCATGGTTATTTCTTTGTAGGATAAACCTAAAAACCGACCAAGACTTGAACCAATAGCAGCGCCACTGGTTACAATTGGAGATTCTAAACCTACTGAGCCACCAAAACCAACGGTAATTGCCGAGGTAATTACTTGCGAATAAATATTGTGGGTTTCTACCTTGCTCGATTTTTTGGAAATGGCGTATAATAACGGTGTTAAACCAGTTTCGAATTTACTTTTGCGGATGAAGTATTTGACATAAGCAACAGAAAGAAAAATCCCTATCAAAGGAAATATAAAGTATAAGTAATATTTATACTTCCAGTGCCAATCAGATTGTAAAAATTCTTCTATATTATGTGTTAAGCTTTTTAAAATGGCTGCCGCAACACCAGCTAAAATACCAACAATTACCGCCAGTACAATTAAAAAATTACGGTTTGATATTTTCGACTTTCTGTAAAGATTAATTTTATCAAGGTAATTTATAAAGCGGATTTGCATCTATTTTTTTATTAAGATTTTCTATTAGGCGTCAAATTTATCTAAAAGTTTAATTAATGTAGCGAAGTCTTTAGGATAAGGCGCTTCGATTACAATATCTTTATCATCTAAACCTTTAAAAACCAAATGGCGGGCATGCAAAGCAAAGCGCTTCATAATTGGTTGCTCTTCTTCACCTTTAGTTAATTTATAGCCACGTTTAATTGATGAGAGAAAAACAGATTTGCCCTTATACATTTCATCACCAACAATTGCTGCTCTTTGTGTGGCCAAATGTATTCGAATTTGGTGCATTCTACCCGTAATCGGTTTACATTCTACCAAGGTATAATGTTTGTAGTATTTTAAGGAGTCGAAAATTGTTTCTGCTCTTTTACCTTCTTTACGATCGATAGTCACATTTTTATTTCCATCGTTTAAGATGGGTAAATCAACTAATAATTCATCAAAAATTACATGTCCATCTACAACGGCATGATAGGTTTTATTAACTTTTCTACGTTCAAATTGCATAGATGCATGTCTATACGCTTCGGGATTTTTTGCGATAATTAAAGCTCCAGAGGTTTCTTTATCCAAACGGTGGCAAACCTGTGCATCATCGCTATATTGTTTTGCTAAACGCAGTACATTTGTCTCTCCAGAACCTCCTCTTTCATCAAGCGAGGCTAAAAATGGTGGTTTGTTTATGACAATAAAATCGTCGTCTTCGAAAATTATAAGATCTTTAAAATTAGGATATTTCAAACTACTGCATAATTGATAAGATGCAAAAATACGGTTTTTATTTTTATAGGTTAAAGATTTACTTAATATAAAATGGGTATTTAATGAATGTGAATCGAAAAATACCGAAAACTGTGAACAACACTAATCAACAAAAAAGGCAAATTTGCGAAAGAAAACTTCACTCAAAAAATTTTAGCAATTATGGTTACAACGATAATTCAAATTTATAACCAACACCTTTTACGGTTGACACATAAGTCTCGCCTAATTTTTCTCTTAGTTTTCTGATATGAACATCAATTGTTCTATTGGTAACCACTACAGAATCTTCCCAAATATTTTTTAAAATTGATTCTCGAGTATAAACTTTTCCGGGTTTTGAAGCCAATAAATACAGTAATTCAAATTCTTTTTTGGCCAATACAACTTTATTTCCTGCTTGAAAAACTAAGAATGCTTCCCTATCAATTACCAAATCGCCTATTTCTAATTTGCTTTCTGATATTTCCTCAATTGCCGATGTTCTTCGTAAAATTGCATTTATTCTGCTAATAAGGGCACGCGGTTTAATTGGTTTTGCAATATAATCATCAGCGCCAACGTTAAAACCTGCAATTTCCGAATACTCCTCATTCCTGGCGGTTAAAAACACCATAAAAGTATTTTTAAATTCAGGAATCGTCCGCATAATTCTGCAAGCTTCAATCCCATCCATTTTAGGCATCATAATATCTAAAATGATTAGGTCGGGCTGCACTTTTTTGGCAACTGTAATACCTTCTTGTCCGTTGGATGCGGTAAAAACCTGATAACCGTCTTTTTTTAAATTATATTCGATTAACTCCAGAATATCTGGCTCATCATCAACAATTAAAATTTTGTGACCTAAATTATTCATAGTTAAATATTTGTTACGAAAATACCATCTAAAAAGTAATTTTCGATTAACCTTAAGTTAAGAAATTGTTAAGTCACAAAATATATAGATCGTTAAATTAACGCAAAGTTTTAGTTAAAAACGAATCTAACTCCTCGCCTCTTAAATTTTTAGCAATAATTTTTCCTGATGGATCAATTAAAAAAGATGATGGAATTGCCTGCACTTGATAAGCTTTAACAGCGGTTCCTTCAAAATCTTTAAGTTCGCTAACGTGTTGCCATGTTAAATTATCAGCTTTTATCGCCTGCAACCAGGCTGCTTTATCCTTATCTAAAGAAATACCTAAAATGGTGAAGTTTTTATCTTTAAATTTATTGTAAACCTTAACCACATTTGGGTTTTCTAACCTACATGGTTGACACCACGAAGCCCAAAAATCCAACAGTACATACTTCCCTTTAAAATCGGATAAACTGATAGGTTTGTCATCTGCAGTGTTGATTGTAAATGCCGGTGCTGGTTCTCCTACTTGTACGGCTTTAAGTTTAGCCATTTGCTTTACGAAAGAATCTACAGTTGCATTTCCTTTCAATTTCTCTTTAATTTCTTCACTATATTTTACAAGTTCGCCTTCAAATTGTTGCGGACTTAAGGTATTCATAGCGTAAAAACCAGCTAACGTGCCTTTATTATCAGTAGCAAATTTCAAAATATTTTCATTCAATGTTTTCACATAACCTTCATACTGCGGGCGCATTTCTTCTAAAATTGCGGCTCTGTTTTGAGGCGCTTTAGCAACTTTAGCTTCGAAAGCCTTTTGCACACCGTCAACCTCTTGAGAAAATTTACCGCGGATGGTATTAAGTTCAGAAAGTTTCTCAACCTCTTTTGCACCCGAAATTTTATAGGCTAAATTTTTGTCGCTTAAATCGGCTTCAAGTTTAATTTTATCGCCATTTTCGGCAATCAGCATAAATTCGTGGTTACCCATCGTTACCCTAAAAAAATCAACTGAAGGTGTTTTCCTGATAAACTTAAATTCGCCATTTGCAGATAGATTTGTAGAATCTAAAGCAATCATGTTGCTATTCTGCATGCCAAATAGAAAAACCTTTTTCTCTGTACCAGGATTTTTAAAAGTTCCATCAATGGTAAAATCTTCCTTCGATTTACAAGCTGTAAAAGCAATTGCAATCAATGCAATCAGGCTTAAATTTTTTAATCTCATTATTTTAGTTTTTCTAATATTAATTCACTTAATTTTTTAGCATCGGCTTTGCCCTTTGCCAATTTCATTACATCGCCCACAAACAAACCTAAAACGCCTTTTTTTCCTTTTTTATATGCATCAACTTGTTGTGGATATTTGCTCAACACTTCATCAATATAAACACTTAATTCATCAGTGTTTTCGGTAATCAACAAATTTAACGACTTTGCTAAATCAGCAACGTTTGCATTTTCTTGTAACTCAACTGCTGGCAATAACTGCTGTATGGCAATTTGCTGCGTCAACTTTTTATCGTCAACTAAATTAATAGCTACTGCAAGCTGTACTGGTTTAACTTTATAATTCGAAATTGTAATTTCATTTTCGTTCAAAATTGCACGAATTGGACCAACTAACCAATTTATTAGCGTCTTCTTTACATTAACATGTGCAAGTGCCTCATTAAAGTAATTTAATAAATCTAAGTCTTCTGCAAACAATGCAGCGTCTGATTTATTAATACCAAATTCATCCATTAACTTTTTAGAAATTACATTTGGTAATTCGGGCATTTCAGAAATTATTTCCGATAACCATGCATCAGAAATAGCAATCGGCACTAAATCTGGGTCGGCAAAATAACGATAATCATTCGCTTCTTCTTTAGTACGCATTGGCGATGTTGTACCAGCGTCGGCATCAAAATTTAAAGTACTTTGAATAATTGATCCCCCGTTTGAGATTACTTCAACCTGCCTTCCAAATTCAAAATCCATAGCTCTACGTACGTTGCGCATAGAGTTTAGGTTTTTTACTTCGCAGCGAGTTCCAAATTCGGTTGCACCAATTTTGCGTATAGAAATATTTGCATCGCAACGCAAACTTCCCTCTTCCATATTACCATCACTCACATTTAAATGGCGAACCAGCTTTCTAATTTCGTTAAGCAAAACTGATGCTTCTTCAGCACTGCGAATGTCTGGCTCGGTTACAATTTCAATTAACGGAACACCTGCTCTATTCAAATCTACTAATGAATATTTTTCATCCTGATCGTGAATACTCTTGCCTGCATCTTCTTCTAAATGAATACGGTTGATGCCAATCGTTTTTTTCGAACCATCGGATAATTCGATTTCGATACTTCCGTTTATGCAAATAGGTCTATTATCTTGCGTAATTTGGTAGCCTTTTGGCAAATCGGCATAAAAATAATTTTTTCTATCGAAATGATTTAATTGGTTTATAGTACAATTTAAAGCCAAACCAATGCGTATTGCTTTTGCCACAACCTCTTTATTTAACTTTGGTAAAGCGCCGGGCAATGCCAACGATACGGTTGAGATATTTTGATTGGGCAAAGCACCGAAAGAAGCGCTATCGGCAGAGAATATTTTAGTATTTGTATTTAACTGTACGTGAATTTCCAGTCCTGAAACAAGTTCGAAGTTGTTATTTTGTAACGGCATTAAAGCTTAACGTTTTTAATTTTTAATTGGCAAATATAGTTAATATTTAATCTAACCTTAAAAAAGGCTTGACATCCATTAATTATAAAATCTAATTTCTGTGAGGCAGCTTAAAATGATAATTTCGTTTTTGTTACAATGCAAGTTTTGGCACAGCGTTTGAATTTACATCAGTACACACACAAATTAAATTTAGATTATTATGAAAAAGCTATTAATCACCGCTGCGATCGTAGGTATCGTGGCCGCAAGTTCGAATCAATCTAACGCTCAAGTCAGTTTAAATGTAAACATTGGCAGTCAACCTGCATGGGTTCCCGTTGGCAATCAAAATGTTAATTACTATTACATGCCCGAGGTACAATCGTATTACTATGTTCCTCAAAGGCAATTTGTTTATTTAAGTGGTAACCGCTGGGTAAGATCTAAAAATTTACCAAGCCAGTATCGTGGTTACAATTTAAATAATAGTAGAAAGATTGTAGTTTATGGAAACTCACCTTATCGTAATTACAACATGCATAGAGTACAATATGCAAACCGCGTAAATTATGTACGTTCATCATACGGTGGTGGGCACGATCGCTATTCGCAACAAAATTATTATAAGCCTACAAAGGTAAAATATAAGGGTCATGATGATTATAAAAGAAATGATCACAATAATAAAGGTCATAACCGAGGCAGACATTAAGCGAATAATTAAAGAGGAGGCATTTTAAAAGCCTCCTCTTTAATTTATATTCAAATCCATAATCATCAGTAATTTTTTGATTATTGGGAAAGCAATACCAGAATCTCTTAGGTAAAACCAGTTCGCGCTTTCACTCCAATCTTTATTGCTATTTCCCTTCTGGTTGGTGTTATCACCAACCCTCAATAAAGGTTTTGGCAATTAGATCGTCGTAAAAAAATCTATGTTAGAATTTTAGTGGTTGGTGATAACACCAAAGGCTGATTGTAAAATTAATCAGCCTTGTTAATACTAAAATCTTTTTCCTAAAGTAATACCAATTCGAGGGTATGCCTCTATAGAACGACTGTCGCCTAAAAAGCGACCTAAGCCACCAAAAACTTCACCTGTAAAGCCATTCTTAGTTAAAAACTTTGCGCCAACAGCTGCGCCCACACCAAAATTAACTGTAGACTCGTCGCTGACTTGATAGTTTCCATTTGTCGCTTCATAACGTAAATCACGTTCTCGAACAGAAGCAACTGCTACATTGCCCTCTATAAAAAAGCCAGCAGCTCTTCGTTTTCCAAAATACAATCTGTAATGTGGTATCGCTAAAAACTTATATTGTGAGAAATCATCTTCATTACCAATACCTGCAGCAAGTGATAAACCAACACTCATATTGTCCTCCAAAATACGTTCATAGCTTAACTCAGGTAATGCCAAAATAGAGGTTAATAGATTAATTTCCCTTTTGGTTGGTGTTATCACCAACCCTCAATAATGGTTTTGGCAAATAGATCGCCGTAAAAAAATCTATGTTAGAATTTTAGTGGTTGGTGTTATCACCAACCCTCAATAATGGTTTTGGCAAATAGATCGCCGTAAAAAAATCTATGTTAGAATTTTAGTGGTTGGTGTTATCACCAACCCTCAATAATGGTTTTGGCAATTAGATCGTCGTAAAAAAATCTATGTTAGAATTTTAGTGGTTGGTGATAACACCAACCAAAGGAATCTCTTAAGTAAAACCAGTTCCCGCTTTCACTCCAATCTTTAGTGGTTGGTGATAACACCAACCAAAGGAATCTCTTAGGTAAAACCAGTCCCCGCTTTCACTCCAATCTTTATTGCTATAAAGTTACTAACTCTACTAGCGATTGTTCTATTAGCGTTAGTAACTTTTAGAAATGACAAAAAAGTATTTCCGTTTAATCGGGTTTAGCTGGCAAGACAGTAGTTCTATTTTAGAAAATAGATCGTGCAGAAATAATGCAAAAAAATGGAGAGATCTTTAAATATCATTTTAAAGATTTCTCCCCTACGGTCGAATCCGATAGCTATCGGATGACGATTTACTGTGAAATAAATCCTTCTGCTTTTTCTAATACAACCTTTAAACCTGCTGAGTTTTTACCGCCTGCAGTAGCATAAAACGGCTGACCACCGCCACCACCTTGAATTTCTTTACCCAGTTCGCGGACAATATTTGAAGCATTCATCCCATTTTTAACTAAGCTTTCTGATAACATTACCGTAATACCTGGCTTCGCATCAATTTCTGTGGTAAAAACAAGAAACAAATTATCAACCATATCTTTTAATGAAAAAGCAAGATTTTTAACTGCATCTGCACTCTGCAAATCGATGTGTTTAGCAATTAAGTTTACACCATTTATGCCACGAACATGATGAACAATTTCGTGCTTTAAAACATCTACCCGTTCTAAAGTAGATTTTTCTATTTCTTTTTTCAGTTTCGCATTTTCATCAAGCAAAGCTTGAACAGAAGCTAATAAATCTTTACTTCCGTTTAATAACGATTTTAAATGCCCGAGTTGTTTTCTTTGATCCAAGAAATATTGCTCGGCTTTATCGGCTGTTATTGCTTCAACCCTTCGCACGCCTGCTGCAACTGCACTTTCGGCGATTATTTTAAAAGATCCGATTTGTCCAGTTGCTTTTACGTGTGTACCACCGCAAAGTTCTTTCGAGAAATGGTCGTCAAAAGTAATCATCCGAACAAAATCTCCATATTTTTCACCAAACAGTGCCGTTACGCCACTTTCAATTGCATCCTGATAGGGAACATTTCTTTGTTCTTTTAACTTGATGTTTTCCCTAATTTTCTGGTTCACAATTACTTCAATCTGAGCCAATTCTTCATCCGTAACTTTAGCAAAGTGAGAAAAATCGAAACGTAAATAATCGGCATTAACCAATGATCCTTTTTGGTTTACATGTTTACCCAAAACCTGCTTCATGGCAGCATGCAACAAGTGTGTAGCCGAATGATTATCCTCGGTTAAAATACGTTTATCTTCATCTACAACTGCCCAAAACTTGCTTTCCAAATTATCAGGAAGTGTATCTGAAAAATGTACCGTTAAACCGTTCTCTTTTTTAGTATCGGTAATATCAACCCAAAACTGGCGACTATGGTCTTCTAATCTTCCCGTATCTCCTACCTGACCACCACTTTCTGCATAAAAAGGCGTTTGGCGTAAAACGATTTGATATTGTTCTTTTCCTTTGGCTTTTACTTGGCGAAATTTTATAATTTCAGTTTCGATTTCTAAATCATCGTAACCAACAAACTCGCTTTGCTCATCGGCATTTACAATTACCCAATCCCCCGTATCAATTGCAGTAGCAGCGCGACTATCGTCTTTTTGCTTTTTAAGTGCTTGTTCGTAAGCCACCAAATCAACCGACCAACCTTTTTCTCGAGCCATTAGCTCAGTCAAATCAATTGGAAATCCGAAAGTATCTGATAACTCGAACGCAAAGTTTCCATTTATGATATTATTAAATCTTTCTTTTTGATAAATGTCTTTAATGCCAAAATGTTCAAGTGTATTATCTTCATCATTAATAGTAAGTCTTTGATCATTTGACAAATCCATATAAGTATTAAACCTACTAATTCCTAACCTCAAAGTCTTTAAAAACGAAACCTCCTCTTCTAACACTACTTTCTGTACAAAATCCTGCTGTGCACTCAATTCATCAAAAACATCCTTAAATTGCTCAGCTAATTTTGGCACCAATTCATTTAAAAATGGTTCTTTAAAGTTTAAGAAAGTATAGGCGTAACGTACTGCACGACGTAAAATCCTACGGATAACATAACCAGCCTTGTTATTTGAAGGCAATTGTCCATCGGCAATTACGAAAGAAATCGCCCGAATATGATCGGCCATAACGCGCATTGCGATGTCCGTTTTCTCGTCAGCACCATATTTTATACCAGATTTTTCAGCAATGAACTGAATCATCGGTTGGAAAATATCTGTATCGTAATTAGAAGATTTCCCTTGTAAAACACGCACTAAACGCTCAAAACCCATTCCGGTATCTACGTGTTTTGCTGGTAAACTTTTTAATGAACCATCTTTTAGGCGATTAAATTGCATAAAAACATTGTTCCAAACTTCTATAACTTGCGGATGATCTGCATTAACTAGAGTTGCGCCACTAACCAAAGTTTTTTCTTCATCCGTACGACAATCTACATGAATTTCAGAACATGGACCACATGGACCAGTTTCGCCCATTTCCCAAAAATTATCTTTTTTATTTCCAGGTAAAATATGACTTTCATCAACATACTGTTTCCAAAAATCAAACGCTTCTTGGTCTTTTTCTAAACCTTCCTTTTCGTCGCCCTCAAAATAAGTAACATATATTTTATCCTTTGGTATTTTGTAAACTTCGGTAAGCAATTCCCAACTCCAAGCAATGGCTTCTTTTTTAAAATACCCACTTTCCGGATTGGCAGGATCGCCAAAACTCCAATTGCCCAGCATTTCGAACATGGTGTGGTGGTAGGTATCAATACCTACTTCTTCCAAATCGTTGTGTTTGCCCGAAACGCGTAAGCAACGTTGCGTATCCGCAACACGAGAATATTTAATGGTCGCTTCGCCTAAAAACAAATCTTTAAACTGATTCATTCCCGCATTGGTAAACATTAACGTCGGGTCATTTTTAACCACAATTGGCGCGGACGGAACAATGTGATGTTGTTTAGATTCGAAAAAATTGAAAAATGCCTGTCTTATCTCTTTTGCTGTCATTACGTTTTAAATTGGAGCAACAAAATTATAACTTTATTGCGTTAATAAGGAAAAATCACACTACATTTGAATACTTTAAATAATCGCTGTAAAACCCTTATAATCAAGCACAAATTATGCCTTATAAAGAAAGAGACATTAATAAAATGTATTATACCATGGGCGAAGTGACTGAAATGTTTGAAGTGAACGCTTCTCAAATCCGTTTTTACGAAAAGGAATTTGATATTCTTCAACCAAAAAAAAATAAAAAAGGAAACCGTCTTTTTACGCCAGAAGACATAGAGAATTTAAAAATAATTTTTAATTTGGTTAACGAAAAAGGCTTTACTTTAAAAGGCGCAAAAGATTACCTCAAGAATAATAAAAGTGATGTTAAAGAGAGTCAAAAAATTATCGATTCATTAGAAAACCTAAAAGGATTTTTAGTGAAATTAGCAGAAGAGCTTTAAGTTCAGCACTATAGAATATCCAAAATATAAA
The DNA here is from genome assembly GCF_004354365.1 of Pedobacter changchengzhani. Taxonomy (GTDB): domain Bacteria; phylum Bacteroidota; class Bacteroidia; order Sphingobacteriales; family Sphingobacteriaceae; genus Pedobacter; species Pedobacter changchengzhani. Next base: position 152,670 of record NZ_SJCY01000008.1, read on the forward strand.
AAATTTGAATTGTTCTTTTTCAGATTTTATTTCTTACATTTAATTCACAAAAAAATCTCTCTATATTTTTTGCATCCCGGTTAACGCCCGACTCATGAAAATATTTAGTTTTTTGTTGATTTTTTTTTCAGCTTCTACGCTATTTGCTCAAAATAATTTAGGAGCCCGATTAACGGCTATGGGCAACAATAGCGCTGCCGTAACCGATGTTTGGTCACTCCAAGGAAATCCTTCGGGCATATCATCTATAAAAGAAATTACCGCTTCAATTAATTACGCTAAATACCTGTTCAGCAACGAAGTAAGTAATCAAAGTTTTGCTTTTGTTGTGCCTTTTAAAAATAATTTTGCAGGAATCAGCTTTCAGCGTTATGGCTTTTCGGCCTATAACGAAAACAAAGTTGGCTTTGCTTATGCTAAAAAGTTCGGCGATAAATTTACTACGGCAATTAATCTAAATTACCATCAATTAAAAATATCAAATTATGGTTCTTCAAAAGGTTTTTCTGTTGATGTAGGTTTATTATTTCAATTAAATAAGCAGCTTATTTTAGGTGCGTTCGTGGCTAATCCATCTCAACAAAGCTTCGATACCTCCGAAATTTTAGCTAAAATCCCTACGTCATTAAATATTGGCGCAAGTTACTTAGCATCGGATAAAGTACTAATTGCCACCACAATAAGCAAAATTTTGAAAGAATCAATTGATGTTAAAGTTGGCATAGATTATAAAATCGTCGAGTTTTTTTGCTTACGAGGTGGTTTAAGCGCCAATCCTTTTAAACAATACGTTGGATTTGGAGTAAATTATCAGAAATTCTTTTTGGATTTTGCAACGATATATGAAGCAAACTTGGGTTATGCCAGAAAGTTCTACGAAGACGTCTTTTTTTGAGAGCCATGCACACATCAAACACCAATAGTTGTTGAATTACTAATTTTAATGAAAAGCTCAAATAATTTTAGTAATATTAAAAATAAAAGATAGTAGACATCGAATCAGAAAAAACATCATTAATATAAATTATAAATTAAAGAATATGGCTATAATATTTGATTTAGACCAAACCCTTGTTGATTCATCTTCAGCAGAACAACATAGAACGAACCGTTCATGGGCTACTGTGTATAGCTTAATTCCTGGTTTTAAATATTATGAAGGTTTTGCAAAAATATTTGAATTTATAAAAGAAAAAAAGATTCCGACCTGTATTGTCACTAACAGTCCTAGTACTTACTGTACGAAAGTAGCAAAACATCATAATATTGTTTGTGATTTTCACATATGCTACCACGATACTAAAAAACGAAAGCCCGATCCTGAGCCAATTTTATTAGCTATAAGCAAATTTGATTCAGAGCCGAATAAAACACTGTCCGTAGGAGATAGAGATATCGACATTATCGCATCAAACAAAGCTGGTGCAAAAACCGTAGCATGCCTTTGGGGCGCCACTGACAAAGAATCTTTGCTAGCAGCGAACCCACATTATGTAGCACGAACTCCAAATGATTTATTAGAAATTATAAAGAAATTTTATAGTTAAAAGATTTTATATTGATAATCGTCAAGATTCGAAGTAGGTAGTTTTTCATGATTTTCATGATCATTATTGATCAACGGAACAGAAGCCAAAAACTCCTCAATATTTAAGGAAGTTAAACTAAAGGCTTTTCCTGCTCTAATTAAACTTTCATTTCCTTGTGTTTTATCGTTAATAAGCTCTGGGCTATTATATTTAACCGCTGCTAACTTTTTCCCGCTTTTTATCGTTGCATTAACAGCATGCATGGTCCCGCCCTTTTCTGCTGTCTGTATAACTATTGTAGCATTAGACAAACCAGATTGTAAACGATCTCGCTCTATAAAATAATTTGGTAGTGCACCTGTACCTATTAAATATTCTGATAATAAAACACCACCTTCATCAACTATCTGTGTAGCTAGTTCTTTATTTTCTTTAGGATAAATAGTTTGGAATCCATGAGCTAGTATCGCAGTTGTTTTCCCTTTAGCCTCAAGACATCCAATATGGGCAGATGCATCACAGCCAATGGCAAGCCCACTGACAATATTATATCCTCTTTTACCAAGCAATGACGCAAAATATTTTCCTGCCTTAACCCCAGCCCCAGTTGGTTGCCTTGTTCCGATTATCGCAATGCCTGTCATTTCATTTAATATTGAAATATCGCCTTTCAAATTTAAAATCAACGGCGGGTCAGGTATTTCTTTGAGACTTTTAGGGTAATTGTTGTCATAATAAGAAATAATTTTAACGTTGTTTTTTTCAGATTTATCCATTATCTGCTCCGCTTTATCAAAAGCTAACTGCACGTCGTCCTTCGAATATATCGGCAACCTTGTAAATTTGTTTTCATTTGAAAAATCCAAGATAAAATCCACTAATTCTTCTTTTGATGGTTTGAATGTTAATGTTTCAAGCACCTTAAATGAAGTTTTTCTCCCCATTCCCCTAAGCTGAGTAAGCCTAATAATATTTTCTATATTCATCTTTTAAAATAACCAAAAATTTTCATCATCTAGATCCGCATCGGGAGCTTCGAGTTCAATAAAATTATTCTCAAATGGAACTGTCTTTGACAAAAATACACCTTTAACGCTCAGTGCACCTGTCCGTAATAACTCGCCTGCAACTTGTCTAAATGATGTTCCACTAGTTTTAACATCATCAAATAGAATAACGTCTTTTCCCTTATAAATTGCATTATTAAATGTAAAATCCTTAATTTTATTACCGCCAGAAGTTCCTTTTGTTGCTTCATGTGGCTCTGTCGTGATTGCAGTAAACCCATTAGCAATAGATGTCGTAGCACAAACTTGTTGACAGAATCTACTGAAACGAGTATTTGTTTTCTCCGGTGTGGAAGCAGGTATTACAACCAGAATTGTATTAAAAAATGATATGTTTTTTTCTATTAACGCAGCAGAAATTACCGTGGATATTTGCGTTGTATTTTTTCCGTCCTTAAAGTCCCATGTAAGTCGCCTTACATTCCATACATTTTCGTCGACGTCATTGTACCTATTCGTAGGGTAATAATCATGTACTGCAAAACATCTACATTCTACTGTGTTTACTGTTAAAGTTTCTTCAATTCGAAATTTTCGTATTGATGGAGAGTAATTTAGTTGTGTCATAAGAGCTTAAATATTTGATGAAAATAGAAAATATATTTCTTAAAAACAACTGCAACTAATTATAACCGCTCCAAAAACATGAGTTCTGCAAAGTAAATTCAGTCATTTCTCAACCAATTCATTTAAAATACGGCGATGAATTAATTATAGGCGCCGATTATACTGAAGTAGAACCGCCTTACAACCCGGCGGAATTTAATTTCAAAAATTGGTTGGCCAACCAAAATATTTATGAACAGGCATTTATCAACCAAAAAAGCGTTTATAAAACAAATAGAAGTGGTGGAAATCCTATCCTTAAACTCGCCCTAAATTTGCGAGAAAAGCAGATTGCCAAATACCGCAGGTTAATTAAAAATGATGAAGCTTTTGCAGTTGCATCAACCTTAATTTTAGGTTATAGAGCAGATTTAAGTAAAGAAATTTTAACGGCTTACTCTAAAACTGGCACCATACATGCATTATCTGTTTCTGGCGCTCATGTGGGCATCATATACTTGGTGCTAAATTTTCTTTTGGTATTTCTAAATCGAAAACGAAGTTTGCAACTGCTTAAGTTCGTAATAATTTGTACGCTTGTTTGGGGCTACGCACTTATTACCGGATTATCGCCTTCAGTTGTACGCGCTGCGATAATGATTACTATATTTATGGTGGCAACAACCTTTTCTAAAAATAAAAATGGCTATAACATTTTAGCGTTTTCGGCCTTTTGTCAGTTGCTTTATAACCCATTTTTAATTTGGAACGTAGGTTTTCAGCTTTCCTACATTGCCGTATTTGGCTTAATATATCTTCAACCAATTATCTATAAATCTATCTATATAAAAAATAAATGGTTGGATAAACTTTGGAATTTTATTGCACTTTCTTTGGCCGCTCAAATTGTAACTTTTCCGCTTAGCATATATTATTTCCATCAATTTCCGGTTTACTTTTTATTGGGTAACCTATTTATTATGATACCGCTAGTATTTATGATGTATTTAGGTATAGCAGTCTTAATCCCAATATTTGAATTTTTGTCGCCAATATTTGAGTGGATTATTAGCTGTACCAACGATGTATTAAGGTGGATTTCAAATTTACCTGCCTCCACATTTTCATCTATTTGGTTAACTATGCCTCAATTTATTTTACTGAGCTTAGCATTGGGTTTCATCATTTTTGCGTTAGAAAGGCGACAGAAAAAAATGCTTTTTATCGCTGGAGGATTATTCATGATTTACCAAATTTTGGTTGTGCAGGAGTCAATAAATTTATCTCAACAGAAAAAAATTATCTTTTATTCACTCAGAAAAAATTATGCCGTCGCATTTATTAGTGGCAATAAAGCAATTATCGAAACAAATTTGAATCCTAAAGAAAATGCTTATTTATTTTTTATAAAACCCAGTTTAGAACAAGCACAGATAAAAGAAATTAAAATTTTAAATTTAAAAAAGGACACGATTTCACCAGTTTTTACGAAAAAAGATAATCAGATTCTATTTTACAACCACTCGTTTTTAATTGTTGATGAAACCTTCAATTACAAAACATTAAATGCTATTGGGAAGTTCAGTTCATTATGGATTACTGGAAACACGAAATTTGATTTAACAAAAATAAACACCGAGTTAAAGTATAATGAGATTGTTGTGGATGCAACCAATAAGGATTACAAAATAAAACTGTTTAAAACATTCGCCGAAAATAATCATAAAAACTTACATGTTTTAAAGAAAAATCCATCATATTTGATCGACTTAAACCCTTAACATGGACGAACTGGTTTTATATGATGTAGCCGATAGAATTGCAACCGTAACCATTAACAGACCTGAAAAGCGAAATGCTTTAAATCCAGATTTGATTGTTGCTTTAACCAATGTATTTACACAAGCATCTGAAGATGATGAAATTAAAGTTATTATTTTAAAGGCAAATGGAACTAGTTTTAGCGCTGGAGCCGATTTAGCGTATTTACAGCAATTACAGAAAAACACTTTTGAAGAGAACGTTGCAGATTCTAATTTATTAAGGAAATTATATACCACTATTTACTATTTACCAAAAATAGTTATTGCACAAGTAGAAGGGCATGCTATTGCTGGTGGCTGTGGTTTAGCAACAATTTGCGATTTTATTTTTGCCACACCCGAAAGCAATTTTGGATATTCGGAAGTAAAAATCGGTTTTGTACCTGCCATTGTATCTTGCTTTTTATTAAAGAAAGTAAATGAAACCGTAGCTAAAGAATTGCTTTTTACAGGGAACATATTTAATGCAGAAACAGCATTAGCTTATAAATTGATCAACTTTGTAACAAACTCATCCGATATTCATCAAACTGTTTCAAAATTTGCTTTAACTTTGTGCAATCAATCTTCAGAAAATTCGTTAATGGTAACTAAACAGCTTATTGGGCAAACCAATAATCCATTGTTCGAAAAAACTTTAGATGCGGCGGTTCAAATAAATGCACGCGTAAGAGAAAGTGAGGATTTTAAAAAAGGAATCGCTTCTTTTTTAAACAAAGAAAAAATTAACTGGTAAATAAATAAAATAAATTATATGTTCAAATCTATCAAAACAAGCGTTTTAGCACTAATTTTAGTAGCTACAGCAGTTATTGCGCATGCGCAAAAAACAGTTAACGAAGGTACAATGACCTTTAACGTGGTGGCAAATGGTGCTACAACTGAAATTAAAAATAAATTTAATGGCGATTTAACTAGAATAGAAATGCAAGCCGGGCCTGCTTTAATTAATGTTATTTCAAATACTGCAACAAAAACTGGTTTGTTATTAATTGATGTTCCTATTGCGCAAAAGCAATTTGCTGTAAAAATTTCTAAAGAAGAAACAGAGAAACAAGAAGCAGCTATGCCAGTTTTTTCTGATTTTAAAGCAACCGGAGAAAAGCAAATGTTTGCAACGTTAAATGCCGAGAAATACACTTATAAAGATGATAAAGGTGCAAGTCATGAACTTTGGGCAACTAAAGACATCACAATTCCAGCTTTAAAAGGTAAAGGATTTTTTAAAACGCTTGATGCTGTGCCTGTAAAATATACTGCTACCATTAATGGCGTAGAATCTAACATGACACTTAAATCTATGTCAACCGATAAAGTTGGAGCCATTTCGTTAGATGTTCCTGATGGATATGATATTACAACAATGGATGAATTGAAAGCGATGCAAGGTGGCTAATTTTAACTCCTAATTCATTTTGTAGCTTTTTAACCGCTGGCTTTTTTTTACATTAGCCAAAAGTTAAAAAGCTTTTTTTATTTTCAATATTTCGCCATGAAAAAAAACGCATTATACATTATATTCTTTTCGATATTTTTTATTGTATCATCATCTGTAAACGCCCAGAACATAAATTGGGCGAAAGATGGCAATTCTTATTATGAATCGTTACACGGTCAAATTGTGTTAATTACTTTACCAAAAAACGAACGTAAAGTAATTTTCCCAGTAGCATTATTTACACCTAACGGATCTTTTCAGCCATTAAATATCGAGAAATTTCAGCTTTCGAATGATTTGACTAAGGCATTAATTTATACAAACAGTAAAAAAGTTTGGCGCGACCGTACAAGAGGCGATTACTGGCTAGCAGATTTAACAACAAATACGTTGGTTCAAATAGGGAAAAATAAACCTTCGGCTTCGTTAATGTTTGCTAAAATATCTCCAGATGGAAGTAAAGTTGCTTATGTAAGTAAACATAATTTATATGTAGAAAATATTGATGGAACAGGCGAAAGGGCGTTAACAATAGATGGTACCGACAGAATTATAAATGGAACATTTGATTGGGCTTATGAAGAGGAATTTCATGCTCAAGATGGTTTTAGATGGAGTCCGGATGGTAAATCTATCGCTTATTGGCAATTAGATGCTCGAAAAATTAAAAACTTTTTAATGATCAATAATACCGATTCTATTTATTCATTCACCATCCCAATCGAATATCCAAAAGTTGGACAAGACCCATCGGCTTGCAAAATTGGCATTGTTGATGTTGCATCGGCTAAAACAAATTGGCTAGATGTTCCGGGCGATAATATACAGCACTACATTCCGCGTATGCAATGGGTACCAAATACCAACGAAGTTATTTTACAACAACTAAACCGTGAGCAAAATGAAAGTAAAATTTTTATTTGCAATGCCAGCAACGGAATTGCGAAGGAAATTTACACCGAAAAAAACAATTCGTGGATTGATGTTAACAAGGATTGGACTTTTTTAAATGATAATAAGGAATTTACTATTACCTCGGATAAAGATGGCTGGAGACACTTGTATAGGATAGCAGTAGATGGCAAAAAACAAACTTTAGTAACTAAAGGCGATTATGATTTGATCGATTTAAAATTGATTGATGAGAAAAATAATTATGCCTACTTTTTAGGATCTCCAACTAATGCAACTCAGAAATATTTATACAAAACAAAGTTAGATGGTAAAGGAAAGCTAGAAATGGTAACGCCTTCTATCCTACCCGGAACGCACGATTATGATATTTCGCCCACTGGTGCTTTTGCGTTGCATAAATACAATAGTGCAGTTGTATCGCCAATTTCTGAATGGATGAATTTCGTTTCGGGCAATCCTATTACTATGGATGGTAGTGTAACTAACCAAATGGCCAAACAACCTATTGTTAAAAATAAAGTTGAGTTTTTTAAAGTAACCACCGAAGATGGCGTGGTGATGGATGGATGGATGAAAAAACCAGATAATTTTAATCCAAATAAAAAATACCCGGTTTTATTTTATGTGTATGGAGAGCCTGCATCGCAAACAGCCGGTGACGTATTTAGCGCAGGTAAAAACAGACTTTATCCAAATTTGGCAAAAGATGGATACATTTATATTTCTATGGATAATCGAGGTGCGCCAGTTCCTAAAGGAGCAACCTGGAGGAAAAGTATCTACAAAAATATTGGCATCCTAAATATCCGCGACCAAGCGATGGCAACTAAGAAACTTTTAGCCACCTACCCTTTTATGGATAAAAATCGTGTAGCGGTTTGGGGTTGGAGCGGTGGTGGTTCTAGTACCTTAAATTTATTGTTTCAATACCCAGAAATTTATAAAACAGGCATTGCTATTGCTGCAGTTGGCAATCAGTTAACGTACGATAATATTTACCAAGAACGTTACATGGGCACACCTTTCCCAACTACCGAGGCGTATGTGAAAGGTTCGCCAATTACGTATGCTAAAAATTTGCAAGGCAATTTATTGTACATTCACGGCACTGGCGATGATAACGTACATTATCAAAATGCAGAAATGTTGATTAACGAGCTGGTAAAAAATAAAAAAGTTTTTCAATTGATGAGCTATCCAAATCGTTCACATTCTATTAGTGAAGGCGAAGGAACATCAGAACATTTGGCTTTAACTTTCACAAAGTTTTTACGAGAGAATTGTCCTCCGGGAGAGAAATAATAAAATAAAAAAGCAACTTTCGGGTTGCTTTTTTTATGCGATAGACTTTGGCAACATCAATAAAAAATCCATCGCATTTTTATAATCGAGTTCCTCATATTCTAATCCCAGAGCCCTTAAATTTCTATAGTATATTTGGTGGTTTTCGTAATACATTTTTTCAGACTGTAAAAACCATGCCTTTTCTCCAAGCTTTTGTGCTAAAAACCATTTCTCTATTAATCTTGCCATTCGCCCATTTCCATCGTTAAACGGATGTATTTTAACAAACACTAAATGAATCATCGAGGCAAAAAAGAAAGCTTGTTGGGTGGTAAGTTCAACTTTTAGCAATATTTCTAAATCACCATATAAATTCTGTATTTCATCAGATAATTTAAAAGGAGAAATAGCTACGTATTCAATACGCCCATTTGGAGTGGAAACATACATGTTGCTATTTCGTAATTTACCTTGGAATGATTGAGAAAGAATATGCCGAGTTAATAATTTATGGCAATTATTTAGGTTATCAGAATTAGGTGTATTTAACTTAGCGAAATTATAAGCTGAATACAAATCGTCGATTTTCTTAGTATAATCAGGTAAAAAATCAATACCAAACTTTTTATGTTTAATGTAAGAATCTAATTCAATATCTTCACCTTCAATTTTACTAGAATAAACCGAAGCAACGGAAGTATAAAAACTGAATTCACTTGTTGAAATTTCTGCATCATGTAAATTCTCGAATTTTAATTTCAAGTCATAATCCACCTTAGCACAATAACTATCCAATAACTCAACAGGTATAATCTTAAGTTGATCAAGCATTACAAAATATAAATTTTACACTAAATTAAGATTTGATTTATTAAAAAGCTACTAATTTCTACAACTTCCCAATATAGCTTAAAAATAAATCCATCGCTTTTCTACCGTCTTCCGTAACATCAAACTGGAGTTTGTGGTACAAATAATCCGTTAAATCAAAATTTTCGGTAGGCGTTAAAGTTTTCAAAACTTCTTTTCTGTGGTTTAACCCAAATTGTAACGCCATGTTAAACTCCTCAATAAAATCTTTAGAAATTTCTTTATTTGCCACCCAAGCGGCGTAAATAAAAGGTAAATCTGTAAAATTTTTCCATTGTTCACCTAAATCATAAGCATAATTGTATTCATTTTTTTTACCGAAAGTACGATCGCCAATCAGCACAATTGCATCTGTCTCGGCACTTAAATCTGTAGTAAACTGAACATCTACTTTCCAAAAAAACTTTAACAAAACCTTAGCTAGGTTATTAGATGTGTTAGAATGCGCATCTAATTTTAAAGTTTTAATTTCATTAACAGGCACGCTGCTAAAAATAAAAACAGAATTTACAGCACCATCACTACCGATACAATAGTTAGCTACGATGGTAGCATTTGGCACTAAAGGTATTGCTGCAACGGGAATTAAACCAATATCTACTTGCCCTTTAATTACTTTAGCTGCGCAATCTGAAGGAATATCTAAACTTAAATCTATTTTATTGATGATTTTAGAATGTTCTAAACCGTAAATAAATGCTTTGGTATTTGTGTAGGCAACAGCCGATATTTTTATTTTATTCAAGATAATTCTTTTTATCGTACATGCAGAAATCAGTTAAATTAAGCTTAATTGCATTGCAATTTATTCAAATTTTATGAGTTACTAATTATTTAGCAGTAGCGCATCCAAATGTGCTACACTACTAAATTCCAGCACCGAAAATTTTCCATCTTCAAAGCCCATTTTATATAAGACAGTATTTTGGTGCGGAAAATCAATCATTTCACTCAGTGGCTTATTCATCAACAAACACAAAAATACACGCATTGCTCTTCCATGCATACAAAGCAAAACATTATTTTCTTCTGGCCTAGTCATTAAATAATCCATTGGTTTTTTTAAACGATCATAAACCATTTCAACACTCTCTCCACCTTCAAAATGAGTTTTATAATCACCATCTTCCCACGATTGCAACATGTTTCTAAATGCCTCTCTTGATTCTTCGGAGTTCGATTTACCTTCCCAAATACCCCAAGCCAATTCATCCAAGCCCGAAAGTTTTTCCCAAGGCAAGCCTTTCTCAATAAATTTATTTACAGTTTGCCAAGTACGTTTTAATTCCGAAGTATAAATCTTATCGAACGGTACATTTTTATAATATTGATAAAAAGCTCCGGCCTGTGCCCTGCCTGTATCATTCAAATCAGAATCTACACCTCTACCTTGTACTATTCCCTGCTTATTTAATTCTGTTTCGCCGTGGCGGATGATGTATATATTTTTCATGGCCCAAACCCGTAAAGGGGTTTTATAATTTTCAATACTTAATATGTTTTTTTTTTGCGCTTATGCTAAAGTTCCTTTTAGGATATATGGGTTAATTTACCACTGGCAATTTATAATATTGTGGTTTTTTCTCCTCTTCGAAAACTACATTTTCATAATCGGTTACAACATTGTAAAGTGTATCTCTTTCTATTGGTTTTCTACCAACGTGCTTAATTAAATTAACCAATTCTTTAGTACTCATTGCCGGATTTTGCTCTTCAGCGCCCGCCATAGAATAAATTTTTGTAGTGTCATCCAAAGTACCATCGATATCATCAACGCCAAAGTTTAACGAAAGTTGAGCCGTTTCTCTACTAATCATTGCCCAATAGGCTTTAATATGGTCGAAATTATCTAAATAAATACGAGAAATGGCATAATTTCTTAAATCTTCAATTACCGAAACCTCCGGAACATTGCTCATTTGGTTGTTCTGGTTTCTAAATTTAAGCGGAATAAATGTTTGAAAACCACCTGTCCTATCCTGCAAATTGCGCAGTTTTTCCATGTGATCTACGCGGTGCCAAAATTCTTCAATGTGGCCATACAACATAGTCGCATTGCTGCGCATACCCAATTTATGCCATTCTTCATGTATATCAAGCCACTGCTGACCAGTACATTTATCTTTTGCTATTTTCTCTCTCACCTCTGGATGGAATATTTCTGCCCCACCACCAGGGATAGATTCCAAACCAGCTTCTTTCATCAACCGCATGCCGGTAGCGTAATCGATTTTATCCTTTTTAAAAATATAATGATATTCTACAGGTGTTAAAGCTTTAACGTGCAACTCAGGGCGGTGTTTTTTGATCTCACTAAAAAGCGAAGAATAAAATGCAACATCATACTGCGGCAAAACGCCGCCCACAATGTGTACTTCAGTTACAGGTTCGCCATCGTATTTTTTTACCACATTAAGCATTTCGTCAAGCGTTAAAGCCCAGCCTTCTTCTTTTTGCTTAATTAAGCGAGAATACGAACAAAATTTGCAATCGTAAACGCAAAGGTTTGTTGGTTCTAAATGAAAATTTCGATTAAAATAAGTTTTATCACCATGCTTTTCTTCTCGTATATGATTAGCTAAAACGCCCAAATAGGCCAATTCTGCATTTTCGTAAAGATAAACACCTTCATCAAAAGTGATGCGTTTTTTATGTAATACTTTATGCGCAATGGTATGTAATTCAGCCGATAACGATGTATTGGCTAATATTTTTTCAACTTGTTCAGTTGTATTCATTCTTGTTATATTTTATACAAAAATACGATAATCACACGATTTGAAAATCATTTTGTTGTAAGAAACTGTTAAGTTAAAATTTATGAAAACGATGTATCGACCATGTATAAAAATGCGTGCATTTGCCAAAGCTTAAAAAGTGCTACTCAATCTTCATCGTAGAAAAGCATGTAAAATTATTGACATCTATTTTTAAATTGGCAAAAAAAAAGCACCTCTAAAAAGAAGTGCTTTTATAAAATCTATCTATTAATATTTATTTCGCAGGCGAGAAAGTTAACACGATGTTAGCTGTCTTATCTCCAAATTGAATTGGCGATTTTAACACCATACTTTCTCTAGAAAGTTGAGTTAACACCAAACGATATCCTTCTGTAACGTTTTTAGCTTTATCACCTTCATAAATCTTTTTAAACTGAAAAGTTTCTTCTGATGGTGTTGCCGACCAAAAAATAGTCTGCATTACTGCGCCACAGCTACTAGTTGCTGGCAAAGCATAAGATCCGTTACCACTATTTGTCAATTTCCAAGTACTGCCTTCAAAACATTTGTAAGATTTTTCTCCAAATAAACCTTGAACAGCCGCATCTGGTAAACCCTCTAAAGCAACGTTATTTAATATCCAAGTACCCGAAACCATTCCTCTACCACCATTAATACCTGTTGTAGCATTTTTGGTTGATGAACAACTCTGTAACATTACAAATGCCGAACATGTTATTGCAAGCGCTATAAATAATCTTTTCATTTTCATATAATTTTATTTTCGTCATAACAAACACATAAATCCTGCCAAAACATTTCGCAACGATAAATTAACAACAATTTATTAAATTGCACATCGTAAATATTCCTTAATTGTAAATAAAATGAAACCCGAAACCCTTGCTATACATGCTTCAAATCTAGTTAAATCTACAACGGGAGATGTTACACCTCCCATAAATTTATCTACCACTTTCTTTCGCGATGAAAATGGCGGGTATCCAGGAGGGCACATGTACAGCCGTGTTAGCAACCCAAATCGGTCTGCTTTAGAAAACACTATTGCAAAATTAGAGTTTGGAGAAGATGCAGCAGCCTTATCTTCTGGTAATACTTGCGGGTTGGTTTTATTTCAGGCATTAAAACCTGGCAGTCATATTATTGCACCCGATGATATGTATTGGGGAATAAAAAAACAGTTGCTCACTATTTTTAACGATACGTTGGAATTTGATTTTGTTGACCAAACGGATTTGGAACTGATAAAATCATCAATCAAACCAAACACCAAAATGATTTGGATTGAGACACCATCAAATCCACTTTTAAAAGTTACAGATATTGAAGAAATAAGCAAAATTGCTAAACCTTTAAATATCACTTTGGTATGCGACAGTACTTTTGCATCGCCAATTCTGCAAAATCCAATTCTATTAGGTGCAGATATTGTTTTGCACAGCAGCACAAAATATTTAGGCGGACATAGTGATGTTTTGGGTGGAATTTTAGTAACCGCTAAACAGGACAAACTGTGGGAAAAAATCAAAAATATACAACAAACTGGTGGTGCTGTTCCTTCTCCATTCGATTGTTATTTGCTTTGTAGAAGTATTAAAACGCTGGCGTATAGAATGAAAGGCCATTGCGAAAACGCCAAAAAAGTTGCTGAATATTTAGTCAATCATCCAAGAGTTGAAGCTGTATTTTTCCCAGGTTTAGAAGATCATCCACAACATAAAATTGCTAAGAAGCAAATGAAAGATTTTGGAGGAATGATGTCTTTTTTGGTTAAAGGCGATGCTGAAGTAACAAATAAAGTTGTAAACAAGGTAAAACTGTTTGCGCAAGCTACAAGTTTAGGTGGCGTAGAAAGTTTAATAGAGCACCGTTATTCTATTGAGGGGCCAGACAGCAAAACTCCAAAAAATTTACTGCGAATTTCTGTAGGGCTAGAACATATAGATGATATTATTGCTGATTTAGAACAGGCTTTAGCGTAGTTTCTATACTATTGGTGTGGATTTACAATCGTTGCTGATTTTGATTTACAATCCACACCCACAAGCAGAGAATTTAAAATCCTCAGTTCGATAAGTCAGGAAAACATTTCCTGACCAACGATATTTCCATTAGGCGTCCTTGCGAGGAGGCACGACGAAGCAATCTTTCTCGCTAATAAATGTATCGCGACATTATCCCAATGTTGGTCTGTATTTGCAATCCAAACCCCAAAGCAGAGGATTTAAAATCCTCAGTTCAATAAGTCAGGAAAAAATTTCCTTCCTAACGATATTCAAATTTTACTACTTACTATTACAAATTGTAGTTAATTTCAATTTATAATTTGGATTTAATGGCTCATTTGTTTGCGCCAAACGTTGCGAGCCAGTATTAGCGGGGCAAGCAATATCATTTGTTGCATCGTAAACAACACGATTTCCATTCGCCAGTAATTCTTTCGGCACATAAACCTGCACCTTTGTAATAGAATAACCAGAAGGAAAATAACGCACATAATATCCATCGGGATGTTTTGTCCAAATGCCACTCGGCACATCACTTCTAGCTGGCGCCATCCCTGCAACTATTGCATATTTTTCCATATCAGCAAAAGTATAATTACCCGATGCCACCAACTGGCGAATATTGTTCTCGGCTTCAAAAACTGCTTTCACACCATTTGGAAGTTGATCTTTTGCCTTCTCCATTACGTTGAAAGGCAATACACCCAAAGCACTACCCTCCAATTGCGTAAGTTGCTTTAATGTTAATAATTTCATTGCTGTTACTTTTACCTGACCAGCATAATCTGCAAATTTGGTTCTAGCAATTATTGTCCACAATAATACCTGTATATCGTGTTGCTGTACTTCTGGATGCGTTTCTGCATTTTTTAAAATAGCTACTACAATCGCTTCTTTAGGTCCGGCAGTTGGGGCATACATATAACCATCCCCCTTCGAAGGTGCGAAAGTCCCCGCGTGTAAGCAATAGCTTTTATTTGTCATTTCAAATAAACCTTCGCAAAGCACAAAACCACCAGTTGCATTTTTTGGCAATAAATATATTGGTTGAGCTTTAAGTGTAGATTTAAAATCAGGCATCATTGCTCCATTTCTATCTACATCAGTAAAATTAGTGGTTATGGCTTCAGGTTGTTTCAATAATTTATCTACACCCAAAGCTTTTGCACCCTGTGCAATACCAACACTTTTCAACTTGTCCTTTAAACCTTGAAATTGTGCGTGCACGCAAATTGAACTTCCAAAAAGCAAGCATAATACTAAGTAAACGATTTTTGTATTTTTCATTATGAATAATTTAGATTTACAAATTTACAATTTTGAGAGAATTTTTAGCATTAAACACAATTGTTTTCCATCTCAAACTAAAATCAACACCTAAATTTCTATCGAATTAAATTAATTTCAGAATTATATTTTGTTAATTAAAAAATAATTCTCACATTTGGAATATTATTTGGCGAAAGCTAAATAAAAGTCAATCTTCACGGATTGATTTATAAAGAAGTGGTAAGAGACAGGCTCAATGACCCACTGGCAACCCTCAAATGAGAAGGTGCCAAATCCTGACCAAAAAGCATGGTGCTTTTTTGGAAATATAAATTAACTGATGAAAATGTTAAAACTTCAATCGCTTTGCGATATTCCTAACGTAAATTTAAAGAAACAGAAAACCAATTCTATTTCTAGTGCTTGCATTAATAATTGTGCAAATTTTTGCATGTGTTTCGGCAAGTAGCCTAATAAAAAATCTTCTTTTTTTTAATGCTCCAATTATGGAGAAAGCCTGAAAAAGAGATGCTTAAAATAATAAATCCAATCTTTTCAACATAATTAATTTTAAAATTTAACAGTATGTCAACACATAAATTTGAAACACTACAAGTACACGCCGGACAAGAAATAGATCCAACAACAGGTTCTAGAGCCGTTCCAATTTACCAAACAACATCATACGGGTTTAAAAGTGCCGAGCATGGGGCAAATTTATTTGCTTTAAAGGAGTTTGGTAATATTTATACCCGCTTAATGAACCCAACTACGGATGTTTTTGAAAAGCGAGTTGCTGCTTTAGAAGGTGGTGTTGCTGCTTTAGCTGTTGCATCTGGCCAAGCAGCGCAGTTTATTGCGTTACATAACTTTTTAGAGGCTGGAGATCAAATCGTATCTTCATCCCATGTTTATGGTGGTACTTACAACCAGTTTAAAGTTGCTTTTAAAAGAATGGGCATACAGGTTGATTTTGCAAACCCTGACGAACCCGAAGATTTTGAAAGAAAAATTACGGATAAAACCAAAGCTATTTATTTAGAAACAATCGGCAATCCATCATTCAGTATTCCTGATTTTGATAAAATAGCAGCCATTGCAAAAAAATATGATATTCCTTTTATAGTTGACAATACTTTTGGCGCTGCAGGTTACTTGTTTAAACCCTTAGCGCATGGCGCAAATATCGTTGTAGAATCTGCAACAAAGTGGATTGGCGGACATGGAACAAGCATTGGTGGTGTAATTGTTGATGGTGGAAACTACAATTGGGGAAATGGAAAATTTCCACAATTTTCTCAACCTTCGGATGGTTACCATGGCTTAGTTTTTAATGATGTTTTTGGTATTGGTGGCCCGTTTGGCAATATCCAGTTCATTATCCGTGCCCGTGTAGAAGGATTGAGAGATTTAGGTCCTGCTATTTCACCATTCAATTCGTTCCAATTATTACAAGGTTTAGAAACGTTATCACTCCGTGTGCAACGCCATGTTGATAATACTTTAGAATTGGCAACTTGGTTGGAAAATCATCCTGCAGTTAAAGAAGTTTCTTACCCGGGTTTGGCAAGCAGTAAATACAATAGCTTGGCGAAAAAATATTTAAGCAATGGTTTTGGTGCTGTGCTCTCTTTCGAGCTAAATGGAACTAAAGAACATGCTACAAAATTGATTGATAACCTGAAATTGATTTCGCACCTAGCAAATCTTGGTGATGCAAAAACGTTAATTATTCAACCTTCTGCCACTACCCATCAGCAATTAAGTGCCGATGAACAACTTGCAGCCGGTGTAAAACCAAATGGATTAAGAGTTTCAGTTGGAATTGAGCATATAGATGATATCAAAGCTGATTTTGAGCAAGCGTTTAAAATAATTGGACTTTAGATTTAAGTTAACAATAATTTAAGGTAATTTTTAACATCCGATTTGGACTAATAAAATGCAAAGCACAAGTAATAACATCGAGTTTAAGCAGCTAGAAAACTCAAATTTCATGCATCAACATACAAAATCATTTCAGTTGGAGAATGGTGAGCAGTTGGAAAATTTGCAAATTGCTTATCATACTTATGGTACATTAAACGAGCAAAAAAACAATGTAATTTGGGTATGCCATGCTCTAACTGCTAACGCTGATGTTTTAGATTGGTGGAAAGGTTTATTTGGCGAGAATTCTCTATTCAACCCAAACGATCATTATATTATTTGTGCAAATGTTTTAGGTTCTCATTACGGCTCTACAAACCCATTAAGCACCAATACTGTAAATGGTTTACCTTATTATTTGTCTTTCCCACAGTTTACCATTAGAGATTTAGTTTCCGCACATCAAATACTGGCTTCTCATTTAGAAATTAACCATATTAAAGTACTTATTGGTGGATCTTTAGGCGGCCAACAAGCTTTAGAATGGAGTATTGCCGAACCTAATAAAATTGAGAATTTGGTAATTATGGCTACCAATGCAGTACATTCTCCATGGGGAATTGCCTTTAACGAAAGTCAGCGTTTAGCCATTACAACCGACAGAACTTTTTTTGCAAATAAACCTAACGGAGGTGCTAAAGGCTTAAAAACTGCAAGAAGCATCGCACTTTTAAGTTACCGAACGTATAGCGCTTACGGCAATACCCAGCTGGAAAGTGTTAATGAGAAAACAGATAATTTCAGGGCTTCGTCTTATCAAAATTATCAAGGCGAAAAATTAATTAACCGCTTTAATGCATACAGTTACTATTATTTAACTAAAGCGATGGACAGCCATAATGTGGGTAGAAACAGAAAAAGCATTATTGATGCTTTAAAAGAGATTAAAGCAAATACGTTGGTTATTGGTATTGAAAATGATGTGTTATTTCCGTTAACTGAACAAAAATTTTTAGCAGATCATATTGAGGATGCTCAATTTTGTGCACTAAAATCCGATTATGGCCACGATGGGTTTTTAATTGAAACAGATGCACTTACGCATGTAATTGGAAACTTTATTAAAGATTCAACCAATAAAAAAATTATAAAATTTAACAAAACAGCATAAAATCATCTATAAAAAAGCAAAGATGATAAACCCAGTTAAACAAACTGGCATAAAAATAGAATTGAAATGAGCAAAAATTTAAAAATTGGGTTATTTGGTTTTGGAGTTGTAGGACAAGGATTATTGGATATTCTCCAAAGTCAAAATCTTAACTTGGAAATTGTAAAAATTGCAATAAAAGACCCGCGTAAAGCGCGTACTTTACAACAAGAACTGTTTACGACAGATCGCGATGAAATTTTAAACAATCCAGAAATAAATACCATTGTTGAACTTATAAACGATGCGGAGGCAGCTTACGAAATTGTAACTGATGCGCTTAAAAAAGGTAAAAATGTAGTTTCTGCGAATAAAAAAATGATTGCTACCCATTTGAAAGAATTGGTAGATTTACAACAAAAACATGGTACCTCTTTACTATATGAAGGTGCGGTTTGCGGTAGTATCCCCATTATTAGAAACTTAGAAGAATATTACGACAATGAACTTTTCCACGCTTTGAGCGGTATTTTTAATGGATCATCAAATTACATCCTTTCAAAAATATTTAACAACGATCAAAGCTATGAATCGGCTTTAAAAGAAGCACAAGATTTGGGCTTTGCAGAAACTGATCCGATTTTAGATGTTGGAGGTTACGACCCTAAATATAAACTGGCCATTGCTACAACGCACGCTTATGGTTTATTCATCAATCCAGATTCTATTTTAAACATTGGTATCCAAAATTTATCTGCACATGATATTAAGTTTGCCCGTGAAAAAAATTACAAAATAAAATTGGTACCAACCGCATTTAAAGTGAACAAAAATGATATTGTTGCTTATGTTTTACCAAAGTTGGTTACTAAAGATGACTTCTTATTTAACGTGGAGAACGAATATAACGCGGTAACTGTTCAAGGTGCTTTTGCTGATAAACAATTCTTTTTTGGAAAGGGCGCCGGTGGCCATCCAACTGGTTCTGCAGTACTTTCGGACATTGCAGCTTTACGATACGATTACCGTTATGAATACAAAAAATACCACTCCGAAAATGATGTAAAACATACAGAAGATATATTGTTAGAAGTGTACTTGAGGTATTCAGACGAAGGCTTAATCAATACTTTAGCGTTTGACACGATTAGTGAGCGTTTCGCGGCCAACGCTTTCAAATATGTAATTGGTACAGTTAAATTAGAAAATTTAATTAAAAACAGAGATTTGTTAATCGATGAAAATGTATTTATTGCTTATACAGGCAAAGAAGTTGCTAACAAAGAAGAAATCGCAAAAACCATTCATGCTGAAGAATTAGTTGCGCTTTAACATTTATTTAAAGCTAACTTTTATTTAATTTATTATTTGTAAAAAGGCCAGCGCAATCTGGCCTCTTGCAGTTACTTAAAATTGTCTAAAATGCGTTGTCTATCTTCATTCTCCTTATCATTTTTGTGGTAAAGCTCGATGAAAATAATTTTGGATTCTTGTTCAAAGTAGGCATAAATTAATCTCAAGCCGGAGTTTGTACCTCTACCTTTTAATGACTTGCAAGCTATTTTCTTCACGCTAATAACACAAGTCTTCAAACCTAAATTATCAATAACAAAAATAAATGGAGGCTGTTGATTTGGTCTAACTTTTCAAATTTTTGTTAAAATCTGTAGGTCACCCTCCAAAGTCCTATACTTTTTTAATAAAAATTTTAAATCTCTATTAAACTCGGTAAGTGAATCGAAATCCATTAATTGTCATCTTCATCATACACTCTTACAGAATAAGGTAACTCCCTGTAAAATGCAAATTCATAACCTATGTTTTTGCCATCTTCTGTAACGTTCCAAGGTAAATCTTTGTGCGAATAATCACTTATTGTATTGGCAGACCAATCGCTCATTTGTGCTATAACCTTATCAATCACATCTTTCTCACTAGCCTTAAGCTTTGTTAAATCGGCTTTTTCCAAAGGCAAATATCGTTTTTGAGAAAAGCCTCTAAATTCAGTTTTTATTTTTTGAATTTGAGCATTCTCAATCATCTGATTTAATATCGAGTCGAGTTTTTGCGGAACGGGCCCGTAAGGTAATTTTCTATATTCGGCTCCTGTTAAATGTTCTTCATAGAGTTCATAATAATTAAAATCAGAAAAATACAAAAGTTTATTAAGTACGGTTTCACCAACGTTTGGCTTAAATGTTTAAATATAAAACAATTAAATGTTAAAATATGAATCACAATGGTTCTAGCTGGATTTCAAAAATAGTTTTTAAAAATTATGTGGTTTTTCTCGATACGGTTGGTGCTGTCCTATTAAGTTTTTACCCACTCAAAAATTAGGTTTAGCAATTTAATCTCTCAATCTTTGCGCCTTCAAAAAATTTAAAAACAAATGCCAAAAAAACAGCACTTTTATTTAATTCTCATTCTCGGATCGTTAGCTGCATTAGGCCCTTTTTCTATCGATATGTACTTGCCGGGTTTTATCGATATTGCCAACGATTTAAAAACAACCGAAGCTTTAGTTTCCCTTTCATTGTCGTCGTTTTTTATAGGTATTTCTATTGGTCAGCTACTTTACGGACCACTTTTAGATAAATTTGGCCGAAAAAAGCCTTTGTATTTTGGACTCGCACTTTACATTATGGCATCTTTTGGTTGCTTAGCTGTAACAAATGTAGATCAACTAATTGTTTTACGTTTTATACAAGCCATTGGAAGTTGTGCAACTGCAGTAGCTTCAATTGCGATGGTTAGGGATTTATTTTCTGTTGAAGAAAGTCCGAAAGTGTTTGCCTCGTTAATGCTGGTTATTGCAGTATCGCCCATGCTCGCACCAACAGCTGGAGGTTATTTAATCGCTTCGTTCGGCTGGAAATATGTATTTGTATTTTTGGGTTTTATGGCCATATTAATGCTTTTAGCTACCATTTACAAGTTACCAGAAAGTTACAAGCCAGATCCATCCTATTCGTTAAAACCGAAACCCATTTTAAATAACTTTTTATTGGTATTAAAAGAACCTCAATTTTTAACGTATGCGTTAATTAGTTCGGTAACTTTTTCGGGTTTATTTGCTTATGTATCTTCATCGCCCACTGTTTTTATGAAAATTTATGAGGTAAGCAAAACAGGCTACGGATGGATTTTCGCCCTACTTTCCGTTGCATTTATAGGTTCTAGTCAAATAAACAGTATTATTTTAAAATGGTTTACCAGCAATAAAATTATTACTTGGGCTTTAATGGCGCAGTGTGTTGTAAGTTTACTTTTTTTAATTTTTGCTTTAAATAATTGGCTAAGTTTATATACTACAATTATTTTTATCGCTTCATATTTGGCTTGTTTGGGTTTAATAAACCCAAATGCAGCGGCGCTAGCATTGGCACCGTTTAGCAAAAATGCCGGCAGTGCCTCTGCATTAATGGGTGCATTACAAATGGGGCTTGGTGCCTTCGCATCAGTAATGGTGAGTATTAAAGTCGAAAATTCGACCATCCCAATGCCGTTGGTAATGGCAATTGCAACATTAACATCGCTATTTTGCCTTTTTATTGGCAGAAAAATGATTGCTAAAAAATTAAACCTAGCTTATAATACACAAGCAATTTAGTGTGTAGTAATCCGTTTATAAATATACAACAGGCAATGCTATTTTTAATACTTAATTAAATTGTCGCTCAAAAGATTCATCAATAATTATCTTTTAACTTACTTTTAAAATTGTTTTCTTTCAATACTTCATTTCCAATATGTTAAACATCCAGTCTAAATTACCCGGCGTAGGCACAACAATTTTCTCTGTAATGTCTAAGCTTGCTACTGAAAATAATGCTATAAATTTATCTCAAGGTTTCCCTGATTATCCGTGCGATCCGTTATTGACTGACTTAGTTAGTAAAGCAATGCAAGATGGCTATAATCAATATGCGCCAATGCCCGGTTCCATGTTTTTAAAAGAAACAATTGCGCAAAAAATCGAAAACCTATATCAAGTAAAATACAACGCCGACACAGAAATAACGGTAACAGCCGGAGGCACGCAAGCCATATTTACTGCATTAACTGCAATTATTAATCATGGCGATGAAGTTATCATTTTTGAACCCGCGTATGACAGTTATGCACCCACTATAAAACTATTAGGTGGTTTAGTTAAAACTTATGAACTGGCTCCGCCCGAATATTCAATCGATTGGGATATGGTTAAAAAGCTTTTTAGCGCCCAAACGAGAATGATTATCATCAACTCGCCCCAAAACCCAACAGGAAGTATTTTAAAAAAATCTGATTTAGAAGAACTTATTAAAATTACAGAAGGTACTGATATTCTTATTTTAAGTGATGAAGTTTACGAGCATTTGATATTTGACGGACAAAAACATGAAAGTGTAATGCGCTATCCTGAATTGAAGGAAAGGAGTTTTGTTGTTGCATCATTTGGGAAGCTTTTACACACTACGGGATGGAAACTTGGCTATTGTTTGGCTCCAGAAAAATTAACCACTGAATTTAGAAAGGTCCATCAATTTAACGTTTTTAGTGTTAATAGCGCGATGCAACAAGCAATTGCAACTTATTTGAGTAACCCAGAACATTATTTAAGTTTGGCTTCATTTTTTCAAAAAAAACGAGATTACTTCACATCGTTGCTGAAAGATAGTCGTTTAAATTTATTACCTTGTAATGGTTCTTACTTTCAATGCGCAAGTTATCAAGATATTAGCGATGAAAGTGATAAGGATTTTTGCATTAGGTTGATAAAAGATTTTGGTGTTGCTACCATTCCTGTTTCATCATTTTACCAAAAAGGTACAGATTATAAAATAATTAGATTTTGTTTCGCTAAAAAAGATGAGACGCTTTTGGCTGCTGCGCAAAAAATTAATTTAGTTTAAAAACACGATATAAAATATATGGAAGCTCCCGCATACACTAAAATAGAAAACTTAAAAGTTACAGTATTTCAAGCTTATGTTTTTTGGGAAAACATAGAAAAAAATCTCAAAAATTTAACGTTAAGGCTTTCTATGGGCGTTAGAGAGAAAACGGATTTAATTGTACTGCCCGAAATGTTTAACAGTGGCTTTAGTATGAATGCGGCGGCATTGGCCGAAGAAATGGATGGAAAAACAATGCAGTGGATGGAGAAAATGGCTAGATTGTATGATTGTGTGGTGACCGGCAGCTTAATTATAAAAGACGGAGATAAATATTACAACCGTTTAATTTGGATGGATAAAAACGGCGAGTATAAACATTATGACAAAAGACACCTTTTTGGCTTAGGCGATGAAGACAAAAATTATGACCAAGGAAAAGATAAACTTATTGTAGAACTAAAAGGCTGGAAAATTAGATTGGCCATTTGCTACGATTTGCGTTTTCCGGTTTGGCTAAGAAATGTTGATCAAGAATATGATATTTTATTGTTGGTAGCCAGTTGGCCTGATAAGCGTTCTTCGCATTGGCGCGCTTTAATTCCTGCACGTGCAATCGAAAACCAATGCTTCGTTATCGGTGTAAATAGAGTTGGCCATGATGGCAATCAAATTTACCATAGTGGGCATTCAATGTGTATTGATCCTTATGGAAAAACTGTTTATTATAAACCAGAAGATGAAGATTTATACACTTTTAGCATCAATTACGAAGAGCTAATTCTAAATAGAAGACAATTTCCTTTTTTAAAAGATGCCGACCAATTTAAAATACTGAGCTAAATCAAAAAATCAATAATACACTGTAAATAAACCGATTAAACCTTCTCCTTTTCGGGTATATAACCTAAACCGGGTGTTAACCAATGCAATAAAATTACTCTCGAATACCTAAAATTTATTGGAGATAGCAATAACAACCCTGTAAAAATAACGGCGACAAAATTCCACAAATTTTCGAACGTTAGCTGTAAACCGAAAATATGTGCACCAACAGCCAAAGCAATAATTTCTGCACAGGTCATGCCGTAACTTACAAACATGGCTACATAAAAATAGCCGGGTTCACGTTCATATTTTAAGTTGCAATGCGCACAATGATCGTTCATTTTTTGCAATTTAAAACCATAAGTTGCACCTGTAAAAATATCGCCTTTGCGGCAACGTGGACATTTAGATTGAAGTACAGCTTGAAATTTTGATAACTCGGGCATGTTGTGTTTTTCTTGAAATCAAAATTAAGTCTTATTAAACTATAAATTGTGACAAAAATCACTTAAAACTGAGATTGACTATTATTTTACAGCAACGTGTAATTATTAAGTTTATGCTTGCATAAAGTATCTTTTTTTATAGATTAGTTATCTCCTTTTAGTCAAAAAAGCGTAATAGTTGTCAGCTATACTCATGAAAATCCTCTTAACTAACCTAAAGTTTCTTTCATCAATTGCGTATAAAATTCTTTTAAAGTAATGCCCATAGCTGCCACTTGTTGCGGAATAAAACTAGTTGCCGTTTGCCCCGGAATGGTATTAATTTCTATAAAAAAGAACTTTCCGGTTTCGCGTTCTAAAAAATAATCTACCCTAACTACACCCCTACAGCCTAGCTTTTCGTAAACATCTGTCACAATTTGCGCCACCATTTCTAACTCAGGTGCACTCATTCTTCCTGGGGTAATTTCTTCGGTAGCACCGGGCGTGTATTTTGCATCAAAATCGAAAAATTCGTTAGCGGGAATCACTTCCGTGGCAGGTAGCACTTTAATTTTACCATTGGCTTTAAAAACACCGACAGAAAACTCCCTTCCATTTACAAACTCTTCAATTAAAACTTGCGTATCTTCGTTAAAAGCCTTTTCTAAAGCCATCGATAAATCATCAGCATGTTTAACTTTACTCATGCCAATACTGCTGCCACCGTTATTTGGTTTTACAAAATAGGGCAATTTCAAATCCGTATTAATTTTATCGATGCTGTAACTGCCACCTTTAAAAACATGAACCGATTTTGCGTTATGTAAATTCAATATTCCATCAACAATCACTTTTGTATAATGCTTATTCATGGTAATAGATGATGTTAAAGTATTACAAGCAGTGTAAGGAATGTTCAGCATATCAAAATACCCTTGCAACTTGCCATCCTCTCCCGGCGAGCCATGAATTGCGATAAACACGCCGTCAAATTTTATTTTCCTTCCTTCAATCATTAAAGAAAAATCATTTTTATCAATGTCTATCTTAACCGAATCTGAAGGCTCGTAAAACCACCCCGAATCGTTCATCATAATTTTATATACTTCGTATAATTCTGTATCAATATTTTGTGCAATTGTTAAAGCACTCCTTACAGATACGACCCACTCGCCTGTTGTACCGCCAGCTAATAAAGCTATTATTTTTTTCATACTATTAATCTAAACGAGAAATTGATCGATTGTAAATTATATCCCCAAAAATATAAATATCTTTGTTTAATATTTAGTTTTGATAGAAACAATTAACATAACACCAGCGTCAAAATTATTCATTCAACCATTAAAATAATTACATTTGGGTTTATAATTAATCCACAGCAAAATTAATTCATGTCTAAATTTATAGATTATATAAAAACCCCATCCTTTCGAAATACTTTATTAGGTGCTATTATTACGGTAGTTGCTTTGCTAGGGATTGCGTTTTTTAGTTTACGTTATTACACCAAACATGGCGAAGGTTTAAACGTACCCATGGTAAAGGGACTAAATTTTGCCGATGCAGTTAAAAAACTGGAAGATGCGGGCTTAAAGTACGAGGTAGATTCGGTTTACATTATGGATAAACCTCCGGGTATAGTAATTGATCAAGACCCTGATGCAACTACCTTTGTGAAAGACAACAGAACAATTTATCTTACCATAAATTCTTCGAAAACACCCAATACCAAATTTCCTGATATTGAAACAAAATCGCTACGAGAAGCACAAGCAATTTTAGAAAGTTCGCGCCTTAAAGTGGGCGATACCACTTATAAACCCGATGTAGCTAAAGATGTAGTTTTGCAGGCATCATTTGGTGGTCAACCTATCGCAATGGGCCAATCGTTGCCAGTGGGATCGAGAATTGACTTGGTTTTAGGTGATGGACGAGGCAGTGGCGAAGTTGACATACCACAATTGGTTGGTTTAACAATTGATGAAGCTAAATTTAGCTTAAAAGGATCGATGCTAACTTTAGGCCAAGTGATGTACGAAGGCGCTATTACCGACAGTACAAATGCCGTAATTGTGAAACAAGATCCAATGCTAGTCGATTCCGTTTCGAAAGTTTCTATCGGCACCAGAATTAACGTTACATTATCTAATAAAACGCCACAACAATAGTATGATTGAGCAAGAAAAAACAAAAATGAGCAGTGGCAAAAAAACTGTTTTAGCAGTTGTTGCAATTGGTTTATTAGTGATAGGATATTTTGGATATAGAACCTACAATACCTATTTATCGCCCAATGTATCGGGCAGTGAAAAATATTTGTACATAAAAACAGGCAGCAGTATAAATGATTTATTTGCAAGTTTAGAAAAAAAGAACTTGCTAAAAGATGTAGAATCGTTTAAAACTGCAGCTTCAAAAATGAAGTTAGCATCTAGCTTAAAACCCGGCAGGTATGCTTTAAAAACCAGCTATGGCAACCGTGTTTTAATTAACATGATTAAGAGTGGCAACCAAGAGGCAGTTAAACTAAAAATTCATAACATCCGTAAGAAAGAAAATTTTGCGGCCTATTTAGCACAAAATTTGGAGGTTGATTCTTTAAGCTTTATTACCGCAATTGATTCATTGCAATTGATTAGTAAATATGGTTTTAACCAAGATAATATTTACGCCATGTTTATTCCCAATACTTACGAAGTAAATTGGAATACACAACCAGTTGTTTTTATGGATAGGATGCACAAGGAATATGAAAAGTTTTGGAATGCAGAACGCAAACAAAAGGCTGCAAGCTTAAACCTTACGCCAATACAGGTTGATATTTTAGCTTCGATTGTTGATGCAGAAGCCTTGTACGATAAAGAAATGCCTATTATAGCCGGATTATACTTAAACCGGTTGAATAAAGGCATTTTATTGCAGGCAGATCCAACGGTAATTTTTGCCAACGATGATTTTACCGTTAAACGCGTTACCGGTAAATTGCTCCAGATACAATCGTTATACAACACATACAAATATGCGGGTTTACCGCCAGGACCTATAATGATGCCAAGTATTAATGCAATTGATGCTGTTTTAAACCGTGAGCAAAACGATTACATTTATATGTGCGCGAAGGATGATTTTTCCGGTTACCATAATTTCGCATCCACAAAAGAACAACATTCTATCAATGCGAAAAAATATCGCGAAGCTTTAAACAAACGCAATATTTTTAAATAATGTTTTCTCACGAAACCAAAGTTAGGGTGCGTTACGCCGAAACTGACCAAATGGGCATTGTTCATCATGGCAATTATGCGCTGTATTATGAAATAGCACGCACAGAATGTTTCGAAGCTTCGTCGGGCATTAGTTACGAAACGATGGAGAAAGAGGGCATTATGTTGCCTATTTTAGAAATGCAATCTAAATTTTTAAAACCCGCATTGTACAATCAGGTTTTAACAGTTAAATCGATTGTAAAAGAATTGCCTACCGTGCGTTTAAGGGTAGATTACGAAATTTATAACGAGTTGAATGAACTCATAAATATTGCCCATACTACATTGGTTTTCGTTAATAAAACTACTAAAAGACCATGCCAACCGCCAGAATTATTTATGAGCAACATTAGGCAATATTTTATTTAGGGATGGAGTGGTTTCATCGGCAATTGTTAAAATTAAAATTTTATTCGATGTTTATCGAGTGGACAAAAAGCTGTATTCTGCCAGGTTTCAGTCCGTTGCCATTGTACACCATATCTGCTTTTTTTTTAAAAGAGATACAAAAAGATACTTTAGTTAACAAAGCATCATCATTAGCTTATAGTTTTTTGCTCGCTATTTTCCCCGGATTGATCTTTTTATTTACCCTAATTCCGTTTATACCGGTTAAGGGTTTCCAAGATCAATTGCTAAACTTAATTGTTCTTATTTTACCAGATAATGCTTTTGATGCTTTTGAAGCGACGTTAAAAGACATTATTAAAAACCAAAATACAGGCTTACTATCTTTCGGGTTTATCTCAGCACTTTTCTTTGCTACAAACGGCGTTAAAAATTTAATGAAAGCTTTCAATAAATCATCGCTAATTGTAGAAACCAGAAGTTGGCTTAAACAGCGTTTAATTGCACTGGTTTTAACTATGGTGATCTGTTTATCCATTATTACTTGCATAAGTGCAATGGCCATGGGCGAAATATTGCTTAATTATTTACACATTAAAGGAAGTTTGGCAGTTTATGCCATTCAGCTAACGCGATGGGCTTTATTGGCATTTTTATACTTTATAACTATTTCCATTTTATATCGTTACGGGCCATCTCACACTAAAAAATGGAAACTTTTTAGCGCGGGCTCTTGGTTGGCTACTATTTTGGCTTTTTTAACCATCTGGGGATTTTCCTTCTACATAAACAATTTTGGATCTTACAACAAGGTTTATGGCTCAATAGGTACTTTAATTGTAGTAATGATTTGGCTTTATCTAAATTCTTTAATCTTACTGATAGGGTTTGAGCTGAACGCGAGCGTTGATGTGAGCAAACGAAGTGTGAAAATCGTTAAGCCAGCCTTCAATTTATTTAAAAAAACCGCACCTATCGACGGCAATTTACAGAAAAAGTAAATTTTTCTTACTCATTGTTAAGTGGTTATCTAAATAACTAAAAAAAAATGCTTTTAGGGTTTGCAAAATTAAGCGAAGTTCGTACTTTTGTCGCGGAGAGTTGGCAGAGTGGTCGATTGCGGCAGTCTTGAAAACTGTTGACTTGTTAAAGGGTCCGCGGGTTCGAATCCCCCACTCTCCGCCAATCAAAATGCCCTCTGACTTTTTAGTCAGAAGGCATTTTTTGTTTACCGTGAAAAATTGTCTAAAACCTCAACTATTCTCAACAATCGCTATTTCCTCTGCGGTTAAATCGTAAAGTTTATAAACCATAGCATCAATTTCTTTATCGGTAGTATCGATTTCGTTTTTTAACTGTAGAACTTTTTTTGCTTCGGTGGTAAAATAGTCTTCCCACTCCGCTTCTTGCGAAAGTGAAAGTTTTATTTTTTGTTTGGTTAACTCTTTTATAAATTCTGAATACGTTAACAAATACCAATCTTGAAGCTTTTTAGGCAAAATTGATAACTCAAATTTTCGTTGTAGCGTTCTTTGGAATTTTTGTGATTGGTCTTGTAGATCTTTGTTGAGCGAAAGCATTGCGTCTGCTTTGTCTATGAATGGTTGTTGTGTTTCTAAAGAAATATCCTTGATTGGAAACTTTCTTAAATCATTCAAGATAATTTTTGGAAATAATTTTCTAACTGATTTTGCAGTGTTTTTTAAAAAATAGTATGAAAGCAATTTACTATTTAAAATTACAGTAATATATCTCAATGAAATCTTAGAATTTAACTTTTCAACTATAGCAATATTGCTTCTGTTATATAAATAAATCTCCTCGGAATATGTAGCAATCAAACATTTTGGAAAATTTCCAGTAATTTCTCTCACTATAATTTTTTTTCCGCTAAAAAGGTTGAATGTTCTTGGTGCTGCTAAATGTTTCCCATATCGTAAATACGACCCTGACCAGTTAGTATAATATCTTGCAACATCTTTACCATCTAAATATTTGAATGTGTGTTCATCAAATTGATAATTATAATCATAAGGTCTGTTCTTTACATCTTCAGCGGTTTGTTTCGGTTCTCCTTTATCAGTTTCGTACGCTTGCAAACCCGCTTTAATTTCTACTAAATTGTCTAGTTCCTTCGAGTTATTAGTTATCTTTAAGTTCAATTCATCATTATCATTATCTAAAAATACTTTAAACTCAAAACCTTCATTGTTGCTAAATTCCTTTTGTTGTTTAGAATGTGAAAAGTAAAATTCATCTCCATTATTTAAAAAAATTTCAACAGAATTTTCAATTATTTTTTCTTTTTCAGCCAATAAAATAACTGTTTCTACATTCGCACTTTCGAACGAATATCCTGCCAAATTTATTATTTGGTTTAATTTGTTGTTTTCTAACAAAAATTTCCTCAATCCTTCTCCAGAATACATCATTAACCAAGAATTTGGGATAATCAAACCGTAAATCCCCTGTACTTTTAAAATATGAACACTTTTCTCTATAAATAAAAGATAGGTATTTATTTGATATTTTGCGGAAACAAATTCTCTTACGAAAAAATCTTTTTCATGTTGTTTGAAGTTGTCTCTTGCAAAAACATAAGGCGGATTCCCTATAACAACATCAAAACCACCTTTATATTCGGTTTTAAAAACATCCTCATAATCCTGGTAAAAGCACTTTTTAATATTCGGTTGTTGCAATATATCAAGCGCCGGTAAATTATGCTTACTACGATTATTTCTTACATATTCTACCGTATTCCACAATTGTTTATCATCGGTAATTTCTTTGCATCCAAATTTTTGTGTCCATAAACTATTTTGTTTTTCGCCCCTAGCATCAGCCAATGGAGCATGCTCCGACAAGCGAACATCCTCCGACAATGGAGCATGCTCCATTGTTACTATAACAGTAGAACCCCTATCTATATTTACGGCTCTAGCAGTTTTAGATTTTATTTTTTGTACAACTTTAGTCAGCACCTCCTCTTCGCAAACTAAAACCAAATGTATGTGATCCCTACATACATTAAACGCCATAACGGCAAGTTTATCCTCAATAACTATTTCAGAAACAATTTTTACGATAATAGTTTCTTCTTCGGCGGTTAGTGGAATAATATTCGGCTTTAGCATGGTGCCCATTGCCCGTTTCTCTCTCACCTTATAATCGATCATCCGTTGCGATGTACGACTATCGTGGATAGCAGTGGTGATATGCCAAGCTTTTTTATCTTTCTCTATAAATATTTTAGGAAACGATTTTTGCCAATTAAAAGCTTTTTCACCAGCAATTGCAACATCATCAATTAATGAATTACCACATTTAATATTGTTGTTTAAATCGTTTAATTTTCGGTTAGGTTGTGCGGTACGTAACCATAAAGATAGTTTAGCAATTTCTACACTTTCCTCATTTAAATCGACACCAAAAAGATTGTTCTCCAAAATACTTTTTTCAATATCGCTCAATACCAAGGCATCGCCAAAAAGTTTAGCTTGCAATTCATCTAAATATTTATGTTCGGCAATTAGAAAATCTAAGGCTTGGTTTAAAAAAGCACCACTTCCACAGGCTGGATCGCAGATGGTAATTTGTAAGAGCCAATTGCGGTAACCGTTCAGTTTTTCTAGCAACGATTGTTTAATAGCCTTGGTTCTTTTTTTATCAGTAAAATAATCTTCTTCAACTATTTTAAACTCCAATTTTTTATCTGTGCAGCGTTTGCCAATGGTATTATCAACAATGTATTTGGTAATGTATTTAGGTGTATAAAAAACCCCGTCCTTTTTACGTTTAGTGGTCGATTTCTCAATAACTGTACCTTCTAATTGTGCTTTTATTTCATCCAATTCATTTAACGAATTTTCGAAAATATGGCCGAGAATATTTACATCAACTTCACTCGCAAAATCATATTCCGAAAGCCTCAAAGTGTGTTTATACAAAAGTTCATCATCAATTTTAATGCAATCTAAAACTTCATCAGGCTTAAACAAACCGCCGTTATATGCAAATACATCATGTTGTTTCCCTTTGAAACCGGTGTTTAGATATCCAAAATATTTTTTAAAACGCATATACAATGGCACATATTCATCTAATTCTTTCAATTTTTCCCATTGTTTCAAAATTAGGCGAACCGAGTTTGGCGGTAACAATTGGCGGTCTTCTGCAAAGAACAGAAACAGAAAGCGATCTAATAACTTTTGCGATTTTTTAAATAATTCTAACGCATCAAAAACAGGATTTTGTTTGACTAAATCTTGGTGTAATTCTCTTTTAAACTGTGAATAATCGCTGTATAACGCTTTTGTAATATCTTTTTCTTTACTTAACGATTGCTCTTTTAATTTCTTCGGAACATCGTTTGCAATATTATCGTGAGCTAGGCATAAGTAAAGTAATTCAAATTCTTTTTCGGTTAATTGAAATAGGTTAAATTCCAAAAATTCTGTTGCGTTATCAATGTAAAACCTCAATTTTTCAAAGTTTGAAGTTATCACATAAACACAGTCTGGTTGATTGTTTTTATAGCCAAAAGCTTGAACTTCGATTTTACCTAAATCGGTGGTATTAGTACCTTTTAACTCAATAACAGCTTTAACTTTATCATTTATTAGTACCGCACCATCTGCTTTTTTACTGTCTTTTACATTCTTATACTCTGTTGTTAACGAAAAGTTTGGTGTCGGATTTTTAACGTAATCCAGTACATTTACAAATAAATCAATCAAAAACTCGCCTTGGTATTGTTCTTCTTTGCTGTTACGAATGTTATCTTGAATGGCGGAATTTTGAAAGTGATTTTTAAAAATATTCCATTTCAAAGCCAATTTCGATTGATCTTGACTTAATAATTGTTTTGTAACTACTGATTTTTGAAATAAAGGCATATAAAAGCGTTATTCTAACATAAATTTTAGTTTCCCAAATTAAGCAAGATTAATTAAAAACAAGGAATTTCGACAAAAATTCAGGATGAAAAAGAATCTTTAATCCTAAAATTTCTGTCTTTGTAAAAAACCAATTATACAACGGTTTACGGCCCAACTTTGTGTAAAAATTCTAAATTTGCTTGTCAGGTTTTACCAATTTTAAATTAAGGTACATCACAAAATAAATGGAGATTTCTATAAACTCTTAGTAGAAAAACCGGCATAAAACTAAGCCTTCCTTCAAACAAAATAATTGCAAAATGGGCGTAAGGGCATTATACATTTAATCTTTCCAGGAAAATGCACAAAAAATTTAAAGATTAAGAAAGAGTTGAGCGTTGTTGTTACGAGAAGATTTAGTTAAAATATGGAGCGTTTGTGAGGAGGATCATGTAAAAACTCAAAATCATAAAAAAAGAGGCTACCTCAACTAATGAGACAGCCTCTTATTAAATTTAAAGGTTTGTAACTTTTAAATCTACTGTTATGTTACCACGAGTTGCATTAGAATAAGGGCAAATATGGTGCGCTTTTTCTACCAATTCCTGAGCCTTTTCTTGGCTTACGCTTGGAACATTTACGTCTAGCTCTACCGCTAAACCAAAACCACCCGTATCATTTTTTCCAATACTTACTTTTGCCTTCACACTAGTTTCGCCAGTTTCAAGTTTTTCTTGCTTGATCACCAAATTTAAAGCACTGTCAAAACAGGCCGAATATCCGGCTGCGAATAATTGTTCGGGATTGGTGTAATCATCATTTGCACCGCCCAATGCTTTTGGCATTCTAACTTCTACTTCTAAAATACCGTTGTCAGTTTTTACGTGGCCGTTACGACCTCCTTTAGCAGTTGCTTCTGCTGTGTACAATGCTTTCATTTTTTAAGATTTAATTTTTACTATTTAATTTATAAAGTTTCTACAAAACACTGATCAATTGATTAAAATTTTATTCAATATAGTCTTGAGGTGAATAAGCTCTTCGATGGAAACACCCAAACATGACACAATCTGTGTAGGAATGTCTTTTGCTTGTTCTCGCAAATTGCTTCCCTCTTCAGTTAAGGAAATAAGAACTATTCGCTCATCTTCTTTACTTCTGATTCTGTTCACAAAGCCTTTTTGGGCCAATCTTTTAAGTAAAGGCGTTAATGTTCCACTATCCAAACGGAGCCTTTCTCCCAACTGGTTGACGGTCTTCTCCTTTTCTTCCCACAAAACCAACATTACCAAATATTGCGGATAGGTGATGGATAACTTATCCAGCAAAGGCCTGTATAAATTAGTAATCTGTCTGGAGAAAGCGTACGCAGGAAAACAAATTTGATTCTCCAATTTTAATAAATCTTCCATGATTTGTTATTTACTGATACAAACATAACTAAATTTTGCTAAATTAAATTTTACACAATATAAAATGACACAATACTTAAATATGTAAAAATAATCAGCTAGTAATTTGCAATTTTAACTAAACAATTGTAGCCATCTTGTAGAATGTGATCAAAAAAATTGCAGAAATTGCTTCCAATCCCCAGGTAGGATAATCACTAAGCACTTTTTCTGTTTTGCGAAATGATTAATAACGATAAATTTTTTAAACTCAAAAGCCCATAAATCTATCTTTTGTAAAACTATAATCCTGCGGTAGTTTACCCCATCAAATTATCTCAAAAATTTTAACTTTGCGTACCAGGTTTTATAAATTTTAAATTAAGGTACATCAAACAATGAACGAAGATTTCTACAAACTTCTATTAGAAAAACCCGCATACAACCAAAGTATTCCTTCAAACAAAATAATTGCAAAATGGGCGGAGGGGATTATACATTTAATGTTTCCCGAAAACTGCACCAAAACTTTTAAAGATTTAGAAAGCATTAAGAAACAAGCTTTATCCTTACAAGAAGATTTGGTTAAAATATTGAGCTCTTGTGAAGAAGAAAATGAAAAATTTAAGGTAGTTGCCAACTTATTTTTTGATGGTTTACCAGAACTTTACCGCGTTTTAAATACCGATATACAAGCCATTTACGATGGCGATCCTGCCGCAAATAGTGAATTTGAAGTAGTAAGAACTTATCCGGGTTTTTATGCCATCTGTTTTTATAGAATTGCCCATTTACTTTCCTCGTTCGATATTGCGCTTATCCCCCGCATTTTAACAGAGTATGCGCACTCTAAAACAGGCATCGATATTCATCCATCGGCAATAATAGGCGAATATTTTAACATCGATCATGGTACGGGCATTGTAATTGGCGAAACAAGTACATTAGGTAAGCACGTAAAAATATTCCAAGGCGTTACTTTAGGCGCTTTAAGTGTGCGCAAAAGTTTAGCAGGCAGTAAACGTCACCCAACGGTAGAAGACCATGTGGTTATTTATTCGGGTGCAACCATTTTAGGTGGCGAAACTGTAATTGGCAACCACAGCGTAATTGGAGGGAATGTTTGGTTAACAGAAAGCATTGCGCCTTTCTCTACCGTTTACCACTCACCAGTAATTAAAATTATTAACGAAATAAGAAGCTCAAAATAAAGTATGGCCGGAATAATAGATTTAATAGGAAATACACCAATGGTGGAGTTGACAAAACTTAACCCCAATCCAAATGTTAAAATTTTCGCTAAGCTAGAAGGAAATAATCCCGGTGGGAGTGTTAAAGACCGCGCAGCTTTAAATATGATTAGAAGCGCAATGGAACGTGGCGAAATTAAGTCTGGAACGAAGCTTGTGGAAGCAACCAGTGGCAATACTGGCATTGCTTTAGCCATGATTGCGAGTTTGTATAACTTAGATATTGAACTGGTAATGCCATCGAGCTCCACACGCGAACGTACTTTAACCATGCAAGCGTTTGGCGCAAAGGTTACCCTTTTAGATAGTATTGAAATTTGTAGAGATTATGCGGAAGAAAAAGGTGCTACTGAAGGATATTACCTACTAAACCAATTTGCCAATAGCGATAACTACATGGCGCATTATAAAACAACTGGACCCGAATTGTGGAATGATACGCAAAATAAGATTACCCATTTTGTAAGTTCTATGGGTACAACAGGCACAATAATGGGTTGCTCAAGGTATTTAAAAGAGAAAAATAAATCCATTCAAATTGTAGGCTGTCAGCCGACCGAAGGCGCTTCTATTCCGGGCATTCGCCGTTGGCCAATTGAATACCTACCTAAAATTTATGAACCAGAGCGTGTTGATCGGGTGATGGATGTTACGCAAAACGAAGCAACGCAAATGGCAAGAAGATTAGCTAAACAAGAAGGCATTTTTGCCGGAATGAGTTCGGGCGG
Source organism: Pedobacter changchengzhani (assembly GCF_004354365.1). Taxonomy (GTDB): domain Bacteria; phylum Bacteroidota; class Bacteroidia; order Sphingobacteriales; family Sphingobacteriaceae; genus Pedobacter; species Pedobacter changchengzhani. Next base: position 189,179 of record NZ_SJCY01000008.1, read on the forward strand.
GGCTTGTGCAGCTGCAATAAAGCTGGCAGAAGAATTAAAAGAAGGTGTAATTGTTTTTATCGCTTGCGATCGTGGCGACAGATATTTAAGCAGCGATTTATTCGGATAAGAGAATTGATTTGTTAAACCAAAAAAGGAGGCAATTGCCTCCTTTTTTGGTTAACGTTTAGTAAAACCTAAGCTTGAGCCGATTTAGTCTCTTCACTCCTATTAATCTGTTTCTTAATTCTTTCCAAAACATCATCAATATCAAACGGCTTGCTAATATAATCATCAGCAAAAGCATCAATTGCTTTTTGTTCGCTATTATTTTGTGCCGACATTACAATAATTGGAATGTGCTTGGTAAATAAATCAGTTTTTAAATCTTTACAAATTTCAGCACCGTTACCATCAGGTAACATTACATCTAATAAAAAAAGATCGGGCATTGCATTCTGGATATTTTTTTTAAGTTCTGAGAAGGACGATGAAAGTTGTAATTCAAAACCTTCTTCTTTTAAAAGTATTTCGATAACATTCCTAATCTCCTGATCATCTTCTAATATATGGATTCTAGTTTTTCTCATGTTCAAATTTAAAAAATTATATGGATAGACGTAATAAAATTATACAATTTTAGTCAAACATTAAAACTGACTAAATGTTTTAGGATTTATTTTTTAAAAATGCTGTTTAACAAATCTTCATCACCTATATAAAATAAATCAGAACCTTTAAAGTACTTTGTATAAACATCATTCATATCCTTTAAAGTAACTTTATTAAAATTTTCTACCATATTCTCTTCCATTTTGTAATCGCCTAAAATTTCGGCTTTACCTAAATTTGCTACAATAGCATTTGCACTTTCCTGGTTGCGATAGGATTTATCTCGATGATCTTTTTTAAGCGCATCTAAATATTTTTGGTTGTAATGTGCTTTACCAACATCATCAAACACACCAAACATTGCTTTTAATGCTTTTCCAGGCTGTGTAGAACTTACAAATAATGATGTGTAAGGTTTTTGTATGTCGATTACTTTTGCACCGGGATCATAAGATAAACCCTGCTTTGTTCTCAATTCATAACTCAAACTTCCGCTCAACACATTAACCAATAACACAAAAGAGTGATAATCAGCACTGCTCATTACTGGTGCATTAAAAACAACACTGATATAATTGGTTGCAATATTTCGAGGCTCTGAAAAAACAGTTTGTCCTACAATTTCATTTTGCTCATAAACCGGCGCGGTGTAAGGCTTCTTGGGCAAATTCTTAAAAGATTCTACTATCTTTTTTTCTAATTCTTCTTTTGTAATTTTCCCCGCAACCACCAAAAACATTCTATTTTTGTTTAATAATTGGTTGTGGTAATACTTTTTTACACTATCGGCAGTGAAACCACTTACTGTAATTATATCGCCAAGTGGGTTAACTCCGTACTGCGTGCCCTTAAAAAGCGTTTCCATGGTAAGTTGATCCAACCTTGTTTCGGGATCTGATTTACTGTGTGAAATACCCGTTAACAATTTCTCTTTAGTTGTGGCAAATTCATTTTCATCAAAAATAGGATTAGCAACAGCATCCGAAAATAATTTCCAACCCTGATCTAAGTATTTCGATATGCAGTTCATACTCAGCAAACCAAAGTCGGTTGTAGCGCCTCCATTTATTCTAATCCCATATTCATCAGCAAGCTCTTGATAATCGGTAACGGTATAGTTTTTTGTACCACAAACACCGGCTGCCGTTAAAGCTAAATGCTCTATCCCTGCCTGTTCTGGCTCGTAGTTCATCACCCCGCCCCTAAAAAACATGCACATACTCACTGTTTCTTTTTGCGTGGGTTTCAAAATAACTTTAAGTCCGTTTACATTAAAAGATATGGCTTTAATTTGTGCTTGCGCAGTTGCAAATAATAATATAAAATTGATGAGCAATAAATAACGTTTCATGTAGCGCATTTAATTAAGTGATTTGAAAAAAGTTTGCGGTTTTACCGTGTTAAATCCGCTTTTATCCATCATTAAACCAGCAGTATAGGGTTTATTTTGAATGTATTTTTTAACGTAATCTAACAAATCTTGGCGGGTAACTTTGTTTAAATTTTCTTCGTAATGGATGTAATAATCTACTGAGGCAGATGCCCACCAAAAAGACAATAAATGCGCATAATCTGCAGTTTCTTCTCTGCTCTCTACCTGACTAACAGATAAAAGTCTTTTTGCGCGCTCAATCTGCAAATCCGATACGTAATCTTTTGTTGCAAAAAGCGAAATCTGCTTCATTACCTCTTCGTAGCACGCTTTAATTTTACTCGGATTAGGGTTTACCATTAAACTGATTGGCCCGGTATATTTTTGGGTATAATAATTTAAACTTACTTTTTGCGCCAAGCCACTATTAACCAATGCTTGGCTTAGTTTAGAGCCATTTTGATTTACAATGAACGAAAAAACATCGGCAACATAAGTGGCTTTTACATCGTTTCTGGTATCAGGTCCGTGCCAGCTAAAAAGCATAAACGGCACCGGACTTTTATTAGATTCTACAAAATAATAATCGTTTTTAACTAAAGGTTTAAATTCTGGTATCGGCCATTTTTCAAAAGGATCAAAACCTGAAGGTTTCCAACTGCTAAAGGTTTTTTCTACATAATTAAAAGCCTCATCCGGTTTAACATCACCTGCTACCACAATTACCGAATTATTTGGCCAGTAATATTTATTTTTAATGATGTCCATCTTTTCTGGCGTTGCCGATAAAATAACTTCATGGTTCCCGATCACATTTTTTCTGGAGTAATTTGAACCCCACATGTGGTGGGCATTGGCTTCTATTAGCGCAAAAACTGCACCTGATTCGTGCCTTGTAAATTCTGCGTTTACAACTTCGTTTTCTAAAGCCATATCCGATGCTTTAAATATTGGAAACCTTATGGCCGAATTCATTAAACTTAAGCCAGGTTTTAAATTAGCTGCAGGCATTGTAAAAAAGTAATTTACAACTTCCTCTCTGGTGGTGGCGTTTGCGTTAATATCCAATTCATTCATCCTCGTATTAAAACTTTCAAAATCAGGATAATCTTTATTGGCCTTAAAAAATAAATGCTCATACAAGTGGCTCAATCCATTATACTCGTCATTCTCGGTAAAAGAACCGTTTCTACAAGCCATTTCTACGGTAACCATTGGCACAGTATTATCAACCACTACAAGCACTTCTAAGCCATTGGGCAACTTTTTAAAATACAAGTTATCTAGCAATTTCTGCTGAGAAAAGGCTACATGAAACAATAAAACGGCAAGGGATGTACAAATAAATTTAAGGCGCATATAGAGCAATTATAATTTTCCAAACAAATATCTTTAAAACTTTGGTTTATGCAAGCAAAAAAAATCTTTCAAATACAATTTAATGCGCTATCAAAAATAACTACATTTGGATATTAGATATTTTCTAAAACTTAAAATTGATTTAACCAAAAAAACTCAACTTGCCAAAATTTTTCCTCGTTATAGATACAGAAACTTCTGGCATCCCTAAAAATTGGAGGCTTCCTTATTCAGACGATAAAAATTGGCCTCATATTGTTCAAATTGCATGGATTGTTTATGATGAAAACTTTACAGAGGTTAAAAGGGAAAATCATTATTTAAAGGATGACAATTTTTCTATTTCGAAAACATCAATCGAAATTCATAAAATAACACACGAATTTCTTCAAGTTAACGGTGAAGATAAACAAGATGTGCTTTTAAAATTTATAGCAGATCTTTCTAAATTCCAACCCCTTATTATCGGCCATTTTATTGAGTTCGATTTTCATATCCTAAACGCAGAATTTTTTAGAATCGGAAGAAAAGATGTTTTGCAAAATTCATCATTTTTTTGCACCATGAAGGCCAGCACCCCGTACGTTAAAAATCCAAGCATTAATCAATTAAAGTTAAACCAGTTTTACGAATCATTATTTAATGAGGAGCCTAAAGGTTTTCACAATGCTTTGGATGATACCATAAATACCGCGAAAATATTCTTTCATTTGATTACGCTTAATCACTCGATGGTTGATGAATATTTAGCAAAAAATGAATTTCGGCCTGATTTTACAACACCTCAAGTTAAAGCGCCTAATTTTAAGCACTTCCCCTCAACTTTTAAATCATTATTTTCATTATTATGGAAGATAAACTAAAATTACTTTCGTCAAATATCCCCTTTAAATATTTACCTGTAGAAACATTAGCACACTTAGCACGACTATTAGAAAGTGTAGTTTACAAGCGAGATACCGTAATTTATGAATTGGGCGGACAAAAACTCAAAGGAATAGAAATTGTTGCAGAGGGTTGTTTGGAAACAGCTTTTTTAAGCGGCTTATCACAAGAAGAAAATATTAGCCAATACGAACCTGGCACTGCTTACGGAGGCATTCAAATTCTTTTTAATAAACGCAAACCTTTGGAAACCGTTGTTGCTAAAAAGGGAACAAAAACTTACTTTCTGCATAGACGAGATTTCAAAAAGCTTTGCGAAGATTTTGAAGACTTTTTTAATTTCTACACCGCCGATTTTGGAAAAAAAATGCTCGATGAAGATTACGCACATCTTTATAGTAAAACAACATCAAACGAAGATAATTACCTAAACTTCGATCAAATTTACTCTTCTAAAATTAAAGATATTGCCTACAAAGCGGTTGTTTCTACTAGTGAAGATACGCCCATTTATGAAGTGGCAATTAAAATGGCGAACCATAAAACCAGTTGTATTTTTATTAAAAATGATAAAGATAAATTTACTGGTTTTGTAACTGATATTACTTTAAGAGATAAAGTTATCGCCCAACAGTTTAATAATCAATTACCAATAAAAAAGGTAATGGATGAAGATATTGTATTTATTTCTACCAATGCGTACGCGTACGAAGCCATTCTAATGATGTTTAGCCGTAAATCGAGGTATTTACTCATACAAGATGAAGCAGGTGAATATGTCGGTTTTTTAAGTAGAAATAGATTGCTGAGTGAGCAAGCGCAGTCGCCTTTGGTGTTTATACAATCGGTAAAATCTGCTGTGAACACTGCCGATTTGAAATCTAAGTGGCAAAAAGTTCCTAATATTGTCGCCCAGTTACTCGATCGAGGCATTAATGCCGAAATTGTAAATGAAATTGTTACCGCAATTGCAGATACTATTTCTAACAAAATTATAGAAGAAGTAATTGAAAAGATGGGTCCGCCACCTGCAAAATTTGTTTTTATGGTGTTGGGTAGCGAAGGTAGGAAAGAGTTGAGTTTAAAAACCGATCAAGATAACGCCATTATTTACGAAGATACGCCAGCCGAGAACAGGGCCTTGGTTAGAACTTACTTCTTAGATTTTGCGGCGCAAGTTTCTGATAAATTAAATACGGTGGGTTTTGTTTATTGTTTGGGCGATTATATGGCTTCTAACCCAAATTGGACACACTCTTTAGCACATTGGAAATATAATTACAAAAAATGGATCGAGGAATCGTTGCCCGAAGCAGCCATAAAATTTGCAGCCTTTTTCGATTGTAGAGCTATTTACGGCGATTTGAGTATTATGGATAACTTGAGAGGCTTTGTAGATGATGAACTTAAAAAACCAGCAGAAAAATTTTATACTTATTTAGCAAAAAATGCACTTCAGTATGAAATGCCATTAACCTATTTCAAAAATATTAAAACCCAAACCGTAAATAGTAAAGAGGTTTTCGACATAAAAAAAGCTATGACGCCTATTGTAGATTTGGTTCGTGTTTATGCTTTGCAGAATAGAATTTTTCAGAAAGAAAATACTGGCGAGCGCTTAAAAGCGCTTAGAGATTTGGGTATTTTTACCGAACAGCAATTTACCGAACTGATGCAATCTTACTATTATTTAATGGCTTTAAGATTAAAATGGCAAGCGCAACTAATTATAAAAAACCATGTAGAAGCAAATAATTTGATTGAAATAGGATCGCTAACTAAGATAGAAAAAGTTACGTTAATTGAGATTTTTAAAACGATACAAAATTTTCAGTTGGGCATAAAAATTAAATTTACCAATAGTTTTGTTTAAGTTGAGCGTAATACTAAATCTGGCGCAAGCGTCTCGCTTGTGACTAATAAAAAAACAGTAAAATTATACCTTCTTAAATTTTAAATATATTACAAACTGAACGCTCGCTTTAGAAAAACTAAATAAACTGCTTATGTTAGAATTAGTTAAGTATTTCGACAAAAAAATGAAAGCTTTTTTTGCTTTTTACTATTGCAATGTATATGTAGCGTAACAACCAAAAACATTCTATATACAAAAAAAATATCTAATTATTTATAACGATTTTTTGATATTTTTAAATAATATTGTATGATGATTGTTAGACCAATACACCCAAATTTGGTTGTATAAGTATGATAAGATCATACCTATATACAAGTTATATGCCATTTTAGGACGACCCAAAAAACAACAACGACAGGACATTGGAAACATATATTTCAAAACTAAAACACATTCTTCCGACATTTTTAGCTGTTACATTTGGGACAGTTTTCGGACTTGCATTTTTAAGGTGGTTGCTTTGTATTCAGTTTTCTCTGCTTGACATCAAAGAAGAAATTTGGGTTTTATGGTTACCGCTAATCTTTCCTTGGATTCCAATTACACTATGGCTTAGACAGCGTTTTCGAGTATTAACAGTTAAAAAGGGCGATACTGACAAGGCAAGATTTTTCTTTCAAATTATTTCTTGGGGAGTTATGACCGCAATGCTTTTTGTTTCACAAGCTTACCTAACAACTGCAACAGGAAAACTTGAAACCCTTTCAAGCATAAAAGAAATTGACAAAGTTGAGAAAGCCCGTTACTACAGACTAACAAATTTTTCAGTTGCTACATACTTTGGTGGAACATACACTGACTTTAGGACAAGTGGAAAATATAATCAATATCTAAATTTTGACATCTTCTTTGTAACACCAATTATTGCCGACACATCAGAACACATTACTGACATTCCGAAGCATTGGTATGGTGTAAAATACAAAGAGCAAATCAGTAATAAAATCAGCAACGAGGAAAAGGACAGAAAGTATAAAGAGTTTTATGACGAGTGTATTCAAAAGATGAACAACTATAACTTTTATTCTTTAGACCACTTTGAACGAAAACCAAAATCAGACGACAGAATAAATTTTTTGAAAGCAATTGAAGCAAGAACAAAGCAACAGACAGACGAAAGTTTTATAGTTCTTGAACCTATTCAAGAAACTTATGAAAGCAGAAACGGAAATAAGTTGGCTTGGATTTTCGGTTCGTTTGGAATTGGGTTTGGTGTTTTACTATTCTCTCTATTATTCCCAGGATTTAGCGATAGCGAACGCAAGCGATTTTTGTCAGGAAAGAAACCAAAACAAGATGACCTTGTAGATATGCTAAACTATCTTGTTCCAAAAGGCGACCATTTTGCAACTTCAATAATTTTAGACTTAAATATTCTTGTCTTTTTATTAATGGTTTTCTCTGGTATTCATATAATATCACCAAATGGGATGGAGTTGCTTCAATGGGGTGCAAATAGAAGATTTGAAACAACTGGTGGAGAATGGTGGCGACTATTTACAAGTATGTTTTTACACGGTGGTATAATGCACTTGATTTTAAACATTTCAGGACTTGTCATTGCGGCAATCTTTGTAGAGCCACTAATCGGACGGAAAAAGTATTTCATCTTATATATTTTATCTGGACTTTGCGGAAGTCTTGCAAGCATTTGGTGGTATCCTAACACAATAAGTGTTGGTGCATCAGGTGCAATATTCGGACTTTACGGTGCAATACTTGGACTGCTTTTAACAAAAGCATTTCCCGAAGGTGGTAAGAAAGGAATACTAATTATGATAGGTATTTATGTTGGTATAAATTTACTTTGGGGCTTGACAGGTGGAATTGACAATGCAGCACATATTGGTGGACTTCTGAGCGGAGCATTAATCGGAATAATTTTATACAAACTTGACGATGGAAAGAAAATCGAGTAGGTAAAGGGGAATTTCACCCCTAAACCTCTCACAGAACCGTACGTGATACTCTCGCATCATACGGCTCTTCATAATTCAAGTCTTTTAAGGTCTGAAGCCTTCGTAATGCCAATGTTCGAAGAGATTTGGATAGTCTTTTGATAATTTTTGTAGGTATTTATAACCTACATACCAAGGTTTCTTCCTAAATCGACGGTATTTATTGCGTATCCATTTGGTTAAGCGTGTATGCAGAACTCGAAAAAGTTTGCGCATTTCGCTCATTCGGAATTTGCCATAGTAATTTATCCAACCTCGGATTTTGAGCTTCAACAGTTCCGCAATTTTACTTAACGGGAATTGAACCCAACGATGAAAATTCATCTTATTTAGTTCTTTGGCTATCCTACTCCTACTCTTTTGGCTCATGGCGGGTGAAAAACCTAATCTGATTTTCCCTCGCTCTTTGATAATTCTTGGCTTAAAGGTGTAGCCCAAAAAATCGAACTTTTGATACCTTACTTTGAAGGGGGGTTGACGTTTTTGATTATTGCGACAATAAACGATTTTCGACTTCTCTTGGTTTAATTCCAATTTACAGTCTCTCAATCGTTGTTTTATCTTTTCTA
>NZ_SJCY01000009.1 GCF_004354365.1 Pedobacter changchengzhani
CCGATCCATAATTGGGGCTTGGCATTTTCACAACTTTATATTAAATTTGGTGAGCGAATACTGAAAGAAAACAGTAGCTCCTGAGAAGCATTAATTTAGATAATGACACAGTTCAAGTTACACTCCCCATGCTCCAATTACTAATTTGATTCTTTAACAAAAATTTCTTTGCCCAAAATGAAGTCATTGGATGAATCTAACCAAAGCGCAGATATTCATCCAACAACAAATTTGAAAAATCTATTTGGCCAAAATCAAAATAAATTTCTCACGAATTATCCTTTAATTTATCTAACTAATATGTAAGAAATAGAGCGGTAGTTGCCATTCGCCCTAACGGTTTTTTAGTCGGTTTTTTTCTTCCATTTATTAGATGAAATTTCAAAGCATGCCTCGAGATTTATGATGCTGTCTATTTTACAATTTTTAAATTGATCATTATCTGCCATGATTATTTTATAAGTTGTTTTATTCTCTAATACAGTAAACCAATAAAAGCCCTTATTAAAATATTTATCTATTAGTTTTCCTTTTAGTTTGATAGAACCAGGTCTTAAACTTTGCTCACTAAACGCACCACATTGATAAATTTTTTGACTGTAACATGTATAAATTAGCAATAGAAGGGAGAGTGTTAAAATTGTCTTTTTCAAATTTTTATGATTAAAATTTTAGTTAATTTATGTTTTCAAATGTATTTTAATAACATCGGCGAAAGTATAAAATCATAAGTTTTAATCTTTAGGGGCAACCGTAAGTTTATATCATTTATTTTGTTATGTAAATTTAAATCACGTAATAAAAATTACAATACATCAACTTATCTGTATGATTAAGTAGTAGTTTATCTAAATTATTGTAAAAAAAGAGTGGTATTCGTCAGATGACTACTGGTACAAAACGGGTCATCCGATTAAACGTGCAAAGCGTATATATTTATCCGTTGACTGAACGAAAATTAAAAGTATTAAGTTGCTTTGTTTAAAGTCGTCGGATGAATACTCTAATATGTGTGGGGATTTGCTCGTTGACTGAACAATGACTATGTATTCGAAATTTTATAAAAAGTAATGGATCATTTATTTATCTGCTGATAAATAAAAGTTTTTAATAGATTATTTGTTGTAATAAGGACAGGTTTAAATATTTATCTACTGATCGATCTGTATTACACGAATACTTTAGTGTGCAACGGGGCTAACCAAAGTATAACTAATTATTACCCCGATTGCTAATTTGATTCTTTAACCAAAATTTCTTTGGCCATAATCATCGGCACGCCAATACATTTTTTTTCCATGTAATTCATTACACGTTCCAAAACATCACGAGAGGCATCATCTAAATGACTAATTTCTTCTGCAAAAACAGCGTTGATTGCCTTATTTTTGATTTCTTTAATTTTCCTAGGTACTTCCCGCATTGCAATTTCGATACGGCGTTGCTTTAACACAGTAAAAAATTCTGCAATATTATTATCTATAATTTCCTCGGCGTGTACCAATTCATCGTAGCGCTCTTGTATATTTTTACGGGCAATTTCTTTTAAAGATTCTACCTCGATATAGTGAATAAGATTATTGTGCACAACAGCAGGGTCAACATCATTCGGGATGGCCAAATCAACAATAACTTTTTTTCCTGTCTCGCCGTTTAACAAACTGTTATACAACTCTTCGGTTATAATTGGCGTAGTAGAACCAGTACAAGTTATAATTACATCGAAACCATCTTTAAAAGTTGCTAATTCTTCTAAATTGTAAGCTTTTCCATTCAAATCTTTGGCTAAAACTTCAGCTTTTGATAGCGTGCGGTTAAAAATAGAAAAATTAGAATATTTATGTTTGTTTAAATATTTGGCAATATTTTGGTTAGTTTCTCCAGCGCCAATAATCAAAATACGTGAATTGCTACACATATTTAATTCTTTTAACTTGCGGTAAGCCAAAGAAACTACCGATACAGGGTTTTTTGAAATGTTGGTTTGCGTATAAACCTCTTTAGCAGTTTTAACAACCCTGTCCATAATCATACGCATATAATCACCTGTAAAACCTGCATCTCTACAGTTTTCATAAGCTTTGCGTAATTGTGCTAGAATTTGTTTTTCGCCAACAATTAAGCTCTCTAAAGAGCAAGATGTTCTCAATAAATGATTAAAAGCCTGTTCATTTTCGTAAACAGATACTTGATCAAGAAAACGTTCTAAAAATTCTTCTGGTAAACCTGTGTTTAAGGCCCTTAAAAAATTAGTAACAAACGCTTTGTCTGTTTTCTCTTTTGTGAGAAATACGAATTCTACCCGGTTACAGGTTCCAATATAAAAAATCTCGCTTACAGGAAGAAGTGATTGAATATTTTTCAGTCTATCATCCAAACTTTCGTCACAAATAACTAACTTACCTAACGATTTTAGGTCAATCTGGTGATGCGTAAAAGCTATAACTTTTAAATATTCCAATGTGCTTTGTTTGTTATCTATTATCGGGACACAAAAGTAACAATGTGGACGTGCCCCACTGTCATTAACCTGTAATTTACACTAATTTAGAACGGTTTTAAATAACCGTGAATACAACTACAATGTTTAATGTGCTATAAATAAAGTTATGAAAATTAAAACTCAAAATACCATTTTTAAGGTTTTCCTTATTATTTACAGCGTTTTTTATGTAATGGCTGGTATAAATCATTTTAGGGCCACACCTGCTTATTTAGCCATAATGCCCAGTTGGATTCCCTTTCATCTATCTATGGTGTATTTATCTGGCGTAATTGAAATTTTATTGGGTTTAGGGCTGCTATTGAGAAAAACGAGAGTATTTGCTGCTTGGTTAATTATTTTGATGCTCTTGGCATTTTTGCCGGTTCATATCGATATGATTCAGAAGGCTCCCTTTATGATGGGCGAAAAAGAAATTACGCCATTTATAGCTTGGATCCGCTTGCCAATTCAAGCCATATTGATTTTTTGGGCTTGGCTTTATACCAAGAAAGCAAAGTAGAATTTACGCCAATCCTTTTCATTTGAATAGAAATTGAAGGTGGCACTGAAATTTTTGCTTTGAAAGAAGATAATTTGTTCCTACATGTTTTTCTAACGCCCGTTTCATATTTTATATCATCCTTTTGCTGGAGAAGGGCTATCAGTTTTGAGGCGAAGAGCTATTAGTTGTTGCACTGCTTTCGGTTTTAACCGACGGTTATCTAATAAAAATGCCGTTGGCTTTAGCAAAAATGTTTAAAAGCATTTGCCTAGTAAGCTGGTTAGTTTTACTTGGCCAAACAATAAACTTCACAACAAAACGCTATTTATAAAGTCTATATTATGAATAACAATTTCTATAAATTATGATTAAGCAAAACGAATTTAGCCTTTTTGGTGCAGATGGTAAATTAATTATTGGCGATGTAACTTTTGATGAACGAAAATCAAATCTGCCAATTTTACTTTTCGTGCATGGTTTTAAAGGCTTTAAAGATTGGGGCGCACACAATTTTGTGGCAAATTACTTTGCAAGTAATGGTTATCGGTACATAAAATTTAATTTTTCGCACGGAGGCGTTCCTACCGATCACCCAACAGATGTTACTGATTTTGAGTCTTTTGCAAACAACACGATTTCTAAAGAACTATTTGATTTAAATGCAGTGCTCGATTTTATCGAAAAAGCGTACGGTAAGGAGATGCCTATAAATTTAATCGGGCACAGTAGGGGTGGTGGCGTTTCTATTGTAGAAGCTGGATTTGATTTGCGGATTAAAAAGCTGATTACTTGGAGTGCCATTTCGGATTTTAGTAGTTTATGGAAGAAAGAACAGGAGGCCGATTGGTTAAATACTGGCAAAATATATGTAACCAACGCACGTACAAAAGAGCAGATGCCATTGAATAAAACTTTGTTAGAAGATTTTCAAAATAATAAAGAAACACTAAATATTTTAAGTGCCGCAAAGCGGATTAATGTACCTTGGTTAATTATACAGGGTGATGAGGATGTGAATGTACCTTTTGAGCATGCTCAGAAATTGGCCGATGCAGACCCAAATAGTCGATTGGTTAAAATAGAAGGCGCAAATCATGTTTACGGAGCTTCGCATCCATTTATTGCAAATACATTGCCTCCATTGCTGTTTAAAGTTTGCGAGAAATGTTTGAGGTTTTTGGAAGAAGAATAATTTTATGAAATTTAAGTTTCTACAGCTTTTATTTTGATTAAATTAGGGCAATGTTTGTATTTATCGATGTTAAAAAATAACTGACTAAATTATTGATCTTACATGCAAATACTTCAAAAAAATATAAATCTTAAAGCACGAAGTAGGGGTTTTCATTTAATTACTGATGAAATTCTAAATGCTTTTCCAGAAATTAGGAATTTAAAAACGGGAATGATGCAAGTTTTCATCCAACACACTTCCGCCTCGCTTACCGTAAATGAAAATGCTGATCCAACGGTGCGTAAAGATTTCGAAATGTGGTTTAATAAAGCTGTGCCAGAAAATGATCCTGACTATGAACACGATTATGAAGAATCAGATGATATGCCGGCACATTTAAAAGCCTCATTACTTGGGGCATCGGTTTTAATTCCAATAAGCAACGGCAAACCTGCTTTTGGTACATGGCAAGGAATTTATTTATGCGAACATAGAAATTATGGCGGAAACCGAAAAGTTATAATTACGGCTTGGGGAGTTTAGTTCCTACGTTAATGAACGAAAAACGACAGACGAAAAAAGTCAAAAGCTAATTCAACTCTTTCTCCACCCAATTTCCATCACCTTTTATAATATTAATTAACTCATCTAAAGCTAAAGCTGTTTTAACATTTTTCTTAACCACTTCTTGTCCACGGTAAAGCGTAATTTTATCGGGTCCTGTACCCACATAACCGTAATCAGCATCGGCCATTTCGCCGGGCCCGTTCACAATGCAACCCATTATGCCAATTTTTAGCCCTTTTAGATGATCGGTACGTGAACGGATTAATTGTGTGGTTTCTTGCAAATCGAAAAGTGTTCGGCCACAACTCGGACAAGAAATATATTCCGTTTTGCTAATTCGAGTACGTGTTGCCTGTAAAATACCGAAACTTGTAGAAATTAACAAAGCTAAATTTTGATCTTTAGCATCTATCCAAATCCCATCTCCAAAACCATCAGTAAAAAGTGCACCAATATCTGTGGCAGCGTATAAAGTTAAGTTATCAGCATCTAAATTTTCGTAAGTTCTTTTAATGATTACTGGAATCTGTATATTTTTCTCTTGCAGCGCGATAAAAAACGCCCTTTGTTGTGCCATTCCGTGAGACGCCGAAGTTTTGAGTATTAAAATTGTTGTATTGTTAAATTTTTGAATTGCTGAGGTATCAAATTGTGTAGCATCAATTTCTACAAAATTTATAGCTTCATCTTTTACCTCGGCTGTGTCAAATTCTTCAAAAGTATAAAGTGGATGACAATTCTTTTTATCTCTTAAGCCCAACCACGTTTTATAGTTGTAAACTTGTTTTAAATTCCCTGGGAAAGAGAATGAAGGTAAATTATCGCCCATAAAAGCAATATCACAAGCTTGGTCTGCAAGGCTATATTTATCTAAACCAGCACTATAATTATAACCAACTGCACTTAAAAAATAAGGGTCTTTTAAGTTTTCTTTCGATACATCAATCATCACCACTGGGTGAAAATGACCACCAATATGCTGTACAGGATTCGTAATTCTACGACTATATTGGTAAGGTGAGTAAGTTCGAGGTTGTCCTTCGACAGGCTCAGGATGACAGATTGAAACAATGCTTTGGTCTTTCAGCTTTAAGCTTTCTGCTTTCTGGTACCGATCTGCCAAAGCTTTAGCAACTGGCGCTTCAAACTCGGGGTCTTCTGTTAACGAAACACGAATGGTATCGCCTAAACCATCTTCCAATAAAGTACCAATGCCAACAGCCGATTTTATACGACCATCTTCGCCATCGCCAGCTTCGGTAACGCCTAAATGGAGCGGATAATTCATGCCTTCATTAGTCATGGTTTCTACCAAAAGTCTGTACGCTTGTACCATAACCTGCGTGTTACTGGCTTTCATCGAAATTACCAAATTGTAGTAATTTTCTGCCTCGCACATGCGGATAAACTCCATGGCCGATTCAACCATTCCTCTCGGTGTATCGCCATAATGGCTCATTATCCTATCCGAAAGAGAACCATGATTAGTGCCAATACGCATTGCTGTGCCATATTCTTTGCAGATTTTTACTAACGGAAGAAACTTCTTGTTAATCCTTTCCAACTCTGAATTGTAAGAGTTTTGGGTATATTCTATATTTTCGAATTTCTTTTTATCGGCATAATTACCAGGATTTACACGTACTTTTTCTACAATTCTTGCGGCCATTTCTGCAGCATTTGGCGTAAAATGAATATCCGCAATTAATGGAACGTTGTATCCGCGGTTGCGAAGTTCTTTCTTAATATTGGCTAAATTTTCGGCCTCTTTAATGCTTGGCGCAGTAATACGAACATATTCACAGCCCGACTCTACCATTCTAATGGTTTGTTCCACTGTACCGATGGTGTCCATGGTGTCGGTGGTCGTCATAGATTGGATGCGGATTGGATTTAAACCACCCAAAGCGATATCTCCAATGTTTACTTCACGCGTTAAATACCTAGAATATTGCGTTAAACTATTACAATATCCTCCTTTTAATTTATGCTTTGCCGATATATTTTCCATGATAAGCAAAGATATGCTAAAGGTTTTGAATGTTATATTGTTGGATTGTTAAATTGTTTCAAAATTGTAACGCTACAATTGAATAAACCGTAGTTTTGCTATAAATTTATAGCAATTTTTTGTTATTTTGGCATGAAAATAAAGCAAAATATACAAGTTGGAATTGGGAATAAAATTCCGTTATGGATGTTAGGTCTGCTTTATTGAGTTAACAAATAGTATCTAAAAAGCAACTGCAATAAGATGATCGGTAAAAGCTGATCCTTTTAAAACCAACATCAATTTAAGTTTATACCAATCTATCTTTTATAACCAATGTATTAGTAATCATATCGTGCCAGCATTGTTTTTTTGAGTTTAAAAAGCTATAGAAATAGCCAAAACAAAATGGAAGAAATGATAGTATTTTTGTGAAATTTCTGGCTAATGATTTTTTAAATGATATTCTATTACCGATCAAATCACTAACCTTTATGCCAACAAGTCTTTTGCCTAAAGTTGCTTGTTTTATGCTTGATTCTGCTATACTGCCATATATCAGTTTTATGATGCCGATGAAAGGTAGAGGCAATAAGAAAACGATTAACCGTTGTGTCTGCGCATCGATAAAAATAAAACTCGATAAAGTAATTACCGCAACAGTGGTAAATATAATAAAGTGATCTATAACGGAAGCCAGTAATCGTAAATCGAAACCTGCAAAATATTGCGGTGCTGTTTTTTGATGGGTAAAGCCAAAAAGCTCACGCAATTCTTCAATCTCGTGAGCTTCTTTATAATCGTCCATGCCCGGTTTTCGAACAAAGGTATCGGGCGTAATGTTTAAACCTTCTAATTCGGTTAAAGTATATGGGCCTTGAGATTTGCCATTTACAACTACTGTATAATTCATAAAGTTTTACGTTCTAAATAGTAAGTTGAAGAAGTAAAGCCTTTAACCTTCTGCCCCTAAATCTTCAACCTTTTTAATATCTATTCACTTCAAAACTACTTAAACCGCCATCAAGATTTATAAAAATTTTATTTTTTGATGTCGCATAATTTGGTGTTTCTGATGTGGTTGCATTTATTTTGTCGAAGCCATCAAAGCTTTTGGATGATAATCCTGTTTTAGAAATAATCCGGCAACCAGAGTTTTTTGGAATATTAATCTCAACACTTGCCACTCCCGATTTTACATTAACGTCTGTAATTGGCAATAAATCTCCAAATTTAAGTTCTAAGCTTGCTGCGCCACCATTAAAATTAAACGTGCGAACTTTGTACTGCGATAAATCAAAATCGGCTTCGCCTGCACCCAGTTTCATGTTTATATCCCAAAGTGGAACCTTATTTAACTTTAGGTTAATGTCATTTCCGTCACTACCAAAATTCCACGAACTTTTTTTACTTGGCATTTTTAGTGTTAATACTGTAGCACTATCGGTAACCTCTTTATCTAAAGTAAATGTTGTTCCTTTTTGCTCAATGTCAGCATTAATCAAATCGTTAGTTTCGCCATTTAAGTTAAACGAAAGTCCACCGCCAGAAATATTTAAAATCACTTTCTTCGTACTATCTGCAACTGTAAAAGGCTGTTTTAAATCTACTTTTTTTAAGCTATCTTCGTCGTTCTCATCATCTTTATAAGTAATTATACTGTCTTTATGGCTACTCCACCACGACTTATTCTTTGGTTCTTGCTGCCCTTTGTAGAAGAGAAAACCCAATGCAAGTACTAAAACGCCAAGCGAAATGATACTTCCTGTTTGAGAATTGTTGCGTTTAAATAATATGTTTATTCCTGCAATTATCAAAAATACTGGCCAAAATTCCCATACATTTCTCCAGTAGAAGTTAATAACGTTAAAGTTATCCAAAAGCAACACTACGCCAATAAATAATAAAACTATTCCCCAAATTAATCTGTCTATTTTCATGTTTTTAAGCTTGAGGATTATTTAAATTTGAATCTTTTTCATTTGTATTTTCGTCCATGGTGGTGGGTTGATTGAAAGTCTCCGTTGTAGGTGGCGTATTATCGTGCAGGTTATGCCATTCCTTCCATTCGTTTTTTCTTTTCGATTTAGCGATTACACTAATA
Source organism: Pedobacter changchengzhani (assembly GCF_004354365.1). GTDB lineage: Bacteria > Bacteroidota > Bacteroidia > Sphingobacteriales > Sphingobacteriaceae > Pedobacter > Pedobacter changchengzhani. The sequence goes on from NZ_SJCY01000009.1 coordinate 8,823, forward strand.
CCTAGCGCAATAAAAATCACTGGCCAAAAATTTCGAAATCTAAACCAATCGGGGATAAAGTCCAACTGCTTCATCAGTAGAAAACAGCCTATCACCACCAATAGTAAACCAATGGTTGTTTTTCCAGCATCGTTAGGCTTTTTTAGGTTAAAATTTGGTTGCGTTTCAAACGGTGTTTTTGTTGCGCTATCGTTTACAGGTTGTGTCCAATTCGGGTTGCTTTGGCCACTTTCGAAAGGTGGCGTATTAAAATTATTATTTTGAAAGTATTCGTTAAACTTCGAAAACCTTGCTGCAGGATCGTTATTAACGGGCACAATAATCCACATCACAACATAAGCAATTAATCCAGCGCCTGCTAAAAACGGCACCGATATTACAAACAGCAACCTAATTATAGTTACATCAACCTGCATATATGCTGCAAGTCCGCTGGCTACACCAGCAATCATTTTATCGTGTTCGTTTCTAAAAAGTTTCTTTTCCATTGTAATATCCATTTTTAAAAATTTAGAGGTGTAATTTGTACCTCATCAACATTCACCCCTTTACTTAAATTTAAAATCGTAAATAATGTTGCTGCAATATCTTCTGGCTGTACAAATTTTTCATCTGGTATTGTTGTTCCTTCCCATGATGAAGTTTTTGTAGAACCTGGCAAAAATGCAGTAACTTTAACATTGTAAGGCGCTAGTTCCTGCCTAAGTACATCATTAAGACTTAACATAGCCGCTTTTGTTACACTATAACTTCCACCATCTTTTACAGGCGCTTTGCTGGCAATAGAACATATATTAAATATGTGCCCTTTATTCGCTTCTCGCATTTTTTTACCAAAAAACTTACTAAAATAATAAGTAGCGTTTATATTTATATTTTGCTGTTTTTCAAATGTTTCATCATCTTCATCAAGCATGCTGCCCGGTAAAAATACACCTACGTTGTTTACTAAAACATCTACAAATCCAAAACCTTTTTCGGCGATATTTATAAATTCATACACATCTTCTTTTATGGCGCAGTCTGTCGCATAAATTTGCACCTTGCTACCGCTGCTCGATAATTCATCGCGAAGCTTGGTTAGTTCTTCTAAATTTCTGGCTATAAGAACTACATCATAACCTGCTTCGCAAAGTTTAATTGTAATCGCTTTCCCAATGCCTTTGGTGGCGCCTGTAATTACTGCTTTCATTTAATTGGTGTGTTAATAATTGTAAACAAAAAACCATAATAATAATTAAAAGCGAGAATATTTTTATAATTAACAAAATGGAACAACTTTTTTGTTGTTTCTTTGTATATTAAAGATTAGTCATTTAATCAATCAAAATAATAAGAATGAACTTTACCAATTTCGGCAGATACATCCTGCTCCTAAAGTCTGTATTTAGAAAGCCGGAAAAATTTAAGATATATTTAAAAGAAATATCCAAACAAATGGATTATGTTGGCGTAGGCTCTTTGGGGCTTATAGCCATAATTTCTACTTTTATTGGGGCGGTTATGACTTTGCAAATTGCTTTCCAGTTGGTGAGTGATTTTATTCCAAAAACGATTATTGGTTCTGTTAACCGAGATTCGAGTATTTTGGAGCTTAGCCCAACCATAAGTGCCATTGTTTTGGCGGGTAAAATTGGTTCGGCAATTTCTTCTGAAATTGGTTCGATGCGGGTTACCGAACAAATTGATGCATTAGAGATTATGGGCATTAACGCCCCAGGTTATTTAATTTTACCAAAAATTATTTCGGGCATTACCATGGTGCCAATTTTGGTTATTATTTCTATGTTTTTGAGTATTACAGGTGGTTATTTAGGTGGTTCGCTATCGGGCGCGGTTACACCTGCAGAATATATGCAAGGCATTACCACCGATTTTAACCCATATACGATTGTTGTAGCTTTAGTTAAAGCATTCGTTTTCGGTTTCATTATAACATCAGTGCCTGCGTACGAAGGTTTTTATGTTCGTGGTGGTGCTTTAGAAGTTTCTCAGGCCAGTACAAGAGCGGTTGTAATTAGCTGTATATCTATTTTGGTTTGTGATTATTTAGTAACTCAACTTTTATTATAATGATTGAAGTAAAAGATATTGATAAGTCGTTCGGAGATAATGACGTTTTGATGGGGATTTCGGCAAAGTTTGAGGCTGGGGTAACCAATCTAATTATCGGCGCATCAGGTTCTGGAAAATCAACTTTGTTAAAATGCATGGTTGGCTTACAAAAACCAGATAACGGACTGGTTTCTTACGATGAAAGAGAATTTACCACAATGGATTATGGAGAGCGAATCGATATTCGTAAGGAAATCGGAATGCTTTTTCAAGGTTCGGCGTTGTTTGATAGCATGACCGTGGAGGAAAACATTATGTTTCCGCTAAATATGTTTACCGAGCAATCTAAAGAAGAAAAACTGGAGCGGGTAAATTTTTGCTTAAAGCGTGTAAATTTAGAAAATACGAATAAACTATTTCCAGCAGAGCTTTCGGGTGGCATGATGAAACGTGTAGGTATTGCCCGCGCAATTTCAATGAATCCAAAATATTTGTTCTGCGATGAGCCAAACTCGGGCTTAGACCCAAAAACATCGATTGTAATTGATGAGTTGATTAAAGAAATTACTGAGGAATATAAAACAACTACAATTGTGGTTACACACGATATGAACTCGGTTATGGGTATTGGCGATTATATTTTATTTTTGCACGAGGGTAAAAAATTCTGGGAAGGAAGTAACAAGGAAATTGCTCATACCGATATTAAAGAACTTAATGATTTTGTTTTTGCGAGCCGATTTATGAAAGCTGCGAAAGATAAATTTTAAGAAAATTAGTATATTTGATTATGACGACTGCAACAAAAAATATTATTGATAAACTAGAAACCTTACCAAAAAATATGGTAAATGAGGTTGAAAATTTCATCGATTTTTTGAAAGCGAAGCATGTCGAAAAAGCATGTAACACTGCAGAAAACAAAATAAATAGTGTTGAAGAGCCGAAAAGTTTATATGGAGCTGCAGAAGGTTTAATACTTTACATAGCTGATGATTTTAATGAGCCATTAGATGATTTAAAGGAATATATGTGATGCGTTTTTTGCTAGATACTCATATATTTCTATTTTTTATTAATGGTGATTTACAAATATCAAAGGAAACAGTTAATGTTATTAACAATCCTAAATCAGAAAAATATATTAGTGTAGTTAGTATATGGGAGATAGTTATTAAAATGAATATTGGCAAACTTAAATTAAGAGATAATATCGAATCAATTTATTATTTGCTTGAAAATTATAATATTAAAATCATTCATCCAAGAAAACGTGATTTTGAAATTTATCTAACGCTACCATTAATCCACAAAGATCCTTTTGATAGAGTAATTATCTCGCAAGCAATTGCCGATGATTTAACATTAATAACCGACGATCAATACACAAAAAACTATCCTAATTTAAAGTTATTTTAATACATGATACAATTATTGGCCCCAACCCATTGGAAAGATTATGAACTGATTGATTGTGGGGATTTTGAAAAATTAGAACGCTTCGGCACAGCGATATTAATCCGTCCGGAGCCTCAAGCGGTTTGGAAAAAAACCTTATCGGAGCAAGAGTGGAAAAAGATCGCGAATATTACCTTTAGAGGTCGTTCTGCAACTTCTGGCGAATGGGTTAAAAAAAACCAAACCATTCCTGATCGTTGGCATATCGATTATAAAAATGATGATGTGGCGATAAAACTTCGCTTGGCGTTAACTTCGTTTAAACATGTTGGGGTATTTCCGGAGCAAGCCGTAAACTGGGATTTTATATCTTCATCTATTAAAAAATTTAAAACGCCACAGCCAAAGGTCTTAAATCTTTTCGCATACACAGGCGCTGCATCATTAATTGCAAATGCAGCAGGTGCAGAAACTACGCATGTTGATTCGATAAAGCAGGTAATTACTTGGGCGAATGAAAATCAAGAGCTTTCTGGACTTAAAAATACCAGGTGGATGGTAGAAGATGCTTTGAAATTCGTGAAAAAGGAATTTAAAAGAGGTAAAAAATACAACGGTATTATTTTAGATCCGCCCGCTTATGGCCATGGTCCAAATGGCGAAAAATGGAAATTGGAAGACCATATTCAAGAAATGATGCAAGATGTGGTACAGCTTTTGGATGAAAAGGAACATTTCTTAATTCTTAATACCTATTCTTTAGGCTTTTCTTCGGTAATTGTAGAGAATTTAATTCGCACTTCGTTCCCATCAGTAGCAAATTTGGAAACAGGAGAACTTTACTTACAGGCAACTTCGGGCATTAAACTTCCGTTAGGTGTTTTTGGGAAATTCTGCAATGTATAAATGTTAATTACTTTATTTTGAACTCTCAGTTTTCTGTTCTACTTTCATAGCCTACAGATTCGGAAAAACTGGCTAAAACTTTAATCAATAAAATCATCTATGAAATTACCACAAATAGCAGGCACATTAATTCTTGGCTTCGCTGCGATTACGCTTTTCGCCAACTGCCAATCAAACGGCAAAGGAGCTGGCGCTAAAAACTCTTCAACCGATACAACTAAAAAAGAAGTTGCTGTTGAAAACACAATGAAGCCAGTTGATCACAAATTATACGATTCTTTGATGGTGAAATTGGCCAATGGAGATACCACCGGAAGATGGCCAGTTAAAAGTAATGTTTATCCACTTGCAGGTGCGATTTTGCCTTTTAAACGTGTTGTAGTTTATTACGGTAACTTACATTCAAAAAAAATGGGTGCTTTGGGCGAGTATGCGCCTAAAGAAATGTGGCAACGTTTAAATGCAGAAATTAAACATTGGGAAAAAGCAGATCCATCTACACCTGTTCAAGCAGGGTTACATTATATTGCTGCGGTAGCAAGCGGTACGCCTGGTAAAGATGGTAAATACATCAACAGGATGGCAAACAAGCAAATAGATTCGGTACTTGCAATTGCAAAAATGAGACCCGGAACTATCGTGTTTTTAGATTTGCAAGTTGCATTGAGTACTATAAAAGCAGAATTGCCACATATAGAAAAATATTTGGAATTACCTTACGTTCACTTGGGTATAGATCCAGAATTTTCTATGAAAGATGGTACTTTGCCAGGGAAAAAAATAGGGACTTATGATGCTGCAGATGTTAATTACGTAACGCAGTATTTGGCTGATATGGTTAAAAAATACAATTTGCCTCCAAAAATATTTGTGGTACATCGTTTTACTAAAAAAATGGTAACCAATTATAAAAACATAAAATTAAGACCAGAAGTACAAATTGTAATGCACATGGATGGATGGGGCGAACCAGATTTGAAATTAGGTACCTACCGTCACTTTATACAGGGTGAGCCTGTGCAATTTACAGGCTTTAAATTGTTTTATAAGAATGATTTAAAGAAAGCGCCAAACCGATTAATGACGCCAGAAGAACTGCTTAAGCTAAAGCCTAAGCCGATTTATATTCAATATCAATAAAATACGAGAAACCCCTTAAGTAATTTTGGGGTTTTTTAGTTTTTGGGTAGTGTATATTAAAATACAGCATAATGTTATTTGAGTTAGGTGTTGAAATTTCCTCTTTTTGTAACCTCACTGTCTCATTTTTAAACATTTTAGCGTTTCAACAGTATTTACATTAAATTTGCTAATCATTAAAAGCTTACAGTGAAAAAATTAACCATCGGAACCCGCGGTAGCGAACTGGCATTATGGCAAGCCAACCACATTAAAGATGAATTGGCATTGATTGGTATTGAGGCAGAGATTAAAATAATCAAAACCCAAGGCGATAAAATTCTAAATTTACGATTAGATAAGTTAGAAGGAAAAGGTTTTTTTACCAAAGAATTGGAAGAGGAACTTTTAGGCGGATCAATAGATTTAGCCGTTCATTGTCTAAAAGATTTACCTACCGCTCATCCAGAGGGATTAACTATTGCCGCAATTCCACCAAGGGAAGAGGCAACTGAATATCTGCTTATTTTGAAAGATTGTGTAGATGTAACGCAGAAACTCTCCTTAAAAAAGGGTGCAATGGTGGGTACATCATCCAACAGGAGAAAAGCACAACTTTTGGGGTTACGATCTGATTTAGAAATTGAAGATTTGCGTGGTAATGTTTTAACGCGGATACAAAAACTTAGAGACGAGAATTACGATGCGATTATGTTGGCTAAGGCTGGTATAAAACGGTTGGGTTTAGATGTAAGTGAGTTTCATGTTGAAGAATTGGAGCCTACAGAATTTGTACCCGCGCCAGCTCAAGGTGCTTTGGCGATTCAAATTAGACAAAAAGATACAGCACTTTTTGATGCTTTGCAAAATCTTCATCATACAGCTACAGCTGAAGAAGTTGGCGTAGAGCGAAAGGTATTAAGTTTATTTGAAGGTGGTTGCCACATGCCTTTAGGGTGTTTTTGTAAGAAAGAAAACGATACATTCTTGGTGTGGACATCAAAAGCAGAGACTGCAGATGATTTTCCAGAACGTTTGTTTTTAAAATCAGAAACTACTGAGGGATTAGCAGAAAAAATTGTTGCCAAATTTAATCAATCAAGAATTAAACCAGCTAAAGTTTTTATTTCTAGAGAGGTTGGCGCGCATAGTTATTTTCGCAAGGCTTTAGAGCATCAAAATATAGAGGTAGAAGGTAGATCATTAATTCGTACACTACCAATTGTAACCGTTTTAGATCAATTTATTTTAAAAAATATCGATTGGATTTTCTTTAGCAGTAGAAACTGTGTGGATTATTTTTTTAATCTAAAACCTCAATTATCTAAAAAAACAAAGTTTGCTGCCGTTGGCAGTGGATCGGAAGAGGCCTTACGTAAGTTTGGATATTTTGCAGATTTTGTAGGAAAAGGTGGTGATGTGCCTACAATTGCCGGTGAGTTTGGTAAACTTGCGTCTGCCCAAAATGTATTGTTCCCTCGAGCACAAGATTCACTACAATCTGTACAAAAAGCATTGCCAGAGGATGTTAAAGTAATTAATTTGCCTATTTACGAAACGGTGTTAATTGATGATATTGATCCGACTTTTGCAGAAGTTTTGATTTTTACCAGCCCATCAAACGTTGATGCATATTTTTCTAGCAATTTATTAGCGCCTGGCCAGAAAGTAATTGCTATCGGCAATTCTACAGGTCAAAAGTTTGAAGAAATGGGCGTTAGTTATAAATTGCCATACTCGCCTGATGAAATTGGATTAGCAGAAGCCGTTTTTGGAATAGAAATATAAGTTTTGAAAGCTGTAGGTTTTAAGTTATAGGTTTGGATGCTTTAACAAGTAAAAGACTAAAGTTGTGCCTTATTCATCCCTTTGGGAAAAGACCAAAGCGCATAGCTAATTCGCCAAACCCTGGGTTATTGGACGCTGAGGGACGTCTCCCCTTTGGAGGGGGCAAATTTTGTTTTGAAATAATGAACTATGTTTTCTAAACCCAATTGTATGAGAATTACAGATTTTGCTTTTCAAATACTAAATGCTTTTTAAATGATAAAATAGAACATCAGGTCTTGATACTTGATACTAAATACTTGCTACTATATTGTTGCTGCTAAAAATATGTTACACCGTCCGAGAAGATTACGAAAAAACCCGTTAGTTAGGGAAATGGTTGCCGAAACTCGACTATCAAAAGATATGTTTGTTTACCCATATTTTGTGGTACCGGGCACAAATGTTACACACCCAATTGATGCAATGCCGGGAGTAAATCATTATTCGGTTGATGCTTTAGTTAAAGATGTAGAGGCTGGCTTGAAAAAAGGTTTAAATAAAATTATGCTTTTTGGTGTTGGCGATGAAAAATCTGAGGATGCTAAATCGGCATATCATGATCATTCACTCGTGCCGACAGCCGTGCGCGCGCTCAAAAAAGAATTTGGCGAAGATTTATATATCGTAACTGATGTTTGCGTTTGTTCATACACCACTCACGGCCATTGTGGAATTATGGAGAGCGATTATGTTCAAAATGATAAAACAATTGATCTGATTGCCAAAATGGCTTTAACGCATGCAGAAGCGGGTGCCGATATGTTTGCGCCATCGGATATGATGGACGGTAGAATTGAAGCCATGCGAAATTTGTTGGATAAGAATGGCTTTGTAAATGCTGCAATAATGAGTCATGCGACCAAGTTTGCGTCTGCTTATTACGGTCCATTTAGAGAAGCAGCAGATTGTGCGCCAAGTAAAGGTGATAGAAAAACTTATCAAATGGATTTTAGAAATCCATCGGAAGCATTACGCGAAGCACTTTTAGATGAACAACAAGGTGCTGATGTTTTAATGGTGAAACCCGGATTAGCTTACTTGGATATTATTCATAAATTAAAACAAGAAACGAATTTGCCGATTGCTGTTTACAACGTTTCTGGTGAATATTCGATGGTTAAAGCTGCCGCCCAAAAAGGCTGGATAGACGAACAAAAAGTAGTAATGGAAACCATGCATGCCTTTGCAAGAGCAGGTGCAAGTATTATTACCACTTACCATATTAAAGATATTTTAAATCACGAATGGATGCCTTAGAAAGGTATAAGGTTAAAAGGCGGAAGGTAGAGGGTTAAAACGCCTAACCTCCTTGCCTCATGACGTCTTTCTAATAAATATATAGGTGTAAGGTAGAAGATTTGCTGGTTAAGGGTTTATATGCCCCAACCTTTTGCCTTCTACCTTCCATCCTTCAACCTTAATAAAATGTTAGATCAATTAAAGAAAATGTTTTCAGGCAACGAAGCCGATATTCCTGTAAATACGGGGAGCAAGCCTGATATTTCGAGGGTAAAATCAGCGGAATTATATGAAAAATCAAAAACATACTTTCCGGGTGGCGTTAACTCGCCAGTAAGAGCTTTTAAATCTGTTTACGGTACGCCACTTTTTATCGAAAAGGGTGATGGATGCTATATTTGGGATGCAGACGGGAATCAATTTATAGATTTTTGTGGCAGTTGGGGGCCATTAATTCTTGGACACAATAACCCTAAAATTAGAGAAAAGGTTATTGAGACTATGCAACATGGCATGAGCTTTGGCGCACCTACGGCTTTAGAAAATGAATTGGCAGAACTGATTATAAAAAATAACCGTTTTGTAGAGAAAATTCGTTTTACAAGTTCGGGTACAGAGGCGGTAATGTCGGCAATTCGGTTAGCCCGTGGTTTTACTGGCCGAGATAAGATTATTAAATTTGAAGGTTGTTACCATGGTCATAGCGATTCACTTTTAGTTAAAGCTGGCTCTGGTTTAGTTACTTTTGGAGAAACTTCTTCAGCAGGTGTTCCAAAATCTTTTGCTGAGGAAACCATTGTGATTCCCTTAAATGATACATCAGCCATTGAGCAGGCATTTGCGCAATTTAAAGATCAGGTTGCTGCGGTAATTATCGAAGGTATTCCAGCTAATAATGGTTTAATTATTCAAGATGAAGAATACATTCATTTTTTAAGGAAAATTTGTACTGAAAATAAAGCTTTATTAATTTTTGATGAGGTAATTACGGGTTTTCGGGTTGGTTTTGAAGGCGCTGCCGCTTATTATGGCGTTACGCCCGATATTGTAACTTATGGTAAAATTATAGGCGGAGGTTTGCCTGTTGGCATGTACGGTGCTTCTGCAGAAATTATGTCGAATATTTCGCCTGATGGAAGTGTTTACCAAGCAGGTACTTTGTCTGGCAATCCTGTTGCAATGGCAGCGGGTATTGCCACTTTAACCGAACTTAATAAGTCGAGTTTTTATAAAGATTTAAACCAAAAAACGAAAGAATTTACAGATAGTATTCAGCGTTTTGCTACAGCTAGAAATTATAAGTTTAAGGTGTTTACAGTAGGCTCAATTTTTTGGCTAGCTTTTACAGAGAAAGAAAAGATTCAATGTGCCGATGATATTGATGCAAGTAGCATGGAGAAATTTAAAGTGATGCATCGTGAGTTGTTAAACAGAGGAATTTATTTGGGTCCATCGGGCTATGAAGTAGGGTTTGTTTCTGCTGCGCATACCAAGATAGAGTTGGAGAAAGCAAAGCGTGCGATTTTTGAAGCGTTGGATTTGGTGTTTAAGAAGTAGGGTTGTTTTACCACCGAGCGAACAGCGTTTTTCACAGAGAACGCAGCGATTTTTATATACTTTAGACAATTAAGCATTAACTGCGTAAATTTTTAAAAAACTTTGAGGGGCAAATGCGCTCCTTTTTTAAGGAGGGGTGCCCGTAGGGCGGGGTGGTTTTATATTTTTGAAACACAAACCCTAAGTTATCTAAACCCCAGCCTGAGGCAGACAGGCGATTGTAGTGGAAATACTTTTACCAAGTTCCCTTCTAACGGATTTAGGGGTAAAAGATTGCAACGTAAAGCGGGACTGAACTGACCGACAAAGCACAGAAACCTGATTTTCAAAATAATAATGTTTCTGTAATGATACGGACCATGCCAGTAGATAAATCAAATAATTAACTTAGAGGCTCTTTATGGGTTAAGTTTATGAAAAAATCAATTATTATATTTTACGCGTTGTTATTTTATGCGCTCATTCAGCTCATATCGTGGGGTACTTTGGTGGTGAGGTTGCAACCCAGTCGGATGACTATGATTATGGGCGAAGGCGCAGTTTTCTTATTTTTACTATTTATAGGTGGCTATTTTTTGCATCAATCTTTAAAAAGTGAGGATAAATTAAGAGAGCAACAGCAAAATTTTTTGATGTCGATTACGCACGAATTGAAATCGCCTTTGGCAGCAATAAAACTTTCTATCCAAACGATTGTTAAAAGAGATTTAGATAAGGCTCGCCAAACATCATTGTTAAATAATTCTTTAAAAGATATAGAGCGATTGGATGATTTGGTTGAGAATATGTTGTTGGCTACTAAAATAGAAAACCGTTCTTACACTTTCCCGAAAGAGGAATTCAATTTTTCTGAATTGGTTTATAAGATAACAGATAGATTACAAGTGCACTCTTGTGGGAATGAACAATTGATAAATGCTCAAATTCAGCCAAATTTGCAGATAATGGGTGACAGATTTGCCTTATCGTCAGTTGTAACGAACTTGATAGAGAATGCAGTGAAGTATTCTAGTCCGTGCGACGAGATAAACGTTGTTTTGAGTGAATTAGAAGGGCATATTCACTTAAGTGTAATTGATAAAGGGCCGGGTATTTCAGATTCGGAAAAAATGTTGATATTTGATAAGTTTTACCGCGTTGGTAATGAGAATGTCAGGAAAGCGAAAGGAACAGGTTTAGGCTTGTTTATTGTGAAAGAGGTTTTACAGTACCATGATGCAGATATTACAGTAAAGGATAATTTGCCTCAAGGAAGTATTTTTGAAGTAACATTTAGTTAATCTCATTTATGTCACAAAAATTAAGAATTCTATTGGTTGAAGACGAGGATCACTTGTTAGATGCCATTAAATTAAACCTCGAGTTAGAGGGTTATAAAGTACATGCCGTTAAAGATGGCAAGACTGCGTTAAAAATATTTAAGGAAGAACGTTTTAATCTAATTGTTTTAGATGTAATGCTACCCGAAATGGATGGTTTCCAAGTTTGTGAAACGATACGTTTAGAGAATGCAGAAGTTCCGATTATGTTTTTAACAGCTAAAAATACATCAGAAGACCGTGTTTTAGGTTTGAAAAAAGGTGCTGATGATTATTTGGTTAAGCCATTTAACTTAGAAGAACTGATACTTCGTGTTGGTATTTTAGTTAAACGTAGTTTAAAGCCCGATGATTTAAAGGAGCTTAACTCTTACAAAATTGGTGATAAAACCATTTATTTCAACTCGTTTGAATTGAAGCACGATGATGGAACAGTTACCCCATTAACCAAAAAGGAAACGATGTTGTTGAAGCTTTTAATTGAGCGTAAAAACGATGCCGTATCTCGTGAACAAATTTTGGAAACAGTTTGGAATTATGACGTTTATCCATCAACCCGTACAATTGATAATTTTATTTTAACTTTTAGAAAGTATTTCGAACCAGATCAAAAAAATCCGGTTTATTTTCATTCTATTAGAGGTGTAGGTTATAAATTTACAGATATACATTAATGTACAATAATAGGGGCAGGTATGCTCTGCTTATTGCTTTCGGACTTACCGCTTTGGTTTCTGTTTATTACACACAGTACGAACTAGCTTCTATTTTAGGCTTTTTCTTTTGTTTTGTAATTTGGAGTCATTTTAAGCACAGTTCTGTTTTAATGGCGTCTAAATACTATCAAAATAACGATTTTGTAAAAGCAAGAGCGTTATTGGCCGAGGTGAGCAAGCCAGAGCAATTGGCAAAAAATAGGCGAGGTTATTATGAATTTATGCAGGGAAATATTGCCCTTAAAGATGAGAATTTTGACAAGGCAGAATATCATTTCCAATTAGCGAGTAGATATACTGTTGGGGGCAAAAACCAAAAAGCGTACGTACTAATTCATTTAGCAAATTTATCGCTAAGAAAAAAGAATAAAGAAAGAGCCGAGGCATACACTAAACTTGCAAAAGAACTTGCCGTAACTTCGAGGTCGAAAGATATTATAAATAAATTAGAGCAAGAAATAAGTAGATTATAACAGCATAATTGTCATTTTGAAATAACGAAGCATCTGTTTAGCGATAAAAAGAGGTTTCGTTTTTTTTTATTTATACCTTTGTAAAGTTAAAATATTAGAGGTTTAACTTTATTTAATTTCGATAATGATTTGGTCTTTTTTAGGCAACAATCATTAATTACACATCAATAACAAAACATGGAGAATAATTTATTTTTAGACGCAGCATTTTCAAAACAAACAGAACGACCACCCGTGTGGATGATGCGCCAAGCTGGTAGGTTTATGCCAGAATATTGGGAAATTAAAAACAAATATTCGTTTTTAGAGATGTGCAAAACTCCAGAAATTGCGGCCGACGTAACCATGTTGCCTGTTAATTTATTGGATATTGATGCAGCAATTTTATTCTGCGATATTTTAGTAACCGGCGAGGCTATGGGTGGCGATTTGAGTTTTACTCAAGGTATTGGTCCAAAATTTGCAAACCCTGTACGTACAGTTAAAGACATAGAAAACCTTAATGTTGATTGTTTGGGTGAGTTACAATATGTGGCTGATGCGATTAAAGTGATTCAACAACGCTTAAATAACAAAATACCACTTATTGGGTTTGCGGGTGCGCCGTTTACGGTAATGAGTTATTTGGTAGAAGGTGGTTCATCAAAAGATTTTAAGCTAACGAAATTGATGTTACACAATGAGCCCGAAATGGCACATCAGCTTTTGGCTAAAATTGCGAAAGTAACTGCTGCATATTTAAATTTACAGATTGAAGCCGGTGTAAATGCTGTGCAGATTTTTGATAGTTGGGCGCTCGCATTATCATGGAATGATTACCAAGAATTTTCTCACCGTTATATCCAAGAAATTATTGCTAACTTAAACAGAAAAGACATTCCAGTAATCTCTTTTTGTAAGGGAAGTTCGGTTTTTGCGCCAATTATGGCAGAAGCGAAACCTGATGTAGTTTCGGTTGATTGGAATGCGGATTTATTGAATATTAAAAATGCGCTACCAAAGGGCATTGCTGTGCAGGGAAACTTAGATCCACATATTTTATATGCCAATAAGCCAGTAATTAAAAAGGAAATTCACAGACTTTTTGAACGTATGCGTGGTACAGATGGTTTTATTTTTAATTTAGGTCATGGTATAATGCCCGATATTCCTTTCGACAATGTGAAGTATGCTATTGAGGTGGTTAAAGAGTTTAGGTATTAGAACCTCTAAGTCCCCTAAAAGAGACTTTGCGCAACGAATGCAAATTGTTATATTTGGATAGGTAATTTTACATTGTTAATCATAGATTTTACAAATGAAGAAGACAGAAATCATAGACTCATTGGATAGCATGCCAGATGAATTTTCGGCCGACGAACTGATCGAGCGAATTTTATTGCTTCAAAAAATTGATTTGGGAATGCAACAAGTTGAAGATGGAACGATCTTTTCTGAAAAAGAAGCTGAAAAAAGATTAGAAAAATGGCTAAAGTAGTCTGGACTGAAATTGCCATTGACGACTTAAGTAATATAGCTAATTTTCATAGTCAGTATTCAAATAATTTTGCTTCTGCTATAATTAGACAGTTATTTGATAAGCCAAAAGTGCTTAAGAAGATGCCTCAAATAGGCAGAGTGGTCCCCGAAAGAGCGGATGAATCGATTAGGGAATTGATCCATGGTAATTTTCGAATTATATATCATTTTGATAAAGAAAACGACACCGTAGAAATAATTACCGTTCATCATTCATCACAGAAGTTTATTTAATGAATTTAAGATTTGCATAAACTTAAATTATGATAGAAATTCTACTTCCATATTATGCTTATTTTAAAGCTGTTCACATTGTATTTGTGATTAGCTGGATGGCTGGATTGTTTTATATTTTGAGTCTTTTTATCTACCATACAGAGGCTAACGATAAGCCTGAACCCGAAAAAAGTATTCTGCAACAACAGTTTATTAAAATGGAAGCTACGTTGTGGAAAATTATTGCCACACCAGCAATGGTCATTTCGCTTTTGGCCGGAATTTGTATGCTCGATTTAAATAGAGCGCTATTACAAATGGATTGGATGTGGGTAAAACTGAGTTTCGTAGTCGGCTTACTTATTTACCATTTTATTTGTCAGAAAATAGTTAAACAGCTTAAAAATGGTCAGTTTAAAATGACAAGTTTTCAATTGCGTTTATGGCGAGAATTGGCGACTATTTTTATGATTGCAATTGTTTTTGTAGTGATCTTGAAAAATGCACTAAATTGGGTTTACGGTTTAGTAGGTATTATGGGTGTGGCTTTGGTGATTATGATTGCCGTGAAAATGTACAAAAGTTATCGTTTACGGAAATAGCTGAAGAATAAATTTTCGAGAATAAGGAGTAATATATGAAAATGCTCAACTTTGAAAGTTCATTAAAAGAAGGCAACAATTTAATCCAATAAGTTATTTTTTACAGTACAAAAATCGTCTTTCCAAGTTCGGCGTTATTAAGCATAAATTGGGTAATCATGATAAATTTATTTGTTAAAAGAATAAAATATTTTTTGATTCTGGCCAACTTATATTCAATTGTTAATACTCGGTATTTTACCAAAAAACTATCTTACATTTGGGCGATAAAATTCAAACACATGTTTACAGATTTAGGTTTAAAGAAAACTTTACTTTTTTTAGCTGCTCTTTTTATCTCTCACCTCGCTTCAGCACAATTTAACCAATCAGCATTCGAAAATAGAATTCGGCCTGATAGTAGCTTAACAAATGAGGTTCATTTAAGCTTTTACAATTTAAATTACGTTCGTAATTATGAATATACCAACGATTTTCACGATGGTTATACCATGTACGGAACGCAATTACAACCCCAAATTGTGTATTACGCTCATCCAAATTTAGCAATAACCGCAGGTGCATTTATCCGTAAAGATTTTGGTCGGAATGGAATTAGTGATGCTAAACCATTGTTTAGTTTAAAATATCATAAACGAAATTTAACTTTAATTTTCGGAAGTTTAGAAGGTGGCATTCAACATAAATATATAGAACCACTTTACGATTTTGAAAGAATTATAACCACACCAATAGAATATGGTACGCAATTATTGGTGGAACGTAAAAAATTCAATTTAGATGCTTGGATTGCTTGGCAGAAGATGATTTATCTCGGTGAAGCCGCAAAAGAAGAAATAATCGGTGGTTTATCAACCGAGAGTTTTTTAGTTAAAACTGATGATTGGAAATTGAGCATACCCGCACAGTTTTTGGCTTTTCATCAGGGCGGACAAATTGATATTTTAAAAGAAATTCCGATTAGTACCCTTTTTAATGGCGCTACAGGTTTTAAAGTACACAGAACATTTGCGGGTAATGTTAAGCGGGTTTACACCGATAATTACATAGCGGTTTATAAAGATTTTTCGCCCGATAAACGTAGGGCTTACCAAGGCGGTTTTGGCCTTTGGTTAAATGCTGGTGTAGAAAGTAAATGGGGAAGTTTAGTGGCTTCTTATTGGAAAGGAAATAATTTTATTTCGATTAAAGGGATGCCACTTTATGAATCTGTTTCGAGCAATTTATATACCAATGGATTAAAACAGAGTAGCAGAAATATCTTATCATTACGTTACGCATATCAAAATGAATTGGTTCCGAATTTGTATCTTGATGTCCGTTTCGAACCACATATAGATCTCGACCATACCGATAAACAGCTGCAGTTTAACCATTCTTTCTTTTTAACTTATAAGCAGAATTTTAAGTTGTTTAAGGTTAAGAAGTAGAGGTTGAGGTTGAGATTAAGGTTGAGGTTGAGATTAAGATTAAGGTTGAAATGAGATTGAGGATTATGCAAACTGAGGTTTAAAAAGCTGGTCTGACTTTCTAAACCCGATAAAAGTGGAAATACTTTTACCAAAGTCCCCTTTAGGGGTCTTTGGTAAAAGATTGGAACGAATAGCGGGACTGCACTTCCGAAAGAGCTAATTCCGTTCGTTTTCAAATAAAAAATCTATATTTATTTTAACTTATTCTATTGATTATCAAGAAGCAGCGAATTATTTTATTTTTTTTTATCATCACATGCAACCTTTTCTGGTAATCCGTCATCTTCTAGGTACAAACACACAATGAAATTGATGCATCCTTATACTTTAGATGATTTGATGACAGGCTGTAAAGCCGGCGACCGAAAGATGCAGGAATTGCTTTATAAGCAAACAGCGCCTAAAATGTTGGCTATTTGCATGCGTTATGCAAAGGATAGGATGGAAGCTGAAGACGTTTTACAGATGGGATATATTAAAATTTTTCAGAAAATTGAAGATTTTAGAGGCGATGGATCTTTTGAAGGCTGGATGCGAAGGATTATGGTGCACACCGCAATTGAGAGCTACCGTAAAAATTCGCGCGCGCTAAAAATTGTTGAAATTGATGCTGGTTATGAACAAATACCGGCAGATAGCGGTAATTATTTAGAGGCTTTTAGCACTTTGGGTATGAAGGATTTGATGAAGATTATACAGAAATTAGCTGATGGTTACCGAATAGTTTTTAATATGTACGTAATTGAGGGCTACACGCACAAAGAAATTGCAACAGAACTTGGTATTGCTGAAAATACGAGTAAAACTCAATTGTTTAGGGCAAGGGCAATTTTAAAACAGGAAATTATAAAAATGGAGGGATTTGGTTATGCAACCTATACAGGATAAGGATTTTGATCAGCTTTTTGAAAATGTTTTTGATGAGGCGGAGGTTGCCCCTTCGAGAGATTTATGGAGTACAATTGAAAGTGAAATTACACCAAAGAAAAAGCGAATAATTCCGATTTACTGGTTATCGGCAGCTGCTGTGTTATTAATGGTTGGCATAGGTGTTTTAATATATCAAAAACAAGTTGTTAAACCTACACGGTATGCCACTTATATTGCGCCTAAAAATGAACCGGTGGATGTGCAACAAGAAACTTCGCCATCGGTTAATGTGCCTAACGAAGTGGTAAAGGAAACTGTAAAAATTGAAGTTAAATCTGTTGCTAGGTTTGTGAATACAAAAGCAAAAGTAAAATCTGTAGCAAATGAAAAAGTGGAGGATTTAATTGATGTGCCTACAGTAATTATTGCGAAAACTAAAATCCCTGAAAGTAATGTGGAATCGAAAATTGAATATGTGATACCTAATCCAAAGGAAGTTATAGTCTTGGCATCCAATGCAAGTTCTCATGATGATAATTTAACGGTAAGTGAGCCAAAACAAAAGGGAAATAAAGGCATTCGCAATGTAGGCGATGTGGTTAACCTTATTGTAAACACGGTTGATAAAAGAAAGGACAAATTTATTCAGTTTAAAACTACTGATGATGAATCGTCATTGTCATCGATAAATATTGGGCCTTTTAAGATAGGCAGGGGAGATAGATAGGGAGTTAAGGTTGAGGACGAGGTTGAGGACGAGGGTAAGGTTGAGGTTGAGGTTGAGGACGAGGTTGAGGTTAAGAATGAAATTGAGATTTGAAAATAAACACACAAGCTATATGAAAAAACTAATTTTTACAACACTTTTGGTAAGCGGGCTTGCCAGTGTTATGGCGTTAAAAGTAAACGCCCAAACAGATTCTTTGCAGACAGATACTGTGATTATAAAGAAGAAAACAACCTACACAATCAAAATTGGCGATGGGAACTTGATTTCTAAAGGCGAGGCAAAACCAGACTCTGCAACTAAAGGCCATTTTGTAGGTGGGTTAACTTTTACCAGGGTTGATATAGGTTTTGCCAGATTAGTGGATAATGGAAGCTTCAATTTATCGCCAGCCAACCAGTTTTTAGATTATAAGGGAGGTAAAACAAGCACTTTCTCTTTCGATATTTTACAGTACGGTTACCGCTTCAATAGCAATTTCAAAATATCACTTGCAGGTGGTTTCGATTGGACTTTAATTCGATTAAGAAATAACATTACCATTCAAAAAAATCAGCCAACATTAACTTATGTTAATGAGACCATTAACTTTTCTAAGAATCGTTTCTCTAGCAGTTATGTGCACTTTCCTTTACACTTCGAATTTCGTACCAAAGAAAATAATGATGGAAAAAGATTTTACCTTGTTTTGGCGCCAGAAATTGGTTTCTTATTAAACGGAAAGGTTAAGCAAATTAGTGATGAAAACGGTAAGGACAAACAATACGATGGTTATCACTTTCAATCTGTACGTTACGGTGGTGCAGTAAGATTTGGCTATGGCGGATTGGGCTTATTTACCAAATACTATTTTAATGATATGTTTAATACGCCTGCACAGGCCGGTTTAAAAAACATGAGTTTTGGAATAACTTTCGGAATTAATTAAATTTTTCTCTCCTTCAGGAGAGATGTCCGAAAGGACAGAGAGGTATACACAAATCAGTTAAATCCTGTTTCGGTTAGGCGAAGCAGGATTTTATTATAATGTTTTAAGAAACATTTCTGGAGTTAAAACGCTAAGTTTACTTTTTTTATAATCCTTTATATTTCTTGTAATTATGATACTAATCGTGCCATAATTTTCAGCCGAAAAATTTTGCAAAGCATCTTCAAAATCGTTAAAATCAGAATCAATTGAAGCTAATACGGCATTTTTATCTGTAATTACCACATCTAAGAAAGTCAATAATTTCTTAAAGTTCTCCATTATTAATTGATGCGAAAAATGTTTTCTAATTATATAATGAGTATTAGATATTGCTAAAGCAGTTAAATATCCTTTTATTTTACCTTTTTCACATTCACTCAAAATATTTAATGAATCATCAAAAAAGGGTTTTCTTTGAAGAAGGAAGTCAATTAAGATATCAGAATCAAGTAGTATATTATTCATTATCCCAGTATTTTTGATATTTTTCTTCTCTCATTTTTTCTAATTCTTTTTTGTAATCATAATCTGCTGGCAATGTTACTTTTGGTAAATCCTTTAAAATTGATTTTAACATTGGAGAAAGCTCTTGCTCTTTTTTCACAATTTCTTCTTTTTTAGAAACGGCCTTTAAATAATTTTCAACTACAGCCGATAAACTTCTACCTTGCTTGGCAGCATAATCCTTAGCCTGTTTAATAACAGACTCATCTATCGTTAATGTCAACTTTGTATTCATACTATAAATTTAAACAAAATTTTATACACGTGCAAATTATTTAAAAACACACGTGTGATTTTGATTTAAGTCTTTTATCTCCCAATATCAAAGGTGCTTTGAATAATATATTAACTTTTTACTGATTCTTTAGTTTTTTCGTTTTGGTCTTTATTCTTTAATCCTTGTTCTTTTTGCTTTAACCTTTATCCCTTATATTTACACCGTGAGCAATACCATAATTAGTGTAAAAAATTTAACAAAGCAATACCAAGCTGAACAAGCTGGGGGCATAAAAAACGTTAGTTTTAATATAGATAGGGGTGATATCGTAGCCATTATCGGCGAAAGTGGAAGTGGAAAATCTACCTTGCTAAAATCTATTTATGGGTTATTAAAAATGGATGAAGGTGAGATTCTTTTTGATGAAGAAAGAATTAAAGGTCCTGACGAGCAATTAATTCCTGGCCATAAACAAATGAAAATGGTTACTCAAGATTTCTCGCTGAACATCTACGCTAAGGTTTACGATAATATTGCTTCACAACTGTCGAATACTGACCTTAAAAGCAAATCGGAGAAAACGCTTGCTATAATGGAACATTTGCGGATTCTTCCACTTCAAAATAAAAAAATTATAGAATTAAGTGGAGGCGAGCAACAGCGAGTTGCGATTGCAAAAGCCATGGTTGCCGATACAAAAGTTTTATTGTTAGATGAACCTTTTAGTCAGGTTGATGCTTTATTAAAAAACCAATTACGGGCTGATATAAAAAGAGTTGCTGCTGAAACTGGGGTGACAGTGATTTTGGTTTCGCATGATCCGGCTGATGGATTATTCTTGGCCGATCAGTTATTGATTTTAAGAGATGGCGAACTTTTACAGACTGGTAAACCATCAGAAATTTATCAGCGACCAAAACATATTTATACTGCCCAAATTTTAGGTAATGCAATTGTTTTAGCTAAAGCTGATGCCGAGAAAATTGGATTAAAAACGGATAAAGAAACAGTTGTCTTTTATCCCGAATGGGCAGAAATCACAAGCAATTGGAGCAGTAGAAGGTTTGAGGTGAAAGATGTTTACTACAAAGGCTTTTATGATGAATTATTGCTCGAAAGAAATGGTGTAATGGTGCGAGCACTGCAGTTGAATAGGGGAGCGCACAAAAAAAACGACCATGTTCAGCTGAACATTGGTCGTTTTTTAGAATTTTAAAACTAAATTAGGTTACATTATCAGCAGCAACAAGCGTAATTTTTACCCTGATTTTTGTAGTAGGTTTTATGGGATCTACAGTATTTTTATCAGAATTTTGAGCTTCAATTAAAATACCACCGCTATATACGGTATAACTATAAGATTGAAGATTATATACAAACGGCAATGCCGCATAACTGGTAAAATTACCGCCACTTGGATACGAAATGGCAACAATTGTTCCCTCGTTATTTAAGTGGTAACTGTTTATTTCTTTTAAGTCTATTATTTTATCAAGTTGTACAGAATACGTATTTCTATCTACTGACAACACCCAATCACTCGGTAGCACATCTACAGTAATTGTTCTGTTTGGTGTAGTCTGATTTACAATGGTTTCTTTTTTGCAAGATGCCAAACCTAGTGTGGCGATGCAAAGCATTAAGATGGTTAGTTTTTTCATAACAATTTGGTTTTAATTTGTGTGTGTTTTTTATAATGCAAAACAACTGCCAAAAAATAATTAGCAAAAAATGTGGAGTAGTTTTTGTTCAATATTGAATATTGCCTAATACAAAAAAATATACTTTTAACTTATGATCAGAAAAATATTTACAATTTTACCTTGGTTGATTTTAGTAATTGCGGGTTACTTTTTTATCTCTAAAAAGTTTAGCATTAATACTTCCGTAGAAACTAAACATCAGCTTTTAGTCGAAAAAATAGAGGCTATAGGCAAATTAGAGCTTGTTCGTTATCAAATTAGCGATGTTTTGGAACATAAAAGTAAAACCGATTTTTTGCCCGAAGCCAGTGTTTTACTAATTGTGAAAGCCGAAGCCGTTGGTTGTATAGACCTTACAAAAATTACTCGAAATGATATTGAAATAGATGTTGATACTGCTGTAGTAAATTTACCACAGCCAGAAATTTGTTATGTAAAAATCGACCATAAAAACTCACGTGTGTATGATACAAAAATGGCTTTTTTTAGAGAAGGGGAGTTAGTTGATGACGCGTATAAGGCGGCCGAAAAGCAAGTTACGGTAGAGGTTAAAAAATCGGACATTTTAGCTCAAACAAAAACAAACGCCACAAATGTTTTAAAGCCAATAATTGAAGGCTTGGGCTATAAAAATGTGAGATTGACTTTTGATTAACTGAAACCTGTCGTCACCCTGAATTTATTTCAGGGTCGTTCTTTGCATTAAGATGCTGAAATAAACGACGAAGCCCTCTTGAATACCAATAAAAAACAAATAACTATAAATGAAAAATTCAGCATGACGGATTAACAGTTCTACTTTACAAAATCCTCCCGATGTGGGTTAAACACATCAATTAAAAGGCCTGCTTCTAAACAAACCACACCATGGAATACCATTGTTGGTGCAAAAAAAACGTCACCTTCATTTAGGATTTTTTTATCGCCGCCCATGCTTACTTCAAAGCTACCTTTAGCTACATAACTCATTTGTAAGTGTGGATGATTATGAATCGTTCCAATTGAATCTTTTTCAAAAGCAACTTTTACAAGCATTAGATCGTTATCATAAGCCATAACTTTACGTTTAATGCCAGCGCCCAAATCTGCCCAATCGATATCGTTATCGGCGATTAATGTTTTGTTAGCTAAATTTTTGAAATTCATTATGTTATACATAATCAAATTAATGAAATCAGATTCTTTACTGCGTGCTGATCCAATAGCTATCGGATGACAAGGCGTGAAATTCTCTGTTTTCTCGGTGAGAAACTCTGTTTCCTCTGTGGTTAAATTTCATTAAACTAAATATTCAAACAAAGTTTGATCTTGATTCAAATCAATTACATCAAATTTAAATTCTTTCATACGTTCAACTAAGCTGAAATAGTCATCTCTATTTGAAAGTTCGATGCCCACCAAAGCTGGTCCGTTTTCTTTATTTGTTTTTTTAATAAATTCGAAACGGGTAATGTCATCTTTCGGACCTAAAACTTCGTTTACAAATAACTTTAAAGCACCCGGTCTTTGCGGAAAACGGACAATGAAATAGTGTTTTAAACCTTCAAAAAGTAAAGATTTCTCTTTAATTTCTTGCATCCGTTCTATGTCGTTATTTCCCCCACTAACCACACAGACTACAGTTTTGCCTATAATTTGGTCTTTCACCTGTTCTAAAGCAGCAACAGCCAAAGCGCCCGCAGGCTCTACCACAATGGCATCCTCATTATAAAGTTTTAAAATGGTTGTGCAAACTTGTCCTTCCGGAATTAAATATGTTGAGCTTAGCAATTCTTGGCAATATTTATAGGTAATCCACCCCATTCTTTTCACGGCCGCACCATCTACAAAACGTTCGATGTTCTCCACAGTTACGGGTCCGCCGTTTTTAAGCGCCTCGCTTAATGAGGGGGCGCCCATGGGTTCTACACCGAAAATTTTAACTGCCGGTTTTACAGTTTGCATGTAAGCACTAACGCCTGCCGCTAAACCTCCGCCACCAACAGGCACAATTATGGCATCTAATTCTGGTAAATCCTGAAAAATTTCCATTGCCACTGTGGCCTGTCCTTCAATAATTTTTTCATCATCAAATGGAGGAATAAATGTCGATGATTTTTCTTCACAATACACCAATGCTTCTTTTAAACAATCGTCGAAAGTATCGCCAACTAAAATAATTTCGATATTGTTGCCACCAAACATAATTACTTGTTTAATTTTTTGTTTTGGCGTTATTTCGGGCATAAATATTACGCCTTTAATGTTTAATTTTTTGCAAGAAAATGCAACCCCTTGTGCATGGTTACCAGCACTTGCACATACAATTCCGTTTTTTAAAGCATCGGCATTTAAAGTACTTATTTTATTGTAGGCACCGCGCAATTTGTAAGAACGTACAATTTGTAAATCCTCTCTTTTGAGATAAACGTTTGCATTGTATTTTAAAGATAAGCCTGCATTAAAATCTAATGGAGTACGTTTTACAATACCTTCCAAAGTTTTAAAAGCGCCTTCAAAATCAAAAGTATTTCCTATTGTGTCATTCATTTTTTAAGTATCAAGTAATGAGAATCAAGTATCAAGACTAGATTTTCAATATATTTTTTGAAAAACAGGTTCAGTGCCTTTCGGTTACGGCAGTCCTGCTATTCGTTACAATCTTTTTATCCTCAAAGCCCCCTTTGGGGGTTGAGGGTAAAAAGGATTTTTACTACTATCAGGTTTAGAGAAGCTAGGTCTGTGTTTCAAATATAGAAGCACCCCTCCGCTGTCTTCTTTATTCCTTCGCCTTACAAAAACTTATTAATTGCATCTAAATATGCGTTCGCAGATGCTTTTACAATATCAGTACTGAAGCCATAACCAACGTAAGCTTTTCCCTCAAACTCCACTTTCATGTTCACTTTACTTACATCATCGCTACCCGCGTGCATAGCTTGAATTGCAAATTCTTTAAGTTTAATATCCTTGCCAATAATGCTCATAATAGCATTAACTGTTGCATCAACAGGGCCGTTGCCTTCTGCTTTAGCTTCATGCTCTTCGCCATTATATTGCAACTTAATACTTGCAGTAGGCTTGTCTTCATCGCCACAAACTACGTGTAGCAAGTTTAATTTATAACCATTTTTATACGATTCAGTTTCTCCATTGCTCATTAAAAACAATAAATCATCGTCGCTAATATCTTTTTTTTCATCAGCTAAAACCAAAAACCGCTCATAAATATCATCAATATTAATTTTATCTATATCGTAATCTAAACGCTCTAAATGATGTTTTAAAGCATGTCTGCCACTTCTTGCGGTTAAAATAATATCTGCACTATTTAGGCCAACATCTTCGGGGTTAATAATTTCATAATTTTCGCGATGTTTTAAAAATCCATCTTGGTGAATACCAGAACTATGCGCAAATGCATTTTTACCAATAATTGCTTTGTTTGGCTGTACTGGCATGTGCATCATTCTGCTTACCATACCGCTAATTTCGGTAAGTTGCTTACTATTAATTGCAGTATGTAAACCTAAGCTGTGCGTTTTTAAAATCATGGCAACTTCTTCCAAAGCTGTATTGCCCGCTCGTTCGCCTATTCCGTTTATGGTACATTCAATCTGGCGAGCACCATTTAATACGCCTGCCATACTGTTTGCAGTAGCCAAACCTAAATCGTTGTGGCAATGAACAGAAATTATAGCTTGGTCGATATTTTTAACGTTTTCCTTTAAATAAAGTATTTTCGATCCGTATTGTTCCGGCATGCAATACCCATTCGTATCAGGAATATTTACTACCGTTGCACCGGCTGTAATAACTGCCTCAATCATTTGTGCTAAAAATTCATTGTCGGCTCTACCTGCATCTTCGGCATAAAATTCAATATCCTCTACAAATTGTTTCGCATACTTAACTGCATCAACGGCACGTTCTAAAATTTTCTCTCTTGTGCTGTTAAATTTGTATTTGATATGCATATCGGATGAACCAATTCCAGTATGAATACGCGGATATTTTGCGTGTTTTAACGAATCCACAGCAACATCAATATCGCCTTTAATGGCTCTGGTTAATGCACAAATGGTCGTGTTTTTAATTACTTTCGATAGTTCTACAACGCTTTGAAAATCGCCTGGACTAGAAATAGGGAAACCCGCTTCAATTACATCTACACCAAGTTGTTCAAGGGATTTTGCAATTACAATTTTTTGGTTTGTATCTAATTGGCAACCGGGAACTTGTTCTCCATCGCGTAAAGTGGTGTCGAAAATATAGACTTTATTTGGATCGTGTATCATTGTGCGTTTTTATGAATTGATTGATTTTTGTGATAAAAATTTTAAAACTAACGCACCCATTTCGGTCGTGCCTAAAACTTTATAACGTTCTGTATTTTGGTCGGCGATGTCATTTGTTCTAAAACCTTCTTTTAAAACCTCATTTATGGTATCAACCAGTAATTTAGCCTCTTCTTTTAAGCCGAAACCAATTTCTAACATCAGCGCAGCCGATAAGATAGAAGCCAAAGGATTAGCTAAATTTTTTCCTGCAATATCATGTGCAGACCCGTGAATAGGTTCGAAAAAACCTGTACTTTCACCAACAGATGCTGATGCCAACATGCCCATCGAACCGGCGATTTGCGAAGCTTCATCTGTTAAGATATCGCCGAATAGATTAGCCGTTAGCACTACATCAAATTTCTTTGGATTTTTGATGAGTTGCATGGCCGCATTATCTATGAACATGTGTTCGGTTTCCACATCAGGATATTGTTTAGCAATTTCTTGCACTGTTTCACGCCATAAGCGAGAACTCTCTAAAACATTTGCCTTATCTACCGAACATAATCTTTTATTGCGTTTTTGCGCTGCTTGATAAGCTTTGTGTGCAATTCGTTCAACTTCGTAGCGATGGTAAATCATTAAATCAGAAGCCGTATTTCTATCTTCTGATCTAAATTTTTCGCCAAAATAAACATCGCCGGTTAACTCTCTAAAAAAAAGTATATCAGTACCTCTTAAAATTTCAGGTTTGATGCTCGATGCCTCAAGAAGTTCATCAAAGAGCAATATAGGACGGAGGTTTGCAAATAAACCTAAATCTTTACGGATTTTTAGTAATCCTTGTTCGGGTCTAACTTTTAAACTTGGATCATTATCGTATTTAGCATGACCAATCGCCCCAAATAAAATTGCATCACTATTTCTTGCTTTTTCTAAGGTTTCATCAGGAAGTGGATTACCTGTAACTTCGATGGCTGCATGCCCCATTAAAGCTTCATCAAAAATGAAGTCGTGTCCAAAAATTTCAGCAATTTTTTCTAATGCTGCTTTTCCCCAAGTGGTTACTTCAGGCCCAATACCATCTCCTGGTATTACTAAAATATTTTTTCTCATTGCACTAAACGCTTTCTTGTATATTTTCAACGATTTTTACCTCGCCATTTGCTAATAATATTCTTCTTTCTAAACAACTTGGCAGTTGCGATTCAAAATGCCCAACGTATATAACCGTCATTCCGTTGCTACACAATTCATCAACCAGTTGGTTAAAATCTTGTGTTTGTTGTTGGTCTAATCCTTGGCAAGGCTCATCTAATATTAATAATTCAGGATTTTTAATAATCGTTCTTGCCAATAAAACTAAACGTTGCTTACCTAATGGAAGGGCAGTTAACAACTCGTTTTTTTGTGCGGTTAAACCGAAATATTCTACTAGTTCATCAACTTGTGTACTTTTTGTATAAGGTAACTGTTGGAATAAACCTACTGTATCGTAAAATCCCGATGCAATACTTTGCCAAACTGTGGCTTTGGCATCAAAATACCAATGAAATTCGGGCGAGATTAAGCCGATATGTTGTTTTATATCCCAAATACTTTCTCCACTTCCGCGTTTGTTGCCAAATAAATAAAGTTCATTGGCATACGATTGAGGATGATCTCCATTAATTAAACTTAATAAAGTTGATTTCCCTGAGCCATTATGCCCCTGAAGCAACCACTTTTCGCCTGCTTTAACTTCCCAATTTATGTTTTTTAATACTTGCTTTTCTCCGTAACTGATATTTACATCGATCATGGTAACCATATTTTCTGATGAATAAATAGGAGATTCTTTTAAAAAACTAGGTATTTCTCTATCGTGTTTTTCGTACTTAACGCTGTTAATTTCTTTTGTTTTTGAAACTTTTATTTGCCCATCTTTTATTTCAGCAAAACGATTTATCCTCAAAGGCAGTTCATGATCGTTGCTAATTAAAATTAGTTGTACGCCTTCGTTCGTAATTTTATCCAGCAGGATATTTAAGTTTTTGCGCGAGGTAAAATCTAACCCAGTGTAAGGCTGATCGATAATTAGCAATTGCGGTTTTAACCATAAAGCCTTAACCAGCTGTAATTTTTTATGCTCTCCACTTGATAGTTCTATTAATTGCGAACTTGCGAAAGAAGAAAAATTTAAGGCATCTAAAACGGGTTCAACTTGGTCTAAATGCAGATTTTTTTCTTTGCCATAATTTACTAATTCTGCATGAACAGTTAAAGTATCTTTAGCTTGTTGACTGGTGTAACGTTGTTGGTAGTAAAAATTTGCTACACCATCTAAGTTTTTAAATTGATACCAACTTTCTACAAATAGTACTTCTGCTGGTAAATTACTATCAGGATTGAAGTTAATTTCTACCTGACCGATTCCACTTTGCAAACCAGCTATTATTTTAGCTAATGATGTTTTTCCACTGCCACTTTCGCCTAATAAAACATAGTTTTCCCCATCATTTATAGTCCAATTCAAATCCGTTAACACCGATTTACCGCTATAGTCTAAATAAAGATTAGAAACAACAAGAACCCCTAAATCCCTGCCTGCCTGGCAAGCAGGCCCTGAAGGGGACTTTGACTTTCTATCGTTTAACCCCAAACCCCTAGAGGGGCTTTCAGTTAAATCGTTTATATTTATTGTGCTAGACATTTTTACAATTACTATTTACTTTGGGTTTTCAGTTCCTCCTTAAGGGGGTTAGGGAGTTTCAAACTCCACTATTAAATCTTTCTGCGCTAAAATGAAATCTATATCGTCATAGCCATTTATCAAACATGACTTTTTGTAAGCATTAATTTCAAAACTTTCATTTGCACCGGTTTCTAAAATCGTTATGGTTTGATTTTCTAAATCAATTTCTAACGGAGATTTAGCATCCTGCTCAATTGCTTTAAAAATTTGTGCTAAAAAACGCTCACTAACTTGAACGGGAAGTAAACCATTATTTAGTGCATTTCCTTTAAAAATATCGGCAAAGAAACTGCTAATTACCACATCAAAACCTGCATCCTGTATTGCCCATGCAGCATGTTCTCTACTGCTGCCACAACCAAAGTTTTTTCCTGCAACTAAAATTTTGCCGCTGTATGTTGGGTTATTCAACACGAAATCTAATTTTGGTTGACTGTCATTTTCATAACGCCAATCGCGAAATAAATTCTCGCCGAATCCATCACGTGTAGTTGCTTTTAAAAACCTAGCCGGAATAATCTGGTCGGTGTCTATATTTTCTATGTTTAACGGCACAACAGCCGATGTTAATTTTGTGAATTTTTTCATAGCCCTTAATCCCCTAAAGGGGAAATTTTAATCGTTAATATTTTTATGATCCCAAAAAGCCCCTTTAGGGGTTTGAGGTTATTTCTTCCAAGCCTTAATTCTCAATCTTCTATAATCTGCAGTCCACTCTCCATTTTTAAAATAGTTTGGTTTAAGTATTTCTACAGCTAAACTTTTCAGTGCTTCTGCTTCGTCTGTTTCAAGGTTTTTAAAGGCATGTTGTGCAAATTGATCTATCCAAATATACATGCCTTGTTCGCCAACTAATTTTGTTGGTCTATCAAATAACCATGCTTGCTCAACCTCAAAACCTTGCTTTTCTAATAAGCTAGTATAAGTTGAAATAGAAGGGAAGAACCAAAAATTATTGATTACCCGATCAGCAAGGCTTAAATTCTTGGCTGCAGTTGCGATAGCATCTGTAATGCTTTTTACATTTCCTTTTCCGCCAAACTCAGCAATTAATCTTCCACCAGGTTTTAAACTTTTAAACAACCCTTCAATTAATGCTGTTTGGTTTTCTATCCAATGGAACGTTGCATTGCTAAAAATTGCGTCGAACTGTTCATTATAAGGGAGTTTCGTGGCGTCAATTACTTCAAAATTCAAATCTGGGTAATTGGCATTTGCTGTCGCAACCATTTCTGCCGAAGCATCAGTTCCTAAAACATTAGCGCCACTTTCTGCAATTTGTGAAGCCAATTGACCTGTTCCACAGCCAACATCTAAAATATTTTCTCCAGCCTTAGGTGCAAGCCATTGTAAAACATCTGCACCATAATCTGATACAAATTGATGTTGTTTATCGTATAAGTTACTGTCCCAATGTATTTCTGGCATATTAACCCCCTAGCCCCCTAAAGGGGAATAAAACTGTTGTTATTAAAGTTTTAATTTTCATAATCTTACTCTTTTAAAGTTTATCCTTCAATCTCAACATAATGTTCAACTGTTGGAAAAGGATCATAAAAATGATGCAATAATTTTTTCCAATCTTGGTATGCTAACGAACCTCTAAAACCTTCAGTATGCGCTTCTAATGTTTCCCAGTTTACAAGTAATATGTATTTATCTGTTTCTTCAATACATTTTTTCAATTGATGAGAAATGTAACCATCCATCGAAGAGATAATGTTTTCGGCTTTACCAAAGGCTTTTTCAAAATCAGCTGATAAACCTGTTTTTATATTTAATATGGCTACTTCTAAAATCATATGCGGTTTTCGCTTTCGGCTTTAGTCTTTTAGCTTTCCGCTAAAAATTCCCTCACATCCGTAATTACTCCAGTTACAGCAGCAGCTGCCGCCGTTAACGGACTAGCCAATAATGTTCTAGAATTTTGTCCTTGTCGGCCTTCAAAATTTCTATTTGATGTAGAAACGCAATATTTTCCCGCAGGGATTTTATCTTCGTTCATGCCTAAACAAGCGCTACAACCCGGTTCGCGTAATTGGAAACCTGCATTTTCGAAAATTTTATCTAAACCTTCGTTTATGGCTTGTTGTTCTACCTGTTTTGATCCTGGTACAATCCATACGATAACATTATCCGCTTTGTGCTTACCTTTTACAAATGCTGCAACTTCACGTAAATCTTCAATACGAGAGTTTGTGCAACTACCAATAAATACATAATCAACTGGTTTACCAATTAACGATACATCATCATCAAAGCCCATATAATTTAGAGCTTTTTGATAAGAAAGCTGTTCTTTATCTGGTTGCGCATTTGTGGCAGGAATATTTTCTAAAATACCCATTCCCATTCCTGGGTTAGTACCGTATGTAATCATTGGCGCAATGTCAGCAGCATCAAAAGTTAAAACTTTATCAAATTTTGCATTTTGATCAGTGTAAAGCGTTTTCCAATAGGCTAGGGCTTTATCCCATTCTGCACCTGCAGGAGCAAATTCTCTGCCTTTAATATAATCGAAAGTTGTTTGATCTGGCGCAATTAAGCCACCTCTCGCACCCATTTCAATACTCATATTACAAATCGTCATTCTAGCTTCCATGCTCAAAGCTTCTATGGCCGAACCAGCATACTCGATAAAATATCCAGTACCGCCTGCAGCAGAAATTTGAGCAATGATGTATAGAATAATGTCTTTTGCTCCAACACCTTTCCCAAGTTCACCGTTCACCTCAATTTTCATGGTTTTAGGTTTCGATAACAACAAACATTGAGTTGCAAAAACCTGCTCAACTTGCGATGTTCCGATACCAAAAGCAATGGCTCCGAAAGCACCATGTGTAGAAGTGTGACTGTCGCCACAAACGATGGTGTGTCCCGGCAAGGTAATTCCCAATTCCGGACCTATTACGTGTACAATCCCTTGAAAAGGATGCCCTAAACCGTAAAGCTCAACTCCAAATTCAGCACAATTTTTAGTTAGCATATCTACTTGGTAGCGAGATAGCTCTTCTTTAATTGGTTGTAATTGGTTTAAAGTTGGAACGTTATGATCGGCAGTTGCCACCGTTTGCTTCGGACGGAAAACTGGTAATCCTCTTTTTCGCAAACCATCAAATGCCTGTGGCGAAGTTACTTCATGTATTAAGTGCGTATCGATGTATAAAATATCAGGAAATCCTTCTTCGCTCTTTACAACGTGTGCATCCCAAATTTTTTCTACTAAAGTTCTCCCCATCCCATCCTTCCCCAAAGGGGAAGGGGTAGTAACGCTCTTAGTTGGTTGTGTTAACATTTTTGATATTATTTATGTGCTATTTTGTTAAAAAGCCCCCTTTGGGGGTTGGGGGATCTTATGCCGTTTTTATCGCCTTCATTGCCGTCATTGCTTTACGCAAAGTAGCGCCAATTTGCTCCACTTCATGAGAACGAATTGCTTCGTTAATGTCGATCAGTTTTCTGTTATCAACACCGCCATCTTTACCTGTATTAAAGTTTTTTCCAACTAAATCAGTATCTACTTTTTTCATAAAATCAGCCAATAATGGTTTACAAGCTTGATCGAACAAATAACAGCCATACTCCGCGGTATCAGAAATTACTCGGTTCATTTCAAACAATTTTTTGCGGGCGATTGTATTTGCGATAAGCGGTGTTTCGTGTAACGATTCGTAATAAGCAGATTCTGGTTTGATACCCGCTTGAACCATCGTTTCGAAAGCTAATTCTACACCAGCACGAACAAAAGCAACCATTAAAGTATAATTATCGAAATATTCTTGCTCTGCAATTTTTACATCGCCAGCAGGTGTTTTTTCGAAAGCAGTTTCCCCGGTTTCGGCTCTCCATTTCAATAAGTTTTTATCGCCATTTGCCCAGTCAGTCATCATGGTGCTGCTAAATTCGCCACTCATAATATCATCTTGGTGTTTTTGGAATAACGGACGCATAATGTCTTTCAATTCTTCAGAAATTTCGAAAGCTTTAATTTTTGCTTGATTACTTAAACGATCCATCATTGCCGTAATACCACCTTGTTTCAAGGCTTCGGTAATTACTTCAACACCATACTGAACCAATTTAGAAGCATAACCTGCATCAATTCCTTTTTCTACCATTTTATCAAACGATAGGATAGAACCCGTTTGCAACAAGCCACAAAGAATGGTTTGCTCGCCCATTAAATCAGATTTTACTTCGGCAACAAAAGATGATTTTAACACACCAGCACGGTGACCACCTGTACCTACGCAATATGCTTTTGCTTGTGCCAAACCTTTACCTTGTGGGTCGTTTACTGGGTGAACTGCAATTAATGTAGGCACGCCGAAACCACGAACATATTCTGCTCTAACTTCGCTACCCGGACATTTAGGCGCCACCATAATTACGGTTAAATCTTTACGAATTTGCATACCTTCTTCAACGATATTAAAACCGTGAGAATATAATAAAGTTGCACCTTCTTTCATTAAAGGCATAATTGCATTTACAACTGCCGTGTGTTGTTTATCTGGTGTAAGGTTAACCACTACATCGGCAGTTGGAATTAATTCTTCGTAAGTGCCAACTTTAAAATTGTTTTCAGTTGCGTTCTTCCACGAATCTCTTTTGCCTTCAATAGCTTCCTTGCGTAAAGTATAGCTTACATCCAAACCACTATCTCTTAAATTTAAACCCTGATTTAAACCTTGAGCGCCACAGCCTACAACAACAATTTTTTTGCCTTTTAGTGCGCTAACGCCATCTAAAAATTCATTGCTGTCCATAAAATCGCAAACTCCAAGTTGGTTTAATTGTTCTCTAAGTGGTAACGTGTTAAAATAATTCGACATTGTTTTTATTGGTTAATTTCTATTTGTTATTTTTTATCAAATCTTAAGGTTTGATCCTTAAGCTTATCTATCTTATTAGTTTTTTGTTTTGGAAAACAGGCTTCTGTGCTATGCAGCTATTTCAGTCCCGCTTTTTGTTTCTGCCGATGAAAAATCGGCATCCACGTCAATCGGGTTTATTTTAGTCAGGTCAGTATTTTAAAACTCAACCATTCTCATCTTTTAAACTAGTTTTCTTAACGCTATCGCATATCCAAAATGCATATTATCATGGCCGATTGTGGTAATCAATATTTCATCAACAGTATTCATTTGTACTCCATAAGTTGAAGTTGAAAATGGTGTTACGTTTCCAAATTTTCCAGCTGCATAATCTGCCTCTATTTTATTGATACTTTGTATTGCCATCTCTCTCAATTCTTCAACTTCATCCGCAGTTACTGTATATGTCGGTTTTGTATCTTTTTTATAAAATTCATTAAATTCTATTGAAGAAGCATCCTGTAAAAGTCCAGTTCTAATATAACAAAGCGCTTGAGTCGTTACTACAATGTGCCCGAAATTCCAAATAATGTTGTTGTTATAATCTTCTGGAATTTTATTCAATTGCTCAATAGTTAATCCATCAATTAATTTGATAAATGCTTTTCTGGAATTAATTATAAATTCAAATGCTTGTTTCATTATGTATTGTTCTAATTTTTTTCGCTTTAAGCTTTCAACTTTCCGCTTAATTACATTGTAAAAATTTTCTCGCCTTTTTCTAAGAATTCGTTTTCTATCAACTCTTCTCCAGGTTCTTCCGCTTCAAATTCTTTTAATTTTTCATGAAAGCCAGCGCTATCCTTAATAATAGCTACGCGTGCAGAGCGTACAAATTCGATTAGCTCATAGGGTTCTAAAGCCTTAACTAGCGCATCCGTTTCTTCTCTGTGGCCCGCAACTGCGAACACCGTGTAATCTTTACGAATTGCTACCGCACTAGCACCAAATTGCCTAAGCAGTCTTTCTACCGTTACTTTCTCTGCAATTTCATCAGTCGAAACTTTGTAAAGTGCCAATTCTTGCCAAACGATCTCATCATTAGTGTTGAAATAAACTTTCAAAACCTCAATTTGCTTTTCAATTTGACGTGCAAGTTTTCTTACCACTTCATATCCCTCTTCAATTACTATATTGAAACGGTGAATACCGTCAATTTCTGAAGCAGAGCTATTGATGCTTTCTATATTAATCTTTCTTTTCGAGAAGATAATCGCAATCCTATTTAATAAACCGATACGATTTTCAGCATAAACAGTTATTGTAAATTCTTGCTTACCGTCAAAATCAACTTTATTTGTTGTATGCTGTATTGTGTTTTCAGTACTCATTTTTGCCCCTCCCAACCTCCCCAAAGGGGAGGAGTTGATAGTTTTATATTTTAATTAATTCCAAGGCCCCTTTAGGGGTTTGGCGTTTATTTTAATCTTATTTCACTTACACTCATACCTTGTGGCACCATTGGGAAAACATTGTTTTCTCTACCAACCATTACCTCCAAAAGATAAGATCCTTTATGATTAATCATCGTTTCTAAAGCCGTTTTCAAGTTTGCGCGGTCATCAACCTTACTTGCTTCTATGTAATATGATTTAGCTAATGCTACAAAATCAGGACTGGTAATGTTAACGAAAGAATATCGTTTATCGTTAAATAACTGTTGCCACTGTCTTACCATTCCTAAAAAGCGGTTATTCAAAATCAAAATTTTAACCTCTGCACCAAATTGCATAATTGTTCCCAATTCTTGAGGGGTCATTTGAAAACCACCATCGCCAATAATGGCAATAACGGTTTTGTTTGGTGCGCCGTATTTAGCGCCTATTGCTGCGGGCAAACCAAAACCCATTGTTCCTAATCCGCCAGAAGTAATGTTGCTACGTGTGTTGTTAAATTTTGCATATCGGCAAGCTACCATTTGGTGCTGACCAACATCTGTTACAATTATAGCTTCACCATCGCATATTTCGTTTATATTACGCAACACTTCGCCCATGGTCATTTCATCAGTAGTTGGGTAAAGCTCTGGTGTAATTACTTGGTCAATTTCCTGTTGATTGTATTCTTTAAATTTAGCTACCCAATCCTCATGTTTTTTAGCATCAACCAAGTTGGTTAACAGGGGTAAAGTTTCTTTACAATCGCCCCAAACGCCAACATCTGCTTTTACATTTTTGTCAATTTCGGCAGGGTCGATATCTAAATGGATTACTTTAGCTTGTTTTGCGTACTTATCTAAACGGCCAGTTACACGGTCATCAAAACGCATACCGATTGCAATTAAAACATCACATTCATTAGTTAATACGTTGGGGCCGTAATTGCCATGCATACCTAACATGCCTACATTTAAAGGGTGCGATGTTGGTAAAGAACTTTCGCCCATAATTGTCCACGCAGCCGGAATGCCACTTTTATCAATAAAAGCCTTAAATTCTTGTTCGGCAGTTCCCAAAATAACGCCTTGTCCAAATAAAACGAATGGTTTTTTCGCTTCATTAATCAGCTTTGCTGCCTGTTCTATATACTCCACCCTAACTTTTGGTTTTGGGCGGTAAGAGCGGATATGATTGCACTTTACATACTCAGGAAATTCTTCAATTTGTATCTGTGCATTTTTAGTAATGTCGATTAAAACTGGTCCTGGTCTGCCACTTTGAGCAATATGAAAAGCCTTAGCTAAAACTTCTTGTATCTCTTTTGCATCGGTTATTTGATAATTCCACTTCGTAACCGGCGTGGTAATATTAATTACGTCTGTCTCTTGAAAAGCATCAGTACCTAACAAATGAGCGAACACTTGGCCAGTTATACAAACCAAAGGCGTGCTGTCAATTTGCGCATCGGCCAAGCCAGTAACTAAATTTGTAGCACCAGGTCCACTTGTTGCAAAGCACACACCCACTTTACCGCTCGATCTTGCAAAGCCTTGCGCAGCATGAATTCCACCTTGCTCATGGCGAACCAAAATGTGCTCGAGCTTGTCTGCATAATCGTAAAGGGCATCGTAAATAGGCATAATTGCACCACCTGGATAACCGAAAATTGTCGTGACGCCCTCTTCAATTAGTCCATTTAAAAGAACCTGCGAGCCTGTTCCTTTAAAAGCTCCAACCCCCTGAAGGGAACTGGATTTAGTTTCAGTTTTTTGTACTGTGTCTTGTGCCGTTTCCATAATCTCTAATTCTATATTCGTTTTGTCGAATTTTTGACGTTTTACTTTTAATTATACTGGTTGTCTTTGTAAAGATTAACCACTTATTTTTTACCAATTTTAAATCCTATTTTCTCTCTGGTTTCCCACTTTTTTTGAGCGATTTTTTCATCTAGCAAATTATCCATTGCATCGTATAATTGATTTAATTGAATATCATGCTCTTCAATTCGCTCTTTTATTTCCTTTAAGCGTTCATTATCATCGTGTGGTTGAAGAAAAATTCTTCTAACTGCGACGAAAGCCCTCATAATTGCGATGTTCATGTTAACCGCTTTATCACTTTTTAAAATGCCACTTAGCATTGCTACGCCTTGTTCGGTAAAGGCAAATGGCGTTATTAGCGTATTCCTTTTGCTTTGGCTAATCATTACAATTTGTGATGAAGAGCCAATTTCCTCGTATGCGGTCACAATTTGTGACCGCATACTTTCCCACTCAGCAAGAGAAAGCCTAAACATAAAATCATCTGGAAAACGTTTAATATTTCTTTTTACTGCCTGATTTAACACTTTAGTCTCTACCTCATAGAGTTGAGCTAAATCAAAATCAAGCATTACTCTTTCGCCCCTTATTGTATAAATTTTACTTTCAACGCTTTGTATAATTTGCATATCGAATTTGTTTTAACGTTAGTTTATAGTCCAAGGGATGACTTGATTCCTCTTTACAGGTTAATATTCATCAGTTACACAACCATTTGCTGCATCTGATACTGTTTTTGCATATTTATATAAAACTCCTTTAGTAACTTTTAATTCTGGCTGAATATATTTTTTACGTCGTTCGGCGATAACTTCCTCGCTAACTTGCAACGTGATTACATTATTAACGGCATCTATTAAAATTGGATCATCGTCTTCTACCAAACCTATTAAACCACCTTTGTAAGCTTCTGGCGTAATGTGGCCAACAACAAAACCATGTGTGCCACCCGAGAAACGACCATCAGTAATTAGCGCTATCGATTTACCTAAACCAGCACCAATAATTAAAGATGTAGGCTTCAGCATTTCTGGCATTCCTGGTGCGCCAATAGGTCCTTCATTTTTAATCACTACCACATCGCCATGCTTAATTCTTCCAGAAGAAATTCCTACAACTAAATCTTTCTCTCCATCAAATACACGGGCAGGACCTTCAAATTTCTCACCTTCTTTACCACTAATTTTCGCAACAGATCCTTTTTCGGCTAAATTTCCGTAAAGTATTTGTAAATGTCCTGTAGCTTTAATAGGGTCGGTAAGTTTATGAATGATTTTTTGATCATAATCGATGATTGATTTCACATCAGCCAAGTTTTCTGCCATGGTTTTTCCCGTTACCGTTAAGCAGTCGCCGTGCAATAAACCTTCATCTAACATATATTTTAACACAGCAGGAATACCGCCATATTGGTGCAAATCTTGCATCAAGTATTTTCCACTTGGTTTAAAATCTGCTAAAACAGGTGTTATATCACTCATTTTTTGGAAATCGTCTTGCGTAATTTCTACACCAATCGCTTTTCCCATCGCAATAAAATGCAAAACCGCATTTGTACTTCCACCTAAAATAATAATAGAACGAATTGCATTTTCAAATGCTTTCCTAGTCATTACATCAGATGGTTTGATATCTTTTTCTAATAAAATTTTAATGTATTTACCTGCATCTAAACATTCCTGTTTTTTCTCCAAACTAATTGCCGGGTTTGATGAAGAGTAAGGCAAACTCATACCTAAAGCTTCAATTGCCGATGCCATTGTATTTGCCGTGTACATGCCACCGCATGCACCTGCACCTGGGCAAGTATGTTTGATAATGCCTTGATAATCTTCTTCTGATAAATTACCGCAAATTTTTTGTCCTAAAGCTTCAAATGCAGAAACGATATTTAGTTCTTCATCTTTGTAATGGCCTGGTGCAATTGTACCACCATAAACCATTAATGAAGGGCGATTTAACCTAGCCATTGCCATAATAGCGCCCGGCATATTTTTATCACAACCCGGAATAGCTACAATTCCATCATAGTATTGGCCACCACAAATGGTTTCGATACTATCGGCAATAACATCTCTACTTACTAAAGAATAACGCATACCGTCGGTACCATTCGCCATTCCATCACTTACGCCAATAGTATTAAAAACTAAACCTACTAAATCATTTTTCCAAACGCCAGCTTTAACGTCTTTTGCAAGATCGTTAAGGTGCATATTACAAGTGTTGCCATCATAACCCATACTTGCAATGCCAACTTGCGCTTTGCTCATATCGGCATCGGTTAATCCGATTCCGTAAAGCATGGCTTGTGCTGCAGGTTGTGTTGGGTCTTGTGTAAATGTTTTACTGTATTTATTTATTTCGCTCATTTTTAATTAAGGTTGAGGTTGAGGATAAGATTAAGGTTGAGGCTGAGAATGAGGTTAAGGTTGAGGCTGAGCCTGATACTTACTGCTTGATACTATATTATTACTTCATAATTTACTTTTTCCAGTACAAGGTTTTTATAAGCTCGTTGTATGGTGTAACCGATCGATTCTCGCCACATTGTGCGATAAACCACTTCATCAATAGATGCAATTCCAGCAACTTCGGTGGCTGTTCCGCATAAAAAGGCACTGTCTGCATTTTTTAGCTCATCAACGGTTAATTTTTTCTCAATACATTCTATATCTAACACCGTACAAAGTTCTTTTACCGTTGCTCTTGTAATGCCGGGTAAAATATTTCCTAAAGATGGTGTATATAATTTACCATCTTTTTCAATAAATATATTTGCACCCGAAGCCTCGGCTACAAAACCATTCATATCTAAAAGTAAGGCTTCATCATAACCTTTAATGTTCGCTGCAGTTGTTGCTAAAATCGAGTTTACGTAATTTCCGCTCAACTTTGCTTCCATCGGTGTCGATTTTGGATTTGGTCTTTCGTAATCAGAAATGGTTAAGTTTAACAACTTATTTCCCGAATATGCATCCCAATCCCAAGCACAAATAAAAATTGAAACGCCAACAGGTTGATTCAATTTCATGTTGGGATGGCAAAAAACTAAAGGACGGATGTAAGCATCTTTAAGCTTATTTAGTGTAAGTAATTTATATGTTTCTCTAATCAATTCTTGCTTATCCCAAGGGAAAGGAATATTTGCTAATTTACAAGAATGTTCTAACCGATCGAAATGAGCAGCGGCCTTAAAAATACGGTTGCCATTGTGTGTTTTATAAGCTCTAATTCCTTCAAACGCAGCATAACCATAGTGTAGCGATTGGCCGTAAAGATCTGTACTGCTGTCTGCAGCTTTCTCAAATCGCCCATCAAGATAAATTATGGTGTTAGCATTGTAGTACTTCATCACTTGCTTGTATTTAAAAAAAGCGTCCCGTTTGTATCGGGACGCTTTAAGTATATTTAGTTTTTTTTTATTTAAACTGCGTCCGCTTTTTGCCCCATAAAATGTTTAGAAGCAGTAGGTTAATTAAAATGACAGGAAATAACACTACGTTAATCGTTGTTAAATTGGTTGAATTATGAGTAAGTGTTTGATTTAATGGAACCATTATTTTTGTCTTCTAATAATAATCCAATTTAGTTTTTGCTTTATTAATATGCAAGAGAATTTGAAAAAAAGTTAAATAAGAATAATATTTTGCATATATAATTAATACCGATATATTATTCTTTACCTTATTCGAATTAGTAATTTAATACGGTTGAGTATAGACCGAATATCAAAACGGTATATGGTATATTTATTATGCTTGCATTGTATATTTAGTGTTTTTCTTCTTAAAAGTGGAAATTTGTTGTAAAAGTTCTAAAATTTTAACAAATTATTGGCTTGCCTTAGATAATGCTTTATCCCATTTTATACCAAGTGTTGATAAGAAAGCATAAAACTAGAACAAG
This sequence comes from Pedobacter changchengzhani, assembly GCF_004354365.1. Lineage (GTDB taxonomy): Bacteria > Bacteroidota > Bacteroidia > Sphingobacteriales > Sphingobacteriaceae > Pedobacter > Pedobacter changchengzhani. Next base: position 49,215 of record NZ_SJCY01000009.1, read on the forward strand.
CAGCCATTTTAGAGCCAACAGTATTTTTATGCTGTTTAAATTCAATAATATTTTTGGTTTTTTCTTGAAGCGCAAATTTCTGCAAAAAAATTATGTTAGTCCTGCCATTCGCTTTACTGCGTGCTCGCTACTGTCAGGGCTAGCTAACTTCAACTTGTGCAATAAACAAAATTTTTACAGCATGATTTATAGCGCAAGTGAGAAGTGAAACTTAAATAGTAGCAAGAACCAAAATTTTTAAACCCTTCCCAATAGCTATCGAAAGTAGCGATATCCTTTGATCACATTCCCCTTTTCGGGGATTGGTGGTAAAAGATTTAGCGGAAATAGGGAGGAGGTTCTCGGTTGAAATGCAGGTTTTGCTTTCCAAATAAAATTTAGTCATCCGTATAATATAGTTAATTGCTGTTATTCATCGGATGACTTATGGCGCATAAAAAAGCCTTTCCGAACTTAATCGAAAAGGCTTTTTAAATGTTTTTAAATAATTTTTAAGCGATACCTTCTGCCAATACAACAATTTTATTTTCTAGCGCTTCTACAACACCGCCTTTAATAAAAAAACGTTCTTCATCAGTTTTATTGCCTTTTATAATCACTTCACCATCTGCTAAAGTTGAAATTATAGGTGCATGATCTTTTAAAATTTGAAAAGAACCTAGCGTACCAGGAACGGTAACGGATATTACTTCGCCTTCGAAAACTTTTTTATCTGGAGTTAATATTTCTAAGTTCATTGTTTTTTAGATTTGAGATGTGAGATTTGAGATATGAGATATACATCTCGTCTCACATCTCACATCTAATGTCTCACTACTTAGTTTGCGTCTGCTAATAATTTTTTACCTTTTTCAATCGCTTCGTCAATATTTCCAACTAAGTTAAAGGCAGCTTCTGGATATTCATCCACTTCGCCATCCATAATCATGTTGAAACCTTTGATGGTATCTTTAATATCAACCAACACACCTTTTAAACCTGTAAATTGTTCAGCTACGTGGAAAGGTTGAGATAAGAAACGTTGCACACGGCGTGCTCTAGATACAACTAACTTATCCTCTTCAGATAATTCGTCCATACCCAAGATTGCGATAATATCTTGTAATTCTTTATAGCGTTGTAAAGTTTCTTTAACACGTTGTGCAGTATTATAATGTTCATCGCCTAGAACAGCAGGAGAAAGGATACGTGAAGTAGAATCCAAAGGATCTACCGCAGGATAAATTCCTAATTCAGCAATTTTACGAGAAAGTACTGTTGTTGCATCTAAGTGGGCAAATGTTGTTGCCGGTGCAGGGTCAGTTAAATCATCTGCAGGAACATATACAGCTTGTACAGATGTAATTGAACCGCGTTTTGTTGAAGTAATACGCTCTTGCATTAAACCCATTTCGGTTGCCAATGTTGGTTGGTAACCTACTGCTGATGGCATACGACCTAATAAAGCCGATACTTCAGAACCTGCTTGAGTAAAACGGAAGATGTTATCAACGAAGAAAAGGATGTCTTTTCCAGCGCCTTCGCCATCACCATCACGGAAATATTCTGCAACTGTAAGTCCTGATAAGGCTACACGAGCACGAGCACCAGGAGGTTCGTTCATTTGACCGAATACCAATGTTGCCTTAGATTCTTTTAATTTTTCAGTATCAACGGCTTTCAAATCCCATCCACCTTTTTCCATTGAGTGTAAGAATTCGTCGCCATAGTTAATTACGCCTGATTCGATAAATTCACGAAGTAAATCGTTTCCTTCACGAGTACGCTCACCAACACCTGCAAACACAGATAAACCTGCATAAGCTTTCGCGATGTTGTTAACCAACTCCATAATTAATACTGTTTTACCAACACCAGCACCACCAAATAATCCAATTTTACCACCTTTTGCATAAGGCTCTAATAAATCGATTACTTTAATACCTGTAAAAAGTACTTCAGTTTCGGTTGATAAATCTTCAAACCTTGGAGGGGTTGCATGAATAGGGCGACCGCCAGTTTTATCAACAGGGGTGATACCATCAATTGCTTCACCAACTACGTTAAATAAACGGCCTTTAATTTGATCGCCAATTGGCATTTTTATTGCTGAACCTGTATCAAGTACAGCCATTCCGCGCACCAAACCGTCAGTAGAATCCATCGAGATTGCACGTACGCGATCTTCGCCTAAATGCTGTTGAACTTCTAAAACAATTTTTTGTCCATTTTCTTTTGTTATCTCTAACGCGTCGAAAATTTTAGGTAGATGGGCATCATCAGCAAAGCTAACGTCAACCACTGGGCCGATAATTTGTGCTATTTTTCCTAAGTTAGGCATATCTGTTGTGAGTAAATTTATTACAGTCAATGAATTAAAGCAGTTTATAAGGGCTATAATTCGGTTGGCAAAGTTAAGTTTTTCTTGCTGAATTTTAAATATATATTGTAAATTTTTTTAACTGGTTAGTTTGAGGCTGTTTTAAACACAAAACACCTTAAAAGTTTATGGCTTTTAAGGTGTTAAAAATTATTTTTTACTAAAAAGTGTAGCCCAAGCCAATTCCTATTGTTAGTAATGTTTCCTTTCCGGTAAATAAAAGAAAACCCGTTCTGTACATAAAACCGCCTGTAGGCTTTTGATGCCTAAAGCCTGCTCTTATTATAAATGGAGTGTTTACAACCTCATTATTGCTAACGTACTGATAGCCATTAACGGTGAGTGTGCTAACTGATGCGCCTACTAAAGGTTTTATAAGGGTTACTCCGAGCCCAGTTTCGAAAAAGTTTTTAGATGTAGTACTTTCACTCAAAAGTATGTTTGCTTCTAACGGAACAATTATCACATTTTGATATGTTGCAAAACCAATTCGTGGTGCCACTTTTATTCCTTTTGATACTTGAAATAATCTGTCGTAATTAATAGAATAAATACCACCGTTACCCAGAAGCTCTGCATAGATGCTGTTTTTGCTTAAATCGGTATTTGGCTGTTGTTGCGCAATAGATCGGAAACTGAAAAAAATTAAGAGTGTAATTAAAATGGGTTTCATGATATTATTTGTTTAAAATTTCTTGCAGTATAAATTTAATTTAATCCTAATTAAATTAGTAACCTAACTCTCACAGCAAAACCATAATAGCGGTTTCTTGTTGCTGTTGGGTTATCTTTAATAATTACAAAAGCTTGCCAAAATTTTACTTTTGACAAGCTAATTATTTTACGGACAATTTACAGCGCGGTTGTAATCATCGTCGGTAAAAGTGTAGGTAAATTTGTAATTGTTGGTCGCTATCCTTTCATTTGAATAGCTTTTTATATCCAACGGGCTGTGACTTCCTTCAAATGGTGGCTCCCAGCATCTATTTCCGTCGAACTTCACAATAAACTTAATTCCACTATTCTTGTATGCTTCATTATCGCCGAAAGGCGACATATATTCGCTCGCTTGGACATTTTCGGACCCATCGGTGGTAATTTTTACGGTCATCGTCGCACTCGGGCCAACATTATACGTTTCAGAATTTTTAATGTAGGTAATGCTATAGGCCGTTTTATTTATAAAAACATATTCAGCTTGTTTTGAATATTCTGTAATTTTTTTACCGCAACCCGCAGTGATTATTGATATTAAAACTAATATTAAAATTTGACTTTGAATTTTTTTCATAATATATCTGTTTTTAATAACTATGTTTAATGAACTTGCCAATAATCAAATAATACGCTAAGACTACTTCTCGTTGAATTTGTACTTTGGTTATAAATGTTATTTTTCCAGTCAATAAAACTTCTTGCTCCAATTAATGCATTTGGATATAGACAATGTCATAATATCCAACATCGTCAGTTGGGAAACCATAGTATCGGTTTCTTGTTGCTGTTGGGTTATCTTTAATAATTACAAAAGCTTGCCAAAATTTTACTTTTGACAAGCTAGTTATTTTACTGGCAAATTACTTCACGGTTATAATCAGCCTCGGTAAAAGTATAGGTAAACTTTACTTTTCGTTCTCCTATTTGTCCTTCATTAACATAACTGGCGATGTTTAGAACGCTATGATCTGATGTGCGTGTTACATTCATACATTTTGCACCATCAAACTTAATCGTAAATGGTTCCAAAGCGACATCTTCGAATACAAAGGGCACGTTATAGTTATCAATATCATTACCTTTCACATCATCACCTTTAACAATTATAATACTAGAATTAGGTTTTAAGTTATACATTTCTAGTCCACTTTTATAATTTATTAAATAATTGGTGTTATTAACGAAATGAAATTCGCCAACTTTTGGCGAACCACTCTTTTTGCAAGAAAAACTAAATAATAATAAACTAAAAACCCCAAGCGTTAAAAAGCGCATCCAAGTATTGTTCTGTGCTGTTTTCATTTTGTTTTTGAAATTAAAATAAAGACGAACCGTTGAAAGGGACTGTCCTTATAAGCATTAAAAAGTATAACCTATGCTGAAGCCTGGCCAAATTTTATAGAATAAATCGTCTCCCACGCGACTTCTAGAAAAGTCATCTTGGGTTAACCTAACTAAAACACCTGCTCTATACATCAAACCTCCTTCTGGTTTTTGATGGCGATAGCCTGCTCTTACTAATGCCACTCTGCCCATTTTGTAATTACTTTGCTCTACTCCGGCATTGTTTAAAGTATAACCATCTTTTAAACTTATAAATGTCAAACCTAAACCGATTTCAGGAAAATTTTTACTTTCTGAATTTCTTGCCCAGAATCCGTTTAATTCAATTGGGATATTGATGTTACCATAATCGCGATTGCTTTTAATATGGCTTAATGGTAAATACATGACCCCAACACGTGGTGATAATTTAACGTTAGCAGAGAGTTTGATCAGCCTTTCATAATTAATAGAGTAAAAGACTGCATTACCGCCAAGTTCTACATTGATGGTGTTTTTTCTAATTAAATTTTGACTTAAAACAACAGTTGGCCAAGATAAAAGTAATAAAATATAGATAATTTTCATTTTTTAAGGTTTATGAGTGGCATAAAATTCTATTTCATCATCATTGACAACTGTTCGACTAGTCATGTCATTATTTTGGGGAGAAATGAATCCAACGGGCACAATTTTAATTGCACCCGAGATGTAAGGAGAGTTATTAGTAAGTGCAATTACTTTTACTGTATTAGGAAATCCGCTTTTTGGAAAAGGTATTGGGATATCCACGTCAATATCAGCCCATGTATCATTTTCATAAACAACATAATATATGTATGTGCCCATTTTATTATACCAATTTTTCATCGTATTCCACTCACTCCCAGCTGCTACAAAACTGGTAGGATTTCCGAAAACAGCATAATCTATATTGAGATTTTTTACTCGACCTTTTTTCACATCCCTTTTAGTAAAATCCCCTAATGAAATGGTTGAAATATATTTGATATTATAGCCTATCCAAAACTTCAGCTCAAATGGATGTACAGCATAGGTATTTGTAGATGGATTAATGCCATCCTTCCAACTCATAGACCACGTCATCTGTAGTTCATTTCCGCCTTTTATCCAAGATTCTTTATTAGCTTTAACTTTCATGTTTTTTATAAACGCAACTTGACCTATGTTATGAATGCTTGGCTCTGGTGTATCTGCACTAGTATTTTTAGGCCCTCTAGACAGTCCGCTTCTTTCGTTCAAAGTTATTGCCCAAACCCTATGTCGTTTTGCAAAACATTCATCAACAGGTATATTTTCAATTAATACACCATTTTGATCATTCGTGAAACCTAAAAATGTCTCTTGTCCAGCTATTTCCTCTCCGTCATAGCGTACAATAACTGGGTTTACAAAAGCGCGTTCTAAAGCTTTTGGAATTACCTTTAAACATGGATCAAATATTGGTGTGCCTGGTTCAACGACGTCTATGGGTTCGATAGGTACTGATTGTTGCTCTTCAAAAAATGGAATATATATTTGAGGATAAAAAGTTTGCCCATTAATTTCTAGAGGTTGAGTAAGTGCGGTTTGTAAAGCTTGTAAGTTTAATTGTTGAGCAGGGCCTCCTGTATTAATAGGCGTTGTACTCATTTGTAAGCTTGATTTTAAAGAAACTGTTGTCGAACCGATTGGTTTTATCAAATCCTTCAATAAAACATTATAATCTCCATCAAATTTTTCAGCAACCCTGCTATCAACTAATTTTCTCATTTCGGGATTTTGCGCTAATTTTGCGAGTATTTTGCCGTATTCATTTAATTTTTTATTTAAATAAATTTTCGCATCTCGTTTTGTACTAAAAGATATGGCTTTCTCGCTAACTACGATTTCTCTATCTTTTCTGCAACCGCTAGAAATTAGCAACGAAAAAATTAGGATTAATGAAAATAATTTCGCTTGGTTTGTTTGTTTTTCATACTTAAATTAATTTAGATTTTTTTTGAGATTTCTTGAGTAGAATTGCAACAAATATATTACAAATATTTGTATCTCTAAATTTATTTCGGCGGAACATTGCCTTAAGAAAATTATTAAACCATTATGGCAATATAAATATTTGATAATTAAGTTATTATATTTTTATAGTACCTTTTAAGGTGTTAAAAACTTACACTAACGGCTCAACTTATTACACGAAACGCGATTTTATTCTAAAAGTTTAATTAACTTTTTAATCTTTGCGAGTACCACTTTCAATATCACCTTATGAAAACCATTTTAGTAACGGGTAGCAACGGCCTTTTAGGGCAAAAAATAACAGAAAAAGTATTAGCAGAGGGTAGGGTTAGCCTCGTTGCAACTGCTAAAGGTATTAATCGTTATAAATCTACGGGAGGTTACAAATATGCTGAAATGGATATTTTGGATTTTGAGCAGGTGAGGAGTGTAATTGAAAGATACAATCCTGATGCGATTATCCACACGGCTGCAATGACAAATGTAGATACGAGCGAAGCGAATAAAGAACTTTGCTATACATTAAATGTAACTGCAACTGAAAATTTAGTATCGCTTTGCGCAGAAAAAAACATACATTTTATACATTTAAGTACCGATTTTATATTTGATGGCGAAAACGGACCTTACAGAGAAGACGATGAGGCTAACCCATTAAGTTATTATGGAGAAACGAAGTTGCTTGCCGAAATGGCAGTAAAATCATCTCACGCGAAATGGGCGATATTTAGAACGATTTTAGTTTACGGTATAACGAGCGATATGAGTAGAAGCAATATTGTGTTGTGGGCAAAAGGAGCTTTAGAAAAAGGATTGCCTGTAAATGTGGTAAACGACCAATACCGAATGCCAACACTTGCCGAAGATTTAGCGGAAGCATGTATATTAGCTGTTGAGAAAAATGCTAGCGGTATTTATCACATCTCTGGTAAAAATTACATGAGTATTGCAGAAATTGTGCGAAAAGTTGCCGATTATTGGTCATTAAATCAATCATTTATTACTGAAATAAATTCAGCCACTTTAAATCAAAGTGCTAAAAGACCAATTAAAACTGGTTTTGTACTGGCTAAAGCGATAAAAGATCTGGATTATAAGCCCCACAGTTTTGAAGAGGGTTTGGCGGTTTTGGATAGACAGATGAAGAAAGTATCGAGTATTTAGTATCAAGTATCAAAATTGGATTCATAAAGATTTTGATTCCGTTGCCTTGTTAAGGCATAGATGTGTCATTGCTAATATACAAACGGCGACTTAACGAAAAACAAATAAAACAAAAAAATATGTCATTACAAGTAGGCGATCAAGCGCCAAATTTTAAGCTTTTTAGCTCGGAGTTAAAAGAAGTTTCTTTAGCAGATTTTGCAGGACAGAATGTAATTATTCATTTTTTTCCAATGTCTTTTACAGGTACATGTACCGAGCAGTTGTGTGCAATGAGAGATAATTTTAGCTTTTACGAAGGCGTAAATGCTCAGGTTTTGGGTATTTCTGTAGATTCTCCTTTTACACTGGCTAAATATAAAGCAACCGAAAACTATCAATTTCCATTATTATCTGATTTTAACAAGGAAACTTCGCAAGCTTACGGTGCTTTCTATGATGAATTTGTGTATGGAATGAAGGGTGTTTCAAAAAGAGCCGCATTTGTTGTAGATGCCGACGGTAAAATCACTTATGCGCAGGTCTTAGAAAATGCTGGCGATTTGCCTGATTTTAAGGCGATTGACGATGTTGTAAAAGCTTAAAACAAGTTTTCTAAAAATTAGATTGCATTTTATTTGAAATAAAATTGCGTATTTAAATCTCAAATCTTACTTTTGCAATCCGTTAACACGGGATATTTTTATGAATAGTCCAATATTATTAATAAAAATAGTTTGCATTTGTAGCTCAATTGGATAGAGCATCTCACTACGGATGAGAAGGTTTGGGGTTCGAATCCCTACAAGTGCACCAATTTAAGATGAAGCCTTGTTGCCCATAGGCGACAAGGCTTTTTTTATTTTTTCAAAATAACCTAAACCACCTTAATGCTAAATTTAGTTCTTTTTGGCCCTCCAGGGGCGGGTAAAGGCACCCAATCTGAAAAATTGATTGAAAAATATCAGTTAATCCACGTTTCAACAGGCGATCTTTTTAGAGCGCACGTAAAAAATCAAACCGAATTAGGTAAAAAGGTTAGTCAATTAATGGCCGATGGAGAGTTAGTGCCTGATGCGATTACTATTGCCATGCTCGAAGAAGAAGTGGATAAAAATCCTGAAGCTAAAGGATTTGTATTTGATGGTTTCCCGCGTACAGTGCCTCAAGCTGCAGAGCTTGATTTATTTTTAGAACGTAAAGGAAGCAAAATTGCCGGTGTTATCGCTTTAGATGTGGATCAGTTGGAATTAACTAAGCGTATCGCTGAGCGCCATAAAGTTAGTGGCCGACCAGATGATGATGCAGAAAAATTGAAAAAACGCATTTCTGAGTACTTTGATAAAACAATACACGTGTTGCCATATTATGAGGTGCAGGGTAAATTGAACAAAGTAAACGGAATGAATGAAATAAGTACAGTTTATAACCACCTTTGTGCGGTTATAGATAAGTACTAAATAATATATTTTTTAAATTTGAACATCCGCAAAAAGACAATAAATGTTTTTTGCGGATGTTTAGTTTTTAACGATTTTACATGCTAAAATCGTAATTCTAAAATCGTAAATTAATATGTCACAAGGTTCTAATTTTGTAGATTATGTAAAGATTTGTTGTCGTTCGGGTAAAGGCGGGGCAGGATCTGCGCATTTGCACCGAGATATATTAACATCAATGGGTGGCCCTGATGGCGGAGATGGTGGTCGAGGTGGGCATATTATTGTGGTAGGCAGCAGTAACATTTGGACTTTACTACATTTAAAATATCGTAAACATATTATTGCCGAAGATGGATTGGCGGGCGGAAGTTCTCATAAATCGGGCAGACAAGGCAAAGATGAAATTTTAGAAGTTCCTTTGGGCACTATTGCTAAAGATGCCGAAACTGGGGAAGTTCTTTTCGAAATTACTCAAAATGGAGAAACCAAAATCTTAACACATGGTGGTCGTGGTGGACAAGGGAATGCGCACTTTAAAAACTCGGTACAACAAACTCCTCGTTATGCACAACCCGGCGAACAGGGGCAAGAAGTTTGGAATGTGTTAGAACTTAAAGTTTTGGCTGATGTTGGTTTGGTAGGTTTTCCTAATGCAGGTAAATCTACTTTATTATCTGTTGTTTCTGCAGCTAAACCAGAAATCGCCGATTATCCTTTTACCACAATTGTGCCTAATTTAGGTATTGTAAGCTATCGTGGAGGCAAATCTTTCGTAATGGCCGATATTCCCGGGATTATAGAGGGTGCATCAAAAGGCAAAGGACTGGGTTACCGTTTCCTCCGTCACATCGAACGGAATTCTGTGCTTTTGTTTATGGTTCCTGCGGATACAAGTCGTTCGATTAAAGAAGAGTATGAAATTTTGAAGCATGAATTGGAATCTTATAATCCAGAATTAATGCAAAAGCCACATGTTTTAGCAGTCACAAAATCCGATATGTTAGATCAAGAGTTGATGGATGAAATGAAACAGGATTTACCGAATATACCATCTATTTTCATCTCATCAGTAGCCGAGAAAAATATATTAGAGTTAAAAGATATGCTTTGGAAAGCGATTGAAAGTTAGTTATGAGTTGTGAGTTGTGAGTTGTGGGTTTCTCCAAAGATTTCCTTTTGAAACGACGGTCGAATTAAATTTTGCACCTTGACAAGTAACATTTTACACACAACACTTAACCACTTTAATTCTGCATTAAGACCTGCAATAGGTAACACACAATACTTAACGATTTCAATTTTGAATCCAGACATACAACAGGTAACACACAACAGGTGACAAAAACTACATTCTCAACCTATCAACAACTAATCCTACCCACTCTTTTAAAATATATTGCCAGTACGATAAACAATCAGCATCAGGTATATAGAAATCTGACACGTCATAATCTTGTTTCCCGATAAAGTCAGTCGGATAATAATCAAGTTTTCTGTTAAAAGTTTTATCGAATATCATTTTTGAACGTGGAATATGCCAAGCACTCGTAATAACTAATATAGATGCATTTGGTTGAGTTTTATCGATTTTATCAAAACTATACTTAGCATTTTCTATCGTATTCCTACTATTATTTTCGACTAAAATAGACGAATCTGGAATACCGATCGCAGTTAAATATTGTTGTGTTAAATTTGCTTCAATTAACTCTGAACCTATCAGTTTCCCCGAACCGCCACTAATTAAAATCTTTTTAATTACGCCTGTTTTAAAGAGAAAAATGGTTTGAACAAGTCTATCGCCTCTTTCATTTACAGAAAATTGTCCACTCTGTGTAGGTCTAGAAAAACCACCTAATAAAATGCCGATATCATATTGTTTTTCAACTGGATATTTGCCTTCGTAAAAGTTGTAAACTTTGCCAACCATAAAGCGATTTGAGAAAATAAAAAGCAGTGCTGCAGCAAAAATTAAAAGTCTTTTTCTTTTTGATAGATTACTTGAAAAAATTGCAAAAATTACAACTATAAAAACCCAAATGATGGGTTTTAGAACAAAAAATAGAATTTTGGATAAAATAAAAATCATCAGTATTAAAGCGATCTCAAAACTAAGGTTTTAAAATCGCTTCGCTGTAAAATTATTCTGAATCTTCTTGTTCTTTGTTTTCATCTTCTGGCGCCTTGTGTGCCTGCTCTACGATGTCTTTTAAATCCGATTTGCGTTTCTTCGCTACTTTATGTTTAAAATGAGGAATTTCATTTTCTACAATTTCATCGTTTGGCGGTGTGCCAAAAACTTTATCACGTAAAAGACTGTACTTATCTTGAAAGCCACAGCTTAAATTCTTTGCGCCCGATGCAATTTTACTTCTTGTACCCGCACCACTATCTGGTGCAAATAACATGCTAATTACTGCGCCAGCAGCTAAGCCGGCAACCAATGCTACAGCAACGTGTGCTTTATTTGACGATCTGTTTTCTATAAACTTCTTAATTATTTTTTCGTATTTCATAATTTTTAGGTTTCAATATTGAACAACCGTAGTAAGATAATGTTTGTTAAAAATTATTAAAAGCCGTAATAGTTTAATAATTGCTACTTTTAAACGCATACTTTAATTGATGATTTGTTCATTACATAGCGCAAGTAGTTTAAGCTTTTTTAATTAAAATAATGGTTAATAATTACTTCGGCGTAGGCTAAATAGTAGTATGACGGACAGAGAATAATTTTATGTTAACAGATGCTCAACGTAAACAATTTAAACACAAATAGAATGATACAAGCAACAATTAATAAGCAGCACTATGTTTGTAATGCATCAAACGGGAAACACAATATTGTAATTGATGAACCTGTTGATTTAGGCGGGGCAGATAGTGGCCTTACGCCCAAAGAGATTTTAATGTCTGCATTAGCATCATGTGTGGCGATAACTTTACGGATGTACATTGATAGAAAAGGATGGACAATAGAAAAAATTGAAGTAAAAGTTACCATGGGTGTTGAAAACGCAGAAGACGTATTTTTTGAAGAAATTACATGTACTGGAAGCGTAACTGACGATCAGAAAAGACGTTTGGAGGAAATTGCGAGCAAATGTCCGGTAAGTAAAATACTATCGAAAGGTAATGAAGTGCGCACCAAAGTACTTTAATAATTCGTTGATAACTTGATGTGCATTTTGCTGAAAACCTTAATATATTTGCAACTCACTCCGTGTTAGCCCTCAAATTTTAAAATATGTCAACCGAAATAAAATGTCCAAGCTGTGCTCATGTTTTTCCGATGGAAGAAGCAATGGCCGAAGATTATAAAAAGGAATTGCGTGAAAAAATGGTCACGTTTACAAAGCAAAAAGATGAAGAATTTCAGCGTAAATTGGCGCTGTTAGAAAATGAAAAACTGCAACAGCAAAAAGGTTTTGATGCCAAACTTGTTGAAGAGAAGAATAAATTAAAAGCAGATTTAGAAGGCAATTTACGAAAAACCATTGCTGCTGATTTTGAAACTAAGCTTCAAATGTTAGAAGGCAATGCAAAAGATAACGAAGAAAAGTTAAAATTAGCCAGAGAAAAAGAATTAGGTTTTCTTAGACGGGAAGAAAGCCTAAAAGTTAAAGAAGAAGAAATGGAACTTGCTTTTCAACGTAAAATGCAAGAACAACGTGGAGAATTGGTAGAGCAGATCCGCAAACAGGAAGCAGAAAAAAATAGCATTAAAGATACAGAGCATCAGTTACGGCTGCGCGAATTGGAGAAGCAACTCGACGATCAAAAAAAGCTAGCTGAAGAAATGAAGCGAAAAGCGGAGCAAGGTAGCATGCAGTTGCAGGGCGAAGTACAAGAACTTATTTTAGAAGAATTGCTGAGAAGTAATTTTCCGTTCGATTTAATTGAAGAGGTTGGTAAGGGGGTACGTGGCGCAGATTGCGTGCAGGTTGTGCGTAATCAATTTGGACAAGAATGCGGCAAAATTATTTATGAAAGTAAGCGTACTAAAGATTTTGGTGGTGATTGGATTGATAAATTAAAAAAAGATATGCGGAGTATGGGGGTTGATGTTGCTGTTATTGTAACCCAATGTTACCCAAAAGGCATGGATTGTTTTGGACAGCGCGATGGCGTTTGGATTTGCTCTTTCGAAGAAGTAAATGCCGTGGCTTATGTACTGCGTGATGGAATTTTACGCTTATCTGGAGCAGTAAAATCGCAAGAAAACCGTGGTGAGAAAATGCACATGTTATACGATTATTTAACGGGTATAGAGTTTTCTGAACAGTGGAAAGCTATACGCGAAGGTTTTATGAGTATGAAGTTATCGATCCAACGAGAACGCGATGCTATGGAACGTTTATGGAAAGCCAGAGAAAAACAGTTAGAAAAAGTTTTGTTAAATGCTACTCATATTCGTGGTTCGATAGAAGGAATTGCCGGTAGCGATAGCATACAGCTGAGTTTAACCGATGATGAGGATGCTTTATTTTTGGAGTAGTTTAAAATTAGCAAAGATAACTTTGAAATTTTTGGTCGAATATTAATAGCAAATTCGGAAAAGTGATTTCTTTGGAGCCTGTGAAGCGGGATTTAGGGATAATATTTCGTGCTAACTAGCGGAGACAAATTTGAAGAAGACAATCAGAATCTTATATTGGTTTTATCTTCGACTTTTAATTTATATACTTAATGGACCGTTGTCGGTTGATGAAAAATTTTCATCAACCCTTTTTTAATTTCTTCTAAAATTTAAACTTTCTCTCTAATCGCTGTGGCAATTTCATCTGCAGATATATCACTGTGTGAGCTCGTAACAACACATTTGCGGTTTTTAATTAGTAAAATTTGTGGTGATTGATGGGCAATTTGAAAGGTTTCGGCAATTTGGTTGGATACATCTCTATGCTTTATCAAATCTAAAAAATAAAGCTTTGTGTCTTTAGGAATTACATCCCAATCTGCCTCAAAACTTTTTTTCGCCATTAAACTGATAGAGCAACGCGTGCTATGTTTAAAAATTAGACTGTATCCGCTTGCTTCTTTTATTTCATCCAGTTGTTGTATCAACGTTAGATTAATCCAAGTCATAATTTATGCTTTAAATGTTATTTATATGGCAACATAACAGGCAACAAAAAGTTCTGTCACATTCCTTTAAATGTAAGATTATGATTTTAAAAAGATATTTAACTAATTTCTACGACGTTTGCCTTCAGGATATGAGCTATACGCTGGGCAAAGTTTAGAAGAACAAGATTCTAGAATGGTAATGGTGCAAAACACCGCCAATAACAATATGGCTACTTTTCTCATTTTGTCTAATTTAATTTTTTTTTTAAAATGCAATGAAGCATTTAATGTTTTTCCTAGTTAAGCTGCTAAGTTACAAATTGTTTGTGAAAACACAATTTTTTATTGCGCTTGGCAATTTTTAAAAGCTACGCGCAAATTCCGCCATCTTAATTGCAGTTATAGCAGCCTCGTCACCTTTATTGCCATGTTTTCCGCCGGCTCTATCTTGTGCCTGTTCTAAATTATTGGTTGTTAATACACCAAAAATAACCGGTTTGCTATACTTTATACTCACATTTGTTATGCCTTGAGCAACTGCATCGCAAATAAAATCAAAATGTTTGGTATCGCCCTGTATTACACATCCCAAACAAATTACGGCATCTAAACTTTTTTCATTACTTAATAAAATAGCGGCAGCACTAGAAAGCTCGAAAGTACCCGGTACCGGAAAAGAGTAGATATTTTTTTCGGCTACACCATTTTCTAGAAGTGTTTTTAAAGCACCGTTATATAATGCACCCGTAATTTCTGCGTTCCATTCGGCAACAATAATTCCAAATTTGAATTTTGCACCATTCGGCACGCTTGTGTGCGAAAAGTCAGATAGATTTTTTAATTGTGATGACATTGTGCAAAGGTAAATAAAAAGGTTGATGCTTAAAAGAAGGAATATTTGATGTTAAATGAGTTGGATGCCAATATAGGTTGCCCCAATCGGGATTGCTTTTTCATTTATCCAGATTTGACTGCGATCGAACTTCAATATTTTATTTTTAGCTACAATAAACGCACGATGACAGCGTAAAAAATCAGTTTTTGGCAACAGTTCGGCAAAATCATTTATGGTAATTCTGGTGCTGATTAATTTATTTGCCAACTGAATTTGGGCGTAATTTCCTGACGCTTCAACATATAAAATATCTTTCAATTCAACTTTAATTTGTTGATAGCCATCCTTCACAAAAATATAATCGCAGGTTTGGTTAGCACTTTGGTTTCTGAGGTTAAAAAGTTCTAGTGCTTTGTTGCATGCTTTTAAGAAACGGGCAAGTGAAAAGGGCTTTAGCAAATAATCAACCGCATCGAGTTCGAAACTTTGAACAGCATGTTCTGTATAAGCAGTAGTAAAAATAACCATAGGTGGATTGGTTAAGCTCTTCAAAAAATCGATGCCACTAATGTCTGGCATTTTAATATCCAAAAAGATTAAGTCAACTTTGTTTTTTTGTAAGTAATCTAATGCTTCAAAAGCATTGTTAAATTGCGCTTTCAATTCTACAAAGCGTACTTTGGATGTATGCGATTTTACAATATCTAACGCAATCGATTCATCATCTATAGCAATCGCAATCATATTTTTAATTTGTGGTGAGGCTAATATAGGCTTTAATCTAACTCTAAAGTTAAATGAACAAAAAATTCTTTGGCATTTTCGTGGATAATCAGCTCATGTTTGCCGTAGTAAAGTAATGCCAACCGTTGTTTCACATTTTGTAAACCAATGCCACTTTTTAGTTTTTCGGGGTCGTTATCTGCCTTAATGTAAATGCTGTTGCTCACATCAAAATGTAAAATATTATTGGTTGTTTGTAAGGTAATTTTAATGTGCGAAGGCTGTTGTAAACTAATGCCGTGTTTAAAAGCATTTTCGATAAATGGAATCAAAAGCATTGGCGTTATTTGTAGGTTATTTACTTGGTCATCTATTGTAGTTTCAATTTTTATATCGCCTGATCGAGAAATGCGGAGTTTTTGCAAGTCGATATAATTGTTTAGGTATTCAACCTCGCGAGCGAGCGAAATTTTATCCAATGTATTTTCGTGAAGCATAAAACGCATCATATCGCCAAGCTTTTGAATACCCTCGCCAGTTCGTTCGGCGTTTTCTTGCAATGCAGTACCAAAAAGCGTATTTAGTGCGTTAAATAAAAAATGGGGATTGATCTGCGATTTTAAGAAGTTTAGATTGGCATCCGACTTACCCAATTCGGTTTTTAGCATCTGTATTTCTGTTTGCTTTTCGAATTTGTGTTTATAAATGTACCAAGCAAACGGTGTTGTAATGCAAACCAATACCACCGAAGTTAGAATAAGTGTGATTGGTACAGTTGGTCCGCCACCCATAAAAGTAGCCAAGATAAAAAGTAGTATTAATATGGAAACCGTGCTCAAACCTACGTTGGTCCAGAAATATTTACCAAAGCCTTTACCTTTCTTCTTTAAATTGGGAATGGTAAAATAAATCGAATAAAAAGCTAATGCGATATTTATAGGTGGTGCAATAAGCCAAACTACTAAAACTTCGGTATCAAACCTTGCCGATAAGATGGTTCCAAAAATCATTAAAGATACAAGCCATATTTTCGTTGCGATAAATAATTCTGAAACAATGTTTGGACTGTAATTTTTTAACAGATAACTTTTGCCCAAAAGCGATAATCCGTTTTCGTTTAAGTAAGTGTAGGTACAAAATAAGAGATAAAGTAAAAAAACATAACCGAAAGCCTCACCGAAGAAAGCGTCGTAAGCCGAACTTAAATTTGGATAATCAAGCAACCGATAGGCTTCTGAATAGGTAATTGCCACCATCCATGTTAGTATGCTTATGGCTGTAACGATAACTAATAAAATTACATTTAAAGCAAGGTTGTTTTTTTTAAGGATTTGGGGAATAAAGCAAAAGTTTATCAGTAAAAAGCTGATGTAAATACTGCTACTTTTAAATAAATTGGGCAGAAAATAATTTGCTATTACGCTGTAGCCTATATGCACATCAACAAAACTGTAAACATTTGGCTGACTGTAAGCTGTTCGTACGCAAATATTGATGAGTGCTAAAATGTACAGCGTGGTAGAGATCCAAAACTCTAAATGATTTATATTCTTTTTGTTGTTGTTTTCCATTTTATCGTAATTGTAATGCAAGTTTACTTATGTTACCATTATCATATATTATAAAAGTGACAGAAGCCTTTAAAAATGTGATGAACGTAAGTTTTAAAGTCGCAAGTTTCTTTCTGGCGGTTAAAAATGGACTAAAACGGATTTTTTGACCTAATTTTACAGCATACAAAATCCACTTACAACAAAATCCTATAAATAAATGATCGTTTACGGAATCCCCAATTGCAATACAGTTAAAAAAGCACAAGATTGGTTAAAAGAAAATAACATAGTGTTCGAATTTCATGATTTTAAAAAGAAGGGTATAACTGCCGAGAAACTGAATGAATGGTGCAATGCGTTTGGTTGGGAAACCGTACTGAACCGTAAAGGATTAACTTGGAAAAAACTGAGCAAAGAAGCACAATTGGAAATAAACAACCAAGCCTTGGCAATTGCATATTTAGTGGCGCATACAAGTGCAATAAAAAGACCAATTATCGAAAAAAACAATACGCCAGTTTTGGTCGGGTTTGATGTAGCAAAATACGAACAAACACTTCTCTAAGTTATTTGTTCTCTGTTAAAGTATGTTAAAAGCATATCTAAATATTTAAAACACTTTATTTTTACGTTATGCAGAAACTTATTATTATCGTATTGTTGGTTTTTCCGATTCAATTGATTGCACAAACCGTTACCACGGGTGGAGTTTTCGATTATGCTAAAAAAAGTATTGCATTGCCTGGGGTTACTGTTCGTAATTTGAACAATAAAAAAGTAACGTTAACCAATAACGAAGGTAAATTTGTAATTGGAGCAAGTGTGGGCGAAATTTTAGAGTTCTCTTTAATTGGTTACCATACCGATACCTTATATGTAACAAATTTGCTTACAAAAATTATTTACTTGCCTGTAAAAAGTACTTCGTTAAATGATGTTACCGTAGAAGGTGTGAAGATAAATAAGGAGATTGCCAACGCCAAAGATCCGCTTGCTGAGAAGTACACCTTATTAAATACTGGCGGAAATTTAGATAGGAAAGTAATGACTGATAAAGTTGGCGGTTTAACTTTGAATTTAGGATATGGAAAGTATAAGCGCGAACAGCAAAAAGAAATTTTATTACAAGAGAAAGATGCTTATCGACAAGAAATTAATGCAAATTTTAATGAAACTAGTGTTAAAGAACTGACTAAACTAGATGGCGAGGAACTTAAAAATTTTATAGTAATATATTCGCCTTCGGTAGAAAAAGTTCAATCTGAAAGGCCTTTTAAATATAATTATTACATTGCACAAGCTTACCAAGCATGGCTAAAACTTCCGCTTAGTCAACGCAAATTGAAAGACCTACCTAAACTTGAAAAGAATTAATTCTATCTTTTTTAAATTACGTTAAAGTATTTATATTTACCGCCATGCAATATAAAAATTTGTTATCTACCTTCCTGTCTTTAAATCTATTTTTAATAGTTTTTACGGTTAGTGCACAGGAGAAACCTCGTAGTATATACGATGCTCACGAGGCATTTGCACCGAATTTTTACACCCAAAATGGGAACGAGTACCGATCTGCTAACGGTTATCCAGGACCAAAATATTGGCAAAACCGTGCAGATTATAAAATTGATGCTGCACTAAACGATGTTGAAAACACGGTTTCAGGCACTGTTACCATTTCCTATAAAAACAATAGTCCCGATAAACTTTCTTTTTTGTGGTTGCAATTGGATCAAAATTTATTCGCTGTTAACTCAAGAGGAAATGCTGTTATTGCAGGAAAAAGCAGGTATGGTGCGCAAGGCGAAAAATTTGATGGTGGCTATAAAATAAGTTCCATTGCGGTTGATGAAAAAGAGAAACCAGTTAAATTTACTCAAATTGTAGAAGATACCAGAATGCAGATTCGTTTGGCCGAACCTTTACAAGGCAATGGTGCATCGATTAAAATTAAAATTAATTATTCTTTCGCCATTCCCAAAAACGGATCAGACCGTATGGGGCGGTTAAATACCAAAAATGGAGAGATTTATTCAATAGGCCAATGGTTTCCACGGATGTGTGTTTATGATGATGTAATTGGTTGGAATACATTGCCATATTGGGGTGCTGGTGAATTTTACTGCGAATATGGTGATGTTGATTATACCATTACTGCACCAGCTTCTCACATCGTCTTGGGGTCTGGAGAATTATTAAATCCTCAAGAAGTATTCACACCAACGGAGCTAAAAAGATGGAACGAAGCAAAATTAAGCGACAAAGTTATCCATGTACGTACTGAAGATGAGGTTAATCAATCGGCTTCAGCTATACAAAAAGGCACAAAAACTTGGAAATATAAAATGTTAAATACCAGAGATGTAGCTTGGGCTTCATCTAAAGCTTTTGTGTTGGATGCAGCACGAATTAACTTGGCCAGTGGCAAAAAATCTTTAGCAGTATCGGCTCAACCTGTAGAAAGTAACGGACAAGATGCTTACGGAAGAGGTGTAGAATATGTAAAAACTTCCATAGAATATTATTCAAAAACTTTGTTCGAATATTCTTATCCAATGGCTATTAATATTGCTTCCAATGTAAGTGGAATGGAATATCCGGGTATCGTATTTTGCGGTTGGAAAGCTAAGAATCAAGACTTATGGTTTACCTTAGATCATGAATTTGGGCATAATTGGTTTCCAATGGTTGTAGGTTCTAATGAACGTAAGTATGCGTGGATGGATGAGGGTTTCAATATTTTTATAAATGGATTATCTAGGGATAATTTTAACGGTGGAGAATATAAATCAAAAGATGCCGAGAACGTACATTTAGATGCTAAAACTTGGGCAGATGATAACAATGAGTTTATTATGTTATTGCCCGATGCCATGAAGGAGCGAAGCATTGGTTCACAAATTTATAATAAACCCGGTGAAGGTTTGGCACTTTTAAGAAATGAAATATTAGGTAAAGACCGTTTTGATTACGCTTTTAGAGAATATATTAAAAATTGGGCATTTAAACACCCAACACCAAATGATTTTTTTAGATCGATGGACAATGCTGCGGGCGAAGATTTATCGTGGTTTTGGAAAGGTTGGTTTTTGAATAATTGGAAAATGGATCAGGCAATAACCGATGTAAAAGAAGTTAAAATGGATAAGCAACTTAAAAGTGTGAATATCGAAATTACCAATTTACAACAATTGCCAATGCCAATTCTGTTAAGGATTACAACCCAAAGTGGTAAGGTAACTAACCTAAAAATTGGTGTTGATGTTTGGATGAGAAATAATACTTGGACGGTCAATTTCCCTACAAACGAAGCTTTAAAATCAATCGTTATTGATGCTGATAAAGTTCTTCCGGATATGGATGATAGCAACAATACTTGGACAGCGAGCGCAAATTAATTATTAAAATAACTGGTTTTTTTGATTAAACAATTATGATTTTAGAGAACCAAAAAAACAATCCGTTACATGGGATTACATTAGAGAAAATTGTAACCGATTTGCATGCACATTACGGTTGGGATAAATTAGGCTCGTTTGTCAGGATAGATTGTTTTATTAATAATCAAAGCATAAGCTCGAGCTTAAAGCTATTGCGCAAACTGCCTTGGGCACGTAAAAAAGTTGAAGATTTGTACTTGAAAACTTTTAATAAGTAATTGAAAATTAATTTACTACCATAAAAAAAAGAGCGGTTTATATCGCTCTTTTTTTATGAAGGAATATTGGAAATATGTTTTAGTTATTGCCTAAAATAATTGGCGCACTTTTCCCATTCCCCATAATAATTACTTTTGTATTGGCCGATTTAGCAATTTCCTTTTGCGCCAAAATAGATTCATACTGTAATTGTCTATCGCTCAAGCCTGTAGATAATATTTTTTGATAATCGGCTATTCCCTGCGCTTCTACACGTTTACGTTCTGCTTCCTGACGCTCTTTCTGAAGCACGAAAGTCATTTTTTGTGCATCTTGCTCTGCATTAATTTTCGATTCGATACTGGCTTTAACAGATGCAGGCAAAGTAATGTTACGTATAAGCAGTTGCTCTAACTCTAAACCTCTTTTGGCGAAGCTTTTTTCTATGGTAGAAAATATTTTGGATTGAAATTCATCTCGTTTGCTCGAATACAAAGCCACAGCATCGTAAGAAACTGCATTATCTCTAATTGCCGTTCTAGAAACCGGACGAACAATTTTTTCCAAGTAATCAGTTCCAATTTCTTTTAAAATAACCGGTGCCGAACTTGCCTTAACTCTAAAAAGAACCGAAAGATCGATTACAACTTCCAATCCATCGGCAGATAGTACGCGAAGCGCATCGTCGCCTTGCTTATTTCCTTCGTCGGTAACGCCTGCCATGGTGTAATTTTGTGTTTTAACATCAAAAGGTGTAACATCAGCTACAGGGTTAATTATATTTAAGCCACTGTATAAAACGTCGTTATCAACCTTTCCAAAAACTGTTTTTACGCCAACTTCGCCAGCATCTATTACTTTAAACATAGATAACGAAACGCCCACCAAAACAATTACACCGCCAAAAATTTTGATGGCGCTACTGTATCGGCTGGCTGGGTTTGATGGGGCGGAAAATACAAAGCCTACTATAATGATGATGATTCCAATGATGCCTAAGAACATAATTTTAAAATTTAATTGAGTTTAATGTAAATCGCAATTTAGTGTATTTATTTTTAGTCAGAGCAAATTTGGTGAAAGTTATACACGATTAACGTTCATTAAGAATATTGATTTTGGGTTATTATATTTTTTTGATAAGGTTTTGATTATTTACTATTTTTGCCTTTACAAACCTAGATTATCTATGAAAGCTCCAAGTTACCTGTTCATTGCGCTGTTGTTTTTTATCAGTTGCAAAAAAGATCCGTCTAAAATAGATGGTGAAAAGAACAATAAAAGTTCAGAGAAAAAAATCACTTCTTTTAAGCTTACAAATTTCAAGCCTGAGTCAGTGGGGAATATAAATGAAAGTGAAAAAAAAATAGTTTTGCGTGTAATTGCGACTTCAGTTAATATAAATTCTTTAACTTCAGTTATCAGCATATCAGATAAAGCGACAATAAGTAGCGAAAATACCAAAGATGGTACAAATTCCTCATCACATTCATTACCATATTCTACGTCGTACGTAGTGACTGCTGAGGATGGAAGTACGGCAACTTATAATGTAGTAATTGACAGTTATGTCCAACCTGGTACACCTGTTTATAATTAAATATGGCAAAACGATATTTTTGGAGGACTAAGAATCCAATATATTTTAGAAATCTTTTAATAGGGTAGAAGACGAATTATCCCGAGCCCTTTAGAAGCAATTAAGTTTAGATTAGAGCAATTGGGGAAGACACAAACAGAACTTTCAAAAATATTTGGGGCACGAAGCCGACAATCTGAAATACTTTCTGGTAAACAAAAACTGAGCCTAAACATGATAAGAAAACTTCATGAAGTTTTGAATATTCCGGCGGAAAGTTTGATTGGGGCTTATTAAAAAGCTTTTTTCTTATTTAAAAGTTACTAACTCTAAATTGGCATACTGAAAGACAGCGTTAGTAACTTTAGTTATAATTAGATATTTAGGGTCGGTATTTCAAAATGTAGCGCAATAATTCAATTACAATTGGACATAACAAAGCGCAATTATGTTCACACAATCTTCATATTTAGTTACGAGATTTAATGTTACAAAATCAACGATAACATTAATTAACCAAAACCATTAGAAATCATGAAAGCGATCAAAATCTTAATCATTGCATTAGTTGCGACTTTTGCTTTTAACACTGTAAGTGCCCAAACTACAGCACCTGCAAAACCAAAGACAGAAAAAACACACAAAGCACACAAAAAGGGGCATAAGAAACATCATCACAAAAAACACACAAAAATGGCTGCAGCTAAAATGTAGCATACCGAAAACCTCCTTAGCTTTATTTGTTAAGGAGGTTTTTTTAATATTGAAGCTAAAAAAATTGTAATGCCCTCAATCTCGCCCCAAAACCTCGTCCTCGGTCTCATTCTCAACCTCGGCCTCAGTCTCGATCTCATTCTTAACCTCAGTCTCAGCCTTGACCTCAGCCTCGACCTCAGTCTCAGCCTTAACCTCAACCTCTGTCTCTTTCTCTTTCTCAACTTTTAACCGTAACTTTATATTGTGAAGAGAATTGATAACAATACAGTAGTTTCAGATTTGTTGGCTATAAAAGCTGGGAATGATATTTCTTTTGGTGAACAATCTGGTAGGGTAGAAGTAATAGATTTTGAAGAAACCAATACCTATTGGGAGATTATTTTTACTTTAGCCTCAACAGAGAAAATTTATATAAGAAAAGAAAAAACTTCCTGCTAAGTATGATAAGGATTAATGATGAAACACCCAATGAAGTTTTGCAAGATGTTGTAAAAGGCAATTTTGTAACCGATGGCTTTAGCAAAACTGGAATTGTAGAAAGTGTGGAAATTAGCGATGATGGTTTATACAAAATTTACGAGTTTAACTTAGTAACCGGCAGAGTAATTTCGACGAAAAGATGATATGAAAAAAATATTTACAATACTGAGCCTAGTTCTAGTCTGTTTGCTTTTTACAGCTTGCAAAAAGAACTCACTTAAAAATTTAACAAATATTGGTTATGGTACATCTTTTGGGAAATGTATAGGTTACTGTAAAACCAATTTAGAGGTTACCAGTGCTCAACTTAGTTTTTCTAAAAGCTCGAACGACGGCCGATTACCTAAAAAAGATTGCCAAAAAACTTTTACCGCAAGTGAATTTGAAGCTTTAAAGGCTTTATTTAACGATGCTAAAATCACTTCATTACCAGCTGTTATTGGCTGCCCGGATTGTGCTGATGGTGGCGCAGAGTGGATTTCGGTAGTAATAGATGGTAAAGAATACAAAGTAACTTTTGAATACGGTAATGCACCCGATGAATTGAAAGCTGCGGTATTAAAATTACGGACTTTAAAAGACGGTTTTAAAGATTGTGAATAGTTTTTAAACAGCTTTTGCAGATTTTGTAAATAAATATTGTTTTGAGATAGTTTTCGCACCATACAGGTAAGCGCCTTGCTGGCGTTAGGGATGGGCGGGGCTTGGTGCCAATTTTTATTGGCACGGTAGCGAAGCGAACCCCCAAACAGCCCGGGCCCGATTTTTCATCGGGCAACGCACTATTAATTTTCTTAATGTAGTTGCTGAAACGATTCTGTTATAATGATCTGAATTAGCAAGTGAGCGCATAACCGAGAAAGTAATTACGTGTTTATTTAAAAAATCTTATAAACAGCTATAAAGTTGAATCGCAACTCCTTAATCCTCAACTTTAAACCAGCAACTTTTAACTTTCAACTTTTTTCTCAACCCTATTGATTTTACAGAATTTTTATTCTACTTTTGCAGTCCGTTTTATAGGTTGTCTGTAAAGAAGCCGGGGGAGCGGGAATTAATTAAATAAAAAATTAAAAAAGCACAATGCCAACCATTCAACAATTAGTTAGAAAAGGTAGAGTAGCAATGGAGTTCAAAAGTAAGTCTCCAGCGTTGGACAGCTGTCCACAGCGAAGAGGTGTATGTACACGTGTGTACACCACTACCCCTAAAAAACCAAACTCAGCAATGCGTAAAGTAGCCCGTGTTCGTTTAACGAACGGTAAAGAGGTTAATGCATACATTCCTGGAGAAGGTCACAACTTACAAGAACACTCAATCGTTTTAATACGTGGTGGTCGTGTTAAAGATTTACCAGGTGTACGTTACCACATTATCCGTGGTGCATTAGATACATCAGGCGTAGCTGGTCGTAACCAACGTCGTTCAAAATATGGTACTAAACGTCCTAAACCAGGTCAAGTTGCGGCTGCACCTGCTAAAGGAAAGAAAAAATAATCGGGAGGAAATAAGAAAATGAGAAAGTCAAAACCAAAAAAGAGAATTATTCTTCCTGATCCAAAATTTAACGATACTCAGGTAACTCGTTTTGTAAATAATATGATGTACGATGGTAAAAAATCTATCGCTTATTCTATTTTTTATGATGCTGTTGAAATTGCTGAGAAAAAAGCAGGCGAACCGGGATTAGAAATATTTAAACGTGCTTTAGTTAATATTATGCCAGCTGTTGAGGTTAAATCTCGTCGTGTTGGTGGTGCTAACTTTCAGGTTCCAACTGAGGTTAGGCCAGAACGTAAAACAGCTTTAGGTATGAAATGGTTAATTTTATACGCTCGTCGTCGTGGTGAAAAAACCATGAAAGAGAAATTAGCTGGTGAAATTGTTGCTGCTGCTAAAGGTGAAGGTGCTGCTGTTAAGAAGAAAGAAGATACGCATAAAATGGCTGAAGCCAACAAAGCGTTCTCTCACTTCCGTTTCTAGTAGTTTATTTACAAATTAGTAAGATTACACAGATTTAATTAGAAGATTATACTGATTAGATAAATTACACCGATTTGTTGTTAACATAATCGGTGTAATCGTTTAAAATCAGATAATTCAAAAAAAACATAATGGCAAGAGATTTAAAATTTACAAGAAATATTGGAATTGCGGCTCACATTGATGCAGGTAAAACTACAACAACAGAGCGTATTCTTTATTATGCTGGTGTTAGTCATAAAATTGGCGAAGTGCACGAAGGTGCAGCAACAATGGATTGGATGGCACAAGAGCAAGAACGTGGTATTACTATTACCTCTGCTGCAACTACGGTTGATTGGAATTACAGAGGACAAAAATATCATGTTAACGTTATTGATACCCCAGGTCACGTGGATTTTACCGTAGAGGTAAATCGCTCATTACGTGTACTAGACGGATTGGTATTCTTGTTTTCGGCTGTTGATGGTGTTGAGCCTCAATCTGAAACCAACTGGCGCTTAGCAAACAATTATAATGTGCCTCGTATCGGTTTCGTTAATAAAATGGACCGTTCTGGCGCCGACTTCTTAAAAGTTGTTAAGCAAGTTAAAGATATGTTGGGTAGTAATGCAGTTCCATTGCAATTACCTATCGGTTCTGAAGAAGGGTTTAAAGGCGTGGTTGATTTAATTAACAACCGTGGTATTGTTTGGAATGAGCATGATAAAGGGATGACCTTTACTGAAGTGCCTATCCCTGAAGATATGATTGATGAAGTTGCAGAATGGAGAGAGAAACTGTTAGAATCAGTTGCTGATTATGATGAATCTTTAATGGAGAAATTCTTCGACGCACCAGATACAATAACTGAACGTGAGGTTTTAGATGCTTTACGTGCGGCTGTATTAGATGCTAAAATTGTACCTATGGTTTGTGGTTCATCTTTCAAAAACAAAGGTGTACAAACGATGCTTGATTATGTGATGGAATTATTGCCTTCACCTATGGATAGCGAAGGTGTTACAGGTACTAACCCTGATACTGGAGCAGAAATTTTATTAAAACCAAGCATTACTGAGCCGTTTGCAGCTTTAGCTTTTAAAATTGCAACTGATCCATTTGTAGGTCGTTTATGTTTTATCCGCGTTTACTCGGGTAATTTAGAAGCTGGTTCTTACGTATATAATTCACGTTCAGAAAACAAAGAACGTATTTCTCGTATCTTCCAAATGCACGCAAATAAGCAAAATCCGGTGCCGAATGTGGCTGCTGGTGATATTGCTGCGGTTGTAGGTTTCAAAGATATTAAAACTGGTGATACACTTTGTGAAGAGAAAAATCCAATCGTTTTAGAATCAATGAACTTCCCTGAGCCTGTTATCGGTTTAGCTATTGAGCCAAAAACTCAAGCTGACGTTGATAAATTAGGTATTGGTTTAGGTAAATTGGCAGAAGAAGACCCTACGTTTAGAGTACAAACCGATCAAGAAACTGGTCAAACTGTTATCTCTGGCATGGGTGAGTTACACTTAGATATTTTAATTGACCGTTTAAAACGCGAATTTAAAGTAGAAGTAAACCAAGGCGCGCCACAGGTAGCTTACAAAGAAGCAATTTTTGGTACAACAACACACAGAGAAACTTATAAAAAACAATCAGGTGGTCGTGGTAAATTTGCCGATATTTCGGTTGTTATCTCACCAATTGATGCTGATTTTGAAAAAGGTGGTTTGCAGTTTGTAAACGAAATTACAGGTGGTTCAATTCCACGTGAATTTATCCCTTCGGTAGAAAAAGGTTTTGCTGCTTCTATGGCAAATGGTGTATTAGCTGGTTATCCACTTCCTGATATGAAGGTTCGTTTAACGGATGGTTCATTCCACGCAGTCGATTCAGATGCTTTATCGTTTGAACTTGCAGCAAAAATGGCATATCGCGAAGCATTGCCTAAGTGTAAGCCAACTTTGATGGAGCCAATTATGAAAATCGAAATCTTAACTCCTGAAGAAAACATGGGTGATGTTATCGGTGATATGAACCGTCGTCGTGGTCAATTATTAGGTATGGATACACGTAACGGATCTCAAGTAATTAAAGCAACTGTGCCTTTATCAGAAATGTTTGGTTATGTAACGCAGTTACGTACAATCACTTCTGGCCGTGCAACTTCTACAATGGAATTTGATCATTATGAAGCTGCGCCTAAAAACGTACAAGAAGAAGTAATTGCAAAATCAAAAGGTAAAGTTAAATCAGACGATTAAATAGTATCGAGTATTGAGTATCGAGTATCAAGACAGATTATTCATCTTGATCCTCAATACTTACTCCTTAAAGATAAACCGACCACTTGTTATTAATAGCTCTAACAAGCAGTCATAATTAAAAATAGAATGAGCCAAAGAATTAGAATTAAATTAAAATCTTACGATTACAACTTGGTAGATAAATCTGCTGAGAAAATCGTTAAAACTGTTAAACCTACAGGTGCAGTAGTTAGCGGACCAATTCCGTTGCCAACAGAAAAGAAAATTTTCACTGTTTTGCGTTCACCACACGTAAACAAAAAAGCACGTGAGCAATTTCAATTATGTGCTTATAAACGTCTTTTAGATATTTATAGCTCTAACTCGAAAACTGTTGATGCATTGATGAAACTTGAATTACCTAGCGGTGTTGAAGTTGAAATCAAAGTTTAATGCTTTTGAAAAAAACAAACAAAAAGGGTCTTGATGTAAATTAAGACCTTTTTTGTTTTTTAGGTTTATTTTTAAAATTTAGAGAACTATAATAATGCGAGATTTTAATTAAGAATTTTGAAAATAATTTTCTTTCAGCGCTATAGATTATCTTATATTTATTTAATTTTTACAGCTATGAAAATCAAAATACTTTTATTAAGCGCTCTTGTCGCTTTCTTTTTTCTCTCATCATGTTCTATAAATGTTAATAGTTCAACTGAAATGACCAGACAAAAGAATAACAAACTGATTGGCTTTTGGGAAAGCGTAGAATACCCAGGAATGATTCGGGTTTTCGAAACAGATGGAAATTACTATACTATAAATAAATCTGGTACCAAATACGTTATTTCCCTTAAGGGTAAATATTCGGTAATTAGTGATAATATGTATCGCGAAACGGCTGAAACTGCTCGTACAGAAAGTGAGATGGCCTTTAAAGATATAGATTACAATGTTAAATATAGATTTCTCGGATCTGATCAAGTTGTTGAATTTTCTGGAACTATACAATATAAGGATGGACGAACTCCTACTAATTGGGTAGAAAAATACAATAGAGTTCCAACACTCGACTAACGAGCAATACGAATAACAGTTTATAGTTTTTTTGTATAAAAAGCACGTGAGCAATTTCAATTATGTGCTTATAAACGTCTTTTAGATATTTATAGCGCTAACTCGAAAACTGTTGATGCATTGATGAAACTTGAATTACCTAGCGGTGTTGAAGTTGAAATCAAAGTTTAATGCTTTTGAAACAAACAAACAAAAAGGGTCTTGATGTAAATTAAGATCCTTTTTGTTTTAGCAAGATTTTTTTTAAGTGTAGAGGTGTTAGGGTCTATTAATTAATTCTGCATTATTTCAACTGCTAAAACAAATTCGAGGTTGAGCGGTTAACAGTTTATGAGCAATCAAGAACCAATAAAGCCAAAAAAAGTAATTGATGGCGAAGAGGAATTTACCGAATTAGAAAAATCTAGAATGGAAAATCCACCCGAACATCGAGAGGAAAATGGATCGGAAGAGCACGATAACGATGTGGCTGAAAACCCAAATCAATCTAAAGGTGTTTAAACGGCAAAAGCAACTATTGGCTACATAATCTCTTTATTTTAAAACTTTAATTATTGTCGATTTTAAATCTAGATCTTTTTAGTTCTAAAATTTTCTGTCGAGCTTCCCGTTTCGCTTGCGCCAGATTTAACTGTTGGTTTTAAATCTTTCGAATGATAACTATCATCACTTAATGAATCTTTTCCTTGTGTGCCACTATTATCGTAACCATCTCTAGCTTCAAAATTGGCTATATGTGGCGTGGTTGAAATCTCGTGCCCATAACTGGTAACTTCGTTGGTGTCGTTGAGCTTATCGTATTTTTTCTGAACAGCAGATTTGTCTTTTTCTTTTTGGGCACCAGTACCAACATATCCTTCTAGGTGTTCTTTATTGTCATAAACGGAAGTTTTCATAATCTTAATTTTTATTTAAAACAGTTGTTATGGAGAAAGGTTTGAACTTTGGTCTTTTTAGTGAAAAATTAAAGCTTGATTTTTAGCTTTTGCGTAACTTGTGCCGATTAAACAAAAATAAACAATGGAGTGGAAATATTTGCTTTCGAATAAAAGATTTGGACAAGAACATTGGGCTGTTAATCCCGATAGGGCACGGTCAGATTTTCAAAGAGATTACGATAGGCTAATTTTTTCATCTCCTTTTAGACGATTGCAGAACAAAACGCAGGTTTTCCCGTTGCCTGGTAGTGTGTTTGTTCACAATAGATTAACACACAGTTTGGAAGTAGCCAGTGTTGCACGATCTATGGCAAATATGTTTTTAAACCAGCTAGAAGAAAAACAGCCTGATCTTTTAAAGGAAGTTCCGCTACTGAATGAAGTTGGTAATATTGTTGCAGCTGCATCTTTAGCGCACGATCTTGGTAACCCAGCATTCGGTCATTCTGGCGAAGCTGCAATTTCCAGGTATTTTACCGATGGTGATGGTAAAGATTATCAAAAGGAGATGTCCGAATCGCAGTGGCACGATTTAATTAATTTTGAAGGTAACGCAAACGCAATTCGGATACTAACTCACCCGCTAAAAGGAAAAGGAAATGATGCGTATGCGCTGACCTATTCTACGCTAGCTTCTATTGCGAAATATCCGTGTTCTTCTATCGCTGGTAAGCAAAAAAAGCTTTTGCACCGAAAAAAGTATGGCTTCTTTCAATCTGAAGAAGAAACATTTCAAAAAATTGCCACTGAGCTTCAAATGTTAAAAGAAGATCATGATTATACCATTTATAAACGACATCCTTTAGTGTATTTAGTAGAAGCTGCCGACGATATTTGTTATAGCATTATCGATTTGGAAGATGCGCATCGCTTAAAAATATTATCGTACGAAGAGGTAAAACATTATTTATTGCCTTTTGCAAATTCTAAAACCATAGAAGATCGTTTGAAAAATGATTACGAAGATGACGACGCTAAAATAGGCTTATTACGTGCCAAAGCCATAAATACTTTAACTAGAATTTGTGCAGATACTTTTTACGGCGAACAAGAGACAATTTTAGCAGGAAATTTAAACAAGAGCTTAACTGATCTGCTTCCAGAACCTTATTTAGAGGCTTGGAAAGCAGTTGAAAAAATCTCTGTCGATCGGATTTATAATTTTTCAACAGTAATACAGAAGGAGGTTGCAGGTTATAAAATTATGGCAGGATTGTTAGAGGAGTTCGTACCTGCGCTTATTCATAACAACACGCATTATTATAAAAAGTTGGTAAAACTAATCCCTAAGCAATACCACACCGATTTAACAGATATTTATTCTCGAACGCAAAGTGTACTCGATTTTGTTTCAGGGATGACGGATTTGTACGCAGTTGATTTGTATCGAAATATTAAAGGAATTTCTTTTCCATCGGAAACGTAGATGAAGGGTCAGGTTTAGATCAATTGGATTTATTAATTTTTTCGATGGTTTTACTTTAGTGTTAGTTTATTGTGTAAATATGGCCATTTGTGTAAAATATAGGTGGCGTATTTTTTTGTATTCGTTTGATTGATTGTGTTTTATATCATTTGTTTGGATGTAAATTTTCTGTGTTCGTGTAAAGTGGGTATTATGGAATATACTAATTAATATATTTGAGAGTTAAGCGAAAAGATTTCTCTAAGCAAAGTACTTTAGTTTACATCCCTCATATATGAAAAAAATCCTACTAATCGCTTTGCTATGTTTTAGCTTGTGTTCTTTTGTGAATGCTCAAGCCCCCCAACAATTTAATTATCAAGGCGCTGCCCGTAGCGCAAATGGTAATCCTTTGGTTAATAAAAGTATCTCTATTCGAATTAGCATTTTAGATGATTCCTCAACGGGTACTTCGCAATATTCGGAAACAAGGAGTGTTACCACTAATGCCTATGGTTTATACGCCGTGGCTATTGGAGGAACGGGAACAAATTCAGTTTCTGGATTAATTTCTTCTGTTACTTGGGGTGCCGGATTAAAGTTTATTAAAGTAGAAATCGATCCTGATAACGGAACTAATTTTGTTTTAGCCGGAACAGCACAATTATTAAGTGTGCCCTATGCCTTATATGCGGCAAATGGTCCCTCCGGACCTAAAGGAGATAAGGGCGATCCGGGCGTAGCAGGCCCACAGGGCATGCCTGGTGCTAAAGGAGATGTAGGGCCAGCAGGAACTCAGGGTTTGCCAGGAGATAAAGGAGATGTAGGGCAAGTTGGTCCAGCTGGGATTCAAGGGCCACAAGGCGTTAAGGGAGATATTGGGCTTACTGGGCCATCTACAGGCAGTGCAGGCGGAGATTTAACAGGAAATTACCCTAACCCTACAATTGCAAATCTGCAGGGTGTAACACTTTCAGCTCCTTCACCTACTAATAATCAAGTTCTATTATTTGATGGTAGCGCGTGGAAACCCGTTTCGTTAAGTGTAGATCAATTAATAGGTGGGAAAGCACTAACTTCAACTGATTTAAGTGTAAGTGCAAATGGTGCAACTGCTATATTAAAAGATGTTACTTTGGATATTAATGCTGGCGCAGTAAAAACTATTAAGCTTGCCGATGCTGCAGTTACTTCTGCTAAAATTGGAAATAAAGAGGTAAAGAGCGTAAACATTGATGACGCTGCTGTAAACACAATACATTTGAGCGACGGTGCAGTGACTACTGTAAAGTTAGCCGATGCTTCTGTAACCTTATCCAAGCTTGTTACGGATGGTATAAGTGACGCAAATAAGGTTTACGTAACAAATATAACTACTGGAAAGCCTGAGCTAATTAATCGTGCTCAGTTGTTAAATGGTAACGCTTGGGCTTTAAAAGGCAATACTGGAAGTATAGACCAGAGCACAAATTTTTTAGGTAATACTGATGATGTAGCCATTAATTTTTTGGTAAATGGACAAATTTCTGGTCGATTAGGCAACTCATCTGATAATAATATTTCGTTTGGCTACAAAACACTAACTGCCAATATATCAGGTTTTTTTAACAGTGCATTTGGTAGAGAGGCACTTTCGATAAATACTTCTGGATACGAAAATAGTGCATTTGGCCACAAAGTTTTACAATTAAATTTTAGCGGCATTAACAACAGTGGTTTTGGTTCTCAATCGCTTTTGTCAAATAGTGTCGGTTCCAATAATAGTGCATTTGGTACACACGCGTTAAAAGTTAATGGTACAGGGATTGCCAACACTGCGGTGGGGAGTTTCGCTTTAGAAAATAATAATGGAGATTATAATACAGCCCTAGGTTATGGCACTGGATCGAAAAACAATGGTAATGGCAATGTATTTATTGGTGCAAATGCCGGAAATCAATTTACGGTGGCAAATAATACCTTAGTTATCGCAAATTCTAATACAACTTATCCACTAATTTCGGGAGAATTTGGAATTAACGGAGGTTCACTAACCATAAACAATAAAAGCGCCGCCTCATCAATTAGTTACGCTCCAAATAATACAAGTACATTAAATATAAACGGGTCTGTATCTGCAAGCATATTAGTTTACAGCTCAGCTTCAACACTAACTTTGGATGAAAGTCAGTACACCGTTAAGGTAAAAAACACCAATATACCTGTATCCATTAATCTCCCAGTTGCATCAAGCTGTAAGGGTAGAATATATGTAATAATAAAAGCGCTTTCATCTGGTGATGTAACTTTAAATATACCAGTAATTTTAAATGACGATTCAACTATATCCACACTGTCTGGAGCAAAAACCTTGACTATTCAAAGCGATGGTACAACATGGATCTCTTTAAATTAAGAACATGATGAAGTTAATTTACTTATTGCTTTTTAGCATAACTTTATTTGTAAATGAGGTTGCTAGTGCCCAAACTTCATCGCCAAGTTTGCCATTTGTAGTAAATGCAGTAAGTGGTTCTGGAGTTGTTCAAAATCAAATTTTCGATTTTAGCATAGGCGAAATGGTACTTGTGCAAACTTTCCAAGCCACCAATGTTAACTTAACTCAAGGTTTTTTTCAGCCTCTATACCTCGTTAAAGAAATACTTGATGTTCGGGTTGAAAACAATGTTTTAACACCTAATGGCGATGGGAAGAATGATGTTTTTATAATTGGTGGGATAGAGAAATATCCAAATAATAGGCTTAGGATTTTTGATCGTGCAGGACGATTAATCTATGCTAAAGACAATTATCAAAATGATTGGAATGGATATTTTAATGGAAGTCCGTTAATGGAAGATACTTATTATTATCAATTAGATTTTGGTACCGATGGAAAGATTAAAGGTTTTATATCAATTTTATATAAAAAATAGTTTTATGATAAAAATGAGATTTTGCCTAATCGCACTGATGATATTTTTGATTACACCAACATTCGGTCAGCTTAACCCGATGGGAAGTGTTTATTATCAAAACCAATATCTAATTAATCCAGCAATGGCAGGATTGGAACCCACGCTTAACATAAATACAGCGCTTAAAGTTCAATGGATTGGAGTGGAAGGTGGACCAAGAATACAATATTTAACAGCAGATTATGGTTTACCGAACGAAAAAGTTGGCGTAGGTGCATCACTTTATAATGAGTCTGCGGGTGTAATAAATAAAATAAGGGGTACAGTTAGTTATGCCTATCATTTGCCATTGAATAATGGATCAAGCTTTTTCGATTTTGGTTTATCTACTGGCATTGTAAATGAATCGATAAATTTAGATAAAGCCAAGGGCGATTTATCTGATGATGTAATTACAAGCTTCAACGATCGGAAAATTTATTTAGATGGTGATTTTGGTATTGCATTTCGTGCCAAAGCTTTAACAATTCAGGGTGTTTTGCCAAATTTAAAGCGATTTTTTAAAAGAGATGTACTGCGCAACGTTGTAGATCGGTCAATATTTTTTATTGCTGCTGGATACAAAATTCAAACGGATAATGTTGTAAATGCTATTGAGCCAAAATTGGCTTATCGTGGCGTACAAAATTATCAAGATATTATTGATGTTGGCGTAAATCTTCAATTTTTGGATGAAAAGCTATCTCTTAATGGCATATATCACAGTACAAATAGCTTTACCACCGGTTTTGGCGCAAATTTTAAAAATCAATTTTCAATCCTCTTTCAATACACCACCAACACTTCAGAAATGCAAAATTACAGCAATGGAGAATTTGAAGTTGGGTTAAAATATACGCTTGGTAGAAAATAAGGTTGAGGTTGAGGATAAGGTTGAGGTTAAGGTTAAGGTTAAGGTTGAGGTTAAGGTTGAGGTTGAGGTTGAGATTAAGGTTAAGGTTTAGGTCAAGCTTGCCATGAGGTATTGTAGGTTAAATTTTTGGTCTCAGCCTCAATCTCAGTGTCAGCCTCAGCCTCAATCTCAGTCTCAGTCTCGCCCTCAATCTCAGCCTCGGTCTCAACCTCAGTCTCAACCTCAACCTCAGTCTCAACCTCAACCTCCTTTAACGCCCATTCGCCTCATCCCATTTATTTCGTTCGTCCTGAAGCTCTCTAGTCAATTTCATTTGCCTTTCTTTTGCTTTTACTTTATAAGCTTGAAATTCATCTGCTACTTCTTGATAAAGATCTGTACGATAAACAGCCTCTTTTTTATACCTAGCAGTACCAAAAATTACAATTGCCAAGCCTAAACCCAAAACAATAATTATTGTCCAAACAGCTAAATTATAAGCCGTTTTGCTAAGTTGAATACCTAAAAAGCCAATTTCATCCACTTTTGCATGCGAATCAGCCAAAGAACTTTCTTTACCTGCAACTTCTAATTTTAAGGCAGCAATATTAGCTGTCTGCGCCTTAAGTTCCGATTTTAAACTTTTGAGTTCTTTGCGCTCTTTTTGTAAAGTATCGTTAACACTTTTCCATAATGCATTTAACCTAATAGGATTAATCAATTTTGATCCCCATGAATTTCTTGAGCTGGAAAGTAAGTATTGAAACTGACCGTTTAAAGAAGCGTCGGTATTTTTTGTGCTATCTATTTGGGCATGAGCAAATGATAGATTGAAAAAAAATGCAATAAAAGCACAATATAAAATTGGTTTAAGTTTCATGGTGGTAATCGTTAAAGCTATCTTTTTTAATTATGTTACAACATACATATTTTTATTTTACTAATAAAATTGATTTGAAATTTTATCGGCTTTTATGATGAATTAATTTTTGATAGTTTACATTTGCGTTATGCAGATTGGAATAATTGGTTTAGGAGATATGGGCAAATTATATGCTCAAAGTTTTATTAAAGCAGGCTATAGCGTTTGTGGGGCAGATATTCCATCACGCTATAACGAATTATATGAAGAACTTGCACCAAAAGGAATAGAAGTTTTAATTGACGGGCATGAGGTGTCACGTAAATCCGATTTTATTATATATTGCGTAGAAGCCGAAAAGATAGATGAAGTGGTTTCAGCGTTTGCACAATCTACTAAATATGGTGCAATTGTAGCCGGACAAACATCCGTAAAGCATCCAGAAATTGCAGCCTTCGAAAAGCATTTGCCTAACGAAGCTCAAATCGTAACTTGTCACTCTCTTCACGGTCCAGCTTTTAGTCCCGAAGGGCAAACATTAGTGGTTATACGCCATCGCGCAAGTGATGAGGTTTATGCCAAGGCTTTAAAAGTTTATCAATCTCTAAAGTCGAATATCATCGAAATGAACGATTTCCATGAGCATGATCGAATTGTTGCCGATACGCAAGCGGTTACGCACATGGGTTTCGAAAGTATGGGTTCGGCATGGAAAAATGCTGGTTTTTTCCCTTGGGATAATCCTTCTTATGCTGGCGGAATTGATAATGTAAAAATTTTAACAACCCTAAGAATTTTTAGCTATAAGGCACATATTTATGCTGGTTTGGCTATTCTAAATCCTTATGCACAAAAACAGGTGAAATTTTATGCACAGGCAGAATCCGAACTTTTTAAATTGATGATTTGTGAAAACGAAAAGCTTTTTAGAGAGAAAATTTACGCTGCTCGCGATTTTGTATTTCACCAAAGTCAGGAGCTTTTATTGCTCGATGATAAAATCATGAAAGAATTTAGCTTGTCAGATGCCGATCATAAGCAAAAGCCAAATTCTCACTTAAGTTTATTGAGCATGGTTTACGCTTGGTATAAAATGGGCGTTAATCCTTACGATAATTTAATTTGCCAAACACCGCCTTTCAAACTGCGTTTGGGCATTGCCGAATATCTTTTCAAAAATGAAGAAATGTTAGAAGAATCTATTCAAACTGCATTATTTGATAAATCCATCAGGGGCGATGATTTAGAGTTTCACACTGCTGTACACGAATGGGCATCAATTATAGGTTATGGAGATTTGAAAGGTTACAAAGAACATTTCGAGGCGGCTAAGTCGTTTTTTGCCAACCGATTGAATGATGGTAGAGACTTAAGTGCAGAAATGATTAGGAGGTTGGGAAAGTAAATGGGTAAAATTGCATTGTTATAATTTTTATGTTCAATATCACTTAATTTTTATTTAATTACTTTTTTTGTGAACTTTATCACTTTTTTTAAAATATAAATATTTGATTTATAGGTTTTTAGGTAATTTTATTTGTAAACAATTTTTATTTTGACTTTTTGTTTATTTAATTTTAGTTAAGTTTGAGTTTCAAATTTTATTAAATAACATTTAGTCTATGAATGCTTCAGATACGCTCGAACAGATAACTTACACTCAGAATGAAGCCTATACCGCTGCATTAGCATATTTTAAAGGTGATGATTTGGCCGCTCGCGTTTGGTTAAATAAGTACGCGCTTAAAGATTCTCATGGAAAAATTTACGAACAATCGCCTGATGACATGCATAGACGCATTGCCTCAGAAATTGCGCGTATCGAAAAAAAGTACAATAGCCAAATTTCAGAACAAGAAATTTTCGATCTTATAAAAGATTTTAAATATATCATCCCGCAAGGAAGCCCGATGACGGGTATTGGAAACCCATTTCAAATTGCTTCTTTATCAAATTGTTTCGTAATCGGTAATTCTAGCAAATCCGATTCCTATGGTGGAATCATGAAAATTGATCAAGAGCAAGTGCAATTGATGAAAAGGAGAGGCGGAGTTGGACACGATTTATCAAACATTCGTCCAAAAGGCTCACCTGTTAAAAATTCTGCTTTAACTTCTACAGGAATTGTTCCTTTTATGGAACGTTTTTCTAACTCGACAAGGGAAGTTGCGCAAGATGGCAGACGTGGTGCTTTGATGCTGTCTATTTCGGTTCAACACCCCGATGCGGAAGATTTTATCGATGCCAAATTAGAGCAAGGAAAAGTTACCGGAGCAAATGTTTCTGTTCGCATTAGCGATGAATTTATGAAAGCCGTAGAAAGTGATTCGTCATTTTTACAGCAATATCCAATTAACGTAGAAAATCCTGTTTACACCAAAGAAATAAAAGCCAATTCCATTTGGAAAAAAATTGTGCACAATGCATGGAAATCTGCAGAACCAGGTATTTTGTTTTGGGATACCATTATAAAAGAATCTTTGCCAGATTGTTATGCCGATTTAGGGTACGAAACGGTTTCTACAAATCCATGTGGCGAAATTCCATTGTGTCCGTATGATTCTTGTCGCTTATTGGCCATTAACTTATATTCTTATGTAGAAAATCCATTCACCAAAGAAGCATCCTTTAATTGGGATTTATTTAAAAAACACGTTGCCTTGGCACAGCGTTTTATGGATGATATTATCGATTTGGAGCTGGAAAAAATTGATGGAATTTTAGAAAAAATTGCGCAAGATCCAGAGGATGAGGAAGTGAAAAGGACAGAAAAAAATCTTTGGCTTAATATCCGCAGAATGGCCGATGAAGGTCGTAGAACAGGCGTAGGGATTACTGCCGAAGGCGATATGTTGGCTGCACTAAGTTTACGATATGGCAGTAAAGAAGGATCGAATTTTTCCATTGAAGTACACAAAAATTTAGCTTTAGAGGCATATCGTTCCTCGGTTCAATTGGCAAAAGAGCGTGGCGCTTTTAAAGTTTACAATGCCGAGCGCGAAGAAACCAATCCATTTGTACTTCGTTTAAAAGCGCAAGACGAAGAACTGTATAATCAAATGCGAAAATTTGGCCGCAGAAATATTGCTTTGTTAACCATTGCACCTACGGGAACAACCAGTTTAATGTCGCAAACGTCTTCTGGTATCGAGCCAGTTTTCCTTCCAGTTTATAAAAGAAGAAGAAAAGTTAACCCGAACGATAAAAATGTTCGTGTAGATTTTGTAGATGAAGTTGGTGACTCGTGGGAAGAATACATCGTTTTTCATCATAAATTTAAAATTTGGATGGAAGTAAACGGATATAATACCGACAAGAATTATGCTCAGGAAGAGTTGAATGATTTAATTGCGAAATCGCCTTACTACAAAGCCACTTCAAACGATGTAGACTATTTAGAGAAAGTGCGCATGCAAGGTGCCATTCAAAAATGGGTAGATCACTCTATTAGCGTAACCATTAATATGCCAAACGATGTTTCGGAAGATTTGGTTGGCGAATTATACATGGAAGCTTGGAAAGTGGGATGTAAAGGCGTTACTGTTTACCGCGATGGTTCTCGTTCTGGTGTTTTGATGGCAGTTGATGCGAAAAAGAATGATAACATTGAAGAAGAAAGTGCAACCGATGTTTATTTTCCAACAACCCGCCCTACTACTTTAGAAGCTGATGTAGTGCGTTTCCAAAATAATAAAGATAAATGGATTGCTTTTATCGGTTTGATTGATGGCAAGCCTTACGAAATCTTTACGGGTTTATCTGACGATGAGGATGGAATATTAATCCCGCGTTGGGTAAATAATGGATTTATCATCAAAAACAAAGAAGCCGACGGAAGTTCGCGCTACGATTTTCAGTTTCAAAACCAACGTGGCTACAAAACAACCATCGAAGGGCTTTCGTACAAATTTAACCCAGAATACTGGAATTATGCTAAGCTTATTTCGAGCACCATTAGGCATGGTATGCAAATTGAAAAAGTAGTTGATTTAATTGGAAGTTTGCAATTAGATGAATCAATCAACACTTGGAAAAATGGCGTTGCAAGAGCGTTAAAGCGTTATATTCCCGATGGTACAGAAACAACAAAGCAAAAATGCAGTAATTGCAACTCTACAAATCTGCACTACCAGGAAGGTTGTTTAACCTGTAACGATTGTGGTTCATCTAAGTGTGGGTAAGGAAAATAATGAGTGGGTTTTGAATGAATGAAGGATTAGATGAAGGAGTGATTGGATGATTGAATAGGTTTACGCTGATTAGAAAATTTATTAATTCAAAATTCAGTTACTCAAAATTTTCCCTTTATCCATATAATATATAGACTTTATTTTATTGAATAAAACCTTCGTTTAGCTAAAACAAGTCGCTTATATTTGCCTGCATGTCGG
This sequence comes from Pedobacter changchengzhani, assembly GCF_004354365.1. GTDB lineage: Bacteria > Bacteroidota > Bacteroidia > Sphingobacteriales > Sphingobacteriaceae > Pedobacter > Pedobacter changchengzhani. The sequence goes on from NZ_SJCY01000009.1 coordinate 89,483, forward strand.
TATTATTATTTACCATAATTGTATTAGTTGGCGCTTTTCTAGCTGGTTTATTAGGTTCGTTAACAGGCTTGGGCGGTGGCGTAATCATCATTCCATTATTAACATTGGGTTTAGGTGTAGATATTCATTACGCCATTGGTGCTTCAATCGTTTCTGTAATTGCAACATCTTCTGGTTCGGCGGCAGCCTATGTAAAAGAGGGTATTACAAATATTAGAATTGGCATGTTTTTAGAAATTGCCACAACCATTGGCGCTGTTGGTGGTGCGGTGGTAGCTATTTACATCAATGCAAACTACATCGCAATTATTTTCGGTTGCATATTAATATTCTCGGCAATAATGACGCTGAAGAAAAAGATAGATCACTCTACTTTAGACAATACAGATAAAATAGCAAAATTCTTTAAATTAAATGGTTCTTATCCCGACAAAGGCATCGTTCACAACTATGCTGTAAAAAATGTTCCCGGAGGATTTTTTATGATGCTTTTTGCAGGTACACTTTCAGGTTTGTTGGGTATTGGCAGTGGCGCATTAAAAGTAATTGCGATGGATAACATTATGCGTTTGCCATTTAAAGTTTCCACTACCACCAGTAATTTTATGATGGGTGTAACGGCTGCTGCTAGTGCAATAATTTATCTACACCGTGGACAAATAGATCCTGGTATTGCAATGCCAGTTTGTATTGGTGTAGTAATTGGTGCTACTGTTGGTGCAAAATTATTGTTGAAAACCAAAACCGATAAACTTAAAATTATTTTTGCAATTGTAGTTGCTTTTTTGGCCGTACAAATGATATATAAAGGAATAAGTGGATTATGATAGACGAGGCGAAAAAAATGACCATTAATGATAGAGATGTGCAAGTGATATTGGGCACACTTTTGCGTGCCGGTGTGGTTATCTCTATGGCTTTTGTATTATTCGGAGGCGTAATTTATTTAGTCCATAATAAAGGTGTAATTACCGATTATCGCGTTTTTAAACCAGAATTGGCAAAATTTTCATCCATTGGTGCAGTTATTAACGGACTTATAAGTTTTAAAGGCGATGCGATAGTTCAATTTGGCATACTGCTACTCATTTTTACACCTATTGCCAGGATCATATTTTCAATTTTTAGCTTTTTATTAGAACGCGATTACCTATATGTATTTATCTGTTTTATAGTTTTAGCAATAATTGCAGTAAGTTTAAGTGGCGGGCTTGCGCATTAGGTTTAAAAAATTTCTCGGTTTTACATTTGTCATTCTCAGCTTGAATGTGAATCTCAATTGCTTTTAAAAGATTTCTCAGCTTTGTTTTACTTTTCAGCCCCTGGTTGCTGTTATCGTATTACCATTAACATTTTTAATTTATTTTAATGGTAATTTCTAATTCTAAATCTCTAAAATTGTGACTTAAATATCTTCAAAATATAACAAATGGCAAAATCAGGAAAGATTGTTCAACTTCATCAAAAACCCGAGAACTATATTAAATCTCGTGCTAGAGAATTACAAATTGGAAAATGTTACATTAATGCTGATTGGGAAGAAGCTGGCATTGCCAATGTAATCGTAAGTCGTGAACATACTAATGGAAATTTCACATTAGGGGTTTATTTAATAGATTTTAAATGTTTGGGTATAAAGGATGCTTATTTTAAATTCAACCTATCCGCAGATGATTTTGATAAACTTGTTGATTTGATTGGTGGTGTGGAGATAGACTACATTAAAGCGCATAATATGGTTTATGGCGCTGAAGCTTTTGCCAACGACTGTGGCTTTAAGCCGCATAAAGATTGGGCAATAGCACAATTTGTACTCGAAGAGGATGATGAAAAGATTCCAATTATTGAAATCGAATTTGGCGAAGATGGTAAGCCTGCTTATTATGTAGGCCCTAATGATACCCCTGCTAAAATAAAACAAATATTGGCTACATTGGATAAAACCATGGGCAGAGAAAATTATTTGTTTTATTATGATGAAGACGATGATGTTTTTGATGATGAGTTGATATTTCCGGATGATGATTTTGATAAAATTCTTGATGGAAAGAAATTGCCAAATTTAATGCAACTATACTTCATTCTATTAGAGGGCTATGATCGTCAGGTTAAGCCTAAAGTCGCTATTAACCTGGATGAAGATTTAGTTGGCGAAATTTTGGAAGAGATGGTTGTCGGTAATTTTTATACCATCAATAATGATTTGGAAGCTGAAATATCAAAATGTGTTGATTTACATGAAGCTATTTTTGACGAAAAATGTGCTGATAGCATTGTTGAAATAAATAAGCTTTTAATTAAAAATCCCAACAATCCTTATTTCTATATCGAACTATTTTTGCAGTATAAGCATGCACAATTTAATAGTAAGGCGAAGGAGATAGCCAAACAGGGCATGTTGCTTTTCCCTGACTTTTTATACTTTAGGTTTTTGGTTGCCCATGCAGAAATGGTTGATGGTGATATTGAAAAAGGATTTAAGCTATTAAACAGTAATTATTATCTCAATCAGGCTTTTCCCCAGCGAACTACTTTTTCAGAGGGAGAACTTATGTTTTTTTACGCCTCAATATGTGAGTATTTCCTTGAAAAAGGGGATATTGATAGTGCAATTGCGTGCGGTAACATATTAATAGATGACGTTAATCAATATGCATGTAATGAACTTGCAATAATTGGTATTTGTAAGGCAATGAAGGATAAAATTGAAAAATTTAAATAATATCAGTTTGAGATACTTGCTATTACAGAAACTATTTTTTCTATAATAGGTATTATAAAGTCACCGTCAGCATTTTTAATTTATTTTAATTTCTAGATATCTAAAATTGCGACTTAAATATCTTCAGATTACAACAAATACAACTTATATGTTAAAGCAAGGTCAAGTTATGCATAAACTAATTATCTTACTATTTTTAATGATATTTTCGTCTTCGTTCGTATCTGCCCAAGAGACTACATTAGATAACTTCAGCTATTGGTTAAAAGAAGTTAATGCCGAGTTTAATTTACCTAAAGGCTTTAAGGAAATGGACAACGATGGCCCTTTTCCATCGCTACCACGAGGAAAGTTGATTAGTGGCCAAGTTTACCGCATTGGCAATTCAAAAGGTAGTACAATCAGTATAGAGGTAAACTAAGTCCGTGAAGGTTATTATGATTATGAAACTCGAAAATCAATCGATTCGTTATCTAATACGGGTTATCTTAGGGAACAAGCCTACATTAAAGATTATAGTCATATCGATACCGATGTTGTACCTAAAATTGCTTACCTGAAAACAAATGCCGACAGTATTATTATTTACACCATTAAATTGCAAAAAATCGACTATCCTGGCAAATATAGCTTTATTAAACGTGTGGTACTTCACAAAGATGATGTTGGCGAGGTAGCCCTTAATTTCTTGGGCAAAGACAGTGCTGATGAGCCGAAAATAGATAAATACATCCAATCGGTTTGGGGTATAATTAAATTCAAGGCAGATTCTTTGTACAAACCGACAGTAATGACAGATGCTTTAGTAGGCAAATTCTATAAAATGCGTCCTGTTCAAACAGCAGCTCAAGTACAAGCTGCAACCAAAAAAAATGAGAGGGAGTTATCTTTATCGTTGGTTAGTGCGCAAGAATATTTGCGCGATCATCAATTTAAAGAGGCATTGAGCAACTGTAACCAAGTTTTAAAATTATATCCAACTAATCAAACTGCCTTTTTAATTGGTATTGAAGCGCAGGTAGGATTAGGAAATTTGGATGAAGCATTATTAATGGGCAAAAAAGGCGTTATGGCGTTAGATCAACCTTATAATAAAGAATGTGGCTATGCAGATAGTTTAATTCAATTGGGTAGGCCAAAAGAAGCCATAGAAATATATATTAAAATTTTGAAAGAACATGGTGTTAAACGATCCTAAAGTACTTGCGGGCTATCATCTTTATTCGCCTTAGAATGTGTTAGTAGAGAAGTTTAGTTGGTATTGGTATTAGAAGTTTTAAAAAGTTTTTAGCCAATTTCTCTCAATAAAAGACTGATTGAGTATTAAAATAGAGGCTTACACCTACACATATTTTATTGATGAAAGTTCAATAATTGTTTATATTAAAATTTGTTTTCGCTTGGAGTTAAATTATTATTATGGCTGATAAAATAAATCAAAAATTTCTATTGCTAAAGATTGCTTTTTTAAAAATATTTAATTTTCAGAATGCTCACTGGTTTATGCATATCAGAGATTCATATTATCATTTTAATAAAGCTAAAATAGCTAATTCGTTTAGACTATTTTTTTGTTTATTATTGATAAATCATGTAGCTTATGGACAGAACTCTCCTATTATTTATTCAGATATAAACATTTCGTTAAGTACACCCCACGGTTATAAATTATTTAACCACGACGAGTATATGTCGTATCAAGAATCTGAATTTAGAAGAGGATTTGTGTTAGACGTGTTTAAAAATGAAAATTCAAGTAATTAGATAGGCATAACGGAAATAATGAATTCGCGGATCGTCGGCAATTTGTCTCCAAATCAAACTGACTACTATAATAGTGATAATAAATGGTTATGGAATACAAGTTTTGTAGATTTAGATACGGCATCTGAAACTATTCCTGTGCCCAAAAGATTTATTAAGAGTATGAACGCAGATACTGTAATAATAAGATTGGCAACCGATAGTTTAGCTAAAGCCCAAAGAAGAGATACTATAAGATATAATGGGAAGTTATACTCTTGTCTATATGCAATTGCGGTAAAGAAAGATCTTGGCGCAATTTGGCTATCTTATAACTATGAGGCTGGTAAACTGAAAGAGGGTTTAAAAGAAGTTTATAGAACTTGGGGAATGGCAAAATTTAGACCTGATAGTGATATGAAAAGGGGAGATAAGGATAGCACTACAATTTTCTTTGGTAAATTTAGGCATCTTAATACGCCAGCAGTTTTAAGGAAAGATTCTCTTATGATTGCAAAAGTGCTTCAAATTGACCCCTACCGTTTTGAGGATAAGATACTTTCTGCCAATTTTCAACTCTATCAGAAAGGCTATGATCAATGTATAAAAATTGCTGATGCAGCCATCAAGACTTATTTAGATTTGAAAGCGCAACCTGGTAATTTAATTAAGAATGAGGTAAACACTAATAGGCAAATTGGCAGTTTTTATTTCATGAAGGGTTCAGCTTTACAAGGTTTAAAAGATGATGAGCACGCTAAAATCGCTTTTGTAGCAGCAAAAAACCTAGGTTATCCTATTCCACCAGAAATTGAAAGTTTTATTGGACAAAAGGAATAATTTCATCCTCTCATCGGTTCTATCACCGTATGCTATTAAGTATTTAATGTTCCATTGAAACTATAATTCCTACATTGTAACCGCTAATTCAATATTTCATCTTAGTTTAAGTTGCGTTTTAACCCATAAAACAAATATTTTTTTCTAACTCCCCATCTATCAGCAAATTATTTGAAAAAATATTTACCTAACACTTTGATAATTAATAATTCTTACCTATCTTTGCCCTCCCTTAAAAGGGATGAACAACCACCTTGAACGAAGCCCTACTGCTTCGATGGGTGTTAAAAAAAGAAAAGATAAAATGTCAGGAATTATTGGAAAAAAAGTAGGAATGACCAGTATCTTCGATGCAGATGGAAAAAACATTCCATGTACTGTAATCGAGGCTGGGCCTTGTGTAGTTACACAAGTGAAGACCGAAGAAGTTGACGGGTACTCATCAATCCAATTGGGTTACGATGAGAAAAAAGAGAAAAACACAACTCAACCGTTAAAAGGCCATTTCGCGAAAGCAAACACAACTCCGAAACGCAAGCTGGTAGAATTTGATTCATTTACAACCGCACTTAATTTAGGTGATGTTATAACTGTTGATGCTTTTGCAGAAGGCGATTTTGTCGATGTTGTAGGTACCTCAAAAGGTAAAGGTTTTCAAGGTGTTGTAAAACGCCACGGATTTGCCGGTGTAGGTATGCAGACTCACGGTCAGCATAACCGTTTACGTGCGCCAGGTTCATTGGGAGCATCATCTTTCCCTTCACGTGTATTCAAAGGAATGCGCATGGCTGGAAGAACAGGTGGAGACAGAGTAAAAATTCAAAACTTACAGGTTTTGAAAGTTTATGCTGAGCAAAACTTATTAGTAGTTAGTGGTTCCATTCCGGGAGCTAAAGGTTCTTACGTAATCTTAGATAAGTAATCATGGAAGTTAAAGTAATAAACATTTCAGGTAAAGAAACAGGTGCCAAGGTGCAACTTCCTGAATCGGTATTCGGTATCGAGCCTAACGACCACGCAATTTATTTGGATGTAAAGCAATTTTTGGCTAACCAACGTCAAGGTACTCACAAATCTAAGCAACGTAATGAGATTGCTGGTTCTACCCGCAAATTATACAAGCAAAAAGGTACAGGTGGTGCCCGTGCCGGTAGCATTAAATCTCCGTTATTTAACGGTGGTGGTCGTGTTTTCGGTCCTCAGCCCCGTGATTACAGTTTTAAATTGAATAAAAAACTTAAAGTATTGGCACGTAAATCTGCTTTAGCTTACAAAGCAAAAGATAACAACGTGGTAGTATTAGAAGATTTTACTTTCGATAGCATTAAAACTAAAAGCTATGCAAGTTTAATTGCTGCCTTAAATGTAGGTAACGAAAAAACTTTGTTGGTTTTACCTGCACAAAATAACAATATCTATTTATCAAGCAGAAACATACAGAAAACTAAAGTGATTACTGCAGCGGATTTGAATACTTATGATGTATTAAATGCTGGCGTACTTGTGTTAACTACAAATTCTGTTAAAAGTTTAGAGGAGGCATTTGCCAAATAATATGGAAATTTTAAAAAGACCAATATTAACCGAAAAAGCTTCAGCTTTAACTGAAAAACTAAATGTTTTCACGTTTGGCGTTAACCACAAAGCAAATAAAATTCAGATCAAAACTGCAATTGAAAAGCTTTATGGTGTTACAATCGTATCAATCAATACTATGGTTGTAGATGGTAAAGCTAAATCTCGTTACACTAAAGCAGGTTTTGTTTCTGGCCGTAGCCCGAAATACAAAAAAGCTATTGTAACCTTGAAAGCTGGAGAGACAATAGATTATTACGCAAATCTTTAATTTAATTATTAATTATAACTATGGGCTTAAGAAAATTTAAACCAGTTACTCCCGGAACCCGTTTTAGGGTAGGCGCAAGCTTTTCGGAGATTACAGCAACCAAGCCCGAAAAATCATTGGTTGTATCATCAAAAAAGTCTGGTGGACGTAACAATACAGGAAAGATGACTATGCGCTACATGGGTGGTGGACATAAGAAATCTTATCGTTTAATCGATTTCAAACGCGATAAATTCGACATTCCTGCAACAGTAGCTACTGTTGAATACGATCCTAACCGTACTGCCCGCATTGCATTATTACATTATGCAGATGGCGAGAAGCGTTACATTATTGCTCCTGAAGGATTGCAAGTTGGTTCGGTATTATTATCGGGCGATACTGCAGTGCCAGAAGTAGGTAACACTTTAAAATTATCAAACATTCCATTAGGTTCTATCGTGCACAACGTAGAAATCCATCCTGGAAAAGGAGCGCAATTGGCTCGTAGTGCTGGTGCTTATGCACAATTAGCAGCACGCGATGGTAAGTACGCAACTTTAAAAATGCCTTCAGGCGAAACCCGTTTAATATTGACTACTTGTCTTGCTACTATCGGTTCGGTATCTAATTCAGATCACGCAAACGAAGTATTAGGTAAAGCTGGTCGTAAGCGCTGGTTGGGCCGTCGTCCGAGAACTAGACCGGTAGCGATGAACCCTGTCGATCACCCAATGGGTGGTGGTGAAGGTAGATCATCAGGTGGTCACCCTCGTTCAAGAAATGGCGTTTTAGCTAAAGGCTACAAAACCAGAGAACTGAAAAAATATTCTAATCGTTACATCATAGAGAGAAGGAAGAAATAATGGCTCGTTCGATAAAAAAAGGACCTTATATTGACCATAACGTAGAGAAAAAAGTAAACTCTATGAATGATTCAGGCAAAAAGTCTGTAATCAAAACTTGGTCACGCAGATCGATGATTTCACCAGATTTCGTGAATCATACATTTGCAGTACACAATGGAAATAAATTTATTCCGGTGTATGTTACAGAAAACATGGTTGGTCACAAGTTGGGAGAATTTGCTCCAACCAGAACATTTAGAGGACACTCTGAAAAGAAAAAATAATTAGACAATGGAAGCAATAGCAAAATTAAACAATTGTCCAACCTCACCGCGTAAGATGCGTTTGGTTGTAGATCTGATCAGAGGTGAACGTGTAGAAAAAGCATTAAGCATTTTAAAATTCACCAATAAAGAAGTAGCAATACGTGTTGAAAAACTATTATTATCAGCTATAAAAAACTGGGAATCTAAAAATGACGGTGCTCGCCCTGAAGAAAACCAATTGTTCGTAAAAACAATTATGGTAGATGGTGGCCGTCAGTTAAAACGCTTACGTCCAGCACCGCAAGGTCGTGGATATAGAATTCGTAAACGTTCTAATCACGTTACTCTGATTGTAGATAGTAAAAAAACAGAAACAACTCAAAACTAATTTTAGGAAATGGGACAAAAAGCAAATCCAATAGGAGCCAGATTAGGTATCATCAAAGGATGGGATTCTAACTGGTTCGGCGGCAACAACTATTCCGAAAAATTAGTTGAAGATGAAAAAATAAGAAAATACCTTTCTGCTCGTATTGCTAAAGGTGGTGTTGCAAAAGTTGTGATCGAACGTACGTTAAAGCGTATCACGGTAACAATTCACACAGCTCGCCCAGGTATCGTAATCGGTAAAGCAGGTGCTGAGGTTGATAAAATCAAAGAAGAGTTAAAGAAATTGACTAAAAAGGAAATTCAGATTAACATTTTTGAAATTAAACGTCCAGAACTTGATGCACAATTAGTTGCAGAAGGTGTTGCAAAACAATTGGAAGCTAGAATCTCTTTCCGTAGAGCAATGAAAACTTCTATCGCATCAACCATGCGTATGGGTGCTGAAGGTATAAAAATCATGACTTCTGGTCGTTTAGGTGGTGCTGAAATGGCACGTTCTGAGCAGTACAAAGAAGGAAGAGTGCCTTTGCATACTTTCCGTGCTGATATTGACTATGCATTAGCTGAAGCTTTAACTACTTATGGTAAAATAGGTGTTAAAGTATGGATTATGAAAGGCGAGGTTTATGGAAAACGTGATTTGTCTCCAAACATTGGTGCAACAAACAACGGTCCTAAAGGCGCATCTGATAAACCAGCATTTGGTGGCAGAGATAGCAGAGGTGGCGGTGGAAGAGACAGCCGTGGCGGTGGTAACGACAGACGTGGTGGAAACCAAGGTGGTGGTCGTGGTCCAGGTCAAGGTGCTGGCGGAGCAAATAGAGGTGGTGGCGCAGGCGCTAACAGAGGTCCTCGTAAATAATTGATTTATAAACATCGTTTAACGATTAGAACAAAATAAAATGTTACAGCCAAAAAGAACCAAGTTCAGGAAGATGCAAAAAGGCAGAATGAAGGGTTTAGCTTCTCGTGGAGCTGAATTGGCATTCGGATCTTTCGGTATCAAGTCTTTAGAAGCTACTTGGATCACAAGTCGCCAGATAGAGGCTGCCCGTATCGCCGTAACTCGTTTCATGAAACGTGAAGGCCAAGTATGGATCAGGATTTTCCCGGACAAACCGGTAACTAAAAAGCCTGCTGAAGTACGTATGGGTAAAGGTAAAGGTGCTCCTGAATATTGGGTAGCCGTAGTTAGACCAGGAAGAGTAATTTTCGAAGCAGAAGGCGTTCCAATGGAAGTTGCCAAAGAAGCATTGCGCTTAGCTGCACAGAAACTACCAATCCAAACTAAATTTGTAGTACGTAGAGATTACGTAGAAGCATAGTAAAGTTGTTGAGATGAATGTTGTACATACTTGTTTATATAACCGCTACACTCAACCGTAAAGAAAAATAAAAATGAAAAATTCAGAAATCACAGGGCTTTCAAAAGAAGAATTAGTAGCTAAGATTACGGAAGAAAAAGAGAACTTATCAAAATTAAAGTTTGCTCACACTATTTCTGCTATCGAAAATCCTTCCCGTATTGGAAAAGTAAGGAAAGACATAGCCCGTTTAAACACTGAGTTGACGAAAGTGAAAAACACTGAGTCAGCTACTGAAACTAATTAATTTGATAGTCGAAATGGAAAGACAATTAAGAAAAACAAGAACAGGGTTAGTTGTAAGCAACAAAATGGAGAAATCTGTTGTAGTGAGCGTAGAACGTAAAGTGAAGCACCCAATTTATGGCAAGTTCGTAAAGAAAACTACCAAATTTATGGCTCACGATGAGAAGAACGAATGTGGTATCGGTGATACTGTATTAATTATGGAAACTCGTCCTTTGAGTAAGAACAAGAACTGGAGATTGGTACAAATTTTAGAAAGAGCTAAATAAGATGGTACAACAAGAATCAAGATTAAACGTTGCTGATAACAGTGGCGCTAAAGAAGTGTTGGTAATTCGTGTGCTAGGTGGAACCGGCAAACGTTACGCTTCAATTGGAGATAAAGTAGTTGTTACCGTAAAAAGTGCTATACCGTCAGGTAACATTAAAAAAGGTACAGTTTCTAAAGCAGTAGTGGTTAGAGTTAAAAAGGAAATCCGTCGTAAAGATGGTTCTTATATCCGTTTTGACGATAATGCAGCTGTATTATTGAACGCACAGGATGAGCCAAGAGGTACACGTATCTTTGGCCCGGTTGCGAGAGAACTACGTGAAAAACAATTCATGAAAATTGTATCATTAGCACCGGAGGTATTATAAAATGGGAAACAAAGTAAATACACCATCAAAACTTAAAATCCGCACAGGAGATTTAGTTAAAATCATTGCTGGCGATTCAAAAGGTCAACAAGGTAAAGTACTTACGGTACTTAAAGAAAAAAACAGAGCCATTGTAGAAGGCGTTAATTTAGTATCTAAACATACTAAACCAAATGCTGCAAATCCTAACGGTGGTATTATTAAAAAAGAAGCTGCTCTTCACATATCTAACTTGATGTTGGTTGATCCAAAATCTGGTAAAGCTACTCGCGTAGGCCGTAAGGTTAATGCGGATGGTAAAATCGTTAGAGTTGCTAAAATTTCAGGAGAGGAGATTAAATAATGGCTACACCTAGATTAAAAAGCAAATACAAAGAAGAAGTTGTAAATGCACTAAAAGAAAAATTCCAGTATAAAACTGTAATGCAGGTTCCAAAATTGGAAAAAATCTGTATCAATCAGGGTGTTGGTCGTTTCTCTGTTACAGATAAAAAGATTATGGATACTACAATCGTTGAGTTGTCAACCATCACTGGTCAACAAGCGGTTCCGGCTAATTCAAAGAAAGATATCTCAAACTTTAAGTTGCGTAAAGGTATGCCAGTGGGTGTACGCGTTACTTTACGTGATAATAACATGTATGAGTTCTTAGATCGTTTAATTTCTGTAGCTTTGCCACGTATTCGTGATTTTAAAGGTATTAACGAAAAAGGATTTGATGGAAGAGGTAATTATACGTTAGGTGTTACCGAACAAATTATCTTTCCAGAGATAAATATCGATAAAATAAATAAAATTTTAGGTATGGATATAACTTTCGTAACTTCGGCAAAATCAGACGTTGAAGCTTTAGAGTTATTGAAGCAATTCGGATTACCATTTAAAAATCAAAAAACAGCAGAATAATGGCAAAAGAAGGTGTAAAAGCACGCGAAGTTAAGCGCCAAAAATTGGTAGCTAGATACGCTGAAAAACGTGCCGCTTTAAAAGCAGCAGGAGATTTCGAAGGTTTAGATAAATTACCTAAAAATTCATCTCCAGTACGTTTACACAACCGTTGTAAATTAACTGGTCGCCCACGTGGTTATATGCGTACTTTCGGTATTTCGAGGGTTACGTTTCGCCAAATGGCACTAGACGGTAAAATACCAGGTGTTAAAAAAGCATCTTGGTAATAAAAGTAGTAAGTATTTAGTATCAAGTATCGAGACCGATTGGTTTCTTGATACTTGATACTTATGTCTTTATACTCAAAAAAAGAATTTTAACCGATAGCAGGTCCCATCGCCGGGTGGTGAAAGGAAACCACTATCAAAAACAATAATAATGTATACAGATCCAATAGCAGATTATTTAACAAGAGTAAGGAATGCCATTAAGGCCAACCACCGTGTTGTAGAAATTCCTGCATCAAACCTTAAAAAAGAAATTACTAAAGTTCTTTTCGACAAAGGTTACATCGCGAACTACAAGTTTGAAGATACTACAGTTCAAGGCACTATCAAAATTGCTTTGAAATACAATCCAATTACTAAAGTTCCTGCTATTCGTACTTTGATGCGAATTAGTAAACCAGGTTTGAGAAACTACGCTGGTGTAGAAAATATGCCAAGAGTATTAAACGGTTTAGGTATCGCAATCTTATCTACTTCTAAAGGTGTAATGACTGATAAAGAAGCAGCCAAATTAAACATTGGTGGTGAGGTATTGTGTCACGTTTATTAATTAATAGGAGAACAGCACAATGTCAAGAATAGGAAAAGCCCCAATCACAATCCCTGCAGGTGTTACCATCTCGGTATCGAAAGATAACGTAGTTAGTGTAAAAGGCCCTAAAGGTGAATTAACACAAGCAGTAGATTCAGATATCACTGTAAGTCAAGAAGACGGAATCTTAACAGTTTCACGTCCATCAGAACAAAAGAAACACAAAGCATTACATGGTTTATACCGTTCATTGCTTAACAATATGGTTATTGGTGTTACGGATGGTTATAAATTACAACAAGAATTAGTAGGTGTTGGTTATCGTGCTACAAACACAGGTAATACATTAGATCTGGTTTTAGGTTATTCTCACCATTACGTATTTCAATTACCAGAAGAGATTAAAGTAACCACCACATCAGAAAAAGGTCAAACACCTAAAATTATTTTAGAAAGTATTGACAAACAATTGATCGGTCAGGTAGCTGCGAAGATTCGTTCGTTACGTGCACCAGAGCCTTACAAAGGTAAAGGTATCAAGTTTGTAGGTGAAGTGTTAAGAAGAAAAGCAGGTAAATCAGCATCTAAGAAATAGTAATCATGGCAGGTAAAAAATTATCAAGAAGAGATCGTATTAAAAAAGGGATCCGTAAAAGACTCACTGGTTCTGAGGAACGTCCAAGATTATCAGTATTTAGAAGCAATAAAGGGATTTATGCGCAAGTAATTAACGATGTTACTGGTACAACAATAGCTTCAGCATCATCTTTATCAAAAGATTTTTCTGGAACAGGTAACAAGAGTGACCAATCTTTAGCTGTAGGTAAACTAGTTGGAGAGAAAGCAATCGCTGCAGGTGTTAAAGAAGTTGTTTTTGATAGAAATGGCTATTTATACCACGGTCGTATTAAATCGTTGGCCGATGGTGCACGCGAAGCTGGTCTAGTTTTTTAATCAGAAGAATAAGAAAGATGTCAACTATTAATATAAAAAGAGTAAAAACCACCGATATTGAATTAAAAGATCGTTTGGTTAGTATACAACGTGTTGCCAAAGTAACCAAAGGTGGTCGTACTTTCAGCTTTTCGGCCATTGTGGTTGTGGGTGATGAGAACGGTGTTGTTGGTTTCGGTTTAGGTAAAGCGAAAGAAGTAACAGAAGCGATTGCAAAAGGCGTGGATGATGCTAAAAAGAACTTAGTTAAAGTGCCACTTTTAAATGGTACTGTTCCTCATGAGCAGATTGGTAAATTCTCTGGTGGTTTTGTTTTAATCAAACCAGCAGCGGTAGGTACCGGTGTAATTGCAGGTGGTGCAATGCGTGCAGTATTAGAGAGTGCAGGTATACACAATGTATTGGCAAAATCAAAAGGTTCATCTAATCCACACAACGTGGTAAAAGCAACTGTTGATGCGTTGACAAAAATGCGTGATGCTTATACGATTGCTCAAACTCGTGGTATAGATTTAAATAAAGTTTTTAACGGATAATATCATGGCTAAGATCAAAATAACACAAGTAAAAAGTATTATCGATAGAAGCGAGCGTCAAAAAAGAACCGTTCAGGCTTTAGGTTTATCTAAAATGAACCAAAGTGTTGAAGTGGAAGCTACGCCACAAATTATCGGAATGATTCGCAAAGTGAATCATCTGATCGCTATTGAAGCAATTTAAAGAATTATCCAATGAGTGAGTTTTGAGTGAGTGAATGCGTATAATGCAAAACATTCAATCATTCAAAATTCGGTCATTATTTATTTATCGTTGTACCTGTTTAGTGAAAGCGAAGGGCAACACAAATTCAAAAAAATGAATTTAAGTAATTTAAAACCTGCAGTAGGTTCTACAAAAAACAGAAAAAGAATTGGCCGTGGTACAGGTTCAGGCCGTGGCGGAACTTCAACACGTGGTCATAAAGGTGCGGGTTCTCGTTCTGGTCACAAAAACAAAATTGGTTTTGAAGGTGGTCAAATGCCTTTACAACGTCGTGTGCCTAAAGTTGGTTTTAAGCCAATTAACCGTACAGAATATGTTGGTGTAAACTTAGATGTAATTCAAAACCTTGCTGATAAATTTAGTTTAACTACAATAGACTTAGCTATTTTAAAAGAACATGGTTTAGCTTCTAAAAACGACTTAGTAAAAGTTTTAGGTCGTGGAGAGATTTCAGCTAAATTGTCAATTACAGCAAATGCGTTTTCTGCAACCGCACAAAAGGCTATTGAAGCAGCAGGTGGTTCAATTGTAAAATTGTAAATTAATAAATGAAGAAGCTATTTACTACTTTAGGTAATATCTGGAAAATTGAAGAGTTAAAAGAGCGTATTATGTTTACGCTCTTAATTCTTTTAGTCTATCGTTTTGTTTCTCACGTGGTTTTGCCAGGTGTAGATCCAACCTCTCCAGCATTAACCAACAATGCAAAATCAGGAATTTTAGGATTGCTTGATATGTTTGCAGGAGGATCTTTCTCCCGTATTTCTATTTTGGCTTTAGGTGTAATGCCTTATATTTCGGCCTCAATTGTTGTGCAATTATTGGGTATTGCTGTGCCAACGTTCCAAAAAATGCAAAAGGAGGGTGAAAGTGGTAGAAATAAGTTGAATCAGATTACCCGCTATTTAACCGTAGCAATTACCATTGTTCAATCAATTGGTTATGTTAAAACCCAAGTACCTGTCGAAGCTATTTTGCCGATAATGGGTACAACTATGTTTTATATCGTTTCTGTGATCGTTTTAACGGCAGGTACTTTATTTGTAATGTGGTTAGGAGAAAAGATTACTGATAAAGGTATCGGAAACGGAACATCGCTAATCATTATGGTTGGTATTATTGCCCGCTTACCGAATGCTTTAGCTCAAGAAGTTACTGCACGTGTAGGTTCTGCAAGTGAAGGTGGTGGTCCTGTTGCTTTGGTATTAGAAATTGTTGCTTTACTAGCAGTAGTAATGTTTACAGTTTTAATTGTACAAGGTGTACGCAAGGTACCTGTTCAGTATGCTAAAAAAATTGTAGGTAACCGTCAGTTTGGTGGGGTTCGTCAGTATATTCCTTTAAAGGTAAATGCGGCTGGTGTTATGCCAATCATTTTTGCACAAGCTTTAATGTTTATTCCTGGTGCGCTAACTTCATTTGTGCCTTCTTTTCAAGGTTCTTGGTTAATGCAGTTCAGCAACCCAGTATCGTTAGCTTACAGTTTAACATTTGCTTTTCTAATTATTGCTTTTACTTTCTTCTACACGGCCATTACGGTAAATCCTACTCAAATGAGTGATGATATGAAGAAAAACGGTGGTTTTATTCCGGGTATTAAGCCGGGTTTTGCAACGTCTAGTTTTATAGATGATGTAATATCTAAAATTACTTTTCCGGGAGCTGTGTTTTTGGCAATTATCGCAATTTTACCTTCAATTGCAGTTAAGTTTGGTATAAAGCAAGAGTTTGCTCAATTCTTTGGTGGTACATCACTGTTGATTTTAGTAGGCGTTGTTTTAGATACCTTGCAGCAAATTGAAAGTTATTTGTTAATGCGTCATTACGACGGGTTAATGAAGACAGGAAGAATTACTGGTAGAACAGGCGTGCCTGCTGCAAGTAGTAACGCTGTATTGTAATTATATTATGAAAAAACTGTATTACAAATCTCTCGAAGAGATAGAGTTGATACGCGAAAGTTCTTTGCTTGTTTCTAAAACTTTAGCCGAAGTGGCTAAGGTTATAGAACCAGGTATTTCTACAATTCGATTAGATAAACTTGCTTACGAGTTTATTAAAGATCATGGTGCAATTCCTGCATTTTTAAATTATGGTGGTTTCCCATATTCTCTATGTATTTCTCCAAATGATCAAGTGGTCCATGGTTTTCCTAGCGAGTATATAATTAAGGAAGGCGATTTAATCTCTGTTGATTGTGGGGTAATTTTAAACAAATATTTTGGTGATTCGGCTTATACGTTCTCTATAGGGGAAATTGATGCAGAAAGGCAAAAACTTGTAGAAGTTACCAAGCATTGCTTAAATTTAGGAATAGAGAAAGCAGTTGTTGGGATGCGTGTTGGCGATATTGGTTTTGCCATACAACAGTACGCCGAGGCCAATGGATTTGGCGTGGTGAGGGAACTTGTTGGGCATGGGGTTGGTGTAGCATTACACGAGAAACCAGATGTTCCAAACTATGGAAAACGAGGGAGTGGACTAAAACTTGAAGAAGGAATGGTAATTGCCATAGAGCCCATGATCAATGCTGGCGTTGCTGGTGTTAACTTTCATAGCGACGGGTGGACGGTAACTAGTAAAGACAATAAACCTTCTGCTCATTTCGAGCACACAATTGCGATAAAAAGGGGCCAGGCAGAGGTTTTATCAACGTTTTCGTTAATCGAAGAAGTTTTAAAACAAAAATATAAATAATTAAAAAATTTTATTTAATTTTGCATCCCTGTTTGGAAGCAGTTAATTAAGTAACAATCAATATAATATGGCTAAACAAGCCTCAATTGAACAAGACGGAGTAATAAGAGAGGCATTATCAAATGCAATGTTTCGGGTAGAACTTGAGAACGGGCATGAGATTATTGCACACATTTCTGGAAAGATGAGGATGCACTACATCAAAATTCTTCCTGGAGATAAAGTAAAATTAGAAATGTCTCCTTATGATTTGACTAAAGGTCGCATCACTTATAGATATAAATAAAATGAAAGTTAGATCATCAATTAAAAAACGTAGCGCTGATTGCAAGATTATTCGCCGTAAAGGTAAACTTTACGTAATCAACAAGAAAAATCCAAAATACAAGCAACGTCAAGGGTAATTTAAAGAAATTGTAATGTGCCGCACAACGGTGGCCCGCCGTTCGGAATTACTTAAAAAACATAAACAAATATGGCAAGGATTTCAGGTATTGATTTACCAAGAAACAAAAGAGGAGAGATTGGTTTAACCTACATCTACGGAATAGGTAAAACAACTGCACAACGTATTTTAAATACTGCAGGTATCGATTTGAATAAAAAAGTACAAGATTGGTCTGATGATGAGTTATCAGCAATCCGTACGATGATTAACGATGAAGTTAAAGTAGAAGGTGCTTTACGTTCTGAGGTTCAATTAAACATTAAGCGTTTAATGGATATTGGTTGTTACCGCGGTTTACGTCACAGAAAAGGTTTGCCTTCTCGTGGTCAACGCACAAAAAACAACTCACGTACTCGTAAGGGTAAGAGAAAAACTGTTGCAAACAAGAAAAAAGCAACTAAGTAATTTGATAGATATGAGAGATTAGATGTGAGAAACACATTTTTTAATCTACTCAAATCTGGAATATAAAGATAACAATTCGATAATGAGTGCCGAGCGGGCGTAATGCCTTATATCTCAATTCTCATATCTTAATTCTAAAAAAGAAAATGGCTAAGACCAAAAAAGTAACCAAAAAACGTATCGTTGTAATAGAATCTGTTGGACAGGCTCACGTTAACGCTACGTTTAACAACATCATTATCACCTTAACCAACAACAACGGACAAACCATTTCATGGTCATCTGCTGGTAAAATGGGATTTAAGGGTTCTAAAAAGAATACACCTTACGCAGCTGGTCAAGCGGCTTCAGATTGCGGTAAAGTGGCGTTTGATTTAGGTTTACGTAAAGTTGAAGTATTTGTAAAAGGTCCAGGATCAGGTCGTGAATCTGCTATCAGAACTTTGCAAATTGCAGGTATTGAAGTAATGTCTATCAAAGATATCACTCCACTTCCTCACAACGGATGTCGTCCTCCTAAAAAGAGAAGAGTTTAATTAATTTTAAAGCTAAGAATCTTCAGCTTCAGGTTGAATGATACTTTAAAAAACAAAACAAAATGGCAAGATATACAGGCCCCAAAAGTAAAATCGCACGTAAATTCAGAGAACCAATTTTCGGTCCTGATAAGGTGTTAGACAGAAAAAATTATCCTCCTGGGCAACATGGCTCATCAAAAAGAAGAGGAAAGCAATCTGAATATGCAATCCAGTTAATGGAGAAACAAAAAGTAAAATATACTTATGGTGTATTAGAAAAGCAGTTCAGTAACTTGTTTAAAAAAGCATCTGCGCGTGCAGGTATTACTGGTGATAACTTACTTCAATTATTAGAAGCACGTTTAGATAATGCTGTTTACCGTTTAGGTATTGCAACAACACGTTCTGGTGCTCGCCAGTTGGTTAGCCACAAACACGTAACTGTGAATGGCGAAGTTGTTAATATTCCTTCATATCAGTTAAAAGCTGGTGATGTAATCGCTGTTCGTGAGAAATCTAAGTCTCTAGAATCGATTACAAATTCAGTAGCTGGCAGAATGATTAACAAATTTGCTTGGTTAGACTGGAATCCTGGTCAATTAACTGGAAAGTTTTTAGCTTACCCACAACGCGATGAGATTCCTGAAAATATTAAGGAAAACTTAATCGTCGAGTTATACTCTAAGTAATCTCAATAATATTGTTAATTGCCTGAAAAAGGCAATTAACTTTTTTGTGTTACATATATTCACTATCGAATTTAAAAAAATATAAATGGCAATTTTAGCATTTCAGAAACCAGACAAAGTGATCATGCAGAAATCAACTGATTTCGATGGTATATTTGA
The DNA here is from genome assembly GCF_004354365.1 of Pedobacter changchengzhani. GTDB lineage: Bacteria > Bacteroidota > Bacteroidia > Sphingobacteriales > Sphingobacteriaceae > Pedobacter > Pedobacter changchengzhani. Next base: position 108,705 of record NZ_SJCY01000009.1, read on the forward strand.
ATTTCGTCCTTTAGAGCCCGGTTTCGGTGTAACAATTGGTAATGCCTTAAGAAGAATCTTATTGTCTTCGTTAGAAGGTTATGCCATTACTACTATTCGTTTTTCAGGCGTTTCGCACGAATTTTCTACCATGAAAGGTGTTGTAGAAGATTTAACCGATATCATTTTGAATTTGAAACAAGTTCGTTTCAAAAAAACTGGTGATTCTGGCGATGCTGAGAAAGTTTTTATCATTGTTAATGGTCAAGATCAGTTTCAAGCTGGAGACATTACAAAGTTTTCTAACAACTTTACAGTTTTAAACCCTGAGCATGTAATTTGCAATATGGATAAATCTGTTACTTTAGAAGTTGAATTAACCATCAACAAAGGTCGTGGTTATGTTCCTGCTGAAGAAAATAAAGTTGCTGATGCTGTTGTTGGTGTTATTCCAATCGATTCGATTTATACACCAATGAAAAATGTTAAATATTCAATCGAAAACTTCCGTGTTGAACAAAAAACGGATTATGAGAAATTGATATTAGATATTTCTACAGATGGTTCAATTCATCCAGAAGAAGCATTAAAAGAAGCGGCTAAGATTCTTATCCAACACTTTATGTTATTCTCTGATGAGAATTTGGTGTTAGAATCTCAAGCAAAAGAAGAAACTAAAGAAGTTGATGAAGAAATTTTACACATGCGTAAAATTCTTAAAACTGAATTGGTAGATATGGATCTTTCAGTTAGGGCATTAAACTGCTTAAAAGCTGCCGATATTCGTACTTTAGCTGATTTGGTATCTTATGATGTTGCTGATATGTTAAAATTCAGAAACTTCGGTAAAAAATCATTAACAGAAATTCAAGAATTGGTAAAATCTAAAGGTTTATCTTTTGGAATGAACCTGTCTAAATTTAAATTAGACGAAGAATAGGTAAGTTATAAATTATACGTATTACGTATTACGTAACTCTTACAACTTACAACTTAAAACGTACAACTTACAAATATTTCACTGTGTATAATTCCCTCAGATTAAATTCAAAGAGACGGTATACACTTTACAAAACAAACAATGAGACACGGTAAAAAACACAATCACTTAGGTAGAACAACCTCGCATAGAAAAGCGATGTTAGCTAACATGGCTTCATCACTTATTTTGCACAAAAGAATTACTACAACGTTAGCTAAAGCAAAAGCTTTACGCGTTTATGTTGAGCCAATTATCACTAAATCTAAAAATGATACGACACATTCACGCCGTACCGTTTTTGCTTATTTACAAGATAAAGAAGTAGTAACAATTTTGTTCCGCGAAATTGCTGAGAAAGTTGCAAACCGTCCAGGTGGTTATACTCGTATCATCAAATTAAATAACCGTATGGGCGATAACGCTGAAATGGCTTTAATTGAGTTGGTAGATTACAATACAGTTTACGGTAAAGACGTAGAAGTTAAAGAAGAAAAGAAAACAACTCGTCGTGGTAAGAGCAAAACTGCAGCAGCGCCAAAAGCTACTGAAGCGAAAGTTGAAGCTACTGAAGAAGTTGCGCCTGCTGTTGAAGAAGCACCTGCTGCTGAAGCTACAGAAGAAGAAGCAAAATAATTTCTTCGTAAAGGAGCAAATTAAATTTATTAAAATCCTGTTCGAGAGAGCGGGATTTTTTTTGTTTAAAAAGCTCGTATTTTGTGTGTTTTTAACAACGTATTCCTAAATTAGCGTAAAATTAATAAACATGAAATTTAAGTTTCTTCTATTTTTGTGCCTAATCGGGCAATTTTCTCTAAATGCTCAAATTCTTAAATATACAAATGGAAATAATTCATGGAATCCCGACTCATTAGGAAACCATAGAGCGATTGTTCAATTTACAGGAAAGGGTAATATTATTCATGCGCAGATAGATTGGCGCCGTAGAGATCAACATCCAGAAAGTAAGAGAATTATTGTGCAAGATGTTAATGGGAAATCAATTGCAACTTTAGGGTATGGCAAAGTAAATAGAGAAACGGGTGATATTTATTTTGCAGGTAAACCTGGTAAATATTTTGTTTATTATATGCCTTATCAAAATGAAGGCAATAACAATTATCCTAAAGGAAACTATTTAAAACCAATGAAAACTGATGAAGGGTGGTTAAAGCTTGCAAAAAAGGTTGCGGTTAATGCTGTAGCAACCGAAATACAATCTATAAATCCTTTCAACTCCTTCTACCCGATGGAAGTTATCGCTACAGCAAAGGAAACTGCTTCATTGGTTGGAAAACATCGTTCAGAATCTTTTCTAATCTTTCCAGAGGATAGAATGTTTCCTATTAAAATGCAAAATGATTTGCCTTATCGTTGGATAGAAAAAGGAATTTCTAATTCTTTTTCGGGAGAACCAAAACGAGGAGAGAATTATGCATTACAACTTGGGGTTTATGCATTGCGAGATTTAAAAGATGTGAAAGTTGTTTTTACTGATTTAAAAACATCCACAGGGAAAATTATCTCTACAAAATACATCAATTGCTTAAATACTAACGGAACAAGTTACGACAATAAGCCGTTAACGGAAATAGTTAATGTAGGGACAGGAAAGGTACAGGCTTTGTGGATTACGATTAATTTACCTAAAAGCACTTCGACGGGTTTTTATACAGGAAGATTTTCGGTCAAAGCAAACGGACAAACGAAAAATGTTGATGTAAAATTAAATGTTTTAAATGATCTTTTAGCTGATAATGGCGTTGGAACGCCCGTAAACCAAACGCGGTTAACATGGCTTAACTCTACTTTGGCACAAGAAAACACGGTTGTTGCACCATATACTCCTTTAACGGTTGATGGAAATGTGGTTTCGCTATTGGGGAGAAAATTTGAAGTGAATAAAGATGGTTTCCCTAAACAAATTGAAACTTATTTTAATAGCGAAATGACAGGTTATACGGAGAAACCAAATCAAATTTTGGCCGAACCTATTCATTTTCATTTTTACAATGCGCCGAAAACAGAAGAAAAATTTACGACGAGTAATTTTAAATTTATAAGTAAAACGCCCGGCACGGTTCAATGGATTGCAACTAATACATCAGAAAATTTGAATATGGATGTAGAAGGCGCTTTAGAATTTGATGGTTATGTACATTACGTGGTTAAGGTTACGGCATTAAATGACGTAAATTTTAGTAACGTAGATTTTCATATTCCGTTTAACAAAGAAGGTGCAAAATATTTAATGGGTTTGGGCGAAAAGGGTGGTTTAAGGGCTGATACTGTAAAATGGAATTGGGATGTGAAGCATAAAAACCAAGATGCTGTTTGGACTGGAAACGTGAATGCAGGCTTATATTATAGTTTACGAGACGAGAAGTACGTTCGGCCGTTAAATACCAATTTTTATCTGCAAAAACCATTGGTGCTTCCATCATCATGGGGAAATGACAATAAGGGCGGCATTCAAATTAATGTTAAAGGCGGTTCGATGTTAGCTGATAATTTTACAGGTGCACGAACCATGAAAAAGGGCGATGTGCTGTACTATAATTTCAATCTTTTAATTACGCCATTTCATTTAATTGACACAGATTTTCAGTGGAATAATCGGTTTTACCATAAATACGCAAATTTAGATACGATTAAGGCTACGGGAGCGACAGTAGTTAATATTCATCACGCTACACCGATTAACCCATGGATTAATTATCCTTTTATTGAGTGGAAAAAGATGAAATCGTACATAGACGAGGCACACAGCAAAAATTTAAAAGTAAAAATTTATAACACGGTTAGAGAGCTTTCGGATCATGCTTACGAGTTGCCTGCGCTGCGAAGTTTAGGAACGGAAGTATATTCGCCGGGTAAGGGTGGCGGTTTTAGCTGGTTGCAAGAGCATTTAGATTCTAATTATATTGCAGCGTGGTTTGTACCCGAAATTAAAGATGCGGCCATTATTAATAGTGGAATGAACCGCTGGCATAACTATTATGTAGAAGGCATGAACTGGCTGACTAATAATGTGGGTATTGATGGTGTGTATTTAGATGATGTGGCTTTTGATCGTGTAACCATGAAGCGCATTAAAAGAGTTTTAACGCAGAATAATCATCCTGGGATAATTGATTTACACTCTGCAAATCAGTTTAATAAGAATGACGGTTTTAACAACAGTTCTATATTGTACTTGGAACATTTTCCGTATTTGAACCGTTTGTGGTTTGGTGAGGAATTTGATTATGAAAAGAATAAGCCCGATTACTATTTGACAGAAATGAGTGGAATTCCGTTTGGGCTGATGGGAGAGATGCTTCAAAACGATGGTAATCCATGGAGGGGAATGCTTTACGGTATGACCAATCGTTTGGGCTGGTCTGACACGAGTAACCCGAGACCGCTTTGGAAAGCTTGGGATGATTTCGGTATTAAAGGATCTGAAATGATCGGTTATTGGAGTGATAATTGTCCGGTTACGACTAGCAATGCCAACGTTTTAGCCACTCTTTATAAGCAAAAGGGTAAAACCATGATTGCTTTAGCAAGTTGGGCAGAAACTGATGTTAAGGTTACTTTAGCTATCAATTGGGAAAAACTCGGATTAGATGCTACAAAAGTAAAATTAACAGCGCCTGCTATTGATCGGTTCCAAAACGAAGCAGGTTATACTGTTGGCCAAGAAATTAATATCGAAAAAGGGAAAGGCTTAATTTTAATTGTTCAATAAATTTTTCCTGCTCAATGTTAGTTAATTTTACTAATTATTGTTGCTTCTTTTAACTCAAATTATGCCAGATCAAAATAAAACTGAAAATTTAAGTATTGCACTAAACCTGAGTTTGCGTGAAAATAATTTTGTTAAAATATCACTCGGTAATTACCATGGAAACGAAATTGATTTAAAACAAATTTTAGTTAGGAAAGTAATTATTAAACGAGAAGATAAACTAGCTTTTACTTTTAGGTATAAAACCAGAGACATTGCAAAAAACTTTTCGGTAAAAGCGGGTACGGAGCTGATTTTTGATTATTTAAGTAATGGTTTTAAAATTGCAACACTTTTTACAACCGTAAATGATTTTATTTTTGAAGAATTAAATAATGGAAAATTTGTATGGAGGATTTTAGCAACCAGTACTAAATCAGTTCAATCCGTAAGCCATGATGAGGAAAAAGTAAGGTTGATTAAACCAACATCTAAATCGTATTTAACAGCACTCAAAATTACCGACGCAGATGGAAATGTTTTTAAAAATGCGCAGGATAAATTTAGGCAGATTAATCACTATATAGAAATTTTAAGCTCGTTAATTAAAGAATTGCCAGACGGCACGATTAAAAAAGTAGCTGATATGGGCTCGGGTAAAGGTTATTTAACTTTTGCGTTATACGATTATTTACATTCGAATTTAAAACTCGAAACCGAAGTTGTTGGTGTAGAATACCGCCAAGATATGGTCGATTTATGTAATGAAGTTGCTGTAAAATCTAAATTTGAACATCTAAATTTTATACAGGGAACAATTGAAGCTTATGATGCCGAAAAAGTTAATCTATTAATTGCCTTACACGCTTGCGACACTGCAACTGACGATGCTATTTTTAAAGGTATTAAAGCTGGTGCGGAGCTGATTGTGGTTGCGCCCTGTTGCCATAAACAGATTCGTAAAGAGATTGAACTAAATAAAGTGAGTAACGATATTTCATTTTTAACCAAGTATGGGATATTTTTAGAACGCCAAGCAGAAATGGTTACGGATGGCATACGGGCATTAATTTTAGAATATTTTGGCTATAAAACGAAAGTTTTCGAATTTATATCTGATGCGCATACGCCAAAAAATGTTTTGGTAGTGGGGATTAAAAAGGCTGAAAGCTTAAAGACCAAAGCTGAAAGCGAAAGAAGAGACGAGATTTTGCATAAAATTAAGGCTAGTAAAGAATATTTTGGTATTGGCTACCATCATTTGGAAAGGTTATTGGATTTACAGTGAAATATGATTAGACTAGATAGTTTTAGAATTGGAAAGTTCTTTTTATTCACACTTTTGCTGGTTTCACTTGCTTCATGCCAGCCTAAAAGATTAGGTGATAAAATTTTTGATCTTAATGATTTTTCGTTGGGGTTAAGTGTTCATCGTTTATATGAAAACGTTTTGAAAAAGGAACGCACAGAAAAATATTCATCTTATAGCGATACAATATTTAATTATAAAGAAGGGGCTAAAAAGGCCATTGCTGTAGAATATTTTGTCGATGCTGAAAAATCTGAACGATTCGCAAAGTTTAAGAACGTTAGTTTTTTTAACGTGAAATCAATAAGTGATGTTAAGGATAACTTGATGATGATCACTGCTGAAGAGAATTGTGGCTTTGGAGATCAAATGAAGCTTATAGGTGAGTTAAAAGTGGAATACGGCAAGCCCATAGTTAAACAACATATTGCCAGTTTTACAACCTTCACTTGGTTATTGGATGATAGAACTATTCAGATTCAATGTGAAATGATTCCCGACTCCGACAATTATTACAATAAAAAAAATGATTTTCTAAATCCTAATGGCGGGTTTTTAAGATCAGATAGTTACGAACAAAATCATATTTGGAAAGTTATTGTTTATGTTTTTAATAATGATTATATGGAGCAATTGAGAGAACAATATGGATATTCTGAAAGTGGCCATAAACCTTATTTGTATGATTATGATACGAAGACAGTTTCTCCATTTTGATGAATTTAGCATATAATGTTGGTAAAGCATGTTATATTTATATCTGTTCAGTTGAATGAAGCCAATGGCGATTAACTTAATTTTTATGCAAAGTTTTTCATGGCGGGTGTTTTTTTCTACATCAGTTGGGCGATAAATAGGGAGAATTAGGTTAGTCATCGGCATAATATTTGAGAAATTTCTTACAGGATTTATCCTATGACTGAACGGAGCAAAACATCTAACTAAAAAAAAAGCAGCAATCTTAGCGATCGCTGCTTTTTTGTTAATATCCACCTATGTTCTATTTCCCTGTTTGAAAAGGTGAAGCGGGCAAATCGCTATCATTATATAAATTTCCATCAGGATTGTGCGCCCAATCGTAACGCACAAATTTTGGTTCTGCCACCTCTTTTGAGCTCACCGAAATCTCATTTCCTTTAATAGTTGCGTCTGCCCAGTGCCAAACTTTATCTGCGCCTGCAATTGCAAAGCCCTTCAAATTTCCATCACCTTTGGCTTTTAAACCTTTAGCGTGGGCGAAACTTAAAATGATATTTTTGCCCTCAACTTTACTAGTGGTGTAAACTGGTCCAGCGTATTCGATGTCTTTGTTATAATCGTTGTGTAAGGCAATAAGTGCCAATCTCTTACCAACATCTTGTTTATTTTTAGGATGGATGTCTTTACCTTCTCCAACATCAATAATTGTAGCCATACCTGTATTTGGCAACTTTAGGGTATTTCGCTGTGCATCCCTAAGTTCTGCCCAGTTAGATTCTCCAGGTTTGTCTTCTTTCGATAAATAGTTTGCCAATTGTACAAAGTAAAATGGAAAATTTCCTTGCTTAAAACTCGACCTCCAATTATTAATCATCAAAGGAAATAAAGTTCTGTACTGTTTTGGTCTGCTTGCATTGTCCTCGCCCTGATACCAAATAACGCCTTTGATATTGTAATTTAAGAACGGATGAATCATTGCATTATACAATACACCAAACTGATATGGGCTATCATCCGGTTCTGGCTCGGGGCCAACTTTAGCTAAATCCAAACCGATTTTATACTTCCAATCTCCCACAAGTGATATTGCCTCTCCTCCTTCAAATTTTAACGTTAGCGAATTTTTGTCTCCAATAATTCCACCGCCACCACCCGTATCAAAAATACGGATTGTAATTACATTTTTCCCAGCGCGTACAAGTTTTGCTGGCACCGTATAGGTTCCGTTATTGTGATCGTCATCCGTGTCACCTACTTTTACCCCATTAAAAAAAATAATTCCATTATCATCTATATAACCTAAGTGTAGCTGCAAATCTTTCCCAAACATGCTTTGTGGCAAATTTATCTCTTTACGTGTCCAAACTACACCATCAAGATTTTTTAAATCACCATTGGCCCAATAGCCTGGCGTCTTTAACATCTTCCAACTCGAATCGTCAAAATCTACTCCTGTCCAAATTTCTTTTTCATTGCTATAGCCTTGGTCTGCTTTTATTAAGTCTGCACGCCAAGTTCGCATTCTATCCGTATAAGGAATCCCTCGGCCTTTTACTTTTTCTGCATTTAATTTTGCTGCCGTGGCATAATCTGACATTGTGCTCAACGCATTAACGCTTGTCCATGCTTCAGCAAAAGTTCCACCCCAAGAGGTATGGATTAAGCCTATCGGGATACCCGTTTGTTTATAAACTTCTCGTGCAAAAAAGTAAGCTGTAGCAGAAAATTCTGCAATACTTTTTGGCGAGCATTCTTCCCAACCTCCGCCATTAGCTAATTTAACATCAGCCAACGGTACAAAACTCATTACATGTGCGGCCTGCAATAACCTTATCTGCGGGTAGTTTGCGTCTGAAATTTCTTGTTCATAATTTTTAATTTTTCCCCAACCTGCCAAAGGCATTTCCATATTAGACTGTCCGGAGCAGAGCCAAACATCTCCAATAAGCACATTTTTCAGCGTAGTAACTTCACCGTCAGAAATGGTGATCTGATAAGGGCCGCCATAACTTGGTGTCGCAACAGCAACCTTCCAATCGCCACTGGCGGAGGCTACTGACTTGTATGTTTTATTATTCCAACTTGTTGTTATGCTAATGGCTTTACTTTTTGTTGCCCATCCCCAGATATTAGCCTTAGTTTTTTGTTGAAGAACCATATTATCGGCAAAAAAAGAGGGTAATTTTACTTTGGCAGCGCTTGCGTAACCCACACAGATGGCTATTAAACCAAGAAGAATTTTTTTCATTATAATTTTAAGATTGAGTTAACACCTAAAATAAATAAAATAATTCATTAATTTAAAATTGGACAAATAAGATTGGTTAAAAACTAAAGTAAATTAAGACCGTTTACAGAAAAAGACCGATAAGAACAAAGAGGGTTTGATGATATTTTAATTATAAGATGGCCTACGCTTTATTTTGATAGTTTTACTTCCGTAAGAAATGTAACAATTGGTATAAATACAGAAATTGTAGGCTATTTTGAAAGGACAATTACCCATTTATTACTTAAAACCACTAATACATTCTTTATCTCCGTTAGTTTTTGCTTTAGTTTATTTGGAGCATTAATGAATGATTGTGAATTTTTAAAGTTTGTAGTCCTCGGATGAACCTTAGCAAACCTTACATGATTCACACGAGGACTACATGGAGATAGAGAGACTATGCCTAATGAATACTTTCCCAACAGAATAAAGCAATGAATTTAGTGTGGCAATTTTTCTCTCCACAAACCATAAAACCAAGTGCCTGCAATTGCACTTAAAAGTGTTACAATAACCACACTTGCACCTGTTCCTATTTGTGCAAATAATGGTCCTGGGCATGCGCCAGTTATTGCCCAGCCGAAGCCAAATAATAAACCGCCATAAATTTGACCTTTGTTAAATTTCTTATCATGGAATTCTATTTTTTCCCCATAAATGGTTTTTATGTTAAACCTTTTGATTATCCAAATAGAAACCATGCCCACCACCACTGCGCTTCCGATTACGCCGTACATGTGAAAAGATTGCAACCGGAACATTTCTTGAATGCGAAACCAGCTAATGACTTCAGATTTTACAAATACAATACCGAAGAGTACGCCAATGATTAAATATTTTATATTATGATACCATTTATGTTGTATATTACTTTCGTTAATGCACATTGCATCTAACGAGCGAACTTCAAAATCGGTATTTTGATTAATTTTATTTTGCATCGTTTTACAATTAAAGCGAAAGTATATAAGGTAAAATTAAGTTGGCCATTATAAAGCCACCAACCATAAAACATGTTGTGGCAATTAACGAAGGCCATTGCAAGTTCGATAAGCCTGTAATTGCATGGCCACTTGTACAGCCACCGGCATAACGGGTGCCAAAACCAACTAAAAAGCCACCAACTACCATCATAATAAATCCTTTTAAGGTAAAAAGTGTGTGCCAGTTCATAATATCTAGCGGTACTAAATTAGTGAAATTTGTAATGCCATAACCCGCAAGTTCTGCAGTTAATTTTGGATTTACCTGAACTGCCACTGGGTTAGAAAGTAAATTAACTGCAATTGCCCCGCCTAAAAAAATCCCAAAAACAAAAAATAAATTCCATACTTCTTTCTTCCAATTGTATTTAAAAAATGGAATATTTGCCGGGATGCAAGAAGCGCAAATGTGCCTTAATGACGAACTTATCCCGAATGATTTGTTGCCGAGAATTAACAAAGCCGGTACGGTTAAGCCAATCAGCGGGCCGGCTATATACCAAGGCCATGGTTGTTTTAAAAATTCAATCATTTACTTGTTGTTGTTAATTAATTTTTCTAGTTCTGGCGCAGCAACCACGCCCGATTGGCGCCAAAGTGTTTTACCATTTTTAAACAGAATTAAAGTTGGTACGCCACGAACTTGATAAGCCGAGGCAGCTTGCGGATTTTTATCTATATCAATTTTAATGATACTCGCATTTTCGCCAACGCGTTTTTTTAAATCATCTAAAATGGGCGCCATTGTTTTACAAGGTCCGCACCAAGTAGCAAAAAAATCTACTAAAACGGGTTTATCTTGATTGATTGTCTCTTGGAAAGTCATACTTTGGTTTTTGGATATTTACTCTCAGATTTTGTTAATATTAAAGTCAAGTGTTTTGAGCCTATGAAGCTATTTTACCTCTGTAAAAGTGATATCACGTGTATTCGCGGGTGTTTTTGAAAAAGGAACGTTACAGCCTCCTGAACTGCCACAGCCCATGTTTAACAAAGGCATTAAAGCAAATAATGCACCCATAAAAACAATTAGCCATTGCTGATTGGTAATTCCTTGCACGATGAAGAATATGCCAATCGACAAGCGAAGCACACGCATAAAATTCCAGTTTTTTAGGTAGTTTTTCATTTTTATGTTTTTATTAGGTTGATAAATATTTCTGAATTTACTCTTGGCGCAATGCTATTATAGCACTTCTCCATAGTTTTAATTACAAAATTAGGTTCAAAAATTGGTTTATAGTCTTCAACAGATCCACCAAAAGGAGGGCCCTGATGTTCGAATGTTTTATCGAAAAGCAAACCTATTATTCTACCGTTTTTCTTAAGAAGAGATGCTGTTTTAAATGAATATTCATTTCTTTTAGGTAGGGGTAGGGTACAAAAGAAAGTTTGCTCGATGATTAAATCATAATGCCCTTCGTGAAGAAAAAAATCTTTGCACAATACCTTAACATTAGGTGTATTTGCAAATTTTTCGTTTAATAATTCAACTGCTTTTGGGGCAATATCAACCAATGTAATATTGGTAAAACCATTTGCAACTAAATATTCGGCTTCATGTGCATTGCCACAACCTGGGATAAGTATTTTTGCATTTTTTGCTAAATACTGATCCATGTATTTTGTAATGGCTGGCGAGGCTACACCAATATCCCAACCAATTTCATTGTTTTCCCAGCGCGAATTCCAAAACTTTGCATCCAAAGGATTTTCACACTTGGAAACACAACATTGCAGTTCTTTATTTCGATCACTCATTTTATAGCCTCATTTACATTGTGCCAAGTGCCACCGTTAATTACGTTTTTGAAGCCATTTTGAGCTAAAATATTTTTTGCCTGCGTGCTTCTTCCACCACTTCTACAAAAAACGATAATGTTCTTTTTACTTTTAAATTTTGATAAATTAGTTGTTATTTTATCCAATGGGATATTGGTTGCGCCTTTAACACTTCCACTAGAAAACTCTGCGGATGAACGGACATCAACAAGAAATGCACCTTCTTTTATAGCTTCGATTAACGCACTGTTATCGGTACTTCCAAATAAATTTTTAAATATTCCGAACATTTTTATGAGGATTAATTATGTTTTATTTAAACACTTTTGTTTGACACACAAAATTAGTTTTAGGCACGCCAGTTTGCGCAATGGCATTAAAGCCACCTGCTACTTCGGTAAAGTTTCTATAACCTCTTGCTTGTAAAATGCTGGCCGCAATCATACTGCGGTAACCACCTGCACAGTGTAGGTAAAAGTGCTCTTTTGGGTCGGTATCTTTAACCCATTCGTTAATATAAGCCAATGGTTTAATAAAGGCATTTTCTATGTGTTCGGCTTCATATTCAGTTTCCTTACGAACATCAATAATTTTATTTTCAGCTGTATTTACTTCTTTTGCAAACTGTTCGGCTGTTATTCTATCTATACGATCTACTTCTTTTGCTGACGATTTCCAAGTTTGAAAGCCACCTTCCAAATGCCCTAAAACGTGATCGAAACCAACTCTACTTAATCTGGTTATGGTTTCTTCCTCTTTCCCGATCTCCGTTACCAATAAAATTGGTTGCTTTACATCAACAATCATTGCACCAACCCAAGGGGCAAAATCGCCATTTAAACCAATGTTTATGGCTTGTGGAATAAATCCTTGCGCAAAATCGTCATTACTTCTAGTATCTAAAATTAATGCACCACTCGCTTCGGCAATGGCTTCAAAATCGGTTGCCGATAATGCTTTCATGCCCGTTTTTAAAACTGCCTCAAAGCTGTCGTAACCTGTTTTATTCATAGCAACATTCATCCCGAAATAGGCCGGAGGCGGTAATAAACCATCAGTTACTGCAGTTACAAAAGCTGCCTTATTGGGTTGATTTAAGGCATAATTCATTTTTTTCTGATTGCCAAGTGTATCAACCGTTTCCTTCATCATATTTTTGCCACAAGCAGAGCCTGCACCATGCGCGGGATAAATAGTTAAGTCATCAGGTAAGGGCATAATTTTATTTTGCAGACTATCATAAAGTAGCCCTGCCAGTTGTTCTTGGGTCATATCGGCTGCCTTTTGTGCTAAATCTGGGCGACCTACATCACCTAAAAAGAGCGTATCGCCGCTAAATAGAATACTTTCTTTGCCGTTTTCATCTATCAATAAAATGCACATACTTTCCATAGTATGGCCGGGTGTATGTAGTACTTTTAGCTTAACATCGCCTACTTCAAAAATTTGATTATCCGTTGCAATAATGGATTCAAATTCTGGTGTGGCGGTAGGGCCGTACACAATTGATGCACCAGTTTTTTTGCTTAAATCTACATGGCCACTAACAAAATCTGCGTGAAAATGAGTTTCGAATATGTACTTTAGTTTAACATTGTCTTTTTGTAATCGCTTTAAATAGGGGTCAATTTCCCGCAAAGGATCTATAATGGCCGCTTCATTTTTTGAAGTAATGTAATATGCCCCTTGTGCTAAACAGCCAGTGTAAATTTGTTCTACCTTCATTTTATTATTTATAAATTCACTATTTATTATACGAAGTTGCAAACTAATTTTTGTAGGCAAAGCTACTTTAGTTACACAAGCTAAATTACTTAATTATTGTTTCTTTTACGATGATATAAATGCCCATAGTTAATACAAACCAACCAAATGCGGGCTTTAATTTTTCGCCATTAATTTTAGTTGATAGATAACTGCCAATTAATATGCCCAATATTGCTAAGCTTGCAATTTTTATTGCAAAAATCCATTCCACGTTAAAATGTGATAAAGAAAACAGAAATCCTGCCAGTGAATTAATTGAAATAATTACCAATGATGTCCCGACGGCCATTTTCATCGATAATTTTAAGTTTTTTACCAAAACGGGAATAATCAAGAATCCTCCTCCTGCACCGATCAGTCCGGTAATTAACCCTATAAAAATACCCTTAATAAATAGGCTTTGATAATTTTGTGTTTTTACTGTTGATTTACTTTCATCAATCTTTTCGTCTTTTTTGATCATGCTATACGAAGCAAAAATCATCAATAGTGCAAAAAGAATCATTAACAAAATATTTTTGGTTACTGGCCAACCATTTGCCCGAAAAATTTCTTGTGGTATGGTAGGCAGAATATACCACCGTGTTAAAAAAACTGAAAATATTGAAGGGATACCCAATACAAGCACCGTTTTAAAATTGACCAACTGCTTTTTGAAATAGGATATAGAACCTACAATGCTTGTTGCGCCAACAATGAATAACGAATACGCTGTTGCGGCTAACGTATCTATTTTGAAAATATAAACCAATACCGGCACAGTTAAAATACTGCCACCGCCACCTATTAATCCTAATGCAATACCAATAAATATTGAGCTAATGTAGCCAGCTACTTCCATTTCCTTAACTTGAAATGCAAATTTGCATCAAAAAAAAGTGCAATAAAGTGACTTAGGTTACATAAGGATTATTTTGTTTCGGCCCAGTTTAACACTTCCGTTATCTTCTAATTGTTTTAATAATCTAGAAACCACCACGCGGGCTGTTCCTAATTCATTTGCCAACTGCTCATGCGTAACCTGCAAGGTTTTGTTATCTGTTAATTCTTGTTTCTTTTGTAGCAAAGTAAGTAAACGCTCATCTACTTTTTTAAATGCAATGGCATTTACAATTTCCAACAGTTCTTCGAAACGTTTGTGGTACATTCTAAAAATATAATCTAGCCATTGTGGATATTCTTTAATAAATACAGAAACTTTATCCATTGGCAAAAATAGTATTTCGGCATCTTCTTCAACTTCGGCTTTCAACTTGCTGGTTTCGTTATGTAAGCCACCTAAAAACGACATAATGCAACTCTCGCCGGCTTTTATGTAGTAGAGTAAAATTTCCCGACCATCGTCTTCGGTTCTCATTACCCTCAGACTGCCTTTAATTACAATGGGAATGGAGCGGATATGCGAATGCTCATCTAAAATAATTGCCCCAACTTTATAGTTTTTCTTTATGCTGTATTTGTATAGCTTCTCTACTAAATCTGGCGAGGTTTGAAATTCTGTTATATGTTGTAAGTCATTCATTTTTTAGCTTTAGTTAATGTAAGAGGGATTGGCGTTTGTTTAGAAATTATTTCCCTTCGGATGTAATATAATTTATTCGATGGTATTATAGTGAATTGTTTACTTAGCTTATAATTGCTTGAAAACAAATATCCTCATTCAAATTAATGAATGAGGATATCGTTTTTATTAATTAAGTTTTATAATAAAACCCTTAAACTTATTTTGTAGCTTTTTCGAACGCATTTGCGCCATTTACAACTGGCAAAGTTAACGTAGTGTGATTTAAATCGATTGTAATTTCTGTACCTGGTTTTGGCCATAATGTAAATTCTTTATCGCTAGAAAAAATTACAACTCCAATTTGTTTCCCTGCTGGTATAATCTGATCGTCAGGTTGTAAATTGAATTTTAAGTTGTAGAATTTACCTGGTTTTAAAGGCTTACTTTTTGTTAATGATTTACTATTTTGAGGATCTGCCCATCCGCGGGTAATTATATTATCCATTAATTTTGCGCCCTTTCCTTCGCTCCAAGGCAAAGCAACCAACCAAACCGAAAAATTAGCTGCTTTTTTACTGCTTGCTAATCTCACAGAAATTTGAGTTAATCCAGATAAATGTACCGCTTCTTTCAGTATAGGCGTTACATAAAGTAGGCGATGATCTGATTTTTCGGCTTTTGCTAAGTCACTTCCTGAAATGGAAACATCATCTACTAATTTTTCATTATTTTGATTTTCTGTTGGTGCAACTGAAAGCTTTCCGGCTGAATTTCCGCCAGCTGTAAGATATAATTTTACATCGCTAGCTGCGGGGTTAGGGAAATCAGCATAAGGCGTAGGGTTATCGTTTTTGTCGTTTTCTCTAACAATCCAAGCTTTTGGCTCATTTTCTACGCCATTATCAATATTGTACAAATATTTTGTAAACCATCTGTTCATCATGGTAAATGGTGGTTCGCCACCGTGTCCTTCTTGGTGATAGTATATTTTAACCGGCAACCCCATTTTTTCTGCAGCTTTATAGATGCGGTAACTGTGTTCTGCCATTACATTCCAATCGTTAAAACCGTGCGACATAAATAAGGCCGCTTTCATTGGCTTCATTTGATTTAGATAATCTCTACCTGCCCAAAATTTATTGTAATCACCTTTCTCTCTATCCATGCCCTTCATCATCTCGCCATCTCTTACCACGCGATCGCCATAAGCTCTTTTTTCTTCAGCACCACTGTGAATGAAATCGTATAAAACATCAATATCTTCTCCTAAATATCCACCCGGACTTCTAACTAGTCCATTTGAGCGATAATAATGATAGTATGAAGTATTTGGTGCAACTGGAATAATAGCTTTTAAACCTTCTACGCCGGTTGTTGCTGCAGCAAGTGGAATTGTGCCATTGTATGAAGTTCCTGTCATACCAACATTGCCGGTACTCCAATAAGCTTTAACTTTTTCATCACCAGTTCTAGATGTGTAACCATTATCTTTTCCCGAAAGCCATTCTATTACCGCCTTTGGTGCTAACGATTCGTTAATGCCGCCTACTGTTGGCGAACCATCAGAAAGACCTGTACCTGGAGAGGACGAGTGTACAATTATATAACCACGTTTTACCCAATCGTAAATAAATTCATTCGAAATTATTGGTCGGTTTCCAGTACGTTTAACTGAAGGATGATCGTGCATATATGGCGGTTTTTCATCTACTTCTTGCTTCACATCCCAAAAAGAATTAGGACCATCTTCTGATACTCCGGCATAGTAAGGACTACTACCGTAAATTACGGCGAGTTTTAATCCTTCAGTTTCTGTTTGGAAAGGCCTAGTAACATCTACGTGCATACGGTCTAACTTTCCATCTCCGTCGGTATCGAAGGTGGTTTCTACCCATAAATCGGTTCTAATCCATTTATCTGGCGTATCAAATGCTTTTACAATTTGCGCTTCTCCATCTTTAAATATGGGTTGCGCTTTTTCTTGAGCAAAACTTTGCGTGGTAACAAACGCAAAAACTGCAAAATTTAAGATTAAAATTCTTGTTAAATTTAATTTTTTCATAGTTTTTAAAAATGAATTGATAGTGGTTTATTGTGTGTTAACAATTTTCTGTAAATTAAGTTAATTTTTTTAATCTGATTATTGGATTGACCGTTATTTTAAGCCTATTATATTAATATACTAATTTATGTCAACAATGGGTTAAATTACTAGCGTTTTTAAATCTTAAGTTATACGTTATCGTGAATAAAT
Source organism: Pedobacter changchengzhani (assembly GCF_004354365.1). Taxonomy (GTDB): domain Bacteria; phylum Bacteroidota; class Bacteroidia; order Sphingobacteriales; family Sphingobacteriaceae; genus Pedobacter; species Pedobacter changchengzhani. The sequence continues at coordinate 125,945 of NZ_SJCY01000009.1, forward strand.
ACGCTACAATATTTTTTTATGTCTTCTCTAACCAATCTAAATTCTTCCATTATTTCGGCATCGGTTCCGCTTGCCTTTGCGGGATCGGGGAAGTTTTGGTGAAATTTTATAGCGTTTGATGGGAAAAATGGACAGCGTTGTTGAGCATGATCGCATAAGGTAATAACGAAATCAAAATCGACATTTTTGTATTCATCAATATGATTAGAACTGTGATGGGAAATGTCAATCCCATCTTCTTGCATAGTGGCTATGGCTTTTGGGTTTACGCCATGCGTTTCTACACCAGCACTATAGATTTCTGCTTTGCCATTAGCAAAATAACGTAAATAACCTTCAGCAAGCTGGCTTCTGCAACTGTTTCCGGTACAAAGCACTAATATTTTCTTCATTGTTGAGGATAAAATTTTTGTTTTAGCAATAAACTAGCCCGTACTAATAAAATTAAAATCGGTACTTCTACCAGTGGCCCAATTACGCCAACAAATGCCTGTGGCGAATGTATGCCGAAAACTGCAATAGATACAGCTATCGCCAACTCGAAGTTGTTTCCGGTAGCTGTAAAAGCAATGGCGGCGTTTTTATCATAGGGAACTTTTAAATACAGATTTATAAAAAAACTGGTAAAAAACATCAATACAAAGTAGATAATTAACGGAATGGCAATTTTAATAACATCAAACGGAAGTTGTAATATTTTATCGCCTTTTAGGCTAAACATTAATAAAATAGTAAACAGTAAAGCATATAAAGTTATGGGTGATATTGCTGGAATATATTTTCTATTGTACCAATCTTTCCCTTTGGTTTTAATTAAAAAATACCGACTTAAAAAGCCTGCAAGAAATGGAACGCCCAAGTAAATTAACACACTTTGAGTTATATCTTTAATAGATACACTTACGTTAAAGTTGGCTAATCCTAATTTATTGGGTAATATATTGATGAACAACCACACCATAAAACTGTAGCTGAATATTTGAAATATGCTATTTAACGCGATTAATAATGCTGCATATTCGCGGTTTCCTTTACCTAAATCGTTCCAAACAATTACCATTGCAATGCAACGCGCCAAGCCAATTAAAATTAAACCAGCCATATAATCTGGTTGGTCTCTTAAAAAAAGAATAGCGAGGATAAACATTAAAATTGGCCCAATTACCCAATTGAGTATTAGAGAAATCCCAATTGCTTTCTTATCGGTAAATACCTTTGGCAATAACGAATAATCTACCTTCGCCAATGGCGGATACATCATTAATATTAAACCTATTGCCAATGGTATATTTGTAGTGCCAATGGAAGAAGCATTTGTGATGTTGGAAATGCTTGGGAATAAATAACCCAACAGCATACCAATTGCCATTGCAAGGGATATCCAAAGTGTGAGGTAACGATCGAGAAATTTTAGTTTTGGTTGCATTAATTTTTGTTTAGCAACAGCCTCCACCTGGTGTGCAAGTAGTCGCATTTGCATTCATTTCAGCTAGGTTTACCATTGGTTTTGCAGCAGGAATTCCGCAAGAATCTTCTGCCAAACAAGCCGTGGTTTTATTTTTTAAAACAAATACTTTTCCATCGAAATCCAAATCATATTTACCAATGGTTTCACTTTGATATTCTACTTCAATTTCTTGATCTTCAATTCCTAATTTTTCTTCTGAAAGTTTTATGATACTTAACAATCTATTAGGTTTTAGGCGATGGTTGAAGTCATCGGCGTTCCAAAGTTGGAAGTTTACAGTTTTTTCATTGCGAATTACGCCACCACAATCAATAAATTTTTTCGTAATCATGCCAACTTCAGTTACATGAAAATGTTCGGGAACAGCTGTTCCATTTTCTAATTGAAATTCAACGTTTTCTAATGTGCTTAAAATCTGTTTTACTGCTGATAATTTCATGGTATTTTAATTTAAGTTTTTTTTTGTGCCTAAAAAAATGGGGTTAGCAACACTTATTTTTAGCCACGGTATTTTCTATTAGTGAAAAGTAAGTAGTCATTATTTTGATTGTAGTTTCATCGATACAGTAACAAATGGAATTGCCTTCGATGTTTCCTTTGATGATACCAGCGTTTTTAAGCTCCTTTAAATGTTGCGAAACAGTGGGTTGTGCCAGCGGTAGTTCATTTACAATGTCGCCACAAATGCACGCATTAACTTTCATTAAATGCTCAATAATGGCAATTCGTGCAGGATGGCCCAATGCCTTAGCAATTGTAGCAATTCGGTTTTGTTGATCGGTAAAGTGTTCAGTTTTGCTTGCACCCATTTCATAAAATATAATATTGCAATATTACGATATGTTATTGAGTAATCAAATATTATATTTTCTTGGGGAAAATTGATTAACTTATTTTTCGACCAGTTGTGTCTATTTAGAAACAAATGAGTGCTTTAGGTCAAACTCAATTATAATTTTTTTGCAGCATTTTCGCGTTCGAGAACTTTTATATTTTTGCAATGTTACTTTAGTAAAACGTAAAGGCTATTAGGCTTTGATGGAAATTAAATATCAACACAGTTTTAATAAAACAAGCAAAATGATACAGGATGAACTGATTGCCACGGCGAAAGCACTGGTTGCAGACCATAAAGGTTTGCTGGCTATGGATGAAAGTACAGGTACTTGTAATAAACGATTTGCAGAATTTGATATTCCCCAAACCGAAGAAATGAGGCGAAAGTACAGGGAACTTATTGTTACTACGTCGGGGCTCAATCAAAGCATCAGCGGTGCGATACTTTTTGATGAAACCATCCGGCAACAGCAATTAGATGGCACGCCGTTTATTAAAATATTAATTGATGCAGGCATCATTCCCGGAATAAAATTAGATCTCGGTGCAAAACCTTTAGCGGGATTCCCAGGTGAGAAGGTAACCGAAGGACTTGATGGTTTACGCAAAAGACTGGTTGAATATAAAGAAATGGGCGCCCGATTTGCAAAGTGGCGTGCGGTTATAAATATTGGCGATGGTTTGCCAACTGCTGGAGGAATACTCGCCAATGCCCACGCTTTAGCAAGATATGCAGGTTTATGTCAGGAAGTTGGTTTGGTTCCTATTGTAGAACCCGAAGTTTTAATGGATGGCGACCACAGTTTACAACATTGTTTAACCGTAACTAGTGAGGTGTTGCACATCGTTTTCGAAGCACTTTACAGTCAGCGTATTTTATTAGATGGAATGCTTTTAAAACCAAATATGATATTGCCAGGTTTGGAGGCAAAGGTTCAAGAATCGGTTGATGAGGTGGCTGAAGCTACTGTGAAATGTTTGCTAAATAATGTACCAGCAACAGTTCCGGGCATTGCTTTTTTATCTGGCGGACAATCGGCCGAACTTGCTACGGAAAGGTTGAATGCGATGCATAAAAAATATAAAGCTGATTTGCCCTGGGCACTTACTTTTTCTTACGGCAGAGCCTTACAACAGCCTGCTTTAGAAATTTGGCGTGGAGACGATGCTAATAAAGAAGCCGCACAACAGGCATTAATTCATCGGGCAAAGTTAAATCGTGCAGCTTGTATGGGTATTTATACCAGTGAAATGGAAAAAGCGAATTAAGTTTTAAAAGCTAATATATTTCAAAACGCGGAAACCCATCTGTTATTTACCCACAATAACAGATGGGTTTGATTTTGGTAATTCATCAGGAATTTGCATTTTGGCAACACCAATTCTGTTATCGGCCATTCCATAATATACATCAATGCGGTTTGGTTGGCCAATGTCATCTCTGCGGTCTATACCTGTCGGGAATACAACATTCGCTATTGTGCCAATAGTTTCTTCGGGTAATTCTGGCGTTAAAATGGGTTTAGCAGACCTGTAAATTACATTTTGAGGATTTTTTTCTGAAAGAATCATAGCGCCCGCCGAGTAGCAAAGTTTGCGATGCGCTTCCGTAGAATCGGGCAATTCGTGTACACCATGATAAACTACAAGCCAGCCAAGTTTAGTAAGCAATGGTGGCGCACCTGCTCCAATTTTTAAGTTTTCCCAATCTTTTTGCGGTATTGCTAACCGGTGGTTTGATGTAAATTTTGCATATTCTATGGTGAGGTCTTCTCCTAAATTGTAGTAAGAAATCCAGATACTTTCTTTGTGGGTATCAATTTCTCTGCATTTTTCGCATTCAACGGTTTCTTCTGGCCTCGAGCCACTAAAAAGTGGTCGGTGCAACATACCAATTGAAGGGTGCCCCTTCGGACTCATAATAATTTCGGGGAAGATACTGGCATCTTTATTATCAACGCCATTAAAGTCGATGTCTTTATAAACCTTATATTTCACCAGTCCTAGTCTTTCCCAATTTAACAAATCTTTAGATCGTGCAACGGCAATTCTTGGTCCATTGGGGCCAAATGCTGTATAAGTCATAAAGTAATGTTCCAAAGTTTCTACATAAGTAACCCTCGGGTCTTCACAACCACCACCGCCATCTGGGCGTTTTTCGTATTCAGCTTCTGGTTCCAACGCTACACCCAAACGCTCTACACCAATCGGGTCACCGGCGTCGTTAAATTTTACTCTTGCAATGCCAATTCGCGAATAATTATTTTTGGCAACTAAACGTGGAAAAAGGTAAAGTTCGCCATCCGGACCTCGAGTTGCTGCGGGGTTAAGTACGCCTTCTACTTCTAAGTCATTGCCCGCTTCGGGTTCCATTATGGTACAAATTCTTTCTAACTGGAAGGTGATCATATTTCTTTTCCTTTATAACTATCGTTTAAACAAGCAACAAACGTTTCAATAACTCTTTTTGTTTCTTCTGGATCGCGAACTTGCACACAAATTACGCCCGTTTTACGCGATGGATAATCATTGCCACCTTTAAATAGCGCATCGCCAACAAACATCATTTCTGAAATTTCAATTTCTAAAACCTCTTTTAATTTCTGAATGCCATAAGCTTTATCAATACCAGGTTTTGTAACATCTATAGAAGTTGTGCCACCCAGCGTAACCGAAAATTCTGACAGTGATTTGTTTAAAATGGTTTGAACTTTTTTGCGTTTAGAAAAATCAGGATCCCAATCTTTTTTCTCTTTCAAAGGTGCACTTTGTCCCAATGCCGAAAACGTAACCTGACTGCCTCTATCTTCTATCTGTTCGCCCCAAGTTTTTGTAATTTTCCATCCCGCTTCGCTTATTGCATCATTTAAGTTTTTAATGATTTTCTCTTTTTCTTCCGCTGTAAAATTCTCTGCGTATAGTTGTTTCCATTCTTTGTCATATTGATAAAATTTGGTACCACAAGTTGGCAGAATAGAAAGTTTTTGTTGAAGATTTTTTTTGGGGAGATGATCCAATACCTGTTTTTTAAATTGAGGCCAGTCGCCTCCAGATATAATTGCAACGTGCGCAACTTCGAGTAGAGCGGTTAAATGATCCGCCATTTCGGTATCAATTGCTGCTTTGCTTTCGGCCAAAGTACCATCTAAATCAAATATTAGGAGCTTTTTCATAGTTGGAGTAAATTTAATGTTGAGCAAAACAAAATGTTGATGCTCTATTTTACCGATGAAAAAGGATTGAAAATCTTAAATCGCGCTTTGGTTGTCATCAATAAGATTCAAAAATCCTTATTAACTCTATTGAGAAAAGATTTTCCATTGGATTATACATTAACTAACAATTTTTATGGCGTTTTGTTGGGGTATTTATTAGAATAACTGATTGTATTTTTATTCGGTGATTAAATAATCATACCATCTTTCATTTCTATAATTCTATCGCTTTTTTGTGCGAAATCTTCATCGTGGGTTACGGCAATAATAGTTTGACCGGCATTGTGCGCCAAATCCTTAAAAATCTCGAAAACAATTGCTGTATTTTTACTGTCTAAATTTCCCGTTGGTTCATCGCCCATAATAATTAATGGATCATTTATGAGTGCCCTAGCAATGGCTACACGCTGTTGTTGTCCGCCTGATAGTTTACTTGCGTTTTTTAGCGCTTGATCGGCAAGACCCAAAGTTTTTAAACGTTCGTAAGCTTTGGCTTCTATTTCTTGAGGTGATAATTTCCCTAAGCGTAGGGCCGGAATCATTACATTTTTAAGGCAACTAAATTCTTGTAATAAATAGTGAAATTGAAATACAAAGCCGATTTTTTCATTGCGTATCGCAGCCAATTCGTCGATACTTTTGTGGGTCATCAATTCATTATCTAAATATAAATCTCCTTTATAATCTCTATCCATTGTAGAAAGAATGTATAGCAAAGTAGATTTTCCGCAACCCGATTTGCCTACCAAAGTAACAAGTTCGCCTTTATCTACCTCTATAGAAATATCTTTTAGCACATGAAACTCATTCGGATCATGAAAGAATTTATTTACGAGTTGTGTTTTTAAAATTGACTTCATTTAGTGATGAGTTATTTCGGTAGTTATGAGTTATTTCGGTAGTTATGAGTTATGAGATATGAGTGATGAGTGCTTTTCAATTGCAGAAACTTCGCGATTAGGTAAACTCATAATTTTATGTTTATCGATTACGTGTTTGGTTTACTGAGTTTTTTGTATTCATATTATTTCATTATTGCAATTATATTTTTTACTTGATAAAGTGGCGATGAATTTTCTGGTCATTGTCAGTAACTCATATCTCATCACTCAACACTCATCACTAAATAAAAAAGCTTATAGCTTTTTACTTATTGATTGTTTAACTGTAATAATAGAACTTTTCAGCATTTTTAGTAATTCTGTATTATCATTTGCGATGCTTTCGAATTCATTTTCTGTTAAATAATCTGTCGCTTTTAGTAATTCTAACCAATATAAAGTTTCATCGCATTCTTTTTGAGCAATTGCCAATTTATGAATAAAGTCCATTTTACTTTCTGCATTTTGCGCCTCCCTAATCAATGCGCCAACTGCGGTACCGCTTCTGTAAACCTGTTTGCTCATTATAAATTCCTTTTTTTGCTCTATAATTAATTTGTACAGCTTAACAATCCTAATGGCAAACAAAAAACTCTTTTCTTGTAAAATACTCTTACTCATATTCTGTTTGTTTTTATAAATCCTTCCCACTCATCACTCATATCTCAACACTCATCACTAACCTCCTGTTCGCTCATCACTCAAAAAACTATTTTCTAAAAATCTCTACCGGATCTACTTTTGCCGCTTTACGTGCAGGAAAATAGCCAGCGAAAAAGGTTATGATTAAGCCGAAGAAAATTCCCCGTAAAAATCTGGAGCCGTCAAATTCAATCGGGAAATAGCCAATATCGCCACCTACGTAAACATGTTGTAAAACGCTTATTAAAACTGTGGCCAATAGTACACCACCAATTACGCCCAAAATACCAACGGCTAAAGCCTGCGTTACAAATATGCGCACTACATCTTTCCCTCTAAAACCCATCGCTTTTAATATGGCAATGTCATTTATTTTCTGACTAACCGTCATATTCAAGATGTTATAAATCCCGAAGCCGGCCACTAATAAGATTAGAGACGACACTAAACTGCCCACAATGTTGCGCATTTTATTGCCTGTAACCATAGAGTTATTGGCTTCTTGCCAGCTTTCTGCTTTGTAGCCAGTCACTTGTGAAATTTCATCGCCAACGGCTTTTGCATCGTCTGGATTTTTAATATTTACCGTAATATCGGTAATGTATAATGCACCTTCCTTTTGTAATTGCTGTGCAGATGCTAAATTAATGTACGATTTCGAATCATCTAAAGTCCGCACGTTCGACCTAAAAATACCGACAACTTTAAAAGTTCTATTTACCCCTTTTGCTGAGGTAAGATTTAGATTATTACCGACCACAAGATTCATTTTTGTAGAAATCCCTACGCCAATTACAATGCCATTTGGGTTTGATGTTAGCGACTTAAAATCGCCAGAAACTATAGTAGAATTTATATTATACATTGCATTGGCCTCGGCGGGTTTTACGCCCACCGCTATGCCCGAAATTTGCGATTTACCATTGTTGTAAAATACAGAAGAATTTACTTGTGGCGTAACTACAGTAACATTTTTATTTTTTAATATCGTTTCTGTAACTTGATTAGGGTTGATGATGGTGTTGCTTTTTGGCAATACTTTAGGATTGATAATAAGGTATTTCGCAGTACTGTCATTAACCAGCGGTTTGCTCATTTTATCTTCCTTATAAACCCTAATGTGCGCATTGTTTTTAAAAATAACACTGGTCGAACTTCTATCTAAAGCCAACATTAAGCAATTCATAAAAATATAAATCGCCATGCCCAATAAAACGCCCATACCGGCAACGGCTGTTTGTTTTTTACCAGCAAAAATATAGGTTTTTGCAATATCAGTATTGATATTCATGGCTTAGTGTTTTAAAGGTAAAATCACATCATCTTTTGTAATGCCAGCTAAAATCTCTACAAAATCTGAAGATATAATGCCAGTTTTTACGATCACATAATCATCCTTGCCTTTTACATTTACGCGGTTGCCAAAATCCATTAAATTTCTTGGAATAAGCAAGGCATTTTTCTTTTCTTTGATGAAGATATTTGCTTCTAATTGAGTGCCGAAAAAAGCTTTGTTTAGCGGTTCCTCAAAAACCGCTTTGCAAATAAACGATTGGCTTTTTTGATCAAATGAAGCGAGTATCTCGGTTATTTTGGCATTGTAGATTTTCGAATCGTCTGTATTTAATTTTACATACGCCGTTTGGCCGAGTTTGATTTTCCCGATATTGGTTTCATCTACATTAAGCACAGCTTGAATAAGTTTCGCATCGGCGATGGTGGCAATTACATCACCTTTTTTTACAAAATCTCCATTGGTTTTCAGCTTTTCAATTACGGTTCCATATTGAGGAACCACAATGTTGTTGTACTGCTGGGCAACTTTATTGTTTTCTAACTGACCTTTGGTTGTGATGTAATTTTGCTTTGCCTGTTGCTTTAACTGGGCGTAATTATTTTTTAAAACTTTAAGGTTGGTTAACGAGTTTTCTGCTGCCAACTTATAATTTTCGTATTCGGCTTTGGCTACACTTTGGGTTTTGTAAAGCCTTTCATACCTTTCGGCTTGCAGTTGGTCTTGATTGTGTTTTGCAGTAGCAAATACAATATTTTGTTGTACCTGTTGCAAAGCAGGGGAGTTGTTAGATAAATTTTCTGTTGTTATAGTTAACTGTTCTTTTGCAATTTGAGTATTTACTAAGTTGGTATTGTTCTCAATTCTAGCTAAAACTTTATCTTTGGCCACCGCGTCGCCAATTTCAAAATCTACATTTTTGAGTACGCCATCGGTTTGCGCGGTTAGGTTGTAACTATTTTTCCATTCTAGCGTGCCAGATGCAAAAACCAGTTCTTTTATATCTTGTACAATAGGTTTTGTACCTGTTTCTTTATTGCAAGAAAAAGCAAATATGCTTACAATAAATACGGCGATAATTTTGATTTTCATTTTGCTAAAATTTATTGTTAATGTCTATTTTACTTTTGTTAAAACCAATGTTTGCCAATGCACTAACCACATTTAACTTAGCATTAAGCATGTTGTTGTAAGAAATTAGTAAATCATCTAGGCTCAAAATATTTTCTTGGTATTGATTGAAATTTTTATGGTAAGTATCTGCTTTAAGCGAGGCAATTTTTTTGAAATTTTGCAACTGAATTACGGCTTTTTCATAGTCTAAAATTAATGCCCGATTTTTCGTTTCTGTTTCTTTAATACTGTGTTCGGCATTTGTTTTTAAAATACTGGCTTCAAATTGCTTGTTTTTAATGTTCGCTAATTTGGTTACCGTTGTCGGTAAATTCATACTTAATTTCAGTCCAATATAATTGTAGGAAATTGTGTTCGAATTGGTATCGTAAAAAAAATCTCTGCTTAAATTTTGCCAATTTAGCGATGAAATAAAGGATAAGGTAGGCCAATTTTGGGCTTTAGCAAATCGAATATCCTGTTGCATCATTTGTAATTGTAGCGATGCATTTTTATCGACTAAACTATTCTTTATGGGTAAAACATCCATAGTGTTTTCGTAAGCCCAAACTTTTTCGGTAAGCGTAGGGTAAATGCTGTTTTCAAAAAAAAGCGCTAAACTTTCTTCTTGTATTTTAAGGTTGATTGAAAGCTGTTCGAGGTTATTTTTTAAATTTATTTGATTTACTTCCGCCTCATTTACATTCTGTTTTCTGCCCACACTTTCCTTAAATCTATTTTGGGTAATTTGTAAAATGGTATCGGCCGATGCCAAATTTTGGCTAATAATTTCGATCTGTGCTTTAAAAGAAAGGATGTTAAAGTAAATGGTATTTATTTGGTTGTAAATATTTTGCTCGTTCAGTTTGTTTTGATTCTCGGTAAGTTGTTGGTTAATTTTTGCCGATTTTATTTGAGCAATTCCTGCCAAATTAAAAAGCTCGAACTGTGGTTGCAAGTTAATTAACGACGAATATTTTTGCCCCGTGGTTACCTGTCTAAAAGTGCCGGGCTGACCGAAAATTTCTCCCGGTAAAAAAAGAACTTGTTGTTTGGTATTGTCTAGCAGTTGCATCGAAGCCGGAATGCGTGGATTAAACACATTTCCTAAAGCGGTTTTTTTGGTCAGCTCGGCTAGTTTGTTTTGAATGTTTGCATTGATAAATGTATAATTTTTTGTTTTGGCTAAAGTCAATACTTCCTGTAAATTTTTAAATGCGACCGTTTGTTGCGCCTGAACGTTTGGAACACAAAAAAGAGAAATAACTATGATTATGAGGTAATTAAACTTTAAATTTTGAATATATACTAACATAACTTTCAATTATTTAATCGGATTTTGTAGTAATAAGTTAAGGGTATTCATCATTTTTTTACCAGCAAGCTGTAAATCGAATTCGAAATTTTTGAGTCGCCATTTGTGCAACAGTAATCTAAATGAACCAATAACAGTATGTTGTAATTCTGCAATCTCAATATCATTTCTAATTGTACCTTCTTTTATACCTTGTTGCAAAATAATTTCCACTACGTTAAATTTGTAAGCCATAATTGATAGCAGTTCGCTTTTTACTTTATCACCTTCGAAATAAATATCATCTGCTAAAACAGCCATTGCAAAATGTGGATTTTGCGAAAAGAAAGTACACTGACTATCAAAAACTTGATTTAATCTTTCAATGGCGCTTAAATTTAGCTCCAAAATTTGATCCAACCGCTGTTTAAAATTAGCCAGAATAAATTCAAATAAAGAAACAATAATGTCTTCTTTATTGGCGAAATGCCTGTAAATGGCACTCTCCGAAAAACCCATCTCTAGCGCTAAGTTTTTGGTTGTTAATGCCTTTAATCCTTTCTCAATCAATATTTTCCCCGAGGCTTCTAAAATTTCTTGTTGCCTTGCCGAAATAGTAGTAATCATAATAAAATGTTAGTGAGTATTCACTCTTTAAAGGTAGCATTATTTTTTAATGATTTGTTGAGATTGAAAAATTTGATTGTTGGTTACGTAAAATTTGGAGTTTTAAAGAAAAGTATTGGTGTTAGCGTTGGCTGTAATAGATAAATACTAATCTTTTTGAACTTGAAAGATTAGGATTTATATCTAAACAAAGGCAATTTAAATTACAAAAGCTCCACTATGATTTCATTTTTGCGGTTAATCACTTCGAAAGGTGGATTATAGCCCAAAAAGTAGAATTTATTGCTGTATTTAATGCCTTCTGTATTTAAGGCTGCTATTAATTGCTGCTTGTATTTTGCGATGGTTTCATCATTTGCCCAACCGCCAAAAGTAATTGCTGCAACGGTTTTTGCAGGTTGCTCAACAAATTTGATTCCCGGCTGATTAGGTTGCGGAAGCGTTTCCTTATTAAATTTTTTCGGCACCATAAACATCATGGTCATATCATCATCCAGCGACATAGAAACGGGGGAAGTCATTGCTATTTTTTCGCTTTTCTTATTCCCACCAAAAATGTAGCCTGCTAAAATGGAAAAGCCTTTGCTCGAAGCTTCTTTGTATTTATTGCCCGAAAGTTGAACGGAAGTAAACAACGTTGCTTCATAACTGCGGATCTCAAATCCATCGTATTTTTTCTTAACCGTATAAGGATAAGTTTCTATATTTCTTTGTCCGCTCATTGCAAAAAGTTGTGTAATAATAAAAGCCAATAGGATTATTCCAGATGTGATTAGTGCTATTTTCATAGTTTAAATTTAATAAATTTCATGCAGTTGCTTTTTAAACTTCACGTTAGTTTACAAATAAACTACGCTATGGATTCGTTCTAATACTTTGTTGAAGTTTTCTCTTTCAATTAATACTTAGATCAATCGTTAAATCCCAAATCAACTTATTTTACGCAACGCCGAACCTTTACGCGCAGCAATATGATCGGTTTTACTACTTTTTATTTCATATTGAGGATCATTTTCGGTAGCGTGGTGTGTGTAACCTTTGTAATCGAAATTTTTGTGATGTATTTTGATGATCGTTCCAGATGCATTTCCACCTTCAGAATTCCAACTTACTTCATCGCCGATTTTAAATGTAGTTGCCATAATAATTGTATTAAATTTTAATTTTCATCTGAATAAGAAACCTCGTGATCTAAAATAATGGCTGGCGAAGTGTAGGGGTGTTCTTGCACTTTTCCCAATCCCATAATGTGATAAACCGTCCAGTTTTTTGCTTTTAAAAAATCAGAAACCATCGATCTATGGCAACGCCACCAAACCGCTTCAGAACACATATATACAGTAGTCTGCGTCGATGCGATATTTCCTAAGTTTAAAGCTGCGTTTTTAAATTCGTCAGTTTCCATGTAATCGGCATACGCCCTAAAAGAAGGATTGTTCCAACGGTTATTTTTCGAATCTTTATTAACTTTTCTTCTACCGCCTAAATCTGTTAAATACAGGTACTCAATCCCAACTTCTTGTAACGATTTTTTTAAATTTTCTTGGTCGAATTGAGGATATTTTTTCGACCCAGGCAAACGGCGGATATCGGCCAGAACTTTTACATCGTAATACTTAAGCATCTCCAAAAACTCGGCAATGGGATGTGTAGAATGGCCGATGGTGTAAATGGTATTTGAAGGTAAGTTTTTCAAAGCAAATTATTTAATGTTAATATAAAACGATCAATGTATTGGTACCGCTCTTTAAATTTATACTGTTGAATGAAGCGTGGATGTTCCAGCACAGTTAATCGATCGAAAAGTTTGGCTTCTTTATTTAGCTTTTGAATAAAGGTTGCATTCTTTTTGCCTAAAATAAATACTTCTGATGTATCTAAACCCAAACTAATGTGTTTTTTTAACGAATCGATCATAAAATCTTTTACCATTTCGAAAAGTGCGGGTTCATCGTAATAATTCGCATTTACCCACCTGCCATCTTTTACATGGCGAATAATGGCCAATGGAAATGGAGAGTTAATATAAAATTGCTTGTAGAAAGTTTCTGGTCCGCCATATTCTTCAATCAAATCATATACAAAAACCGACGAAACCTCATGTGTTCTTGCCGATTCCATTTTAATGCCACAAATACTTTCCAATCTTTTTGTATCGGTAAAAGGAACACCCGTTACGCCTGCGCCATGCCGACTTGGATTGATGCCAATTATAAACTTTCGTTCTTCATTATCATGATAAAATTTATGGTAGAAATCTTTCATCACCGCCATCGTTTCGGGGTTATCGAAATAAGGATTGAGCACCATAAAACCTTCAGGAAGATTGCCTAAATAGTGTAATTGACTGTTAAAATCGATCACCTTTTCTCCAAAAGTTTTCATCATCAAGTGAGTTTTTTAATTTGAACAATTTACCGTAAACAAAGTTTTTTAATAGCCTTCTTTAATGATGAAATCTGCAGAAATCCCTAACGAAGCGAGTTGTTTTTCTATAGCTTTCATCATTTCTTCAGGCCCGCAGAGGTAAAAGTATTTACTGCTGGTATCTGAATATTTTTTGATCAAATCTTCGGAGATATAGCCGTGTTCGTAGCCTTCGATATCTTCTTTAGAAAGTATGTTAATGAAATTTTTACCCAGAAGTTTATCAAATTCTTTTTCTAAAATAATATCAGCTCTAGTTTTATTGGCGAATAGAAGCTTGTTGTTTCCAATTTTATTTTCTTTTTCGAGGGCTTTAAAAATCGCGATAAATGGCGTTATTCCTGCCCCTCCAGCAATGAAAATACCTTCGTTTTTGTATGAAATGTCGCCAAAAACATCGCCCAAAATTAGTTCATCACCTTTGGTAAGAAATTGTAATTGTTCGGTTACGCCTTTATGCTCAGGATATGATTTTATGGTAAATTCAATTTCGTTATCATCTGGTAAAGATGTAAATGTAAAGGGCCTTATTTCCTTTTCCCAGCCGACTCTGTTGATGGAAAGATCTACGGCTTGCCCAGGTTTAAAGGTTAATGTTGCGGGTTTTTCGGCAACGATTCTCAATACATCGGGTGTAATTTTCTCGACAGATGTTATTTTTACGGTATGTGCCATTTTGAGTTGTTTTTATAAATATGATAACCATTTATATCCAATAAAAAATGACTTTTCAAATTGATTTGAATAGGCGGCGCCGGAGAAGTTTGCTGTTGGTATTCTTTATCTATTGTTGAAGCCACAATATGTGGACTACCTATTATAACAACGGCATAATTATTATGTTTGAGGAAAGGAAGATTTTTTCAAATTTGGTTTTTAAAGTCATTTGGTTTTAGGTTGTGAGTGGATTTATTTTGAACGATTATTTAAAAATGCGCTTTTGACTTCGGCTTTTATCCATAGGGTAGCTTAAAAAAGAACTGCCATGTGCCGTTATTTAGGTTGGTTTGTAACATTGCGTAGCACAATTATCTTGTAGTTCTTGATTCTATAAAGCTGTTTAAAAATTAACAAGTTCCCCATCAAAATTGAGTTGGTGGGTAGGAGTTTTTATGCTCGAATATGGAGGAAAACATATAAAAATCAGGTCTTTTTTTTCCAAAAAAAAGAGGAACTAAATCCTCTTCTTAAGCAATCCAAATAATTTTACGAGAAGCCCATAACAAGGGTAAATGTAACCGGTTCTCCCGAACGAAAATCGGGACAGGCTGTTCAACCGAGGCTTCATTGTTGGCTCTGCGAGCCCAACGAAGCCTTAGCTGTTAGCGGTAGTTTTTATTTAAACATTAACGTTTTAGTTTCATTCATTAGTGGTTCTATTAATTTACTATTTTTCGCACCTGACAATGAAATGTTTGCAAGCTTATCATTTTTTTTAAATTCCATTGATAGCGAAGTCCCACTGTTAATAAAATTAGAAGTGTGTTTAGTGATTATAAATCTTTCAAAATCATTAATGGTATAAATTTGTTTATCAAATAAACCAAAAATAGAGAATTCTATTGTTTTATCTTTTTCGTTTATAATTACTTTTCTCCCCAAAGCTATTAAATTAAGGACTATTGGGATTATTGTAAAAAGAAAGAAAGGTATTTCTCCATCTAATTTACTATTATTTACAATGAAATATATTCCAAGCAAAGTGAAGAATATGAGTGATATAATTGAGAAAGTTTTGTTTATTTTCAGTGAATAAAGTTTATCTTTTTTTTTTGTATAAAATTGTAGTTTCATAGTTATAAATGTGTATTAATTTGTGTTATTTTTTCTTTTAAAATTTCTCCGTATTTTGAGTTTTCAATAGTAGATAGATTTAATTTATATCCATGACCGAATTTATCATCTTTCATAATTACAGAATAGCTAATTAAATTATTGTTACCACCAGTTTCCATTTTTTCTATTTTATATATTTCTGAAAAATTCAATATTTTTTGCCCATAACCCAATCTTTTTCTTTTTAACTCTTTACGATTTAAATTAAAAATATATTCAGTTGAAAAAAAGAAATTTATAATTAAACCAGATACCATTGTGATAAATAAAATTCCGAAAAGAAACTTAATATTTAATTCTGGGAAAATAGCAAATAAACCAAATGGTAAAATTGTAATCCCTACAATTACATAGGATACAATAATATAGGGTTTCCAAGGTTTAAAAGTAATAATCATTTTATGTTTTTTTTAAATGTTCTATAAAATTACCGCTAACGGCAGTCTGTGAATTAACTAAGTTAAAAAAAGAAACTATTCGGATACCCCTCGGAGAAAAATTTCATACAGACGATTCTAAGAGGCTCATTTTTAGTTTTTTCACAGCCTGACGGTTTGAAAATTTGTGCAGAAATGGCATTGCTTGCAGAACCATTGTCGCACCGCACGAAATTAAGTAAATAACTGATGAAATAACGTAAACCACCGTCAGCCATTTTTGCGCAAATTTGCTGTTGTAGGCAGTGCTGTTTTTTAATTTACAGTCTGCGCTTCAATTTTCGTAGTCTTGCTGATAATAGCTTTTTGATTTTTCTTCTTCTTAAAATATTCTGACAAAGACTTTTCCTCTTGAGCTGTCAAAGGCTCATGTCCGCCAATAAAGTCAACTTCCAATTCTTTTCGTGTAGTTTTCATAGTTATGAGTTTTGAAAATATTTATTGATTAGTACAAGTGCTGATTTTGTTTCTATAATCATTAATCTTCCGCCAAAATGAAGCGCACCAAGTGTCTTTTCGTAATGGTCCACAAGTTGTGTCTTTGAAATAAAAGATACGTTTCCCTGATGTCCTCTTTGGAAAGATAATTAACAGGCAAAAGCAACTAAGTTTCCTGCGACGCCAGCATACATTTTTGTCTTTCCTTTATTAAATGGAGAATTTTCAACTAAATGCATATATACATGGTCTTCCTTCACTTCGACACAAGTTAAACCTCGTATTATTGTCGGATTATTCCAAATGGTCAATTTGTAAACATCCTTTTTTGGATTTTTGAATTCACTTTTCCAGTCAAACAACCAACTGTTTTTTTGGTCACTGATTTTAAGTCTTGAGTCGTCAAGACAGATATTTCAGTTGGAAAACTGTCGCCAGTTACCACGTTTTCGATAGAGTTCGTGAGCTTATCGATGATAAAGTCTAGACCGATTTCTTCCTGTTTTTTCACATTACTAATTTACGAAAATAGATTGGTAATTTATTTGTCAGTTGTATGCATTTTGTCGAGTAGTACTAGCGATAACGTATTGGGTATTGGCGTAGTGGCAGACTTTCAGCAGAAAAGTTGATTAGAATTACTACCTTTTAAGTTTGCACAAATGTTTAATCGAAGCAAACCACCCGCCATTATGCCAATACCTTGTTAGCGGTAGTACTAATCCTGATGTCCATATCCAAGTTCTTCGTTTTTGTCCCAAAATGATATAAATAATTCAGCTGGTGTACCTCTCTTACTAGTCCAAATTGCTACAATTTTTATAGCCTTTTCTAAATCATCAAGATATGCCATTCTACCGTCACTACCTCTAATTCCTTTATCATCTTTTTTTGCCCCACGGTTTATTAGGATGTTTTTTTCATCATACACAATTCTTCTAACGTCTTCAAAGTCCTTACCTTTTGGCAACGTATCTTTAAGAAGTTTCGTTAGCCCATTATAATATAATTGGAATTTAGTTACAGGGTCATCAATCTTCTGTCCCAGTAATTTATCTGCTTCATTTTCGGTTATAAGTTCAGAATTAATATCTAGAGCTAATTGCTCACCTTTAATTTCTTCTGATTTTTGTAGCAACTCTAACCTTTCTAAGTCTTCTTTTGAAAGGTTTCGTTCCCCAGTGCCTAACTTTTTTTTGTTTTCTTCCACATTAAATAATTTATACAGTTAACAATTCTTTTATTCTATTCGCAGTTTCTTTTATTTCCTCAATATCCCAATTAGCTATATTGAGATTTTTTGTGAGATTTGACATCTTTGGAAACCGGTCTTTAAATGCTCCCCAATAGTCATTTCCAATTTCCGCTTGCCTCCATTGAAATTGTGAGTAGATAATTGAAGGATGTATTTGGCATTCATTAGCAAATTTCTCAACTATTAATTTATTATGGATTAATTTTTCAATGTATCTCATTTTTTCTTTTGACAGAAGATATTCACCTGCAAATTCATTTGCCCTATCCTCTTGAATTAAAAATAAATCTGGCTCACCAGATAGATGATAGGTGGTTTTTTCAATAATATCAAGGTCGTATAGTACGTGATGAAGTTCGTGAATCAAAGCAAACCAAATAGTTGCGTAATTTTTATTCAAATCTGTTATTACTACACAAGGTTTTTTGTTTATTATAAAAGTTGCTCCGCGAATTTGAGTTTTCGGTAATGATGGCTGAAATATAACTGTAACTCCGATGTTGTATAAAGCTTGAAAAACGGTCATAAGTCCTTTTTCAATATTCTTTGTATATGGTTTTATTTTAGGAATTAAATCAATTAAACTGTTACGGTTGTATTCATTAGGGTTATCAATTGTTTCAAAATATTTATAACTTGATTTAATCCAGAAATCTTTCATTTTGTCACTAAAAGACTTCTTAGTTCTACTATATAAAGCCTCGTTAAGTTCTACGTCGTATTCATAAATCGAGTTTAATCCAAAGAACTTACTTATTCTGTTTTTGAGATTATCAATATCGTCAGTTTTTTTTATAAAACCTAGTGTTAACAGTGCTTTCAAATCGAAAAACTTATTAATAAAAGTGATGTCCATCGAGTCCTGAAGTTCTTTGAGTTCTTCTGCTGACCTCTCGTTGTAATGAATTATTAATAAATTTTCTAAACTTATTTCTAGAAATTCGCCTAATTTGATAAGCTTGTTAATATCTGTTTGTTTAGAAGTCTTGTTAATAATTGCGTCTAAACTCTTCCTCTCAATACCAGCAAGTTTTTCGAATTGAGTTTTATTTAAACCAGAATTTTCAAGTTTTTCTATAAGTAACTCTTCAAGAGTTGGCCCTTTATAGTTAAAACTTTGACTGAGGATTTTTGTAACCATTATTTTTAAGGTGAATTTACCTCAAATGTAAGTTTATTTTTAAAAAAACCAAAATAATAGAGGTAAATTTACCTTTCTTATTTATTTCAAGAAAGACGATGATTTGAGTTGAGAGTCGGTAGGTATTGCCACTAACGGTTTGCGTATTGGCGATGGTGCGGCTAAAAATATGGACTTTTTGTATTAAAAATTAATATTCGGAACATCTAAAATGGTTAAACTTGCGATTCCTCCGCACTATTGCCAATACGATGTTGTATGCTGTGCTTTATTCCATTTTTATTGTTAATTTATTCGATTTTACTTTTAATATTGTCGAGCCATTTTCAGTGATATTATAACTTCCTTCGTCATTTGGAACATATTCTTTAAAATAATCGGTATTGTTTTTATATATGTGATAATCATAATAACTTTCTCCGAGAATAAAATTCTTTTGTGTTTTTGGTAAAAGATGTAGTCCCAAAATTAGTGTTCTAATATAAAATTCACCCTCAATTTCTTCCATTGACTGTCTGTTTTTAAGAATATTCCAATCAACATCCACAATCTCAAACTTTTGGTTTATTAATTTTTCAAAATCATCTATTCCTGCAATATTATCGATAGTTTCTTCAACGCCTAAATTTATTTGGTTGTTTTTTCCCGTCAGAGAAATACTTTTTGGCGTTCCACTCGTTCTATTGTTTTCAGAAAATTTAGAATATTCATAAAGAGTCAATTTAATTGTGTCTGTTTTTTTGTAAGAACTTTTGTCTGCTGACCAAATTACTTTGATATCATTTTTGTCAATAGTTATTTTATCAACAACATTGATGTGAAATGGTTTACTTTTATATTCTTTTCCTTTATACAATACTGTCATAATCGGAAAATCAATTCGTCCAAGCCTTGTTGGTTTTGCATACGTATAAAATTCATAAAACGTTTTGATAACTTTATCATTTTCATCTGTGATGCTATTCTCAGAAGTCATGTGAACTCTATCTAAATTATTAGTCAGTTCTAAACCGTCAATTTCTTTAACATTTGTGTATATACTATCTGGTTTTTCCTCAAAATGTATACTGAAATCAATAGACTTTCCAATTTCTGCTTCGGGTTGTACGACAAACCAAACAAAATCTTTGTCATTTTTGCTTTGACAAGAAAGAATTGTAAATGGAAAAATTATAATTATTAGATAAATAAAAAATGTGGCTTTTAATTTGTTCATTTGTGTAAATTTCTATTTAAAGATTTGTCAGAAGCGGTCTGTTAGCATAGCATACAACTCGTAAATATACGCAACTCGCTTTAATCTATCCGTTTATAAACGAATATAAATGTTTAAACTCCTATTATTAAATTTATTTTTCTCTATACACTATCAACAGCTCAATGTTGCAACAATTCACAACCAATAGGGCGTTTTGTTCTAAATTAAATTAGTTGTCTTTTTACGCAGAAACTTTTTCTATTCACCTTTAAATTTAAAAGTTGGCCTTTCGATAGATATGTTGCGTGATTAAATATACAACATCCCGATTACCGAAAATAGGTAGATCACGATTACAATCCAAGAATCGATACCCATACCTTTTTTTCTTGTAGGCAATTTCAGCACCATGCCAATTAAATAAACGGAAGTTATGATGATGGCTACGGTGGTTAAATAAATATCTACATTTTGCGCTTTAGGTAAAATGGGGTTATTGCTTATTAAGCTAGCAATTAAAAATAAAACGGGTAAAAAAGCATTTCCGCCAAAAATATCGCTGATGATAGGCTGATAACTTTTTGCTTTTACAAAAGCCATGCCGCTCGAAATTTCGGGTAAAGAAGTAACCAATGCTAAAATCGTGGCGCCGAAAATGATGCCGTTGATGTTAAAGTGAGTGGCAATTTTATCACTCGTAACCTCCAATAAAACGCCAAATACCAATACCACAATTGCGATTGAAATTAGCCAAACTAAAGCGGATGTTTTGGTGTATTTATGAGTGTTAGTCGGGTTGGGGGTAGCCGAAGTATCTTTCTTTTTTGATTGAAATTTTTTTAATAAAAGTATGCTGGTTAACCACGAAAATGCGATTAAAATTTCGGGTGCAGTGCTTCTAAACATCATGTTCGATTGATGAATCTGTTTGCCAAGAATAACCAATACCAAGATTATAATCAGGAATAATCCTTGTAAAATACTCGTTTTATTGCTCACCAATGTGCTTAAAGGCTTCGGTTCTTTGCGCGATGCGAAATCGAACAACACCAATAATAGCGATTGTATTACGATTCCACCTAAAATATTACCCACTGCTAAATCAATATTTCCGCTCATCGCACCACTTACGGTAATGGCTATTTCGGGTAAATTGGTTACGATGGATAAAATAATCGTGCCACCAAATGAGCTTCCTAACTTGAATTGATCATCAATAAAATTAACTACGTTAGATAGTTTGCTGCTAAAAATCCATAATAGAATTACGGAAACTAAAAAGATCCAAATGGATTGATCGAAAGAAAGGTTTATTTGCATAGTTTGCTGGCAATGTTAACGTATTTTGTATTGAACTTAATTTAGTACTGCTGGTTTCAATTGGTACTAAAACCCGCGGAATTATGACTTGTTTTTATAAATGCCAATAAATTTACGACTATAATTAAGCCACCATTTTGGTTAAACTTAAAATCTATTATCGTGTTTAACTTTATTGCATTCAATTTTAGAATATAATTAAGTAAAAACCTATTTTTATTTGCATAATCGGTCTAATAAGCCAAAATTTAACAAAAATTGATGAAGGTTATAAAATGTTAAAGCCGTAATGGTTTTTACACCCAACAAACCGTTATAATTAACTACTTCATTTAGTACTTAGCCCCGGTTGTAGCGTGCACGCAGTAAAGCGAAAAACGGGAACAGATTTTGTTTTGTGTACAGCCGTTGCGCTTCGAAAAAAAGAAATAATATGAAAAAAACAATATTTATAATCGCTTTAATACTGGTTACGGTTGGTTTGATTTATAACTACTATCCCGAGCCAAAACTCCCTGCAAACGCCAACGTAGATTTGCTGGTGGTAAAAAAATCGAAACACCAATTGCTTGCTTACAGTAACGGAAAACTTTTAAAAAGTTATAAAGTTTCTTTCGGCGATGCGCCAATTGGACATAAAGAATTTGAGGGCGATGAGAAAACACCCGAAGGAATTTACACCATAAATGCTAAAAACGATAAAAGTGGATACCATAAAAATCTTGGTATTTCTTATCCTAATTTAGCCGATATTGCCCACGCAAAAGCGATTGGTAAACCAGCAGGTGGCGACGTTAAAATACATGCCCTGAAAAATGGATTAGGAGCAATTAATAAATTTCAGCGGTTAATAAACTGGACAAATGGCTGTATTGCACTTACAAATAGCGAGGTTGATGAACTTTACGCATCGGTAAAAATTGGAACTAAAATAGAAATTAAACCATAAAATATGAAATTAAAAATTATGCTGTTAGCTTTTGCAGTTATGCTATTTGCAAGCTGTGGGCCAACAATTTCGGGCAAAGATGAACAGTCTTTTAAAGCTTCGAAAGCAATAATGGAAGCAAAGTTAAGTGTTACTGAAAAGGACGATTTGGAAAAAGCATTACGGGTTTTAACGGCAAAGGCCATGAAAGAAAAATGGGAAAAACCTGATGATGTAAACTTTAAAGGCAAATCTTTTGATGCTATTGTAATGAATATGATAGATGGCAAAACCTTTTCGGGAATAGTTGATTATGCAGAAGATTTTTTGAAAGCCGATAGAGATAAAAGTATCAAGGAAAAAACAACCGAAATTGATAGTTTAACAACTGAAAAAATTAAAATTGCGAAGCAAAATAAGGTGCTAGATAATTTTAAACTAACGAAAGTCAGCATCAGTGAACAAGAATGGTTTGGCGAAAAAACACCATTTTTAGATTTGACATTTGTGAATAATATGGGTACGGAAATTTTAGGGTATAATGTACAGATAAATATTTATTCGAAAGCAACAGGTAAAATAATTGCCTCTCAAGAACAAGGCACAAGCTTTAAAGTTGACCAAGCACTTAAACCTAATGCAGAGGATGTTTGGTCTCAACCACTTTTATTTGAGGCAAAAGAACATAGTAAACTTTGGGCAACCGCACAATATCCTATAACCGATTTCTCAAAATTCGATTTGAAAATAGAAGCATTTCCAAAAACAGTTGAAACTAAAAAAGAGAAATTAGTTCGCGTAGGAGGTTTAGAAAACATCGATAAAAAAATTAAATACCTCAAAACAGAGTTGGAGCAACTTAAAGAAACTAAAGGTACTTTAGATGAATTGGAGTTAACCAAATAATATGAAAAGAAATATATTGCTTTTGTTTCTGATTTTTTGTTCAATTGCTACGGTTGCTCAAATTAACGATGAAGATAAACTAAGCGTAGATTTAGATAAGGATGGCATAAAAGATCATGTTGTTTTTGATAAAGATAATGGCGTAATAATCGTGAAGCTATCTACGCAAAAATTTAAGCCAATTCAAAGTAAACCAGTTGAATTTGAGTTTATGTCATCTGGGATACGCACTACCAAAAGTGGTTTTGAGTTTTCTAATAATTATATGCGTGCAGGTTACAGTTGCCAATTTAGGTATAATCCAAAGCAAAAAAAGATTCAGCTCATTGGCATGAGTCGGTACGAATTTGGCCCGGCATCAAATGATGGAAGTGGAAAGTCTAGCGTTAACTTATTGACCAATAATTATATCGGTAACTGGAATTTTTGGGATGATGAGAAAGAGGAACTCATACCGATGAAGACCATTAAACTGAAAATGACTTTTCCTGTTACTTATTTATCGGGTTTTGATGACGGAATTTTTAATAAGTTTCAAGATAAATGTGTGAGCCTATATGAAAAGGCTCACGAAAAAATGAAAAAATCTCAACTTTTAGAAAATCAAAAATGAAATTAATATTTTATTTGCTTTTTTTGCTAGTAACGACTAATGCAATCGCTCAAAAGGTTTTTAACCAACCTAATGCAAAAGGAGAATGGCAATACATTTATCCATTTAAAGATAAAAATTATGTGTTGGCGATACAATACAATTTAGATACTGGAGAAAACACTACTTCGGAAAACAATACTTTTATCTATTTTGGTAAGAAAGGAACCTATTCAGACCAGATTTTTTGGAAAGAACACGTTTTTATGAATGTAATTAAAGAGAATGTGCAGTTTGAAGACTACAACAATGATGGGGTAAAAGACTTAGCGTTATTTTCGACCACAGGTGGACGGGGAAGTAACGAATATTACAAGCTGTATTTAGTCAATCCGAAAAACCACACCCTCAAAAAAGTGATCGGATTCGATGAAATTACCAATCCAGGTTATGATAAAAAACATCGCGTAATTGTAGGTTACGGGTATGCTGGTAGTAATTATTACAGTCTTTATCGCATCAATAGCAAAAACAAAGTTTACGAAATAGGAGAAGGTTTTGAGGATAACGAAAAATTAGACTTGGATAAAAAAATAGCAGAAATTTTAAAGAAATTCACAAAGAAATGAGAACTGTTTTACAAATGACCAAAGTATTCTCGTTTACGCTTATTTTACTGGCATCATTTTCTGCTAGTTATGGCAACATGGCCAAACCTTATGTTGATGGTACAGAAAGTTCTACCTTATTTGGAACTAAAAATTGCAAGGTAATTAGCGAGCGGATAGATTTAACTGCGGTTGCTCCGGTTGATGAAGATGATTATGCTTACAAATTAAATTATAAAATTTCCTATCGCATTTCTGCCGATCAGCAAGGATTATTGCCGTTGCTTTTTATTGCACAGAATATGGATGTGCCGAAATCGGTAATGGTTAATGGCGTAAAAATCAATCTCGAAAGTCTAACCCAAAACATGGCATCGAAGTTTAAATTTCTTACCCCAAGTCAATCTGGTGGAGATTTCTACGACATTGCTTTTGATAAACGAAGCATGAAATGGGGCGTTCAATTATCTGAATTAATTTATTTTGAAGCCCTAATATTAAAAGGTGAAAACGTTATTACGGTTGAATATGACGGGCATCCAGAATACAATGTGTACGGCCTGCTGCGAGAATATAAAATTCAATATGCTTTGTATCCGTCTAATTATTGGAAGTCTTTTGGCGTAATAGAAATTAATATAAAACTGCCTAAAGAAGCTGAAATTAGAAATGTAAACATTGGCACGCTCCAAAATTTAAACAACGGAAATTATAAATTAACGATTGGTAAAATTAGCAAGGATGATTTAAAAATTGTTTTCTCCAAAAAAATCTCTTATTTTGCTGGAGCTTTACTTTTTTTACAGCCATTTGGTTTGGCCGCTATAGCATTTTTAATTTCGGCATTCTTTCATTTTAAATGGATAAAGAAAAGGCGATTGATGTACCCAACCAAGTACAATTTTGTAGTTCCGATTGGCATGTTGCTGGTTACGGCAATTACCTATCTTGTTTTTGCATTTAGTTACGATTTAATTAAATGGCTGCTAAATAATGATGGGTTGAAAAATGGTTACGCACTACTTTTAGTCTTTACTTCACCATTTTTTCTGCTCGTTTATGGCGTTTTTGTTTGGATTGTAGATTATCAGATTAAGAAAAGAATTTTGATGAAAAACACCCAAATTGAAAGTAATGGAAGAAATTGATATAGCATTCAAATACACCGAAAAACAGGTCAAACATTTGTACCATTTTGGTATTTTTCCAACGGCAAACGCGAAATATTACTTGATTTTTTTTACAGTTATAATTTTTGGAGCGACTAGCCTTTTTGTATTTCTATCCACCTCTTTATCATCTCATTTAGGCATCGTTTATCCAATTCTTAAAATTGTATTAGGTATTTGCGCCGTAATTTGGTTTTTTGTTTTATTCAGTATTTTCGTTAGTTTTTTCATCACACCAATAATGGCTTTTAAAAAAAGTCCCGCTTATCAGGGTTTATTTAAGGTAAAACTTAATAATCAAGGAATGACTTTCTTACAGGAAATTAAAGAAAATGATGAGCCGAAAATAACCAATGGTTTTATGAATTGGGCAGACTTTAGACAGAAAGCAGAAAGCCAAGACTTTATTATTCTTTACAAAGGAAAAATAGGAAATGCGCTGCCGAAATCAGCATTTAAGTCGCAGGCAGAACTTACAAGTTTTAAGGAATTTTTAGATGGTAGAGTGGATATTGAGCCCAAAACATTTAATCGGAAATCATTATGGGGTAATCTGTCTATAGAATAAACTAAGTTCTTTTAATTTTCGCAGGCCAAAATTTACTAGCTGGCGTATTTTTAACCAGTTCGGTCGACTAATTACTACTTTCTAGAGTTAAAATTCCGTTTTCGGCTAATGCGGTCGTCACCCTGAATTCAGTTCAGGGTCTTCACAGCGGGAAAGATGCTGAACTAAATTCAGCATGACGATTAGCCTAAGTGTGACGCCAATAGCACCCTGTTTTCAACGAAAAAATTGTCGACTCTGGGTTTTTAAGCAGTCGTGTGAATTCAGTTTGGGCAATGAGTTTTTACAAACCCTATTCATATTTACTGCCAACATTATCTAAATTATCAAACATTTTTCGGCCTAAGTTTTCTGAAAATACTCGATTTTTAAAATGCTCGTTCTTGCCAGTAAAAGTTTTGATTTTTGTTTGACCATTCGCCTTATACGAAGTTCGTTTTACTACATAGTTTCCTGTAAGTAAGTTGTAAGATTTATCAATATTTTCGGTGGGCGAAGCTCGATAACTGACATCATAGCCAATTACCTTAATTCTTCTTGAAGGTGGATCAAACCTTAATTTTATAAAACGTCCGAATGCAGCGGTGCCATCTTCAAAACAGCCGAATTGTAGCACCTTATTTTTAAAGGTTAATTGAATGGGGTAAATTTGGAAATCGCTTGTTGAGGGTAAGTCTATTTCAACTTGTTTGTTTAAATTGCTGAGGTAAATGAGCAGTTTGTAATTTGAAAGCGTTGCTTCGTTTTTGATGATAACAGCTTCATCTTTTCTCAAATCATCATCAAACAACATAAAAATTTTGCCCATTTCTTTCCCGTTTGCCGGGCTTTCTTTCAGCACTTCGTAACCCTTTGGTATTGTAACCTGCGCCAATAGCAAAGTTGGAAAAATCAACAATAAAAGATTTAACAACAGCTTTTTATTCATGATAGCGTTTAAGATTATTGTGCAGTTCCATTTGATTAATTACATTCTTTTTTGTGGCGTTTTACAGCTTCACACCGCAAATGCGATACAAAGTGAATACGCTAATTTCTGACCATGTTTCCATAAATATTTGCTAGTAGATATTGGCTCTAAATGGGAATTTTTATCAACCTTAAACCGTTAAATTTAATTTTTTTCATTTGAGATGAGCATCAAGTAAAGCCCTTCAACTTTTTTTCGCATATCTTCTCTAGTTTCATATAAACCTTGCTTTAGGGTTTCCCTGTCCTTATCAAACGCGCTGAGCATCTCTTTATAGTCCTCTGAAATTTCCGCTTTATGATAGCCAGGCTTTTTACTGATAAACAAATAGTCGTTTTCACGATAGTATTTTAATGCGAGTTCCAACACCTTTTTATAATTATCAATATCAGCTGCTAAATATAAAAAAACACCTTCTTCTAATTCTACTTTCTGATCTCCATAAAAGTCGTAATAGACCCCGACATTATTTTTGTTCCAATCAACCAATCTCATTTTTGCCAAGTTGTATAAAAACCCACTCTCATTAAACCTACTTTCTTTAAAATATTTAAGGGCTTGGTCAACGTATCCGCTAGGATGTTGGTTATTCAGTTTGTTGGTTACTGTCATTAGCTCATCTAAATTTATTTCCGAAATGTCTCCATTAGCCAATAGCGAGTCTGACTTTACTAATGCTTTTTTATAAATTCTGATGATGTCAAATTCATCTTGTGCAAAACCTGAGTGGCTCATAAATAGAAATAGAATTAAAATGAAATATTTTATGTTTTTTTGGAGATTTTTTTTCGTCTGCTTCATTTTTAAGATTAATTAACAAAAGAGTAGGTTTTATGTTTTAAAACTAGTTTTTGTTCAAATTAGTATTTAATTAGCATTAATCACGCTTTGTAGAAAATAAGAGTTGCTAAATCTACCTCATATATCTACGCTCGAACGTGATAAAATCTTGTAATCAGCTTTAGCTAAAAATAAACGATAAACTTTACCGATTGATGATGTAACCTAAAACGGTATAACTCATTTTTTCAACTATAATTTTTTTGGAATATTGAGTTGCTAACTAACGAATAATGGCATTTTTAATACACATAGCGGTCACAACGCATCGTATAATAATCTTGTTGACTAGCTGTAAAGTAAAATAGCTAAATTAGTCACTGTTAAAGATGGTTTATGATATTGTGGAAAAAATTAACAGGCGGATATTAATAAGTATCAATAACTCAAAAATATGAATACAATTATCCAAATTGAAAAATACACGTCATTATCTGATATGCTAATAAATAGCTGTTTAACGGATAGCAATTAAACTTTTTAAGAATGCAAGACACCACCATAGAATTTGAATACACTGAAGCGCTTGTAAAAAGCTTGTACCGATTTACGTTTTTACCGAAAATTAAATTTAATTTTTTTTTAAAATTTGTGCCTTTATTTTTTGTTGTAGTAAGCTTAATGTTAATATTAGGAAGTGGGATATCCGATCCATTTGTGGTAAAAACCTTTGCTTTTATTAAATTTATGGCAATTATATTGGCTGTAGTTTGGGGTTTTTGGCTTTGTGTAATATTAATAGCCATTTTTTGGCTGCCAAAGGTGGCAGTTAAAACGACCGAATCATTTCAAGGGCGCTTCAAACTTATCCTAACGGATGATGATTTACATGTTACACAATTAGTAACACAAAAGAACTTTGAAAAAAACGCAGATGTACGGGTTAAATGGCCGGCTTTTACTATGAAGGCCGAGAATGATAAATTAATCATTTTATATCAAAATAGAAAACTATATCCAATACCGAAATCTTCTTTTAAAACGATGATCGAGTTAGAAGAGTTTAGAGGGTTTTTGAGTGCACAAAACCATATTAAACCTAAAAACATTTATAGAACAGTATTATGGGGATAGATTTGAGATATGAACAAATTAGAGAAGGTTTCGTAAAGAAATTCAATTTACCAATATTAAAACAATTATTGCTTATTTCTTTTTTTTCTTCGTTTTTAGCAAATATAGACGGTGGTGGTGCGTTTTTAATTCCATTAATTTTTGGTGCTTACATTGTTTATCAATTTTATGAGAAAAGGCAACGCTTAAAATTTGTGACCTATTTTTTTCCGTTTATATTTCTAATTATTTTCTTCACAGCTGGCGGATCATTTTTGATACACTTTAACGGAGAAAGTTCAATATCAGATACAAATATTCTAATCAAAATTTTTACAGGTCTTTGTTCTGCTTATGTTGTGCTAATTACGATTTGGCTGTTTTCTAAGGGGCAACTTAAATCCTTTCAGTTTTTAATTCTAACAATTATGATTCCAATTCCGTACTTTTTAGGTTTACAAAGTATGGCCGAGCGAGTAGAAATTTTCCTTTTCTATTTTTTGTTTAACACCGGGCTTTCTTTAGCAATAAGTAATTATTTTTTGCCATTAAAGATTAAATCAATAAACGAATAATTGCTTATTCTATACGCTTAGCAGTTGCAAGCTTGCGTATAACAATTTTTGTATTCTATTTATTATTAAAGTCACTATTTTACGTTTGATTAAACCAGCCTCTATGAAATTTGCAAAAACATCAACTGCCACATTACTTTTGCTGTATTCACTTTCAAATTCATTATTTGCACAAGATAAACGTCAGGAATTTAAAAAAAGTGGCGTCTATTTTGGTGTTTATACTGGTACTTGGTTTGGTACTGGAAATAGTTCGAAATTAGGTAATTCCATCATGGGCGGGTTATTGCTCGAGTTAAAGAGTGAGAAAAGTGCATTGGGTTTCAATTTCGATTTTTTTGGAAATCTTGGTAAAACTGAAAAACTTTACATTATGGATGATAACCAAATTATCGAAAAAAATAGTTATTCAGGTGTTCAAATCTCCTTACAGTATAGTCAAGAAATTTATACTAAAAACAGGTTGGCCTTGGAGGCGGTGGGAGGCGTTGGCTACGGCGATTTAAGTTTTAGCGTTCCCGACAAGGATAACGGTGTTGGTAAATCTAGTTTTTTTGTAGATCCAGGTTTAGGGGTCAGATATTTCATCGGTCAAGAAACATTTCTCCAATTTAAGTTGCAGTACAACCTGGCGAATTATAAATTAAAAGACCTTGCGAGCACTAATATTGGAGGAAACTTTGTCACCACAAAGCTTATTTTAGGCTGGCGTTAAATTATATCATGAAAAAAGAAAAATTTATAATTTGCTGTTTGCTGATGATGCTTTTTGCGTGTACAGAAAAGAAGAAACCAGTAATTGTTGAGAATAAAGAAAAAATTGAAATATTAAAAGACAGTCCTTCAAATATTGTTGAACCGCTAAAAGATAAATCAGTTATTGAATTGAAAAACGATACATCGGAAACGGTCAGCACAACAGAAGAACCAGAAGAAGATATTACTGCAAAAGACAGCATCAATTTCGATAAATATGCAGTTGATGTTCAAGAAGTATTCAAGAAAGCACCGCTAGATTTTAGCAGTTATCCAGATGCTAAATTTTTCAGAACAAGAATAATCGACGCCTACAAAAGCAATGAAATAGCTTTTGGCGGACATTACATTGGGACTATTTTTGGCTGTGGAGCAAGTTGTATTATGGGATTTATAATGGATGTGAGAGATGGTAAAATTTATGATTTGCCTTTAGGCGAGAAAAATATGTGCTCGTGGGATATAGATAAGGCGATTAGTAATCCGGATAGCCGGTTATTTATTTCAGCCATTTGCAAAGAAGATGAAAATAGCAAAACTGCCAATTACAACGCTTACGTCTGGAATGAGGAGAAAAAAGTTTTTGAAACCGTTGCGCAAAAAGAATTTATTATCAAAAAATAAAATTACTAAAATTCAATTGATGTATTTTATGCACTATAACTTTTGAAATGAAACGAAAAATACCTACTCCAATAATCATAATTTCTGTTTTCGCTACGATAGTTGTGATAACATGCTTTTGCTTAGGCTTTAAAATCCCCCAGTTCGATAATCATAAGAAATGGACCACGCTTGATGATAACAAAGACAGTCGCTTTAGTATTGATAAAGTTACCGATGCTTATGTTTTGGTTGACCTAGAAAATCCAAAACAGTTCGTTTGCTATGGAGATTCCGTAAGAATCATCAGCGAAAGCGGCGAAATAAAACATGTGTTTAAAACTGAAACAGATGATATTCTTATAGATAAAATTAATAACAGGCTAATTGAACAAGCCACAACTTTTGAGAAGTGGAAAACGGAAGTTGATAGCGTTTTTGTCATCGACCTTAAAAATTACAGTAAAAAAAGGGTGCCGATAACAGAAAATATTGTTAGCGAAACTTATGAAGATTTTAAAAAGAGACTTGGTATTGTAATAGTGTATGATGTTAGCAAAGCTAAAGAATTTACAGTGGCAGATAGTCTTTGTAGTTTGAAATATATGGCCTCTCAAAAAAAATATATAGCTTTTTTAAATACCTTATCTCCTGTTATACAATTAGATAATAAATATGGTGGCAGGCATAGTAGGGTTGCATTTTACAGCAACAAACAAGGAGAACTTTTTAAAATAGTTTCTAGTGATGTGATCACATCAGATAATTTTGAATCTTATATGAGAAGTCTTGATAAACTTTGGCCAAATTGGAATGCAGAACCTAATAAATATGAGTTCAAATTTAAGACCGGAAATTTTGCTCTTGTCGCTAAAAGCAGGGTGATGGGTAATGATTTAACATCTGATTTGTATTTCACGAATATAAGATTTGAACAAAATTATGTAAATTATTATGCGATAAAGCTAAAAGACAGCGTGTTAAACTTTAAAATGTTTGATCACACACATATCATTTATCTAGAAAAAAATCTTCAAGATTTTGATCAGTTAAATGTGCCAAAGAGTGATAGAGATACTTTGGCTTTTGTTTATGGAAATTATTTATATCGGGTATATTTAAAAAAACGATAAATTTTTGTTTGAAGAAAGTTTATCGATTTGGGTCGTCGATTTTTCGCTTAGATTTTGCCTTAAATTATTTTAGAGTTTACGATTGCTTATTATGATAAATTTGCTGATGGAAATTAGCTATGGATGTTAATACTAAAAAGAGAACTACTTTTGAAAACGAAAATGATTAACCTTAATACGCAGTTAAAAAACTTAAAACCAGTAAACTTCAATTTATAAATTACCACATGAAAAAAAGAAAAATATATTCAGCATTAGCCGTTAGTTTAGGTTTAGCCTTAATGTCCTGCAGTAATAAACAATCTACACAAAATACAAAAGTGGTTTATCCAACTTTGTTGGTTGCAAATTCGGGTCAGATTTACAATTATAATTTAGAGTCGAACAAAGTTACTTGGCAATACACCAGTAAGTTTGATACTGCGGGTAATCGCAATAATTTTGCTATAGATGGACAACAGATTTTCATGCCTTTTGAAAGCGGAAAATTCATCAGCTTTGATGTAGCAACAGGTAAAATTATTTGGAAACAAGAAGTTTTTGGCAATGAGGATTCACCTATCGGAATGAGTTCGGACGAGAACGACCAAGCAAAAATGCTGAACGAGTTAAAGCCTCTTTTTATGACGAAGCCACTTATAGACGGCGAAAATGTGGTCATCGCCTCTGGCGGAAATCCCAATTCCATTCAGGGGAGTTATCTCTATAATTTTAATAAAAAAGATGGCGATAGAAAATGGCACTGTTCATTACCGAGACCCTTCAATGCTTATGCTGCGGTAAAATATCGTGATAACTATTTTATCAATTCTGCTGAATATTTAGAAAAGATTTCTCCAAATGAAGGTTCATCTATGAGCTATGGTTTATTTGATGGCGAGGATGAAGTTCCCGGCTCAAACGTGGCGCCAAATCCAAAAAGTCAGTTTGAAAGAGGGATTTATTGCCAAATGCAAACCGATGGAAATAGTTTATTTATTGGTGATGAGGTCGGCAAATTTTACTGTTTTCAATTGGACAAAACGGGCAGTGTAAAAGATGGCGACATTATGGATCCCAAAAATACGTTCATCGGCAATCCTAAATTATTTAAGTGGACTTTCAGTGATAAAGACTTTACTTTCCAAAAAAATGGAATTACATTTTTAACAGATAATGCACTTCTTGTTGAAATGAAAACCGGCACTGCTGATAAATCTTGCATTTTTGCCTTAAATACAGATGATGGAAAAGTTAAATGGAAAAAGGTTGTAAGCGGAGACATTAAAAATTGGGCATTACAAGGTAATTTAATTGTTGGAAGTACAGCCGACAAGATTTTTTGGATCGACGCTAATGGAGAAAATTATAAAGAAGCGAGTGTACAAACTAAACCACTATCTAATATTGAAGTGATGAATGCAACTAACTTTATTTACTTAACCACCAATGGAATTGAGATTTTTGATACCAATTTAAAAAAGGCGAAAGTAATTTTTAAAAAACAAGTTGCAGAAAGAGAATTCGATAATTATCAAGTTAAATTTTTGAAAAAATAATCTTTTCAATTCATGTTAAAAGGAATCTTTTACGCTTGTGCAATACTCTTGATTTTAACTTCCGGCTGTGGTGGTAAGCCCGAAGATCGAACAGGAAATCAACAGAAGAAAACTATAGATTCGAATGAGGCAACGAAAGTTGCTGAAGTGACTGATAACGTCTCAAACATAAAAAAAGAGGTTTTATCCTATATAGAGGTGAAGACTTGGATAGATGATTTTAGGAATTTCCGTATGGCGATTTACAACAATGATGTGCCAAAATTAGAAACCTATTTTGATTTCCCTTTTGATGATAAAGGCAACAGTATTTTGGGTTTGTGTTCTATTTCTGATAACGATTGGGCAGCAAGAAATAAACAATTCAACAATCCAGATTTATTTTATAAGGCAGATTTAGCAAAATATTATAAAAATATTTTCGATAAAAATTTCACGGCTTTACTACTAAAAGTAAAATCGGATCAATTATTTAGTAAACAACATTTGCAGACCAAAATAATAAAAGATAATGATGGCGCATACCAACTATTTGTAGATTACAGCGAAGTAGAAAATACTTTAACGCTAAACTTTGCCATTAGCAATAATTTTAAAGATGAGAACGGTGAATACGTAAGCGAGGGCGAACATAACATCATTTATCATTTTAAAATTATTAATGATAAAAAGCTAATTTTAGTACGAGTGGATATGGCAGGATAAAAACTTTAGAAATGACTAGATTACAAATTAACTTGGGGTGTTTAGGATTATGCGTACTTTTGGCGTTGGGGTTGCTTTTTGCAAAATTTTTAGTGCCGATTGTCCCTTTACTACTTGCCATATTGTTGCTGTTTACCAAATCGCAATTAAAAGCCACGATTTTTTCTAAACAGAAGAAGGTATATGAATTAACAGAAGGACCTGCAAGGTTGGCTGGAAAAGCCATTCTTCGAGAGCAAGGGCTGATTTCGCCATTTTTTAAAGAAAGTTGTATTGGATATCTTTATGTAAAAGAAGAATACATTCCCAACGATGACGGATACAGTACCAATACCCTTGCAGAGCAAACTGCTTGTAAAAATTTTCACTTAGAAACCGATTATGGGTCAATCCATGTAAATGCAACCGGACTAACGCTCAAAGACCTAGCAATAACAGTAAAAAATGAGCATTCGTTAAAACGTAATGTAAATGACCTTGCCTATATAGAATATCTTTTAAAAAATAAGGATGAAATTGTACTTGTCGGTACCGTTATAAAAAATGAAAAAGGACAACTGGAATTTGCCAAAGTGGGTAGAGATTTATTCTTTGCAACCACAAAGAAGAAAGTGCAGGAAGTAAAAATGGGATTTGATGTATTAGCAAAACTTTCGCCATGGTTATTGCTTATGTATCTGGCGGTCAACTATTTTTTGTTTTTTGCACCATTTATAAGTATTCCTGGATCTACAATATTTCCTTATTTTGCCATTTTTGGGCTGCCCATTATATTTGTGGTATTGGCTTTTGCTACAAAAGATAAAGAAGGCTTTATTTGTAAAATATTACAGTTTTTTGCTGGCGTTTGCTTTTTTACCTCTTTTTTAAATTTTCCATTGATCATTCTGTTCTACTCCATTAAACTTGAGTTTTACCGCATATTTTGCATCTTTTTAAGCATTGCGGTTTTCACAACGTTGGCGCTAGCTTTCAATTATAATCATTTAACTGAATTTAATAGTAGCACAGGTAGGTACAAGAAACACGGATAATAAAAAAGAAACAGTTTATGGTGTTGATACTACGGATGAATAGCATTGTTACTTTGGCGCTACATTGAACTATTTTTGAAATTATTTGAATTTTAGAAAACGAATAAACATTGATTGTTAACAAATAATGATTGATGTCTAACGAATAACTTTCAAGTAACGATAAATGCAAAAGATTAATTACATTTAATTTTGGGAAATTAAGAATCACCTCAAATAACTGCTCCATTTATGAAAAAGATTATTTTGATTATTTATATTTTCTGCATTGCATTTGGTGTTGTTAATGCTCAAAATTTAGAGGAGTTGAAGCAGTTATATAGTATTGACAATCCTAATGAAAGTAGCGCTGTGAAAATAATTTATGACGATAGCATTAAACCTAAAAATTTTAACGAAGTTTCTGTACTAAGAGCTTTATCTTTATTTAAAGTACAAAAAGATAAAATTGAAATTGATGCAAAATTACTAACCGTGCTGTACAATGAGACAAAAATCCAATTATTTATGCCCGTTGATGAGGTAATTAACCTTTGCCCTGAACTGGGATTAAAGACAGACACAACTGGTCTTTACTATGTATCCAAAAATAATGTAGTTAGCTTGAGAACCATTGAATTTAAAAATAAAAAATACATTAACGAGATTACAATTGACGACTACTATTTACAAGATAGAAAACTAAAAAATTACGGAATTATAGTAGTAAATGGTTTTCCGGTTACACGTAATCAAAATCCTAATGCCACTCATGAAGCATTTAACAAACTGGCAATTGATGATTCAGGTAAATTTTCTGGATATGGCATGAATTGGAAGTATTACTCGGTAATAAAATCAAAAGATGAAGATAAATTAGCGATGCTATCAAGTTTATATGTCGACGATTATTTTAGGAGGTTGCAGAATAAGAAAATAGTTTCACAACTAAAATGGCAAAATTCTCCCGATAACAAATTTACAATTTATTGCAGTCTTACGGGAATAGACCCTGAAGATGTACCTTTAGAAGCACCTGGAAGCAATTACAAATAACTTTAAAAGTATGCTCGTATTATTTTATATTGCCATTATTCTGATACCAATTTTAGGCTATTTTGTTTATAAAAATATCCGTAAAAATGCTGATAATACCACAACGCTGTACGAATATTTTTTAATTGCCATCACCTTAATTTCTCTTGGTTTGTTTGCAATTGCATGGGGAATGAGTAGTGATGATTATTATACTGCTATTGATATTGTTGATGGTGGCTATACGCCAATGGCTACTAAACATTTAACCACGTTAGCGGTTTTTCTAGCATTATCCGTTTGGAGCATTTTTGCACTGTGGTTAAAGGCAGAGCGCCTATCGCCAATTTTATTTGTGCTCGCCATCCTTTTTTTAATCTACGGTTTTGTGATTAGCATTGGCTTGCTTATTCAATTCGGTAGCAATACCGAACAGCATGGCGCAGATTACGTAATGTCGCTTTTACCGTTTTGCTATTTACTCATCTCATTTTCGCTCTTTGTAAAAATCTCTGCTAAGGCACAAATCATTGCGAAAGATCGGGTGTATAAAAACCGAGCGCTCAACTATTTAAACGGTATTTTAGCAAAGAGTAATCATTTATCACTTTGGATGATAGCGCTTTTTATTCCTGTTTTTATTGTTATCATATCAATTTTGATGTTGTTTGGGCAAGATTTTAATTCAATTACCAAAGTATTGACAGAAACCACCACTTGGACTTTTTCTCAGCAAACACATCCACCATTTTTAGAACATAAGGGTCATTATTTGTGTACGGTAGCCGTTTGTGGAGATCCTAAAGTGGTAAAACCTTTGCGTTTGGGCAAAAGACATGGACACGAAATTATTGTAAATAGACAATTGTTAATTGCAAACGCGTTTGAAGAACTGATCCAGGAAAGTACGCCACGTTTACATAAAATAATTAGAAATGCGTACGATAAATATGGTTATCCGCTATCGAAGAAAATAACATCTGCAAAAAGTTCAAACTTAGTGTATAGATTGATGAAACCGTTGGAATATTTGTTTTTGGTTGTCCTTTATTTGTTCGTAGTTAAACCCGAGGAAAAAATTAATAAACAGTATGCGATTTAGGGTATGATTGGTAACTCATTAATTTAATTATTTGAACGAATAATAAAGTAGTTGCTACGTATTGCATGTAAACGTTAACGAATAATGATATAGTAATTAGAAGTTGTATTGCATTGCTTATGTTTATGCTGTGGAGATAAAAGAAACCACGTTATAACTTATGAAGATTTTAACATACATTTCAACATTTGTGGCAATTTCTCTCTTTTCATGTAGCTCAAAACCCGACATAAAGTTAATTGGGATTTATATTGAGCCGTACTATAATTCCAGCCCTTTTAAAATAAATGTTGGTTCGTATAGTGAAGCCTTAAAAACTGCCGATGAGAAAACAATTTTAGATGTGGCGCAAAAAATTAAATCTAATATCGATAAAGTTGACCTCATAACAATGTACATGCTTTCTACCCGATTGTACGATTTAAACAAAAAAGACGAAGCCGTTTATTGGTTTTATACTGCATCGTTTAGACGGAATGTTTTTAAGCAAATAGCTTTAGATAGTGCCCATGGCACAGAAACAGGTGAACTGATTCAAGCGCTTGATAGCTACAAAACACTTTTAGGCGAATATGTGAATGGTTATGCACTTGGCCAAATTGATAAAAATATAGAAAACTGTAAAGCAGTTATTGCAGATAATAGCAATATGAAAAGTTTGTCGATGGCTTATCCAACCCTAAAATTCGATGAAACTAAATTGCCAGAAGCGGTAAAAAATGCAGTAAAGGATAGGGAAGAATTTATTAAATACATGGATGACAACCGAGCAGAAATTAAAGCTAAAAGAACAGAAAACGGTATTGATGGTAAATACTAAGCTTCAGGTTGTAGTCAAAAGAAAATGACGTCGCCAAAAGAAATTTACGATACCAAAAGGAACAATTTCGTTAATAAGACAAAGTTATATTTTGATTTTTTGACATCAGAGTTTGATTTTGATGAACCGATTTACGGTTTTTCGGAACAGCCTAATGGAACTATTACGAAGGATAAATTTGATTTTAATAATCAGCGTAGAAATCTAAAAATAACAATATCAAATGCTTACCATCCTAATGATTATGGATTTGAAATAAATTTAATTGACTTAATAGCTGAAACTGAAGAAATGGTTGGTTATGTCTTAAAAGAAAATCAAGATGTTGAGCAAAACTATCTTAAAAATGCGTCAGAACATTTAAAGAAAATTATTGACGAGACATATTAAAAACAGTTTTCTAAAACAAAATACAAATGCGTAGAAACCTCCTTATTTTTTTTGGTTTAGTATTTATTGGCACGTTGGTACTGCTTTTTAAATGGAGTGGGTATGAGTTTCCCAATGAAAACAAACATCCTGAAATTCCTTTTTTTCCTAAAACAACAAATGGTTCAACGCTGATAAATAAACGGGTTGACTCTATGTATATTCGAGCATATCAGATATTGAAAAAATCGGATTTAATTTTGGTAAATTACGCTAAAGATTCGCTCGAAAATAACAGTAGCGAGCTTGCAGTTGTTACAAAATCTTTTAGTCCGGTTTTTTATTTACATGCTAAACAGGCACTCAACTATAGTTTCGATGAAAAAAGAAATTTATTGTGTGTTGTAGAAAGCTCGACTGATACCACGCTTGCGGTTGTTGTGTTTAACATAACAAAGCGTAAAAGAGAAATTGTTAAAAACCTCACAATTGCAACCTATCAAGAATTATTCAATAGTTTAGCTGTTGTGAAACATTTTTCTCCCCATAGAGATTTTACCCAAGGGATATTTTTTACAGATACTAATGGGCAGATTTATTTTGCTAAAAGTGAATTGGCGAATGCAATAAGTAAAGTTGTTAAAATGGAGGAGGCAGATAATTTCAACTTTACAATTTCGATTACATACGCAGGCGATGCTACAATCCATACCAAAAACATTAAAGTTTTTGATAATACTGTAGTTTCAAACCATTTTAAACGGTTGCTTGCTTACGGCACGCCATCTTCACCAGGAGGTGATGGCAACCCGCCCAACTTTCCTGAAGATAAAGGTTGGTTTGATAAATGGAGGTATTACTTTTTTAAAATAAGACTAAAAAATAAGGAAGCTGAATTTAAAACCAACTTATACAACAATTCTGGAACTTATTTCGATGAATTATCCGAGCCAAAAACCGACCAAGATACTTTGCTATATTATTCGGAAAATAGATTTTATCAGTTTTACGCTAAATGATAAAATCTAAATAAAAGTGTATTTTGTTAAATTAATAACGATTTAAAAAAGGCTGAGAAATTGCTTAACAATTCTCGGAAAACCAAAACTATAAAATTAGCTATGAAAACGACTTTAAAAATTGCCTCAGTTTTAACGATGATGTTTATTTCAACATCACTTTATGCTCAACTGCCAGAAGAAATTCAATGGAAACATTTAGAGAAAATTTATACGCCAGACAGTACGCAACTGGTGCTAAAATTGAATGGTAAAGTATTGGATGGAAAATATAAAATTCCTTTTGATGAAGGTGGCTTTGCGCTTTACACCATTAAGAGCGGTAAAATTACAGGCGATGCTTTTTGGTATTCTACAGCAGGGAATGTAGAGTGTAAACTTCGATACAAAAACGGTGTAAGAAATGGGTTGAAAGAAAATTATGATCGTGATGGTAAAGTTTGGTTGAGGCAGGAGTTCATAAACGGAAAGCAAGATGGCATAAACGAGATGTATAGCGGTGGGCAATTATCCAATAAAAGCGAGTATAAAAATAATAAAAAAGATGGCCCACAGTACAGTTACAGTGGTGATAAAGTAATAACAGAAACAAATTATAAAGATGGCTTAAGAGATGGTTTAAGCAAAACTTACGGGCTAGATGGAAAAGTAATTACAGAGATAAATTATAAAGCCGATAAGCAAGATGGCTTAACCACCATGTTTGCAATGGGTAATAAAACGATGGATTTTATGTTTGTTGATGGGAAAAAACATGGCATAGGCCACATGTACAAACCAAATGGCTCGGTAGTTTTTACGAATTATTTTATCAATGGAGAGAAAGTGAGCAAAGACGAATACGATAAATATCGGAAATAGGTATGAGTTAGTTTTAACTTCGCTTTTAAAAATTATTTTATCCAAATGAAAAATATGTTGCTGATTATTCTCGTGGCTTTTATTGCAATTTTCCTGTTA
The DNA here is from genome assembly GCF_004354365.1 of Pedobacter changchengzhani. Classification (GTDB taxonomy): domain Bacteria; phylum Bacteroidota; class Bacteroidia; order Sphingobacteriales; family Sphingobacteriaceae; genus Pedobacter; species Pedobacter changchengzhani. The sequence goes on from NZ_SJCY01000009.1 coordinate 166,630, forward strand.
GAAAGCTGTACCACAATCAACCTATCTCCAAAATTGCTGGTTAATAAATCCAAGTATAATAAATTCCCAGAATTAAGTGATGGCTTGGAATGGGGTACATTTAAGATGAACAGAATTACAGAAACATCGGGTGTCAACTTGCGCTATTTTCCACAAAAGAACTTTTTTCTAGTCAGTAATTATATAAGTTTACAAGAATTCAACCCAATTAAAATAGATAGTCTTGGCAACACGGTTTTTCAACTTAACCTGTATAAAAGGAATGATGCTGATTTTATAGATGCTATCAATTGCTTCGTTATACTATCAAATGAGGTTTATGATTTCTCTGCTGATAAGCCAACCGCTGTTCCTTTTAGTGAAGTGTTGAACAAGGAGAATACGTTCACATCAGAAAAATGGATTGAAACGTTTGAAGCACATTATCAACAAGCCGACATTGTTTTATATGGCTGGATTACAGAGCTACAATCAGCACAGTGCGTTTATTTTCAAACAGCAGGTAAATGGGTAAAACTTTACGAATTTGATAGTTCGGGACCAAGTTTTATTTATCCCGACGGCTCAAAAATTAAATGCAAAATAAATAGAAAGGAAATTCCTGAAAAATTGTATGAAGAGCATTTTTTAAAAGATGCTACAAATCTGACCTATTCAAATGAACACCGTTATACAGATGAATACATTACGCCATATACTTCCGCGGAAGCTTCATTTTTTCCAGATCAAGCGCTTACCTACAAAAAGGCTGGAGAAATTAAAACGCTTGCGTTTTCAAAAGAAATGTCCACCTCCGATGGTTATATGAATCCTGGTATTCCCACAAGATTTTATGGAACTGCTTTTTATGAGTTGAATATAGATGGGGATATTCTAAATTTTAAAAACAATGCCATCAAGTCTAATGGATTTAGCGAAAAAACTGAAACCGATCTGTTTCTTTTTAGTTTACCAGAGAAATTTTTAAAAAAGAGTGCTTTACGTTTTCTTACTTATGATTATGGGATAAACGTTCACGAAAATGGGAAAAAAGGCGTTTATGTCATTCGGAAAAAAGGAAATTAAATATGATTACGATCCATTCAAAACGGATAGGAGATACAAGAATAAAGGCAATTTGACCAAGACAATAAGTTGTGCGTCATTTTACCTCTCGATTTCTCAAAGAATTAAATCAGCCAAGATATAATAACCCAATTAATAATATGAAGTTCAAAGACAAGAATGCCAAAATGGAAATCCCCAAATTATTTATATTGATTTTGCTTCTATTTACGGTAACACTCACATCTTGTGCCCAAAAAAGCATTTCCGATTTTAAAGATAAAAATGCTTACATAGATTATTTGAAAGGTAAATCTTTAGGCGATTTAAAAACTGCTCTGACGAAAGACACGTTGTATCTTCAGACAAGAATTGATAGCGTGAAAGATATTGTTTTTTATGAAGATTTTTCGCTGTCGCCAACGGATAATGATGAAACTAACAATCATAAATTAGAGCAGGCTAAAAAGTTTACTTTAACCAATGTCGATAGCATTAAACAGTCCTTTTTAAGGTATAACGAAACGCTTCTTTACACGCAAAAATATGCACTTCCGAATTCTGAATTTAGATTTTCTACTGCCGAGGACAGCGATTTCTTGTTGGATAGAAACTTAAGCCAAACCATCACAAATGCGTATTTGGGTAGAGATAAATTGATAGCAAATGCAATAAAGTTAAGTACGCCAGACAGTATAGCTGTACAAACTTCTTATCATTATCCAACCAAATTTGAAACGTTAACCATTAATAGAAACATTAAAAAAACAAATTATAAAGATTTTGAAATTGAGGTTGATACCATTTATAAAAGTGTAGTTCACTTAAGTTTACCTGGTGCATTGGCCCCAAAAATATTAGGTTGTCAGGCTGTAAATAAAGAAGGTATTTTAATGGATAGCCATGGTTATTATAGCTATCCAAATCGGGGATTAAGTAACGAGACACTATTTGATTTAAATTTGTTAAAAAGCACTTTAAGTGATGCGATTAAGGCACCTGATAAAGAAAAAGCTTTGACTGCGCTCGATAAAATACCCGAAAATGTTTTCGAATTATTAGCGACAGTAAATGACTTTAACGCTGACATTATGAAAGTTGATGAAAACGCTGAGGATAGTGAAGTGATGGGGAAGATGGATAGCATTAATGAAAAATACGTAGGCATTTTAGGTGTTAAAAAGCAACAGATTAAAATGTATTTTGATGATGACGTTGAAAAATTATATGTTTTCATTGCAACAAAAATTGATACCCTAAATGCAAGTGTAATCACAAAAGCAAAAGATGATAGTGATTCAAAATATCGCGTTTTCCATCAGGAAGATATCGGCAAATATGGAATTGTAGATAAAAAAGGAAACATCGTTATTAATGCTGAATACAACAAACTTGTAGATCAAGGAAATTCTTATTTCGAAGAAGAAATAGACCCTAACTCCAGAAAAAGACAAACCTATTATCTAGATGTTGCGGCTAAAAAACTGATTAAAATTCCTGAAGGATTATCATTTCGACATAAGTACACTGAAGAGTATTCGGTATTTGAAAATGAAAACAGACAAGTGGGTTTGTTGAAAAACAACAGCAAAACGATTGTACCTTTCAAGTATCTGAACCTCGCAAAAAAAGATAATGTTTTTATGGCATACGATATGAAGGACAACGCCAGAATAGTGGATTTATATAATATAGAGGGAGATAAAATACAATTGACAGACCTCATGGACGTTGATTTTTATGATGATTTGCCGGGCATACTTGTGGTGGGAAAAAATGGGCTGAAAGGATTGGTAGACAAAGATGGAAAAACTGTACTTCCCGTAAAATATAATGGCCTGTATTATTTACCGGGTTCTACACCGATGATTGTTTATTACGAAAAAAAGGCAAAAGAATCAGTAGGGCAACTTCGTGGTTTAATGACTAGTGAGGGAAAAATACTCACGCCTGCATTTTACCGCCAGATCCACAGTTTTACAGAAGATTTATCACTATTTAATTTGCTTCGAAATGAGCACGATGTTGGGAACTACGGCTTTGTAGATACCAGTGGCAAAGTAGCTCTGCCTGCTATATACCAACATGCTACAAGTTTTAATGAAGGCTTCTCATTTGTTCAAAAAGATGAAATGTTTTTTTTAATAAATAAGCAAGGGAAGTATGTGGTCACCTTTCCGCAGAAAAATGTGAAATTCTTTGATGACAAGGGCGATGGAAAAGATAGAAGATATATCCTAGATGAAAAAACATATAACTATAAGGGCGACTTAATCCCAACAAAAAAATGAGAATTAGGCCTATAATGTTCATGCTTTTTATTCTGCCTGGTTATCTATTTGGACAAGAGGTTAAGAATATTGAAACTTCTAAAATAGCAGATACGATTTTGGTTAAAAGCTATGAATTGACTGGCATGTTTAACTGCATGCAGTATGAAAAATATTATGAGTTGAAATTGGACAAAAACGGGCTTGAGCAAGTAGAAATTTCAACTTTAAAACCTGCAGTAAAGATTTATTACAGCGGAAGAGCGTATGTTAAAGAAGATTGTGTCGATACAGTGAAATATCAAGACAAACCAGCAAACGGGCTTTTTAAAATATATGACCTCAATAGCAAAAGATACTCCGGTGGAATGGCAAGTGCCGATTATTATTTTGGCTTAAATCATATCGATTATGTGGTAGCAAACTTTATAAATGGTAAAAAAGAAGGCATTTGGTATTATTACCCTGCGGAGCCACTAAGAATTTGGGAAGGGATAACGTTAACACAAATCTATCGGCCAATCAAGTGCGAGATTTATAAAAACGGAAAACCAGATGGACTTTGGTGGCAACTATTTAATGGCAATAAAATGGTTTTCTTTGAATATAAAAATGGAAAATTCTTAAACTAATCGTGTAAAATGATAACGGAAAATTTGATATGAAAATCACGCTACTTCTACCACTTCTCTTTTGTATTCCAACATTGCTTTCAGCTCAGGAAAAATTTGTGAAGATCGATTTGAAAGATACCGAATATTTATATCTTGCTGAAAAAGCTTTCCTTAAAAAAACGGGCAAGCCATTAGCGGGAAATTATGAAATTAAATTGAATCGGTATCAAACGGAAAAAAGTTCCTTTATCGATGGTTTAAAAGAAGGAGAGAGTAAAACGTTTAGAAACAATAAATTGACAGAAACTGGCTTTTATAAAAAAGATTTAAGAGAAGGCGAATGGAAATCTTATTGGGAGGACGGCAGATTGTGGAAAGTGACACCTTATAAAAACGGTTTACGAGAGGGGTTGGAGAAAGTTTACAGTGGTAATAAACTAACAGAAACAATTAACTACAAACTCAACCATCAAGATGGTCTAACAACCAAATTTCGGCTTAATGGTCAATTAGAATCGCAAGAAACTTTTTTGAAAGACAAACTCATAGACACATCCTACTATTATCGTTATGGCGAGGTGCTCGAACGAAAATGTTTCAATGGTGCAGATACCAGTTTTTGTATTAATTACAACCGGGCTACCGATGTAAAGGTTTTGGATACCATTTTTTTCAATAAAGACAAAAAGCCAGTAGTATTAAAAGCTTATAAAAACGACACGTTAAAGTTAAAAATGTCGATAGACTATCACGCTGTTATAAAAGATGTGATTGATAAAAAAGTAACCAAAGTTGAGGTATATGAAGATGGAAAATTACACATCACTTATTACTTTGAAAAGAAATATGGAGACAATTACAGCGCCGATGAGCAAGTAAGGAGTTTGCTTCGTTATAAGTTGTATTATTATACAAAACCAGAAAGAAGCGTACTAACGGTTACATCTCCCGATCGGGATAATTATGATAAAACGACTTTCTATTTGAAATATCCAGATGCTACACATTTAACACGGGTAGAATATAATAGTGAATCAAGTGGCGACCAATTAGCAGGTTGGTATCATAGAGATTTAAATAATTAAAACAAATGAAAAAAAGCACTAAAATAATTTTATGGATTACCGGTATAACTGCGATAATTATTTTGCCAGATGCTAACCTTTATTATCAAAATATCATCTTAAAACTTGATCGCTTGCCTAAAGCTTATCGCAATTATTCAGCTTTGGCGGATTTAAAAGACGATAAGTATGAAGTCGTTGATTTTTTTGGCGCTGAACCTTTACTTCAGTTAAATGACAGTACCATCGCAATTATTGCTGTTGCTAAACAAAACGACAATGATATTTTGGTGCAAAAAACTTGGTATAAAATCAATTTAAGAGGCATAGTGATCGATAGTTTAAAGCTTAGTTATAAGCGAGAGGATGATAAGCACTTTTATAAAACTTTTAACAGTTACATTGTAGATATCGGAGCCAATACCTACAACACTTGGTTGATAGATAGCGACACCACTTGGAAGCCTATTAAAAACCTTCAACCTAACAAGGTTTACGACTCCAAAGAAGTCGAAAAAATGATTTCAGCAGATAATTACGTACACTCAGCTATCATTCAATTAAAAAATGGAGAGGAGTTGAATCACTTAATTTTCTTTAAAGACAAAGGCTTCCATGCCATCTTTGTCGAAGAAAATTGGACCAAATTAAATGATCCCATCAACAAATTAGAGGTAAGGTATGAGTCTTTAGGTAAAGATACGGTTAAAGAATCTTCTACTGTTAAACGTGTTTATGTGCAAAAAGAACAATGGATGGATACCTCTGTCTGGAAGTTAAGCAAATACACAACAATGTGGACAGGCGGTGGTTTGGGTAGGAAGCGATGGGAGGGAACAGCCTATTATGATTTACAATTGCCGAAAAAAACATTGCATTTTAAAGAGGAAGTGACCATAGAGTATCCAGACCAATATGTAAGAGAACCCTTCAAATACAAAATTTACAAACCGAATAATGGTGACTACCAAATTTTAAGCGAGGGTGAATATTTTACAACTTATTTAATTAGACCAAAATTAAATATTAAATGAAAAAAAGCTCTAAAATAATTTTATGGATAATCCAAAAATTTAGAAGATTTAAACAATGAAAAAATCGACAAAGATTATATTTGCAGTCTTAGCTTTTATATTGATTCTAGCCAGTCTTTTAATTTACAAGATGAATTGGTTTGGTGCAGGTATGAAACCCCAAATTCATATTAGTGATACTTTGGCTGTGGCAAAAAAGTTAGACACTACAGATTACACAACGAACGGAGATACATCACAAGCTGAAGATTCACAAGCCATTTATGAGCAAAAGCAGTTTCCACAAACAGGCAACTCGGTAAAAGATTTTATCATCGAGCCCTATAAAATAGTGATGGAAGATGAAGGCTTACTTGATAACGATAATTTGAAAGACGTGGTGGTTACGCTCCAAAATAAAAATGATAGTACCGATGTTCGTCCAACTTTGGTGCTTTTAAAACAACAAAATGGCGGTTACAAATTATATGGCGTCTCATTAAATACTGTTCCTCCGGCATACCAAGGCGATTATCAACAATACCTTAACGTAAGTGTAGAGATCGATAGCGCGAAATTAAAAGTTAGCTTAACTGGCTATGGTGGTCCAACTGGCAATCAGTTTAATACTTATAAATTTATCGACAACAAATTGGTGCTCATTTCTATCGGTTTATTTTCTGCAGGAGCAGGCGGACAAACTTATATAGATGTAGATTATCTAAAAAACATAGTGCGTTTTGAAGATGTAAATACCATGTTGGATGAAATGCCGAGTACGATTACGCATCAAAAAATTCCAAAACATAAGCCTTATTTTTTTGAGACGGATGAAGGTTTGGATTATAGGAGAGATTAGGTTGGATATTATAAAAATGAAAATACTGCCGTGGAAAATATAAAAATAAGTGTACCAACGGATAACGATGATGTAGTACTAATCTCAAATAGCAGGTTAGTAACTGTGAGTTGCGTTATGGTTTTTTTCGGTGCTTTTGGAATGTTAATTGGAATTTATACACTATTAAATCACCAGCAGTTTGAAATTCCAGCTTTGATTTTTGCAATACTAGCAATTTTAGGAAGTAGTTACGCGTTGTGGTTTGCCGTGAAATGTTTTCTAGTCACTCGTGTACAATCGCGATTTGAAAAAGATGGGTTGAGCTATCGCGATGTGCGTAAACATGTTACTGGCAGAAATATTACGGGGATAGGTTTAGGCTTTTATATCAATACAAAATTCTATTTTCTTCCGTATGCAAATATTGAAAAAGTAAGTTTAAAAAAAGTTAGCATTGGGTGTAATCTTATCTGTATAGATACAAAGCTAAATGAGGTAATTTACTTACCCATTTTATTAGATAGTTGTAAGGAAGTAGATGAGTTGGCGAATTTAATTGAAGAGAAAAGACAATGAAAAATTTATTATTTATGATGGCAATCCTCGGTTTGGGGTCATGCACACAAACGGTAAAGGAAAAAGTGAAAGTATCAGATTTGAAAGATACTGCAACAGTTTTATCGCCAGGTATTGAACCTCAAACTGATAACAATCGGGAAAAAATAATTTCCGAAATTAAAAAATTCAGGAGTGCAATGACCACAAAAAATAAAACCGAGATTTTAAGTTTTTTCGACTTTCCCTTGGCGGATTCAATGGTTAATTTTTTTGAAGTGGATAGTCTTTTCGATAGAAAAAGAAAAACTAACGGTGGCGAAATCACTAAAGAAATGTTTTCGGGAAGTTTCAATCGCATTTATGAAATGACAGATATGTTAGAATTTAATAACCTATTTGCTGATGTGAATTTAGGTTTACTAAGAAACCAAGATCAAATCAAGAACGAAAAAAGACCACCAAACGATGGGTGCTACTACATCTATATTATTGCGATTAAAAATGATTTAGTCTACTTTCAATATGGTACAAACTCAAGCGATGAATACCGCAAAACTCATCCCGATGAGGAAGAAGTATGTGATGAATATGCGCAAATGTGGACGTTCATATTTGATGGTGAAAAATTGAAGTTTCTTACACATCGCATTGCGGGATAACTACGCAGGCAGTAAAATCAGCTCGAAAATTGAAGAACTTTATTGAAATTCTAAATTTGAAATTGAACGAAAATAAGTAGAAAGTTGGCGAATAAGTGAGTCTTCCACTCGAATAATAAGTTCTTCATAATAACCCATAACTAAGATATATCTTAGAGGTATATTAAATTTTATAAATTAATAACCACACATTTAATTATGAAAATCATCTTTTTTACCACTGCTATTTTTATCTCCAGCTTCTGTTATGCGCAGAAAACATCTTTCACAATTAATAAAAAGTTCGGTGTTGTAATAGATAGACTTGACGATTTTCAGCGATTGGTTTCGGTTGCGGATTTGGTTGATAATACAAACGAAGTCGGCAAGTATGACCTCGATATCAAAATCTATAACGAAAAATATGGTGCCAATATATCTGATAATTATTTAAAAGTTGACTATATCAAACCAACCACAAATGCCATCATAACTTCCGTTTGGGAAGTTAAATTGGAAGAAATTGCAGAGAAGAAAATCAAAGTTAGCGTTGCCTTACTAAAGGTTACGCCCAGCGGAAATACAAAAATTATTAAAAAAGTATCTAGTGGCAAATTCGAAAATAAGTTGAAGTATTTTTTGAATAACCACACAGATTTAAAAATTAAAGGCAATTAGCAGATAAAGTTTATCAATAGCATTATGAAAAATATCGTTTTGATCTTCATTTTTATTTTTACCGCCCAATTGCTCAAAGCCAGCGAATGTTATCACTACCATACTGGAAAAAAGTATGAGTTGGAGACTGTTGGCGGTAAATTATTTTTGGCATTAATTACAACAGATCCGAATAAGATAAGCATTGCCGGATATAGTAAAATTTTATTAAAAGATATTCTGCCTGCAAATTCAAAAATAGTTGCAGAAACACAAGATGGTGTTATTGTAAAAAACGATGTCGCTTATTATTACATCCCAAAATCCACTTTTTACGATGATAAACTTTTAATAGATAAAATCGCTGAATCGAGCCTAACCAATTATCCGCAGATAGGCTTTACTTTTTTTATGGATGGCTTTTGGAAAAAATTAGCGTACAATCCATATTATCCCACAAAAGCGCAGCGGGTAAAATTTACGCCTGTTAAAAATATGCCAAAGAATGCAACTATAATGGCAAGTTTTCCTAACGGAGGAACGACTACATACTTGTTGAAAGATAAAAGCAAGGTGTATAGTTATGATGAATCTAGCGCCGAAGTTACCATTATTAAAAATATAACCCCAAGTACTGCAAAAATTGATACGCTAAATGAGAGTTCGGATGAGTTTTGCATTTATGACGATAACACTTTTTACCTGACTAGAGATAATTTTAGAACGGTAGAAAATGTAACCACTCAGTTTAAAGATAGACCATTGAAGCAAAGTTTTTTGAAGTTAAAATTTCATAGACCAAACAGCTTCAGAACCTATCTCGATTTTCAGGACGGTGCTTTATGGTCTTATGTATCGGCAGGAATTAGCTTAGAGCAGGGTGGTGATGTTAATTTTTACCAGGTAGAAAACAGTAAATATCTCGAACCATCAGGTTTGGTTTTGCATAAAGGTTTTTTATATGATGATCCTTGGAATTTAGTTTATGAGAATCATCCAATAGATCTACCCAAATTAAAAAATATAAAAGATTTTGCGCTTAATGAAGATGGTTCGTACAGCGTAGGGAAAGACATTTATAAAGTGAGGGATCTAGATGGAGGTAGCATTCTTGAGAAAGTAGAAAATATAGTTGCGGTTGGAAGCGATGCAGTGAGAACTTTTAACAATGCGCTGTGGACATATCGTCACCCCATCTCGATGTTTTTCGCAACAAAGAATTCAATTACTTTTTACAATGCTGAAACGCAAAAAATAGAAAAAGAAATCAATTTCAAATCGCCTTTAAAAAATTTGATTTTGGCTTATGCTTTTGATAATAAATTGCTGATAGAAAATGAAGTTATCCAAAGCATGGCAGATTATGAAAGTATGGAGTTTTTGGGTTCTACTGTGCAGGTGGTTTCACCTTGTGATGGCGGGCGTGGACAAATTGAAATTGTAGTAAACTATGATTATTATTTCAAGGATAAAAACGGTGTTTACAAATACCATACTGGAAATAAAGGTTTGGTAAAACTAAAAGATATAAATGCACTTGATTGTACCCAAGCTAATTTTATAGAAACTTTTTGGGATAAGAAAAAAGAAAATTAAAAGCGATGAACAAATTATTCACACTTATTATTTTATGTTTTACCGTAACCTCTTTTGCTCAAGAAAGTGCCGAACTTAATGGCTACTTTAAAGAAAGTTACCGCACCGTACAACTTAGTAAACAAACACAACGCGTACTTTTTGTAAAAACGAAAGGCAATGTGATCATTCCAAGATCGGCGTATTACTTAAATCTACTTCCTGCAGATGCAGAAAAACTAGGGTTAAAAGATATTTTGGTTATTTCTGATAGTGGAAAAGATTATGTGCAGAGCGATACCAAGCTTCAAAAAGTAAATGTAATGAGGTTGAGCAATTTAGAGAATGATCTTTTTATTGATGTTTCAAAAAAGAAAGCTTTGGATGAGAAAATGATTTCGGTTTTAAAAAATCCTAAAAAAACCGATACTTTACAGTATAATTCGTTTTATAACGATAACGATTTTGGCTTAACAAAACTATGGATTGATGCGGTAGATAACAATGATTCTATCACTTTAGAAAGCGTGATGGAAATCGAGTTGTCTAACGGAGAAAATATCTCTCAGCCAACTTATTCATTAATCCCGATAAATAAGATGGCAAAAGATGCATTACATTATGTTGAGAATTTATTTGATTTGGGAGAAACGGAGGATTGGACAAAAACACAATGGCAAAATTGGTATGCAAAAACGTTAAATGAAAAATTGGATGTAGAACCGCTAAAAAATAATAAAACAGTCACTATTTCTGATAATTTTAAGGGTAGCTTTCCAAATGTGGCGCTTTATGGCAGAAACGATTCGAGTCAAAAGATTTTGGCAGTAGAAACTTTACGTTACAATATTGACGATTTCGAAGGTCATCAAATTATCCAGTGGGATAATGCTAAAGTACATAAAAGTGATTATTTCCGACCAGATCAAAAGCAATTATTTAGGATTGATGGTTTTAAAAGTATGGGTGACGATTTATTCGTTATAGGGAAATCCAATACTTGGACACATTTGAAATTAGACGCAAACCCACAACAATACAACATCCAAAAACAATTAATTATAGCACTCCCAGAAACCTTAAACGTGAAAGGTGAAAACGAAATCAGCTTAGTTCAAATGGGTGAAAAGTTGAGTTATGTCATCTTAAAAAACAACAAATCTGAATCTTTCATCGTAGTTACATTGAATACCATTACCGGTGAAGTGTTGTTTGCAAAAAAGTTAACAGCACTTTTGCCAATGGTAAAGGAAAAAAACCTGAGTTTCGTGTACTTAAAATATGGTACAGAAATCCCCGGTGGTTTTCTTTTCGGTATTCGCGAAGATAAAGCTTACCACTTGGTAAAAGCGAGCGTAAATTTATCCGAAGTTAAAGTAATGGAAACCACTTCGATGATTCAAAATTCTACCGCATTCGTGCAAGGAAATAAGTTAGACATCATCAATGTACTAGATGGTTTTTTAAGAAGGATTTCTTATGATGCTTCATTGGATCGTAAGTTAAACGAGTTACAAGTAGTTGATTTTAAAGATAAATACTATGATGAAGATGGTACAATTACTTTGGATGGTAAAAACTATCAGGTGTTTTTCCCCTACCATTTTCCACTTCAATCGGGTGTAAAAATGCACACCTTAAATGATCAGTTTAAACTCATAAAATCACAATCAGTATTTTACTTTTTACAAGTGGAAGAACCTATGGATGATAATATGTTGCATTTATTGTATGCTTCTAAATTGGAAAACAATTTCTGGTTGTTCTTTAAAATGGGTAACGATTTACGCTATACCAAATTTATGGAAAACACAAAATACCAACCAAAAAATTAATCAAAACCTTAATACACATAACATGAAGATTAAAATAATATTGCTGTCAATTCTAATCTGCGTTAGTGCAATAGCTTACGGACAAACGAAAAAACGTCCCAATAAAAAGATCCCGAAAGCTAAAACCACTATCCCGGTTATAAAAGTAGAAAAATATCCTGCACCACCACGATCGACGGTTTTGTTGGCCAACCCAGGAAATAGTAAGGGAATGATGTCTCCACCACCAATGGTTGAAGCTCCAAAGCAGATTAGCTTGTACTTCACTAACGGCGAGATGTTAACCGCAAGAAGGGTTTCAGAACTGAATAAGTTAGACTTTAAGACGATAAGAAAATTCAAGGCAGACAATAAATATACACCAGAATTTGAAGAGGTTGAATTTAGTGCTTTTTTAGAGAGGCTTTTGAATGAAAGTCCTAATCTAGAGGAATTAGACTTGCAAAATTGTAACCTTAAGGTGATCCCGAGAATTTCCACGCCAAATGGCAATTTAAAATCAATTTACCTTTCCTACAATAATTTGACTGCGCTACCAGATGGGTTGGAGTTGATACCCAATTTAGAAAAGTTAGTATTAGATAACAATCAACTTTCTGGACTGCCGAAGAGTATAACCAAACTAAAGAAACTCAAAAGGATTGCTTTGGACATTAATCAGTTTAATAGATTTCCAGAAGAATTATTTTCAATTCCAAGTTTGGAGATACTAACGCTCTACAAAAATGATTTAAAATCCTTGCCAGACCAGTTTAATCTGCTTCCAAATTTGACAACTTTAGGTATTCAATACACCAATCTTTCCACTTTACCGCCATCCATTTCCACGTTGAGCAAGCTAAATTCTATCAGTCTGAATGGAAATCAGTTTGCAGAATTTCCCGCAGATGTTGCGAGTTTAAAAGGACTAACTCAAGTTGATTTTAGTAATAATCCGATAGATAAAAAACTCTTCCTGCAATCATTAGATGCGATAAAATGGCGAGGGCTGTTTTCGCTGTACGATTTAAAATTAACGAAATCGGAGTACGAGGCGGTTAAAGCGAAACTTAAACTGATAGACGTTTATCATTAGATTGATTAAAGTTTTACAGTGATCTTATCAGTATTAAAATAGAAAAAGAAACGAAATTTATCAATGGTGAAAATAGAAATAAATAACGATTTTGATACCCATTTTTTTGCGATGGAGGATTTCGAGCTGTCGCTAAAATTGGCAGATGCAGTAGTTAAAATCATTTACATTTCAGAACCTCCACATGGAGATTCTTATCATCATCTTTTTATAGATGACAGGAAGTTTCCGGGCTATGTTTGGGGTTGTCATTTTTTATTTCCCTATCATCAAAAATATATGATTTGTTCTTGGATGAAAGATTTATACGATAGGAAAACAGTTATTATTGATATTAAAACTTCAGAATATAAAATCCTAAAAAAATATTTTGGCAAGTTTAAAATGAATAATAATCAGATCGAGCTGATAGGGATTTCAGAAAATGAAAAACTAACATTAGATTTATCGTCAGTTGAGAAACTATTTTCAGTACAATAGTAATTTAAAAAAGCATTTATTTGAATACAAAATGAGCGTTACATTACAAAAAGCCAATATTTTCCAAGCGTTAGAAATTTGGGAAATCTTACAACAAGCAATTCTTAGAAGAAAAGCAGATGGAAGCAAGCAATGGCAGGATGGTTATCCAAATTTGGCTGTTATTAAAAACGATATAGAAAAAAACCAAGGTTTTGTTTTGATGGATGATGAGAATATTGTGGGCTATTGTGCCATCCTAATCAATAATGAACCCGAATATGCAAATTTAAAAGGCGAATGGCTTAGCAATGAAGATTTCGTAGTTTTTCACCGTGTAGCTATTGATGAGGGACATTTGGGAAAGGGTTTAGCAAAAACAATGATGACTTTGATTGAGGACTTTGCACTAGAAAACAACATTCACAGTATTAAAGCCGATACTAATTTCGATAATGTTGCCATGCTATCCATTTTTGAAAAATTAGGTTACGCATATTGTGGCGAAGTTTTTTTTAGGGGAAATGCCAGAAAGGCGTTTGAAAAAGTTTTGAATTAAATGAAACATGCACGATATTAAACTGATTGGTGTACATCACTAATTAAGAAAAAAGATGGTAGGTGAGAGCAAAAATCAAAAAATCTCAATTTTTATAGTGTTGTACCTTGGAGGATTTTTTCTTTTAAATTTTGTCGTTGGAAATAAGATTTTAGATAAATATAAAGCTGTTTATGAAGATAAAATTATATTAACGGATCAACCATATGCAGAATATTTATCAAAAAATAATAAATCTTTTGTTTATAGAGAGTTATCGTTTTGTTCAAATTCCTCAAAAAAAGATACGATTAAATTGAGCAGAAATTTTGCAGAATATCTAACTGATCAGGAGTTAAAGGACATTACCAGCTTGAGTAAAGGTAGTGCAGTAACCTTTTCTATATTGAAAGATTCTAAGAAAGGAAAGTATTTACTGGCGACAGGTATAAAAACTGCAGATTTTGAATGCAAAACGAGTGTGCGATTACATTTTATGGATTACTACATCCTGATCATAGCCTATTCTTTTTTTTAGGACCATTTACCGATGCTATTTTTCCGGTAATTATTAAAATACTCAATATTAAATCCAAGCAGATAAACAACTGAACTATTTTATAAAATTATGGATACACTATTTAAAAACTTGTTTGAAACTATGCCAGTACTTTATATAAGAATTTTCTTCTTTTGCCTTATGCCAATTGGCTCATTTATTCTCTACCACGGAATTAAGATTTTAAGAAAAGCCTTTAATGGAAAAGTGATGCTTGAAATGCCTTACTTGCAACAGACTGGAGAATTTACGATTTTGAAAAGAGGTATTTATTCGATCTGGCAAAAAGGAGAAATGTTTAGAAAAACACCACTAGATCAATTTAGCACCCACATTTATGAAAAAGCGACACAGCAGGAAATAAACCTGAGTAATTCTTTAATGAGCCCAAGATCAAATGATTTCTCAACAGGAAGGATGGAAATTTATACTTTTTCCGCAACACCTAGTATTTATGAATTACGATTACAAGATGGTTCAAGTGTATTGAGTGTACAAATTTTCATTTCTAAATTGGTTCCGTTGCCATCCGTAGATTTATCTAAGTACTTTATTCAAGTGCGAGAAAGTCAATCTCAATTGTTCACACTTTTGGGCATTCCAATTGTACTTGTAGGCGCATTTGGAGTTATTGGTGGCTTTGTTTTGGGATTATTGGCAGATCAGGTTTTTAAATAATTCAATTAAAAAAAATGCAGAAATTACTTTTTACTTGTGTGATTTTCTTGTTCGCGAAATTTAGCTTTGCGCAAGAACCAAAAGTTACGTCCATTATTAATTTTACAGGTACTATCGGCACCTATCCTGTTGAAATGCAATTCCGTTTAATCCAGAAAAAAGATTCTATTGATGGAGAATATTACTATGTAAAAAGTGGAAGGGATAGTAAAATATACCTTAATGGCACTTTTAAAAATGGTAATTTGTTGCTTCAAGAAAGATCCTACGACAGCAAAAAGAAAAAGTTTTTATCGTCTGGATATTTTAAAATAACAGCCATTAACAAAACCACTATCTCTGGATCGTGGGGCAAAAATAAAATGGAAGCGAGCATTCCAAATGCACTAAAAGTAAAGTTGGTTTGTAGAGAAAATCTCAATGCGTTGAATCCATTCAAGTTTAAATATAGCATCACAAAGAAGAAAGCGAATTATGAAGACATGTCGAAGGCGGCTTCTTCTTACTATAGCATTACATCTTTTACCATTGATAATAACCGAAATAACCCTCAAAAAATAATTGGCTTCAAAGAACTTGATTTGGTAGATGAAAAAGCAGATGTTGAGCTGGAGGATATGAATTTTGATGGTTATTTAGATCTGAAACTTATGATCAATTATCCTGATATGAGTAAAGGAGATTACAGCTATATCTACTATATCTATGATCTAAAGCAAGCAAAATTTGTCAGAAATTTTGTTTTGGATGATATTGGTGTTGCATTTTTTGATGCGCCAACTAAAACCGTATTTAAGTACGATGCCGATGGTAGCGGAAATGAAGGAACTAAAACTTATAAGTGGCAAAATGGAAGACTCTACTTAATCAAAGAACAACGAGTTTATCAAGACGATATTTTTGTGCATTATAAAGAATATAAAGTTTTTAATGGAAAATCGGTGGAAGTAAAAAGTTATAAGAAGAAAGAATAGACATTGAAACCACGCAAACTACTAAGCCAACGGCATCCTATACTTTATTTCTTAGCCGTTTGGGCTAGGCGAGTTAAGCGCATGGCAGAATGGTATATTGATGACAAGAAATATGCAAAAATTAGAACGCCTGAAAAACTTTCCCATCGGATAAAAAAACATCAATCGGTATTGTTAAAAAAACTGGGCGATAATAACGCACAGCTACAAATTAACAAGGGTACTAATTTAAAAATTGCAGTTAAAAAACTCAATGGAATTTTGATCAAGCCAGGCGAAACTTTTTCTTTTTGCAAACTAGTCGGACTTCCTACAAAGAAAAAAGGCTATTTATTGGGGATGGAATTGTCTTTCGGTGAAGCAAGAGCAGGCATTGGCGGTGGAATTTGCCAAATATCTAATTTGATTCATTGGCTGGTCATGCACAGTCCGCTTACGGTTACCGAGCGTTACCACCATTCGTTCGATCCATTTCCGGATGACGGGCGGGTTTTACCTTTTGGTAGCGGTGCAACCGTTTTTTACAATTACAGAGATTATCAGTTTACCAACAATACCACACACACTTTTCAAATTAATTTATGGTTTACCGAAAAATGTTTAGAAGGCGAATTGAGAATAAATCAAGAACTCGATTATGCATATCATGTTTTTGAAAAAGATCATCAGTTCTTAAAAATAGAAAATCAGTTTTACCGTAAAAATGAAATATGGCGAGAGAAAATCCTCAAGTTTGAGGGTGGAAAAGTCGTGGAAACGGAGTTACTGACCAAAAATTTTGCTCGGGTTACTTACCAACCTAAAAGTTATTTAGATGCCTAATATTTTTTGAATTAGTAACGAATAATAGTCCTCCAGCCACAAAAACCTAATCCATATCAACGAATAATAATCTTATCAATTTGGTTAAAAACTAATTTATATATTAGTGAATTGGTTTACAAATAGCTGCCACAATGAATATTTACAAAAGGAATATTATTTTAATCGCCACCCTCATTTTGTGCTTTGTGCTCACTATTGTTTATGGTTACGGATTTAGAAATTTTATTAAACAACCTAAATTGCCAGCAGCCTACACCCGGTATAAAAGTATTGATAGTGGCGCGAGTTCACAACATTATGAAGTTAAACATTTGCTTAACGGAGAAGCAAACGAAATATATTTTGAAAATCCAATTGGTATTAAAAATGCAGTGATTATACATGTTAACTCTACTAATAGCGATAAACCTGCTAATATTTATTACAAAATAGATCAAAATGGCAATTTAGCCGATAGTCTAATTTATAGCCAAAATGAATATGCAACTTCCTTTCAAAAAGGTTATTTAGTTCATCAAGATTACTACCGAAGTTGGGCTTTAGATGGCGATACAGCTAAACATAAATATATTCCAATTAATTACGATTTAAAACTGGATAGCGTTGCTAGAAAAAATGAATTTTTTAAACTCAATGCTAATGCAACAGTAAGTAAGTTTATCTCACACGATTATTTATGGGATAATGATGACCGCAAATCGGAAGCAAAAATTGATAAGTTTCTGTTTTTAATTAAAGATAAGTGGTATGCCTTATACGGTGCTAACCTGAAAGACTATAATGAACAAGAAATTAATGAACCTGATACACTACAAAATCAGTTAAAAGGAGAACAAATTTTAGGCAAAGCCGATAATATTATTCAGGTAAATTACTTTCATAAATCACTTAGAGAATTAACCGATGGAAAAATTTGGTGGTTTGGAACGGGTTATATTAACCTAAAAGTAGGATTAGAAAACATTGAAATTAAGCATGAAATGCGATATTATGAGGACACAAAAACATTTAGCTATTTAGGATTGAAGCTTTACGAAGATCCTAATCACAAATTCAAACTTTTAAGCAACGGCGGCGCAATATTTTATGTTATTAAACCCAAAAGCAAATAATATGAAACAAAAATTGCCAGTTGGCAGAGCTTTGCTCATTGCATTAATTATAACTATAATTTATCTTTTTGTAATTTTCACTTTGCAAGAATTTAATAACTACGGAGGTTTAGTGCTGTTTTTTGCAACGCCTGGTGTATTTGTAGGGATATTTGTTTGGTGTTATATGATGATGATTTTTGAAGTTACAGGCATAATTGCACCTCATTTTTTATTTAGGTTTTTAGTCCCTTTTTTATTGTTCAGTTTAGTATTTTGGGTGTTTGCCAATGTGGGCGAAGACCCCATTATTTCATCATTTCAAAATTATACCTTTAAAGAGTACATAGGTTATTTTTTAGAATTTATGAAAAATGCTTCGTTGATTTTAGGAAGTTTATTTTTGCTGCTGGCAGCACTTTTTACGCTGTTGGTTAAAACAGAAAAACCAAATGCGATTCAAAAAGAGGCATGAAATCGCTAAAATTAAGTAATAAACTAATTATCATAAAAACTATTGGAATAATTGTTATAATTCCATTTGTATTTTCATTCTTATTTTACGTGTTGCTAATTATCCCGGAATATTGTGCTTGCGATAGGCAAATGTACGAAGGACAAGTGGGAACAACCATTTGGGGAGATACGGTTGATTGTGGCGGGGAAAGTATGTTTTTTTCGGAAGCGTTTTTTCAGCTTTTTACCATCATTAACGTTTCGTTTATTGTTGTATTGACTATATTGTTTTCTTGGTATCGTAAAATAAGCAATGTAAAAATTTAACATAAAACGTGTAAAGCTGTGGTCTAAAAATAATTTTTATATTTCAACGTTAAAAAATTAATCTTACCAGATTTTTAAATAAAAATACACGCCAAAAAAAGTACGTTACTTAAATACTACCACAAACTGTAAGTATTAATCACTTTACCATCTAAACCAATATTATATGCTTTTTGATTATCCTCGGCTACAATGCCATTTTTGTAATGAATTGCTCTTTTTAAATAACTATTATAATTTAAGTGTGTAGAAAATATAATAGCGCCTGTATTACTATCCATACACTGTAAAATAATTGGTGCCTTTTCGGCCGCTGTGGCTGGGAAGAAAATTAATAGGATTTTATCATCACTAAATAAAACTTTTGGCTTGAGGTAAACGCGGTTTGGCGTAAAATCCGAGAAAGAAGTAATTCTTCCCAAATTTCTATAGAAATCTGTTAAAAGTACTTTTTTAAAAGAGAAACCAGAAGGAGAGGAGTCTTTGTAAGCTTGCCTATCCCATCCAAAGTTGGCTTTATTTTTTGGTCCACCTCCATTATCTTTATAAAAATATTTGATAAGTTGCGTTTTGCCACCAGTGCCTCCAGGAACATAAGAAGTAAAGGTAAATCCAGATTTTTCAGTTGCGTTAGCAACCAAATTCTTAAACCCCTGCGAAGCTTCCCATAACTCATCTTTGGTGTAAATTTTTTCAGTAGCTGGGTAATAATTAAATTCATTTCCATCATTTGTGAGTACCCTAAAACCATCGCCTTCGTCAGGGTCTCCAAATTCAATCTTTGCCAAACCGACGCTCAATTCTTTAGAATTTTTGAATAAACTTGTTGTTACTTCGGTTATAGTATAATTGGTTTTGTCGAGTTTAAAAGCATTGGTCTTATTAACGATAAAATAAATGTCACCGTTTATAAAAGTTCTAATGGAGGTATTATTTGACGATAATTGCGTAATTCCTTCTAGTTTCGAGCTTTTAATATTTTTATTTGTCGTTGCATCAAACACATCAGCATAAAAACTATTTTTATCTCTAGATCCATCCACATCTTTTTCGCCTACCACCAATATCATTGGTTTCCCTACCCCGTTTAAGAAAGTTTCTAGATCCGGACTGCTCCAACGGATTGTCTCTTTTTCCAAATTATTAACGATAGGAGCGTCCTTGTATTTAACCGAATTATTAGGACTTAAAAATCGAAATAATACAAAAATCACTATAATTATGACAATTAAAACGGCAAGTACACTTCCAGTTTTTTTGTTTTTTAAACCGCTAAGACCTAAGTCGTTTTGACCATTATTATAGTTGATATTCACATCGTTATTGTCGATAAAATATTCGGTATTACAGTTACTACAGCGATAATAATCTGGCTTTATTTCTATATTTTGAGTACTACCACATTTTGGACATTCAATAACTTTAATTTCTTTCGCCATTAATTCTTCATTGTAAAAATTATCAATTTTTTGCTCACTTTTCTTGAATAAATCGGAATATTTTTATTGATAAATGACCACTAATTTAGTATGGAAAAGTCATTTCAACTCATTACATTTTGTGGCCTTTTACCTCAAATGGCTAAAAACTGACCGGTTGACATTTTACGTGCTGCGTCTTTTGCTCTTTGTGCATAATCACCGTCGTATAGCTCATTTATAGTTTCAAACCAAATGTTTAACCATTGTCCAAAGTGAACTTGATCTATTGTATAATCTAAACTTTTATCAACATTGATGTGCTTTTGAGTTAGATTGCCTTTATATTTTGGAACTCCAAATAAATTAGTTTCCCAAAAATCGGTCAACTTTTTAAGGTGAGGTGGCCATGCATCTTCGTGAATATGGGTGTTAAAAATAACGCCTAATAATTCGTCCTTTCTAATTTTTGCATAAAAGGTATGAACGAGTATTCGAATATCCTCTCGAGTTGCAATGTCTCTCATTTTAAGCGTTTTTAATAACCTCCTCAACACGTTCAAATTTATCTAATTTGGATAAAGTTAAGCGCACCACGCTGTCGGCTTTTGCATGTAAATCGTGTTTTACATTTCCTTCTAATGATACAATTGCCCCTTCTTTTAACGTGTGAATTTTACCATCTACACCGAAATCTATCTCTCCTTTTAAAATATGAACCGTAATTGAATATGGCGTTTTGTGTTCTTTCATCACCTGGCCATTTTTCAATAAAATTCTAATTTCTTTCGAAAATGGCGTTTCAATCACAACATTGGTTAAAATACGGTCTTCGTTAAATTCTAGGTTGTTTGCAAATGATTTAATTTCCATGATTTATGTTTTAAAGTTAAGCATTCATCTCAGCGAGTTGATTGCAAGAAGCCACAGCATAGTAGAATTCTGTACTGCCTCGTCTGTTTTTAAAGTTACAATAATCAATAATTTAAAAAGTCATTAAACCGCAAAATTAAATTTTGGGCTGTTGAAGCTTCGATAATTATCGTTAATTATCTTCAGAGAAATTTATAGCTTATTTTTAAATCTTGGCATTCGGAATCTGGTATATAATGCTGAGTGCTTTTTTACAATTGTGGCAAAAGTGCTTTCCATTTTTTGCCAACTGCCCTTGCATGACTAATATCCTGAATGATTTCAACGGCTCTTAAATTTACTTTTTCATACTTATCCGTACTTATAAATGGCAGTTTAGTATTGTTCGGTTCGATAAAACTGAGGCGATATTTCTGATTGTGCAAAGTGATGTGTGCACCTGCCGAAAAGTAAATAAATGGAAAAGATAGTTTTTGGATCTCACCCAAGTCAATATTAAAAAGCTGTGCCGGTTTATTTTGCTTTAACAATGCGCAGAATTTTTCATTTCCCGATTTTCTTTCTATATTTTTTAATCCACTTTGCCAATATGTTCCTGTGCCTATTGCAGTAAAAACCAAGTTATTTCCATCGAGTTTTAATATCCCGGGCAAACTGTTAAAAATACCACTAATAAGCCATACTTCAGTAGCATAAAAACTGTTCTGTTCCATTGTTTGTTTTTTTCATCGCATCGCTGAACGCAATTGTTTAGTAATTATTGATTTAATAAGCCTTACTGAAAATGATCAATCGGAATTTAGAGTTACAAAGGTTAACAAATTTTTACTTTGGTTGGAAAACGAGTTATCTCTGCGTTAAATTTAGGAATTAAATAATTGAAACGAAGGGTAAACTTTATTACGTAAATTTGTTGTTAGCGTGCGGTTTTTATTTTTTTTCAAATGTCCATTTTATAGCTTTCACTTTTGTAGCTCTAAAAATAGTATTGTGTTCTTCTCTCGGTTCTGGCGAATAATTCCATTTTAGGTTCGTTATATTTTCTGTTTTTAATATTTCAGCTAATTCTTGTGTAAAAGCCGAAATATCTTCTGCATTTGAACCAGCAAACCAAATTCTTTTTTCGGTTTTTGGAAAGTTTGCTAAATGTTCCTTTGCAGTCTTCACTAAATAGTGATCATTCCACCATAATGAAGGGTCGAACGCAATATAATTGTCGAACATATCTGGTGTTGAAAGAAATGTTTCAACAACAAAAAGGCCAGACAATGATTCACCAATTATACTTTTTTCATTTGTAGTTCTATATCGTTTATTTATTTCAGCAAAAAGTTCTTCTTTAATAAATGCTCTAAATTTTTCTGAACCACCAACAATCGGGGCGATTTCTTTATCTTTTGCAACTGCTGTAAAACCTGTTAAATCTCTTCTGCGTTGCGTATTTGCTATTCCGACTAAAATCATTGGGGGAATACTTTTTGATTTTATAAGTTCAGCCAATGTATTTGCAATATGCGGAAAATCTTCGTCTATTATTCCACCGTCTGCCATATACATCACTGGTAAAGAATCTGTACTCGTTTTATATTCTGGCGGTGTCCAAACATTAATTGCTCTTTTCTCTCCAACTTGTTTCGATTCTATTGTAAATTCATCGTGAGCTGGAATTGGGTCACTTTGTTTAGGTGTGTTTGTGCAGCTTGCAAGCGTGATAACTGTGAAAAATAAACCGTAGTAGATAAATTTCATATTTGCTGTTTGTTAATCATTTTTTCGAAAATTTGCTGTGTGCGATAGTTATTTTAATTCGAAGTGTTCTAAATTTCTTCTTATATAATTTATCTTCGATTCATCGTTTTCACTTTCTAACTTTTCAATATTGTCACTAATTTTGTCAAAGTCTTTTTCTCTTTTTGCTTTTTTTCCATCTTCTATCAATGAAATCATTTTTGGATTTTGCATCGCCAAATAATAACTAATGAGTTCATTAAAATAATTTTCTTTTTCTGATTTTTCTAAATTATTTTCATAGTAAAACTCTTTGTCGGCATCTCCAAGTGAAAGAAGCCCCTCAAATTCGTAAGTGAAGTACACAGCTTTAAGTGGGAAGGATAAAGTTTTAATAATTTCATCTTCAACTCCAAAGCAATCAACTTTGGTAGGTTTTATTTTATATGCTAATTCTATTATTTTCAGTTCAATTTTCTGCAAAATTTCAAATGAATTAGGCGCTTCAAAATTTAAAATTTCATTTTTTGAAACTTGAAAAATAGGTAAGTTCAATTGAATTTTAGCAAGTGTTGAAGTTCTTATATTTTCACTCATTGAACTTTCTAATAATTTCTTTTCTCGCTCCTTTTCTTTCCAAATTCTGGGCTGTTCCTTTCTATCCACTTTGTTTTTTTATAATACTGTCTATATTTTGCAAAATTGTGTGTAAAGCATTGCTAAATTAGTAAATTACTGATGAATTGACATAAACCACCGTTAGCCATTTTTTTGAAAAAATTTGCTGTTATAGCTAGTACTTATTTTATTAAACTTGAAGAGTTAGTTTTAGATGTCCGCCCAAACCTTTCTGGATGATTTTCATTAAAGTAGAAAGTCTGATGTCTGAAGCGTCATTTTCGATTCTTGAAATGTAAGATTTATTCGTTCCACACTTTTCCGCAAGTTGTTCTTGTGTCATTCCCAATTTTGTTCGGGCTTCCTCAAGTAAAGCACCAAGGCGGAAAGCTTCAAATTGTTGTTCCCATTCTTCACGTTTCGGATTACCTTTTTCGCCATATTTCTTGTCAAGGATTTCGTCAAGTGTTGTAATATTCTTTTTAGATGTCATTTTGATATTCCTCCATTATTTTAAGTGCCTTTTCAATTTCCTGTTTTGGTGTCTTTTGGCTTTTCTTCTGAAAACCGTTTCCAAGAACCACAAGATTTCCTTTGTCGAAAAATGAAAATATGCGATAAATATTACTTCCAACTTCTACTGTTTTTAACTCCATCTCTGTCCAAATCCTTAACAATTTGCGCTAAAGAAATCTGATTTACGATTAAAAAAAGATCATAATTACAGTTTTCATTAGCTATCTATTTGTTTGGTGTTTTGAAATACTACACTAAAATAAGTTGTAAAATAAGGATTTAGCAAATAAAAATACTTCCTGAAGTATCAGGCAAATAATTTTCTTTGCTTGTAATTATATTTTTTGAATAATAAAAGGGAAGAACTTAAAGAAGGTATATGATCAACTATTTTCAAAATGATACTTTTAAATAGCGGATGTTTTTATGTCTTTCTTCTATCATTTGGTTTGGCATAGTTTCATAGTATTTGTCAAATACTTTTAAAGCAAAGGTGTTTTCGTTGATCCATATTGCATCGTCAATTTGCCATTTATCTGAGTTATAACCCAAATAATCAGTGTATTTGATATTCGTTTCTTTTTGCTCTATTTTTAGTAGTGATATAAAGGAAATCTTTGTTTCATAATCGTTGTTTACATAATATAAAAGCCATTTTAATTTTGGCGACACCAATGGTTTAATTAAACCTCCATCAAATGGTGATGAGATTTCATAGAAGTTATTTGATTTACCATCAATGGCATAAAAAATTCCTAATTCGTTTCTGCTATCAGCATAATAAACTAAAAACAAATCCAATGGTTTTATAAAACCATCATAATAATAAAAGGAATCATAATTTAGCGTATCCTGCTCGAAATTGTACAAACTATCTTTTGTTTTTACACTAAATATTTTAGAAGATTGAATTGTTCTCTTCTTACTTGTATCAATTTGGTCGTTATATAGTTCTTTAAATTTTTCAAACTCTTTTTTAAAAATGGGTTCAAATTTTAATTGTTCGGAGGTATCTGCTAGTTTTGTAGAACCAAGTCTTAACCGATTATTTAAGGTGTCTTCTACAGCCGGTGCATACTCCTTAAACGCTGCGATTTTGTGTTGCTCATTTTTAATGCTTTTTTTTTGTTCAGTTTTACAATTTGTAAAAGCATTACAAATTATTACAAGTAAAGCAAATATTTTTATGTGTTCCATTTTCATTTTTAATTTCACGGGCTAAAAATTACGGCTAACTTCTTGTGTCTGTGCAAGCTTACAAACTTCGGAACCGATATTTTTTAAAGATAAAATTTCTTGCGAAAGATAAACTTGAATTTACCAAATATTCCGCAATTTCGGAAAACCCATGTCGGCAGATTGTACTTTCATTAATATTCAATTTGATTGATTCTTGAACTAATATACCAAGATTTTGTAAGATAGGTACCCGTATATGAAATTCTTGTTTGGAGGTTTTTAGACAGTTTGACGACTTTCGGCTTGGCGATTTTAAAGAATTAGAAAGTAGGAATTTTCAATAATCACTAAACCCACCATTTAGCCAACCCGATATTAGGTAACATATTTATTAGTTTGGTATAAAATTCTCATATTCATTTGTCGTCATTGTTGTTGACTGATATGGGGCTACAAAATTCGGATTTTCTTCATTGTAATCCTCAATTAACTTATTAATTAGGTTTACTTTTAGTGAATTTGGCTTTGTATCGGGAAAATAATACATTTCTTTTGTGTCTCCGCGAATAATCAAATTACTCTTCTGTTTTGCCGAATAATAATTGATATAATTTGATGACTGTTCAACAAGTTCAAATATGCCGTTTTTAAATATTTCCTTTTCAAGTCCGCATCCGTGTGTTAATAATGTAAAATGTATTGTTTTTGGAAATTCAATCGGTTTTTAAGCTTCAATCTCAAATTTTAGGTCTGTAGAATAACAGTCTGGTGCTCCACAATCAAATCCGTGTAGATTAAAAGGAAGGTCAAATTTAATTTTGCCGTGTTCTTCATTTACAAGGCCTCTAATATATAATTCTTGTAAAATACTAGATTTCAAGTTTTCATTAGGTTTCGAGTTAAGAATTAATTTTCGTAAAGAGTCTTGAGTTTCCTCAAACGTCAATTCCTTTTCACTTACTTTTTTGATTTTCGTACTATTATTTTTAGATGCAACTTTTGTCTGTGTAGTACCAACTTTCCTATTTTCTTTACAAGAACAAAAGCTAATTATTATTAGACTTAAAATAAAAAAAGTAAATTTCATAATTCAGTTTTTGTTGGCTTTGTACTATATTACTTAACGTTTTTGTATGTGAGCGGTGGCAATAATGTAGGAATTACGAGATGGTTATACGTGATTGGACAAGGATTAAAAATTCGAGCTATCGGGTAGTTTTTTAATTATTCACATAGACAGTATTACTTTGAATTTTTCTTTTTGTAAAAGAACGTTTGCTTATATAGTCAAATTCTATATTTCTACTAGTCAAATTTTCAACATTGTTTTTAAGGTATTTTATACTATTGTCTAGTTCTAAAATGAATTGCTTTCTTTCCTGAATTATACTATTAGTAGCAATAATTTCTTTCTGCATTACTAAAAGTTTCAATGCTTCTTCTGAATTTTTAATTTTTGTCAAATTCTCTGTTTTACTGTAATTGGACATTACTAAATTATATACTAATTTCAGTTCAATTTTTTTCCTTTCAAAGGGCAAAGTCCTTCATCTACATATCTAGTAATATTCATTTTTTCCTTCCCTTTGGGTGGAATTGTAGTAATGTCTTCTTCAATATTTAGTTTTTTAAAATAGTAAGCACTTGGCGGTTGATTATATACAAATCTACCTTTACAATCTTTACTAAACTTTTCAATTGAACTTTGAGTTTGCACAAGTTGAAATGGTTTTTCATCTAAAAAAGGTTCGACACTTCTATTAAATAAATAAATAGTATCGTTTGTATTATTATAAACCTCATATTTAACATTTAGAATACCTTCCACCAAAACCTCATCATCATGATGATCAACTATTCTTCTATCAAGGGTGGCTTTCTTTATTGTTAATTTTTGTCCGAATGATATCGTACATAAGGAAAGTATAAGTAGTGTGAGAATTATGTTTTTCATAGCTTTTTTTTTAACGGCAGTATTTAAAATTATCGCAGAACGCTAACGTTTTTCTGCTTGGAGATGTGACGGATTAAAAAGCTAAACTTTTCTATTATCACTGAACTTCAAAGGAAGCACAAATCTTCGATTTAGCACTAAACCCGCCATATTGCCAAACCGATGTGTGCGATTGTGCTTTCATTCATCTTTATTAAAAAAGGTAGTAATTGATGTGGTTTCAAATAAATGTTGTTGCTTTTTAGTTTTTATAGTTTCAGTTATTGATGGCATATTTTCTTCCATCGTATTGGTTTCGGTTGTTGTTAATTCGTCCTTCGAAAAATCATACACGAGTCCTGAACTTCCACCAGCACCTCTGTAAAATGCTTCTATTTTTGTAAGAACAAAATCTTTTTCAATATATTTAAAAGAACCAAAAATGTTGCCACTTGATCCTATACTATATAAGTTAATATACAATTCTCCATTTTCAATACTTATGTCTTCTGTATCATAAAATTTAAAATCGAATTCATTGTATTCAATTGGAAATGCAATTTTAGAAACTTTATCTAAACGATAAGATTTATCTTTATTCTGCAATAAAATTAACATTGGTCTTTCTGCTGTTTTTACTTCTTTATGAACTAATACAGCTACAATGTCATCTTTGCCATCTTTATTTAAATCGCCTTTTGCCTCATATTGAATTTCATAAATACCTAAGATAGGAAGGAAATCGGATGCTTTATTTCCTGTTTTTGGATAATGTTCTTGAGGTTCTTGAGGATTATTTTCATCTCCTGCAGTTTCATCGTTAGTTTCTCTATACGAATTTTCGTTTGCGACGTCAGTGGCAATGATTTTTGACTGCGTTATATTATTTGTTTTCTGCGTTTTGTTTTCACAAGATTGCAAAGCAAAAGTAAATGATAAAAGAACAATTAAATATTTCATTGTTTATACTTGCTATTAGTTAATGAAAAATAAGAAGAATCATTCCAAAATACAAAATTATAGGTAATAAAACCACTGTAAATATTTTTATGCAAAATTTTTGTTTTGATAGCATAAATTAGAATAACACTAATCCGTCCCAAAACATAAGAACCATACATCAATATACCAACAATAAACAAATCTATAAAGGCAAGTATTAAGAGTAAAATCCCTATAAGGTAAAATTATTTTTTCATTTGTTTATGTATAGTCTAATTTTTAGGTAGCAGTTTGGTTAGCAGATCACACAACGTTTTGCTGGTTTAAGTTGAGCCTGAAAATTATCTGCACAACAGAGCCTAAACCGCTAAATTTAGTAAATAACTTCAATTTTTCGTGCTCGCACTCCACCCGAGGCTTAACTTAAACTAGCTGTTAGCAGTAGTGCGTATTTTGTTTGGAATATACAAAGCTAAAAATAGCACTAAAGATTAACAAAATTGGAATGGCAAACCAACCGGAAAATATAAGCTCAATTCCATTTTGTCCGCCGTTGGCATAACAAAGTGTATTCCCGTCTGTAAATATACCAAAAGGTAAAATGTCCCGTTACCCTACGGTTAATCCGTAAATGGTTGCGTGCGCCGATACAGGTCAAAGGCAGATTAGTAAAACGAAGAAAAGGAGTACCGCAGGGCAGTCCTTTAAGCCCCTTACTTTCCAATATCCTGCTCAGCGAGTTGGATAAAGAACTGGAAAGCAGAAAGCTAAAATTTGTACGCTATGCCGATGATTTCAGTATCTACTGCAGACTTCCCTCTGATGCGAAACTGATAAGCAAAGCAATCACCAAGTACTTGGTAAGACACCTAAAGCTGAAAGTAAACGTAGCGAAGAGCGGAATAGTAAAACCCGTAAATTTTACCATACTGGGTTTTACGTTTGCACCCACGTACCAAAAAGGGGTAAAGGGAGCGTATCAGCTCACGGTAGGA